>DFAM01000005.1 GCA_002365595.1 Acinetobacter sp. UBA3106 | reverse complement strand
AGAAATGTCAGTAGAATTGATTCACCCAATCGCAATGGACCCAGGTCTACGTTTTGCGATCCGTGAAGGTGGTCGTACAGTTGGTGCTGGTGTTGTTGCTAAAGTAACTGCATAAGTATTGATTGTGTGAAAAAAAAGCGTCCCTTTGGGGCGCTTTTTTTGATGGTCTTTTATTTTATGAATCCGTTTTTTTTATATTTAAAATATAATTTTAGACAGTGTTTTTATTTCTTGCATCGAAATAAAGTAGTGTTGTATTTCCTTACGTCAAAAAAATAATTTCAGATATTGTTCTGTTTGCTTGCTTTGAAAAGCCTTGTTGTTATTTATTTCTCTTGCGTCGGAATAAAGCAGTGCTTTATTCCTCCTCATGTCCTTAACTGATATTTCCCTGACCTTATCTGCACTTATCGCCAATTTTTAAAAACGTAATATAAGAATCAAGTAAAACAAAGTGAATTTAGCAATTTCTTTGCTGAATAGGAGTAGAGCATCATGAATGCAAAGGTCAATATTAGTAATCGTGCTGGTGCAAGTTTTCCAGTTCGCCGGATGAATTTTGATTTCGACAATGTCCCTGAATATTGGATGAATGGTTCAGCAGGCTTGACTCATTTTATGACTGCACTTTCTGCATTATTTCCTGCGGGCGAAAAGTTTTTTATTGATAGTGTGCGTGCAGTGCGTCAGCACCCAGCCATTAAGCACAATGAAGCATTACAGAAAGAAATTTCTGCCTTTATTGGGCAAGAAGCCATGCATACCCACGAGCATGTCGGCTTTAATGCTTCCGCGCAAAAGTATGGGCATGATGTCGATATTTTAGATCATTATACTGATCAAGTGATTCAGACCACACGTAAATTTATGGCCAAATTGGCTAAGCCTATTGGTATCACCCAAGAAATGGTGGATTTAACGGCCACTACAGCCCTGGAGCATTTCACTGCAACAATTGCATCACAGCTCTTAACCAATTCCCACATTCAAGAGCTCATGACCAATGAAACCATGAAAAATATGTGGATGTGGCATGCGATTGAGGAAAATGAGCATAAAGCTGTGGCCTATGATGTCTTTGAAGGCGTTTTCGGAACAGGCTTAAAATCATATGCACTGCGTACCTCTTCACTGGTGATCGCGATGGCGACCTTATTTGTGGTGCAAAGCTATTTCCTTGCGCGTTTATTAAAACAGGATCAGCAACTTAATTTTGAATCATTAAAGTCCATCTATACCTATGCTTATAGTCCTTCTAAAGGCGTGATTATAGGTATGGGTAAAGAAATGCTGATGTACTTTAAACCGAGATTCCATCCGAATGACTTGGATACGCACAGCTTGCTTGAAAAATGGAAAGCCAAATTAGGTCTTTAAGCCCAAAGATTATAGAGCGATCATTATCGCTCTTTTTTTTACTCGATTTTTGTCGCAAAGTTTTTATAATGCGAGGGTTAATTCTATATAAGATGAACGAAGATGATTCGTTTGATGCAAGCTGCAGATGTATCCACGGTAGCTAAAATTGAAAGATTGGTACAAAGCCATCCCTGGACAATTAAACAGTTTGAAGAAGCTGTCAGTAGTTATCAGAGTACGGTTATTGAGCAAGAGGGTCAGGTGGTTGGATTTTGTATTTTACAACCTGTGCTGGATGAAGCGAATTTACTGTTAATGGCAATTGATCCAAGTCAGCAGGGCAAAGGTTTAGGCTTTGAGCTTTTGGATGCATCGGTAGCAATGCTAAAAAATAATCCAGTACAGATTTTTCTTGAGGTTCGCGAATCCAATATTCCAGCCATCAAGCTATATGAAAAATCAGATTTTCATCAAATTGATTTACGTAAAAATTATTATCCAAATCCAGATGGATCAAAAGAGCATGCCATCATTATGGTCAAAGCATGCACCGATGATTTT
Organism: Acinetobacter sp. UBA3106; assembly: GCA_002365595.1. Lineage (GTDB taxonomy): Bacteria > Pseudomonadota > Gammaproteobacteria > Pseudomonadales > Moraxellaceae > Acinetobacter. Next base: position 3,308 of record DFAM01000005.1, on the reverse strand, counting down.
GCGAGCCTGTTTAAATAAGCTTGGGTTTTAATGGAGGGGGAGACATTATTTGATGATTGGATTGTTCCAGCCAGAGGGTAATGTCGTCATCAGAGAATTGCCCAATTGGTGAATTTCTTCAGGGCTCAACAAGCTGTTTAAGCGTCGCCATTGCCCATCAATTAACAGCTCTAAAGGCACATATTGGGATTTATAGTTCATTTTATCCGAGTGCGGCACCCAATATCCGAGATAGACATACGGTAAACCCAAAGCTTTGGCATGTTCAATTTGCTTAAGAATAGCAAAAACACCCAGTGAACGACGGCTTTCATCAGGATCAAAGAAAGTATAGACCGCAGAAACTCCATCATCTAGCGGATCGCAGCTGGAAACAGCCAGCAGTTTGTCATCTTTCCAGAATTCGAGAAAGAAACTGTCTGTGCAGCTATGCACTAAAAATTTTTCAAATTGGTCCAAACTCGGCGGGAACATATCACCGTCGGCATGACGTTCAAAGATATAGCGCTCATAGAGTTGATAGTGAATGTTGGTTGCATCGGCGGTGCGAGTAATTTTAACCGTTAGATCCTGATTGCGTTTCCATGCCTTTTTTTGTGCATGATTCATTTGAAATTCGGAAACAGGGACACGGCAAGATAAACATTGACGGCAAAGGTGGCATTCAGGACGATAGACAAAATCGCCACTACGACGAAACCCCAGACGTGAAAGTTCAGACAGGCTGACCACATCAATGCGATGGGCAGGATCTAAAAACACCATCCGTGCTGATTTATGTTCCAGATAACTACAGCTATGCGGTGGCGTAATGTAATACTGTAAATCATTGAGCAGGGACTTTGGGTGATACGAGTTCATGGCAAGATCCCTCTTGTATTTTTCATTCAATTAATTTTGCGTTTTGCGCTATTGTTTTACTTGAAAATACACCCTCTTGATATTTTTTCCAATCGATTGCGGGCTGTTTTACAACATCTTGTAACGAATTAAGATATGCCTGGCGAGAAATTGTACAGGCACCCAAGCTTAAAAGATGATCATTGACCAATTGACAGTCAATCCAGGGCAGATTATTTTCCCGGCCAATCAGCATTAAGGTATAAAATGCCATTTTTGAGACATCGGTTTGCGTACTAAACATGGATTCACCAAAACAACCATGTCCAATGGTGACGCCATATAAACCGCCAACCACTCTATTTTCATCCCATACTTCAATACTATAGCCATAGCCAGCTTCAAATAGCTCGCAGTATCCTTCAATAATGTCTTCTGAAATCCAGGTGTCTTCCGCATAACTACGCGGTAAAGAACAAGAACGTATCACCCGTTCAAAAGCTTGATTAACCGTGATTTGATAATCAAACTTTTTCATATTGCGAATTAAGGATTTACTGGGATGATAATCCTGTGGGCGGATAATGCAGCGTGGTTCAGGGCTCCACCAGTAGATCGGGTCACCTTCAGAAAACCAGGGAAATAAACCATGGGTATAGGCTTCAAAAAGTGTAGAAGGGGAGAGGTCAGCACCTATGCAGATCAACCCTTGCCCATCAGGATCAGCTTCGATGGGATCGGGGAAAATGAATTCTGAAGGTGCTAATGGATGCATGGGATTCAGCCTGAACGAGAAGAACAAATAGCGATAAAAGTTTATGATTTTTATCATACAAAAAAAAACCGCCCCAAGAGGACGGTTTTTTTGTTTAGTTGAATGGATTTATTTCAATCATTCACCTAAAGCATCAAGATATTTTTCAGCATCGAGGGCTGCCATACAGCCTGAACCTGCTGAAGTAATCGCTTGACGGTAAACACTGTCAGCAATATCACCAGCAGCAAATACACCTGCAACAGAAGCAGCAGTGGCATTACCTGCAGTACCGCTGTGTACCTGAATATAACCGTCACGCAGATTCAATTGACCTTCAAACATGCTGCTATTCGGTTTATGACCGATTGCAACAAATAGGCCTGTTACATCAACATCTTGTTTTGAGCCATCTTGGGTGGATTTAAGACGAACGGCGGTTACACCGGTATTGTCACCCAACACTTCTTCAACCTGATGGTTCCAGATAATACTGATTTTGCCTTCTTTTTCTTTAGCAAAAAGATGATCTTGCAGAATTTTCTCGGAACGTAAAGAATCGCGGCGGTGAACCAGAGTCACATGTGAAGCAATATTGGATAAGTAAAGTGCTTCTTCTACCGCAGTGTTACCACCACCGACCACCATAACTTTCTGGTTTTTATAGAAGAAACCATCACAGGTTGCACATGCGCTGACGCCTTGGCCCATAAATGCAGCTTCGGATTCAAGACCTAAGTACTGAGCTGTTGCACCGGTTGCAATGATTAAGGCATCACAGGTGAACTCTTCCATATCGCCTTTTAAAACGAATGGACGAACGCTTAAATCAACTTCGTTGATATGGTCATAGACAATTTCGGTGCCAAAACGTTCAGCATGCGCTTGCATACGTTCCATCAGGGCAGGGCCGGTTAGACCTTCCGGATCACCAGGCCAGTTATCAACTTCAGTAGTTGTGGTCAATTGACCACCGAGTTGTAAGCCGGCAATCAGTGTTGGCTTCAAGTTGGCACGTGCAGCATATACAGCTGCGCTATAACCAGCAGGGCCTGAACCTAGAATAATCAAGCGTGAGTGACGAGCGCTCATTCGCAGCATCCTTTTTTTATTTAGAAATTTGTGGAATTATACGTGAAACTCTATAACAGTTGTGTGCGTTCGATGTCGATATTATTGATCATTCAAATCGATTTGAGCTATATACAACAACAGCGCTGTGCTAGATACTCAATCTGGCGGATTTGCTAGCAGCAGCCACTACATAATATTGCATCTTTTTTCTTGGAACAGGTGCATAATACCGAGTTTATTGTGAAACTATTTTGTCTTAGTTTCTTACAAAAAACATGAATGAAAAATTGGTAACAGGACAGTATATGACTGCGGTGTCGAGTGTTTATGCACAGCGCTTAATAAAGACATTATTTTTAGTCTCTTTTGGAATTTATTTATTCCTTGCAACAGTGACCTATACGCCTTTTGATCCGGGCTGGATGCATATTTCCAGTGATACCCAGCAGGTTTCGAATGCCAGCGGGGTGGCCGGTGCGTGGATTGCAGATTTACTGTTCGGTTTTTTAGGCTGGGCGAGTTTACTCATTCCTGTCTTTTTATTCGTTGAGGCGATTCAGGTCTGGTGGCCGTATAGCTTCTTGAATAAACCTTTTCGCTATGCTGCACAGTTTTTTATTTTACTCGCGACAGCAAGTTT
>DFAM01000017.1:137981-240938 GCA_002365595.1 Acinetobacter sp. UBA3106 | reverse complement strand
ATCGTCGTCATCACGGCTGCGACCCCGACCACCAGAACGTCTGCCGCGATCGTGATCATCGTCATCATCGCGGCTGCGACCGCTTGTATTTATATGGCTACGTGCACCTGCCTCACGGGCTTCTTCTGAAGTAAATTCATGAGCATTTCCACTTCTATGCGCTGCTTGACCTGCTGCACGCGCTTCCTCTGAAGTAAATTCATGAGCATGTCCACTTTCATGCGCGGCATGGCCGCCTTTACTTGCTATTTCACGTTGCCGGTCTGGATCCATACTTGCGAATCCACGATTTGAACTATCTGTTTCATTTTCATTGTTTCGATTAGCCATTTTTTTCATCCCATCTTATTTTTAGGGTAGTCTGTTGTTGTTAGCAACTTAAATAACTTAAAGGGAATAAGTTAATAAAAAATAAATGATGTGTATCTATTTTTGTTAATGTAGAAGATGCGTTAAAACTGTATGAATAATAACCTGTAATTAAATAGAATTTTTATTATTCAAATAATTTTTATTAACAAGAAATTTTCTATTGTTACTTAAAGATCGTATAATTAGTTTAATAAATTAAATAAGCATTATTACAAGAATAATATTGCCCTATAAATAAAAATGGGGCCGTAAGAGTGATAAAATTAATATCTTAAGGGTGGTTTTAATTAAGATGAATGATTAAGTATAAAAATATTTTTTAAAATAAATAATTAAGCCTGTCTATACTAGTAAAATAATTAGTCTGGATGATTTGATTATTTTAAAGATTAAATTAAATTTTAATAAATAAAGACATGGATGTGATTATTTTAAACCCTTGAACTATTGCGATTTTTTAAATCTGAATTAAAAATAAGTAAATATAAGTTTGCTAAATTATGAAAGCGTTATCCTGTTTTTAGCTCAAAAGACGGGATTGAATTTGATTCAATTCATCTACATACCTCGATTAAAAAATATAAAAAAACCACCCGAAAGGGTGGTTTTCTAAAGCTGTTAATTCTTACAGAATTAACGACCTTGGATGTCACGTTGAACTTCACCAGTGTAAAGCTGACGTGGACGACCGATTTTGTAAGGACCGCTGTGCATTTCTAACCAGTGGCTGATCCAGCCAACTGTACGTGCAAGAGCGAAGATTACTGTAAACATTTCAGTCGGGATACCAATCGCTTTAAGGATGATACCTGAGTAGAAGTCTACGTTAGGGTATAGGTTACGTTTGATGAAGTATTCGTCAGACAACGCAATACGTTCAAGTTCCATAGCCAAAGCAAGTTGTGGATCGTTGATGCCAAGAGCAGCAAGAACTTCATCACAAGTTTCTTTCATTACTTTCGCACGTGGATCGAAGTTTTTATAAACTCGGTGACCGAAGCCCATAAGTTTAACTTCTTTAGTTTTTACTTTTTCCATGAAGTCAGCAACGTTTTCTACAGAGCCGATTTCATCAAGCATCTTAAGAACAGCTTCGTTCGCGCCACCGTGAGCAGGACCCCAAAGTGCAGAGATACCAGCAGCGATACATGCATATGGGTTAGCGCCAGTAGAACCAGCTAAACGTACTGTAGAAGTAGATGCGTTTTGTTCGTGGTCAGCATGAAGCGTGAAAATACGGTCCATTGCTTTCGCAAGAATTGGGTCAACTTTGTAATCACGGTCTGCAGGAGTAGCAAACATCATGTACAAGAAGTTTTCAGCGTAGCTTAAATCGTTACGTGGGTAAACGAATGGTTGACCTACTGTATATTTGTAGCTCCAAGCTGCCAGCGTAGGAACTTTAGCAATCAAGCGGATTGCTGTAATTTCACGGTGATCAACATTTTCGATGTCTAGGTTGTTGTGATAGAACGCAGAAAGCGCACCCACTACACCAACCATGATTGCCATCGGGTGAGCATCGCGACGGAAACCATTGAAGAAACGGCTAACTTGGTCGTGAACCATAGTGTGGTTACGTACTTTAGCGTCAAATTCAACTTTTTGTTCAGCAGTTGGAAGCTCGCCGTTTAACAACAAGTAGCAAGTTTCTAGGTAGTCTGCTTTAGTCGCTAACTGGTCGATTGGATAACCACGGTGTAAAAGAACACCTTTACCGCCATCGATGAATGTGATTTTTGATTCACATGCAGCTGTTGCCATAAAACCAGGATCAAAAGTAAAGTGACCTGCAGTCAACACATCTTTAACGTCGATTACATCTGGGCCCAATGTGCCGCTGTAAATTGGTAATTCAATTTCTTTGCCATCAAGCTGTAAAACGGCTTTTTTGCCAGTTGCTTCAGACATTCAATAGATCTCCTGTCCTGGTGAATGTTTTATCCGACTCGTAGTACTAATCTTTTAATGCGCGAATCAGATGGATCAAAAATTTGCTATAAGATTAGTGAGTACTGAAATTTTGTCAATTATACTTATGGATAAAAAAAGACGCTCTCACAGGGATTTGGTCAAAAAATAATCCAGTAAACGTGAGGAAAATATCAGTATCGACGCAGTATAATAAGTCATATGAAAAGAAGTTGCAGAAAAAAAAATGCATGCTGTTGGAATTGTAAGCAATTTTTAATTCTTAAAAACTCTGATAAATGATGAATTTTTATATAGTCTTATATTCTAAATTATTACAATTTTCGTAACTTACATCTTGTTGGTGATTCTGCTGCTATTTTTCTAGTCATAATTAAAAGCGATAAATGATAAGTAAAATAAAGTTCGTTTGGCTAAAAAATAACTACTGAAAATAGATGTAAGTGATGATTATTTGTACAAATTGACAAAAATAAAGCATAATTTTGCTGAAAAATTAGTCATGATTTGGTGGGAAATGCCAGTTATGCACAGACTAAGTGGTTATTTCATGATGTTGATCGAATATAATTTTTATAAATACTTTATATTTATCTTAAAAATGAAAGGCAGTATATGAAGATATAAATATGAATAAGATAGTTGTAAAATATAGCAATTCTTTGTTCATCTTTAGTCTAAATAAATCAATTTAATTTTCAAAGCTAAAAACGATTAACCAATTTAACTTATATTTAATAAAAACCAAGTATATAGCTCTATTTTCTTAGATATATTTTGTCTGCTTGAATAGGGTATTTAATGTTAATGATTCTTATTTGATGTTTTTTTAAGGAAAAGGCAAATGTGACTGTTTGTATTTTGATAGTTCACGTTTTATAATTCAGTGTCGTTTTAAGTTTAGGTATTGCAGGATATTGCAAATACCTAACAATGCTAGCTTTCCTTCGAATTAATTCCAACAAACTCCGGATGGAGTTTTTACTTACAGGATGCCCGCTGTGAAAAGCAACAGACCTGTCAATTTGTCCATGGGTCAAGTTTTAGAAGTAAACTTAAAATCCCCTGTGGCTATTGCATCAATTCTACACCGTCTTTCTGGTGTCATCGTATTTTTACTTGTACCAGTACTTTTGTGGCTTTTAGACAAATCGCTGTCTTCAGCTGAAGGTTTTGCTGAAGTTCAGGAAATCTTTAGCGGCTTCATTGTGCGTTTTGTTGTATGGGTATTTGTAGCCGGCTTAATTTATCATACGTTCACGGGTATTAAGCATTTACTTGCAGACATAGGTATTGCAGAAGAACTGCAAAGTGGCCGTGTCGCTGCTACTATTTCATTGGTCTTGTCTGCGATAGGTATTATTGCGGCCTTTGTATGGATTGTTCTCTAATGAAAAGTGCTACAGGTTTAACGGGTTCAGGTTCTCGCGATTGGTTTATCCAACGTATCAGTGCTGTGATTCTTGCTGTTTATACTGTTGTGGTATTGGGTTGGATCCTTTTTCATGGTGGATTCAATTTTGAACAATGGTTTGGCTTTATGATGACATTACCGATGAAGATTTTATCTTTATTGGCCGTCTTATCTCTTGTCGCACACGCTTGGATCGGTATGTGGCAGGTATTCACGGATTATGTGACTACTCGTCAAATGGGTCCTTCAGCTTCAGGCTTGCGTTTGGTGCTGACTTCAGCAGTCATTATTGCTGTATTTGCATATGCAATCTGGGCAATCCAGATTTTTTGGGCGAATTGATAGGAAACAATCATGGGCGCTATAACCCCTAAAGAAGATTACACCAATATTCCACACCAAACTTTCGATGCAGTCATCGTTGGTGGTGGTGGTTCAGGTATGCGTGCTTCTTACCAACTTGCTCAAGCTGGTTTGAAAGTTGCTGTATTAACTAAAGTATTCCCAACACGTTCGCATACTGTAGCAGCGCAGGGTGGTATCGGTGCCTCTCTTGGTAACATGCAAGAAGATAACTGGCACTACCACTTCTACGATACAGTTAAAGGTTCTGACTGGTTAGGTGACCAAGACGCGATTGAATTCATGACGCGTGAAGCACCTCAAGTGGTTTATGAACTTGAACACTTAGGTATGCCATTTGACCGTAACGCAGACGGTACAATTTACCAGCGTCCATTCGGTGGCCACTCTGCAAACTACGGTGAGAAAGCAGTTCCACGTGCATGTGCTGCAGCTGACCGTACCGGTCACGCACTTCTTCATACGCTTTATCAAAGCAACGTGAAAATGGGCACCCAATTCTTCGTAGAATGGATCGCGCTTGACCTGATTCGTAACGAAGCAGGTGATGTACTGGGCGTAACAGCAATTGACCAGGAAACTGGTAAAATTGCAGTATTCCAGGCAAAAGCGACATTGTTCGCAACCGGTGGTGCGGGTCGTGTTTACCGTGCATCTACAAACGCTTATATCAACACTGGTGACGGTCTTGGTATGGCTGCTCGTGCAGGTATTCCATTGCAAGATATGGAATTCTGGCAATTCCACCCAACGGGTGTCGCGGGCGCAGGCGTATTGTTAACTGAAGGTTGTCGTGGTGAAGGTGCAATCCTTCGTAACAAAGACGGCGAACCGTTCATGGAACGTTATGCTCCAACTTTGAAAGACTTGGCGCCACGTGACTTCGTATCACGTTCTATGGACCAGGAAATTAAAGAAGGTCGTGGTTGTGGTCCTAAAGGCGATTATATTCTGCTTGATATGACGCACTTGGGTGCGGATACAATCATGAAGCGTCTTCCATCTGTATTCGAGATTGGCAAGAAATTCGCGAACGTGGATATCACTAAAGAGCCAATTCCGGTAGTACCAACAATCCATTACCAAATGGGTGGTATTCCGACGAATATTCATGGCCAGGTTGTTGTTCCTGAAACTCGCGAAACTGAAGCGCTTGTTACTCACTACGACAAAGAAAATGACGTTTACTCAACCAATCAAGAAGGCCGTGACTTCACTAAACCAGTGAAAGGTTTTTATGCAATCGGTGAATGTTCATGTGTATCTGTACATGGTGCAAACCGTCTAGGTACCAACTCACTGCTTGACTTGGTTGTATTTGGTAAAGCTGCGGGTGAACACATCATCGACTACGTGACTAAACACCACGGTGATGAATACGCTCCACTTCCTACAACTGTGCTTGAGCAAACTGTTGCCCGTATTCGTAAGCTTGATGAATCAGCTTCGGGTGAAAATGCGCAAGACGTTGCTGATGCAATCCGTGACATCGTTCAAGACCATGCTGGTGTATTCCGTACATCTGCACTGCTTGAAGAAGGTGTAAAACAGATTCTTGCAATTGAGCCACGTGTTCGCAATATTCATTTGAAAGACAAATCTAAAGTATTCAACACTGCACGTATTGAAGCACTTGAAGTTGAAAACTTGTATGAAGTTGCTAAAGCAACGCTAATTTCTGCTGCTGCTCGTAAAGAGTGCCGTGGTGCGCATACTGTAGTTGACTTTGAAGAGTCTCCAGATCATCCAGCTTACCCTTATGGTCGTCGTGATGATGAGTGGATGAAGCACACATTATGGTTCTCAACTGATAACCATCTTGAGTACAAGCCAGTGCGTTACCGTCCATTGTCGGTTGATGCAATTCCACCTAAACCACGTACATTCTAATTAGGAGAAGTAAGATGAGTAGAGGTACTCGTACATTTAATATCTACCGCTACGATCCCGATAAGGATAAAGCACCGTACATGCAAACTTTTAAACTTGAGTTGACAGACAAGCACCGTATGTTGCTTGATGCTCTGCTTGCGTTGAAAGTACAAGACGAATCTTTAACGTTCCGTCGTTCATGCCGTGAAGGGATTTGTGGTTCTGATGGTGTAAACATCAATGGTAAAAATGGTTTGGCGTGTCTTTGGAACCTGAACGATTTACCAGAAGTAATCACTATTCGTCCGCTACCAGGTCTGCCTGTGATTAAAGACTTGGTTGTAGATATGAATCAGTTCTACGATCAGTACAACAAAATTCATCCATTCTTGATCAACAACCAGCCTGCGCCAGCGAAGGAGCGTTTACAGTCTCCTGAAGAGCGTGAGCACCTGGATGGTCTGTATGAATGTATTCTTTGTGCATGTTGTTCAACTGCATGCCCATCATTCTGGTGGAACCCGGACAAGTTCCTGGGTCCTTCAGCATTGTTGAATGCATACCGCTTTATCATCGATTCACGTGATACAGCAACTCAAGATCGTTTGGCTCGTCTTGACGATCCATTCAGCTTGTTCCGTTGTAAAGGTATCATGAACTGTGTATCAGTTTGTCCTAAAGGTCTTAATCCAACTAAAGCCATCGGTCACATCCGTAGCATGTTGTTAGACCAAGCAGGTTAATCTGTCCCAGTCAAAAAAAGCACACCTCATGGTGTGCTTTTTTATGCTTTTAATAATTATGGATATCGTTCTGATACTAAATAACTATACGAATAGAGAGGGGGGCAGGGTGTGCAGAAGTTTTTTAAAAATATATAATTGATTAAAACTGAAGCAGAGATATGCTGAAAAATGATCTGATTGTTGTGAGATTGTTTGAATTGGCGATTAAAGCGCTAATCGTAAGCTTGAATCTGCAAAGTTGAGATTAAAATGTTATCATATAACGTATATAAAGAGGGCCAGTTTAAATATTGTGCTCTCTTTTGTTATATGTGCCGAAGTGGGGTAGGACTTTGGTCTAGATTGAATCTAATTATGAGATAAAGCACCATATATTAGATGAAAATACTGCGTATGTATTTCGCTGAGTTATGAGAGGTATGTGTCAAAAAAATCAATTGTAACTGGAGAACATGTTACGATTTGACACAAAGCTATATTTAAAAAAAGCGCTTAATTTACGTACATTTTTTCAACATCGGAAATTATGTATAAGGTTTATAAATAGATATAAATCGCTTTAGAAAAACTAAGTCATGTAGTTATTTTTTCTAAGTCGATTTGCAAAAAATTGCTCGGTTTTGGCCGAGTATTTAAATGAGTGATGATGCCAATGAGGGCGTTATGATTCATTATTCACATTGGGTTATTCCTAATGTATTGATAACGCCTCATGGCTTATGCCTGATGGGGACTAATGTCATGTTACCAATTTGACATTATTAATCATGGGTTCGCTTAAAAAGCATCCTGAAAATGTTTTTGCAATAGGAAATGGGTCCACAAATGCAAGAAGTTGCTGACGCACTGCGTCTTGACACTGAACTTAGCGCTGACAGTGCAGCGTATATTGAAGAACTTTATGAGCAGTATTTAACGTCACCAGACTCAGTAGGAGCTGACTGGCAGGAATACTTCGGTAAATTCCCTAAAGGTGATCAACCACATAGCAATGTACGTGAGCAATTCCTTTTATTAGGTCGCAACTCAAGTCGCGTTCAACCTGTGATTCAAAGTGCTGTAAGTTCTGAGCATGAACGTCGTCAAATTGGCGTATTGCAACTGATTGCGGCTTATCGTAACCGTGGTCATCAAAAAGCAAAATTAGATCCACTTGGTTTGGCGAAACGTGAAATCGTGCCTGATCTTGATCTTGCTGCGCATGGTTTAACCCAGTCAGATCTTGATACCGTATTTAATACCGGTAATCTTGCGCTGGGTAAAACTGAAGCAACCCTTGCTGAAATGGTTCAGGCAATGGAAGCAACGTATTGTGCTTCTATTGGTGCTGAATACATGCATATTGTTGATACCAAAGAAAAACGCTGGATTCAACAACGCCTAGAAGGGGCTAAAGGCCAATTCGGTTTCACTGCTGATCAAAAGAAACACGTATTAGAACGTTTAACTGCAGCTGAAGGCTTAGAAAAATACCTCGGTAATAAATACGTTGGTGCAAAACGTTTTGGTGTTGAAGGCGGTGAATCTTTCATCCCTATGGTGAACGAACTGATTCAACGTGCAGGTTCTGTAGGTTGTAAAGAAGTTGTGATCGGTATGCCTCACCGTGGCCGTTTGAACCTTCTTGTTAACATTATGGGTAAAAACCCGGCTGACCTGTTTGGTGAGTTCGAAGGTAAATCACTGCATAAAAAAGGTTCAGGTGACGTTAAGTACCATCAAGGTTTCTCATCTAACGTGATGACTCCGGGTGGCGAGGTTCACTTGGCATTGGCATTTAACCCGTCACACCTGGAAATTGTTGGACCTGTAGTTGAAGGTTCGGTACGTGCTCGTCAAGTACGTCGTAAAGACATTGGCGGTGATGACGTATTGCCAATCATCGTACATGGTGATGCTGCATTTGCAGGTCAAGGTGTAAACCAAGAAACCTTCCAAATGTCACAAACGCGTGGTTACACCGTGGGTGGTACGGTTCACATCGTTGTAAACAACCAGGTAGGTTTCACAACGTCTGATCCACGTGATGCACGTTCTACAGAATACTGTACTGACATTGCGAAAATGATTCAGGCGCCAATCTTCCATGTCAATGGTGATGACCCTGAAGCAGTATTGTTCGTTTCTCAATTGGCTCATGATTTCCGTCATACATTCCGTAAGGATGTCGTGATTGACATGTTCTGCTACCGTCGTCGCGGTCACAACGAAGCAGATGAACCAGCTGCAACTCAACCAATGATGTACCAAGTCATCAACAAGAAAGCGACCACACGTACGCTTTATGCTGATCAACTTGTACAACAAGGTGTATTGGATCGTGCTTCAGCTGATGCCATGGTTGAACAATATCGTTCTGACCTTGAAGCAGGTAAACACGTTGCTAACGCACTTGTTCTTGAGCCAAATACCAAAATGTTTGTGGATTGGTCACCTTATCTAGGTCATGACTACACTGACGTTTGGGATACCACTTTCCCGATCGAACGCTTAAAAGAACTTGGCAAAAAAATGCGCGAGCTTCCAGAAGGCTTCGTGATGCAACGTCAAGTAGCGAAAGTGATTGATGATCGCCTGAAAATGCAAACGGGTGAAATGCCGCTGAACTGGGGTGCTGCAGAAACTTTAGCGTATGCGACCATTCTTGATGAAGGCTTCCTGGTACGTTTAACGGGTGAAGACGTGGGCCGTGGTACTTTCTCACACCGTCACGCGAAACTACATAACCAGGTAGATGGTTCAACTTACATTCCATTATGTAACTTGAAAGAAAACCAGCCGCGTACTGCAATTTATGACTCTTTATTGTCAGAAATGGCGGTGCTAGCATTTGAATATGGTTATGCAACGACTTTACCGAAGAGCTTGATTATTTGGGAAGCTCAGTTCGGTGACTTTGCTAACTGTGCGCAAGTGGTAATCGACCAGTTCATCTCATCTGGTGAAACCAAATGGGAGCGTGTATGTGGCTTGACATTGCTTCTTCCACACGGTTTTGAAGGTCAAGGTCCAGAGCATTCATCTGCACGTCTAGAACGTTTCTTGCAGCTATGTGCTGAAGACAACATGCAAGTGATTACGCCAACGACACCGGCACAGATTTTCCATGCGATGCGTCGTCAGGCAATCCGTCCAATCCGTAAACCAATGATCGTGACTTCACCGAAGTCATTGCTTCGTCACAAACTTGCAACTTCTACATTGGAAGAACTTGCAACTGGTACATTCCAGACTGTGATCGATGAAATCGACAACATCAACAAGTCAGACGTAACCCGTCTTGTACTTTGTGGTGGTAAGGTTTATTACGATTTGCTTGAAAAACGTCGTGAGCAAGAATTAAACAACACTGCAATCGTTCGTATCGAACAATTGTACCCATATCCAGAACAACGTATTGCTGAAGTACTTGCTTCTTATCCAAACGTAAAAGAAGTGGTTTGGACTCAAGAAGAACCGAAAAACCAAGGTGCTTGGTTGTTCATCGCTCCACGTCTATATGACGACGTGATGAAAGCGGGTAAACAAGTTCGTATCAGTTATGCAGGTCGTGAAGCTTCTGCTGCACCGGCTTGTGGTTCACCATATTTGCATGCAAAACAACAAGCTCAGCTGGTAAATGACGCACTCGCGATTGCAGCTGAACAATCAGGAGATTCTAAATAATGGCAACCGAAATTAAAGCACCGGTATTCCCAGAGTCAGTTGCAGACGGTACGATCGCAACTTGGCATAAACAACCAGGTGAAGCTGTATCACGTGATGAAGTGATCTGCGATATCGAAACTGATAAAGTTGTTTTAGAAGTTGTTGCTCCTGCTGACGGTACAATTGCCTCAATCATTAAAAATGAAGGCGATACAGTATTATCGAATGAAGTAATTGCACAGTTTGAAGAAGGTGCTGTTTCTGGCGCTGAACAAACTCAAGCAGTTCAGTCTGAAGAAAAAGTTGAACAAGCTGCTGCACAAACAGAAGCGGGTAATGCACCTGTAGTTGAGCGTGCTCAACCTGTTGCTGATCAAGCGCCTGCAGTGCGTAAAGCCTTAACAGAATCAGGTATTGCTGCTACTGATGTTTCAGGTACTGGTCGCGGTGGCCGCATCACTAAAGAAGATGTTGTAAATCATCAAGCTAAACCAGCTGCTCCTGCTACTGCGCCTTTAAGCATTGCTGTTGGTGAACGTATCGAAAAACGTGTTCCTATGACTCGTCTTCGTAAACGTGTTGCTGAACGTCTGCTTAATGCGACACAAAGCACTGCAATGTTAACGACGTTCAACGAAGTCAACATGAAACCAATCATGGAAATGCGTGCTCAATATAAAGATGCATTCGAAAAACGCCATGGTGCACGTTTAGGCTTCATGTCATTCTTCGTTAAAGCAGCGACTGAAGCACTGAAACGCTACCCAGCGGTAAATGCTTCTATCGATGGCGATGACATTGTTTATCATGGTTACTATGACATCGGTGTTGCAGTTTCATCTGAACGTGGTCTAGTGGTTCCTGTACTTCGTGATACAGACCGTATGAACTACGCTGAAGTAGAAAACGGTATCCGCGCTTATGCTGGTAAGGCACGTGATGGTAAGTTAGGCATCGAAGACATGACTGGCGGTACGTTCACTATTACCAATGGTGGTACTTTCGGTTCATTGCTTTCTACACCAATCTTGAACACGCCACAAACTGCGATCTTGGGTATGCACAAAATCCAGGACCGTCCAATGGCAGTCAATGGTCAAGTAGAAATCTTGCCAATGATGTATCTTGCATTGTCTTATGATCACCGTTTAATTGATGGTAAAGAAGCTGTAGGTTTCCTTGTAGCAATCAAAGAATTGTTAGAAGAACCTGCTCGCCTTATCCTTGACCTTTAATTCTTTAGAATAAATCCATGGGCTTAGGGCAAAACTCTAGGCCCATTTTTGGAGATAAACATGTCTCAACAGTTTGATCTTGTTGTTATCGGTGGTGGACCAGGTGGTTATGAAGCAGCGATTCGTGCAGCTCAACTTGGTTTTAAAGTTGCGTGTATTGAAAAACGTATTCATAAAGGTAAACCATCTTTAGGCGGTACTTGCTTAAACGTCGGTTGTATCCCGTCTAAAGCTTTACTTGATTCTTCACATCGTTATGAAGATACCGTTCAGCATCTAGATGACCATGGTATTACGACCGGTGAAGTTAAATTTGATCTTGCTAAAATGCTGGCTCGTAAAGACAAAGTTGTAGATCAATTGACTGGCGGTATCGATCAGTTACTTAAAGGTAATGGCATCGAGTGGTTAAAAGGTACGGGTAAACTGCTTGCCGGTAAGAAAGTAGAATTTGTGTCTCACGAAGGTGAAACTCAAGTTTTAGAACCTAAATACGTGATTCTTGCAACGGGTTCTGTACCGGTAAATATTCCAGTGGCTCCTGTAGATCAAGACTTGATCGTTGATTCTACTGGTGCACTTGAATTCCCAGAAGTACCTAAGCGTTTAGGTGTGATTGGTGCTGGTGTAATCGGCCTTGAATTAGGTTCAGTATGGCGTCGTTTGGGTGCAGAAGTTGTTGTATTTGAAGCAATGGACGCATTCTTGCCAATGGCTGATAAAGCTTTGGCAAAAGACTTCCAGAAACTGTTGACTAAGCAAGGTATGGATATCCGTATCGGTGCGAAAGTTGCAGGTACTGAAATCAACGGTCGTGAAGTCACAGTAAAATATAACCAAGCTGGTGAAGACAAAACTGAAACTTTCGATAAGTTGATCGTTTGTGTCGGTCGTCGTGCCTATGCTGAAGGTTTATTGGCTGATGACTGTGGCATCAAATTAACTGAACGTGGTTTGGTTGAAGTAAACGATTGGTGTGCAACTTCTGTTGAAGGCGTATATGCAATTGGTGACTTGGTACGTGGTCCAATGCTTGCGCATAAAGCAATGGAAGAAGGCGTAATGGCAGCGGAACGTATTCACGGTCATGCTGCACAAGTGAACTATGACACGATTATTTCTGTAATTTACACACATCCAGAAGCGGCGTGGGTAGGTTTAACAGAACAGCAAGCGACTGAAAAAGGTCATGAAGTGAAAACTGGTCAATTCGGTTTTGCTGTCAACGGCCGAGCACTCGCTGCTGGTGAAGGCGCTGGTTTCGTGAAGTTTGTTGCTGATGCGAAAACAGATCGTCTACTGGGTATGCACGTGATCGGACCTGCTGCGTCTGATATCGTACACCAAGGTATGATCGCGCTTGAGTTTGTATCTTCAGTTGAAGATCTACAGTTGATGACTTTCGGTCACCCAACTTTCTCTGAAGTGGTGCATGAAGCTGCACTTGCAGTTGACGGACGCGCCATTCACGCGATTCAACGTAAGCGTAAGTAATTCGAAAAAAGAGCGACTTAGGTCGCTCTTTTTACATTTCATGGTTGTTTTTATTGGAACAATCATCTAAAAATAAAGATAACGATTTTAAAAAATGCTGGTGCTGCTTTGACGGAGGTCTGGGTACTGGTGGGTTATAACAAAGCAAAGAAGTAATAAAAGGTTATTCAATGAATTTACATGAGTATCAAGCAAAAACGTTATTAAAAAAATATGGTATGCCTGTTCAAGAAGGTATTCTGGCCACAAATGCAGAAGAAACCGTAAAAGCTTTTGAGCAGCTTGGAGGAAAATTTGCGGTACTTAAAGCCCAGGTGCATGCTGGAGGGCGTGGTAAGGCCGGTGGGGTAAAAGTGGTGAAATCAGCTGCCGAAGCCTCTGAATATGCCAATCAGATTATTGGTTCACGCTTGGTGACTTATCAGACCGATGCCAATGGACAACCAGTCAACAGTATTTTAGTCTCTGAGGATGTTTATCCAGTTGAGCGCGAGTTGTACCTCGGTGCAGTCGTTGACCGTTCTAGTCGTCGTATCACCTTTATGGCATCGAGTGAAGGCGGTGTTGAAATTGAAAAAGTGGCCGAAGAAACGCCTGAAAAAATTATAAAAGTTGAAGTGGATCCTTTGGTGAGTTTAATGCCATTTCAAGCCCGTGAAGTAGCATTTGCGCTGAATTTGAAAGATGGACAAATTAACCAGTTCGTCAAGATTATGACCGCAGCCTATCAGGCTTTTGTTGAAAATGATTTTGCATTATTCGAAATTAATCCACTGTCTGTACGTGAGAATGGGGATATTCTCTGCGTGGATGCAAAAGTCGGGATTGATTCTAATGCGCTGTATCGTCTGCCTGAAGTCGCTGCATTACGCGATAAATCACAAGAGAATGAGCGTGAATTAAAAGCTTCTGAGTTTGATCTGAACTATGTGGCTTTAGAAGGCAATATCGGTTGTATGGTGAATGGTGCAGGTCTCGCCATGGCAACTATGGACATCATCAAACTGTATGGCGGTCAGCCTGCCAACTTCCTGGATGTGGGTGGTGGTGCAACCAAAGAACGCGTGATTGAAGCTTTCAAAATCATTCTGGCCGACACTTCTGTTCAAGGTGTCTTGATTAATATTTTTGGTGGAATTGTACGTTGTGACATGATTGCGGAAGCAATTATTGCAGCAGTTCAAGAAGTGAATGTCACTGTGCCGGTTGTGGTTCGCCTGGAAGGGAACAATGCCGAGCTGGGTGCCAAGTTACTCGATGAATCTGGTTTGAAATTGATTTCTGCAAATGGCCTGGCCGATGCAGCAGAAAAAATTGTTGCTGCAGTAAAAGCTTAAAGGGGTATTGATCATGAGCGTATTAGTAAATAAAGACACAAAAGTTTTGGTTCAAGGTTTTACCGGTAAAAATGGTACTTTTCATTCAGAACAGGCAATCGCCTATGGTACCAAAGTCGTGGGTGGAGTTACGCCGGGTAAGGGTGGGCAGAAACATCTAGATTTACCTGTGTTTAATACCATGCGTGAAGCAGTGAAAGAAACGGGTGCAGATGCCTCTGTAATTTATGTGCCTGCGCCTTTTGTGCTGGACTCTATTGTGGAAGCGGTTGATTCTGGGATTGGATTGATTGTGGTTATTACCGAAGGTGTACCAACACTGGATATGTTAAAAGCCAAACGCTATTTAGAAACCAATGGCAATGGCACACGTCTGATTGGTCCAAACTGTCCCGGTATTATTACTCCGGGTGAATGCAAAATCGGGATTATGCCGGGTCATATCCACCAACCTGGTAAAATCGGGATTATTTCGCGTTCAGGCACGCTGACTTATGAAGCGGTATCACAAACTACGAAACTGGGTTTGGGGCAGTCAACATGTATTGGTATTGGGGGCGACCCGATTCCCGGCATGAACCAGATTGATTGCTTGAAGTTATTCCAGGAAGATCCGCAAACCGAAGCTATCATTATGATTGGTGAGATTGGGGGAACCGCAGAAGAAGAAGCTGCGGAGTACATTCAATCTCATGTCACCAAACCTGTTGTAGGGTATATTGCCGGTGTAACTGCGCCTAAAGGCAAACGTATGGGACATGCAGGTGCAATCATTTCGGGTGGTAAAGGCACTGCAGAAGAAAAGTTTGCTGCCTTTGAGCGTGCCGGTATGGCCTATACCCGTAGCCCTGCGGAACTGGGATCGACCATGTTAGAGGTTCTAAAACGCAAAGGCGTAGCTTAATTCAGTAAGTGAATCTAAAAGCCCTCAGTTGAGGGCTTTTTTGTTGAGTAAGCTTTGACGCGCAGGAGATCTGTCACTGAGAAAACAAATATAAAAATGATAGATTTTAAAAAAACAGATATTTTAGAAGTAGTCAAAGTTAATGATTGAGTCAAAACTTACTGATTGAATAAAGAAAATATAGTAGATTTTAAAGTAAATTAAGCAGATAAAAATCATTATATTTCACAGTTAAAATAATGTGATATTTATCACATAAAATAATAAAAATACAAAACGAAACACAATATTTTTGTTAATCAGGTCTTTTAGTCATATATTGTGGATTAGAATATGACCATTAATAACAATGAATAAAGAATATTTTAATTATGAACTTTAAGCTCACTTTACTCTCGCTCTCTTGTGGGACTTTACTGTTTTCTACATTGTCATCCGCTGAATTGATTTATAACGACGTTGTTGATCAACAGCGTGAAAGAATTGTACCTTTAATTAAACAAGGCCAGGTCGATACTGGATTACAAAAACTCAGACAATTATTGAACCGTTATCCCAATAATCAGAAATTAATTGCGGATTTTGTCGTGACGGCCTATGAAAATAAAAAATTTGCAGAGTCCGATATTCGCTACCTTAAAGGTATAAAAAGTCAACAATTTCCAACCTATGGAAAGATATCCGTCATCAAGGCATTACGAGACTTAAAGAAATTTGAGGCTGCAGAAAACTGGGCCAAAAACTTTGCAAAAACCGATTCTAATCCGCAATGGGTCGTATGGACAGGAATATTACAAGCGGAAGCGGGTAAAAAGGCTCAGGCGAAAAAAACCCTTTCTCAAATTGATATTAATCAGGTCGAAGCAGATTATTTGGCACAGCTTTCCTATACTTACCGGATGTTGGATATGCCGGTTGAAGCTTTGAATACGGCTAATCTGGCTATCGAAAAGAGTAAGGATGTAAGTACAGAAGAACAGTATGCATTGGCATTGATGGTCAATGCTGATTATGCCAATGCTGAAAATTTCATACAAAATAGTAAATCACTCAAAGAAAATACTGACCTCAGAGCCAATGCCAAAATTAATGAATTTTCCCAGCGGATTCAAAATGCTGTGGAATATTATAAGCTTTCAATTTATCGGGGACGAAAACAGCCGTACCAGCAACTTGATGCAGTGCTGGCGGACATGGAGCAATACGAATCACAATTGCCGAACGATCCCAATTGGAGAAGACGGTTTTATTATGAATACATTTATGCTTTGAATGAGCGAAATCGCGCTGGAAAAGCTTTGGAGCAGATTCCGAAAATTGGAGTGCCTCTAGAACAAATGCCTCCTTATGTGCGTCAAGCAATTGCTGATGCCTATTTTAAAAATTTACAACCTGAAGTCGCTGAAAAAATTTATAAAAATTTATTAAATGAGAAAAACTATGCTCATTTTGAACTCTATGCAGGCTTGTATTATTCATTAATTGAACAGGAGAAATATAAGGAAGCTGATCAATTATTAAAAAACATGGATAAAGCCTTGCCTACTTTCCAATATAGTAATGCTAAAGGGGTGGATAAAGTTACCCATGATGACCGGAGTGAGTATCTAGCTTTGGTCGGTCTGAATTATGCCTATCGTCAAGAATATGCCAAAGCAGAACAGTATTATGAAAAGTTGATTGCAAAAGCACCCAATAATGTACTTTTTCAAAATAATCGTGCACTTATTCAACTTTTACGTGAAAACCCGCAACGCGCTGAATGGATCGTATCTCAATGGGATGGGGTAATACCTGTTGATGAAGGAATCCGAATTCGTCATTTAGAAAACGTGCGAGCTTTGGAAAATATTCAGGAATGGCGACTCCAAAGTGATGAGCTCATGCAAATCATGCCTGAAGATACGACGGTAATCAAAAATAAAAAAGAACTTAATGACCGTAATCATGCCTCTATTCAACATCTGAGTAATTTTTCAGAAAGTGACTCTGATAACTCAGCCTTACTCAATCGTCTAAGAGGAAATCGCGAGCAGGATCATTTCACACGTATTCACAGTCCATGGTTTTTTGATAACTATCGTACTTATGTTGATCACAGTTTCCGTTCTGGTGAATATGATACGGGCACAATTGAAGATCAACGCGTAGGGTTGGGACTGGAATGGGCATCGCGTCGTAAAGCGGTGAATATTATGGTGTCTCAAAGTATAGACAATGAACAGGATCAAGATCGCTTTGGGGTCAAGGTCAATTGGTCACAATGGTTGAATGACCATTGGCAGTATGCCTTCGGATTTAATAGTCAGGCGGATATTCCATTACAGGCCATCCGAAATGGCAATGAAGGAAAATCTTATACTTTTGATTTGAATTGGCAACAGCATGAAGCTCGTAAGGCAGGTCTGGTCTATCAGTTCACCGATATTGATGATGGTAATACACGCCAAGAGGTTTCCGCATACCTTAAACAGCAGATTTTTCAGGCTCCACATCATATTACCAGTTTGACTTTGGCAGGTTATTACGGCCAGAACAAAGATGTCATTGTGGACTATTTCAATCCTGAAGAAAGTTATAGTGCAGAGTTGAATTTACAGCATGAGTGGATTACGTGGCGTAGATATGACCGCAGTCTCACTCAAAATTTTGAAGCTACCGTTGGGACTTTTGGACAAGATAATTATTCCGCGAAGCCAATTTATAACGTTTTTTATGGACATGATTGGCAGATTTCTCGGACATGGAGTCTGAACTATGGCATAGGGTGGGGAACTCACCCTTATGATGGTGAAGATGAAGAAAAAACTTATGCAACAGTGGGCTTTAAAGGACTCTTTTAATGAAACAAGTGATGAAAATCTTACTTTCTGCTGTCATGGTAACGGTATTTGCCGTTCCAGCGACGGGTTTTGCTCAAAATATAACTAAAAATACCACTGAAATACCTGATAATTTATTTGTTACCATTACTTTTCATGATGTTCGAGATGATGTTGCGCGCCAAGGAGATCGGGACCTTTATGCAATCAGTACTAAGAATTTAGGACGCTATTTCGCCTGGTTAAAACAGGAAGGCTGGCAAACAATCAGTTTGCAAGATGTGTGGGATGCTCGGGAAAAGAAAAAGCGATTACCTAAAAAATCAGTGCTATTGAGCTTCGATGATGGAGCACTCAGTAGTTATACCCGCGTTTTCCCATTATTGAAACAGTATAAATATTTTGCTGCTTTTGCTATTCCAACGAGCTGGATTAACGGGAATACCAAAGATGCCTATGAGGCCTATGGTCAAAACAGCTTAATGAGTTGGGATCAGATGCGGGAAATGCAACGCTCAGGCCTGGTAGAGTTTGTTTCACATTCGGACAATATGCATAAGGGCATACTTGCTAATCCACAAAATAGTATGCAGCCTGCGGCAATTACACGTCAATTCTTACCAAAATATCAACGTTATGAATCAGATCAGGCCTATCAAAAGCGGGTATTGGCTGATTTGAAACAGTCAAAGAAAATTTTAGATACTGAATTAGGAACAGATACAAGGGCGATATTCTGGCCTTATGGTGCGGTGACCAAGGAAACTGAGGTGCTTGCAGCAAAGGCAGGTTTGCCTATGTCATTTAGCCTGGGCAGTATGTCCACCTTGGCTGATTCGGGACAAACCTATCAACGTGCACTGGTAATGAATAATCCAACCCCTGAAATGTTGCATGCAGAAATGCTGGATTTCTTAACTTTTGCAAGTGATATCCATAAACAGCGTAGAAGCTATATCCGTTTTGATCTGGCTGAAATGGTCAGTCCCAATAATAAAATTTTTGATCAAAAACTTGGTCAATTTTTAGATCAGGTTAGTGCATTACAAACCAATACCATTTTATTAAAAACCGTAGGGGATGAGAATGGTGATGGAAAAATAGATGTTGCCTATTTCCCCAATCGTCAATTGGGCATGCGCAAAGATTTACTCAACCGTACGGTTTGGCAGGCACGTACCCGTGTGGGTAATCGGGTATATGCTGAATTACCGATCAGTTTACAAACAAAACAGGGACTTAATTTTGCAGATTTAACTTCGGAATTAGTTAAGTATAATTCTTCAATTGAAGGCTTAATGATCGATACTGGAGATGAACTCGACTGTGCGATACAGCAAAAGACCTGGGATGCGCAATGTGCTCAAAAAATAAAGCAGGTTTTTGATATAAAAGAGCAAGCTAAAAAACAGGCAAGATATTACACCAATATCAGTAATAACTATCAAACTGTTTTGAAAATTACATTAAAGGATAAACATGTAGATGGATTAATGCCTTTGATGGAATATAGTTTAAATAATAACGATTTTCTTTATATTGAATTCGATCCGGTTAAAGATACTGGAATATTTAGAGCAATAGAAAAACAACTCGAAAAATTAAACGCTCTGCAAAAACAGTATTTAATTGTGAGTTTTACAGTAAATCAGAATGCGAAAAGAAGCGATTGGAAAGAGTATTCGCAATATTATCAAGAACTCAAAAAATTATCCGTACAAAAAATTGGAATTAATAATTATCAATTGAATGCTGGACAGCAAGTTCAAGAGCATCTTTATCAAGAACTGAGTATTAATACCAGTCCACTCACTTATCGTAATCCATATGAAAATAATACTGCGAAGGGGAGGAAGTAATGGGAGACTCCAGTTTATTGCAAATCAGTGATATATATTTTGGTTTTGCCTTTTTTTACCCATTATTTATGGCTTGGCTATGGATCGCAGGCGGAATTTGGTTCTATTTAAAACATGAACGTAGAAAATCTTCTTTACCGCAGCCAAGTGAACATGGATGCAGCATTATTATTCCTTGCTTCAATGAAGAAATGCAGATTAGAGACACCATCAAATTTGCCATGCAAACTCAATATCCAGAATTTGAAGTGATTGCGGTCAATGACGGTAGCCGAGATAAAACTGCTGAAATTCTAGATGAGCTTTTGCAAAAATATCCGAAACTCAGAGTGGTTCATTTGGCTGAAAACCAAGGCAAGGCCTATGCTTTACGTGCCGGAGCAATGGTGAGTCAAAATGAATATCTGGTGTGTATAGATGGGGATGCCTTAATCCATCCGCATGCTGTGGTATGGATGATGCATCATTTAACCCATTACCCTCGGGTAGGGGCAGTCACGGGGAATCCACGTATTCTGAACCGTTCCAGTATTCTGGGTAAAATTCAGGTCGGCGAATTCTCTTCTATTATTGGATTAATTAAACGTGCACAACGCACCTATGGGCGAATCTTCACTGTTTCAGGCGCAATAGTCGGTTTTCGGAAAACGGCGCTAGACCGGATTGGATATTGGCGTGATGACATGATCACAGAGGATATCGATGTGTCATGGCGTTTACAGTTCGATCACTGGGATTTGCAATATGTCCCCAAAGCATTGTGCTACATCTATATGCCTGAAACCTTCAAGGGCCTGTGGAAACAGCGTTTGCGTTGGGCACAAGGAGGAGTAGAAGTTTTATTTGCTTATTTACCGAGTTTATTTAAGTGGAATCGACGCCGTATGTGGCCTATTGCACTGGAGTCCATTATCAGTGTGGTTTGGGCATATGTGATGTTTGGAATTATTATCCTATATCTATATGGTCTGTTTTTTCCTTTACCTGGAGAGTGGGCAATTCAATCACTCTTTCCACAATGGTACGGGATTATTTTGGGTTTAACTTGCCTGATTCAATTCTTCGTGAGTTTATGCATTGATAAACCCTATGATAAAGCCCGCATGTTTAGAAACTATTTTTGGGTCATTTGGTATCCACTGTTCTTCTGGATTCTGACCATGTTGACAACAGTGATTGCATTACCGAAAACGATTTTCAAGACTCAAAAACGTGCACGCTGGGTAAGTCCAGATCGTGGATTTAGAGGAGCACCAGAAAATGACTAAAGTATATAAATATTATTTAATTGAAGATGAGTCAAAATTAGAGCTACCAGAGTATATAGATCAGCCCGAATATGTACGTAATAAAAGTGTGGGATACAGTTTGCAAATCGTGGGTTGGTTGGTGTTTATGTGGTTATTTATGCCGGTATTAACCATATTTTTCTGGTGGTTCGAGAGTCAAACGATTTATCAGCAACTGGTTATACAAGCTCAACCCGATAGCCAATTAAGTTTAATGAATATTGTGGTGATGATTCTAGGCTTCATTGGTGTGCTATTGCTTTGGGCAACTTATAACTGGGTTCGCTTTTCAGGTAAGGATCGTAGAAGAAATCCAGTAGCAGTCGCACTACCGCAACTTGCCAGCAGTTTTAAAGTCAATACGGCAGATATTATCAACATGCAACAAGCCAGGAATTTAACCCTTTATTATAATAATAAAGGGTTACTGGAATTCGTTGAAACTAATCACCAGTTAAAAAAGCGGATTTCAGCTTAGCAGGCTGAGGATGTTCCTGTACAAAATCATCGGGGTAATAACCAATATGTTTTACCCCATGTTTTTCTAGAAACTTGATTGTATCCACAATTTCTTCTGTAGAAAGTTTCCGATTATTTCGCCAATTCAACGCTTGAAGTTCAAAGATCGTATGGCTCAAATCTGGGTCGTATTTTTTTGAACGTTGGATAAGGTCTAAATAGAACTGTTGATGGTCATCCGCTTCTTCCATATAAGGCATCGCCATAATGGCGTTATAGTCATAATATTGATAAGTACTTGGCATGGATTGGCTAAACCAGTTTTCACTATGAGGCTCTAATACTACCGGCGCATACATATTCCGAGCAGTCAGTAGATGAGGTTGTTGCTGTTTCACGATTTTGGTAATGCCTGCTGCAAATTGATCCAGATATGCTGTTTTGAATTTTGCAAATTGTAATTGTTTGGTTTGCCGAGGTTGTTTTAATAATTGATCTGCACTAAATCCCCAAGCCTGATACGTACTTTGCGCTGGAGCCGAGCTGTCTTCATAATCGTTTAGCGTGACATCATCATGGTAAAGGACACCATCTACTATATTTGATTTGAAAAAATCCAAATAAATCTCGGAAACGTATTTAAGATTTTGCGGATCAAATGGTGAGACCCGAATATAGCCCTGTTTTCCACCTTCATTATGTGAAACATAAGTCAGTTTATAACTTTTTGGAAATTCCCATGACATTAAAGGTAGCCAGGCATAAACATGCTTGACTTGGGTTTTGCTACGAATCTGGCTGACCAAAACAGGAAAAAGATTGTCTCTGGTGGGGATGTGGCGGTTTTTAAAGTACACCTGATCGGCTGAACCATTGGCATCGGGATCTGCAAAGGCTTGCAAAAAAATGGTATTCGGTTGAATCAGGTTAATCCTTTGGATCAAGCTTCGGATATTTTTTTGCTGCTGTGCTTTATCTTTATCATACACATAGTCAATATCGATATGCATAATACGCATCTGATCGATCTTGCCGGTTTTTTTGAATGGCTGCATGACTGATTTTTGTGTCATATTTTGCTGCACAATTGCATCAATAGGGTGCTGTTTGATTTGCACGAAATCTGCAGCATATGTAGAAAAGGGTAGACAGCTTAAGCTCCAATAAAGACAACGCGTAAACTTTTTTTGGTAGGCATTTTTTAAATTATTCATTGTTATGCTCGCTTGTATTAGTTATTCAATTATTAAAAATATTAATGGTTTGATAGCTTTTTTTATTTTTAAGTCATCCGGTTGCAGTGTGATCAGGCGTATAGCAGATCATGAATTACTAACTTTTTCATTTTAAAGGTTGCAGCTTGTGCACGAGGATTCTGCTTCAGAATTTCACTCAAATTTTCAGGGTGAATTTGCCAGCTCACCCCAAACTGATCTTTACACCAGCTACATTGGTTCTCGCTACCTTTTAGCGTGATGTTATTCCAGTAATAATCAATTTCGACCTGGTCTTCACATTCAATGATCAACGATACGGCTTCATTAAATTCAAAGGGCTGGGGAATGCCACTGTCCATAGCCATCAGGGTAAAATGATTGGCGATCACTTGGGCATGTTTTACTTGTCCGATATATTCACCCTCGCTATATTTCAAAATGCCTTGAGTCCGAAAGCTTTTGAATAAGCTTTGATAGAAATTCAATGCAGCCTGACATTGCCCCTGATATGCACCGCAATACATCAGGGTAGGGATAATTTTTTGTTGATTGACATCGGATAACTTGCCTAAATAGAGCTGCCAGCTAAAACCATATTGGTCTTGTAACCAACCGTAATAGTCACTCCAGTCATATTTTCCCAATGCCATTAAAGTAGAGCCACTCTCGATCAATTGATTCCACAGGTGATCGATCTCAGGCTTGCTTTCACAAACCACCATAAAGGAAATGGACGGATTCGGGTGAAAACCAGGACCCCCGTTAATTCCTAGAAATGGCACGCCTGCAAAGTCTGCTTTTGCCGCATACTCATTTGCTTCAATCATGTGACTATGCGGAAAAATAGAGCAATACCATTCAAAGGCTGCTTGAGCACTTTTTTCAAACCACAGGCACGGGTAGATAGAGTGAGTCATTATTATGCTCTATATAGGCCATATCAGCAGATAATTTAACGTGCTACAGGCATTACTCAAGTAGGTTTATGCAGGCTAATTGTATAAAATTTATTCAACCCAAATTGAAAATGCAGTTGCTGAAACTATACTTCTTGAATTGGAAAAAATTATTTAAATTCAATCTGTTGTGAGTCTAAAATTGAAAAATTTTCTCTTGAGTTCGCTGTAAGGCTTAATCTTGTAGATCTAAGCCGATGCATAATAGATAGCGTAAAGAATTGCGATTAAAGCAAAGAGGTTTGAATACGGACTTTCATATCCAGCGCTTGTTGCACGATAAAGCTTTTCATCCAGTTGACTTGTTGACCCATTGGATTGGTTTTAATGGCAGTATTCAGGAAATCTAATTTGGGCTGATTGAACAATTGATTTTCAATTGTTTCTTCAAGTTGTGAGCTATTCGCGGTCAGGGGCAGGCTGATCAGGTAAAATGCTTTGGGATAGTTATAAAAGGCATAAAGCAGGTTAAAGGCTTTTTGATCGGCCTTGAGATTTCCTGCCCCAATTTCATAACTGCGATCCTGGTTACTGTGGGTGACACCTAGCAAAAAATCAAAATCGTTATCCGAAAGTCTAAGACCAAATTGCAGCCCAATCTGGTCGGCAGTGAGCTCATGCTGAACAAAGTTATTCAGGACTGAACCATCATCATTCAAAGGTTCTTGCAGAACCAGTAAATGATCGTTGTGCTGATAGATAAAGCCGGCAAGTTGTGCATCTTCCAGGCGGGATTTTACGGTTTCAATAGTACGGTCTAGCATCAGCATAATGTAATGGAGAGCAGCGATAGGAGAGAGGTGGGCTACTCTATGCAATTTTGCGGTTCAAGAAAATATATGAGTTAGACGAATTAACAATCAGCTGATATTTTGTACATTTTAATGTTGAGTTGTTGCAGGCAGTGTATCTAGCTACAATGCGATTTCTACATTTAAGATCACAATTAATAAAAACTTATACTTATTATTAGATAAGCTTTATATGACAAATTTGCATATCAATATAATAAAACAAGCAATAGTTGAGATAACTAAATCTTTATAATGAATATATATATTTTTAAAAGTGTAATAAGTACACGTTGATCTGAGCTGGTGTTGTCAATGTCCATAAATGAGGAAAGACTTACTCATCTTAAACAGCTTGAAGCTGAGAGTATTCACATTATCCGTGAAGTGGCTGCCGAATTTGAAAATCCGGTTATGTTGTATTCCATTGGTAAAGATTCTGCAGTAATGCTGCATCTTGCTTTAAAAGCATTCTATCCTGCAAAACTTCCATTCCCGCTATTGCATGTCGATACAGGCTGGAAGTTTAAAGATATGATCAAATTCCGTGACAACATGGCGAAAACCCATGGTTTCGATTTGATCGTGCATCAAAATAAAGAAGGTAAAGATGCCGGGATCAATCCATTTGATCATGGTAGCTCTAAATATACCGACATCATGAAAACCCAGGGCTTAAAACAGGCTTTGGATAAATACAAGTTCGATGCTGCTTTTGGTGGCGCGCGCCGTGATGAAGAAAAATCACGTGCCAAAGAACGTGTATATTCGTTCCGTGATAGCAAGCACCGTTGGGACCCGAAAAACCAGCGTCCTGAACTTTGGAATCTTTACAACGGTAAAGTGAACAAAGGCGAGAGTATTCGTGTGTTCCCGTTATCAAACTGGACTGAGCTTGATATCTGGCAATACATCTATTTGGAAAGTATTCCATTAGTACCACTTTATTTGGCTGCAGAACGTCCTGTGGTTGAACGTAGCGGTACGCTGATTATGGTTGATGATGAACGTATGCCTTTAAAAGAAGGTGAAGTTCCACAAATGAAATCGGTACGTTTCCGTACTTTAGGTTGTTACCCGCTTACGGGCGCGGTTGAATCAACTGCAAACACCTTGCCGGAAATTATCCAGGAAATGCTTTTGGCCACCAGTTCTGAACGTCAAGGTCGTATGATTGACCATGATGAAGCAGGCTCGATGGAAAAGAAAAAGCAGGAAGGTTACTTCTAATTTAATCTCCCCCCTTGCGCAGCAATGCTGCTCACCTCTTTAAAAAGAGGGGGAACTCCTAAATCAGAACGGAGATAAAGTCCCTCTTTATTAAAGAGGGATTTAGGGAGATTAAAAAGAGATTCAAAACAACCGATTTCTAAAGAATATGTGGAGCTGTGAGCGATGTCTCATCAATCAGAATTGATTAGTCAGGATATCCTGGCGTATTTAAAACAACATGAAAATAAAGACCTGCTACGTTTCCTGACTTGCGGTAACGTGGATGATGGTAAATCGACTTTAATTGGTCGTCTGCTGTACGATTCAAAATTGATTTATGAAGATCAATTGCAAGCCGTAACCCGTGACTCTAAAAAAGTGGGTACAACGGGTGATGCACCTGACTTGGCGTTACTTGTTGATGGTCTGCAAGCTGAGCGTGAGCAGGGGATTACCATTGATGTGGCGTATCGTTATTTCTCTACAGAAAAACGTAAGTTCATCATTGCCGATACTCCGGGACATGAGCAGTACACCCGTAACATGGCGACAGGTGCGTCTACCTGTGACCTTGCGATTATTCTGATTGATGCGCGTTATGGCGTGCAAACCCAGACCCGTCGTCATACTTACATTGCAAGCTTGCTTGGCATTAAGAACATTATCGTTGCGATCAACAAAATGGACTTGGTGGAATTCTCTGAAGCACGCTTCAATGAAATTCAGGCCGACTATGCCAACTTCGTAAGCCAATTAGGCGACCGTAAGCCAAGCAACATCATCTTTACGCCTATTTCTGCATTGAATGGCGATAACGTGGTGAACAAGTCTGAAAATACGCCATGGTACAAGGGCGAAACCCTAATGGGTACGCTTGAGTCGGTTGAAATTAACCGTGATACTGCGAAACGTGATTTCCGTTTCCCTGTGCAATACGTCAACCGTCCGAACCTCGACTTCCGTGGTTTCGCAGGTACCATTGCGCTGGGTGAAATCAACGTGGGTGATAAAGTTGTTGCTTTACCATCGGGTAAGTCTTCAACGGTTAAAGAAATCGTGACTTTTGATGGCAACCTTGAACATGCATTTGCAGGTCAAGCGGTGACATTAACGCTAAATGACGAAATTGACGTATCACGCGGTAATATGTTGATTCGTGCAGATCAGGGTGTTCCTGCTATTTCACGTTCGGTTAAAGCGACCGTGGTATGGATGGCGGATCAACCGCTTGTGCTTGGCAAGTTGTATAACATTAAAATTGGTACGCAAACTGTTCCTGCCAAAGTGACTGGCATTAACTTCCGTACCAATGTAAATACACTTGAGCAAATGCAGGTTGAACAGCTTGATTTGAATGCGATTGCCAATGTGACTGTTGAATTTGATGCGCCAGTGGTATTTGACCGTTATCAGGACAGCCGTTACACCGGTTCGTTTATCTTCATTGATCGTTTGAACAACGTCACGATTGGTGCGGGTATGGTGGAAGAGTCTGTTGAATGGACTGCTCATAGCAATCCGGTAACAGCGGAAGACCGTGCGGCACGTTTGGGTCAAAAGCCTGCATCAATTACAGTATCTGCAAAAGCATTGGAAAATGCGCAAGCGCTTGAAAACCTGTTGCTTCAACAAGGTATTGTAGCGATTGCAAAAGCTGATCTTGATGCTTCGCGAGTTGTACTTCTTCGTGAAACAGGTATTGCAGTGATTACTACTGTTGCGGAAGGCACAGATGTAAGCTTCACGCAAGAGTCTGTTGAAGAATTGGCTGAGAAGATAGTGGAATTGGTTCGTCTTTAATAGATTGAATTGATTTAAAAAACCCGCTGAAAGGCGGGTTCTTCTATTTAGGATTCTTCGAGTGTTTTTTTAGGTCTTTCAAGAGTTGGAATAAGCTTCTCTAAAATTGAGTCAGACTTTACACTTTCCATTCCATCAGCTGGATTTTTTCTGAATGCTTCTAAATTAATATCTAATAACTTAGCTTGTAGATAAATAGATTCTTCACTATGAGCATTTAGGTTTTTGATTTCAGCTTTATATTTCTCAAATGAACGTGCCAAAGCTTCTTTATGGCCATACTCTTGTTCTAATTTAGAATATCTATTGAGATTAAGATTGGCGACTGTAGCGATCCAGATGAGGGGAATATTAAGGATTAATCTAACTGTTATGGATGTTATAGTGATTTTATCAAGATTATCGAAGTCAATTGTAAAGAAATTGAATGTCGCCAATAGAACTAAAGAACCTATAAATACATAGAGATTATTCCTTTTATTATCTTTTGCTTGATTACCTTTCTCATGGAATCCACCAGCTAGTCCAGCATTGCTCGCCTGATTTAAAACTTTTAAAGCTTCTTTTTCAGTTGATTCAAGAGTTTCTAATCTTTTTGTTAAGACTTGCTCTAAAGATTGGTTTTCTTTGTCACCAAAAATTTTCAAATAGAATTTATCTAGTGCTGCCTTTTGCGTATCAAACATAGTTGAATATGATGAAGTTTTTTCACCAGCTTCATTAGTTTCGTCAACGAATATATTGTCATAGAAGTCATCTATTTCTTTGTATTTTTTTCTTATAGCTTGTTCGCGTGAAGTTTCTATACCTTCTACAGTGACTTCATTATTGAAAAGATAAGTATGTAAGTCTCGTGCTTTTGCAGATAGTTTCTCCAGTTTTTGGCTGTGGCTTAATTCTTCGTCTTCATTTGGAGAGAAATACTTGTTGAATTCATCTTTTAGCTTATCTGCTTCATTGTATAAATTGGCAAGATTTTCAGGGTTTAGTAACTCCTTCAAAGTTTGTTCGGTTGTAACACCATCATCATATTGATATTCCAGTAACTCTTTTAAAGAGCTAACTTTATTTTTTAAATCTAATAATTCTGAAATTTCTGAATTTAGTTGTCTCTTAAGATCTTTAACTTATTGAATTTCTAGCTGTAGTGATTCAATTTCACTTTTAATCAATTTAGCAGCTGCGGTACGTCCATCTGTAATGTGTTCTAAATTATCTGCGAGCGTATAAGTGGCTGAAAGCTTTCCATGTAATTCGCTCAATTGTCTAAGAGCTTGCTGCACTTCTTTTCGTTCTGATGCTGTCATGCCAGCTGAAAGTATATCTCTGATTTTCCCCATTAAAATAACTCAAAATAATTATTATGGTTAAATATTACACGGTTTAAATTTTATTTGATACTTATTGAATTTTTAATTAAGATATATCTTAGTTAATATTAAGAGATATCTTAGTAGTGCCAAATTCCAATCCTATCGAGAACAGTGAAAGTACACTAACACCACGTAAACGCCTGTTTGAAGCAGGACAAATGAAGCTGTTGGTACTGCATTTCATTGCCCAATCCCCAAAATTTAGCTATGACATCATTAAAGACGTAGCATCACTGGTCGGTTGCAACTATAAGCCGAGTACAGGCACCATCTGTCCAACCATCAACTATCTCGAAGAACATCAATATACTCAGGCTGAACTGAGTGCCGATGATCGTAAGCAATACCGTATTACACCTACGGGTCTTCAACACCTTGAAGAGAATCAGGAAGCAGTAAAAAAAATCCTCGACCGCTTTAATACGCGTAAGCAAATCCAGAACAACGAACACTATGTCGATATTAAACGTGCGATGGAAAACCTGAAAACTTCATTGCGCCTGAAGATTCAGCATACTGAACTGAACCCAGAGCAAATCCGTGAAATTTCCGGAAAGATTGATCAGGCAGCAGTAGAAATTGCACGTATGTAATTCGATTCACGATTTAAAAAGATTAGGTTAAATGATGAAAAATAATCTCCCAAAATTTCACCCAAAACATTTGACTTGGCTGATGCCACTTATCCTGTCTGGCATTATGAGCGGCGCAATTTCCTGTTTTAACATGCTGTTGAATAAAGGCTTTGTCGACGGCTTCTTTTCTCTGTGGCTACATGCATGGAGCTTGTCATGGCTGATGGCATTTCCACTGATTCTGGTGGTACTGCCATTGGTGCGTAAATTTCTAATGCAATTTGTGGTGCTGCCGAATAAATCATCTTCGGAATAAGCTGAATTAATGAGTGATTTGTTCAAAAATGACCTGTTCAATGATGGTGTTAAGCTCAGCAAGGCTTTTCACACCAGCAATGCGTTTCACAACTTGTCCACGATAAAAAATCAAGGTTGAAGGTAGGCCATACACGTTATAGCGCAAAGTCAGAATGGGGGATTGATCTACATTCACTTTGCCGAATTTAATATTGTTATGTCGTGCTGACATTTGCAGCGCACATTGTTCAAAGATTGGAAAGTTCTGCACGCAAGGCGCACACCAGTCTGCATAAAAGCGAATCATTGCAAACCCATCAAACCATTCATAGTCACTAAAGTTATTTTCATTATATTCGATGGCGACTGACATAAACTTTCCTGATATTTTCCCAATTAAGGCTTGGACCAAGTCATACTTAATTCTGCATGACCGGTGTTTTTGTCCATTGCTTGGCTGATGGTTTTAAAGCCCTGCTGCTGATAAAAGTTTACCGCTGCGGTATTTTCAGTATAGACATTTAAATGCAATTCATCACATTGCTGCTTAAAAAAATAAATCAAGGCGGCACCATATCCCAAGCCTTGCTGATGAGGTGCAATAAAAAGTGCAGCCAGCACCGCTTCTGATTTCAATAATGATGCAAAACCTGCGACAGTTTGATTGTCCTTGATCACATAATTTTCGGCTAAAGGCAGGTAAAGATCACGCATCGGAATCAACTGCTTTTCCCAGTAAGCAGCAGGAATAAAATCATGTGCCTGTAGGGAAGCATTGAGCCAGATATCTAAGATAGACTCTATATCCTGCATTTCAGCTTTTTGAATGGTTGCCATGCTCAATCTCATATCATTCTGCTAAATAGTGAGGAAATTATACATAAGTCCATGCTTATTCATTCCCGGCTGTTTCTATGTTCAAATAGGGCGGTAAATCTTAAAAAGTAATGAATAGATCAGGAAGAAACTATGTCACAAGCGACTATGCAACAAGTCATCATCACTGAACCGGGCGGCGTGGATAAACTCGCTTACGAAACTGTTGCGGTACCTGAAGCTAAAGCAGATGAAGTCCTGGTGAAAGTGCATGCCTTTGGCATTAACCGTCCCGACATTTTGCAGCGCCAAGGCTTGTATCCAATGCCTAAAGGGGTAACGCCTGTGCCGGGTCTGGAAGTTGCCGGTATTGTTGAAGCGGTAGGAAGTGAAGTTACTAAGTTTAAAGTAGGTGATCAAGTCTGCGGTCTGACCAATGGCGGCGGATATGCAGAATATTGCGTGGTGCCAGAAAGCCAGACTTTGAATATCCATGAAGGCGTGAGCTTTGTACAGGCTGCGGCTATTCCTGAAACCTTCTTTACCGTGTGGGCAAATGTGTTCCAGATGGGTAGAGCTAAAGCAGGGGAAACGGTACTGGTGCATGGAGGAACGAGCGGAATTGGAACGACTGCTTTGATGCTGTGTAAATCACTCGGCATCAAAACTTTTGCCACTGTGGGTTCAGATGAAAAAGTTGCAGCGATTTCTGATTTAACCACGGCTATTAATTATAAAACTCAAGATTTCGAGCAAGTGATTAACGAGCAAACCGACAATGGCGGTGTCGATGTGATTTTAGATATGGTGGGTGCGCCATATCTGGAAAAAAACCTGAACTTGTTGCGTCGTGATGGTCGTCTGGTCTATATCGCTTTCTTGGGTGGGGCAAAAGCCAAAGAGGTGAAACTGGGTCAAATTATGATGAAACGTTTGACCATTACCGGTTCAACCATGCGTGCGCGTAACACTGCGGAAAAAGCTGAAATTGCTCAAGGCTTACAAGCAACGGTTGCGCCGCTATGGGCAAAAGGTGAATGCTTGCCTATGATTTATAAAACTTTCAAGTTTGACCAGATTCAGGATGCACATGCGCTGATGGATACTGGTGAACATATCGGTAAAGTCGTGGTGGAAATCATCTAACCATTCCAGCTTCAAATAAAATAAAAGCCAACAGATGTTGGCTTTTATTTTGCATGTAATAAAAAATGATAAGTAATTTAAATTAATGTATAGAAAAAACGTCATAAAGTTTAAAAAATGGTAAAAAATGTCGATTGTTCGACACAACCTGTCAGAACCAGAAGGTAGATTAAACTTTAAAATAATCCGACTGAAGTGATTGGTATTAATTTAAATGTCATGTAATAAAAGGAAGTCTATTATGAAAATAGTTTCAGCTCCTTATACATCTGAACATGGTTTACGTGCCTTGAAAAGATTGCATAAGGCCATTATTTGCAATCAGGTATTGCCTTCTAATTTGCATCAGTTTTATAAAGCCATGCTGCATCTGGAACGTTATGTTGAACGCCTAAATGGTAAAGGCAAAAAAAGCCGTCGGAGACGTGCGGTTAAATAACCGTTTCAAGCAAATCTATTAGCCTTAAGTTGGAGAAAATAGCCAGAAACACGTTTTTAATTGACGGTATAATTTTTTCATAATTGAATAATTTTACGCGATTTAAGCGTTGTGCTGCAAAGTACAAAGAGGGGTTTTATGAAGGGTAATCCTTCAACACATGAGCGTCTTGCAGAACGTTTGGCCCGTATATTGACGAAGCTTAATGTAGGACATCAGCTGAGCGTACACGAATTGGCGCTTGAATTTCGGGTCAGTAGCCGAACCATAGAGCGTGATTTTGATCGTTTAAATTCTTATCTTCCACTTATTCATGACACTAAAACCAAAAAGTTTTACCTGGATTCTTCCTATTTAGGACGCTTTAAATTACAGGATATTCAAAATTTTGCCCAGTTGTCTGGCATTCAGAATCTTTATCCCTCTTTAGATATCTCTTTTTTAAGAGAACTGTTCGATAATCGGTCCAGTCTGGTTTTTTCTGCCAAAGGCTACAATTTTGAAGATAACACGCAGTATGCTGAACATTTTAAGCTGCTCACTGGAAGCATTCAAAAAAGACAGCAAGTTGCTTTATTTTACAGAGATCAAATGCGGGTGGTAAAACCCTATCGATTAATTCATCACATGGGTAACTGGTATCTGGCGGCTGTACGCAAGCAGGAGCTGCGTGTTTACCGTCTGGGGCGTATTGAAAAAATTATCTGTAGCCATCGGCTTGCACAATTTGAACATGATCAGGCTGTACTACAACAATTAAAAGATGAGGATGGTATTTGGTTTCAGCACCAAAAACAGGAAGTGGTTTTATCTGTACATCCGGATGCTGCGATTTATTTTAAGCAACGCCGAATTTTTCCGGAACAAATGATTTTAGAGGAATCGCAAACAGGGGAATTGCTGATTAGCTGTCAGATTCGGCATCAGAAAGAGTTGCATCCATTGGTGCGTTATTGGGTGCCCTATCTGAAAATTTTACAGCCGGCACATTTGCAACAAGAGCTGGATGCAGGTTTGCAAGGTTATTTGCAACGCAATGCTTGAACTGAGGTAAGGATGATTTTTTTGATCATTCTGAGAGGGTTGCCTGCCTAAACTAAATTTCAGGCATAAAAAAACCAGCTTAACGCTGGGTTCTTTATTGCGCCATTTCAAGAAGTATTAAAATGGTGCCCGAGGCCAGACTCGAACTGGCACGCTTTGTGGGCGGGGGATTTTAAATCCCCTGTGTCTACCGATTTCACCACTCGGGCTTTACAAGATTGGAGGCGGAGGTCGGAATCGAACCGGCGTACACGGAGTTGCAGTCCGCTGCATGACCACTCTGCCACCCCGCCATCTCTTGTTGCTGCGTATATTATCAAGCCCTGAAAAAAAAACAATAGTAGATTTATGCAGATGTGCAGAAAAGCAGCATATAACGGAAAATATTTAAAATATTCATGTAGAATGTGCGAAATTGATTCATATCAACACTTGGGAGAAGTGCCGTGGCATTAGTTTTAGATGGTCGTGCATTGGCAAAGCAAATTGAAGCTGATTTGTTAACTCGCGTAGAAGCGTTAAAGGCAAAATCAGGTCGTACTCCAATCCTTGCGACTATTTTGGTGGGTGACGATGGCGCATCTGCAACTTATGTACGTATGAAAGGAAATGCTTGCCGTCGTGTCGGTATGGATTCATTAAAAGTTGAGTTAGGCAAAGAAACCACAACTGAACAGTTACTTGCTGAAATTGAAAAATTAAATGCCAATCCTGATGTTCACGGTATTTTGCTTCAGCACCCTGTTCCAGCGCAAATTGATGAGCGTGCATGCTTTGATGCCATTTCACTGGCAAAAGACGTTGATGGCGTAACTTGCTTAGGTTTCGGCCGTATGGCAATGGGCGAAGCAGCATATGGTTCTGCGACTCCTGCAGGCATCATGACTATTTTGAAAGAAAACAACATCGAAATCGCAGGTAAACATGCGGTAGTTGTGGGTCGTTCTGCGATTTTGGGTAAACCAATGGCTGCAATGTTGCTTGAAGCAAATGCGACTGTGACCATCTGTCATTCACGTACACAAGATCTTGCAAGCTTTGTTAAACAAGCAGACATTATTGTCGGTGCAGTAGGTAAAGCTGAACTGATTCAAAAAGACTGGATTAAACCAGGTGCTGTGGTTGTTGATGCTGGTTTCCATCCACGTGATGGCGGCGGTGTTGGTGACATCCAATTGGTCGGTATTGAAGAAGTGGCTTCTGCGTATACACCTGTTCCAGGTGGTGTAGGCCCTATGACCATTACCACTTTGATTCGTCAAACGGTTGAAGCGGCTGAGAAGGCTTTAGGTTAATGCCTATATCTCCTTCTCTTGCGCCGTATACGGCTCAGGGAGAAGGCTGGGATGAGGGGCTTTTTAACCTCTCCCTAACCCTCTCCTTGAAGGAGAGGGGATTTTCACTGTGAATTAATATTTATGTTTGAAAAAAAGTATTTCTTCACTTCAGAAATCTAAAACGAATAAAAATTCAATGAGCTGTACTTTCCAATTCCCCAAAGCGCCAGAACATCTTATTCAAGCCTTACATGAGGTGATCCCCGGTTGTGAGTTGCTTGCCCAGCAATTGCCTGAAACCCCAATTTCACTGTGGCTGATTCCTCCTGTATTTCCCACCGATCGCTTGGATGATGAGGTGATTCGCCGTATCTGGAACGATACGCCATACTGGATTTTCTGTTGGGCATCTGGTTTGGCGATGGCACAGTGGCTCTTAGCTGAACCGCATCATGTTAAAGACAAGGTTGTACTTGACTTTGGTGCTGGATCGGGCGTGGTCGCAATTGCCGCAAAAATGGCAGGCGCTAAGCGGGTGATCTGTTGTGATATAGATCAAGTCAGTCTGGATGCCTGTCGTGCCAATGCAGAATTGAATGATGTCGAACTGGAATATCTGGATGATCTGTATAAAGCAGAACAGGTGGATGTACTGTTAGCCGCAGATGTGCTCTACGATCAGTGCAACCGCTTTTTTCTGGATGAATTTTTAAAATTTGCGCCAGAGGTATGGGTAGCAGATAGCCGGGTGAAAAATTTTAGTCATCCAAACTATCAAAAACTGGATGAACGCAGTGCGACCACATGGCCAGATCTGGATGAATCTAAAGAATTTCGTAATGTCAGTTTTTATAAGACGCTATAAATAGCGTCTTATTTTTGTCTAGGTTAGTAAGGTTTAAGAGCAGGTGTAACGCACCACGCTTAAGGTACTTGGACGCGCTTCTAAAGCTTGGCGAGTGGCCATATCTTCGCTGTTATACAAATCTGGAGTGTTGCTCAGACTTAAGCTGGTGCGACTTTGACCCAGTTGACGGCCATAGTGGGGTGTCTGTATTTCCGGATTGGCAATTTCATTAATACTAAGTATCGTTAACTGATATTGTTTGTTTAAGCCTAATACTTTTTGACAAGCACGTTGTAACTTCTGTTCATCTACTTTCTGGTTTTGTCGAATGGCCAAAGTATAAGCCAATGTTGCTCGATCTGAAGACTGACTTTCAATTTGATAGCCGACATTACCGTTGTATTGGCGCGGCGTACTTTGACAGGCAGTCAGTCCAAGCGCAAGCAAACCTAAACCCAGCAATTGATATCTCTTGTTCATCTTCAAAAGTTCCCGGCGTTATTATTCCATTCAGTATGCCATAAGCCTGTTTTTTTAACGATCTTCGCACTGTATATATCCTATAAAAAAGCTTTCCAAATGTGACCATCTGGA
Organism: Acinetobacter sp. UBA3106; assembly: GCA_002365595.1. GTDB lineage: Bacteria > Pseudomonadota > Gammaproteobacteria > Pseudomonadales > Moraxellaceae > Acinetobacter. The sequence goes on along the minus strand of DFAM01000017.1, from coordinate 204,808 downwards.
AAGCTTTTTTAGATCATGATTCAACTAAGATTGCGTATTTAGTCGTCGGTAATCATGCTATGTTTTCTGGTGTCTTTCATAAAGATATAGGTAATTAAAGACAAGCCAATCATGAAGGTAATGTAGTAGAAGAAGTAGTTTTCATGACCTGCATTTTTAAAGCTAAGCGCAACCAGTTCTGCGGTACCACCAAACAAGGTATTGGCAATCGCATAAGGAAGAGCTACACCCAATGCACGAATATGTGCAGGGAACAGTTCCGCTTTAACCACGGCATTAATGGCCGTATAGCCAGTTACAATGACCATACCACTCATGCAGAGCATAAATGCTGTGGTTGGGTTGCTGGTTGAACCCAAACCATTAAAGATTGGAATGGTGAACAATACGCCCAGTACACCAAAGGCAATCATGATCGGTTTACGGCCGATTTTATCGGACAATGCACCCACTACAGGTTGCAGCAACATAAACACAAAAATAGCCAATGTGGTGATTTCAGTCGCTGTGGTCTTTTCAAAACCTGAAGTATTAACCAGGTATTTTTGTAAATAAGTCGTGAACGTATTGAAAGCTAAAGTACCGCCCGCAGTCAGCATAATCACGGTAAAGACTTGTTTCGGATATTTGGTAAATAGAGCCAAGGCACTTGATTTTGGACCACCTGTTTTTGCCTGTTCCTGAGCTTCTTTTGAGGATTGAGTTTCCACTAAACCACGACGAATCCAGAACACCACAACGGCTAACAATGCCCCAATAGCGAAAGGAATACGCCAGCCCCATTCAGAAAGCTGACCTTCAGTTAAAGTGCGTTGTAGAATAATCAGAACGCAAAGTGCCAGTAACTGTCCTGAAATTAAAGTCACATACTGAAAACTTGAGAAGAACCCGCGATGATTTTTTCCGGCCATTTCAGTTAAGTAGGTGGCACTAGAACCATATTCACCGCCGACACTTAAACCCTGCAACAAGCGTGCGAATAACAATAAAGCCGGTGCAAGCATACCTACAGAAGCATAAGTCGGTGCACAGGCAATAATAAGGGAACCGACACACATCAGGGAAACAGAAAGGGTAAGACCTGCTTTACGTCCTTTACGGTCAGCATAAATGCCCATAATCCATGCGCCGATCGGACGCATTAAGAAACCCAGGGCAAATACTGCAGCAGCTTGGAGCAGTTTTACTGTGTCATCACCTTCAGGGAAGAATTGAGAAGCAAAGTATAAAGTGAATGCAGCATAGACATACCAGTCATACCATTCCACCAAATTACCTGCAGAGCCGCCAAGGATAGATTTAAAACGTGTTTTTTTATCAAGTTGCGAAGCTGCAACCTGAGGAGATGAATCTGTCACAACAATTTTCCAGAAGAATGTTGGTAAAACACATCCTTTTAAATTCATCAGCTGAAGAATTTAAAAACATATATTTTGTTGTTGAAAATAAAAGTAAATTTGCTACGCGTTCGTTATACGCTCATGCTTCTTTTTCTTCATTCGACTTTAGTCTAAGTGCTGTTTTGATTTTGATCGTTTGGTACATTTAAATCATTATTTTTATTAAACAGAATAGACCAATAAAAAAGCCTTTCATTTTAGAAAGGCTTTTTTAAACAGGTTTTAAATTAATGTTCCTTGATTTCGGAATGATGTTTTGTATCTTTCATAAAGATATAAACCAGCAATGAGATAAAGATTAAAATCGTGACATAAATAAAGAACCAGGATTCATGGCCGGCTTCTTTAAAGCTTAAGGCAAAGAATTCGGCTGTCCCGCCAAACAGGGTATTGGCAAGGGCATAGGGGAGTGCAACACCCAAGGCACGAATATGCGCAGGGAACAGTTCCGCTTTGACGACCGCATTAATAGAGGTATAACCGGTGACAATAACCAGGCCGGCCAAGCTGAGCCAGAATGCTGCCCAGTAGTCATGAGTCTGACCTAAACGATCAAATATGAAATAGGTAAACAAGACACCCAATACCCCGAAGGCAATCATGATCGGCTTGCGTCCCACTTTATCCGACAAAGCCCCGGCTAAAGGTTGTAAACACATGAAAATGAACAGTGCCAGAGTAGTAATTTGCGTGGCTTCAGGTTTGCTAAATCCGGAGGTATTCACCAGATATTTTTGCAGATAAGTGGTATAGCTATAAAAAGCAACCGTACCACCTGCAGTTAAAAACAAAACCGTAAAGGCTTGTTTGGGATAATGCTTAAAGAGGGAAAACATACTCGATTCGGGCTGGTTTTTATCTTTTTGCGCATTTTTAAAAGATTGGGTTTCAAGCAATCCACGACGGATATAAAACACCACAATGGCCAGACAGGCGCCAATAAAGAAGGGAATGCGCCAGCCCCAGTCATGCAGTTGTTCTTCAGTCAGTACAAACTGCAAAATCAGCAATACACAAAGTGCAGTCAGCTGACCTGCAATCAGGGTCACATACTGAAAGCTGGAGAAAAAGCCGCGGCGATGCCTTTCCGCCATTTCACTTAAATAGGTGGCACTGGCACCGTATTCACCGCCCACACTTAAGCCCTGAATGAGTCGGGCAAGCACTAAAATGATAGGCGCGAATATGCCAATCTGGTCATGGGTGGGAGAAACCGCAATCATCAGAGAGCCAATACACATCAGGGTTACAGAAAGGGTCAGTCCAGATTTACGTCCTTTTCTATCTGAATAAATACCCATAATCCAGGCACCAATCGGTCGCATTAAAAAGCCGACGGCAAAAATGGCAGCAGCCTGGAGTAATTGTGCGGTTTGACTGCCTTTGGGGAAAAAGGCATGGGCAAAATATAAGGTGAAAGCAGCATAGACATACCAGTCATACCACTCCACCAGGTTACCTGCTGAACCACCTAGAATGGATTTGACCCGGGTTTTGGTATCTAAATTTACTTGGGAAACGTTTTGTTCAATCATCTGCACAAGTCCATTTTGCTATTGTTTTTTGATGTTAAACCAATTATTTCAGGGGCATAAGCATATGATTTTTCAGTTTTGTATGAAAAATGTGCAAAATTAAATGTTCAAAAATGAGTGATTTAAAAAATGAGCAGAATCAAATCATAGAAGGGAAAATGAAGAAATAAACCCCATATTCATTTTATCTACATTGTGCTGAATGACAATTATCCGGTGTCCTTTCAGTTTAAATAGTGCTAAGTTGCTTGGAACAACAGGAAATTTAAGTTTACTGTTTGAACAGGATTAGAGGAGGTGGACATGCAAGTGAGTCATCCGGTCTATGATGTAGCGGTAATTGGCGGTGGGATTAATGGCGTCGGTATTGCTGTTGATGCTGCAGGTCGCGGTTTGTCAGTTTTCTTATGTGAGAAGGATGATCTCGCCAGCCATACTTCCTCTGCAAGCAGCAAGCTGATTCATGGCGGTCTGCGTTATCTTGAATATAAAGAATTTCGTCTGGTGCATGAAGCTTTAGTAGAGCGGGAAATTCTGTTAGCCAAAGCACCGCATATTATTCGTCCCTTACGTTTTATCATGCCGCATCAGCCACATTTACGTCCTGCATGGCTAATACGCACCGGTTTATTTATCTATGATCATCTCGGTAAACGAAAAAAACTAGCCGCTTCCCGGCATATTCATTTTGAACCAGCCAGCAGTCCTTTAAAAGATGAAATCACTCAGGGTTTTGAATATTCTGATTGTACTGTGGATGATTCGCGTCTGGTGGTTCTAAATGCTATGCAGGCCCATGAGCTGGGTGCCAAAATTGCTACACAAACCCGGTGCACCGCTGCTTACCGTGAAAACGGATTATGGAACATTCATCTGGAACATGCACAGGGCAGTGATCAGATACAGGCAAAAGCTCTGGTCAATGCCGCCGGTCCCTGGGTCAATCACTTTATTGAGCAAAATTTAAAACAGCAATCGCCACATGGTTTACGTCTGGTTCAAGGCAGCCATATTATTGTGCCTAGAATTTATGAGGGCGATAAAGCGTTCATTCTGCAAAATGATGATCACCGGATTGTCTTTGCCATTCCTTATCTGGAGCAATACACCTTAATTGGTACCACTGATCATGAATATCAGGGCAATCTGGATCAGGTTAAAATCACCTCGCAAGAAGTGGATTATTTGCTGGATGTTTATAATGATCACTTTAAACATCAGCTCACTGTGGAAGATATTTTATACACCTATTCAGGTGTGCGGTCTTTATGTGATGATGAATCAGATAATCCATCGGCCGTTACCCGAGATTACACTTTGGCCATATCGCATGCACAGGAAAATGATGCACCTTTACTTTCAGTCTTTGGTGGCAAGCTTACTACCTATCGAAAACTGGCAGAGTCAGCAATGGCATATTTGGCGTCAAGTTTTCCTGAAATGAATAAACCTTGGACCGAGAATGCATTCTTGCCGGGTGCAGAAAATCTGGTTTCGGTTGAGTTGTTAATGCAGCAGTTGATGCAGGGCATTGATCATGTTTCCTTGCCACTGGCTTCTCGCTGGGCACATGCTTATGGGTCAAGGGTGTGGAAATTTTTACAGGACATTTCTACAACCAGTGAACTGGGTGAAGACTTTGGTCATGGGTTATTTGCTCGGGAAGTAGACTATCTGGTCGATCAAGAGTGGGCGAGAACCAGTGAAGATATCTTATGGCGCAGAACTAAACTCGGTTTTCTATTTAGTGCGGATGAAATACAGCAACTGGATCAATATCTTTTAAAATTGCTGCTTGAAAGATCAAAAGATACGGCTGCCTAACGGGTTGAACAATAAAAAAAGACCGCCTGAGCGGTCTTTTTTGAATCCAATGATTATTTTGATTTGCAATAAAATTCCAGCTTAAATTACATTTAAATGTCGGTTGAGCTTTTATTGTAAATTTACTTAAATTTCAACGCCACCTAATGCTGAGCAGTTCACAGGCGTGTTCCATTGCACTGCGGTTCCATAAATTACAGGACGTACCATACGCCAAGGCCAGAAGCCGAATCTTTGGCTGGCATTATAGTTAATTACTACATTTCCACCGACCTGATGAGCGCGTTCTGCGAAACGTGAATATAGTTCTTCTACGCTGCCATATGTACCTTTAGCTACTTTAATGCGCTTCTTGATCTGAAACTGGCTGGAATCTGGTGTGCCTTTGATGGCGCAGATGTGAAGACCATGTTGCTCTGTGGTCGTTTGAGCCATGGCTAGACCCGAGAAACCCAGCAGGCAAGTTGCAAGTGTTAATGTTTTTAGCATGAAATTTTCCTTCTTTTATTGTTATGGAATTATTTGCGGGCTTATATTAACGTAAAAAAGGCCACCGTAGTGACCTTTTTATGACTTAATTCATTGAATTAAGCAGATTTTTTAACAGCTTCTATAAGCTCAGCTTGACGTTTTTTCAACGCTTCTGGTAAACGATCACCTAATTTATTGAACAATTCAGTGTGGCTTTCAAGTTCTTTGATCCATTGATCTTTATCTTGAGAAGTTACCAGGTCAAACTGTTCTTTAGAGAAATCCGTACCGTTCCAGTTCAATTGTTCGTAAGTTGGAACACGGCCAATTGGAGTTTCAACAGCAGTTGCACGGCCTTCACAACGATCGATGATCCACTCAAGAACACGCATGTTTTGACCGAAACCAGGCCATACGAAGTTACCTTCAGCATCACGACGGAACCAGTTCACGTTGTAGATACCAGGAAGCTTGTTGCCGGCAGCAGCAGCTTTCTCGCCCACTTTCTCACCCATTTCTAACCAGTGAGTGAAGTAGTCAGCCATGTTGTAGCCAGCAAATGGAAGCATCGCGAATGGGTCACGACGAACAACACCTTGTTGACCAACAGCAGCTGCAGTGGTTTCAGAACCCATTGTTGCAGCTTTATAAACGCCATCCACCCAATCAATAGCTTCTGAAATTAGAGGCACTGTGTCCGCACGGCGACCACCAAAGATGAACGCAGAAATTGGAACACCTGCTGGATTTTCCCAGTCAGCATCGATAGAAGGGCATTGACCAGCAGCAACGGTGAAACGAGCGTTTGGATGCGCAGCTTTTTCTTCGCCAGTGTGTGGTTGGCCTTTCCAGTTGGTCAGGTTAGCAGGCGCTTCTTTAGTCAGACCTTCCCACCATACTTCGCCGTTGTCAGTCACAGCAACGTTGGTATAGATCACGTCTTTATGAAGTGTTGCCATGCAGTTCGGGTTGGTCTTGGTATTTGTACCAGGCGCTACACCGAAGAAACCAGCTTCAGGGTTGATTGCATATAAGCGACCGTCTTCACCTGGTTTGATCCAAGCAATATCGTCACCTACAGTTTCAATTTTCCAGCCTTCATAACCTGCTGGTGGAATCAACATTGCGAAGTTTGTTTTACCACAAGCAGAAGGGAATGCAGCCGCGATGTAGTGTTTTTCGCCTTGTGGGTTAGTCACGCCAAGGATCAGCATGTGTTCAGCTAACCAGCCTTGTTGACGACCCATATAAGATGCAATACGTAAAGCCAGGCATTTTTTACCCAGCAATGCGTTACCGCCGTAACCAGAACCGTAAGACCAAATTTCACGCGTTTCTGGGTAATGCACAATCCATTTTTCAGGGTTGCAAGGCCAAGCAACGTCTTTTTGACCTTCTTCTAAAGGTGCACCAACGGTATGTACACATGGAACAAATTCGCCATCAGTACCCAGAACGTCATAAACAGCTTTACCCATACGCGCCATTTTAGACATGCTGACTGCTACATAAGGAGAGTCAGTCAATTCGATACCGATATGTGCAATATGAGAACCTAAAGGACCCATAGAGAAAGGTACTACGTACAAAGTACGGCCTTTCATAGAACCGTCGAACAAACCGTTCAGGCGAGCACGCATTTCAGCAGGCGCTTCCCAGTTATTTGTCGCACCAGCGTCTTCTTTGTTTTCTGAACAGATATAAGTACGACCTTCAACACGAGCAACGTCAGAAGGATCAGAATTTGCAAGATAAGAACCAGGATGAGTTTCTTGGTTAAGCGCTTGCATTGTGCCGTTAGCGATCATCAAGTCGATATAACGTTGATATTCTTCTGCGCTACCGTCACACCATTCAATTTTTGCCGGTTTTGTTAATTTAGCAATCTCTTCCACCCAAGCAATAAGCTTAGGGTGACGAACGAATTCTGGTGCGTTCACTTGGGTCATGGTGAGGCCTATCTCAAATGTGTACAAATTAGATGTACAAAGTACAATCCGAACAATAAATTTACTGCTCAGATGAAATATGAAAAAAAGTGGCTGTATTAAAGCATAAAATCATAAAAAAAATAAGACTAAAGAAGTGCCTGAATTAGATTGGAATATTCTATGTTTTTATTTTTAATTAATAAAAAACAACAAGTTAAAGTTTAATAGGTTTTGTGATTCATTCATTTATTAAATTTATGAGTAATATTTATTTAATTTATTATTTTTATAAACAATATCTTACTCATATTATTTTGATGAGTCTTATTATTGATTTAATAAATGCTGGTCATTCAAATTTTACATAAAGAGTCTTTCATTTGTTGATAATTTGGACAAAATTAGAGCAATTGCTTCAAAAAAGTAGAGAAAATGTCAGTTCCTTTAAAGCCTTTGTCTCTTATCTATAATGAAAAATCAGGATTTCATGCCGCCAATAAAGATGAAATCTATGAACAACTTATGACAAATTTAACCGCTTATGGTTATGAAATTCAAGCATTTGAAATCAGTGCCGAAACAGATTTTAACAGGTTTATGGACAAAATAATTGCGCGCCATCTAGAAGCTGAAGAAATTGGCATTGTGGTGGCTGCTGGTGGGGACGGCACCTTAAATACGGTTGCAACCAAACTGATGGATACCGAAATCCCAATGGGGATCTTCCCATTGGGAACCTTTAATTATGTGGCCCGCTTACTGCATATTCCGCTTGATCTGTTAAAAGCTGCTGAAGTCATTGCCAAGGGACAGGTTCGGAAAGTGCATGTGGCTCAAATTAATGATCATATCTATTTAAATAATGCCAGTTTGGGGCTTTATCCTTTATTCATCCAAAGGCGTGAAATCTATAACCGGCGTTTTGGCCGCCTGGCTTTGCATGCCTATACGTCAGCATTAGATGTGATGATTCGCGACCGCAAAGAGCTGAAACTTGAAGTAGAAATTGATGGTAAAAAATATCCGGTCAAAACCCCGCTGATTTTTTTTGGCAATAATCAATTGCAACTTGCAGAGATGAATTTACGTATTGCCAAAAGTGTTGAATTGGGAAAAGTAGCCGGCGTTGTGGTGGCAAAAAGTGATAAACGCACGTTATTTAAAATCTTATTGCAGTTGATTCGCGGCAATCTTGATCATGCGCCAGATGTATACAGTTTTTCCGCCGACAATGTGCAAATCCATTCCAAAGCCAAAAAGCTCACACTTGCACTGGATGGCGAAATTGTGGAAATGCAACCCCCCCTTCATATTTCCGTCCGTAAGCATGCATTAAAAATAATGGTTCCTTATGATTCTACATCTGTCTGATTTGCATTTTGGTACGGAAAAACCGGCCTGCATGGCTGCAATCCGTTTATTTTGTCAGCAACATCCTTTGGAGGCTGTAGTTGTAAGTGGGGATTTAACTCAACGCGCCCGTTATACGCAGTTTTATGATTGCAAACAGTTTCTGGAAAGTTTAAACCTGCCTTATCTGGTGGTGCCGGGGAATCATGATATTCCGCTGTATCATGTCTGGAACCGGATATTTAGTCCTTTTACCCGCTATAAAATTTTCTTCGGTCATATGGAAACCGTATTGGAAACTGCGCATTTTTATCTGATTGGCGTGAATAGTATAAGGCGGCGTTATCATACCCGAGGACACATTTCCCTGGAGCAAATTCAGCAAATTGATCAAAGGCTGATGATGGCGCCTAAGGATAAAATCAAACTTATCGTTGCGCACCAGCCATTTTATACGCCTCCGAATAATGCACATGGCATCAAGGATTGTCCAATGCTGGGACGTATGGCTTTAGAATCCTGGAGTCAGAGTGGTTTAAACGGCCTGTTGCATGGTCATCTGCATCAATCGGCCGTATATGACCTGAACCAGATTTATCACTTGGGGGCAGCCCATCCTGTGCTGGACATTCATGCAGGAACAGCAATTTCTTACCGCTTACATCGTGGCTTACCCAACAGTTTTAATCTGATCTATGGCAATGCCGATGTAGAACATTATTATTTTAATCGTCAGCAAAAAGAATTTGTATTAAAAGAAGAAAATGCTGATTAAATGAAGAAAGACGTATAGTTGAATAAAAAAAATACAAAAAACAGGACTTTTTTTTTGCTTGCCCCTTGAAGCGTTTTTTTCCATCCCCACAAAAGTGTCATCGAAATTATTTGATGATGACCGAGGGAATAACAAAGTCATCATTACTTCACTATAAAAGACTTAGTCTGATGGAGTTTCCAATGAGCAACATTCGTCCATTACATGATCGCGTAGTTATTCGTCGCGTTGAAGAAGAAACTAAAACTGCTGGCGGTATTTTACTTCCAGGTTCTGCTGCTGAGAAACCTGCTCAAGGTGAAATCATTGCAGTAGGTAATGGTCAAATCACTGATAACGGTGTACGTGCGTTAGACGTAAAAGTTGGCGACAAAGTATTGTTCGGTACTTATGCAGGTACAACTGTGAAAGTAGACGGTGAAGAACTTCTTATTATGAAAGAGTCTGACATTTTAGCTGTGCTTGAAGCTTAATTCTGAGCCAGAAAATTCAGACCTGATTCTTTATATAGATTCTTGAAAATTAAAAATATTTGGAGTAAATCATGTCAGCTAAAGACGTAAAATTTGGTGATTCAGCTCGCAGCAAAATGATTGCAGGCGTAAACGTACTTGCAGATGCGGTAAAAGTAACTTTAGGTCCTAAAGGCCGTAACGTTGTGATCGACCGTTCTTTCGGTGCGCCGCACATTACTAAAGATGGTGTCACTGTAGCGAAAGAAATTTCACTGGCAGACAAATTTGAGAACATGGGTGCTCAACTGGTTCGTGAAGTATCTTCAAAAACCAATGATATCGCAGGTGACGGTACCACAACTGCAACTGTACTTGCTCAAGCAATTTTGAACGAAGGCATCAAGTCAGTGACTGCGGGTATGAACCCAATGGACTTGAAACGCGGTATCGACCTTGCGGTTCGTGCTGTAGTTGAAAACATTAAAGCTACTGCTAAACCAGCGTCTGATACTAAAGCGATTGAACAAGTGGGTTCAATCTCTGCAAACTCTGACGAAACCGTAGGTAAACTGATTGCGCAAGCCATGGAAAAAGTGGGCAAAGAAGGCGTGATCACTGTTGAAGAAGGTTCAGGCTTCGAAGATGCTTTGGACGTTGTTGAAGGTATGCAGTTTGACCGTGGTTATATCAGCCCGTACTTCGCGAACAAGCAAGATACATTGACTGCTGAACTTGAAAATCCGTTCATTCTGCTTGTTGATAAAAAAATCAGCAACATCCGTGAATTGATTACTGTACTTGAAGCAGTTGCTAAAACAGGTAAACCCCTGCTTATCATTGCTGAAGATGTTGAAGGCGAAGCACTGGCTACGCTTGTCGTAAACAACATGCGCGGCATCATTAAAGTATGTGCTGTTAAAGCTCCTGGTTTTGGTGACCGCCGTAAAGCAATGTTACAAGACATCGCAATCTTGACTGGTGGTACTGTCATTTCTGAAGAAATTGGCATGTCACTTGAACAAGCGACTCTAGAGCACTTAGGTACAGCACATAAAGTGACTGTTTCTAAAGAAAACACAGTACTGGTTGATGGTGCTGGTGATGCTGCTCAAATTGCAGATCGCGTTCAACAGATCCGTGCGCAAATTGAAGAATCAACTTCTGAATACGACAAAGAAAAACTTCAAGAACGCGTTGCTAAATTGGCAGGCGGCGTTGCAGTAATCAAAATCGGTGCTGCAACTGAAGTTGCAATGAAAGAGAAAAAAGACCGTGTTGACGATGCGCTTCATGCAACTCGCGCTGCGGTTGAAGAAGGCGTAGTTGCCGGTGGTGGTGTTGCGCTGGTACGTGCAGCTTCTGCGCTTAATGGTGTAACTGGTGCAAACGATGACCAAAATGTCGGTATAAACATTTTACGCCGTGCGATTGAAGCACCGCTTCGTCAAATCGTAGCCAATGCAGGCGATGAGCCATCTGTAGTCATCAATGCAGTTAAAAATGGCGAAGGTAACTTCGGTTATAATGCTGCAACGGGTGAATATGGCGACATGCTTGAAATGGGTATCCTTGACCCAGCAAAAGTAACGCGTTCTGCACTTGAACACGCTGCTTCTGTTGCTGCATTGATGCTTACAACTGAATGCATGATCACAGACATCCCGGAAGATAAACCTGCAATGCCTGACATGGGCGGCATGGGTGGTATGGGCGGTATGATGTAATTCATACAGGTCTCAGATCTTAAAAAAATCCCCGCTTTTTGCGGGGATTTTTTTTAAATTCCTATTCATATTATTAATATCCTTTGTTTGACTAATCACCTCAATTCTCTATTCTAATTATCTATAACCAATAGTTCTTATCTGTTTAAGGTTGGCAAAATCAATGCAAGAGGAGCTGGAAAATATAATTATTGAACAAATTTATGATGCTGCCTTAAATGCCAGCTTATGGCCTAAAGTGATTCAGCAAATTGTTCAATATACTCAAGGTCAGGCAGCTATTTTTACTGCCTTGGACCAATTAAACCCTCCCTATAACTTTGTTCATACGTACAATATTCCGCTAGGCAGTTTGGAAACCTATCAGCAGGAAAAAATAAGAATAATAAGTCAAAAGTTACATTTGCCATTTTGGCTGCAATTGGGTGTTGGAAATGTATCGAGTCAGAATCTAGCGCAATATGCTCACATCTTTGCCACAGATGAAGCTGTATTTTATGAAAAATGTTTAAAAGCGACTGGGGTGGGTTTTATTGCCAACCTATTGCTAGAGCATGGCGATCATCAATGGTCAGTATTGGGGATTCATCGCGGAAAACAGGATCAACCCTTTAGTCAGTATGAATTGGATATTCTAAAAAGATTGGGTGTGCATTTGCGTAGAGCCTTGCAGATTCACAAACAATTGACTTTAGTTCGACTCAAAAACAAGTATTTGTATCGAATTCTCAGTGCAATTAAAACAGGTATTTTACTCATCGATATGAATCGGGAATTGTATTATCACAATCAGAAAGCACAGTATTTTTTCGAACAATCCAAGCTATTCGAACTTGATCAAAATAACCAGCTTAATGTAAGCAAGGTCTATCAATCAGATTTAGAACACTTAATATCAAGTATCAGGCCAGAAGCTAATTACGCGAAAAAACAGGTAGGCGGAGTGTTGGCGCTGGAAGATCAGCATGGACAAAAATTTATGTTAACCATTGCCCCTTTTAGCAGTCCGCGACATTTTACCGATTTAAAAGATCCTTTTAAGCCATATGCCATGCTATTTATTACCGAAACCGAACAGAAATATAAGCTGGCTTCAGCTTATCTCAAACAAATCTATGGTCTATCCCACCGGGAATTTGAACTGTGTGAACTATTTATTAATGGCTGTAATTTGGAAAAAATTGCTGCACATTACCAATTGGCTCTAAGTTCTGTACGAACCTGGCTAAAAAATATCTATGCAAAAATGCAGTGTAAATCCCAAGCAGAATTTTTGTACAAACTTATGGGAGTAAGCATCGATTTTGAGTATGCAGGTTAAAAGTAAATAATAAGAAAAGTTGATCTTGGTGCCGACGCTTAAAATAAGAATATTTTTAACTACAATCCTAGCCTTAGGGGCGCTAAAGTCTCAGGTGATGAAATATTTTTCTATTTATACGGTGTCATAAGAACTACAGAAAAGATGCAATTAAATCGCCATTTTCCAGGTTTTTTAATTGCATGCAGGTCGAGATTTTAATAAAAAATTAATTCATATCTTTTTGCAATTTGTCATTCATTTTGGAATCAATTACTTTTCCTGAACGTGGATCACGTACCTGAATAAAATTTTCGCCAATAAAGAATTTACGATTTTCTCCTGCTTGGTCCAGGCTAATCATGGAAGGATTATTCGGATCAAAACTAAAAGAGCCTTTTACCTTGGACTCCTTGTTTTTTCCCTTACCCAAATATTCTTGGGTCAATTCATAGGTTTTATCTGCTTTTAATTCCAGTTCGGTTTCAATACCTTCGCAGTCAGCGCAGGGTAGGACGCCTTTATATTCACCTGGCCAATCCAGTGATGTTTCAGCAGTATCGTTTGTAGGAGCAGCGGTTTGAGATGGGGCAGCTGATGGGGTAGTGGTTTGAGTCATGGGGCGGTCAGGTGCTGTATTGCTTTCATGAGTATCGGTATTGGGTTTGTTACATCCAATTAAGGCTAAGCTACTCAGTGACAGGATGAATATTATTTTTTTCATGACATTGTTCCTTTTGGCTGGTACAACTTTAAAAACTATATAAAAATGCAAATTGATTAAATATTCATCTTGTTATGCCTTTGTGATTTCTGGTTTGTATGGATTTTAATCTGTAATGAAAATTGGAGATCACCCTAAGAAAATTTTGGTATAAATAAAACGGCAAATTTCAACTTTTTTCTTTAAACCTGCAAAGCTATACATTTATATATTAACTGGTTATTTAATGCTCATATTGCACTTTCATATTTTAATCACGTTGTTAAACTCTGCGCACTTGATTAAGTGGTGGTGTGGTAAGTGTTTGAGAAATTAGCTGAACAAAGTTTAAAAATGATGGGCTGGGAAATCGATAATCATTGGGCACTTGATTTAGATCAATGTGTGATGATTGCTGCACCGCACACCAGCAACTGGGATGCCTTATACGCACGTCTGGCACTCAAGGCATTAGGGGTGAATGTTCGTTTAACCATTAAAGACAGCTATATGAAATTTCCATTTGGTCCATTTGTACGGGCAATGGGTGGAATCGGGATTGACCGGACAGCGAAAAAGGAAGGTGAGCCACGTCCTAGTATGGTTCAAGTAATGGCGGATTTATTCAAGACTCATCCAAAACTGGTGATGCTGGTTACACCGGAAGCCACGCGTGCCAAACAGGAACAATGGAAAACCGGTTTCTACCATGTGGCAATCAATGCAGGCGTGCCCATTGCATTGGCTTATATGGATTATGCCAAGAAGAAAACCGGGGTAGGTAAAATTGTTTATCCTACTGGCGATTATGAGAAAGATATGGCTGAAATCATGGCTTTTTATGCACAAATTCATGCCAAATTTCCAGAACAGTTTAGTGTAGATAAACGTTATTACCCTTAAACATCACTACAAATACAGGGTTTTTCTGTCGAGTCTTTAAGTAAAGCTAAGAGCGCGTAATGGCAACATCTTAGCTTGCTGCAGATGATTGATCATTCAGCATGGAACTCACCTTCGCCTGAAGGAACTAGGGGTTCTGTGCTGGATGAATTCCGCCTAAATGTTGGCATGCTTCCTGATAAATATAATATTGTTCCTCGATTACTTCTGTTAATGGCAGATTAAATAACTCGTCCCCATCTTTATAGCTTTGCACATAGGATTCGGCTTTTTGGCGGCTAGAAGCAAGCGCCTGTTCATGATAAGAGGTGATCGAACTATGCGCCATTTGGGCACTTTCAATTTTATTGCACTGAAAATCTGCAAGCATTTTTTCCGCATGTTTAATCTCACGCGAAGTACTGAGCGAGCAGCCAGAGAGAAAAATCATTCCTGCTAATAAAATCAAGGTTTTCATTTCTGGGAAAATTAATGATGGGGTTAAGTTATTGTATAAAGTTTTCCTGCCGATAAATTTGCTCAGCCTGGCTGATTGGGCGTTTTTTGTTTAAATGAGACTAATCGTCCTTTTGATATGTGGTTATAGATAAATAACACTGCAATATCTCAACATATGCAATTAATTTTTTTCGGCAAGAATTAGTTCTTACAGCAGTGTATTGAAAACCAGGAAGCAGCCCGAAGCAAATAAAAGGCTTAAAACAGTGTGCTTAAACTGTTTTTCCGAAATGTTATAAAATAATTTTGCCCCTAAAATTGCGGGAAAACTGACGCTGATCAGCAGGATAACAATATAAGGCCAGAGCTGGATGTCAAGCGTACCTTGCAGTAAATAGGTCAGCAGCGTAAACAGCTGAATGCCAAAATTAAAATGTCGTAAAATGTAACGTTGTTGCTGTTTGGACAGATTTTTCAGCATGACCCAGGCAGAGGGCAATGAACCGCAAAATCCGCCTAAACCACCCAAAATCCCGCCGATAAATCCAATCAGGCTATCAGCCAGTTTTCCAGATTGCTGTAAGCGGGGAAATGCCGGATTGAAAAACATCACTGGGCACCACAATACCAAAAAAATGCCTAGAACGACTTTAAAGGTTTCAGGTTGAATAATATGCAGCAAATATGTGCCTAAAGGTACGCCAATGAGACCGGCAATTAAATAAGGCAACACCAGAGTTTTATGCAGATGAGGATGCTTTTGTTCATTGGATAATGAAATGATATGGCTCCATACCGAAGCAAAGACCACCAAGGGTGCAGCAATTTGCGGGGGCAAGGCCCACACCCAGAATGACATGGCAATCAGGGCAAAGGCAAAGCCGGTCAGTCCCTGTACAAAACCTGCGACCATTGCACCAAGAATAAATAACAACCAAGTCATAGCGATAGGTACAGATGAAAAGTCAGTAGTATTCAAAAGATACGTCAAAAAGCCAAGCTTATAGTTAGCAATATTTCTGCAAATAAAAGGAGAACTTTGTATAAAACCCACTTCAACATTTAGTGAGGCAATTTAGCTCATGCATAAAAAATGAATAAATCACTACAAGAATTCAACACGGAATCCCATCGCTCTTCATTAAATCATTTAATACTAGATGTATGCAGTAAAAAGGTGAGGAATATGATGAAAAAAGTGATCTTACTTTCTGTATTGGCAGTGTCATTAACCGGCTGTGTCCTTGATCCTTATGATGACGATTATGGTCATCGAGATGGCAATGGACACTATGATCGACACCATGGTGACCGAGACTGGGACAATAGAGACCGTCCGGACTGGAATCATGACAGAACCGATCGGGATAGACATTATAACCGCTAACAGCTTTATAGCCTGAGCTTAAACAGGCAGACTACATTTGACAAAAAAGGATTCCATTCAGGAATCCTTTTTTATTGTAGATTAGGGTGCGTTCTTTTGATACAACCCTGCACGGACGGTGCCTGCCTTGCTTTGTTTAACCTGCTGCCAGGAAGCAGGAAGTTTAAGCTGAGTTAATTCACGATCAGCTTCCACATAAATAAATGCCTGATCTTTAATGAGCGGGTCGGCAAGCTGAGCCAGTTCTTCCCACAAATCTAAACTATAAGGTGGATCTAGAAACACCAGATCAAAGGATTGTTTCAGGCTGGGTAAAGTCTGCTGTGCTGTGGCTACTTTTAATTTGGCGTGTTGACTGGTCACTTTCAGCAACTGCAAATTATCCGTTAAAAAAGCAGCTTGTGCACGATTCGGTTCAATCATCACCACCTGCGCTGCACCACGTGATAAAGCTTCAAAACTTAAGGCCCCTGAGCCGGCGCAGATATCGAGAACCTGTGCATTTTGAATATCCCACATCAGCCAGTTAAATAAAGTTTCACGGACACGGTCGGGTGTAGGACGCAAGCCTTCAATACTGGCAAAAGGAAGCTGACGGCGTTTCCATTCACCGCCAATAATACGGAGTTGATTTTTCATAGATCATTCACCTTCAACTTCTGCGGGTTGTGCACTGGATGCTGCTTGGGTAGTTTGCAGTGTCGCTGCCGTGGTGGTATCCGCCTGAATATTGCTACCGCTACCACTTGGCAATTCACCCGGTTTAATCCCCGCAGTCATTAAACCGCCACTCATTTGATGAGCTGCCGGGCGGATCGGATTCTTTTTACGGGTCAATAACCAATAATCAAAAATAGGTTTAGCCAATTGTGCAGCTGAACCACCGTGTTTACCATTTTCCCAAACAACCGCAATGGCAATTTCCGGATGTTCAGCCGGGGCGAAACCGACAAATAAACCATGGTCAAGTTGACGCTCGGTTAATAAGGCCTCGTTATACTTTTTACCCTGGGCAATACTTTTAACCTGTGCTGTACCGGTTTTTCCTGCGATTTGATACATGGGGGTACGAATACCGCGACCGGTACCGCTTTGAATTACATCCACCATAGCATCACGCATTTTAATCCAGTCTTCGGGTTTGCCATTAAACTGAATTTTGCCATCCGGTGCATTATGCATTTGAAACGGTTTGGCACCGTGACTTTCACGCAATACGTGCGGGGTAATATGCGAACCTTGATTTGCGGTAATCGCAGTCGCCATCGCCAGTTGTAAAGGGGTGGCAGTAAAAGCACCTTGTCCAATACTCACCGAAATGGTTTCACCTTTCAGCCATTTGCTTTTACGGGTACGCATTTTCCAGTCTGGGTTTGGATACAAGCCTGTACTTTCGCTCGGTAAATCCACGCCCGTTTTTTCACTAAAACCAAACTGGCGCATCCAGGCATTCATTTTTTCGATACCCATGCGATAAGACAGGATATAGAAATAAGTATCACAAGATACCACCTGGGCTTTATGCAGATTTACCGCACCATGACCGGATTTTTTATGGTCACGGAAGCGGTGGCTATCACCGGGCAAGGTGAAATAACCGGGGTCAGAGATGGCCGTAGCCCAATCGACATAACCATAATGAATTCCGCCTAAACCAAACATGGGTTTAATGGTTGAACCCGGAGGATAAGCACCTTGCACGGCACGGTTATAAAGCGGCTGGTCCAGATTGTCCCGAAGGGCACTATAATCAGTACTGCTAATCCCGGTCACAAATAAATTCGGATTAAAACTTGGGCTAGAAACCAGGGCCAGAATTTCCCCTGTTTTCGGGTTCATCGCCACAATGGCACCACGACGGCCCGCCAGTTGCTCAGTCGCTGTAACCTGTAAGCCGTAGTCAATTGACAGGTATAAGTCATTACCACGTACCGGTTCTTTACGACCTAAATTACGTAATACATTACCGTGAGCGTCGGCTTCTACAGATTCATTGCCGGGCATTCCATGCAGCAGATCTTCATAAGATTTCTCCACCCCGATTTTACCAATCAGGTTGGTGCCGGCATATAAATCTTTATCAATCGATTTTAATTCTTTGTCGTTAATACGTCCCACATAACCAATCACATGGGCAAACAGGTCACCATGCGGATAATAGCGGGTCATTTGGGTTTCAATATTGACCCCGGGGAACTGAAATTTGACTTCGCTAAATCTGGCAATATCGGTTTCGTTTAAATTTAATTTCAGTGATACGCGTTCGGTTTTTTTAGAGGTTTTAATACGACTGCTAAAACGGTCGATGTCTTCTTGGGTCAGGCTTAGAATGGGGGTTAAACGCTTTACAGTATCTTCAATGTCCTGCACATCAGCTCGAGACATGGTTGCGGAAAAGACGGGATAGTTATCTGCCAGCAAAATACCGTTACGGTCATAGATATAGCCGCGTGCCGGTGCCAAAGGTTGCAGCCGGATACGGTTCTGGTCTGAGGCAGTTGAAAACTCATTAAAATGCGCAATTTGCAAATAGGCATAACGCACAATAAGCAGCAACAGAAAGAATGCCACGATCCCGATGGAGATAAACACCCGATTGCGATAAATGCGCTTTTCTTGTTGAACGTTTTTTAAAGGAAAGTGCTGCTTCATACGCGATCGACTTACATGCAGGGGAGTGAAAAAATCTGGTGGCACATTCTAACGCAAGTCAGCATTTTTTGATATTTGTTCTGGTGAACTGTGGGACTGGTTTAGCTTAAACTTTGACTTTACAGACATTAAAATTGTAAAGTGAAGTATATAAGAGTTCTGATAATTCTGCTAAAGTCAAAATTCAAAAAAAGGACTGTTTCAAAAAATAAAATTTAGGGACAACGATGAAAATAATCACAAAATTATATCCTTTGCTGGCTTTTTTTGCGCTGGCAAACATTGCGCATGCACAAGACAATCCATATTCACCTGAAGCGAAATTGACATCAGACAGTGCTCAACCATGGAATGTGGGCGCTGGATTTACCAAAAAACTTCTGCATTTGAATGCAGAATGGGTGAATCCTTATGGCATCGCTTATGCTAAAGCAGGCGTATTTTATAATGATGACTATAATGCCGGTGGTCAGGTCGGGTTTCGTTATCCTTACTATCTCACCGGAAAAGATAAAAATGGTTACTATGTGGGTGTTTATGCAGGGCATCTGGAAAGTAAAAAAATTGATAATGAATATGAAGCAAGACTGGGTGCAGGTATAGATTTAGCTTATGTCTTGCTGAGTAAAGAGCGGATTAGCAGTTTTAGTATTGGGATTGGCGCTGGTGAAAAAATGGAAGATCAGAATGGCAATGTGGTTGCAGAAACAGAGCCCATGCTACAATTTTCCTATACTCTAAGTGTCGGTTTATAGTGAAAATAGTGAGCTTTTATAATTAAGTATTTTGTGATTAAAAAATTAAATATGGATATCGTGCATGTTTGAGTACGTCAACGAATTGTGGCAAACCTTCTTGAATCGCCCTGATTTCTGGGCAGTACTTAGCATCATTCCTGTGACAGCTTTTGTAACTTGGGCGCATGTGTGGATGGCGCTGAAAATGGTCTTTTATCCCTTGACGTTCTGGGGATTTCATTTAGGACCTCTCCCTGTCGGTTGGCAGGGGATTGTGCCACGTAAAGCCGGTCGCATTTCTGGAATTATTACAGATAATACCTTGTCAAAATTGGGTTCATTGCGTGAATTTCTAGATGCCATGGATCCAGAAGATATGGCACGGGTCATTGGTGAGCAGGTCGGTTTTGAACTTGAACACCTGATTGATGAAATGATGATTGACCGTAATGCGGTGCTTTGGGAAAACTTGCCTTATTCCATTAAACGCCGTATTTATTCTCAAGCACATAAACAGCTGCCGGGTATTTTAAGAGAATTAGTGACTGAGCTGACCATGAACGTCGAGTCACTTGTGGATATGCGTGAAATGGTGGTTCGCCAGATGGAAGGTGATCGCCGTTTAATGGTCAATATGTTTCTTAAGGTAGGTCAAAAAGAAATCAACTTTATTTGGCATATTAGTGCTTTAATCGGGATGTTCTTTGGTATATTCCAGATGATTGTCTGGTTTGTGGTGCCTTGGCACTGGACAGTTCCTTTTTGGGCAGCGGTTTGGGGTTTTTTGACCAACTGGATTGCGATCTGGATGGTATTCAATCCGCTTGAACCGCACTATATACGCTATCCACAGTTTTTTGCACGCACGGACAGTCGCAAGTTTCCATGGCTGAAACCGGTGATTCCGCGTATTGGCACCTATAATATTCAGGGTGCGTTTATGAAACGCCAGGATGAAGTCTCCGATGTTTTTGCGCGAGTGGTCACAGAAGACCTAATTACGTTAAAATCCATCATGACTGAAATGATGTATGGCGGGAAGAAAGATAAAACTCGCCGTATCGTTAAACGCCATATTAATGAAATTATGGAAACCCCGGTTGTTCGGACCTCTTTGCAGCTGTCTTTAGGTCCAAAAGAGTATGCAAAACTCAAGACGGACTTGATCGATCGCTCGATTGAAATTACGATGGTGCCTGTATGCGACCCGGCCTTTAATGCGAGCCGTGCACAGAAAATCTATCAAATGTTTAGAGACCGTATTCGCGAGTTGACGCCAAGAGAGTTTCAGAATTTATTGCGTCCTGCCTTTCAGGAAGATGAATGGATTCTGATTGTCTTGGGTGGCGTAACCGGATTTATAGCGGGTACAATACATTTGTTTGTGGCTTTCTTATAATTAGATGCTGGACTACATGACAAATAGCTAGATTTGTCATGCAAACGCATCACATATATTTGTTAAATGAGGATGTTTTTTTATGCGCATTATATTACTCGGACCACCTGGAGCAGGTAAAGGTACACAAGCTCAGTTGATCTGTAAGCGCTACAATGTCCCACAAATTTCAACCGGTGATATGCTCCGTGCTGCAATTCGTGAAGGTACTGAATTAGGTCTTAAAGCTAAAAGCGTGATGGAAAGCGGCGGTCTGGTATCAGACGAGCTTATCATCGGTCTTGTGAAAGAACGTATTGCTCAGCCTGATTGTGTAAACGGTTGCATCTTTGATGGTTTCCCTCGCACGATTCCGCAAGCAGAAGCTTTGGAAAATGAAGGCATCAGCATTGATCACGTGATTGAAATTGATGTTCCAGACGAAGAAATTGTGAAACGTCTTTCTGGTCGCCGTCAGCACCCGGCTTCTGGCCGTGTTTATCACGTGGTTTACAATCCGCCTAAAGTGGAAGGTAAAGATGATGAAACGGGTGAAGAGCTGGTTCAACGTCCTGATGACCAGGAAGAAACTATTCGTAAACGTTTAGGTTCATACCACACTGAAACTGAGCAATTGGTAGGTTTCTACCAAGGCCGTGCAGCATCAGGTGAAAATGCACCGACTTATGACAAGTTGAATGGTCTTCGTCCAATTGAAGAAGTTCAAACTGATTTGTTCGCCATTCTAGATCAATCAAAATAATTCATCTGCCTTCGCAGTGAATGTTTTGACATTAAAAGAGTCCTAAGTCATATTAGGGCTCTTTTTATTTATCTTACTGATGGGAACGACCACTGTGAAAATGGGTGTTTTGTTTTTAATGTTGTTGTTTCTGGTCATTTTGGTGGCGTTGTTCTATTTGAGTTTTAAAATGCTGAGCAAAATTCGCCAACAAGAGCGCGCAGAAAGTGCAGCTAAAACACTGCAGCGTCAATTACATCCGAAGTTACAGGCGCAACACGAACAACAAAAACGTGAGCAAGAAAAAGCTGAACAAGAAAAAAATAAATAAACTGTTTATCCATCAAAAAAGTTGAACTTAAAGTTCAGCTTCAATGTTTTTGACTGCAATGCTACGTGCAGCACCAAATTCAAAACGGTCTGGCCAGTTGCAGACATCTGCTACCACACATTCGTGACATTTAGGCTTACGGGCAATACAGGTATAACGACCGTGTAGGATCAGCCAATGATGGGCATCGACTATAAATTCCTTTGGAATGACTTTCACCAGCCGATGTTCAACTTCCAGCACATTTTTGCCAATAGCCAGACCAGTGCGATTACCTACACGAAAGATATGCGTATCGACTGCCATAGTGGGATGGCCGAAGGCGGTATTCAGCACCACATTAGCAGTTTTACGTCCAACACCCGGCAATGCTTCCAGCTCAGCCCGATTGTTAGGCACTATACTGTTGTGTTTTTCTATCAGTATTTTGCAGGCTTTAATCACGTTCTCGGCTTTGGCGTTATATAAACCGATGGTCTTGATATATTCTTTTAACCCTTCCACGCCTAAAGCATAAATAGCTTCCGGTGTATTGGCCACCGGAAACAGCTTGTCAGTGGCTTTATTCACGCTGACATCAGTGGCTTGAGCTGAAAGGGTAACGGCCACCAAAAGCTCAAAAGGATTGCTGTAATTCAGTTCGGTTTTAGGGCTAGGTCTTTGCTCACGTAAGCGTTCAAAAAAAATCTGAATCTGCTTTTTGGTCATGTTTTTAACCGCCATCATGAGGCTCCCAAAGCAGTCAACTGCTGTTGCAAATCATCCAGCACGGCACGTTTTTGCGGATCTTCCCGAACACTGAGCTGTTTTTCTAACTTTTTGATTTGCGTACGAATTTTTGCCAGTTGAATAGTAGTTGCTGCATCGTGGCTCACGACAGGTTTAGCTGTTTTTTCCACAACTTGAATCTCTGGAACCTGATCACTTTGCGCGGAAAATTGGGCAAATAAGGCAGTATCAATATTGGCACGGACCACCGGACCCTTACGGTTGATGCGTCGTTTTTCTTCCCGTTGAATATGGGCGTAATAGCGATTGCGCAGGTCGGTTTGTTCAGCAATGCGCATCTCTTCTGAAGGGATGCTGTGGTGATCTTCCACAAGGTCAATACAGTCAACAGGACACGGGGGAATGCACAGTTCGCAACCGGTACACAGGTCAGTCAAAATGCTGTGCATGAGTTTGCCTGAGCCAATAATCGCATCGACTGGACAAGCACTAATACATTTGGTACAGCCAATACATTCATCTTCACGAATAATGGCTTTCATGCGCTGCGGCCGGCCATCACTCTGAATTGGCCAGACACTTTCTTCTGCTTGCAGTTGCGGTCGATCCAGCAATGCAGCCAAAGCATCGGCAACCGGCTGTCCGCCTGGTACACATTTATTGGCTTCCTCACCTTCGGCAATGGATTTTGCATAGGGCAAACATCCATCTCGATGGCCGCAAAGTCCACATTGGGTTTGCGGCAGCAGGGCGTCAATTTTTTGAATTAAGGTAATTTGCGTGTTCATGAATAACCGGGATTGCTGGGCAAGCAGCATGGAACAATTTGCTGGAGAGCAATACTAGCATGTTTTTAGATAGAATTCCTGTGCTCGAAAATGGTACCAAGAGTGCATTAAATATGAGCAAAATATGACATTAAAATATAGCTAAAAGTTATTTAATATATAACTAAAATGACTGAATGATTAATTTAAATATATGTTCTTTAAAGATAATTGAAGTTTTTTTTAAAAAACTATTGCTGAATAGGTGCAAGTGATATTTAATGTTTTGCGCCAAAATATATCATTGATTGAAATATTGACCGATTTTGATCCATTTCTGCTGAGGATTAAGTGTTGAAATATAACAGCCTTAACGACTTCCTAGACTACGTTAAATCACGTGACCAACATCAACCAGAGTTTCTACAAGCTGTAGAAGAAGTGATGACCAGCCTTTGGCCATTCATTGAAAAGAATCCAGAATATGCTGATCATGGATTACTTGAACGTCTGGTAGAACCTGAACGTGCGATTCAGTTCCGTGTTTCATGGGTAGATGACAAAGGCCAAACTCAAGTTAACCGTGCTTTCCGTGTACAGTACAACTCAGCGATTGGTCCATTTAAAGGGGGGATGCGTTTCCATCCTTCAGTGAACCTTTCAATTCTGAAATTCCTGGGCTTTGAACAAACTTTCAAAAATGCTTTGACTACATTGCCAATGGGCGGTGGTAAAGGTGGTTCAGACTTCGACCCTAAAGGTAAGTCTGAAGGCGAAATCATGCGTTTCTGCCAAGCGTTGATGATCGAGCTTTATCGTCACCTTGGTTCAAACACAGACATCCCTGCGGGCGATATCGGTGTAGGTGGCCGTGAAGTAGGCTACATGGCCGGCATGATGAAAAAATTGAGCAATGACACTTCATGTGTATTCACTGGTAAAGGTTTAACTTTCGGTGGTTCATTGGCTCGTCCTGAAGCAACGGGTTACGGTACTGTGTATTTCGCTGAGGAAATGCTAAAAACTCGTGGCGACAGCTTCAAAGATAAAGTTGTAACGATTTCCGGTTCTGGTAACGTTGCACAATACGCTGCTGAAAAAGCAATGTTCCTGGGCGCGAAAGTGGTTTCACTTTCTGACTCTGCAGGTACAGTGTTCGTTAAAGACGGTTTCACTGACGAACTTCTTGCAGAAGTGATGGAACTTAAAAACGTGAAACGTGGCCGTATTTCTGAATTCGCGTCTAAACACGGTTTTGAATATCTTGAAGGTCAACGTCCTTGGGGTATCAAGTGTGATATCGCACTTCCATGTGCAACTCAAAACGAGTTAGATGCAGATGACGCAGCTAAACTTCTTGCAAATGGTGCAATCTGTGTGGCTGAAGGTGCGAACATGCCTTCTACACTGGATGCTGTAGAGAAATTCGTTGAAGCG
This sequence comes from Acinetobacter sp. UBA3106, assembly GCA_002365595.1. Classification (GTDB taxonomy): domain Bacteria; phylum Pseudomonadota; class Gammaproteobacteria; order Pseudomonadales; family Moraxellaceae; genus Acinetobacter. The sequence goes on along the minus strand of DFAM01000017.1, from coordinate 179,839 downwards.
AAAATTCTTTATGCTCCAGGTAAGGCATCGAATGCCGGTGGTGTAGCAACTTCTGGTCTTGAAATGTCTCAAAACGCATTGCGTTTAGGCTGGACTTTCGAAGAAGTGGATGAGCGTTTACACGCAATCATGAAAGAAATTCACCGCAACTGCGTGAAATACGGTACGAAAGAAGATGGTACTGTGAACTATGTTGACGGTGCGAACATTGCAGGCTTCGTAAAAGTGGCTGATGCCATGCTTGCTCAAGGCGTATTCTAAGTCTGACTTGGTTTAAGCTTTAAAAAACCGGGGCAAAAGCCTCGGTTTTTTTATGTCTTGAATACGCTATTTACTTCACTGTTGAGCGTTCAACGGTCATGTCATGGATATAAGCATATTTCGACTGATCTGCAGCGGGATGCTTGATTTCATAACGTTTGACCCGGATGATCTGGCGTTCATTCGGGGTATGAGTAAAGCCTTCGATTTTGTCATAGAACAAAGTCCAGTCTTTATCGACCTGAGTTTTTACCCCATTTTCGGCATATTTAACTTCACGTACTTGGAGACAGGTTTGTGGAGCAACGCCAGTACAGGGTTTTGTTTCAGGTGATATTTCCAGAAAAATGGTTTCAGCCTGACTTTGATATTTGCTTTCAGGTGTCATGGTGCCGGTGAAAACGTATTTTTGACCTGTCGCTGAAACAATGGTTAATGTCGGTTGCTGTGGATCTTTTAAATCTAAAAGGAACGGTGCTTTACGATTGTCAAGTAAATCGGCAGCAACTTTTTCCTGCTGCATGGCTGAGTCTTCACATGCCATTTGGGTAGAGATCAGGTTGCTGGTGACAATCTGATTATTTTCAACTTTCCAGCTCCCGCCCATACCATTACAGCTGGTCGCAATACTTAAATGCCCTTTATGATCAAAATTCAGAACCAAAGGTTTTGGCGCAGTGCCTGTAGTGGTACTCCATTGATAAGTACTGAGCGTTTGATCTGCATTTTGTTGTTGTAAGACTGAAATGGCAACATCTCCAGCTTTCTGTAGATCACCAGATTGGCAGGCCATAAGCGTAAGAGGGAAAAGGGCAATTGCTAAAAGCTTAAATTTCATTTTAAAAGTATCTGGTTTTGAAAAATTTTTAAGAGCATAAAGTATAAGCATTTATAAAATATGGATACATTTTGGTGAATTCAGTTTCAAAATGTATCCATAATTATAATTTTGTTAATTGTTAATAAAAAGTTATGAGTTGATGAGCGGTTTTTTTAAATGCTGTATGAAAAGTCCACGATTAATGAATTAATCAAAACGGTAAATATCCATGCCCAGAGAACCCATACTGAAACTACTATGTACAATACTAAAACGGTGACCCGTGCCCATGGCAAAGAACAGTGGAGCAAAGTGTTCCAAGGTAGGATGATTACGTTGTACATGGGGAATAGTCTGCCAGTCCAGAACCGCAGCATAATCACTGTGATTCATTTTATTGACCACATAATTCCGGAAAGTCGATGCCCATTCAGGTACTGCAGCAGAGTCGCCATGCCAGGACAGTTCGCTTAAGTTATGGGTAATACTTCCCGAGCCGATCATTAAGATCTGCTTTTCACGTAATGGTGCCAGGGTTTGGCCAATTTTATAAATATCTTCTGCCGACAGGTTCATGGGCAAGGAGATTTCAATGACAGGAATATCAGCCTCAGGATACATATGCAGCAAAGGCATCCATACACCATGATCACGTGGACGGGTGCTATTGGCATGCGCGGAAAAGCCGGCATTGGCTAACAGATGCAGAATTTCTTCTGCAAGTTCAGGCTGACCCGGTGCAGGATAGCGTATTTCATACAGCTCCGGCGGAAAACCACGGAAATCATGCCAGGTTTCAGGACGTACACTGCTACTGACTTCGAGTGCATTACTTTCCCAGTGTGCAGACATCACAATAATGGCTTCAGGCTTAGGCAGATTTAAACTCAATCGCTCCAAAGCAGGACCCACCTGTTCCGGATTAAGCGCCAACATGGGTGATCCATGTGAAATAAATAAACCGGGTAAAGTTTGTAAATTCATGATGACGCGCCTAATTTAAATACTATCGATTGAGGATATGATGCCAAATAAAGAGAAATAGAATAAATAAAATTTATATCAACATATTGTTTCGTTTGTGGAACGATAACGCAGAGCCCGATCTGGTTGATGACTCAAGCTCAGAAATAGCTTAGTTTTACACTATTTTTGCGAGCTTAAATCATCCTGTTATGAAGTTTTAACCGGCTCGGTGATAAGGATGATTATGGTTAATACTCATTGCGCGGTAGAGCTGCTCAATCAGCATGACGCGAACCATAGGATGAGGCAAGGTCAGTTTGGACAGCGACCAGTGCCATGCAGCAGCTTTACGCACCGCTTCAGAGTGGCCATCCGGACCCCCAATTGCCAACACCACATCGTTGCCTTCAAGCATCCAATGTTTCATGGTTTCAGCCAGTTTTTCAGTACTGAATTCTTTGCCACCAACTTCAAGGGCAATCAGGGTTTCATTATGCTTAAGCGCATTCAGAATACTGTCACCTTCAATCTGGCGATATTTCAGGATATCGGCTTCGGAATCGTTTTTGCCGCGTTTTGCCATAGGTAATTCAATAATTTGAGTCTGCACAAAAGGCTGAATACGTTTGAAGTAATCTTCAAAACCGGTGAGCACCCAGGCTGGCATTTTTTGACCGATGGTAATAATACGGATTTTCATAAGATTCGACGATTTGAAAGTCATCTTCATTATAAACGTTAAAACGGGTTTTACCTGTTTTTGAGCAACAAATTGCAATTGAAAAGCCGTATGAGATGCTGCTTTAATCTTCGGTAATGGATGAAAGATGAATAAGAAAAGAGGAAGAAGAATTAAATGCGATTAAAAAGGAATAAACATTTAGGCTTATCATTGAGCATCTTCCTTTGCACTATGTTGTTAACTACTTCAAGTTGGGCATTACCGAGTATAACTCCCGCCAGTAGCGATAATTTAAAAGTGTATCTCGAGCAAATCATCGGCCAACAGGGACATCGTCATTATAAAAACAGAGAACAATTACAACGTGTTTCTGCATGGATTAAAGAACAGATGCGTTTGTTTGGTATTCCATGCCAGTATCAGAATTACATGGTCAATGGTTTGGGTTATCGCAATGTGGTCTGTACCTTAACAGCAGGTCACGCTGACAAAGTGATTGTCGGTGCGCATTATGATGTGTTTGGGGAAACGCAGGGTGCAGATGATAATGCCTCAGGAGTGGCAGGAGTGATTGAAACGGCGCGCATACTCTCACAGCTGAAATCTCAATTGGCCCATAATGTCGAATTTGTGTTTTATACCTTGCAAGAACCGCCATTTTTCAAGACCGAGCAGATGGGCAGTTTTGTGCATGCGAAATCAATCCAGGCTCAAAAAAATCAAATCCGGGGCGTTTATATTTTAGAGATGATCGGGTTTTTTGATGAAAATCTGGTGCAGCAATATCCTACGGGCTTGAAATGGGTCTATCCGCAACATGGAAACTTTATTGCCGCGGTCAGTAATTTGCAGTCCTATGACTTGAGTGCGAAATATTGTGAATCGATGCGCATACTGGACCGGTTGGAATGTCAACGACTGGTCGCACCGTCCTTTATTGCGGGAATGGAATTTTCAGATCATCTGAATTACTGGAAGTTCGATATTCCCGCCATGATGATTACCGATACAGGTCATTTTCGTAACAAGCACAATCATAGCGCGACTGATACTTTAAAAACCCTTAATATTTCCAAAATGGCCAATGTCATAAATGGACTGACTTATAGCTTAATGCTTCAGCCTGATGAATAGGTACAATAAAAAACGCAGCCCCTGAATAGAATACTGGGACTGCGATCAAAAAGGTCATCCACCTGGAGATGTAGATGACCATTCACATAACTTGTTAACTATAAATAAATTAGAAATCTACACTACATCTATAGCGTATCTGTGCCTCTATAATAAAACATGAGGGCTACATGTATTTTTTTCAAGCTGATGCTCTATCAATATCGTAAAACTTTTACACAAAAAAAGAGAGCCGAAGCTCTCTCTTTTTTGTATCGAAATACGATTAATGACGGGCTGCTTTACCTTCTGCAATCGGCTTCACAATTGGTGCTTTCACCAAAGGTTTTGGCGCTTCGGTCAAGGCGAATGGCAAGATCTCATCGATGCTTTTCACCGCCTTAATTTCCAGGCCAGCTTTGACATTTTCTGGAATTTCCACCAAGTCACGTACGTTTTCTTGAGGGATGAATACCGTCTTAATGCCACCGCGATGTGCAGCTAAAAGTTTTTCCTTTAAGCCACCAATGCGCATTGCACGGCCACCGAGGTTGGTTTCACCAGTCATGGCAATATCAGCACGTACCGGAATGCCTGTGAAGGCTGAAACCAATGCAGTGGTGAGTGCCAAACCTGCTGACGGACCATCTTTCGGTGTTGCACCTTCAGGTAAATGCACATGAATATCGGTTTCTTCAAATCTTGAAGATTCAATACCAAGCGCATCTGCACGGGTACGCACCACAGTCATTGCGGCAGTAATCGATTCTTTCATGACATCACCGAGTGAACCGGTGGTAATGAATTTACCTTTACCTTTGACCGCAGCAACTTCAATCGAAAGTAATTCGCCACCAACTGATGTCCAAGCCAAACCATTGACACGACCGACTTGCGCTTCTTCTTCTGCCATACCGAAGTCGAACTTGTGTACGCCTAGATAATCAGACAGGTTGTCAGCAGTCACATCGATATGCAGGTTTTTAGCTTTTTTGCTGACCGCTTCTTTCACGACTTTACGCGCAATTTTTGATACTTCACGTTCCAAGCTACGCACACCTGCTTCACGCGTATAGCGGCGCACGATGTCACGAATGGCTTCTTCATGAATGGTCAATTCTTTGCCACGTAAACCATTGTCCTTAATCGCTTTAGGAACCAGGTAGCGCTCAGCAATATTCACTTTTTCCTCTTCGGTATAACCCGGAAGACGAATTACTTCCATACGGTCTAAAAGAGCCTCAGGAATATTCATGCTATTTGCAGTACAGATGAACATCACTTCAGACAAGTCCAGATCAAGATCAAGGTAGTGATCGTTGAACTTGCTATTTTGTGATGGATCAAGTACTTCAAGCAAGGCAGAAGCAGGGTCGCCGCGGTAGTCTTGTGCCATCTTGTCAATTTCGTCGAGCAAGAACAGTGGGTTCTTTACGCCGACCTTGGTCAACGACTGCACCACTTTACCTGGCATCGCACCGATATAAGTACGACGGTGACCACGGATTTCCGCTTCGTCACGCACGCCACCTAAAGCCATACGCACAAATTCACGACCTGTGGCTTTGGCAATCGATTCACCCAGTGAAGTTTTACCTACCCCTGGAGGACCCACCAGGCAAAGAATCGGACCTTTAAGTTTTTTCACGCGTGATTGAACCGCTAGGTATTCAACAATACGTTGTTTCACTTCGTCCAAACCATAGTGGTCGGCATCCAGAATCTCTTGCGCCTTGTTCAGGTTAATACTGACTTTGCTGGCTTTATTCCAAGGCGTATCTAAAATCGCCTCGATATAATTGCGCACCACAGCCGCTTCACTTGAAGCAGGTTGCATCGCTTTCAGCTTACGGAATTCAGACTCGGCTTTTTTACGCACATGTTCAGGTAAATCAGCCTCTTCCAGACGACGTTCAATTTCTGCAACATCATCTTCAGCACCGCCGTTCATGTCAGAAAGTTCGCGCTGAATCACCTTCATCTTTTCATTCAGGAAATATTCGCGCTGGTTTTTCTCCATCTGACGTTTGACCGAGTCATGCAAAGTTTGTTCAATCTGCTGTTCTTCAGACTGTTGTAACAAATAAGTCATGAGCTCAGTCAAATGTGCTTCAAAGTCATCATGTTCCAGGAACTTTTGCTTGATATCGATGTTTAATGGCACACGAGTGGCCACAAAGAACAACAGTTGCAACAAGTCATCGATTTTATTTGCAGCAGTAATCAATTCACGTGCATTACGTAATTTGGCTTCCGCATATTGAGCAAATAAAGCTCGCAACTCTTGCACACGTGTTTCTTGAGCCTCAGATTCAACATTCACAGTCATTGGGCTGAGAGCATGTTCGGCTGATAAATATTCATCGTTGTCGATGATTTTGACCAGTTTAGAACGATGTAAACCTTCAATGAGTACTTTTATACAGTTTTCATCATTTTCATGATTCACAACTTGCACAATCTTCGCGACAGTACCGTATTGATATAAGTTGTCGTGATCAATTTCTTCTGTAAGAGAATCTTGTTGTGCAACTACAAATACGAGATTGTCACTGTTACGGGCCACGTCAACTGCTTTGATCGATTTTTCACGACCTACGAATAACGCAATTTGCATATGTGGGTAAACCACCACATCACGTAGCGCTAAAAGGGGTAATACGTTTGGAACCTGTGTAGCTGAGGTTTCTTGATTCATAATAATTTCAGACATGGGCACTCCTAATGAATAACAATGGTGTTGCCATATTTTTATAGTGAAGTGTATTTCAAAAAATACAAGGGCAGGGCAAATGAAAATGTATAAAAAATGAGTAAATGTGTGATTCTACAGTGTTCCTGAGTGACCAAAATGACAGTTTAACGTTTGAAAGATAAATATTCTGAAGGCGTCAGTAGGGCATCTAGCGGTTGATCCCATGCTTCGCGTAGCAAGCGTTGCTGGATCAACTGAAAGTCATGCGCAATCCCCAGGCGAAAAGGATTATTTGGCGCACTGGCCAAGGTTTTGTCATAGAAACCGCCGCCCATACCAATGCGTGTACCATAAATATCACAGGCTAATAAAGGCATGATTAAAAAGTCCAGCGTCGAAACATGCACACCGCGTCCGGCCATAGGTTCCTGCATACCAAAAGGATGATAGGAAAAACGCTTATTTCGGTATTGTTGCAGACTGATTCGAACCCAGTGCAATTGCTGGTTCATGGTACAAATCATTGGCAGATAAACCTGCTTATGCTGTTTAAAACAGTACTCGATAATTTGATTGGTATTAATTTCTCCAAAAGCATGCAGGTAAACCCCCACTTTTTTTGCATGCTGAAAAGATTTTAGCCGGATCAGTTGCTGGAGTACTTTTTGTTGAGCTTGTTTTTGTTGAAAGTCGGAGACGGCTCTACGTTGATGTCGAAGTTGCTTGCGTAAAACTTTTAAATCCACTGACATCTTTTATTCGTTCCCAAAAAATATATCAATATTCATGCTAAAAGGAGTTTAACTGTTTTTCAGCTCTTTCAGAATCGGGCAGCCGCTTTGATTTGTGCTCTTGCATTCATCTACCCAACTGCTTAAACGGGTTTTCAGCGCCTGCAATTCCTGAATCCTTTGATCAATTTTTTCTAGGCGTTGTTCGATGACATGTCTTACCTGTTCACGGTCCTCGAGTTGAAGTTGCAGTAACTCCTGTATTTCACTGAGTTGCAAACCTGCATCTTTACCTTTTTGAATAAAGCTTAAAGTTTCAATGTCTTTGTCATTGTAATAACGGTAACTCTGGGTAGTTTCAGGCACGCGCATTAAACCGATGCGTTGATAATAGCGAATGGTTTCGACATTAATATGACACTGTTTGGCCAGTTTTCCGATGGTGAGCATAAAATATCCTCAAATGACTTGACTCTGTACCTAGGTACAGACTTTATGCTAACACAATGCAAAAATAAAACAGGTGAGTCGGATGAATGAGCAACAAAAATCTTCCTGCTGTGCAAAACAGGATTCAGTTCTTGAATTAGTGAAAGTTGATCCGGTTTGTGGCATGAGCGTTTCTGAACCTTCAGAGCATGCTTTTGAATTTGAGGGGAAAAAATATTTATTTTGTTGTGATGGCTGCAAACAAAAGTTTATTAAAAATCCTGAAACTTACCTTCAACAAACCAAGCCTAAATCAGGCTGTGGCTGTGCAAATAAAGCTAAAGTTGTAACGGCCTCATCTTCATGTTGTGGTGGTGAGAAAAAACCACAGCAGCAATATGTTGATCCGGTCTGCGGCATGACCGTGACAGATTTATCCAAACCGCATATCGAATATTCAGGACAACTTTATTATTTTTGCTGTCCGGGCTGTTTAAGTAAATTTCAACAAAATCCGCAACAATATCTGGCAAAAGAATCTGCCAAAATTTCGGGTTGTGGTTGTGCATCGCAGCCTAAAACACTAGAACAAAAAGGATGTTGTAGCGGCAATTCACAAGCTAGATTAGATATGCAAACTGTCACCGATCCAGTCTGTGGCATGCAGGTTAAAACAGATTCTAAATTTCACACTCAGTTTGAATCGCAAGACTATTATTTCTGTTCAGAACGCTGTTTGACTCAATTTACCCAGCAACCTGAGCAATATCTACAAATAAGTCAGAAAGCATCCTCTTGCTGTGGTTCACAAGCCAAAAAGATAGTGGAAGAAAAGACATCTGACTGTTGTTGCGGAGCGCATCCTGAATCAGTGCAGAGTGCGGAAATTGATCCTGTTTGCGGTATGTCGGTGGATACTTCAACCGATTTAAAAACAGAGTATCAGACTAAAACTTACTATTTCTGTAATCCGTCTTGCCTAGACAAGTTTAAGGCTGATCCTGAGTTTTATCTGATTCCAGCCGATCAGCGACCTGTACCTGAAGGCGCGGCGGATATGGATTATACCTGTCCGATGGACCCTGAAATTGTGCAGAAAGGGCCGGGAACGTGTCCGATCTGTGGTATGGCTTTAGAGCCAATGCAACCAAGCTTAAATGATGCACCGAATCCTGAACTGGTCGATTTCAGTCACCGTTTCTGGATGACGTTGCCGCTGACTTTAAGTGTATTTGTCATGGCCATGGGTTCGCATATTCATGCCTTTATTCCGCAGCATATTCAGCCGTGGATTGAACTGGTGCTTTCTATTCCCGTCATTCTGTGGGCAGGAAAACCCTTTATTGAACGTTGCTGGATTTCGTATAAAACCCGCAACCTGAATATGTGGAGCCTGATTGGGGTCGGGGTGCTGGCGGCCTTTATTTACAGTGTTGTGGCGACGGTTTTTCCCTCCCTGATTCCCATGCAGGCCAAAACCGGTCATGGCGTCGCCGTGTATTATGAAGCAGCCTGTATGATTGTGTCCTTGAGTTTGCTCGGACAAATCATGGAACTGAAAGCCCGTGCCAAAACCGCAGATGCATTAAAATCATTGCTGAAACTGCAACCGCACACCGCAAAACTGGTGCAGCATGATCAGGTGGTGGAAGTGGATGTGGGTATGGTGAAACAGGGCGATATCTTGCAGATTTCTTCAGGGGACCAGATTCCACTCGATGGCATTGTGGTGGAAGGCAAAACCTATGTCGATGAAGCGATGATGACGGGTGAACCGGTTCCGGTGAAAAAAGAAGTCGATGATCGGGTCATTGGCGGTACGGTGAACCAGCAGGGCAGTATTCGCATCCAAACCACGGCAGTGGGCGCAAATACCACTTTAGCGAAAATGATTCAGACCGTGGCCGAAGCACAGCGTTCCAAGGCGCCGTTACAAAGACTCGCCGATGTATTTGCCAAATATTTTGTGGTGATTGTTTTAGCGATTAGTGTGCTGACCTTTATGGCCTGGATGGTGTTTGGTGAAGCACAGTTTGATCTGGCGCTGATGTGTGCGGTGGCTGTACTCATTATTGCCTGTCCATGTGCCTTAGGTCTGGCAACGCCAATGTCGGTGATGGCAACCACAGGTCGTGCCGCGCAAAAAGGCGTGCTGTTTAAAGATGCGGAAGCCATTGAAGCCTTAAGTAAAGTTACGACTTTAATTGTCGATAAAACCGGGACCCTGACCGAAGGTAAACCGAGCCTGAAAGAGATTAAACTGCTTTCAGATAAGGTTCATCAAACCCAAGTAGAACAATGGATTGCCTCTATTGAACAGTATTCAACCCATCCAATTGCGCAAACCCTGACAAAACTTATTCCACATGAGCAATTGCTAAAAGTCAGTGACTTTGAAGATGTCACCGGTTTTGGAGTGAAAGGGCAGATTGATGATCAAACCCTCTATGTAGGCAGCCAAAAACTACTGGATCAATTGGGTTTAAAACTAGATAGAGCAAGGCAGGCAAAGCTAGATCAGCAACGCTCTACAGGGAATGTGATTAGCTTTTTGGCCAATGAGCAGCACGTTCTGGCTTATATCTCGATTCATGATGCGATTAAACACAATGCCCATCAGGTAATCGACCAACTGATTGCCGACGGCGTTGAAGTGGTGATGGCGACAGGTGACCATGAACAAAATGCCAAACTGGTTGCAGCTGAGCTGGGAATTCAGCAGGTCTATGGCAACTGTAGCCCGACTGAAAAATTAGATATCGTGAAAAAATATCAGGCTCAAGGCAAAGTTGTAGCAATGGCAGGCGATGGCATTAATGATGCACCGGCACTGGCCCAGGCCAATGTCGGCATTGCAATGGGTAATGGTACCGATATTGCCAAACAAACAGCTCAGGTGACTTTGGTGAAAGGAGATATTCGTGGTGTGGCGGATGCCATTCATATGGCGAAACTGGGTGTGAAAAACATGAAGCAGAATCTGGCCTTTTCCTTTGTCTATAACGGTTTGGGTGTGCCGGTGGCGGCGGGTGTTTTTTATCCATTGACTGGACTGTTATTGACCCCGATGCTTGCTGCGGTTGCCATGTCATTGAGTTCTTTGTCTGTCGTGATTAATGCACTTCGTTTGCAAAAGTCTGAATAACTGAACCTGTAAAGGAAAGTAATAAACCCAAGATACAAGTCTTGGGTTTTTTGCATAGATGATCGGTGAATAGATGGAGGAGCACGAAATCAATTTAAAAATGAAAATTTTTTAAAATGAAAATAGGTGAATAGATCTTGTAATAAATATGACTAAGAAAAAGAAAAAACACTCCGAAGATGCCGCTGCATGTCGTTACCCTGAACCCGAAGAAGTTCAAGGTGGACGCGACGCATACTTGCTGGGTTTCCCATACGAAGATGGGCATACACTCTAAATATGCAGAACACAATCCGTAGATTTAAGTATCGGCAGGGATATAGACTCGCTGGCGAACACCTCAGAGATAGAGTAAGTATAACCAATAATGAAGTATTGGCAAATCCTCAGTGTTCAACAACTGTAAAGTTAAATCCTAAATGATGATTGTTTATGCAATTTAAATCAGAAATTAAACCAAATCATCGACATCTTCTAAAATGGTGGTCAACAGGCGTTCACAATGTGCATATTCTTGCAGAGACTTATTCATGGCCAGTACTTCCTGCATCAGTTCAAGCGCCACCATAATAATCAGTTTGCTCGGTTCAAGACGTGGTGCTTTACGGCGAAAATCATCATATTTTTCATTTAATAATTCAGCTGCACGCTGTAAATCAGCTTTTTCCTTTTCAGTGGTTGCTAAACGAAAATTATGACCCAATACCCGCAATTCAACCGCAATTTGTTCACTCATGATTAAATGTCCTCATTGGCATCGGTAGGATGTGCAAGTTGCTGAATTTCTTGCGCATGCTGGTCTTGAGCTGTACCTAAAATAGAGAGGCGCTGAATAATCGCTTCTACTTTAGCTTTGGCGTGTTCATTTTTTTGTAACAATCTTTCACGTTCCTGCTGCAAACCCTGAATTTCCTGTTGAGCCAGGCGCTGTTCATTTTGCATTTTTTCTTTAATGATACGTAATTCATTACGTTCAGCCAGAATTTCCTGAAAGCGGTTTTTAAGATCGGTACAGCTTTTTTCCAAACGGCTATAACGGTCAGCTAAAGAAGCTGCATCGGTATTCAATTGCTTGAATTGCGATTGGGTTTCGTTTAATTGCTCGCTCAGATTATCTATTTCTTCTTGTTTCTGGGTGATAATGCCATTTTTTTGCACAATTTGGGCATGATGGTGCTCATTGGAATCTGCTTTTGCAGCATTGAGTGCATCATTTTCACTTTTAAAATGCGCAAGTCGCGTTTTTAAAACGCCAATATGCGCCTGTAGACGCTGTAATTCTTCTAACATATCGTAGTCGCACAGTATCGCAAACAAAGGTAATATATACGAAGTATAGAGATTGGATAAACGAATGCAAGACGATATTTCAGGTTGGTCGGAATGGCACCACAATTTTTCAAAAATTGAAGAGATTTCAAGCCCAAGTGAGTTACATGGGCTGCTAACGGGTATTGTTTGTGTTACTCAAGCACCGACATCAGATGAGTGGCAACAAATTTTAGCCACCCTGGAAATTCCGGCACTCGAGCAGCAGGTTTTAGAGATATTAGCCGATGAAGCGGAAGATATTGCCCATGCTTTATCTGAAGATGAACTCGACTACTTACCTTTGCTCCCGGATGATGAACACGTTCTTGCGGATCGTGTACAAGCCTTGGCGGACTGGTGTGCCGGTGTGGTATTGGGATTTGGTCTGGCCTCTGGACATATCCGTCCGGATGAAATGGAACTGATTGAACATCTGCAAGATGTGGCTGCAGTTGAGTTTGATGAATCGGATGATGACGAAGAAGGCGAAGAAAGCTATCAGGAGCTTTACGAATTTGTGCGTTTAATTCCTGTGAGCCTGTCATTGGGACGTAAAAAAGTGGAAATTGCAGAAACTCCATTGCTGCAAAATATCCAGCCACAATTGCAAAAAAATAATGCTACTGAAGCCAGCAGTGTTGTTGAAATGTTTACACCGCATCGTCCGAGCTAATTCGGGCGATTGTGTTCACAAACAGAGCATTTAAAATTTATAACCTATTCATAAAAGACAAAAGTACACTTAATGATGAAACTGACTCAAGCAGATTTTCAGGAACGTCGTGACCGCCTGGCAGAAGAAATGGGTCCGCACAGTATTGCAATTATTGCAACCAGTCCGGTGGCCATGCGTAACCGCGATGCAGATTATAAATTCCGTGCAGACAGCAGCTTTTTCTATCTGACAGGGTTTGCAGAGCCTGAAGCTGTGGCGGTGATTGAGACTTTTGAATCGATTGATGAAGGTTATACCTATAGTCTGTTCTGTCGTGAACGTAACCGCGAGATGGAAATTTGGAATGGTTACCGTGCCGGTGTAGATGGTGCAGTGGATGATTATGAGGCGGATGAAGCCTATGCCATTGATCTGCTCGATGAAGAAATTATCGAGAAATTGCACAATAAACAAAAGCTGTTCTATCGTATTGGCCAGCAGGCGGATTTTGATGCCCGCGTAGCGAAATGGCTGGTCAAAGCCAATGGTGAATCACGTAAAGGTACTTCAGCACCGGCACAAGTGATTCAGCTGGATCGCATTCTGGATGAAATGCGTTTACATAAATCTGAAAAAGAAATCAGGTTAATGCAGCTTGCATCAGATATTTCAGCAGAAGCCCATACCCGTGCCATGCAAATGGTACGTCCGGGCATGATGGAATATGCATTAGAAGCAGAATTGAATTATGTTTTTGGTAAAAATGGCTGCTTGCCTTCATACAACAGTATTGTTGGGGGAGGGGCAAATGCCTGTATTCTGCATTATGTGGAAAATGACAAAGAGCTGAGAGAGGGTGATCTGGTACTGATTGATGCTGCCTGCGAATATCAATTGTATGCTTCAGACATTACCCGTACTTTCCCGGTGAATGGCAAATTCAGTACTGAGCAAAAAGCCTTATATAACTTGGTACTCGATTCGCAAATTGCTGCAATTGATGCGGTGCGGATTGGGAACTCCTATAAAGAACCTCACAATGTGGCAGTACGCATTTTGGTTCAAGGCTTATTAGACCTCTGCATTATGCAAGGTGATCTTGAGGAAATTATCGCAAAAGAAACTTTCCGTCAGTTCTACATGCATGGCACCGGCCACTGGTTAGGAATGGATGTGCACGATGTCGGTTCATATAAGCAAGATGGTGAATGGCGTGCTTATGAAGAGGGTATGGTCGTCACGGTAGAACCGGGGCTATATATTGCACCGGACGATGAAACTGTCGATGCTAAATGGCGTGGTATTGGTATCCGTATAGAAGATGATGTGGTGGCTACCGAAAACGGGCCACTGGTGCTCACCAAAGATGTAGTAAAAACAGTCGAAGATATTGAATTACTGATGGCAAAAGCCAAAGTAGCCTAAGCGATTTTGGGTAGGTAAAGCCGGTCAAATGACCGGCTTTTTTCAAGATGCAATATTGCTTGAAACCAAGTTGGTGAATATTTTATGAAATTAACCTGATTCGGGCAGTGCATGTAAATGTAAAGCATGCACATTTTGTTCTTCATCAGCGTGCTTCTTACAGCCTAGAATCGTTGAAGAAGTTTTTAGTTATTCTGAAACCTATTTAGGAAAAGTCCAATGTTGAAATATAACGATTGAATGTAACTGAAAAGAATACTCATTGAAGCAAAATGCATTTTAATTTACCTAGATCGCGAATAATTCAAATAAAAATAACCAAGTTAAAATTTAGAAGCTATAAAGTGACATGAATTCAACATAGGAAATCGGTTTTTTGCATCAAAGCAACATATTAATTCTAGTTTCTTTCACATACTTTCTCTGATCCTTAAATAAACTTAAAGAAGAGTGGGAGAAAAACTATGAGATTAAATACTATAGACTGGATTGCCTATGCTTTAACCATTATTGGTGGCATCAACTGGGGCTTAGTTGGTGCATTTGACTTCAATTTGGTCTCTGCAATCTTTGGTGAAATGAGCACCTTATCGCGAATTGTGTATGTCTTGGTGGGTTTATCTGCACTTTATTTAATCTATACAGGAACTAAGTTAGGTAAATCAGTACATCATGAGCCTCAGGCCAGAGTTGTGCGTTAATAGCCAATCAGTAAATAGAGAACGTATTTAGATCTGCATGAAGCTAATTTCTGTAATTGAGATTATTGGCTGATTTGGCTGACCTGATTTTGTTAAACGGAGCTTAAGCTCCGTTTTTTATGCGAGCGGTAAAGCTTATATCTCTTTCCGTTAATAATTTTATCTTCAGATACAAGCTAGATAGCTGAAATTTACTCACACTCTTGCCTCACTCAGAACCGAAGCGCTAATTCATTATAAAAATGAAAATCTTTGAGGTAATATAAAATCAATTATGATTAGACGTATCTAGACTTTATAGATACCACAGATAAGGATCAAAGCATGCAGCAAGAAGTCATCATTGTCGGTGGTGGGATGGTGGGCTTAAGCCTCGCACTGATGTTGGCGAAAACCAAAATTGCCGTAAAACTCTTAGAAGCAATCAAATACCCAAATTATGACGATGCTCATCTTGCGCCTTATCACTCCAGTTTTGATGCACGTAATAGCGCATTATCTCGTCGTACGGTACAAATCTATCAAGAACTCGGTTTGTGGAATGCCTTGCAGGAACATGCCACGCCTATTTTAGAGGTGAATATTACCGAGCAAGGCAGTTTTGGTAAGGCACGTTTAAAAGCAGAACAAGAAAAAGTCGAAAGTTTTGGGCAGGTTATCGAAAATGCCTGGCTGGGGCGTGTGTTACTCACGGAAGTGCGCAAGCAGCCATTAATTGAACTGATCGATGGCATACAGGTGACTTCATTAACGCAAGATTCAGACCATGCATATATTGAAGCACAACGTGGTGATGATTTACTGAAACTGCAATCTAAAATTGTGATTGCTGCCGATGGTCGTGATTCGTTTTGCCGTAAAGCTCTAGGCATTGGTGCCTCTGAGCATGACTATGACCAGGTTGCTATTGTCACAACGGTACAAACCTCTAAACCGCATAATCATGTCGGTTTTGAACGCTTTAGCCCGCTTGGCCCTCTAGCCTTATTACCACTACCGGGTGAATACCGCCGTTCAGTGGTTTGGCCAGTGAAAAAAGGTACCGAAGGCGAGTGGTTAGGTGAAGAAAATGATCAACATTTCTTGGATGCCTTGCAGCACACCTACGGTGATCGTGCGGGTAAATTCCAAAAAACAGGTCGCCGTTTCAGCTTCCCGCTCTCACAAGTGTTGGCGGAAAAACAGGCAGTGGGTCGTGTAGTACTAATGGGAAATGCAGCCCATACCATTCACCCGGTTGCAGGTCAGGGCTTTAACCTGTGTATGCGTGATGCCCATGTCCTGGTGCGTTATTTAAGTGAACAAGTCGCACAGCAAGCCGATTTAGGTGATGCCGCAATGCTGCAAGATTATGAAAAATCCCGTCTGACCGATCAACAACGTGTGATTAAATTCTGTGATTCGGTCGTGCGTGGTTTTAGCAACGCCAACCCTTTTTTAAAATTCATTCGTAATACTGGCTTGGTCGCTTTTGAGACCATTCCGGGGATTAAACCTCTGGTGGCCAACTATGCCATGGGGTTAAAAGCATGAGCCAAGTTCAATCAGATGTTTTAGATGTCGTCATTATTGGTGGTGGTCTGGTCGGTGGTCTGACTGCATTATTATTGGCCCAAGGCGGGGTACAGGCAACTGTACTGGATGCTGCTCCAATCCTGGATGCCGAGAAAACCAAAAGTGTTGCTAACCCGCGGGTCTTGGCACTCAGCCAGGCGACCATTCATTTATTGAAAACGGTCGGAGTCTGGGAAAAGCTTGCCCGTCAAATGCCTTATAGCGGTATGCAGGTCTGGAATAAGAATGGCTATGGTGAAATCAATTTTGGCCAGGCTTCGATAAAAACGCCATCTGCCGATCAGACTTTGGGCTCGATGGTGGAACCCAGTATTTTGAATCTTGCGATTCAGCAAAAAATGCTGGAGCAACTTGAGGATTATCGTACACAGGTCAAGGTCACCGGTGTAGAGCAGGGTATTGCAGGAATTTGGCATATTCATCTAGCGGATGGAACACAGCTTAAAACCAGACTGGTGATCGGCGCGGATGGTGCAAACTCCTTTGTCCGTGAGCAAGCCTTTATTGATCTGGATGTTCTGGATTATAAGCAGGCCGGTTTGACCTGTGCCATTCGAACTGCTCAGCCACATCAACATGTAGCCCGTCAGATTTTCCTTGAAACTGGACCATTGGCATTGTTACCTATGGCGAGTTTAAATCCGCAACAGGATGGCTATTGGCAATCCATCGTTTGGACACTACCAGATGATTATGCCGAAGAATATGCAGCTTTGAATGATACCGACTTTACTGCCTTACTTACGCGTGAAAGTCATCACATGCTGGGTGAGGTTTTAGAGGCCACACCACGGGCACAATTTCCACTCAAGGCGCGTGCCGCACAGCAGTATGTTAAAGCTGGTTTGGCCCTGATTGGAGATGCTGCGCATGTCATTCATCCGCTGGCCGGTCAAGGGGTCAATATAGGCTGTCTGGACGCAGCCATTTTATCTGACGCCCTGCTGCATGATTTAAAACGTGGCGTATGGGCACATGAACAAACCTTGCAACGCTATGAACACCGCCGAAAAGGTCAGAATGATGCCATGATGCATAGCATGTCTGCGATTGGATGGATGGAAACGACCCAGCTTTTCCCCGTAGTTTGGGCGCGCAATTTTGGCTTAAAGCAAGTGGAGCAGCATGCAGCATTAAAAGATAGCTTTATGTCACAAGCCAACGGTTTGCAGATATTAAAAGATACACGTTATGCAGTTTGAGGCTGAAAAAATCGTTTTTTGTACAAATATTTATACAAGGTTACTTTTTTGATTAAAAAAGATACGATTTTTTTAAAATTGACTCTATGCGAAACGTGCAGAGATTGTTAAATTTCTTCCTAGTTCGCAATCAAATTTAAATTGGATTGATATAAGTCATTTTTGGGGAGAAATAAAGATGACAGATATGAATGACTACGATGATGTAGAAGAAACCGCAGTCGATGAAGATGAAGCAAAAGCCGCTGAAAAAGGCGCGTCTGACAGTGATACAGTTGCAACTGATGGTGATGTTGCAGAAGCTGAAACGCTGACAGTGACTGCCAAACTTAAACAGCGTCAAGCGCTGGAAGATGAAGTGGCTGCTTTCCTTGCTCGTGGTGGTCGCATCACTGAAGTGCCTGCAGACGAGTCAGTAAAAGATTAATTCAATCTTGTACCGGTTTTAACTGTGGTATAAAAAAGCATCACTTTGTGATGCTTTTTTGCTTTTGAACCCAAAGTCCCTCAGATTTTATTGCTGAGTTCCAAAGCGCGTTGATACGCCACTTTCTTTTTTATTCCAGTTAAATCTGCCGCCAGTTGCGAAGCGGCCTTAACAGATAAGTCCTGTAGTAAACGGGTCAATAACTTGTCCAGTTTTTCTTGGTCCAGATCCTTTTCTGCAGTTGCACCGCCAATCACTAGTACAATTTCACCTTTTTGCTGGTTATGGTCAGCTTCAATAAACTGAACCAATTCTGCCAAAGTCATTTTTTTAATGGTTTCAAAGGTCTTGGTAATTTCACGGGCAAAACCCACAGCTCGGTCTGCACCAAACACCTGTGCCATATCTTTAACCGACTCTAAAATACGATGCGGCGCTTCGTAAAAAATCAGGGTCTGGGTTTCATCTTTCAGCTTTTCTAACTGAATCAGGCGTTGTGACTGGCGAGAAGGCAAAAAGCCTTCGAAACTAAAACGGTCACTGGGCAAGCCGACAGAACTGAGTGCCGCAATCGCTGCACAGGCACCAGGCACTGGTACAACACGAATATTGTTTTCTTGGGCTGCACGAACCAGTTTAAAACCCGGATCGCTAATCAGCGGCGTACCTGCATCACTGATCAGTGCCATATTTTCGCCCTTCAGCAATCGCTGGATCAATATGTCAATTTTATTGCTTTCATTATGTTCGTGACAGGCAGTAAGCGGAGTTGTAATATTAAAGTGCTTTAATAATTGAGCAGAAGTACGTGTATCTTCTGCCGCGATGACGCTTACAGACTTTAGAATATCAATAGCACGATAAGTAATGTCATCTAAGTGCCCAATTGGGGTCGCTACAACAAATAACTGAGCACTCATAAGGTTTCTCCAATGTTGAATAATAAAAAAATATTGATGAGCTTCATCCTGTATTGCATTTTTAACCACGCCCAAGCTGAAGTGCTGGTCATTTTACCCGAATCGGGACCTTTGGCGCGAGCCGGATTAAGTATCAAACAGGGTTTTATGGGTGCTTATCAGGCATCAGAGCTGAAAACCGCAATTAAATTTGTAAACTCGGACAAAAAACAAATTGCGCAGTTGCTTAAACAAAATGTCAATAAAAAAACTCAAATGGTGGTTGGACCTTTGGCACGTCAAGATGTAGAAGCAGTAATTAAGGCGCAGCCAAAGGTTCGGGTTTTGGCCTTGAATGAAGTGTCATCACAACTTGCCAATGTGGGACAATTTAGTTTGTCCAAGCAGGATGATGCAGTGGCGCTGAATCAGGTATTACAAAATGACCAGATCAAGGAACTGTATGTGTTGCAGCAAAAGGATGCCGAAATTGATAACGAACTGTTTCTGATTTCCTTACTGACCCAGACAGATTATCCGCTGAATATCATCGAGGAAGCACCAAAAAAGTTAAATAAGCACACCGGTTTATTGTTGCTAGGCAATAATGCCTGGCTGAATAACCAGACCAAGTTGCCGCATAAAAATATCTATATTTTACCCAATTCTATTGAACAAGGTCAGATATTACCTGTAGGTGTGAAATTTTGTGATGCTCCGGCCTTATATGGCTCAGAATGGCCGGATGTGATACCAGCCAATCAGCCAAACGCGGTTTCTATGGCTTATCAGCGTCTGATCGCTTTTGGCGGAGATGCCTGGCATATTGCAAGCCAATATCTGGCAGAGCCCGACTTAAAAAGTATGCAGTTTCAGGGGCGCACCGGATTAATTCAAATTAATAATAATCAAATCCAGCGCATTCCACATTGTTATGAAAATACTAAAAAGGGAATTCGGGCATTGTAATGTCAAATCTTCCGACACCTTTAAAGTTAGGCCAATGGGCGGAACAGCAGGCTTTGAACGTATTACAGGCTCAAGGCTTTCAGCTGGTTGCAGCAAATTATCATTGTCGTTACGGTGAAATTGACCTGATTGTACAGCATGCTCAGGAACTGGTTTTTGTTGAAGTCAAAGCACGTTCAGTGACTCAATATGCTCATTCCTTTGAAAGTATTTCTTTATCCAAACAGCGCAAAATTATGAAGTCGGCAATGTGCTTTTTAGATGCCCATCAGGAGTTTCAAAACTTTTATAGCCGTTTTGATGTGATTTGTTTTGATTTTCTTCAACAATTTGCAAAAACCATACAGCAAGATTTTTCTAAATTCACTTATGATCAACAATGGATTGAAAATGCTTTTACTTTTGATCAAGAGTTTATTAATCTTTGAACAAAATCATAGCGTAAATGCTGACATAAAATAGAACTGAATAATGAGGAGTCTTGCTGAGTGTTTAACCGTATTGCAATGACGTTACTGTGTGTAGCAAGTTTATCTGGTTGTGCAAGTTTTATCTCGAGTGGCACAGGATCCGCCCCGGTAGGTACAGAAAGTGGAGCGCGTTCTCTTGGACAGGTGTTTATCGATTCCTCTATAGAGCGTACCGCCAAAATCAATTTATATAAATTAGACAGTCGCTTTAAACAATCTCGCATCAATATTGAAAGTTTTCATGGCAATGTATTATTAACAGGTCAAGTGCCTGATGCCCACTTAAAACAGTTGGCTGAAGATAATGTGCGTGCCATGAGCGATGTGAAAACCGTACATAATTATATTGCTGTCGGTAACCAGATTGGTTATAGCACGATTATGCAAGATACCACGGTCACTGCGAATACGCGTGGCCTGATTATGAAAGCGGTAGTTGTTTCTGACAGTAAAGTGCGTATTCACACCGAAAATGGTGTTTTATATGTCATGGGACGTTTAAATACGGCAGAAATTAATGATTTAAATCAGGTGCTGCAACAAGTGGGCAATGTCAGCAAAATCATTACGCTGATTGATAATGTAGAACAGTCCGGTGCAGTGACTTCAAGTTTTAGCAGTCCTGTAGTGAATGCTCAGCCGGTTGAACAGACACCGGTAGCGATTGATCCGGATCAGGCTGAACCAACCTATGCTCAATAAGGTTGTACAAGCGGTTAGAAAGGAAATCCAGCAAAAAGTCGAAAAAGTGAAAATACAGTACAAGAATTTTCGCCTTTACGATTTTGGTAGTTATGCATTGAATCGTTTAACCCCGCGAAAGGGTTATACGCTACATGAAAATATTGCTTACGGCTTAAAAGCACGACAACGCCTCGATATTTTCTCTGCTGCATCACCTCTCGAGCAGCGGCCTTTAATCGTGTTTGTTCATGGCGGCGCATGGCTGCATGGTGATAAAAAAGATTATCACTTTGTCGGTGAGGCCTTTGCCAAAGAGGGCTATGATGTTGCAGTGATCAACTATCATCTTGCGCCGCAGCATGTGTTTCCCAGTTATATTGATGATCTGAGTCTGGCGCTGAATTATTTGACTCAGCATCAGTCCAAATTAAATATCCAGACTGAAAAAATAGTGCTGATGGGGCATTCTGCCGGTGCATTTAATATCATGTCAGCCCTTTATCATCCGACGCCTTACAGTTTGCAATGCCGCAGTCAAATTCGTGCCATTATTGGATTGTCTGGACCTTATCATTTTGATTATAAAGGTGATCCGATTTGTGCGGATGCCTTCGATCAGACTGTGCCATATCAGCAGGTAATGCCTTATTATTTTGTAGAAACCAATACGGTGCGACATTACCTGTTCTTAGCTGCAAATGATCAGGTGGTGGGTCATAGTAATTCAGAAGATTTACATCGTATTTTGCAGGAAAAGGGCAATCACAGCCAGATGATTACCATTCCCGGTACCGGTCATGTGTCGATTATGGGATCAGTTTCCAGTTTGTTTAGTCGCTATTTCCAGACCAAAAAACAGATTTTAACGGTGCTGGAAGAGGCGCTAAAACCCTAACTTAGAGCCATTCTCGGGTGTCATCTGCAACCGGATGACCTTCGGTAATGTGTTTAATCATGGCGTAGGCAATACTGCCTTTAAATGGAATTTCAGGCAGTTGATCCATTTTAAAGAATTGCGCATCGCTAATTTCTTCCTCTTGTAGCTGAATATCGCCAGATGCATATTCAGCACGGAAGGCGAGCATCAAGTTACTTGGAAAAGGCCAAGGCTGACTGGCAAGATACTGAATATTTTTTAATTTTAAACCCACTTCCTCAAAAGTTTCACGGCGTACCGCTTCTTCCAGGGTTTCTCCTACTTCAACAAAACCAGCAATCAGACCATACATATTGCTTTTGTTGTTCGCATTTTTTGCCAGCAGAATTTCATCGTCGCCCCGTGTAATGACCGTGATGACACAAGGTTGTACCCGCGGATACTGATGATAACGACAGGCAGGGCAAATCATGGCATATTCAGTCGGATGGGCTTCGGTTTTATGCCCACAATGGCTACAGAACTGATGATTTCTACGCCATTCTAAGAGCTGGATGGCACGGCTGGCCGTTTCAAACTGTTTGCTATCCCAGAGTGTTAATAATTGGCGGATAGGAACCAGTTGCAAGCCTGCGGGAAGCGGCTCATTTTCGAGAAGATCACGGGCAATCACCTGATCACCCGTGTTGACCTGAAGGTCACTTGCCAAACGTTCTACCCGGGGGAGTTGAAAGTTTTCATCGACTAAAAGTTGATGTTGATGAAAGATATAAGCAAGTGACAATTCAGACATTAGGCTACAGTTTTCAGTTTTTCACTACTTTCCAATGCTACATTAAACATCGACTGTAATACAGGCTGTTTCGATTTTAAATTGTCAATCAGCATATCGGCACTGGCCAAGGTATCAAGCGTGTGATTGATTTGTTCAGTACTGATAGTCGCAGAATTTTCAATTTGCTGTTGAACAAACGCTGCGGCAGTATTTAATGACTTCTGACCAGATTCAGCATTTAAGAACAGCAGGGCGCCACCAATTTCACGTAATTGGGTTGGAATGTTTTCCAGAGCTGCCAGGTTCTGATCTTGCAAATATTGCATTAAAGATTCACTAGTCTGGCCAACCGCTGCTTTAGTTTCATTGAGTAAAGCATCATGCGCTTCATCTAAGCGGTCTAAAGAGATGTTCATGTTGTGGACGCGAAGCTGTAAACGGCTTGAAGTGTGGTGACGTTCCAGAACGCCAATGGAATTCATGGCCGATAAAATACAATTCATCAATTGTTGAGCAAAACTTTCATCTTTCAGCACTTCGGTCTTGTCCAGCAAGCTGGCTTGACGAGATAAATCATTGAAGGCTTCATTCAGATTGAGCACTTTGAAAATGTTGGCAAGACTGATTAATTTGTCTTGGAGTTCCCGCGTTTTCTCGGCGGTCATGTTTTGATAATTGAATTCGATATCATTACGAATTTGTGCCATTTCCGTGGTCACAAGTTCACTAATGGTATGCATGGTATCAAAGTCAGGTCCATAAAGATGGCGGCTAAATACCTGCAATTGCGTATCGGTCAGATGATCTTCACCAACGTTTAACTGGCTACGAATATGCTGGGCCGTGTCATCTTCCTGACTAATACACAAACTCAAGATGTTAGATAAATCCGGCAGCGTTGGCTTGAAGCGATCTGAAGCACTGAAATATTGCGCCATATTTCGTTCAATACTGATCAAGGTGCGTAAACGTGGATCGTTTAACAGCAAATGATCCATTTGACTAAATGCCACATGTACCAGATTCCAGTATTGCTTGCTTGGCGTGTTTTCTGCCAGACCTGCCAAATATGCACCGACCAATTTGATCGCTTGCAAATCAAATTCAGTTTCTTCCTGCTTAATCAGCTTGTTTAAAGACAATTTATACAGGCGGTGTACATATTGTGATTTTTCCAGACTTGGCGCTTGAGGCAGCTGAAAATCAGGCGTGATACAGTCCAGTAATGACTCGATATGCTGACCTTCATGGGTAAGAGGTTTACCCAGTACAATTTCCAGGCGATTCAGTGTGTCGAGCAGGAATTGCGGAATTTTAACTTCACGCAAGCAAATAAATTCGATATAGCGTTTCAGCATGGTGGTGCCTTCACTTAAGGCAATCACTTCCTGAGTATTAATTTGCGCAGGATTCCCCATAATCTTGCGCATTAACTCTGCTGAATACTGGGCAATTTTAGCCAGGCTTTGCATATCAATCAGGGCAAGAACCTGGGCACATTGCTCAAACTGATTCAGTGCATCATCAATACCAAAAGGTAAAGTCTGGTCTTCTGCCAAGGAACTAACCGCTGATTCAACTAATTTAATTGAATTATCAACCTCATTTTTTATTATCAGCAATGCAGTCGGGTCAAAATGAATAGAGGTTTGGTAAGACATGTATCTGCACCTTTCCTAGTGTTTTATCTGTTTATGAGTCGCCTGTTCAAGGCGAGACTTCTTTGCGTTTAACTATAACTTAACTGTTAAACGTTTAAATACAAAAAACCACTAGAAATGTAGATTTTATTTTGCAAAAAGACAAGCTGTTCCATGTTTTTCTTCAAATAGTTTGATCCAATTCTCATGTGCTTCCAGTTCTTCAGCGGAAGGTAAAATCACAGGCAGGTCTATTTGCACAGTAGAACGGGTGATTTGTGCCTGTTGCTGCTCGCTTTCGGTCAGGGTATCCATATCGAAAGAAACCTGACCACCGGTCATGGCCAGATAGACATCCGCTAGAATTTCGGCATCCAGTAAGGCACCATGGAAAGTACGGTCACGCTGCGGAATTTCATAACGGCGCACCAAAGCATCGAGGGAGTTCTTTTGTCCCGGATGTTTGCTCTTGGCCATGGCCAGGGTATCGGTGACTTCACACACCTCCGATAAGGCAACAAAGCCTGCTCGTTTGAACTCCATATCCAGGAAGTTCATATCGAAGGTCGCGTTATGCGCAATAATTTCTGCACCTTTTAAATAGTCAAACAGCACATCGGCAATTTCTGCGTATAGGGGTTTGTCTTTCAAGAACTCGTCTGAAATACCGTGAATATTTTCAGATTCACCGACGGGTTTTTGCGGATTAATATAAATATGAATGGAGCTGCCGGTCAGTTTACGGTTGACCATTTCAATCGCGCCGACCTCAATAATGCGGTCGCTGTCCTGAAAATAGAAACCAGTGGTTTCGGTATCCAGAATCAATTGACGTGGGCCATGGACTTCTTTGCTTCGCGGCGTAATCACGATATGCGGGTGTAACGGTTTTTCCGAAGCAGCAGATATACTTTGTGGAAGAGTATCTTGAACTTCCTCTGGTTCCTGCATGCTGTTTGCCTGAAGAGTGTTTTGTTCTGTATTTTCTATTGCTTCACTTTCTACAGATTCATTTTCTACAGATTCATTGGCTAAAATTTCACTGTCATCTTGCAGTTCGGTTTCCATCAGGTCGAAACCAAAGGGGTCATCTAATAACCAGTCTTTTTCAGCTTTTTTTTTATCTAGCGTGTCGGGTTGTTCAGGTACGATTTTGGCAGATAACGATGTATTTTTCATGGCTTTTAAGGCTTGGTCTGCACCCAGATTGGCCAGCTGATCGGCCATTTCATTCCCCGGATGTCCAGCATGGCCTTTAATCCAGTTCCATTCAATTTCACGGCCCTGACAAGTGGCATCCAGCAATTTCCACAGGTCCGGATTTTTGACATCTTTCCAGTTTTTCTTTTTCCAGCCATGAATCCATTCGGTAATACCTTGTTTGACATATTTGGAGTCGGTCCAGATGATCAACTTGGCATTGTTCGGACAGAATTTAATACCTTCAATCGCCGCGGTGAGTTCCATACGGTTATTGGTGGTTTCGGCTTCTCCGCCATAAATTTTATGTTTTTCTGATTCTGTAATGATATATGCACCCCAACCGCCTAAACCAGGATTGCCACGACAAGCGCCATCGACATAGAGAGTGATTGTTTGAGTCATATAAACCAAATCCGAACGCTAAAATGAGAGTCAAAATAAACCAGGTGAGTGGCATATTGTATAACGCAATTCCACTTTAAAAGTGTATTACATGGTTATTTTTTAAATTCTTGTAACATTTATAGTGAAATCGCGCTAAATTAATCCCTTGTGTCTACCACATGCTTCACTACAATGGCAGATCTAAAAAATAAATTTTATACGAGTTGTTTGGATTTTTTTATGTATAAACCAACCGCGATTTTGTGGCAGCCTGCATTACCCAATTTTTTAAAAATAACTGTACTGGGTTCAGCTCTAGCTGCATTGGGACTGTCGGGCTGTTCCTCAAGCCAGAGTGCAACACACAGCTCAAAATCGAAAATGGTCGGTTCTTCTGGATATCTAGATGCCAACAGCTTGGATTCATTAGAAGATTTATTGTCTGCAACCGATATGAGAGCAGTAGAAGGCGATCGTTTGCTAATCTTGAAGCATGGTGACGTCTGGAAGCGCATGACGGTTGGTTTTAAGATGGATCACACCCATTGGGACTCTCGTATTGAAGCCCAGCGCGGCTGGTTTATTTCCCGACAACCTTATCTGGACCGTTT
The DNA here is from genome assembly GCA_002365595.1 of Acinetobacter sp. UBA3106. Taxonomy (GTDB): domain Bacteria; phylum Pseudomonadota; class Gammaproteobacteria; order Pseudomonadales; family Moraxellaceae; genus Acinetobacter. The sequence continues at coordinate 153,189 of DFAM01000017.1, read as the reverse complement.
GAGCGCACGTGCTTCACGTTATCTTTACCATACGGTGAAAGAAGCGGAACGTCGTGGTTTGCCGACAGAACTGGCTTTATTGCCGATTATTGAAAGTTCCTATGACCCTGCAGCAACCAGTAGTGCAGCAGCGGCCGGGATGTGGCAATTTATTCCAAGTACCGGGCGGATTTATGGTTTAAGACAAACCAGTTTGTATGATGGTCGTCGTGACGTGGTGGAATCCACCCGTGCAGCTTATGAATTTTTAGGTGGCTTGTATAATCAGTTTGGTTCATGGGAATTGGCTCTGGCTGCGTACAATGCCGGTCCGGGACGAATCCAGCAGGCGATTAACCGTAATAAAGCGGCAGGTTTGCCGACTGATTACTGGTCACTGAAACTGCCTCAGGAAACCATGAACTATGTGCCACGTTTTTTAGCAGTGGCACAAATTATTAAAAATCCGGGTGCATATGGGGTGTCTTTACCACCGATTGCCAACCGTCCTCACTTTAGGGAGGTATCGGTAGGACCGGTGAACTTGAATGAAGTCGCTTCTATTACCGGTTTAAGCCGTGCCGAACTATATCAGCTCAATCCGGGGCATCGTGGGGACTGGATTGATAGCCAAAGCCCAATGAAAATTATTATTCCTGCGGATTTAAGCCCGGCTATTGATGCCCGGCTGAAAAAGCTTTCACCAAGTTCAGGGGCATTATGGGCCAGCACAGCTCAACCTTTCACCCCACAAAGAAGCAATCCGCCTGAGTTAAATACTCAAGTGATTAATCCGGTAAAAACGGCACCACCAGTATTAACTACGACTACCACCAAAAGCGCTCAACCAGCGACCACTGCACCAGTTAAAGCAGCGAACCCTGTAACGGCAACAAAGCCTTCTACAACTGCACGTATAGCTACGCCTCAAGGCTCTGATGCCTTGGCATCTTTTGCTGCAAATAGTGATATTCCAAGTGCGCCACGTATTCCTGTTGCAGTGAGTCAGGTGGCGAATGTCAAGCCTGTCACTGTAGAGCCACCCTTGTCTGCGACTGAACGTGAACAAATTATGGCGGTCGTGAAAGCAGAAGGTGAAAATAAAACGGTAGAACAGGTACTTCAACCTGTAGCCAGTAAAGCTGAACAGGAAAAAGTAGTCGCAGAAATTAAAGCCATTGCACCGCAAGGCACCGAAATTGTTGATCCATTTGACGGCAAGATTAAGTTAACAGCCATTCAAACCAGCCTGTCAGTCGCCGAACAGCAAGGTAAAGAATTAACCAAAGGTTTCGCTTATCCAAAAGGTGTGGCGGAAAGTACCAAGGCTGACTCTGAAGAAGCTAAACGCAACCAGGGTAAAAACTACATTAAGACCGATTCAGAAGTGGTTGTGGTACCGCCTAAAGGAAAACGCACGACTTATACTGTTCAGCAGGGAGATACCTTAGCTGTCATTGCCATGAAAAATGGTCTGAACTGGCGTGATGTGGCGAAATGGAACCAGATTGATCCAAGTTCACCGCTATATGTCGGTACCAGTATTTATCTGTATGATGCCAAGCCACAAAATACCGAAACATCTGCATCGGCTAAATCTAAAGCACAGCCTGAAAGCTATGTGGTTCAAGCCAATGATAGTCTGACCGGTGTTGCTGGCCAGTTTGGCTTATCGGTTAAACAGCTGGCAGATTTTAACAATTTGTCGGTAAGTAGCGGTTTACGTGTCGGGCAAAAATTATCTTTAAAAGAAAGTGCGCAAAGCAATTCAGATCCTGCTGAAACTAGAAGCAATAATTCAAAATCTACTGCATCTACTGCCAAAGTGAAAACCAAGTCTTATGTAGTGAAACGTGGTGAATATCTCAAACTGATCGCAGACCGTTATGCCTTGTCCAATCAGGAATTGGCCGATTTAACTACCGGTTTGAGTGCGGGCAGTAGCCTCATAGTGGGACAAAAAATTAATGTGCCATTGAATGAAGTCGAAACCAGAACAGAGACCAAGCCGGAAGAAAAATCCATTTCTGTGAAAACAGAAACGGCTACTGGAGAATCTGCCTATAAAACTGAAAATTATCGCGTTCAACGTGGTGATACTTTAACGAGTATCGCGGCACAGTCGAAAATTTCCTTAACTGAATTGGCGCAGCTGAATAAATTATCCAATACTCAGGGTTTACAGGTAGGTCAGACCCTGAAAATTCCTGCGAGTTTAACGGTTCAGGACAGTTATACGGTGCAATCAGGCGATAGCTTGTCTGCCATTTCTGCAAAATACAATTTAGGTATGGATTATATTGCCAATATCAACGGGATTAACCGCAATACTGGCTTACGTGTGGGACAACGTTTGAAACTCACGGGTGAAGAGCCTGTTGCTGTCTCGAACAAAGCAGAAGCAAAAATTGAAAAAGTCAGCTTTGAAAAGAGTGATAGCCATGTGGTTAAACCTGGCGAGACCTTAAGCAATATTGCGAAAAAATATCATTTACAGCTGGATTATCTAGCTGCATTGAATGGCCTAACCCGTAATTCCAGCGTGCGTATCGGGCAACGTTTAAAAATTGACGGAGAACTTCCGAAACTGGAAGCAAAAGTGGCTGAACCTGTAGCAAAAGCAGTGAAATCATCGAAAAATACCGATGCCTATACCGTAAAAGCAGGTGAATCTTTAAATGCCATTGCCAACCGGACAGGAGTATCGGTTGCTGAATTGGCAGCGATGAATGATCTGAATACCCGTGCCGGTTTACGTGTGGGTCAGCAGATTGTGGTGCCTAAAACTGTGGTTGAATATAAAATCAAACGCGGGGATACCCTGATTGGCCTGGCCAACCGTTATGGTTTAGATAGTGCGAAACTCGCCGAAATGAATGATCTGCAACCCAATAAACAATTGCGTATTGGTGATGTGATTAAAGTTCCGAACTTATAACAATACGTCACGACAGGGAGTCAGTTTAGATGTCATTTGCCAGGGCGAAATATTGGGGTTTTGCATGGGGTTTTAGTCTTTTGACGCAAGGGCTATGGGCTGCAGTGCAGACCACGCCTTATATTGCCATTCATAGCCAACCCAAATATGCAGGTTTGTCGGTCATGCCTTATGCCAATGCCCAGGCGCCTAAAGGAGGGTATTTAAGTACGGCAAGCAATGGCACGTTTGACAATTTAAACAGCATGAATGGCAAAGGCAGTTCAACCGATGGGGTGGAATATCTGTTTGATTCACTGATGTCGAATTCGCTGGATGAGCCGGGGGTCATGTATCCCTTGCTGGCAGAAAAAGTGACCTATGATCCCAAGCAAACCCAATATGTCATTTTCCATCTCAATCCCCGGGCACGTTTTAGCGATGGCAGTGCAGTGACTGCCGAAGACGTCAAATTCACTTTTGATACCTATAAAACCAAGGCCAATCCAGGACTGCAAATGTATTTGTCCGATCTGGATAAAACCGAAGTGTTGTCCAAATATGCAGTCAAGATGAGTTTCAAGTCTGACAATAATGCAGAAATGCCGCTGATTCTGGCGCAGATGCCGATCTATTCAAAACGCGATTGGCAAAAGAAGGATTTCACCCGTGTCACCATGCAACCGATTTTAGGTTCAGGGCCATATCTGATTGACCGTATAGATGCCGGTCGCAGCATCAGCTATAAACGCAATCCGAATTATTGGGGCAAAGACTTGGCGGTGAATAAAGGCCGCTATAATTTTGACCGCTTAAAATATGTTTATTACCGTAATCTGGACATTGCCTTTGAAGGCTTTAAGTCGGGTCAATATACCCTGCATGAAGAATTTACCGCGCGAAAATGGGTGACTGAATATCGTTTCCCGGCTGTTCAAGCAGGCATGGTGGTGAAATACCGCTTTCAGCATCAGAACCCGATTCCAACACAAAGTTTTGTGTTTAATAGCCGCCGTGCGCCTTTTCAGGACATTAAATTTCGTCAGGCCATTACTTATGCTTACGATTTTGAATGGCAAAACAAGGCGCTGTTTTATGGACAATATCTGCGCTTACAGAGTTACTTTGCCAATAGTGAACTGGAAGCCAAAGGTGCTCCAAGTCCTGCAGAGCTGGCCATTTTAAAACCCTATTTAGCCAGACTGAACCCAATTCAGCGGCAGGGTGTTTTGAAAGATTGGAAATATCCAGTGTCTGATGCCAGCGGATTTAACCGCAATAATCTGCTGACTGCACGCCAGCTACTCATAAAAGCTGGCTATACCTTTAAAAATGGCCGTTTGCTGGATACCCAGGGTAAGCCGATTCGGATTGAATTTTTAATTCATCAGGATGGTTTGCAGCGCACCTTGATGCCTTTTATTCGCAATATGAAGCGCCTGGGAATCGAAGTTGCTATCCGTCATGTCGATGTACCGCAGTATATCGAACGCATGCGGACCAAGGATTTTGACATGACCACCAGTGTGATGCCGCAGTCTTTAAATCCGGGGAATGAGCAGGCGCAGTTCTGGGGCAGTGCATCGGCTGATCAGCCGGGCAACTACAACTATGCTGGCATTAAAAATCCTGTGATTGACGACATGGTACAGCAAGTCATTCGTGCACCGAGCCGTGAGCAACTGGTCATCAGAACCCGGGTGCTGGATCGTTTGTTGCGTGCCGGCTATTATCAAATTCCGACCTATGGCAAAGGTGAAAACTGGTTTGCTTACTGGAATATGTATCATCAGCCGAAGGTCAAACCGAAACTGTCATCGGGCATTGATTATTGGTGGAGTAACGCTGGACAAGCCAAAAAAGTCACCCAGTATTTAGGTCAAAAATAAACAATAAGGCATAACGCAGGCACAAGGAACGCTGTTTCGATGGGCATATATATATTAAAAAGACTGCTGCTGATTATTCCAACGCTGTTTTTCATTTTATTGATTAACTTTGTGGTGATCCAGATTGCACCGGGTGGACCGGTGGAGCAAGCCATTCAACAGGCAGAAACTTTTCAGGGCTTGGGGGCAACGGGTGGTGAAACCGCCACGGCCAAAAGTAATTATCAGGGGGCCAAAGGTCTAAGTGAAGAAATGGTGGAGAAGATTAAAGCCCAATACGGCTTTGATCAGCCTGCGCACATCCGCTTCTGGGATATGTTGAAAAGTTATGCCAGTTTTGATTTTGGCAGCAGTTTTTTTAAAGACAAGCCGGTGACGCAATTGCTGTGGGAAAAAATGCCGGTATCGCTGTCTTTGGGTTTGTGGAGCACTTTGCTGATTTATCTGGTGTCTATTCCTTTGGGCATTAAAAAGGCTCGTCAGCATGGTATGCTGTTTGATAAATCTACCTCATTGTTACTCGCAATTGGCTATGCCGTGCCTGCCTTCGTATTTGCAGTCTTACTGATTGTATTCTTTGCCGGTGGTTCCTATTTTCAGTGGTTCCCGCTACAAGGACTGGTTTCGGAAAATTTCAGTGAACTGAGCATATTGGGAAAAATTAAAGATTATTTCTGGCATATGACTTTGCCTTTATTGGCGATGGTAATCGGTGGTTTTGCAGGACTGACTTATCTGACCAAATATTCCTTTATGGAAGAATTAAACAAGCAGTATGTGCTGGCAGCGCGTTCTAAAGGTTTAACAGAATCACGGGTGCTGTATGGTCATGTGTTTCGTAATGCCATGCTGATTGTGATTGCCGGTTTGCCTGAAGCCCTGATCGGGATTTTCTTTGTCGGCAACCTGTTTATTGAAATCATTTTTAATCTGGATGGTTTGGGATTGCTCGGTTTTGAAGCGATTCAGCAGCGTGATTATCCGGTTATTTTTGGCACCCTGTACTTATTTACCTTGCTGGGTTTGATTCTGCGCTTAATTAGCGATGTGCTGTATCAGGTGATTGACCCGCGGATTAATTTTGATTCGCGAGGTGCTGAATAATGTCACCTTTAATGCATGCGCGCCTGAAACGCTTTCAGGAAAATAAACTCGGGTTTGGTTGCTTAATCCTCTTTGCCGTGATTTTTGTATTGTCGCTGGCTTCTGAATTAATTGCCAACGATAAACCGCTGTTGGTGAAATACGATGATTCACTGTATGTGCCGGTATTAAAATCTTATCCGGAAACGGCTTTTGGCGGCGTATTTGAAACCGAAGCCGATTATAAAGATCCGGCAGTACAGCAACTGATCAATGAAAAGGGCTGGGCAATCTGGCCGCTAATTCAATATTCCTATCAAACACCTAATCTGGAACTGGCAGTACCGGTACCTTCTGCTCCGACCTCGCAAAACTGGTTAGGTACCGATGACCAAGGACGAGATGTATTGGCGCGCATACTGTATGGTTTGCGCGTATCGTTACTTTTTGGCTTTGCACTCACCATTGCATCAGCACTTTTAGGCATTGCAGTAGGCGCAATTCAGGGTTATTACGGTGGCTGGGTCGATTTATTGGGACAGCGGATTTTAGAAGTATGGGGCGGTTTGCCGATGCTATTCATGGTGATGATTCTGGTCAGCATGTTTACCCCAAACGTCTACTGGCTGTTTCTGATTATGCTGTTATTCGGCTGGACCACCTTGGTGGGATTGGTTCGGGCAGAATTTTTAAAGGCACGTCATTTGGACTATGTCCGTGCTGCACGCAGTCTGGGGGTTACAGACCGGACCATCATGCTGCGCCATATCTTGCCGAATGCCATGAGTTCCAGCCTGTCGCAGTTACCGTTTATGTTAACCGCCAATATCACTGCACTTACCGCATTAGACTTTTTGGGCTATGGCTTGCCACCCGATGCAGCATCATTAGGTGAATTATTATTACAAGGCAAATCCAATTTGAATGCACCATGGTTGGCGTTGTCAGGCTTCTTTACCTTGGCCATTGTTCTATCTTTATTGATTTATATTGGGGAGGCGACACGTGATGCATTCGATCCAAGACGCCAATAATCCGCAAGCGTTATTAAGCGTGCAGCATTTAAATATCCGGCAAGCAGAACATGTGCTGGTAGATGACCTGAATTTTCAGCTGCATGCTGGTGAAACCGTTGCCTTGGTCGGTGAAAGCGGTTCGGGCAAGTCGATTAGCAGTCTCGCTTTGCTTGGACTGTTACCCAGCACACTAAAAATAAAAGGTCAGGCCTTATTCGGACAGCAAAATCTACTGTCGCTGAAGACCGAACAGCTGCGGCAAATTCGTGGCCATAAAATTGCCATGATTTTCCAGGAACCGATGACAGCTTTAAATCCTTTGCATCGGGTCGAGAAAATTATCGGTGAAACTTTATTGCTGCAAGGCTGGTCCAAACAGAAGACCCGGGCACGAATTATTGAATTGTTAAAAGATGTCGGCATTCCAGACCCGGAAGATAAATTACGCCGTTACCCGCATGAGCTTTCCGGCGGGCAACGTCAGCGTGTGATGATTGCCATGGCGCTGGCCTTAGATCCGGACATTCTGATTGCCGATGAGCCGACTACAGCTTTGGATGTGACTTTACAGGCGCAAATATTACATTTGCTTAAATCGTTACAGCAAAGCCGAAATATGGCCATGATCCTGATCAGTCATGACCTCAATCTGGTACGTCGCTATGCCGATCAGGTGATTGTGCTGAATAAAGGCAAGGTAGAGGAACAGGGCAGTGTTGCGGAAATTTTTAAAAACCCGAAACAAGCCTATACCCGCGATTTACTGAACCATGATTTTGGTGAAGCCATTCAAATTGCAGAAGCTCCCAATCTATTGGCTTTACATAAGGTCGCGGTGAAGTTTCCGGTTAAGCAGGGGTTGTTAAATCGGGTCAAAGATTACTTTGTGGCGGTGGAACCCTTGGATTTACAGTTAATGCAAGGTGAATCGATTGGCATTGTCGGTGAAAGCGGATCGGGTAAAAGCTCACTGGCCTTAGCGATTACCCGACTGATTAAAAGTGACGGTGAAATTGTGCTGCTCGGTACCGATTTAAACCGGTGCAATGAAAAGCAGTTACGACCTCTACGCGCCGAATTTCAGATTGTATTTCAAGACCCGTTTAGCAGTTTAAATCCGCGATTAAACGTGGAACAAACGATTGGTGAAGGATTGGGCTTAAAAAAACTGTCAGTCACAGAAATATCACAGCGGATTGATGAAGCTCTGGAAAAGGTCGAATTGCCGATCAGCTTTAGAACACGTTATCCGCATGAACTTTCGGGTGGGCAACGTCAGCGTGTCGCATTGGCACGAGCATTGGTATTACGACCGAAGTTACTAATTCTGGATGAACCGACCTCGGCACTGGACCGCACCACTCAGCGTGCGATCGTGAAACTGTTAAGACGATTACAACAGGAACATCAGATCAGTTATCTGTTTATCAGCCATGACCTGCAAGTGGTCAAAGCTTTGTGCCAGAAAGTGCTGGTGCTGCGCCGTGCACAGGTCATGGAATTTCAAAGTACAGAACAATTGTTTTTAAATCCGCAAACAGAATATACCCGTCAATTGATTGAAGCCAGTCAGTACGTATAAATATACTGACAAGTCATATTGTCAGAATTATCATTGACGGATGGCATAATCAGTTTAGAGTCTTAACTCTATATAAATACAAACAAATCAGGATTGAGATATGAGTCATCTGGCTGAAGCAACCACAATTCGAAATATCATTTTTAAAAATCGCATTATCAAGGGGGCGATGAGTGAAGCCTTGGCAAATGACGCAGGTCAACCCAGCCAGTTGCATTTTAATCTTTATGAAGCCTGGGCAAAAGGTGGTCTGGGCTGTGCCATTACCGGTAATGTGATGGTGGACTTCCGCGCCAAAAATGAACCGGGCGTGGTAGTGATTGAATCAGAGCGTGATCTTGCTCAGTTGAAGCAATGGGCAGAAGTCGGTAAACGTCATGGCATGGTGCAGCTGATTCAATTGTCCCATCCGGGGCGTCAGTGTCCTAAAGGTTTAAATAAAGAAACGGTGGCGCCATCGGCGGTGCCTTTTAGCCCAATGCTGGCCACTACCTTTGGTACACCACGTGAATTACGTGAAGATGAAATCCTCGATATTATTCAGCGTTTTGCAACTTCTGCCCAAATTTGTGAGAAAGCCGGTTTTGAAGGCGTACAGTTGCATGGGGCACATGGTTATCTGATCAGCCAGTTTCTATCACCCTTGACCAATAAACGTCAGGATCAATGGGGCGGTCCAATTGAAAACCGCATGCGCTTTTTGCTGGAAATTTATAAAGCGGTCCGTGCAGTGACTTCCGATCAATTTATCATTTCCGTAAAACTGAATTCAGCAGATTTCCAGCGTGGCGGAATTACCGAAGAAGAAGTAGTTACGGTATTTAAGGCGATTGATGAAGCTGGAATTGATCTGATTGAAATTTCAGGTGGAACTTATGAAGCCCCAGCCATGGCCGGTGCCAAGGCAGAAAAACACAAAGCCAGCAGTATTGCCCGCGAAGCCTATTTTCTTGACTTTGCCGAAAAGATTCGCAAAGAAGTCAAATGTCATTTAATGGTGACAGGAGGTTTTCGTACGGCTGCAGGGATGAATGCAGCGCTGGACAGTGGAGCTTGTGATTTTATTGGTATTGCCCGTCCATTGGCAGTGGAAACCGATTTAACCGACCGTCTGATTGCAGGGCAGGACGTGCGTTATGCAGTAGATAAAATCAAAACCGGCATTCCAATGGTTGATAAAATGGCGATCATGGAAATTATCTGGTATGCCGCGCAGTTTAAAGATATTGCCCAAGGTAAACGTCCAAATCCGAAACTGTCACCGCTGAAAGTTTTCTTTAAATATGCCAAAGGCAATATCACGGCAATCATTAAAGGTCAGATTAATTCACGTCGTAGTGCTTAAGTTTGGTTGATTCAGCTTTAGACCGGTAAGATTGAAATTCTAGCGCAGACCATTGTCCTTTCTCTAATATTAGTTGAAAGGCAGGTTTGCTTTTTTATAGCTAGATATTTTGAGACTGCATTATTTTTCTTAAGCTAAAAAATTAAAGATAGAAAGCTAATGTAGATTGAATACTGTTAAAAACAAAAAAGCCTGATTCAAAATGATCAGGCTTTTTTGTGAGATATTGCTATCTCGAATATGGCGACCCTACGGGGATTCGAACCCCGGTTACCGCCGTGAAAGGGCGATGTCCTAGGCCTCTAGACGATAGGGTCATCTAAGAAATTGGCGTCCCTACGGGGATTCGAACCCCGGTTACCGCCGTGAAAGGGCGATGTCCTAGGCCTCTAGACGATAGGGACGTTTCAGAGGTGGGCGTATAATAGGGTGGATAGGACACCCTGTCAAACCTTTTTCCGGGATAATTTTTAAAAATAGATTCAACTGAATAAAAATAAAACAAATATGTGAAATGTACTGTGTAATGCGCTATTTTTCGGTTGTTAGACCATTAATGATGCTGTTGACCACCGCCGGATTTTGCAAATAGCCGGTAATACTGTGAGGATTATACAGGGAGGTGGTAATCGCCTGGTTAATGATCGGTGGTTCAAAATCGAAGGGTGCTTCGGATAAAGGGAAAGCAGTTAAAAAGTCATCAGGTGAATAAAAGTTAAACCAGTCACCCTCTAGTTGAGGTGGCCGGGATATCGGAGTAATAAGTTTTTCCTGTATGACCCTAAAAGCAAGGGGCGAGCCCAAGGTAATAAAACGCTGAATTCTAAATTGGGGATATTGATGCAGCAGGTTATAGGTGATGACCGAACCCAGAGAATGCGCCACAATAATATGATCCAACTCGGGACGAAGATAAGACATGATCCGCTGATGGACTTCATGCATGAAATCCGGATTGGATAAATATAAATAGGTTTCAATCAGGAATTTATGGATAAATGTTTCATGCAGTTTGGGATAATGATTCAGAAATAGGGCCAGTTCCTTAAATGCGTGATCTCTGGTGAGTGCGGTAATCAGGGCCAATCGCTGAGTGAATGACTCGGAGCATTCGGGATTTACACTCGGTAATCTGCTCGCACAGGGATGATGTTCGGGAACAATCGTATTGTTATGCCTTAAATGAAAGGGAAGATGGATATGGGAAATGGACTTGGGTAAAAAGGTATCTATATCCAGGCTGTTATATAAATGATGTTTGCTAAGCAAATCGCCATAAAAAGGGAAACGTATCTCCAGAGCGTTGAGATCGATATTTTGCTGGGAATGGGACAAGCCTGTCTTAAAAGCAGATAGCCAATGTTGTTTTAATGAGGGTTGATCATAATTCTGTTGATTCATGCCGTGAATAAAAATAATTTTCATACAAGGTCAGATGATGTAGAGATGTAATTATCTATCTTGAGCTTAAAAAAAAGAGTGGTACTTGACCACTCCTTTTTTGTGTTAGTTTTGCTTTCGGTAGAAAACAAAGTAACTGAGATAACAGGCTGCAATAAAGATCAGGCATCCAATAAAGCCAGGCAGCATTTCAGGATCGAAAGCCATACTTATTGCGGTGATAAAACAGAACACAAAACCTAAAATCGGTACAAGAGGAAACAAGGGTGCCGCAAAGCCCAAGTCTTTTGCGCTGTGGCCCTGTTTATACCATTGACGACGGAAATTGAACTGGCTTAAACAGATACTCATCCAGACAATCACCATGGTGAAAGCGGCTACACCGAGTAAATTCTTAAAGATAGTCTCTGGCGCAAACTGTTCAGACAATAGGCCTGGTAAAGCACCCATCATGGTGACGATCACGGCCACAAATGGAATGCCACGATGATTGACTTTGGAGAACACCGCAGGTAATTGTTTTTTGTCAGACAACGACCACATCATACGTGAGGCAGCAAATAAGCCTGAGTTTGCCGCAGACAATAATGCCGTAATAATTACAAAACGAATAATGTCTTCAGCATATGGAATGCCGATATGGGTAAATACAGTCACAAAGGGACTGCTACTGACACCTTCAGCATCCAGGCCGGCCATCTGGTGGGGTAAAAGCGCACTAATGACAACAATGGTACCGACAAAGAAAATCAATAAACGCCAAATAGCCGCATTGATGGCTTTAGGTACATTTTTCGCAGGATCTTTGGTTTCACCGGCGGCCACACCAATCAATTCAGTACCGGAGAAGGCAAAATTGACAATCAGCATGGTTGCGAAAATAGGGAACAAGCCTTGAGGAAACCAGCCTTGAGCGGTTAAGTTGCTAAACAAAGGCGCAGATTCATAGCCATTAAAGTTTAAAATACCGAAAATAGCCAATAGGCCCAGTAAAATAAAGGCAATAACAGTCAGTACTTTAACTAAGGATAACCAAAATTCAGATTCGGCAAACCAGCGCGTTGAACTCATATTTAAGCCGAAAACCACTGCAGCAAAAATAATGGTCCATAACCAGACGGAAATGTGCGGAAACCATTCCTGCATCAGCAACGCAGCAGCGGTAAATTCCGTCCCCAGCGTTGCGGTCCAGGTCAGCCAATACAACCAGGTGATCATATAGCCTGTACCCGGACCAATGTATCTGCGGGCATAAGTACCAAACGAACCTGATTCAGGCATATGTACCGCAAGTTCGCCTAGGCATAGCATGACTGCATAAGCGATTAAACCGCCTAATACATAGGAGATGATGGCACCTACAGGCCCCGTTTGTGCAATGACTTCACCCGAACCTAAAAATAAACCTGTACCGATTGCGCCGCCCAGCGAAATCATGACCAGATGTCGAGTACTCATAGCGCGTTTTAATGGCGCAGAATTGCCCTGATGCGAAGCATCATTCGGAGTATGAGATGACTGCATAAGAGAAGAATGAATAAAGATAAATGAAGCGAGCTATTGTAGTGAAAAACTACAAATCTGCAATGTAATAATGATAACTATTGGAATTTGAATGATCGTATGAAACGATATATGGCGACCCTACGGGGATTCGAACCCCGGTTACCGCCGTGAAAGGGCGATGTCCTAGGCCTCTAGACGATAGGGTCGTTAGGAGGTGATGCGTATATTATGGATTTTTAATCGGACTGTCAAACCTGTAATTGTGTTATTTTTAAAATATTGAATTAACTGGATAAAAAATGACAAATCTAAAATAAAAAAGCACAGTTTTTAAACTGTGCTTAAGCTGTAGCTATAACAGAACATTACTTTTTAGGGTGATATAACCAGTAATAACTTGCATAACAGGCAGCCATAAAGAGCAAGCAGCCAATAAAACCTGAAAGCATTTCAGGGTCGGCAGCCATACTTAAACCCGTCGCGGTACAACAAATAAAACCTAGGATCGGTACCAGAGGAAACCACGGCGTACGGAATTTAAGTTCCGCAACGCTATGGCCTTGCTTCAACCATTGACGTCGGAAATTAAACTGGCTCCAGCAAATACTCATCCACACGATAACCATGGTAAATGCCGCCACGCCCATCAGGTTTTTAAAGATGACATCTGCACCAAACTGTTCAGACAACAGTCCCGGTAAACCGCCAATCATGGTCACCAATACTGCAATGACCGGAACTCCAGATTTGCTGACTTTGGCAAAAATCCGAGGCAGCTGGTTTTGAGCCGCCAAAGCCCACATCATGCGTGAAGCGGCATACAGGCCCGAGTTAGCGGTCGATAGCAATGCAGTAATAATTACGAAGCGGATAATATCCACCGCATAAGGAATGCCCATCAGATTAAACACCGACACGAATGGACTGCTGCTTAAACCGTCACCTTGAGCACCGGCATTTAGACCTGCATCGCTATAAGGAAGCAATGAACTGATCACGATAATGGTACCGACAAAGAAAATCATTAAACGCCACACCGCCGCATGAATGGCTTTAGGGACATTTTTTTCAGGATTTTCGGTTTCACCGGCCGCAATCCCGATCATTTCTGTGCCATTAAAGGCAAAGTTGACGATCAACAACGTGGCAAAGAGCGGGAACAAACCATTCGGAAGCCAGCCATGTTCAGTCAGATGATGAAACATCGGTGCAGTTTCATAACCCTGGAATGGAATGAAACCAAAGATGCTGCTAAAACCGAGAATAATAAACACCAGTACGGTGGCAACTTTAATCAGTGATAACCAGAATTCGGACTCGGCAAAAGTACGGGTTGAACTTAAGTTGGAAATGAGCACACCGCTGGCAAAGATGAGCGTCCATAACCAGATTGAAGTTTGTGGAAACCATTCCTGCATGAGAATGGCCGCTGCGGTAAATTCTGTACCCAAGGTCGCCGACCAGCCGAGCCAGTACATCCAGGACACCATATAGCCTGTACCTGGGCCAATATAGTTCGAGGCAAATGCACCAAAAGAGCCGGATACCGGTAAATGTACAGCCAATTCACCAAGACACAGCATCACCATATACGCGATTAAGCCGCCAATGATATAGGCAAGGACTGCACCAAGTGGTCCGGCTTGTGAAATGACTTCACCAGACCCCATAAAGAGACCAGTACCGATGGCACCACCGAGCGACAACATAATGAGGTGGCGTGTGGTCATCGCTCTTTTCAGCGATGGCTTACGCTCCCCGGCAGACGAATGCTGCGAAGGTTGAGAGGGAGATTGCATAAGATCAATAATAGGTTGAAAGTATTATTTTAAGTGTTTGTTATGTGAAATTTCAAATAAATCATTTTTCATGAATGGAGGGAAGGCAGTTAAAGAATTTGAAATACAAAAGACCGCAAATTAGTGGTCTGGAGTCTGGTATTTCTGGGGCTGCTCCTGAGCTGGAGTTGATGCAGGCGAAGCAGATGAGTCTTTGGATGGAGGAGTGTCTTTACTGACAATATATAAATATAAAGCAGAGGGGAGGAGAATGATTAATACAAGAAAAACTTTTTTCAACATGAGTGCAGGTTCATTAATTCGAATAGCATGAAATTAACATGCAACTTGAGATAAAAAAAGGGCAGCGAAGTGCCCAGCAGTTAAACTTAAAATTTATAACTGATATCGGCAATAAAGCGGCGAACTTCATCTGAATAGGGTTTTGCTGAGGTTTCATTCACGGACTGATTCTTTGACTTCTACAATAACTGGTACTAAATCTATAAGGATGATCAATTTATCCTGTTCTGTGTTGGTGCAGTTTCAGCAGAAGTACTAGAACTTAACATGGCTAAAATAGCAAAGCTAAGAGGGGAGGAAGCAAAACGTATAATTATTAGAAAGTCCTATAAAATGTAATGCTGGCGATATCATTAACTTTAAAATCTTAATCAATATAAATGAGAATTATTTTCAATAAAAATTAATA
>DFAM01000017.1:82042-137914 GCA_002365595.1 Acinetobacter sp. UBA3106 | reverse complement strand
ATGGCGACCCTACGGGGATTCGAACCCCGGTTACCGCCGTGAAAGGGCGATGTCCTAGGCCTCTAGACGATAGGGTCGTTTAGAAGATGGCGGTATCTTATTGATCCGCCACCAAGGTGTCAAGTAGATGTGGCGCGAGTTTGTTCAAAATATAGCAAAACAGTTCGGCAGTCTTTTGAGTATCGTATAAAGCAGAGTGTGCTTCCTTACCATCGAAGTCAATTCCAGCCTGAATACATGATTTTGCCAGTACGGTTTGACCAAACATCACTGCACTTAAAGTCACTGTGTCAAACACAGAAAAACTGTGAAACGGGTTTTGATTTTTCGTTCCGGTACGTGCAATCGCAGCCTGGACAAAGCCCAAATCAAAATGCGCATTATGGCCGACCAAAACCGCATGGGTACAGTTTTGCTGGCGGCGCACTTCGTTGACCGATTTAAAAATACGTTTTAAGGCACTTTTTTCATCTTCAGCCATGGCCATACGCATAGGATTTGAAGGATCTATACCAATAAATTCTAAGGAACGACGGTCTAAATTTGCCCCTGCAAAAGGATTGATATGTGCATGATAGGCTTCACCTGGCACAAACTGACCTTCGGCATTATAAACAATCGGAATTGCGGCAATTTCCAGTAAGGCATCAGTCTGGGAATTAAAACCTGCTGTCTCGACATCGACAACAACAGGTAAAAATCCACGGAAACGCTGACCAATTACTGGTTGAGTTTCATCTGTCACACTTTTCTCCATTGGATAGTTTTACCCGCATATAGAGGGATAATCTGTTCACCATCCAAGTAGTCTAAACTTTCAGGGATCACTTGCTCTTCTTTGACCAGGGTAATGGTATTGGTATTGCGCGGCAAGCCATAGAAGTCAGCACCGAAGTGGCTGGCAAAACCTTCCAGGCGATCAAGACGGCCCACCTGATCAAAAGCTTGAGCATATAATTCAATGGCGGTAGGCGCACTATAGCAACCGGCACAGCCACAGGCATTTTCTTTGGCATTTTTTGAATGTGGGGCACTGTCTGTTCCCAGGAAAAACTTGGGATTGGAACTGGTCGCAACTTCAAGCAAGGTTTGCTGATGGCTTTGACGTTTTAAAATCGGCAAACAATAGAAATGCGGTTTAATTCCGCCCACCAGCATATCGTTACGGTTAAACAGTAAATGCTGTGGAGTGATTGTAGCCGCTACATTGCGATCTTGCTCAAGCACAAAATGTGCAGCTTCACTGGTCGTGATATGTTCTAGCACCAGTTTAAGCTTGGGAAACTGTTTTAGTAAGGGTGAAAGAACTTCATCTAAAAAGCGTTTTTCACGATCGAAAATGTCAACATGGTTGTGTGTCACTTCACCATGCAACAACAATGGTACCTGATGTTCTTCGAGTTGCTCAATCACGCCATAAACTTTGCGAATGTCACTGACGCCATTATCTGAATTTGTGGTTGCCCCAGCAGGATAAAGCTTGATGGCATTGACATGTTCAGACTCTTTTATTTTTTTTACTTCGCTCGCTTGGGTATGGTCGGTAAAATAAAGCACCATACGCGGATCAAATGCAATACCCTCCGGAACATGCGCCATAATACGTTCACGATAGGCCAGTGCTTCCTCAACTGTTTTAATCGGAGGGACAGTATTTGGCATACAGATGGCACGAGCAAACTGCTTGGCAAGATCTGGAACTGTACGTTTTAAAGATAAACCATCACGTAAGTGAGCATGCCAATCGTCTGGCTGGAGAAGAGTAAGAGTATTCAAGGCCATTTCAATCGAAGAAATAAAACAAATGATAATGCATAAAGTGTGAAAATGGTAACAACAATTACAGACAAATGGTTAGATAGACACAATTATAAATGAGAAAAATATGTTATTTTTAAAAACTAAAAGAAGTAAGTAATGCTGGGCAATGGAATCCAAGTATAATCTAGCTAAATTACAGTATGACAAAGAAAAGATAGAAGAGCTCATTACACGGCAAACTCAGCGTGTAGGGCAGGTTTTTCCCAAAAAGATGGAACAGGAATTTTGGTCGAAAAACCTGGAGCGTGCCCGTAAGCATGTACAAAAATACTTGTGGGGCGGCGTTTTATCTTACTTTATTTTTATTCTGGTTATATTACCCAGCGATTACTGGGTGATCGACAAACAGTATCTAAATCATGATTTCCTGAACTGTAGCTTAGCCTTGGCCAATGGTGCGCTATGCCTATTGGCGTTATTCGCTTTTTCTCATTTTCCTAAACTACGTCCCTATTTTGCTCCGGCCTCTATGGCACTGATGTTTTGGGCCATGATTTCCATGTCCTGGTTAACCCTGACAGTAGAAACTATTGCTTTACGACAACAAGGTATGGCCATCCTTTGCATGATTTACATCATTGGTTCGCTTATCACGGGAGTAAAGCCATTCCAGATGCTGATGACCGGTTTTTTAGCCGCCTCCGTAACAGTGGTTCTGTTTTTTCTGCTTAAGGTCGATTTTGATGCTGTGGTGCTGGGCCGTATTCTTTTCGGCAGTTGTGTGTTTGGGTATGTGATTAGTCATATGATTTTTGCGCGTGAACGGATGATTTATTTATATTCGATGCGTGCCAGAATCAGTGAAAAAATGCACCGGATTCATAATTCGGAATTATTGCATTTGAGCCAGCATGATGACCTGACCAAAATTTCAAACCGCCGTACTTTCGATGAAATGATGGAAGTATTTTATGAGCAGACCCGTCAGGAACGAAGTGCTCTGGCAATCTTGTTTATTGATATTGATTTTTTTAAAAACTATAACGATTTTTATGGGCACCAGAAGGGCGATGATGTGATCTCTTCTATCGCCAAATCTATTAAAAATGCGATTCGGCATATGGATTTTGTTGCACGCTATGGCGGGGAAGAGTTTGTGGTATTACTGCCGGAAACAGATGCTCATGGCGCCTATGCTGTAGCATCCAATATATTCAAGGCCATTGAGCGTTTGGAAATTCCTCACGAAAAATCTTCCATCTCCGATTTTATTACCATCAGTTTGGGAATTACCGTTTATCACGGAGAAGACGAGCTGAGTAAAGAAGCATTATTGGAGATTGCTGATCAGGCTCTATATCGTGCCAAGCATTTAGGCCGCAACCAGATTTATTATCAATCTATACGCTCTAATATTCCTGAAAATGATTTAATCAAATCATAAACAGACCTGATAAAAAAACCGCTCATTCGAGCGGTTTTTTGACTTTAAACAAACTTATTTGTTTTTGTCTTTGAGTTGAGGCACTGCAGAACCTGTACCCACTGCAAGTAGGCCGGTATTGGTATATATGCCCAACTTGGCACGTGTATCCGTGATATCAAGGTTACGCATAGTCAATTGACCAATACGGTCAGCCGGACTAAACATAGAATCACCTTTCTCCATGGTTAAACGCTCAGCTTCATAAGTGAGGTTAGGAGATTCAGTGTTCATGATGGTGTAGTCATTACCACGACGAAGTTCTAAAGTCACAGTGCCTGTAACCGCTTTAGCGACCCAGCGCTGTGCAGTTTCACGAAGCATCAACGCTTGAGAATCGAACCAGCGACCTTGGTAAAGTAGACGACCTAAACGTAAACCATTAATGCGGTATTGTTCGATGGTGTCTTCGTTATGAATACCGGTAACTAGACGTTCGTAAGCGATGTGAAGCAGCGCCATACCCGGAGCTTCGTAGATACCACGAGATTTTGCTTCGATAATACGGTTTTCGATTTGATCCGACATACCTAGACCATGACGGCCACCGATACGGTTTGCTTCAAGAATGAATTCAACTGGATCTTCAATACGCTTGCCGTTGATTGCAACAGGGAAACCTTCTTCAAAAGTGATAGACACTTCTTCAGCTTTCACTTCTACGTCGTCTTTCCAGAACGCAACACCCATGATTGGATCAACGATTTTGATACCGGCATTGAGGAATTCAAGATCTTTCGCTTCGTGAGTTGCACCCAACATATTCGAGTCAGTTGAGTAAGCTTTCTCTTTTGACATTTTGTAGTCAAAGCCATTGTCGATCAGGAACTGTGACATTTCCGCACGACCACCAAGCTCATCAATAAAGGTTTGGTCTAACCAAGGTTTGTAGATTTTAAGCGCCGGGTTAGTGAGCAAACCATAACGGTAGAAACGCTCAATGTCGTTACCTTTATAAGTTGAACCGTCACCCCAGATGTTGACGTCATCTTCTTTCATTGCAGTTACAAGCATTGTACCTGTGACTGCACGGCCAAGTGGTGTTGTGTTGAAGTATGGAACACCGCCAGTTGAGATGTGGAACGCGCCACATTGAATCGCAGCAATACCTTCTAATGCAAGTTGTAGACGGCAGTCGATTAAACGTGCTTTTACTGCGCCATATGCTTCAGCTTTCTTTGGAATCGCATTGTAATCGTCTTCATCAGGCTGACCCAGGTTTGCAGTATATGCATAAGGTTCTGCGCCTTTTTGTTTCATCCACAACAGGGCTGCTGAAGTATCTAGACCACCAGAAAAGGCAATACCAACTTTTTTGCCTACAGGTACATTCTGTAAGATAGTTGCATTATCAGACATTGTTAATCCTAACGATTTTTGAATAATAGGCACCCAAGTGGTGACCTAGGAGAAGATATATCCTTTGATTGTATCACTTTTAATAAGAATTTTTTTCCTTCAAAATGCGGGAATTTGGTTTTTTTGAATTAAAAATAGATAAGCAGTCAAATTAAACCCAATAAAATAAAGTTAAGCTGCAACCAATCAGGATAGAGTAATTGGAGAATTGCGTGCATCATTTAAACCAATAAATTGATTTTCGATCGGGGTGAAAACATGGTCATAACGCGCAATTAAATACAGACCAATATTGCGGTATTGCTCAGGAATTTCCATATAGTATTGAATATTATATTTAGAAATAAGTGACTTGGCGATCATGGAGATGCCCATACCCAATTGGGTAAATTGAATCAGTGCTTCCAGATCATGAATATAGGTTAATTCGCCCTTATGCAATTGATGATCGATAAAGAGTTGATCGAGTGTTTTGGCATAGCAACATTCTGATGAAGCAAGCAAAATATTTTGTTGATGAATTCCTTCCCTAAAATCACTGGAATTAATGAGGTTTTTTCCGATCAAGACCAAATGATCGTCTGCTTTATGAATGTATTGCAGGTTTTTATGTTGCGGCTTGCCCAAGGCATAAGCAATGTCTAAATGCCCGTGTAAGATTTCATCTTCAATGAAACCTGTTGCACCCGTTTTCATGGTGATGGACAGGTCAGGATAGGTTTCATACAGGTGTTGAAAAGCAGGATAAAAGCGCATGCCGCCTAAGCTGGTATTGGTGCCAAAACGTAGGAATTTCTTTTGCTGATGAATTTTATTTTCGGTTTCTTCCCAAGTGAACAGCATTTTTTTGTATTGGCTATAAAGATGTAAGCCCGACTCAGTCAATTCAACACCTTTGGGCTGACGAATAAAAAGCTGGCGGTCATAATGGTTTTCAATTTTTTTGATTTTAGCCGTCATATTGGATTGCAAATAATTCAGCTTATGCGCCGCAGCAGTCATACTTTTCAATTCCGCAACGGTCACAAAGCACCTGATGTCATTAATATCTATATTCATGGCATATTTTCCCCGCCTAAAGTACCTTATGATCATGATGCACAATCAAGCAATGCAGTCATCTCGACAGATGTTTAATATTGGTATTAAAAAAAATGATGGATACATTAAATCATAGCATTATTCATGATGGGTTATTTTCATTAAAATAATTTTGAATGAAATGGGCTGAGCAGCAAAAATGAATATTAAAGTGATAAGCGCAATTGGGTTGCTGTGTTTGATTTGGGGATCATTATGGGGATTGGTCAAACATAGTCTGCAAATTTTTCCTCCATTTTTATTTATTTCTGTTCGTTTAATTTTAGCGGCATTGACCTTAATGGGGGTTCAATTACTTTTAAGGCGGTCTGTTTTACCTGAGCGGGGACAGTGGAAAAAGCTCTTTATTTCAAGCCTTCTGATTTGTTTAGGCTTTTATGCGACACAAACCTTTGCCATGCAATTCGTAGATTCGGGTCTTTCTGCAATACTGGTGTTTACCATGCCCATCTTTATTGGCGTATTGGCGCATTATTTTTTAAATGAACGTTTAACGGCACAAAAAATCTTAGGATTGATTCTTGGAACTTGCGGATTGATTTCTATTCTATGGCCACAGTTCCATGATATTCATTTTAATCTTTCCTTGATTGGTCAAGTATTTTTGATTGTCTCAGGTTTCTTTTGGGCAACCACGACAGTGTACAGCAAGAAATATTTTGCGACTCATGACAAGATGCAACTGACGATTTGGCAAATGTTGTTAGGGGGAATCATTTTGTTGCTTGGCGCATTGTGTTTTGAACCCGTTCATTTCAATGTTTGGCTCAATCCAAGTCATGGAGGCTTACTCATTTATATCGCAATGATCGGAACAGGATTTGCATTTGCGCTGTGGAATTGGATTGTGAGTCAGGTCGATGCTGTGGTTGCATCTATCTCGATTATGATTATCCCTATCTTAAGTTTGTTTTTTGGCTATGTATTTTGGAATGAACCCATGACCTTTAATATTATTCTAGGGGCTGTGTTCATTTGTCTGGGTATTATTTTGAGTTCTGTCAAAATAAAGTCTGAAAAGCACAACCTCAATATCATCTGTAAAGAAAGAAGTTAGTGCTTACATAGCTTACATAAAAGTGAAGCCATATGAGGAAATTAGCCTTATATGGCTTTTTTATTTTGCTGTATTTGTGAGCTATATGACTGAAATTCCACGTTGCAATGCTGACATGCGACTAAAGTTGTAAGACTAAGTTTTGCCTTTATAGGCACAAGAAAAAATATAAATAAAAACAAGTAATTTATTGAGATAGGACGCAGTTGGGTGATTGTAAAAAGTTGATCTTTTACTCAAAATTATTTGCAATATTGGTCATACCAATAATTATTTAACAGACCAATATTGATCTTTAATTAAACAAAAACTACCATAATTACCAGAACATGAATTATTATTTTAAATTAATCTAATATTGGTCAGACCAATAGTGGTTGATATAAGGCAATTCAAACCATTTCTAGCAGACCAGTGAGCATTTCAAGGAGATGACAATGCTTCAACAATGGCAACAGATTTACGATCCTATGGGCAATATCTGGCTTTCCAGTCTGATCGCCCTGATCCCGATTATTTTCTTCTTTTTAGCGCTTGCGGTATTCCGTATGAAAGGCAGCGTAGCGGGAACCATTACCGTTATTCTTGCGCTTCTGGTTTCATTATTTTCTTATCAGATGCCGGTCATGATGGCTTTTGCATCGATGATTTATGGCTTTTTTTACGGTTTGTGGCCAATTGCCTGGATCATCATCGGGGCTGTATTCCTGTATAAAATTTCGGTTAAAACAGGACAGTTCGATATTATTCGTTCGTCCATTCTGTCAATTACCGAAGATCAGCGTTTACAGATGCTGCTGGTGGGTTTTGCTTTTGGAACCTTTCTTGAAGGTGCAGCGGGTTTTGGTGCACCGGTCGCCATTACTGCGGCATTACTGGTGGGGCTGGGCTTTAAGCCCTTGTATGCAGCAGGTTTATGCTTAATTGTGAATACTGCACCTGTAGCATTTGGTGCTATGGGAATTCCGATTATTGTAGCCGGGCAGGTGTCTGGCGTGGATACCATGGAAATCAGTCAGATGGTGGGTCGTCAGTTACCTTTCATGGTGCCAGTTGTACTATTCTGGATTATGGCGATTATGGATGGCTGGCGCGGTATCAAGGAAACTTGGCCAGCGGTAATTGTAGGCGGTGGATCTTTTGCGCTTGCCCAATATTTAACTTCCAACTTTGTCGGTCCAGAACTTCCGGATATTACTGCAGCCATCGCGTCATTGGTGAGCTTAACGATTTTGCTTAAATTCTGGAAACCGAAACACATCTTCCGTTTTACAGAGCAAGATCTAAATGCTAATGAATCAGCTGCTCAAGCACTGGCGATTCAAAAACAGCAAAAATATTCCCTGGGTCAAATTGCCAAAGCCTGGTCACCATTTGCCATTTTAACGCTGATGGTAACGATCTGGAGTATCAAACCTTTCAAGGATTTATTTGCCAAAGATGGGGCACTCTATGATCTGGTGATTTCTATCAAGGTGCCGTATTTGCATCAGCTGGTACAAAAATTACCGCCAGTCGTTCCTGAAATTAAGGATTACGATGCCATTTATAAATTTGACTGGATTTCTGCTACAGGCACAGCCATTTTCATTGCTGCCATCATCACCATCATTTTCCTGAAGATGAAGCCAAAAACAGCCGTAGTGACCTTTGGTGAAACCATCAATGAACTGAAAGTCCCTATTTATTCCATTGGCATGGTCTTGGCATTTGCCTTTATTGCCAATTATTCAGGCATGTCGGCCACCCTAGCTTTAGCGCTGGCACATACAGGTCAGGCATTTACCTTCTTCTCGCCATTCTTGGGCTGGATTGGCGTGTTCCTGACCGGTTCGGACACTTCAGCGAATGCATTGTTCTCGGCACTTCAGGCCACCACTGCCCAGCAGATTGGTGTGCCAGAAGTATTGCTGGTGGCTGCCAATACCAGTGGTGGCGTAACCGGAAAAATGATTTCACCACAATCCATTGCGATTGCCTGCGCGGCAGTAGGGCTTGTAGGTAAAGAATCTGATCTGTTCCGTTTTACGGTTAAACACAGTATCGTCTTTACGGTAATGATGGGTATTATTATTACCTTACAAGCTTATGTGTTCCCATGGATGATTCCATAACACGCAATTGAGGACAGCAAATGAAAGTCTCTGACAAAGTGGTACAAAACCTGCGCATCTTGATTGAACAAAACAATATGCAAGTCGGAGACCGTTTGCCTGCAGAACGTAAGTTATGTGAACAATTAGGTGTGTCGCGTTCTTCTTTGCGTGAAGCCATTCAACAACTGACCAGCATGGGCATGTTGTTAAGTAAAGTGGGTGCGGGCACTTTTTTGCAACAATTGCCTACCAACTGGTCGCAGCATCAAATTGTGCAGCCTTTAAGTCATTTGATTGATCAGGACCCTGAATATCGTTTTGATGTACAGGAAGCGCGAATTATTTTGGAAGGGGGCACCGCATGGTATGCCGCAGAACGGGCCACGCCTGAAGACCTGCAAAATATTCGCCAGTGCTACGATCAAATTTCTCATTTTCAGGCCATTGGTGATGATGAGCAGGCAGCCAAAGCCGATGCCAAATTTCATCTGGCAATTGCTGAAGCATCACACAATTTGGTGCTGATTCAAATGATGCGTGGGCTGTTTGATTTGTTGCAGTTCAACGTGGTGTTGGGCCGCCGTAAAGTCTATTCCGAAACCCACCGTTTTGATCAATTGCATCTACAACATCAACAGGTCATAGATGCAATTGAACGTAAAGATCCAGAAGCTGCCAGACAAGCAGTGTGTGGACATATTGAGTTTGTAGTACAACAAGTCCGCTCGATTGATGAGGAAGATGCCCGTCGTCAGCGTGCGAGTCGATTAAACAGGATTTAAGCATGATTATTTCTTCTGCCAATGATTACCGCGAAGCGGCCAGACGTCGTTTGCCGCCCTTTTTATTCCATTACATTGATGGCGGGGCATATGCGGAATATACGCTAAAACGTAATGTAGAAGACTTATCCAAAATTGCACTCAGACAACGTGTTTTAAATGACATGTCGCAACTTAGCCTGGAAACCAAACTATTTGATGAAACCTTGTCGATGCCGGTGGCTTTGTCGCCAGTCGGACTGACCGGGATGTATGCACGTCGCGGGGAAGTTCAGGCGGCAGTGGCAGCAGATCAAAAGGGCATTCCTTTTACACTATCAACTGTTTCAGTCTGCCCGATTGAAGAAGTCGCGCCTGCCATTCAACGTCCGATGTGGTTCCAGCTGTATGTATTACGTGACCGTGGCTTTATGAAAAATGCTCTGGAACGTGCCAAAGCTGCAGGTTGTTCAACCCTTGTATTTACCGTAGATATGCCGGTACCGGGTGCACGCTACCGTGATGCGCACTCAGGCATGAGTGGTCCAAATGCAGCTATGCGCCGTTATATGCAGTCTTGTTTGCATCCACATTGGGCATGGAACGTCGGTTTACATGGCCGTCCACATGACTTGGGTAATATTTCAAAATATCTGGGTAAGCCTACAGGTCTTGAAGATTATATCGGCTGGCTGGGCAATAACTTTGACCCCTCGATTTCCTGGAAAGATCTGGAATGGATTCGTGAATATTGGGATGGTCCAATGGTGATTAAGGGCATTTTGGATCCTGAAGATGCCAAGGATGCGGTACGTTTCGGTGCCGATGGGATTGTGGTGTCGAATCACGGTGGTCGTCAGTTAGATGGGGTTTTATCTTCCGCGCGTGCGCTTCCACCGATTGCAGATGCAGTCAAAGGCGATATCAAAATTCTGGCCGATTCGGGTATCCGTAATGGTCTGGACGTGGTGCGTATGCTGGCCTTGGGTGCCGATACCTGTATGTTGGGTCGTGCTTTTGTCTATGCCTTGGGGGCTGCTGGTGGTGCGGGAGTATCTAATTTGCTGGATTTAATCGACAAAGAAATGCGTGTAGCGATGACGCTGACCGGGGCAAAAACCATTGCAGATATTACTTCGGATTGTTTGGTGAAGTTAGATAGAGAATTGGCTGAATAAGTTGCTTGATTTCTTTTATTGATCAGTTTTGATTTGAAAAAACCTTCAAATTATTTATCAAAATTAAGAAGTTTTTTCTATAGAGTCACAAGGGACTCAGGACAAAGATTAGGAGAGAGATTTGAAATTTAATAATCCTCTCCCTAGCCCTCTCCTTTAAAAAGGAGAGGGAACTTTCATTACATATATTAAAACTGAAAGATAAAGTTGATACACGGAAATGTCATCTGCAACTGTTCGAGGCAGGACTTCTTAGGATAGGGAACGTTTCTGCGAAGCAAGTGCTAAAAGAGGGTATTTGGCGAGTTTTGCAGATTACAATGCCTTTGGTTACTTTGGGCGTAACCAAAGTAACGGACGAGCTCCTTGTATTTAACGTTTAAATGGTAAGACTCCGCAGTGATATATCCTAAATATTTAGTGTATTTATACAAAAATGTGCTTGCCCTAAAGCTTAAATTTTATAAATAAGGTTCGTATGAAAACGCAATCAGCTAAACCGCACACCATTCAAAAACTCATTAATATTGTCGGTAAGCAACATGTATTAACCGATGACAATGACACACGATTATACCGACAAGGTCGTCGTTACGGTTCCGGTCAAGTGCTGGCCGTGGTCGTGCCGGGTTCATTGCTGGAACAGTGGCAAGTCTTGCAGGCTGCGGTGGATGCAGACTGTATTGTGATTATGCAGGCTGCCAATACCGGTTTGACTGGCGGTTCAACCCCTTTTGGCGATGATTATGACCGCCCTGTGATTCTGATCAACACACGACGCTTGGTTGGCATTCAAGTGATTAATGATGCTAAACAAGTGGTTTGCTTACCGGGTGCAACATTAGATAAATTAGAAAAGCAGCTGGCACCGTTTAATCGTGAACCGCATTCCGTGATTGGTTCTTCCTGCATTGGCGCATCAGTTTTAGGAGGAGTCTGCAATAACTCGGGCGGTGCACTGGTTCGCCGTGGTCCTGCCTATACTGAACTTGCCCTCTATGCACGTGTAGATGAATCCGGACAACTGGAACTGATTAATCATCTAGGAATTAAGCTAGGTTCAACCCCAGAAGAAATTTTATTTAACTTGGAAAATCAGCAATACCAATTGGCTGATATTGAAAATGATCAACATTGCTGTGCGTCAGACCATCGTTATGCGCATGATGTGACACAGGTCGATGAGAACACGCCTGCGCGTTTTAATGCCGATCCATCACGTTTATATGAAGCATCCGGTTCGGCAGGAAAAGTCTGTGTTTTTGCGGTACGTTTGGATACCTTTGAAAAAATACCCAGTCAGGTTTTTTATGTCGGCACCAATACTCAGCAAGATTTAACCGCAATCCGCCGTTTTCTACTCACGGGTTTAGCGCGTTTACCGATTGCCGGTGAATATATTCACCGGGTGGCTTACGACATTGGTGCGGAATACGGTAAAGATACCTTCATGTTTATCGAGAAATTCGGGACGGCTAAAGTGCCGGCAGCTTTTGCCATGAAAGATAAGGTCGATGGTTATCTGGAAAAAGTCGGCATGAAAGGGCTGTCAGATAAAGTCCTGCAAATGCTGAGCAAATTTTTACCCTCGCATTTACCCAAACGCATGAATGAATTTCGTGATCTGTATGAGCATCATCTGGTGCTGCGTATCGAAAATCAGGATGTTGAACAGGTGCAGCAATTTTTACAGCACTATTTTTCTTCTCACAGCACTGGACATTATTTCCACTGTAGCGAAGAAGAAGGACGTAAAGCCTTTTTGCATCGTTTTGCCGTAGCGGGAGCGGCTATTCGCTATCGCGACACCCATCGTTCAGAAGTGGAAGATATTGTGGCGCTGGATATTGCCTTACGCCGTAATGACCGTGAATGGGTCGAAACGTTGCCTAAGGAAATGGATGAGCTGATTATCCATAAACTTTATTATGGCCACTTTTTATGTCATGTGTTCCATCAAGATTATATTGTGAAAAAAGGTGTCGATCCTTTAGCAATAGAACATCAAATGTGGCATTTGTTAGATGAACGCGGGGCTGAATATCCCGCAGAGCATAATGTCGGACATTTATATGTCGCTAAACCTGCGCTTAAACATCATTATCAAAAGCTCGATCCGACCAATAGTTTTAATGTCGGGATTGGTCATACATCTAAATTAAAACGTTGGTCTTAATCATTAAGATGCGTAAGACACTTTTTAAGGTGCTGTTTTAGAACAGCACTTTTTTTATGATGAATTGACTGTTTCGTCAGACAATGTTTAAAAGAAGTCATAAACAAAAGATTAAAAATAGGTAAAGTAATATGCAACAAGTTGCAAAGCCAATATATTAAGGATCCATCATGACAACTAGCTATGCAAATATATTAAAACCGCTACATTTGGGCTTTACGACCATTAAAAACCGTGTCGTGATGGGGTCCATGCATACAGGTCTGGAAGACCGTTTTTATAATTATCCTAAATTGGCCGCATATTTTGGCGAGCGTGCCAAAGGCGGTGTTGGTCTGATTATTACCGGCGGAATTTCGCCGAACCGTCAGGGCTGGTTGCTTCCTGCGGGCGGTACCATGAATAATTTAGCCGATGTAGCACCGCATCGTTTGGTCACACATGCGGTACATAAGCATGGCGCAAAAATCTTGATGCAGATTTTGCATTCCGGGCGTTATGGTTATCAGCCTTTTGTGGTTTCTGCCAGCCCAATCAAGTCACCCATTTCACCGTTTAAACCGCGTCAAATGAGTGAAAAGCAAATTCTCGATACCATTGAGGATTATGCACATACCGCCAGCATTGCGAAAAAAGCCGGTTATGATGGTGTGGAAATTATGGGTTCGGAAGGCTATTTGCTGAATCAGTTTTTAAGTCGCCATGTCAATCAGCGTACCGACCGTTGGGGTGGTGACATTGAAAACCGCATGCGTTTCGCAGTAGATATTGTCAAAGCCATCCGTGAAAAAATTGGTGAAAACTTTATTATCTGTTTCCGTTTGTCGCTGCTGGATCTGGTGCATGACGGCAATACCATGCAGGAAGTTATTACTGTTGCAAAAGCATTGGAAGAAGCAGGAGTTACCTTGCTCAATACCGGGATTGGCTGGCATGAAGCCCGTATTCCGACCATTGTGACTTCAGTGCCACGTGCAGCTTTTGCCGATTACACGGCTGAAGTGAAAAAGCATGTCGCTATTCCTGTGATTGCTTCCAACCGTATTAACATGCCTGAAACTGCCGAAGCCATTTTGGCTGCTGGAAAAGCGGATATGGTGCAAATGGCACGACCATTATTGGCGGATGCCTTCTGGGTTAGCAAGACTGCAACCAATCGGGTAGATGAAATTAATACCTGTATTGCCTGTAATCAGGCGTGCTTGGACCATACCTTTAAAAATAAGCGTGCAACCTGTCTGGTCAATCCGCGCGCGGCTTATGAAACAGAACTGGTCTATGTAAAAACCAAAGCACCGAAGAAGATTGCCGTTATTGGTGGAGGTGTGGCAGGCATGTCGGCTGCGACAGTAGCTGCAAGTCGTGGTCATAAAGTCACTTTATTTGAAGCAAGTCATGAAGTGGGTGGCCAATTCAATTTGGCCAAAGTGGTACCAGGTAAAGAAGAATTTCACGAAACCATCCGCTATTTTAAAGTTCAGATTGAAAGAACCGGAGTGGAACTGCGTTTAAATACCAGAGTCAACCGTGAACAACTGGAACGTGAAGGTTTTGATGAGGTCGTGGTTGCAACTGGCGTTGTTCCGCGTGCCTTAACCATTGAAGGCAGTCAGGCACCGCAAGTGTTGTCTTATGCAGAAGTATTACGTGGTGCAGCTGTGGGCAATCGAGTTGCTGTAATTGGCGCCGGTGGTATTGGTTTTGATGTGTCCGAGTTTTTATTAAAACCTGAACATCAGCCACAGCCGCAACCCTTGGCAGACTGGCAGCGTGAGTGGGGAATTGACCCAAATCCAAATTATGTGTCTGAAGGTGGCATGCAGGCGGCTGAAGTGGATCATCCAGTACGTGAAATTTATCTCTTGCAACGTAAAACCACGCCGTTGGGTATGGGATTAGGCAAAACCACAGGTTGGGTGCATCGTGCACAATTGAAAAAACATGCAGTGAAGATGCTACGTGGCGTGCAATACAAGTCTGTGACCAATGAAGGCTTATGGATTGAAACCAATGGCCACGATCAACTGTTACGTGTAGATACTGTGGTAGTGTGCGCAGGACAGGAGTCAGTCAAAGACATCATGCCATCGCCGGATGAATTTACCTTGGCAAATTACCATATTATTGGGGGTGCCAAACTGGCAGCAGAGCTTGATGCAAAACGTGCAATCCGTGAAGGTGCTGAATTAGCAGCCAAATTATAATTTTTTAAGTTAATTTGGTGAAACAATATTCATTTGAATAGTTTAGTTGTAATTTTTACTTGTCAGTTTTTAAAAAGATCCGTATTATGGCGCACATGGAAGCGTGGCAGAGCGGTTTAATGCACCGGTCTTGAAAACCGACGAGGGTGCGAGTCCTCCGTGAGTTCGAATCTCACCGCTTCCGCCAAATTCAAAACCCCAATCGAAAGATTGGGGTTTTTTATTGTCTGTATATTTTGAATCCTGAATCCTGAATCCTGAATCTCAATCATTGAATTGATTAAGGCAGGAATTCAAATAGGCGGTACACGTGAACAATTGATACGAATTGACAATGATGTAGTAAAAAGTGCCTTAAGTTAAAGCTTACTGTATTTTTCTACAGGGTTATTATGGCAAAGCTTAGGATCAATGAATTGAATGCTTTGGCAGTCAAAAAAGTAAATCATCAACTGGATAAAATAATAAAGCTTTCAGCTGGAAGGAGTCTGTACCTGTGTATTGATGCTCATGGGAGCAAGCACAAGCGTGGATCACAGAAAATAAAATTTCAGCTTTAGGAAAAAATTAATAAATTTACTCGAAAACCCTGGAAAAATCGACCTGGATCCAGGATGGCAAGCCAGATGCACCACGTGTGGTCTATGTCTTTTCCAATCCGAATTGCCCATATTGCTATAAATTCTGGCAGGCGGCCCGGCCTTGGGTCGAATCAGGCAAGGTACAGCTGCGTCATATTCAGGTCGGTGTGATCCGTGAAGAAAGCCGTGGCCAGGTGGTAACATTGTTAATGTCGAAAAATCCAGCGGCAGTTTTTAACGATATAAACAAGAATAAAGGCAAAAAGCAGCTCAAGAAAATGGAAAAGATTCCTGCCGAAATTGCTGCAAAAATTGATGCCAACCAGGCCCTGATGGGGAAATACGGCTTTTTCTCCACACCATCGATGGCCTGGAAAAATAATCAGGGTGAATTTAAATATACTCAAGGCTTGGCAATGGACGTCAAGGAAATTTTTGAACAATAAGATTTTAACTACATGATAGAAAAAGTAATTTTTACTTAAAACCTCTATACATGATAGGGGGGCAGATTTACATTGGTGGATAGGCTAAGCATGAAGAGCAGATAAGATATGTCAAATTTGGATGATCCACGGGTACTGCTTGCTTTGGAACGAACCGCTCTGGCATGGAACCGGAGTGGTTTGGCATTAATTGCTTTTGGTTTTGTGATTGAAAAATCCAACCTATTAGTACAACTGGTCGACCCAGATGCTTATGCGCAGAAAATAGCTTATTCACAATGGCTGGGAATTGCGGTGATTGTATTTGGTATGTTGGTAAATTTCGCCTCAATCCTACAATATCGGCGGGGATTGGCATCACTGCGACCTCCGGAATTTATTGAAGGTTATTACACCCAGCATCCCGTATGGCTAAACCTTTTTACTGCTTTTAGCGGACTGCTTCTGATCATTTCTTTTTGGCTGCACTAAGAAGCGGGTTGGGCGCAATACAGCTCGTACAGCTTTTGCATCAGGCTCAAGACCTTGGGGTCACTCAGACGATAAAAAATCTGTTTACCCTCACGTCGGGTGCCGACCATGTTGGCCTTTCGCAGTACTGTCAGCTGTTGTGAAAGTGTAGGTTGATGAATATCGGTAGATTCTTCAATTTCCTGAACATTCATTTCCCTGTCGACCAGGACACATAAGATTTTCAGACGATCAGGATTGGCTAAAACTTTTAGGCATTGGCTGACGAAATCGACTTGAGAAAAATCAATTTTGGCATTTTCAGCAATCATATCCATAAATGTCCTCACAACTTTTGATGTAGCCCGTGCAGTTTACATAATTTACCATAAAACTGCTTGATTAATATTTTTTATTATATAATATAAAAAAGTATATTGTATAGGGATTAATTCATCATGCATGACTTCCTCATCGCATTTATTGGCGGCTTAATGCTCGGGCTTTCCGTGGTCGGCTATCTGTACGTCAATGGCCGTATTGCAGGAATCAGTGGTTTGATTGGGCAAGTCTTAAACTCAAAAACCATGTTTAAAACACCTGCAATCTGGTTTTTATCAGGCTTGATCCTCACACCGTTTATTTATGGTCTGTTTGTGCAACCTGAAATCGAATTGAATGCCAGCCCATTGATGATGATTGTGGCAGGTCTGCTGGTGGGCTTTGGGACACGTCTGGGTTCGGGCTGTACCAGTGGTCATGGAATTTGTGGCATCAGTCGCCTGTCTAAACGTTCTATCATCGCGACCATGACTTTTATGTTTGCAGGTTTTGTCGCCGTTTATATTATCCGTCATATCACAGGAGCATTCTAAAATGAAAAATGTGTTTGCCTTTTTATTTGGTGCGCTGTTCTCTGTGGGGCTGATGGTATCGGGCATGTCCAATCCTGAAAAAGTACTCGACTTTCTGGATCTGTTTGGTGATTGGGATGCCAGTCTGGCCTTTGTCATGATGGGCGCGATTGCGGTGGCCTTTATTCCTTTCCAGAAAGCGGTACGTGCGGCTCAACCGAAAACAGTATTTAATGAGCCTATTGATTTGCCTAAAAATAATCAGATAGATAAGAAGCTGATCACGGGTGCGGTTTTATTTGGTGCAGGTTGGGGCATTGCGGGCATCTGTCCGGCACCAAGTTTCACCTTGATCGGTTTGGGTCACTATCAAGTGCTCTATTTTGTTGTAGCAATGCTGGTGGGTGTATGGATTCACCGTAAATGGTCAGAAGCTTAACGATGTCAAACTTACCTATAGTAAAAGATTTTTTTCACGAAGATACCAATACCTTCAGTTATGTTGTACGTGATCCTGCGACCAAAGCCTGCGCCATTATTGATAGCGTTCTGGATTATGATCCGGCATCAGCCAGTACATCAACTATTCATGCCGATAAAATTATTGCCTATATTAAAGAGCAGGGTTTAACGGTTGAGTGGATTCTGGAAACCCATGTGCATGCTGATCATCTAACTGCTGCGCAATATCTCAAAGCTGAATTAGGTGGCAAGATTGCCATGAGCCAGAAAATTTCCGTGGTACAGGAAACCTTTGGTGCGATTTATCATCTGGATATTAAACAATGGAATGCTCAGCAGCTCTTTGATTATTTATTTGAAGATCATGAGTCCTTCCAAATCGGAACATTGAAGGCTTATAACATTCCCACACCGGGACATACGCCTGCTTGTCTGAGTTATGTGATTGGTGATGCGGTTTTTGTGGGTGATACTCTGTTTATGCCAGATTATGGTACAGCACGTTGTGACTTTCCGCGAGGCAGTGCAGAACAGCTTTATGATTCGGTACAAAGCCTGTTTCAGTTGCCAGAAGATACCCGGGTCTTTCTATGCCATGACTATTTGCCTGAAACACGTGAATCGTATGTGTGTGAGTCTGATATACAGACACAAAAAACCCAGAACATCCATATTCATCAGGGAATCAGTAAAGCTGAATTTGCTCAGATGCGAAACCAACGGGATTCAGGACTGGGTATGCCTAAGCTGATTCTACCGGCGATTCAGATCAATATGAAAGCAGGGCAGTTTCCTGAGCCTGAAGCCAATGGTGTGTCTTATTTGAAATTGCCATTGAATTATTTTAAATAATGTTGAGCTGTTTCTTTTGTAAGCCCTGTAGCTATAAAACCTATTCTGCAGATAGATTTTTGGTAGGCAACAGGGCTTCTCAGGGGCGATCCCCATGCAACTTCTATTTATCGCTTAGGTTTGCTCTTGTCAAATTAATTTGACTCACTAAAAGATATGGTGGCAGACAATAAACGCATAAATATACATACGCCTTGAATATCAGGTTGTTTCTTATCTGGTTCAATTATTTATGTAAGTATATTAATAATCATTTAAATAAAAATATTTATCTTCTATATCGATGCTCATTTAATAAGGGACTAAGATGAAAGAGTTATACCTTCTCATATTTCATAAATATAAAATATAGATCATTATGGTGTACGCTTTTTTCACTTTAATAGGTATATATATTCAATATCTAATGAATGTATTGAATTTTAATTCTATTTTAGCAATAGCGATGTCTTATTTTTTTGTATGTATTCATGGTCGAATGGCACTTTTAGTTACGTTTTTCCGATAAATGAGAGTAGTGATAATGGAGAAGTTATAAGAAGATGGTGGGTAATTGTTATGAGTTCTTTGTTGTTTCTTTATATGATAATTTCGCCTATATTTTAGTGAAATGACTTTATTCATAAATATTTGGTTTTTTTACTTTTGAATGAACAGAAAATGGCATTTAATGAAGCTTTTAAAAATATTCAATTATCTTATAAATACTAAAATTATTAAATTTTAACATGAAAGAATTCTATCTTTTCTTACTGCGTAAATATAAAAAAAATGATAGTAATTACTATAGTGATAGTTACTCTAGTCGGTTTTGTTCTTCAAAATATATGGGGAGTATTGGATTTTAAAATATTCTTTACAATTCTTTTGACTGCTTATGTTTGTATATATACATGGTGTAATGGGCTTTTGGCCGAAACATTACCCATAAATGAGTTGAGCACTAATAATGAAGTGATTTCAAGATGGCTAATGATTTTCACCAGTACCTTGGCTCATCTATATCTGTTAATTGTGCCTATATTCAAAAAATAATTTCCTATTTAAGCTCAAATGTATTTTCTACCTTCACCAAAACCAAGGCAATCCGCTCTATATGCTGATAAGCAGGCTGATCTAATTCCTCCCCAAAAACATCGGGGTCAATTTCTTCATAACACCAGTTAATGTGTGATTTAGACAGCATCAACTTTTCAAGCTGTTGTAAAAAAGGATTACCGTCTGGACGAATAGCGACGCCGGTATATAAAAACAAACATCCTTGAGGATTTAGTCGCTCAATACCTTCTTTAATTATTTTAAAAGATAATTCATTGCCATCCAGTTGATTACCGCCATGACGATATTGCCGCTGATCTGCATCAATTAAATAAGGCGGATTGGCAAAAATAAGATCAAACTGTCCTTCCAGCTGGGTAAATAAATTACTGTAAACCGGATGGATATTATTTGAACCCGCAAAGCTGGCATTGATTTGACTATAAAATAGTGCCTTGGGATTAAGATCGGCTACCATGACTTCATGTAGGTCAGGGCAGGATTTGGCGAGATGAATTGCAGCCGCTGAAGTTCCGCAGCACAATTCCACAGCCCGTTTAAATGAATGCGGTCGAGCTGCTAAATATTGCTTGAGATGATAAACAAAGCGATAGGTATCTGGCCCAAAAAATACCGCATCTTGTTGTAGGGTAGGGAAACTTGAATGAATAAATAATTGCTGATCGAGCGAAGCGACACGTACATCACTTAGCCATTGATTATTCTGTAAATGGATGAGCTGATTGTCTTTCAGAATTGCAAAAAGCGTTGGATCGAGATCGGTTTCGGCAAATGACAGATTCCAGCCGAAGATGTCCCGAAGGGTAATTACAGTATTTTTTTCTTTCTTTTTTCGGCCCAGAATACGTTGATGGGAAAGAGGCGTTATGGCCGCAAATTGATAGTCGCGTTGTTTTAAAAAATCTAATAAAAAAAGCAAAGCTTGTTGTTGAGCGGTATCAATATTCAAAATCTGGTTCATATGGATTTTCTCTTCTGATTATTAAAAACCAATTTCAAAGTTCGGGACTTTATTAAAGCTTTTGAAATAACGCGGCCAGACCCGTCTTAACTGATTAAAGTGACTTTTTATGGGGTGATTGCATACAAAAGATAAGCTTGATTATCGCTTAAAAGTAGGTGATTTGGGTAAAAAAGTGCTGCTGATTGGTTAGACTTATATTTTATATCAATCAATCTGAGGTGGGCTAAAACAGAAATTAAAATTGAATAAGGTATTTATCTTATTATTTTACTTAAATAGTCGAGATGACTATTTGACAATAATCATCTCGGATCGGGATTGATAAAAATAGCTTTAATCTTGTACTTCGGGCAAATCAAACCAGATCACTTGTGCATCTTGCAAAGCTTTAATTTGACTGGCTTCCAGAAATGCAATTGCACCACCAGCTTCAACTGTATGCTCGGCAATTTGTACGCTACCTGAAATCACATGCACATAATTGATATGTTGAGTCGCTTCCACAGGCAAACTTTGACCTTGCTCAATCAGCGCAGTTTTAACTTCGGCTTGCTGGCGAATATGCATTAACGCATTTTCATTTGGTCCAACAATCAAATGCCATTGGTTCGGCTGTTCACGTGGGTCGCATTTAACCTGTTGATAGGTTGGCTCTGCATTGTGTTCATCAGGAATAATCCAGATTTGCAGCAGATGAACCGGAACATCACCCTGGTTCATTTCACTGTGTTGCACACCTGTTCCGGCACTCATCAGTTGCCATTCACCCGCAGAAATATGTCCTTCATTGCCCATACTGTCGCGATGCGAGATGGTGCCATCCAGTACACAGGTTAAAATTTCCATGTTGTCATGTGGATGGGTGCCAAAACCGTTATGTGCCGCGATCAGGTCATCATTAATCACACGTAGGGCGCTCACGCCCATGAGTTTTGGGTTATACCAGCTACCAAAGGAGAAGCTGTGTTTAGATTCAAGCCAGCCCATTTTGACATGACCACGGTTGTCACTTGGATGTAAAAAAGCATTCATGTTAATGCTCCTATCATTATTTTTAACTTGAGCTTATTTTAATGGTTTAAAAATGTCATAGAAATCTTAAAACGGCAACAAATCATTCTATTTATGAAACGATCATTGCATGAAATATGTTCTTGTTGAAAGAGAGTACAAGAAAAAAAGCCTGCAATAAATGCAGGCTTTTCTTGATGCAGCGTACTATGATTATTCTAAAAATTTAACAGTCACCCCTGATTTCACTTTCTTACCCAAATCATTGGCATCCCAGTTGGTTAAACGGATACAACCATGCGATGCTGTTTTGGAAATAGCAGATGGGTTTGGCGTACCGTGAATACCAAAGGATTTTTTGCTTAAACCAATCCAGATATTACCTACAGGACCGTTAGGACCTGGTGGTAGTGAAAGTGGTTTAGTATTTTTACCTTGAACAAAGTTGCTTGGTGAATAGCTATACCAAGGATTTGGTGCTACGCCAGTGACTTTATAAGTTCCTGTTGGAGAAGGTGTATCCGAACTACCAATGGTCGCAGGGAATGAGCCAATCATCTGGTTACGACTGTTGAATAGATATAACTGTTTCGCACCTTTATGCGCCACAATTAAATGAATATCTTCTGGAACTTCATTGCGGATATTGGCAACAATAATTTTCTCGCCGGCTTTTTTGAAGGTTGCCTTAGGATTTAACTTTTTCAAAAAGTCTTCATCCATATGGAATTTTTCACCCAACATTTCTGTGACACGAGTGTAATACAGGCCTTTCATTTTGGCTTGCAGGGCATAATCGTGCGGAATGGTTTCTGCGTAAGGCCCTTTCAGGTCTGCATCTGTGATGGTGTATTCAACAAATGCAGGTTTAGCGCCCTGACGTGCAACCAAAGCATCCCAAGTTTCCTGGGTTAAAATACCTGTAGGTTTAAGACCACTGATTTGCTGGAATGAGGCAATAGCTTTCAGGGTATTTTTACCGCTTGCGCCATCAATCGCCCCTGGTGATGCATGAGCATTATTTAACATCACATGAGCACGTGCATAAACCGGGAATTGGCCTTTACCAATATTGTCATACCATGCCGCATTATTTAGACCATCCAGGGTCCAAGATGCTTTAACTGCGGCCGGATTCGAACTTGTTGATGGGCTAAGCGTCTTTGTCGTTGGTGCAGCACCAATCGCAGCGCTATCATCTTCAGTATTTTGGAGATTCTGCAGGGTTTCTGAAGCCTTGTTCAGGTCACGTTGTTCTTGTGGTGTAATCTGCGTATTCGCAGTGCTTGCAGCACCAGATGCGGCATCGGTTGCCAATGGATCAATCGGATCTTGAACGGCAACATTGGCAATCTTTTTAGGATTTAATGGTTGTTCAGCAGTAGATGCGGCAAATGCTGTACCTGCAAAAATGCAACTTAAACTCATGGCGAGTAATGTGCGAACGTACATGTAATTCAACCTTAAGAATTATTCATTAACTATGTGACAAAACTACACAAGTATTGCAGAAAAAATGAGGAGATGCAGTATTTGTTTTGTGTAAAAAATATTTTACATTTAACGTGATCGATTTTTAGCTGCAATAGAAGTTATTAAATTTTCGACCTTTTTGTTATGATGTTTCGAAGATTAAAAATGAGATGGGAAAGTGCATGACGACTCTAAAAAACGATCGTTTTCTACGCGCCTTATTACGTGAGCCAGTAGATACCACACCAGTTTGGATGATGCGTCAAGCCGGACGTTATTTGCCTGAATATCGCGAAACACGTGCCAAAGCTGGCGATTTCCTTTCCCTGTGCAAAAATAATGATTTTGCCTGCGAAGTGACCTTACAACCTTTGCGTCGTTATGACTTGGACGCTGCCATTCTATTTTCAGATATTTTAACCGTGCCCGATGCTTTGGGGCTAGGTTTATATTTTGAAGCCGGGGAAGGTCCAAAATTCCATAAAACCATCCGCAATGAACAAGATGTAGCGAACTTGCCTAATTTCAATGCCAAATCTGATCTTGATTATGTGATGAATGCGGTAAGCACCATTCGTTCGGCTTTAGGCGGACAAGTGCCGTTGATTGGTTTTTCCGGCAGCCCGTGGACACTGGCCACTTATATGGTGGAAGGCGGTTCCAGTAAGGATTTTCGTTATACCAAACAGATGATGTATGCACAGCCTGAAGTATTGCATGCTTTGCTGGATCGACTGGCGATTGCGGTGATTGACTATCTGAATGCGCAAATTGATGCCGGTGCACAAGCGGTACAGATTTTTGACAGCTGGGGTGGTGCATTAGCGCATCGTGAATATATCGAATTTTCCCTGAATTACATGCAAAAAATCGTTGCCGGTTTAAAACGTGAAAAAGACGGACGTAAAGTTCCGGTCATTTTATTTACCAAAGGCGGCGGTCAGTGGCTTGAGCCTATGCTGGCAACCGGTGCCGATGCCTTTGGACTGGACTGGACTACACCTTTGAATGTAGCCCGTCAAACCATCAACGGTCGCGCTGCCTTACAAGGCAATCTTGATCCTGCAACTTTATATGGCACGCCAGCATCCATTGAAAAAGCCACCAAAGCCATGTTGGATGATGCTTATGCCGGTGGTGAAAAAACCGGTTATGTGGCTAATCTGGGCCATGGGATTACCCAATGGGTCGATCCTGCGAATCCTAAAGTATTTATTGATACCGTGCATGAATACAGCGCCAAGTATCTTTAATGCATTGTGAGTCAACTCATTTTTTAGGATTCAACCTTGATCAGTTTTTTTAAATCATGTTTTGAATTCTCATTTAAGGCAGCTTCGGCTGCCTTATTTGGGATTTTACTGCTGATTGCTTTCGCACTTAGCGCATCGATGAATAGCCAGGAATTTTACGGCTTTTTTCGTTATGACTATCTGTTGTTTTATGCCTTAATCATTCAGGCCTGTTTGCTGTATTTAAAACTGGAATCCTGGGCCGAAGCCAAGGTGATTGCCTTGTTTCATATCATGGCGATGGGTATGGAAATTTTTCTGACTCATCCAGAGATTGCGTCCTGGCAATATCCACAGCCGGCAGTTTTTAAAATAATGACGGTGCCCTTATTTGCCGGATTTATGTATTCGGCAGTGGGCAGTTTTTTTGCGCGTTCACTCAGACTGTATCAGGTGTCATTTGATAAATTGCCGGGTTTTAGCAACATGCTGGCTTTGGCAGTACTTTCCTATATTAATTTCATGAGCAAATTTTTTGTTCCCGATATTCGTTTGTTGCTCTTCGCCTGGAGTGGGGTGATTTTCTGGAAAACCAAAATCCGCTTTCAGTTGCAGCAACATCAGATTCAATTGCCGATGTTACCTGTACTGGTTATTTTAGCGTTTATTATCTGGATTGCAGAAAACATCAGTACCTTTAACAAAATCTGGTTATATCCCAGTCAGGTAGATGCCTGGCATATGGTGGGCTGGGGCAAGATGGGTTCCTGGTATTTGCTATTATTGCTCAGTCTGGTGCTGGTTCTGAAAATATTAGGCAAACGTAATTTTGATGGGCGCTGGATTCTGAAAAATCATTAAAATAGTAGTGATTTATCTTTAGCTAAAACATACATTTTTTCCATTGAACGGCACTTGACTTACCGCTACTCTGCAAGAATGTAATTTAGATTACATGACTAAAGTAATAACGTAATAGTAATAATCGTAATAACAAAGATTGCATGAGAATAATTGGAGAATAAGCATGTTGAAGAAAATAATGCTGGCTGCAGTACTGGTCACAGGTTCAGGTATGGCAATGGCCGACAATGATGTAGGTTGTGGTATTGGTAGCCAGGTATGGGCAGGCCAATCCGGTATCGTTCCTAAACTTCTGGCAGGTACTACAAACGTTCTTTTTACTAACCAATGGCTCGGAATTACTTTTGGTACTTTAGGATGTAGCCAAGGTGGAAGAGTAACCGCTCAGGTGGTGGCTTTTACCAATGAAAATGCCGAGACCCTCGCGCGTGATATGTCGGTAGGTGAGGGTGAAAGCCTGAATGTACTGGCTGAATTGCTAAATATCAAAGCTGAAGATAAAGCACGCTTTTTTGCGCTATCCAAGCAAAATTTTTCTGAAATCTATTCCGATCAAAACCAGAATACTCTTCAAGTCTTAGCGTCTTTGCAGGCCGTTATGGAAAAAGATGATGTATTAAAAGTCTATATCTGATCCATTGACTGAAAACCCTGTCTTCCCGGCAGGGTTTTCTTATGAATACAAGAATTAAAGAGAATAAGACGACTCAATGAAATATGCTTTTTTACTGCTTGGACTAGCTATTGCACCTTTGAGTGATGCAGCCGAAATAACACCAGACATCGCTCCTTATTTAACTCGGGCGGAAGCCAAACAGCTAGATCAATCACGTACCTGGCAACGTTTGATGTATGCGAATGCACAAGGCCAAAGCGAGGTTGCGTATTCAGGATTTTTTCTCACCGAGCAGGGGCGTAGCAATCTTAAAAAAGAATTGCAGCAGAACATAAAGGCATTATTTTTAGCATCCGAACCGAACCAGTCTGTGCGGTGCCGGTTCCCGGCTCGTAGTCGCTGGCTGATGCAGCAACTGGAATTGTCTGAACAGCAATTGCCCGCAGTAAGCTGTCCCGAATTTGAGCAGTGGATCAGTGAAGTCAAACCCTATAAAGCGACCTTGGTTTATGCGACGGATTATATGGGCAATCCCAGTTCCATGTTTGGTCATACCTTATTACGTCTAGATCCCAAAGACCAGCAGCAGTTGAACCTGATTTCCTATGCCGTCAACTATGCCGCTACGGTGAATAGTAATGATAACTGGTCATTTGCCTGGAAAGGTTTGACCGGACAATATCCCGGTGAATATTCACTGATGCCTTATTACCGCAAGGTCAAGGAATATGGCGATCTGGAAAGTCGCGATTTGTGGGAGTATGAGCTAAATTTGACTCCGGACGAGACTCAGTTTCTGGTTCAGCATCTTTGGGAAATGCAGAAAGTCAGTTTTCCTTATTATTTTATTAATGATAACTGTGCTTACCGTTTACTCGGGCTGTTTGACCTGGTCCGTCCCGAACTTGATTTGCAAAAACAGTTTCATAGCGCTGCAATTCCGATAGAAACCCTGAAAGTTGTAGAACAGCAGGGATTGGTCAAGCATAAAATTTATCGTCCTGCCTTGGAAACCCAATTGCTGGCCCAGGTCAGACAGCATGGCAAAACGTTGGCTAAAACTGCCCATCAGTTTGCTTATGCCGATATTGCTGTTATGCCATCTATGCTAGATGCCTATCCGGCAGATGATCAGGCTAAAATTCTGGAAATGGCCTATGATCATTTATATCTGGATTTTCTCAGACATAAAATTGATCGCTCTTTTGCTCAGCCTCGCTTTCGTCAGCTGTTGGGCTTAAGAAGCCAGCTTAATATTGATAAACAGCGTCAGCCGCCCGAGCGGCCAAAAACGGATCCGACTCAAAGCCACAATGCCCG
Source organism: Acinetobacter sp. UBA3106 (assembly GCA_002365595.1). GTDB lineage: Bacteria > Pseudomonadota > Gammaproteobacteria > Pseudomonadales > Moraxellaceae > Acinetobacter. The sequence continues at coordinate 110,554 of DFAM01000017.1, read as the reverse complement.
TCATGTATCTATTCAAGCGGGAGAAGTGCAGGGCAAGACATTTGTCGAGCTGGGACATCGTCAGGCTTATCATGATCTGGTTGATCCACAGGGCGGTTTTCGAACCGGCACACAATTATTGTTTTTGCAGGGCTCAGTGCAATATCGTGAAGATCGACTCAAATTGGAAAATTTCGATCTGTTTTCGGTGAACTCCTATAACCCGATTACACCATTTAATACGCCGCTCAGTTGGGGTTTTAATTTAGGTTGGCAACAGGAAGCTTTAGAACAGGATGGAAAGTTTAGTGAACACGAGCAGCATGGACTGGCTCACTTAAACATCCAGGCTGGCTATAGCCATGCAGATCAGGCTCGGGAACATTTATGTTATGCCCAATTACAAGGCCATCTTCAGGCAGGAAAAGCTTTAGATCGAGGTTGGCGTGTTGGAGCCGGGCCTACGCTAGGCTGTCAGAATATTTGGTCTGATAAAATCAATAGCCTAATACAGGTAGAGCTACCATACTGGGAAGATTCACAACAATGGCAATTGCGGCTCAATACCCAACTGCAATATGTATTCAATCCTCAAAATGCCATTCGTTTTAACTGGCAATATCAACAGCAAGACAGTAAAGACTGGATGAAAACCGGAGTGGGATATATACGCTTCTTTTAGAGTAAAAAATCTAATAAATATTTATTTTTAATCATTATTTATGTAACACAACTTTTGGTCCACACAGTATTTATTGTCATTATTTGTTATATTAATAACGTAATTATCTCCCTCTCCCTAAAAAGTCTTGGAACCAGTTATATGAATAATGAATGTTTGGCCATGCTGGCTGAGCAATGGGAACATATATGTCAGAATTATTCATCAGATGATTTATTGCATGCCTTTCAGTTTATACAAGATCATTCGCTGATTCTGGTTGAAGAATTTTATAAAAAAATGCTGGTCGAGAAAGAGTCCGCAGAATTTTTCTCGGATGATTTGATTCAGCAACGCTTGCTCAATACACTGAATGCTTGGCTGCTGGAGAGCTTTAGTGTTGGCATTAATAAACGCTATAGCGAAGCGGTACAAAAACAGCACATGGTGGGTCATGTGCATGCGCGTGTGGGCATTCCATCCTGGTTAATCATGCGCGGTGTATGTGAAATTGAGCGCAAAATATTTGAACTGATGGCTCAAAATCCACAACAGGATATGTTCACTGTTTGCAGTTACATGGTCCAGATCATGGGCTTTTCAACTGAAATCATGTGCCGGTCATACGAAGCCAAAACGGCAGTCAATCAAGAGATTAAACACAGTTATCGACTGTTCTCCGCAATGCAGGATGTAGCAGTACAAAAAGACAAACAACGCAGCTCATTACTTGATTGGGAAAATGAACTGATGTTTAAAGTCTTTTCAGGTAATGTCGGTTTTCATCATCCTATCTTGTCTAAATCTGAATTTGGTTTGTGGTTTATTCATAAAGCATCCTATGCTTTTAGCGGTTCCGATCAGGTGCAATTGATCATTGACCGTATTTATCAGGTCGATCAGCTCAATACTGCCGTGATTCAGTGCACGCAAAAAGATGAGATCTTGGGACTGATTCAGCAGATTCGTGATTTAAACCGTGAAATTCAAATCTTGGTCGATCAGTTGTTCCAAGTGTCTGAGTATATCGAATCAGGCAATGATTCACTGACCCAACTGTTAAATCGTCGTTATTTAAATACCATTATTTCACGTGAAATTACTTTCTCACGTCAAAATGGCACGTCATTGTCTTTGCTTGCGATTGATGCGGATTTCTTTAAATCGATTAATGATAAATTTGGACATGCTGCCGGGGATTTGGCACTGAAATTTATTGCTGAAACCTTACAAAAATATAGCCAAGGCAGTGATTATGCTTTCCGGGTGGGCGGTGAAGAGTTCCTGTTGTTACTGGTAGATCATGATGCGCAACGTGCCATGCATATTGCAGAAAGTATTCGTAAATATGTGGAAAATGGCATGATCACCACCACTCAGGGTCTGCAATTCAGATTTACCGTAAGCATTGGCTGTGTGCTTTATGATGGTCAGCCAGATTATCAAAAATTCCTTGCTGCCGCAGATACTGCACTTTATGCAGCTAAAAATAGCGGCCGAAACCGGGTTTATTTGGTGCAAAGCGAGTTACCGACACCAGACATTGCATTGATTGAACACAGCGAATGCTAGGATAACTACTGAAGCCGAGCTCTACATTCTTATTTTGCTTGATATTTAAAAATAGGGCTTGGCCTCATTCTTTTGCAAAATTTGCGTGCCATATCAGGACTAATAAAATCATGCTGCTGTAAATAGCCTAAGAAAAGCGGATAAATTTTTCCGCTCATTCACCTTAGACAGATGGTGAGCGGGAGAGAATGGCTTGAGTAATGATATATACTGAACCTATGAGTGTGCTACGGCTTTAAAAATTTTTATAAAAATATAAAAGAAAAATCTGTATATACAGGTTCTAGGCTTCTACCACGACAAAATATTTTTTCACTGCTTCAACGACTTCAAATGTTCCAGTGAAGCCAGGTGGAATAATACCTGCATTTCCCGCAGTCACTTCAATATAACTGTCAGTCACTTTGTCATGGATGCGAACGACACCTTCAATGATTTGAAAGAATTCCTGTTTGTTGGCAGCAAACTGGATATTCCAGGCACCTACTTCACACTGCCAGATGCCGCAGTTCATATGGGGATGTTCATACAGGCTATATGTTTCACGTTTAGGATTACCTTGCACTAAACGGTCCGGACGAGGGTAATCAATTGCTTTTTCAGCCTGCGTTAAGCCTCGTCCTGCTAACAAAATATGCGACATGAATCATCCTTAAATATATTTACTTCAATTAAGTCAGTATGCATTTTTTCAGTGTATATCAGCACCCATAAAAAAAGCCTCAATAGAGATTGAGGCTTTTTTTAGCATTAACTTAATAGCTTTCAGGTAAAGCGGTCAAGAATTCACGACGTTCGTCTTTATTGGTTTTAAAATCACCCACAAAAGACACCGTACGGGTAGTCGATTCCTGTTTGCCCACACCACGCATCATCATGCACATATGCGCAGAATCAATCATTACTGCAACACCGCGTGCTTTAGTCACTTCAGCCACCGCTTCAGCAATTTGCTGGGTCAGGTTTTCCTGAATTTGCAGACGGCGCGCAAACATTTCAGTAATACGGGCAAATTTGGATAAACCCAAAACCTGGCCTTCAGGTAAGTACGCAATATGCACACGACCGTAAAAAGGTAGTAAATGATGTTCGCAGAGAGAATAGAATTCGATATTTTTGACCAAAACCATTTCACGGTTGTCGGAAGGGAAGACCGCACTATTGGTCACTTCTTCTAAAGTTTTGCTATATCCAGACGTTAAATACGAAAAAGCTTTAGCAGCACGCATTGGCGTATCTTTAAGACCAGGACGATTAAGATCTTCACCAACGGCAGTTAAAATGTTGGCGTAGGATTGCTGCATAGACATAAGACGTGTTCACTTACACTGATATTGAACAAGGACGGCATTGTAGCAGAAAACCGCTACAATACCCTGTTTTAGAGAAAAATTCCGATTACTGTTTGAATTTTGGGTTCTTTTCTGCACGTTTTAGCAGAACCAACACTGCACCAGTGCCGCCTTGCTTTTCAGGTGCACTAACAAAGGCTAGAACATCACGGTGCTGACGCAACCAGCCATTGACATAGGTTTTTAAAATGGCTTCCGGACCTTTGCCATGCACAATCTTAATGACATTCTGATTTTCATCTTTGGCCATTTGAATAATCTGGAGCACTGCAACACGGGCTTCTTCTACGGTACAGCCATGCAGATCGACCGCTTCAAACCAGCGCAGATTTCCGGCTTTTAAATCTTCAAATACTTTATGCTGCAAAGTTGCAATGCGATAGCTTAATGTCGCCTGACTCGCGACCGGATTAAGCATAGCTTGGGTATCCGACAATTCCGCCTGATCGGTTTCCATCGGTCCGGTCGCCGCTGCACGTTTCGCTAAAGTTTGTGCATCCGGTTTTTTCTTGGATGTTTTTTCAAGTTTTGCAATATTACTGGTGTCCATTTTTTTGACACCTTGCATTTGCTTTTGAAAAAGCTCGAAGTCATCTTCCTGTTCTTGCTGAACCTGAGCTTTAGGCTCAGGCTGTTTGGCAATTGCAGTCGAATGCGGATTGGTGATTTGCTTTTTAAAAGATTTCAGTAAATTGTACTGATCTTTCGAAAGCGAAGAATCATGTTTACTCATAATCTTGGTTATTCACTAAATCAGTTCAGGCTGACCAAATAATGCACTAAAGGCATGATCTGGACGAGGCTGTTTCATAAAACTTTCACCCACAAGGAAGGCATGAATATCATGTTCTTGCATCATGTGGACATCGGCAGGTGTAGCAATACCACTTTCAGTAACCAGTAAACGCGAAGGCTCAAGTAATTTTTTCAAACGCAGGGATGTATTTAAATTGACATCAAAGGTTTTTAAATTACGGTTGTTTACGCCTAACAGACAACGATCTGAGAGCTTCATTGCACGTTCCAGTTCATCTTCATCATGTACTTCAACCAGTACATCCAGATTATGCTCAAATGCCGTTTTCGACATTTCTTCTAGTTGCTGGTCAGACAGACAGGCCACAATTAAAAGAATACAGTCTGCATGTAAGGCGCGAGCTTCAATCACCCCATAAGGGTCAATCAAAAAATCCTTGCGTAATGCGGGCAGGGCACAGTGTGAACGGGCAATCTGGATATTTTCATCCGCACCCTGGAAAAAGTCTACATCTGTCAGTACAGACAGGCAAGCCGCGCCAGCATCTTCATACTGCTGGGCAATTTCCGCAGGATTAAAATTTTCACGAATCACGCCTTTAGATGGCGAAGCTTTTTTAACTTCTGCAATCACACCTGGACGTTTAGACATGACGCTTTGTGCAAAACCTCGCACAGGCGTTGCTGCCTGCGCCAGCTCTTCTACATCTTTATAGCTGCGTTGCTTAAGACGGGCAGCAAATTCTTCCTGCTTACGATCAACAATTTTGCCTAAAATTGTATTTGCGATATCTACCATGATCTTTGTCCTACTGCCTTAAGCTTCGTATTCTTTTAAAGTTTTGGTGAATTCGGACAAAATGCCCATTTTTTCTAAAGCCTGACCGCCGTAGATAATGTCATGCGCCAATGCCACACCTTGTTTATAACTGCTAGTCAAGCCTGAAACATAGATACCGGCACCAGCATTCAGTGCCACCATATTGGCCGCTTTTTCACCAATGGCAGATTTTTTCTTGCCTAAGGCATCTTTAATCAAAGCCAGGCTTTCAGCTGCGCTATCAACCGATAAACCCGTTAAAGTTTGCGATTCAATATCGACGGCTTCAGGTTGAATTTCCCATTCAGTAATTTCACCATCTTTCAGTTCAGCCACATAGGTTGAAGAAGCAAGACTAATTTCATCCAGGCCATCTTTAGAATGCACCACCATGACATGTTCTGCACCCAACTGTTTCAACACTTCAGCCATCGGACGACAAAGTTCAGTGGAAAATACGCCTATTACAAAGCGTTTTACTCCGGCCGGATTGGTCAGAGGGCCAAGCAGGTTGAAAATACTGCGGAAGCCCAATTCTTTACGTGGACCTGCTGCATATTTCATGGCCTTATGATGATTCGGCGCAAACAGGAAACCGACGCCCATTTCACGAATGCAGCGTTCAGTCTGTTGCATGTTGAGGTCAAGGTTAATTCCTGCCTGTTCAAGTAAATCAGATGAGCCGGATTTAGAGGAAACACCGCGACCACCATGTTTGGCAATGGTGGCACCTGCGGCTGCAATGACAAAACTGGATGCAGTCGATACGTTAAACAGGTTTTGGCCATCACCCCCTGTACCAACAATATCCACCAGATGAGGCAGATCGCTAACATCAATTTTAATCGCAAACTCACGCATTACGCGTGCAGCAGCGGTAATTTCATCAATACTTTCGCCTTTTAAGCGCAGTCCCATCATCAAGGCGCCAATCTGTGCATCAGTGGCTTGACCATTCATAATGGTGCGCATCACCTCTTCCATTTGCGGTTGAGTGAGTTCGATATTTTTAGTGATGTTATTTAAAGCTTGTTGAATATTCATAATCTTGATCGCGCTCGTTATGCGTAAATTTCTAAAAAGTTTTTAAAGATTTGATGACCGTGCTCACTTAAAATGGATTCAGGATGGAACTGCACGCCCTCGACAGGCAATGTCTTATGTTTCACACCCATAATTTCTTCCATGGAGCCATCTTCTTCATTGGTCCAGCAGGTCACTTCCAGACATTCTGGCAACGTCGCCTGATCAATCACCAGAGAGTGATAGCGCGTTGCAGAAAACGGACTAGGCAGATTGCTGAAAATACCTTTATTGCTGTGATACATGTCCGATAAGCGGCCATGCATGACTTTTTTGGCACGAATCACATCTCCACCAAAAGCTTGACCAATACTTTGATGCCCCAGGCACACCCCCAATAAAGGGATTTTGCCGGCAAAGTGCTGAATCGCAGGAATGGAGATGCCTGCTTCGCTTGGTGAACAGGGGCCAGGACCAATGACAAGATATTTTGGTTGCCATCGCTCAATATCTTCCAAGGTCACGGCATCATTACGGACTACTTTTACTTCCTGATTTAACTCGCCAAAATACTGCACGATGTTATAGGTAAAAGAGTCGTAGTTGTCGATCATTAAAAGCATGAGCTAACCTATTGAAATTTGCGCACGTATATGTGCTCGAATAGTCCAAGAATACTCACATGATTTGGATGTTTACTTCGTCGTGCAATTTAAACGCAAGGCAGTAAAACAGCTAAAAAATGGAGTGGCAATAATGATAGCAAAAAATAATCATTTTCTGCTGAACTATTTCTATGATAATGATTTTAGTGAAAATCACTACATGAGAATAAGCTGATTTATTTGCATTTTATGATGCAGAAAACTCATTGAAGATGAGGTTAATAATGGCATGCCATTTTGAAAATACGCTACAACCAAAATACTCATTTCAGGGCTTAATATAAGATAATTAATTTATTTTTGTAATAAACTATCTATAAGTAAGTATTATGTTGGTTGAATTTTCATCATTGAAGTTTGGCTTCATAAAAGTACATAAAATTGTGCTGATAAGAATTTGTATATTGTCACCAAAATAGCGCAGAGTGTTTCATGACTTTGATCGTTTGAAATATTTTTAACTTGTATGCTAGAAAAATAAAAAATAGATAAATAATAATAAGATAGTATTTATTTTTGATTTAAACGAGGTTGACCATCAAATTGAAAACGCGGAATATATTTAATAATAAAATCATCAACATGATAGAGAATAAATTATTAAGAATTTATTTTAAACGAAACTGTTGAATATTCAGGCAAACAGCAAGTAAAACCAGGTTGTTACATAGAGTAAAAAATAAATTCGCACCAATTTGATACACTGAAAGCCGCTTTTCAAGTAAATGTGATTATGAGTGTTTGAATATGGTGCATTTACATTTGTACACAGTATAATAGCGACAAAGCAAAAAGCTTAAATCTTCTATTCTGATAAAGAATTCAGTATTTTATCTTTGCTTTTAAAAAGTTGGTACGAGAATTGCTTTATAGACACCAACTACTAACACGCACTTAGCAGGTGCAACAAAAAATCATCGGAGCAAAATGAGCATGGCGAACAAGGTCCTTCAACTCATCCAAGAAAGTAGCGCAAAATGGGTCGATTTTCGCTTTACTGATACTAAGGGTAAAGAGCAACACGTAACTTACCCAGCGGACAGTATTGACGAAGATACATTTGAAGACGGTAAAATGTTTGATGGGTCTTCAATTGCAGGCTGGAAAGGTATCGAAGCGTCAGACATGATCCTTCGTCCAGATGCTGAAACAGGTTTTATCGACCCGTTCTTCGCAGAACCTACAGTTGTCGTGACTTGTGACGTAATCGAGCCATCAACTGGCCAAGGTTATGAACGTGACCCACGCTCTATTGCTCGCCGTGCAGAAGAATACTTAAAATCTACAGGTATCGGTGATACTGCATTCTTTGGCCCAGAACCAGAATTCTTCGTATTTGACGAAGTGAAATGGGACATCGACATGTCTGGCGCGCGCCACACATTGATCGCTGAAGAAGCTGCTTGGTCTACTGGTAAAGACTATGAATCAGGTAACTCTGGTCACCGTCCACGCGTAAAAGGCGGTTACTTCCCAGTTCCTCCTGTTGATTCTTCACATGACATGCGTGCTGATATGTGTGCGCGTATCGAAGACATCATGGGCCCAGGTCGTGTAGAAGTACATCACCACGAAGTTGCATCTTGCCAGCTTGAAATTGGTGTGAGCTTCAACACGATGGTTCGTAAAGCGGACGAAGTTCAACAGTTCAAATATGCAGTTTGGAACGTTGCGCACCAATACGCTAAAACAGCAACCTTTATGCCTAAACCAATGGTTGGCGATAACGGTTCTGGTATGCATGTTCATATGTCAATCTCTAAAGATGGCAAGAACCTGTTCGCTGGTGATGAATATGCAGGCTTGTCAGAAATGGCGTTGTACTTCATTGGCGGTGTGATTAAACATGCTCGTTCATTGAATGCAATCACAAACCCTTCTACAAACTCGTACAAGCGTTTAGTGCCGCACTTCGAAGCTCCGATTATGCTTGCTTACTCAGCGCGTAACCGTTCTGCATCTATCCGTATTCCTTACGTGTCTAGCCCTAAAGGCAAACGTATCGAAGCGCGTTTCCCTGATCCAATGATGAACCCGTACTTAGGTTTCGCAGCATTGTTGATGGCTGGTCTTGACGGTATTCAAAACAAGATCCACCCAGGTGAAGCTGCTGACAAGAACTTGTATGATCTTCCTCCTGAAGAAGAAGCGAAAATTCCTACAGTTGCGCACAGCCTAGATATGGCGCTTGAAGCTCTAGCTGCTGACCACGACTACTTGCTAAAAGGCGGCGTGTTCACTAAAGAAATGATCGACGCTTATATCGAATTGAAAACTGAAGAAGTACGCCGTTTGAATACAACTACTCACCCAGTTGAATTCGACATGTACTACAGCTTGTAATTCTTTTTAGAGTTTAAAGCTTTAAAAAACCCGCGCATGTCGCGGGTTTTTTTGTATCATCTGTTTATATCAATGAATATTAGATAACTTATATGGCACAGCGTAAAAAGCACACCAGCTTCTATCCCTGGATTGATCCACAAGATCATGATAAAGGGTTTAAACTCAACTTTTCTGAAGTGACCTATATTGAGGTAGGCCGTACGGTAGAAGGTTATAAACAGGCCGAATTTGTGGCGCTTAAAAATCCCGAACTGGCTTTGGATTATGATTATCCCAAAAGTTTTTATTTAAGTGCAGAAGGCTTCATTCTGGTAAAAACGCCCCAGGGGAAATTTGAAGTAATTGCCAAGACGGATAACTGTTAATTTCCTTTATAAATGTGATCGAACAAAGCGTAAATCACTTGATAATACCTCGCCTTTGACAACATCTTTTATAAATTACGTTAGAATCAATCATCTTAAATAGAGCTGTGGGTTTATGCAGAACAAGCGAGCATATAAAATACAGGATATGCAGATTCCTGCTGAATTACGCACGTGGTTATATGCATCTGGTTCTCTGACTCAGCAACTGACTGATTTAGCCGCTGGTAGTTTTAAAGTAGAACCGATTCAAGAGCATTTTCAGCGCTTGAGTTTTAGCGATGCAAAATGGATGCAGATGCCCTATCAGCATACCTCATGGGTACGTGAAAGCTATTTATATGGCTGTGAAGCCCAGCCTTGGGTCAAGGCAAAAAGTATTTTTCCAATATTAAGCTTGCAAGGTCGGGCAAGGCTTTTTAAGCATATCGGTAAAAAGCCGATTGGCTGGTTCTTGTTTCAACGTACCAATCCAGATTGTGAGCGCCGGGTAATTTTACTGGAAGAAGGCTGGACGCGGCAAAGTTGCTATACTTGGCATGGTTGTAAGTTTATTGTGCAAGAGACTTTTTTGCCTGCATTTGAACAGTTTATTCAACCCGATATTTCACCATAAAATATTTAAACAGAAATTTGCTTAAGGACAGTCATGGACATTGTGCAGCATCCAACATGGCGGGAGCGCTTAGCAGCGTATTACTATTTATGCCGTTTCGATAAGCCAATTGGTACAGAGTTGGTGTTTTGGCCGACCATGTGGGCATTGTGGATTGCCAACCAAGGCATACCAGATTTAAAAGTTCTAATCCTAATGATTCTGGGTGTGATTTTTATGCGTGCCGCGGGGTGTGCCATCAATGACTTTGCTGACCGTAAAGTCGATGGTGCTGTGGCCAGAACCAAAGATCGTCCTTTAGCCACCGGTGTAATCAAGCCAATTGAAGCCATCTGGGTATTTTTAATTCTGGTTGCTGCAAGTGCGGCGCTCTTGTTGTTTTTGCCCATAGAAACCTTTTACTGGTCATTTGGGGCGTTGTTGCTCGCATTTATTTATCCGTTTATGAAACGCTATACCCACTTGCCACAGGTGTTTTTGGGAGCGGCATTTTCCTGGTCTATTCCAATGGCCTATACCGCAGTAGGGCAGACGCCGGATTTAACCTGCTGGCTGCTGTATTTTGGCAATCTGGCATGGACGGTGGCTTATGACACGCAGTATGCAATTACAGACCGTGAATATGACTTAAAGATTGAGGTGAAATCTACAGCGATTTTATTTGGAAAATACGATATTGAAATTATTTCCTTGCTGCAACTGAGCAGTATTGTATTGATTGCCAGCGCGCTGTATTTAGAAAACCTGTTGATGCCATTTGGTCTGATTGCGCTGCTAGCGGTGGCTGCCGATTTTATCTATCAATGGAGCAAAACTCATGATCGTGATCCGCAGCGCTGCTTCTGGGCATTCCGTCATAATCGCTGGGTAGGGCTGATGATATTTATAGGGATTGCACTGGCCTTGTTTTAAACATCAGGCTTTAATCTTTAATTTATAAAAGCATCGTAGAATGATGCTTTTTTTATGTCTGCCTAAATTCAATCAAATAGTAAAAGGATGGGATTAAAAATGGATGTAAATGCAAACTTTCGGTATATTGAACCATGTTTTTATTGAAGAACATGAATAGGTATTGTAGATGACCCAGCCTGAAAAGAAGACCAGTCCCAAGAAGATGATCTTGTTCGCCAGTTTGGGTTTATTGATTCCGATTTTTCTGGTGAGCATGGCTTACTTGGCGGTAAATAGTGATCAGAAGAATCAGGAAAAATATAAACAACAGCAAGCTGAAATGTTAGAGCGTATCAAAGCGCGTGAAGCAGCGGAAAAATCGGCTTCAGAAGCGGTGACGGCCTCATCTGAACAGCAAGAAAATAAATAACCTGTATATTGAAAATTTAGCTACCAATCAGGTGGCTTTTTATTGACTGGATTAATTTAAAATATCTTTTCTTAAGTGATTAGAGCTAGGAATGTCTGTATAGCGATAGACTTGGTAGCCTGCTTCATTCAACATCGCATCCCGTTCGGCATCTTCCTGTTCTTTGCCTATATGACTGGGATCATCCAATTCAATAATGGCGACCACTTCGAGCTTTTGATTCAGTAAAACAAAGTCGGTGACTTTGCGATTGAACTTGTTGCGGATCTTAAAATTATTGTTGGTGATTAAAGCACTAAACGCGACTTGAGCCAGAATATGATGTTGGGGGAAGGTTTCTTTTAGTCGAATGAACATCTTGCTTTCAAATTGGGTGATCACACGTTTCGGAAAAAACTTTTGACGTGGTTTGAATAGTTGCTGAAAAACAAGGGTCAGCAAGGCCAGGGTAGCGATGCAACCAATAAGAAAAAAAGTGGCTTGACTTGAATAGAACACAGTAAGATCTTGATATAAGAAAAGACCCACTCAATAGAGTGGGTCTTTAGAATTTGGCTCTCCAACCTGGGCTCGAACCAGGGACCTGCGGATTAACAGTCCGTCGCTCTACCGACTGAGCTATTGGAGAATCTGATACGCATTCTATGTATCTAAGCTGAAGGGGTCAAGGGTTTATGCCTAAAAAAGCCAGGAAAATGAATCGAATGTTTTAAAAATAAACTTATCGGGGATTATTTAAGTGATTTTATTAAATTTATATAAGTTTCTTTGCTTTGTAATGGGGAGGCTTGCCGACATTCGTTGATCAGTTTCATTAGCTCGGCTTGAGTGAGCTCGGGTTTGAGTTGCTGCTGAATGTGTTTTAAAACTTCCGGGTTCTTTTGCGGTAAATGACCGGTGCAATGAAACAGGCGTTCATACATGAGTGCAGAAGCCTGCTTTTTATTTTCAGAATTTTGACTGCATTGAAATACGGCGAACATAACAATAATCAAAATAATCCAGAAAATGAGGGATTTTAACTAGGTTGCATTCATAGCAGTGGATTAGAATATTTTTATTAGAATGAACATAACCAAATTTTAAGAAGTGAGCAATAGATAGGGGAATGATCTACTTTTTTAATAAAAAGATATTATTCCAGAGCACAAATCAAAAGTGTGAGTTATGCGAGATGGGCAAAGAAATTTGGAGAATAAAAAAAAGCCCCCTTCATGATGAATGGGCTTTTTAGAATCTTGGCTCTTCCACCTGGGCTCGAACCAGGGACCTGCGGATTAACAGTCCGTCGCTCTACCGACTGAGCTATGGAAGAATAGATGGCTCTCCAACCTGGGCTCGAACCAGGGACCTGCGGATTAACAGTCCGTCGCTCTACCGACTGAGCTATTGGAGAATCTGAAGCGCATTTTAGGGATGAAAACTGAAGTCGTCAACCAGATAATGTAAAGAAATGAATCATTTGCTTTATAAATATTCATTTAAGCATTAAAAATAAAAAAACCACCCTTAAAGGGTGGTTTTTTATGCAATAAATAAAATTTATTTCAAATTTTATTTTTCTACACCAGCTTCTTGGCCAGCATATTTTGCATTAGCATAATCCCAGTTCACTAGGCTTTCTAGGAAAGTAGAGATATATTTAGGACGAGCATTACGGTAGTCGATGTAGTAAGCATGTTCCCAAACGTCAATCGTCAACACTGCAATTTTACCGTGTGCCATTGGCGTATCAGCATTTGAAGTTTTCATGATTGAAAGCTGGCCGTTTACTTCGTCAGCCACTAACCAAGCCCAACCTGAACCGAATTGAGTGGTTGCAGCAGCAGCAAATTCTTCAGCAAATTTTTCGTAAGAACCAAAAGCTTCGTCAATTTTTGCAGCCAAAGTACCAGTTGCTTTACCGCCGCCGTTTTTAGCCATACAGTTCCAGTAGAACGTGTGGTTCCAAACTTGAGCAGCGTTGTTGAATACGCCCACTTTAGCAGCATCACCAGCAGTTGCTGTAATAATTTCTTCTAGAGTTTTGCCTTCAAGCTCAGTACCAGCGATCAGGTTATTCAGGTTAACCACATACGTATTGTGGTGTTTGTCATGATGGTATTCTAAAGTTTCTTTGCTGATGTGTGGGGCAAGATCTTCGTAGCCATAAGGTAATGCTGGTAAAGTAATGGTTGTCATGTTTTCAATTCCTTGCATTTTGCTGGGTTTTAACAATAAGTGGCTTTATTGTAATAGATAATCGGGCAGAAATGGGCATCGTGTATAAATAACAATACAGAATAAAGCCTGAAAATATATGAATAAAGCCGCTGATCATAACCGTCAGTCGAATTAAATCGGATTGTTTAATTCGAAGTAACTATACTCAATATCGAACTGTTCTGAAATAGCTTTTGCCAGGCGTTGTACGCCATAACGCTCGGTTGCATGATGCCCGCAAGCATAATAGTGAACATTCAATTCTTTCGCTTCGTAAAAAGTACGTTCACTGACTTCACCAGAAATATACGCATCACAATTTTGCTCAGCCGCTTTGCCAATAAAATCTTGTGCACCACCGGTACAGAAACCGATTTTCTGGATTGATGTTTTATCGGCAGGAAGATGAATGGCATTAAAATCTAAACGCTGAGACACATACAGCTTAAATTCTGCAGCAGACACAGGTTGTTTTAAATAACCAATATTGCCAATCGGGTTGCGTTCGCTTGGGTCTAAGGCTTCAATATTTTCTAATGCTAATAGATCGGCAATTGCCGCATTATTACCTAAAGTGGGGTGGCTATCTAATGGTAAGTGATAGCCCACTAGCGAGATATCATGCTGAATCAGACTTTTGATACGTTTACCGCGCATGCCGGTAATCGGGTAGGGTTCCCCTTTCCAGAAATAGCCGTGATGGACCAACAGCATATCCGCATTTTGTTCAATTGCTGCCTCAATAGCATCCTGAGATGCGGTAACAGCACACAAAATTTTATTGATGTCCGGTCTGCCTTCTATTTGCAAGCCATTTGGTGCATAGTCTTTAAATTCGTGTGATTTCAGGGTTTGATCACACCACTGAATAATCTGGTTGAGCTTTGCCATAAATTTCCCAAAAGCCTCTATATTTAAGGTCATCAAAACATAGTTTGAATTGTAACTAAAGCAGCACAAAACTCTGAATTATTTTTATGTTTCCTGCTGTATTTCATTTTACAATGGCAGATAAATTACTTAGTCATCAACGAATTAAAATATTGTTAGAGGAAATTAACGTGCGCCGCACCTTTACATGGTTACCTTGGGTTTTACTTATTTTGGTCACTCTCGGTTTTCTTGTTTGGCAACATTCCCAGAAGCCACAAGCCCCTGTGGCGTCTGACGGTATAAAGATGCCCAGAGAAAAAGTCGAGCCTTTAGTCAATACCAACAGAGCAGGTGCGGTCGAGTCTTATAGTACTGCTGTGAAGGTGGCTGCTCCTGCGGTGGTGAATATTTTTACTACCCAGAAAGTGAACAAAGCAGAGCATCCCTTGTTAAATGATCCTGCATTTCGTGAATTTTTTGGTGATCAGGCCCCTGAACAATTTGATCAGGAACAAAATGAAAACAGCCTGGGTTCAGGTGTTATTGTTCGTTCAGATGGTTATATTTTAACTAACAACCATGTGATTGCTCAGGCTGAACAGATTGTAGTGGGCTTGAATGATGGACGTCGTGCAGTGGCTAAAGTGATTGGTACAGACCCGGATTCTGATCTTGCTGTGATTAAGATCGAACTCGACAAACTGCCGGTTTTGCCATTTAAACTCAGTGGCAATGAAGTCGGAGACGTGGTGCTGGCGATTGGTAACCCGTTCGGTGTAGGGCAAACGGTGACACAGGGGATTATTTCTGCCACCAACCGTTCAGATTTGGGTATTAATACCTATGAGGACTTCATTCAAACCGATGCAGCGATTAATCCAGGGAACTCGGGTGGAGCGCTGATTGACGTGGCGGGTAATCTGATTGGTGTGAATACGGCCATTTTCTCTCAATCAGGCGGTTCACTGGGGATTGGTTTTGCCATTCCTGCGAAAGTGTGTCAGCAAATTCTGAATTCAATTCTGAAAGACGGCCGTGTGGTTCGTGGCTGGTTGGGCATTAGCCTTATGCCAGTGCAACAGGACAATATTCTTGAACCTAAGCAGAATGGTGTAGTCGTTGCAGATGTGCTTCCTCATGGTCCGGCAGCCAAGGCGGGAATTAAAAAGGGTGATAAAATTATTCAGGTTAATGGGGAACCCATTACTTCTGCTTCTCACTTGATTAATTATGTAGCCTTGCAAGCGCCGAACAGCACCATCAAAGTTGAAGTGGTTCGAGATGAGAAACCATTAAGCCTGAATGTGGTCGTGGCTGAACGTAAAGCACAGAATAATAATTCACAATATATTCCTTTACCTCAGCAATAAAACGATTGTGATATTTATCCAGCTTTAAATGGGTAAACGAATCAAAAGCGCATTTCGGTGCGCTTTTTTTATGGCTTATTCTGTTTCACTATAAATTTTCAAAAATAGCTTAAAAATTCATGATGATGAATAGTATGACTTGGTTGTGATATACAACTTGGTATTAGATCGATACTTACAGGTTAGATTTAAAAAAGGGAAATTAGGATGGTTAATTTAGCGAATGATTTAAACAGTTATAAATTATTCAGGCAAAAAAAAAGCCCGCTTTAATGCTGCGGGCTTTTTTGTATTTGGCTCTCCAACCTGGGCTCGAACCAGGGACCTGCGGATTAACAGTCCGTCGCTCTACCGACTGAGCTATTGGAGAATCTGCATGCGATTATAAGGGGATTTTACAGGGGGTCAAGCTAAAAGTGTCACGATTCCTTAATTTTCATGCTGTATGCTTTTAATTTAAGCAACTAAATCAAAAATGTTAAAAAAACTTGCACAGCCAAAACCGGCTTGTTAGATTAAATGCATAACAGAGCGTTTGAATGAAAGTTCAAACAGTGTGGATTTAAACCAACTTGCCAGCACTAAAATGGCTAAACAGGAGAAAGCGAATGCATACGCTGACGATTGCCGAAATTTTTTCAAATTTATCTTTTTATCAAGACAATTACCTTTCTATTATTCAAGATCCAGAGCGTTATCAAACAGCTGTTGAAGATGCGTTTATTCAAGTCTGGCCTGTAGGTACTCAAGCCTTATATCTGGGGGACTTGCTACAGCTATGGTTTAGCGATAAATGGCTGATTAACTCACCCTGTCAATTACTTCTCGATAGCTATTCCAATGGTCCTAAACAACCTTTGCAACGTGATCATGACCTGTATTTATATCAATTGAATGGCAGTGCCTTAACTGGACGAAATAACTCTAAAGTCTGGTCGGTATCGGAACAGAAGAAGCTCTCGGTTTCACTGGATAGCGTGTTCAAGTACCTATGTATCTATAAAGGGACTTCGCGTCCAGAAATTGATTTCCCGGCATTAACGAAATCATTTAAATCAGCGATATAGATCCAAACAAACTGGAGAGCTCAAGTAAAATACTTGAGCTCTTTGTGCATCATGATTTTAAAACGTGAATCAAGCCTCAACGCAGAATCATGCACGTTGCCGTAGCATGTGCGTAAAGCTTACCTTCATCATCGACAATTTTGCCTTCAGAAATCCCCAGATTTTTACTGATGTTAATGACGGTGCCTAAAGCAAGCAGTTCTTGATCTTTGGGGATAGGTCGGCACATTTTTATATTTAAATCGATAGTGCCATAACCGACGCCTGCTTCCAGCATGCTGTGGACGGCACAGCCAGTCACTGAATCCAGCACGGTTGCTGCAAAACCGCCATGTACGCCACCTAAGGGGTTTAAGTGACGGCTATCCGCTTTCACTTTGAAGCGAATAGTACCTTCAGTCACTTCATAGGGTTGCATCGGCATGGTTTCACTGATACTTGCAGGTGGAATCTTTCCTGCACACATGGCTTGTAACAGTTGCAGTCCGGTCATTTCTTTGGGATTCATTCTACTTATTTCCTTATTGATACCTTTATTTATTCATCAGTTCCAAAAAGGAAGCTAGATTTCAATTAAGCAAAATTTAACCATGTCGTCAACACTCAGCTTTGAGTGAATTCAGGTAAAATGCATGAGCATGCTAGATGTTGTGGTAACCGGTAATACTCACATTGAGTCAAAAGGTATGGCTGTAAAAATCATTTTCATTTGATTTGAAGCCTATCTTCATCTATTGAAATGGCGAATAAGATAACTTGATAAGATAATTGTTTTAAAATTCTTTAATAACACTTATACAGAGATGAATTTGTCCTTTATATATAAAAGAAACAATATTTTAAATATTTTTGCTCAGCATTAATGTCATCAAGGAAATAATAATGAATGGATCCTGTTTATGCGGTAAAACTAAGTTTCAAGCAGAATTAAAAAATCATGATGTACACGCCTGCCACTGTTCCATGTGCCGTCAGCAGTCCAGTGGTGTAATGATGAGTGTGGATATAGAGCCAGACAGTTTAAAGTTTGAAGATCGGCAATATTTAACGCTATTTCAATCTTCTGAATGGGGAGAGCGCGGTTTTTGCAGTCGCTGCGGCACCTTGCTTTTCTGGCGTACCCAAGAGGGCAGTTATTGTAACATTAATGTCTTTGCCATGCAGGAACAGCCGAAAGATTTAAAATTGACTACAGAAATTTATATTGATCATAAGCCCGATTTTTACCAGTTTAAATATTCTACAGAGCAGCTCACTGAGGCTGATGTGATCGCATTGTTTTCTAAAGATAAAGAAGAAAAATAATTCGTGCATTCATATTTCCACAATTTAATCATGTGTATTTCTTATAAATTGAATCAGTAAATTTCTATAGATTTAAATAGTTAGATTAGCTATATCTGAAGCATGCTGTTGATAGGGATGCTCAACCATGCTGTTTAAAATCATGATTGCCATGTTGGCTTTTGCTGCCAATTCGGTGTTATGCCGTTTGGCGTTGACGGATCAATATATTGATCCAATGAGCTTTAGCCTGATACGTGTCTGTAGTGGCGCTGCCGTTTTATTGTTGCTTTATCTATTTTCTACAGAAAAAGCCAAAATTGAGTGGAATATTAAAAACGGTTTTTTCCTGGCGCTGTATATCGTGGCCTTTTCATTGGCTTATCTACATATAGATGCAGGCGTTGGCGCACTACTGTTATTTGGCACGGTACAGCTCAGCATGGTCGGTTATGGTTTGTGGCATGGTGAAAAAATTAATATTCAGCGTGGTACAGGGTTGGGCATCGCAATTCTTGGTATTTTTATTCTCTTGCTTCCGGGCACAGCTGCACCTAATTTTGTTTATGCAGCCATGATGGTGCTTTCAGGAATAGGCTGGGCCATGTACAGCATTGCGGGCAAGAATATGCAAAGCCCGTTGGCAAGTAGCTTGGCCAATTTTGTGCTGGCGATTCCTTTTGTCTTGCTGGCTTATGCCGCGTTTTATACGAAAAGCTTTGTACAGCCTCAAGGTGTACTTTTAGCTGTACTCTCGGGCGGTTTGGCCTCAAGCGGTGCCTATGTGCTGTGGTATGTCATTGTGAAACAGATTGACCGTGTGACAGCCAGCAGTGTACAGCTCTCTGTGCCGTGTTTAGCTATTTTGGGGGGTGTTCTATTTATTGGCGAAGCGCTTAGCTGGAGAATTATCATTGCTACGGTGATTGTTTTGGCGGGAATCGCACTGGTTGTTTTAGATAAGTCTGGGTCAAACTCAGCAGTTAAAGTGAAATCATAATTGAAAATTTTAGCTATTTTTAGTGTGGTCTATAATTCTTTGCATCTGAAAATATAAAAAACCCGCGAAAATCGCGGGTTTTTTAAAATCTTACTTTAGAAAAAGCAGATTATTTTTCAGCAGCAATTGAAGCAATCGCAGCGTCAACGCCTTCGATTGAGTCAGCCGCTTTCTTGATACGTGCTAACGCATCTACAAGCACTTCATCAGCAGTTGCATAAGAAATACGCATGTAACCGCCTAGACCGAATGCATCACCAGGAACAACGGCAACACCAGTTTCTTCCAATAACCATGCGGAGAATTCAGTGCAAGATTTTAAGCCTTTAGCACGAATTAACGGTTTGATGTTTGCGTATGCATAGAATGCACCATCAGCAGGTAGGCAAGTAATACCGTTGATGTCGTTTAAGCCTTTTACAACCAAGTCATGACGGCGTTTGAATGCTTCAATCATTGGCTCAAGAACGTCTTGAGGGCCGTTCAATGCAGCTTCAGCAGCAACTTGCGAAATAGAAGTTGGGTTTGAAGTCGATTGAGACTGGATTTTTTTCATTGCGCCAATCAGTTTAGCAGGACCCGCTGCGTAGCCAATACGCCAGCCAGTCATTGCATAGGCTTTAGATACACCGTTAAGTACGATTACGCGGTCGTAAAGGTCTGGAGCAACAGTTGCGATGTTGTAGAACTCATCATCCCAACGGATTGGTTCGTACATGTCATCAGATGCCACTAGAACTTCTGGGTATTTACGAAGCACTTCAGCCAAAGCTTCTAGCTCAGCTTTGGTATAGATCATACCAGTCGGGTTAGATGGGCTGTTTAATACCACTAAACGCGTTTTGTCAGTGATTGCAGCTTCTAATTGTTCAGGTGTGATTTTGAAACGTTGTTCTTCACCACATTTCACAACAACTGGAACGCCTTCAGCGATGATCACCATATCTGGATAGCTAACCCAATAAGGCGCAGGGATGATCACTTCATCACCTTTGTTTAACAAGGCAAGTGCCAAGTTAAAGAATGACTGTTTACCACCGCAAGAAACCAGGATCTGGTTTGCTGCATAGTCAAGATTATTGTCGCGTTTAAATTTCGCGATAATCGCTTTTTTAAGACCTGGAGTACCGTCAACAGCGGTGTATTTAGTGAAACCGTTGTTAATAGCAGTAATTGCTGCATCTTTGATGTGTTGTGGGGTGTCAAAATCTGGTTCACCTGCACCCAAGCCAATTACGTTTTTACCAGCAGCTTTAAGTTCAGCAGCTTTATTGGTAACAGCAAGTGTAGGGGACGGTTTGATGGCATTTACACGATCAGAGAGACGTACGTCCACGGCAGTATTCCTTCTTATAGGGATTAAAAAATAAAAAAGCACACTATCTTAGCTTAAATTGCGCCAAAAAGGGGAGTTCGAATTTAGTAATATCAGAAAAAAGTATTTAATCCGGTTGAGAGAACCAAGTAATAACGATAAATAATTGAGGGGTTTAGTTTGAATAAAATGACAGAAAATGATTAAAAAATGAAAGTAAAAAGGAATCATTGAATGTGAATGGCTAAGTGAAAAAGAACACTACAATTAGATGATCCTCGATTTAATTGTAGTGTGTGACTTTACCAAGTTTTCAACAAGGCATAAAAACCAGACATTAATAGGCGTAATTCAGGTCGGTGTAATCATTTAATGATTTTTGCAGATGTGTGCTAATAAATTCATGTACATCGGCAGTCGTCATCGGCTGACCTTGTTTGGTAATGACGTGTTCAATCGGTTGCTGACCTTGAGCAGTAATGGTGTAAACGAAATTACGCGTCACTTTATAGCCGTCTTCATCTTTTACAATGCAGGTCACATAACGGTACTGATGCTCAAAATTTAAATCAGTATGTGCAAATACAAACTGATCAAATAATTTCATGTTTTGACCGTTTGCCAAGGCCTTAAGTTCTTCCACAATGTTGGCGCTAAATTTCATGCCATAGCGTTCAGAGATAGGTTGGTGATCAATCAGGAGTGAAACGGTGTCATCATCATTTTGAGTTACGGTGACATTGCTAAAATCGGACATGAACATCTCTGTGGTAAGTTGGACTGGGCTTCAGTATGTGGAAAATAGTCTAAAAATCAATTGAGTTTGGTACAGATTTTCAGCAAAAGGTTTAAATAAAGATGACTTCAAATAAAAATGGCTACAACAGGTGCAGCCATTTCAAAGCATCCGGATGGAGCTTATTGATTAAAGCGAGACAGATCTTCTTCAGGACGGGCAGTCAATATTTCAACACCAGTTTTAGTCACTAACAGAGTGTGTTCATATTGCGCTGACAAACTGTGGTCTTTGGTCACCACTGTCCATTTGTCACCTAAAAGTTTAGTTTTCCAGTCGCCGCCATTCACCATTGGTTCGATGGTAAAGGTCATGCCTTCTTCCAGAACCATACCGGTATTCGGTTGACCATAATGCAGAACTTGCGGTTCGTCATGGAACACGGTACCAATACCATGACCGCAATATTCACGTACAACACCAAAACGTTCTGATTCAACATATTTTTGAATGGCATTGCCAATATCACCAATGGTAGAGCCCGGTTTTACAGTGGCAATACCGCGATACATGGCTTCTTGCGCCACTTTACATAAACGGTCAGCTAAAATTGAAGTTTCACCACCGACGATATACATCATGTTGGTGTCGCCGTGATAGCCATCTTTAATCACAGTCACATCAATGTTTAAAATGTCACCTTTTTTCAAAATTTTGCTTGCAGAGGGAATACCGTGACAAACCACATGGTTGACTGAAGTACAAATGACATGCTGGAAAGCAGGGCGACCCGGCGCTGCACCATAGCCTAGGCAAGCAGGAATTGCCTCTTGTTTGTTGACAATATAATCGTGACAAATCGTATCCAATTCCAGCGTAGATACGCCCGGTTTGATATGCGGTTTGATCATATCCAAAACTTCTGCCGCCAGTCGACCCGCCACACGCATTTTTTCAATTTCTTCAGTAGTTTTGATTAAACGGCGGGGAGCTTCGTAAGTACTGTTCATGATCTTTAAAAACTTTTGGAAATTTGTGTGTGACTATGGTATAAATAGCCGCCCATTTTATCAAATGCTTTTTCGTGAAGAAATTTCACGGGCATTGTGCGATGGGGCAACAAAATCCGCACATATATCGACACATTTCTCTGGGTGCCCTTTGGGGTGGAGAATGCGGGTATATGGAGGCCTAACCCAAACTTTAAGGTAAAGAAAATGGCAGATTACAACGTAAGCATGCGCGACCTTCTTCAAGCTGGCGCTCACTTCGGTCACCAAACTCGTTTCTGGAATCCAAAGATGCGCGAATACATCTTTGGTGCGCGTAACAAAATTCACATCATCAACCTTGAACACACTGTTCCTGCGTTAAATGATGCTTTGAACTTTGTTAACAATCTTGCTAGCAAAAAGAACAAAGTATTGTTCGTTGGTACTAAACGTGCTGCTTCTAACATCATTCGTGAACAAGCTCAACGCGCTGGTCAACCATATGTAGACCACCGCTGGTTAGGTGGTATGTTGACGAACTGGAAAACACTTCGCCAATCTATCAACCGTTTAAAAGATCTTCAAACTCAATCTACTGACGGTACTTTCGCTAAACTTACTAAACGTGAAGCTTTAGAACGTACTCGTGAAATGGAAAAACTTGAACGTGCTTTAGGCGGCGTTAAAAACATGGGTGGTTTACCTGACGCATTATTCGTAATTGACGTTGACCACGAATCAATCGCGATTAAAGAAGCTAAAAACCTTGGTATTCCTGTAATCGGTATCGTTGATACAAACTCTAACCCAGACAATGTAGATTACGTTATTCCTGGTAACGACGATGCGATCCGTGCAGTTACACTTTATGCTTCTGCTATGGCTGATGCGATTCTTGCTGGTAAAGAATATGCTCAATCACAAGCAAATGCTCAAGCTAAAGGCGAAGAAGCTGCTAAAGAAGCTCCAGAGGCTTAATGCGTTTTGACGCAGAATTGTCATTTTTGCGACATGTAATCGTGGCAAATTAAGCGTCAAGAAAGCAAAACGGCCCAGAGAACACTTTGGGCCGTTTTTGTTGAACAGATTCATTTTCTACCGTATTTAGGAGAATAACATGACTGCAGTTACTGCCAGCATGGTAAAAGAATTGCGTGACCGTACTGGTCTAGCAATGATGGAATGTAAAAAAGCATTAACAGAAGCGAACGGTGACATCGAATTAGCGATTGACAACCTTCGTAAATCTGGTCAAGCAAAAGCAGCTAAAAAAGCTGGTAACATTGCTGCTGACGGTGCAATTACAATTGCTCAAGAAGGCAACAAAGCTATTCTTTTAGAAGTAAACTGCCAAACTGACTTCGTTGCTAAAGACGAAAACTTTGCTGGTTTCTCTGCTAAAGTTGCTGCTGCTGCGCTTGCTGCAAATGAAACTGACGCTGCTAAAATCGCTGAATTGAAACTTGAAGATGGTTCAACTGTTGAAGAAGCGCGTATTGCTCTTGTTCAAAAAATCGGTGAGAACATCCAAGTACGTCGTGCGAAAATTGTTGAAGGTGAAAACCTTGCAGTTTACAAACACGGTTTAAAAATCGGTGTTGTTGTGTCTTATGCAGGTGATGCTGCGACTGGTAAAGGTATTGCAATGCACGTTGCTGCGTTCAACCCAGTTGCTGTAACTGCTGAAGGCGTATCTGCTGATCTTATCGCTAAAGAAAAAGAAATTGCTGAAGCGAAAGCATTAGAATCAGGTAAACCTGCAAACATCGTTGAAAAAATGGTAACTGGTTCAGTTGAAAAATACTTGAACGAAGTTGTTCTTGAGCGTCAAATGTACGTAATTGACAACGATAAGAAAGTTGCTGACGTTCTTAAATCAACTGGTACTACAGTTGCTCAATTCGTTCGCTTCGAAGTAGGTGAAGGTATTGAGAAGAAAGCAGAAATGAGCTTCGCTGAAGAAGTTGCTGCTGCTCAAGCTGCTGCGAAATAATATTAGCTTAATTTTTTAAGTTAAATTGTTTTGAAAAAGCCCCATTTGGGGCTTTTTTTATGATCATGGTTTTTATAAAAAAGTTAAATTTTAAGGAATAATAAAATGACCAATAAAACCAATATCGGGATTGGTGCAGTTATTGTTGTATTAATAGCAGCATATTTCGGAATTGATTTAAAAGAACAGCAAAGTCTTAGCCATCATTTGCTTAACAACCCAAACACGAAGATTGAAACTTTATCGAAAATCCCATCTTACCCCACTTCTGTAGCTTCGAGCTCATTAAATTTAGCCGTTCAAACTGATGATGAAAAAATTCAACAGGCATTTCGACAGCAAAAAAGTGATATTCAAGTTCAATCCAGTGGGCGAGTGAAAGCTATTTTGCCTGATGATAATAACGGTTCACGTCATCAAAAATTTATTCTGGAACTGAATCATGGGCAGACGGTTTTGGTTGCACATAATATTGATTTAAGTCCGCGCCTGGATGACTTAAAACAGGATGAAATTATCCAATTTTATGGTGAATATGAATATAGTCAGCAAGGTGGAGTGATCCACTGGACTCATCGTGATCCACAACAAAGACATGCAGATGGTTGGTTGAAATATAAAGGAAGAACCTATCAATAAAGGTTCATTGAAAGACAAAAATGATGATGGTGCCTAAATCGCTATCATTTGCGATTTTTGGCGTTTTTTCCATTTAGGTATCAATTTACCTAGATAGGCATCCATGCACCATACGGGGCCAATGAGGAGGAATTGGAGGTCTTTAAAGAAAGAAGGCTTTTTACCTTCGACTTTATGCCCGTAAAATTGCCCAATCCAGGCCAAAACAAAAACTGCGATATAGAATCCGATGCCTACAGGTAAGATAAAAATAAGCCATGCCATGACAACGAGTAGAGCCGCCATTGCAACAGCAAGGACCAGATCGAGACGTGCATAAAAAATAAAAGTTAAGACCAGTATCAGGACAGTGAATAACGCACTGAAATGAGCAAGAATTCCAATGATTGAAAACAAAATTGCGGGTACACAAACCCAATGAATGGCTTTGTTGGCTTTGTCTTGATGACTCTCGCTATATTCATTTAGCCATTCGTTTATTGTTTTCATTATCCACTCCAGTTGGATGAGGAATCTATAGAGTTATTTTTAGTTAAATGAAATATAGACCAGAACCAGAAGTGGGTCAAAACTCAATCATCATGATTTGTAACCAATCTTTCAGATAATTTATAAGATGTTATAGGTTGTTGGTATTTTATTGCCAGCAGTGGTTTCTGCAGTAAGAATAGGGCATAAGTAAAGAGGAATACGGCATAACTAAATTAAGCCTGCTTTTTGAGAAGAATTAAAAAAGCCACTAAGGAGTGGCTTTGAAGTCAAATGTATTAGGAGGCTAGCATCAGCTTATGAATTGGGACCATCGACACGTTCAATATTTACTTTCGCAGTACCTGCATTAGTAATACCTAATTGTTTTGCAGCACCATAAGATAAATCTAGAACTCGGTTGCCATGGAATGGACCACGGTCATTTACTTTTACAACAACGCTTTTACCATTGTTTTTATTGGTTACGCGAATATAGCAGTTCAATGGCAGGCTACGATGAGCTGCGGTCATGGCATTCATATCGAATGTTTCACCACTTGCTGTTTTACGGCCATGGAATTGGCGACCGTACCAAGAGGCTGCACCTGTTTGGCTAAATTTACGAACTGTATTTGATGCAACAGTATTGAGTTTTTCAATCACTGAAGGCTCGTCTTCAGGAATTTCAATTTTTGCTGCAATAGTTTGACGACGGATTTTATCGCCAGAACGCTCAGTGATTGAAAGACTGTTTAGATTTGAAAAGTGCGAATTAAATTTTTGAGCATCTTTGTTTAGCACACGAGTGGCTAAGCGAGAGTTGTCATTATCCGTATTGAATGATGACTGAACCAATTCTGCTTGAGACTGACTCAGGGCAAAAGTGGTGGTTAACGCTAAAATATACTTAATCGATGAATGCATTATTAAACTCCTAAAGACTACTGCTTTTTATTTCAATTAAGCGATTGAAATGCAAGCGATCTAGTCTGTTAATTCTCTTTTGCAACTACATTTGACGAGATGGATAATATTCATGCCAAGCTAAAGCTGTCTACTTTTTAATTAAAATAATTACAAAAAGAACAGAAATACACCGTTTTTCGATCAAAATATAACCAATATTGTAACATTATGTTTAAAAGGCCCATTTAGTGAGCAATTTTGTAAAAAAAAATCTTGACTTTATTATTTTTTGGTAAAAACCAGTCTTAACGACTGGCGATTTCAGTCCCTAATTGCCATACAGCTGTGGCATACATTCGACTCTTGTTATAGGTGGTAATGACCTGAAAATTTGGATAGGTAATATAGTAAATAGGGCCATAACTATCTTGAAGTTGAATAATATTTACCATATCCAGATCATCAATCTTCACCAATGGATTTGTAGGTGTAATGCGCTGATTTTTTAAAGCACCATAAGGGGTTGGCTGCTCTAAATCTTTGGCAATAATTGAAGTGGGAATATTGCCGGTATAGCGGGCAGCAAAGCCGATGGGCTGATTACGTTGCCATCCGTGTTGGGCTAAATAATTGGCAATAGAACCGATGGCATCTACAGCAGAACCTCTTAAGTCAATATGTCCATTAGAATCATAGTCCACACCCATTTTGGTAATGTTGCTCGGCATGAATTGAGGATAACCAATTGCGCCCGCATAAGAACCTACTACCGAGCTGGCCGGTACTCCATCTTTATAGGTCCAGGCAATCAGTGCAGCGAGCTCATCCTGAAAGTATTGAGCCCGGCGTTCATAGCCAAAGCCTAAGGTCGCCAAGGCATCACGGGTGATAAAATTGCCTTTATTGGCCCCAAAACCGGTTTCTACCCCTAAAATACCTAAGATGACCGCTTGAGGTACCCCAAACTGCTGTTCAGCACGGTTTAAGGTGTCGGCATATTGAGTTTTGAAACGTACCCCACGTTGAATGGTGCTTTCAGCCATAAAATTGGTTTTATATTCATACCAGGGCTTACTTTCACCAGGGCGGTTCATGATATTAATAATATTCGGCAGGTTTTTTGAACCATTCATGGCCCAGTCGACCTGTTCTGCACTCAAGCCATAAGTTTGCATGGTTTTTTGTTTAAAGCTGTTATAGCTAGGATGGCTGTAGAAATCGTTGGCTTGACAGAAACTGGTGATGGAAAGTGCACCGAGAAGTAAAGGAAGACGTTTAATGCTGTTATAAAAGTTGATACTTAACATATTACTCAAAGTTCCAAAAACATAATCAGTGTGTGTAAATCGACATCACGACGCTAAAAGACGGCATTACAAATATAATTGCCGAAAATCCATCTCATGAAAGATAACGGAATTTTTCAAACGCTTAAGATAGCATTGACCGAGGCTGTATCGACAAGTCCATATACAAAAAAAGACAAAGAGCGTTGCTTTGTGCATAAATCTGTTTATTTGAGACCGGTGTTTTGAGCTGTACTTTGCGTTCTCATCAGAAGGTTCATAAATTAAAGATATCTCTGCTTTAGCTAATCAAGCCAGATTCTTTACATCGTTCGCAATGATACGGTTTATCTAGGCTGGGGATAAGAAATTTCATAGCGATTTTGCTTTTCAGGCGCTGTTTGTTTGAAAAAGCATCAGGATTTTTTTGTCCGCTTGGACGGGAAATAAGTTGCAAATAAATCATCGCATATTTGCCCATGAGGTAAATTCATGTTCTGTTATGGTTCTTTGTGTCAAATCGGCAAAAAATCTATTTGAAGGCAAAATCTGACTAGATTTTTAATTCTATAGCTGCCTTTAAAAATTCAAAAAAATCCCTGCCAGCCAATAAGCATATCAGTTCATCTAGTGAATTTTTTCTTGATTTTTATGGCTATAAATAAGATGAAAAGAGAGACAAAATTTAGAACCAAAAAAATAGTATAAAAAAGTCCATCAGGTCAGATTTAATTTTCCTCATCACTTTATATAGGAACTTCTTGTTAGATAGAAATTATTCACATAAAAGTGGAAGAAGGCTAGAGAATGATGAATGGGGTGTTCCTAAAATTCATGGAATAGACCGTAAACCTGATCAATATAAATACCTATAAAAATAGTAGTGCTTGCTCATTATT
>DFAM01000017.1:0-81830 GCA_002365595.1 Acinetobacter sp. UBA3106 | reverse complement strand
TCCACAGCAATATGAACCGCTTTAATCACTGCAGCAGAACCCAGATCCGCAGCTTTACGCTTGATCATGCCTAAATCAAGGGTCTTATTAAAGTCATTCATAAAATGACGTACAGTCGCTTCAGCAAACTGCTTATATGATTCCGTTAAAGCTGCTTTATTGATGTCATTCCCGGCTTTAATTTCTGCATAACTGTGTTTGAGATTAGTCACCAAACCAGCATCTAAATGTTCGCCTACACGGAAATTACCTGCTGCGTCTTTAAACAAGCTTTTTTCCGAAAATTCAATTGATTGTTTAACCACATCATTTGAAGATTTGCCCATCAACTGTTTCAGTAAAACCGCAACGGTTGATTTGATATAGCCTGCGAGTTTTTCGGCCGTATCACGTTTATCACTGGTTGGAAAACGACGCACCAGCTCAGTCAAAATGCTATCAATGATTTCTTCATTAATAAGCAATGCTGTTTTGTCACGTAAAGGGTAAAGCGGTTCGCTGGAATTTTTCTTTTCCTGAGCTGTTTGAATACTTGTTAATAATTCTGCAGAAGGAATAAAACCAAAAAATGGCATGTTAAAAAACCTCAATATTCTTCATTTTATTGTCGCGCCAAACGAATGGGGCGAGGCATCCATGTCGCATCGGATACACGGCAAGGATTGATATCTAATCCACCACGACGTGTATAGGTTGCATATACCATCAATTTTTCAGGTTCAAGATTTTGCCAGATATCGGCAAACATCTGTTCCACACATTGTTCATGGAAACCATTATGCTGACGGTAAGAAATAATATAAGCTAAAATACTGCGATAACAAGGTTTTTTACCTTGATAACGTATAAAAACTGTACCCCAGTCGGGTTGGCCGGTGACTGGACAGTTACTGCGTAATAAATGTGAATATAGTTGCACTTCAACTGCATCACTATTTTCTACATCTAATTTTAATAAGCTTGCATCTGGATGGTTCTCTAAGTGATCAGGGTTTAAATCATCAATACAGATTCCTTCAGGTTGAGCAATCTCCAGATCATCAGCCCGAAATAAAGTCAGCGTGACCGGTGCACCGGCAGCAGCAGATAAATCTTTTTCAACCGTGGCAATAAACGCTTCTTTTGAATCGAATTTAGTAAAGTTCATACTGTTAAAGTAGAGCTTGAGAGATTTTGATTCGATCAGGTTGGGAGAAGATGCCGGCAAAGTCATACGGCCAATCGCCACCTGAGGAATGCCGACCGCATTGAGCCAAGAAATTTCAAAAACATGCCACCAGTCTTGGCCTTGCTGAATGCCTGCAACGTGGGCATATTTTTCCCGCGCTTGAGCACGTGAAATTGGAAACAGAATATCGGGTTGATATTCTGTTGGATAATTGGTGTCTTTACCTAATAGAGAATGTTCTACACTCATTATTCACGCATTCCTGAACCACGAGAAAGTAAATAGTAAGCTACGCCGTAAAGTGCCACGCAACATAAGGTGATGATGCTTAATGAAACAGAAACATTGACATCACTATGACCTAAAATGCCGAAACGGAAAGCATTGACCATATATACGATCGGGTTAATTAAAGAGAGATTTTGCCAAAAAGGACTTAAAGCACTAATGGCATAGAATACACCACCTAAATACGTCAGTGGAGTCAGTACAAAAGTGGGGATAATTGAAATATCATCAAATGATTTTGCATAAACGGCATTAATAAAACCACCGATTGAAAATAAAAATGAAGTAATCAGCACGGTATATATAGTCACAAACCAATTGGTAATATAAAGGTCAGTAAAGAACAGGCTCATTGCAGTGACAATAATACCGACCAAGGCACCACGACAGACGCCACCAATCACATAACCCCAAAGAATCATATGTAAAGGCACGGGACTCATAATCAGCTCTTCAATGCTTTTTTGAAATTTGGCACTAAAAAAACTGGAAGATACATTGGCATAACTGTTGGTAATCACTGCCATCATAATCAGGCCAGGTACAATAAATTGCATGTAGCTAAAGCCGCCCATTTGACCTATGCGTGAACCGACCAGATTACCAAAGATCACGAAGTACAAACTCATGGTAATCGCAGGGGGTAACAGGGTTTGTGGCCAAATGCGCATGAAGCGACGCACTTCTTTATGCACCAGGGTATACAGCGCAACACTGAGTTGATTAAAGTTCATTGCGCAGCTCCATCAAGATTTTTTTCCACCATTTTCACAAACAGTTCTTCTAAGCGATTTGATTTATTACGCATACTGCGCACCTGAATACCTTGCGCTTCCATAAGCTGGAACAATTCATTCACGGTATGTGCCTTGTCCATGGTGACTTCTAAAGTCACAGGATCAATTAAATTAAAACGCACGCCAATAATTTCAATATTAATCGGTTGAATCGGTTCGACCAAATCGAAAATAAAGGATTC
The DNA here is from genome assembly GCA_002365595.1 of Acinetobacter sp. UBA3106. Lineage (GTDB taxonomy): Bacteria > Pseudomonadota > Gammaproteobacteria > Pseudomonadales > Moraxellaceae > Acinetobacter. The sequence goes on along the minus strand of DFAM01000017.1, from coordinate 79,395 downwards.
TTCGCTGAGCTGATTCAGGAACAATTTCATGCTGGTATCTTCCTTAATCACACCACGATCAATAATCGCGATGCGACGACACAGCATTTCCGCTTCTTCAAGATAATGTGTCGTTAAAATGATGGATGTGCCTTTTTCATTCATTTCGGTAAGGAAGTCCCACATCGAACGGCGTAGTTCAATGTCTACACCGGCAGTCGGTTCATCCAAAATGAGCAGTTTAGGTTGATGCATCATGGCACGCGCGATCATCAAACGACGTTTCATCCCGCCAGAAAGCATACGCGCCTGAATGCCACGTTTTTCCCATAAGCCTAATTTTTCTAAATATTCTTCAGCTCGGCTTTCTGCAATTTTTTTAGCAATACCGTAATAGCCGGCTTGAGTCACCAAAATATCAAAGGTTTTTTCAAACTGACCAAAGTTAAATTCCTGTGGTACGACACCCAGGCATTGTTTGGCTGCTGAAGGATGGGTATCCAGATTATGCCCAAAAATTTCCACCGTACCGGAGGTTTTTTTGGTCAATGAGCTAATGATACTAATGGTGGTGGATTTACCTGCGCCATTGGGACCAAGGAGGGCGTAAAACTCACCTTCAGGTACCGTCAAGTTGATCCCTTTTAGTGCCTGAAAACCATTACGATAGGTTTTGGATACGTCTCTCAAGGTCAATGCATCAGTCATGAAATTCTCACCGGGTGAATAGTAGGAGTATTGTGATTGATCTTGCAAAATAAACCAAGTAAATAAGCAGGAATAGTCTGTTGCAATTCTGGAACATTGTATAAAGACTGAGCACAAAAAATGATGACTTATATATAGTTGCTTTACCTTACGGTTTTTTTTGTTATGATGTGCACGCGCGCTCATAGCTCAACTGGATAGAGTACAGGTCTCCGAAGCCTGTGGCGTGGGTTCGAGTCCCGCTGAGCGCACCATTTTCTTGTTTCATCCCTTCCGATGTTATCTGAAAATCATTTAAAATAAATAACTTACGCAACTGGGTTGTCCGATACTATCCAAAGGCGTTTTAGGATACCGTAATCTTTTACGGTACATTCCATTTCTGAAAAAATATACCGTAAAAAATGCCTAAATTAGTTATCAGTCTGACTGACTCAAAAATTAAGTCTGCAATATCAATGCAAAAGAAATCATTTGAAAAAAATATCAAGCTTTCAGATGGTGGTGGTCTTTATTTATTGTTAGATAAAAAAGGTGGGGCATATTGGCGTTTTGATTATATTCGCCCAATCTCTAAGAAAAGAGCCACTATAGCTATCGGTATTTATCCAAGTTGTACATTGGCCAGCGCTCGTGCAAAACGAAGTGAGTTTAGAGAACTGCTTGCGCAGAATATTGACCCAGCAATTCAAAAGCAAGATAAACAGTCCCAATGTCGAAATAATAGTTTTAGATCAGTAGCAGATGAACACCGTAAGAATGAAGAGCTAGAAGCAAGTACACAACGTCGGAATCAGTTTGTCTGGGATAAGCTTTATGCGGCTATTGGCGAATTTCCTATTGATGTAATAACACCCTCTCAAATTTGGAAGTATGTCGTCTTTATGAGAAACAAGTTAAAAATGACTTTGCAAAGCGAATGAGAAGTAAAGCATCTCAAGTTTTTCGCTATGCGATTGCCTTAGGGGTGTGTCAGTTCAATGTTGCTGATCAAATTAGCGGTATTCTGAAGGTGGGTAAAACTAAGCATCGAGCGGCTATTACTGATAAGCAAAAGCTAGGAAAACTATTAAAGAATATCAATACACATGCAGGTCGTGGGGATATTGCTATTGATTATGCAGTCAAAATCTTACCCCATGTATTTGTGCGTCCTGGAGAATTACGTGCAGCAAAGTGGGCAGATATCGATTTTGAAAATTGAACATGAAGTTATACACCGCCTAAGATCAAAAATCAGACAGCCCCACAACATATGGTTCCTTTGTACGATCAAGTCCTGAAGCTGTTCCAAGAATTGTATTGCATTACTGGATATACAGAATATTGTTTTGTGTCTATGCGAGATAAAACGAAAAAGTGCGAGGAGAGATTTCTCTAAGCGTTGTCGATATTCTTGATTCAGACTTGCGACCACCGGATCTTTATTTCCTATTTCTAAGCCGGAGAATGAGACCATTGCTTGTGCTTTTCTGATTGAGAAAGATCCTCGACAATCCCCCAAAGTAAGAGGAATCATAATCGATTGGTACTGAGAAATAGTTTTTTAATCTAATGGTTTTATTTCGATAGCAAATTTTTCTCTTACGAAATAATCGGGCTAAAAAGCCCGATTTATATATTTCTCAAAGAGAATGTATTTAAACTTGAAATAATAATTTTTCGTAGCTTAAAAGTTAAAAGAGTATGAATAGCCACCGATTTTGTAGATACCTTTTAGTTAGATAAAATGGCTAATTAAAGAGGGGCTTATACAGCTAAGAAATTTCAGAGACTTGAGAATTTTCTTAATTCATACATCATAGCTTAAGAATTTTATAAAGACAAAATTATAAGTATTTGAAAAAAATAATATTTAAATTTGGCATAGGGATTCTAGTAAAGCTTAAGTGGAATATGATGATTTTGATATACAGCCATTAGATGTAGAACAGCCTCCTTGCTTTATTCATGTTACAGGTACTCAGCGGGAAAAATATATCGAATTTGAATTTTCGATAAGTGATGCAGAGTTAGCTGTAGAAATGATTAGGCACAGTCAATCTGCCCATCCAATGGAGTTTGAGTAAGTAAGTCTACACGAACTTAAGAGCCACCGACATTTTTCTAATTAGCTGAGCTAAACCTATTTGCAGGGTTTCATCATCTATACTGATACTAAGTTTATGCAATTAGTGGTGATATTCAGGCTGATGTTTCTTAGGCTTTCATTAACTTGCCCTAAAAACTTTAAACAAGTTGAATTGACGAATGGATAAACCCCATCAAGACTTTTTTGTTAGCTAATCGCAATATACCTTTTTTCTACTTTTCTACATAGCTTACAGTAATCCAATATTGTCCCATCTAATCCACAAAGTTTAATGAGAGTTTGAGCAAAGCTCATGATCATACAAAGAAAGTCGGAACAGAAATCAGATAATATTAAATAACTAGCAGACTTAAGTGACTAGACTTTGAATTAATCACTATTTTTTGTGATAAAAAATGTCAATAAGTGAAAATTATTTTGATAAAAAGACAATAGATACACCATTTACAAGAAAAATGTGACTTGTGCGACATTTTTGTGTATTTTTTTATTTTCTAATGTGAAAATACAGTGACATTATGTTAAGAAATGTATCAAAAAATGATTAAATCCGAAAAAATTTTGAGTTTGATTCCTCTATCTTTGCTATTAGTCTCAGGATGGACAACCTCTTCCTTCGCGAATAGCCAAGCTTTAGTTGCTGATATGAAAGTGTTTCAGATAGAGGCAAACCAAAAAGTAAAAAAAGAATTAAAAGCAACCGATCGAGTAAAGCCAACGGCATTGCTTGAGTACAAAGTCGAATATTCAAATATATCAAGTCAAAGTCTGAAAAATTTAAAGTTGAATCTTCCACTTCCTGCGGATGTAACTTACACAGGGCAAAGCTTACCCCAAGATGCCTATGCTTCAGTAGACGGTAAAAGTTTTGCTAAAGCACCACTCACCCGTATGGAAAATGGCAAAAAAGTGAATGTTCCACTGGCTGAATATCGCTTTTTACAATGGAATGTGAGTGAGTTAAAACCAAAACAGAAAATTATTGTTTCTGCTCAAGTACAAGTTAATACATCTAAATAAAATTTTTAATTGGTCAATATCGACTTTATTGTTGGGTTCTTTATGAAAAATAATTTTCAATTAAGTAAAATTGCTGCATCACTGGCAGTAATGGGTGGGGTATCGTTGCTTGTTAGCCAGGCTATGGCTGCTGCACCTTTAGCTGGTACGAATATTAGTAACGTTGCAACCGCAACGTATACAGATAATACGCAAACTGAGCGCGTAGTAACATCTAACGTGGTTAAAACGCTTGTAGCACAAGTGGGCAGCTTTACTCTTGTGCAGTCTAATGAGCGTCAAACCGCAGCTAACAGCAGTGTAAGTTTCCCGCATATTTTGACAAATACCGGTAATGGTACGGACTCTTTCACGCTTAGGATTACAAATGAGGCTGGTACTTTTGATTGGGCTAGCCATGATGTTTATATTGACCGCAATCAAGATGGCATAGCTGATAACGGCGCAGCCGCTTTAGCATCAACAACAGCGATTGAATTAGCTGCCGGTGAATCCATTGGCCTGGTTGTAGTGGCTAAAACGCCATTGGCAGCGACAGCAGGTCAAAATGACAGCCTGACTTTAACTGCAACATCAAACAAAACGGCTCTATATGATATTGGCAAAGATACAGTATCCAACACTGACAAAGCCACCATTATTACAGGTGCAGTCATTGAAATTAAAAAAGAAGCCAGTGTTAGTACAATTAGCGCCAATGGTTACATTACCTATACTTTGACTTTCCAAAATAAAGGTACAGCTGCAGCCACTTCAGATGTCATTATTTATGACGTACTCCCAAGCAATGTAACATTTGCTGATACAGCTGATAGCAAATTAACTGCCTATTATAATGGCAGCGCTTCAGCATTAACTCGTGATGCTACAGATAGTGATAAATTTGCTTATGTATCTAGTGGTCGTAGTGATGCAAAAGAGGTTTTTACCTTTAATGCAGGAAAACTTGCTGCGGGTTCAACCGGTAAATTAACTTTTACTGTTAAGGTTAAAAACGCTGCTGCAAATGGTGAAAAAATTACCAACACGGCATATGCAGATACTGATGGCTTCACACCAGGTACAAGTACGCCATTAACACCAGCGAATGTTCCATCTGTTCCACCGACAACTACGGATACGACATTAGTTCCATCTAACCCGAACAATGTTACTGTTGTAGGCATAACTGCCCATTCAATTAACGATGATAAAGACGTTTCTTGGATTGACAAGAATGTTCCAGTCGGCAGCGCTACGGGCATTGATGATGAAGTCCATGCAACAGCTTCGCAAGGTCAGGCCATTGTCTTTGGCAATAACACCTCGGGCGGCGATGTGATTTATGTCCACAACTCAGGCACAACGACTGACAGCTATAGCCTTAGTGTTGCTGCAACGACTGGCGCTTTGCCAAACGGCAGCATCATTGAAATTCTGAAGGCTGACGGTAAAACACCAGTGACAGATAACAATACTGGTCCGATTGAAGCGGGTGGCAGCTTAAAATTTGTGGTACGGGTTACTTTGCCAACCAGCGGCACAGTTGCTGCAGGCACTAAATTGACTATGACCAGCACTTCAGTCAACAACAGTAGCAATAAAGATACCATTTCTTTGGTTGTTGATTCATTTACAAAGAGTGCTGTGGACTTGGTACATAATACAGGCACAACAGGATCGCCCGTTTATGTCGGTGATGGCTTGAATAGCAGCACAGGTGTTCCTGACACAGCTTTAGTTCCAGGTACACCTAAACAGCTGGATGTTACGATCAAAAATACAGGCGGTACGCCGGACAACTACAATATTGTAGTTACAGGCATTCCAACCGGCTGGACAGCGGAACTTTTTGGAAAAGACGCAGCTGGCAAATGTACAAACACGAAAGTAACCAACTCCGGTACAATCGCCAATGGCGGTACGGGCAGTTACTGCCTGGTGGTTACAACACCAGATGGCACGCCAGCAACGGATATTGCAAAAACTATTACAGTCAACATCAGCTCGCCCTCTACCGGCAGCAATGATAGCATTGGATTCAAACTGACCGTTGCAGCACAGCGCGCAATCAGCTTTACGCCAGACCGTCAAGGCCAGTTAGCCCCTGGTGGCAGCATTATTTACAGCCATACCTTAACCAACATTGGTAACGTTACTGAAGCAGCTGATGGTAAAACATTGAACTTTATTTTACCAACGCCAACAGCAGGTGAAACGGTAACTGTTTATGTGGACACAGATGGTAACGGTATTCTGGATGCTAATGAAGTTGTAACAGGTACAGGTGCTTTAAACAGCATTTTGCAAAATGCAAAATTTGATGTATCTAAGTTACCTGGTTTGCAGCAAGGCGAGTCCGTTACTGTTTATGTAAAAGTTGAAGCGGCAGCAACTGCAACGGCCGGCCAGTCTTATACATCTACAGTACAAATTCAGCCTGAAGCTAACGCTGTATTAGGTTCAAACAGCATTTTATCAATTACAGACCGCACAGTAATTAACCTAGGTTCAGTACGTTTAGAAAAATTCCAGTTTGCTGCAGACTGTACAGCAGCACCCGTTGATACTGACTATACTGCAAACTTACAGAATGCTAAACCTGGTCAATGCGTATTTTATAAAGTAAAGGCAACAAACCAGGGTAATGCTGATGCAACTGCTGTTGTAATCAATGATGCTGTGCCGGCATACACAAAGTACAAAACCGGTTCTGTAGCACGTGAGCCAGCAGCTCAAGGCACTGCACCAACAGAAGCTAACGGTAATATAAATTACAATGTCGGTACTTTAACTCCTGGCGCTTTTGCCACATTGAAGTTTGCTGTCACAGTTGATAAATCAACCACTCCATAATCTTTAAAAAACTCTTCTCCCTCTTTTTTCGAAGAGAGGGACTCCATTCGTTTGTTCTAATTATTTGTATTTTCGTATTTTTGGTTTTGGGGTGTGGCAATGAAAAAAGCAATGAATAAGAAAGTGGAGACATTATCTTTGTCTGCACTTGCATCTGCTTTGTTCTTTGCACAGCACGGTCATGCTGCGATGCCTATGGCTGGACAAATGATTCAGAATATTGCTTATGCAAGTTTTGAAGTTAGTGATTTGAACGGTGGACAATTACTGCGAACAACTCAATCCAATGCAGTCAATATCGAAATTGCAAAGTTTTATGGTCTTGAACTATTTCCAAATCAGCTCCAGCAAGTAGAAGCGGGTTCAAAAGTCATCTGGTTAAATCAGGTGACCAATACCAGTAATACAAATGCGTGGTTTGATTTTAAAACCGTGGCTATTAACCATTTATCCAATTTAAAAATCTATTTAGATGCCAATCAAGATGGTGTTCTGGATATTTCAGACACCCTGATTAAAGATGGATTAGAATTACAACCCAATCAAACTGTACACTTATGGGTCGTGGCAGATACCTCATTACAAACTCCCGATCAGTCCAAGTTAGAGCTTCCTTTAACCGCACAAATTCGTGAAGAACCGCAACAACAAAAAACAGTGCAAGACCCTGTACAGGTCTTTGAAGCAAAGTTAAAAATAGAAAAAGCCGTAGACCAACAACTGCTTAGCATAACTCAGCAGGCACAAACCCTGAATTATACTTTGACGGTAACCAACTCGGCATTATTACCAGTATCTCCTGCAACAGTCACGGTGGATGGACAGGAACAATCATGGGTGATTGTTGAAGATCCTTTGCCGGCAAATACTGTTTTTGAAGATATTCAGGTTTCAGATCTGGCTTCTAATACACTGGTTTTGCATAAGTTGGCAGAAGGGCAATATTCAAGTCATTTACCTCAGGATAAAAGCCAAATTGGCCATGCCGTCGTTGCTTATAAAAAACCATTTGCAGCCGGTCAAAAAAGCGAGATTAAGTTAAAGGTTAAAACGCAGCCGACCATTAGCTATACCACATTGGTGAATGGAGCTTATGTTCTGCATCAAAAAGGGCAAGTGAATCAAAAAACCTTATCCAATAAAGTTGAAACCAAGGTTGTGGGTCAGCCAACTTTGGATAGCACCACAAATGATTTTAAAATCAGCTTGTATACCGGCAAAGTTAATGAACCGATTTATTTAAAAACCAATGCCGCGGTTTGTAATGCTCACCGTTTTAGCAAAGAGCAGGCACGCATTCGTATTCAGTCTAAATTGACGGGTGATATTGTTATTATTTCTGCCATGGAAAGTGGTGAAAATACCGGTCTGTTCCAATTTAGTTTAGATACTGAAGAAAATGCAGAAAAAAATCTGAATGATGCTGTTTTACAAACGCTTAAACGTGATGAGGTTACAGCGAGTCTGGTTGAATGCGTCGACGAGCAAGGTCAGGTCACTACACCGATTAATGATATTTCAACGCAGATATTGATTGATCCATACGGCATTATTTTCGATGCAAAAACGAAAAAGCCTGTGGCTGGGGCAACCGTTATACTGGTGGATGAAAATGATCAGCCGGTCGGTAATAATGTGGCTTTTGAAGTTGACCGTACCACAGGGGCTTTACGTTCAATTCCTGCGAAACAGGTAACGTCTGCGACAGGTGAGTTTGTTTATCCGCAAGTGATTCCGGGTAACTATAAATTGTTAGTCGATACCTCAACAATTGCTACTCATCAATATAGTTTTGTCAGCGATCAGGTGGTTTATCCGATCAGCTCATTTAACGGCATGGCGGTACATTCGCAATATTCTTATGGTGGCTTATTTACCCTGACATCCAGCAGTCCGGCATTGAATATAGATATTCCGATTGACCCGCTATTAAGCCAATCGGGTTTGATGGTACAAAAAACTGCACGTGATAGCAGTATCGAATTGGGTGATTTCACCAATTACAGTATTACCGTGAGTAATAAAGGGGATGTACTTGCACGTGATGTCAAATTGCAAGACAGTTTACCGCGTGGTTTTAGCTATGTGCCAAGTACCATGCGTATTGATGGCAAACCAGTGGCAGACCCGGAAGGTGGCAAAGGCCCTTATCTAACTTTGGGTCTAGGTGATCTTGCAGTCAATGCCAGTGCCAAAATTGAATACCGTGTTCTGGTCGGACCCAATGCTTTAAATGGGGATGGAATTAACCGGGCTCGTGCAGTGGATGGTTCTGGTCTCAGTTCAAATGAAGCACAGGCTAAAGTTAAAGTTCGTCCGGGTGCGTTTAGTGCCGATGCATTTGTGGTAGGTAAAGTTTATACCGACTGTAACCGTAATGGCATACAGGATAAAGGCGAGTTGGGTGTGCCGGGTGTCCGTATCTACATGGAAGATGGCAGTTATGTCATCACGGACCGTGAAGGTAAATATGACTTTTACGGCGTGTCGGCAAAAACCCATGTGCTTAAAATTGACCGCACCACGTTACCTGCCGGCGTAGAGTTGCTGACTCAGTCCAACCGAAATGCAGGTGATCCATCCAGCCGCTTTGTCGATGTCAAACGTGGCGAATTGCATCGTGCTGATTTCGCCATGGCGAATCAGATAGATGCCTGTTCTGCACCCTTAACAGATGCAATCAAACAGCGTCAGGAAAAAATTAACAGCAGCAATTTAAATCTTGAAAAAGCGATTAACAAGCAACTTTCTATTGATGCACCGAGCTATCTGGAAAGCAGTACCCGTTCAGAAAACGCCCAAGGCTGTTTGGCAAATGACAATGATCAGAATTGCTTATTGAATCGGGGGGATTTGGCTGCACAAAAACAAGCGCAATTGTTGATTGATCCCGTAAAACCGCCTGTTTTAGTAAATCTTGAAGAATATTTAAAGCGTAGCGAAAACAATGCTTTAGAAATTTTGAACTTAAAAGAAGGACAGGTTCTACCCCATGCCCAAACGACGATTCAAGTTCAAGGTGCAACCGGCGCGACACAGCGTGTTTTAGTCAATGATGTGGTGGTGGCAGATAAACAACGCGGTAAATTAGCCATTCTGGATGAGCAACGTAAACAAGCCGTTGAATATGTCGGAGTGGCATTAAAAATCGGTAAAAACAGCATTCGTGCTGAACAACTGGATTTTGCTGGCAATGTCCGTGAAAGCCAACAAATCCAAGTGATTGTTCCGGATGAAATTCATCAGCTGAAGTTACAACAACCGCAAGCTTCGGTGATGGCCAATGGCCGTGATGTGATGCAGCTGCGAGTTCAGTTGCAAGACAAACAAGGTGTCAAGGTTGCCACCCGTACCTCGATCACTTTAGAAAGTGATATCGGGATTATTGATCTTCAAGATTTAAATCCAAATGAGCCCGGTATTCAAACCTTCATTGAAGGTGGTGAGATGATTATTCCGATTCTTGCACCGAATGCTCCTGCACGTGGAAAACTACGCGTCAGCAGTGGTTTACTCAAACAAGAAATCGACATTCAGTTTCAGGCAGATTTACGTCCGCTGATTGCCGTGGGTTTAATTGAAGGTTCAGTTAACTTTAATAATTTTGATAACACACAGCTGCACAGTGTGGGTCGTAATGATGGTTTTGAAGATGAGCTGAATGAAATTGCGCAGTGGGGTAATGACACCTCATTGACTGGTCGCGCTGCAATGTTCCTAAAAGGAAAAGTCAAAGGCGATTATCTGTTAACCCTGGCTTATGATTCTAATAAAAGTTCCAAGCAACGTCTGTTCCGGGATATTCAACCTGATGAATATTATCCAGTTTACGGGGATGCAGCGGCAAAAGGCTTTGAAGCCCAATCGACCAGCAAATTGTATGTACGCTTAGATAAAGGCCGCTCTTATGCCATGTATGGCGACTATGTGACCCATACAGAGAAAGATGAAGGTCTGGCTTTGGGGCAATATAACCGTTCATTGACGGGACTTAAAGTTGGGCATGAAGGTGATAAGTTTCAAGCAGCAGCATTTGTAGCTGAGACCAAATCTCGTCAAGTGGTCACAGAAAATCGTGCACTGGGTATTTCTGGTCCTTATAGTCTGGGTTCAATTTCAAATGAACTTATTTTAGACAACAGCGAAAAAGTCGAGATTCTGACCCGAGATCGCAATAATCCTGGTTTAATTATTGCCAAACAAAGCTTAACCCGTTTTACCGATTATGAAGTTGATACCTATAGCAACAGCATTTACTTAAAACAGGCTGTCGCCAGCGTCGATCAAGACCTCAACCCAAACTTTATTCGTATCACGGTGGAAGCGGATGAAATCGGTGAAGAATATCAAGTTGGTGGGATGAGTTTTAGTTATGCCATGAAGAGCCATCTGAAAATGGGCGGTTCATTTGTGCAAAGTAATGACCCATTAAATCAGGAACAGATTGCCAGTTTAAATACCGTGGTGAAAGTGGGGCAGTACGGTAAATTAATTGCTGAAGTAGCACAGTCTAAAAATACCGACTCTACGGCAGATCAGATTACACAGATCAATAGTGATTCAACCCGTGACAAAAACCAAGGTAGCGCTGCCCGGATAGAATTCGAATATGCACCGAACTTTGCCCATGTGCGTGCCTATCACCAGCAAGCCGAAGAGGGTTTCCAGAATGATGCAGCAACCATAAGTGCAGGACGTAAAGAAAGTGGCGTCAAGGCTTCCGCACCGATTGCAAAACTGGGTGTGGCACGCGTTGAAGCCATTCGAACTGAAGATCAAGACAATAATGGTGTGCGTACCGGATTGTCTGCCAGTCTGGAACGTAATTTCTTTAAAATTCTCGCGGTGGAATTAGGGCTGCGTCATTATGATGAAACCAGTGCGGCGGCAACGTTAGCGACAGAAAATCTGGGTCCATATAACGGCACGACCGGGCGTATCAAATTTACCGGTAATCTGCCTTGGAAAGGTACATCAGCTTTTATTGAATACGAACAGGATTTATCCAATTCTGACAAACAGGTTTTATCGGTGGGGGGAACGGCTAAAGTTCTACCCAATACTGAAGTCTATGCCCGCCATGAAGTAATTTCAGCAATTGATGGCTTGTACTCCATGAATAGCACAGAAGAAACCAACAGCACGGTGTTTGGTATTTCCAGCAACTATATGAAAGATGGTTCAGCATTCAGTGAGTATCGTGTTGCAGATGGCATCAGTAACCGTGAAGCTGAAGCAGCATTGGGATTGCGTAACCGCTGGCAACTAAAACCGCGTGTATATGTCAGTAGCAGTTTTGAGCGTATCCAGTCTTTATCTAAAAATGAAGACAATACCAATAATGATGCCACTGCACTGAGTCTTGGGCTTGAATATTTAGTTCATGAGAGTTGGAAAGCGACCACCCGTTTGGAAGGTCGCCGTTCGGATACTTCAGATACCCTGATCAATACCACTGGTTATGCCTACAAGCTATCTGATGATGCAACCGTGCTGACTAAAAACACGCTGAACTTTGTCGATAATAAAGCAGCAGATCAGGGGGATCACTTACGCAACCGTTTCCAGCTCGGTTATGCATGGCGCGATTATGATCAAAATAAACTCGATATCTTGTCGAAAATTGAATATTACTATGAAGATAATGCCACTGATTTAGAAGCAGAATTCAAGCGTGAAGCTTATGTGACTTCTGTACATGCGAATTATCATCCGCAGCGCCGTCTGACTTTATCGGGTCAATATGCCGCGAAATGGTCTGAGCTCGATGAAGATCATATTACTAGCAATGCTCTAACACAGTTATTCAGTGGTCGTGTGATTTATGACATCAATGAACGTTGGGACATGAGTGTACAGGCAGGCGCTTTATGGGCCAACCGTGGTGCAGGGACGCGTTATTTGGTCGGGACAGAATTAGGATATTTGCTTGCAACCAATCTTTGGGTTTCAGCAGGTTATAACTTTATGGGTTATCAGGATGATGAACTGGCGAATACCAGTTCAACCGGGGAGGGTGCGTATTTAAGATTCAGATTCAAGTTTGATGAAGATCTGTTTGGTCGCCGTTCGGCAAATACAAATTTTGCTTTAGAGCCAGAACAGGAACGATAAAACATGAAACAACTGATTGGACTGCTTACAGCTTTATTTTTAGGGAACAACTTGCTATATGCTGCCCCCTTTTTAGCTGCTGATGCTCGGCATCAAATTAATACGTTATCTACTACTTTACAACAATATACTGATGCTGATGCACTGACTCGTTATCACGCTTACAAGGCAAAAATGTGGCTAAGCTATGCAGTCAATCAACAATCTGAGCACAGTTTAACCGTTGCCGGGCAGGAAGCTTTGCAACAGGCTCAAAGTATTGTCAGTGGGCTGCAGTCCAAGCAAAAATTGAGTTTAACCACACCAGTCTTAAGCGTGTCACAAGTCATGCGCCGTGATTTGTGGTGGCAGATTGAATATTTAAAACAGCAGGGTGCTATTGATAAAGCGCCAGAAAGTCTGGCACATGCAGAGGTGATGCTGGTTTGGGCTGCGGCAGAATATTGCGAGTTGGGCTGGAAACATGCCCAAGAACCTTTCAATGCGGTGCAACAGGCTTTAGATCAGGTGGTTGAATCTACAGGTGTACAGCGCACGGCTATCAGCTGGCAGCCAGAGCAGTTGCCTTCATTGCAGCAGCTGAATGGCAATGGCTGTCAGGGGGTGAATTCTGCATTTTGGCCTCTAGCCAAAGTACAATTAAATCAACAGTCTAATAGTTTAAAGATCAATAATATTGTACATTTTGCCCGGGACAGTGCAGATTTAAGCCCAGCCAGCCAGACGGTGCTGCAACAATGGGGAACTCAGTTGAAAAAATATCCGCAATTGTCTGTTATTTTAAAGGGTTATACCGATCGTCATGCAAGCCCGAACTATAACATACAGCTGGCACAGCACCGTGTTCAGGCGGTGCAAGATTATCTTGTATTACAGGGCATGGATATTGCAAATATTACGACTGAAGCCAAGGGTGCAGTTAATTTTCAAACCGATACAGAGATGAAAATAGCTGAAGCCAAAAGCCGTCGGGTGGTTCTGCAGGTTACAGATGTACCTGGGATTGAAATTAAATATTTGCCGCAGTGGCAAGATTTACAAATAGAGTCAAAACTGCAAAAAGTGCAGGTGAAATAACATTATGATCAAGCGATATTTACCTCATGTTTTGGCATCTTTAGTTTTAATGGTGGGCGGTGTGGCTGAGGTCAATGCAGCAGATGCTGCAGCAGATACCAGTAAAGTTAAAATTCAGCGGAGTTTTATTAATTTAAGTTTTAACAAACCCACGTTGAGCGGCAGTTATCAGCAATTTGCTGAAACGGCAGTGGAAGGTTGGAAAACCACCCATAAAACCCCTAAGTTAATTGAAATTTGGCGCGGTAAAGGCCCAGATGGCAATGCAACTGCGGACTGGGGGACAGCAAATATCAATAATCAATATGCTGAACTTAATGCTGAGGATGCATCTGCACTGTATCAGCCAGTATGTTTGATAAAAGGTGAAGAGTTTGAGTGGAATTTCAGGCATGCCGCTCGATCAAGCAGTACGGAAGAGGCTACTTTTTATATCGGGAAAGTAAACGCAGATCGCCTAGGTTTTACTCAGTTACAGAAAATTGGCGCACAGCAATCTACTAAACTATGGACATGGGTGGATGCCAATCCTATCGGAGCTAAAGCCGTTGTTTCAGTTAATAGCGGTATCTATGACTTTATCTTTGCTGCAACAAAATATAGCAGTGTAACCTTAGGTAATTTTATTGATGATATTTCATTAAAATTAAAACCTGCAGTTGAATTTAGTGCGGCTTCAGGGCGTTTTTACGAAGGTGAGGATGCAACAGGGAAGACCCATTCTGTACCTTTTAATGTTGTTGGACAAATTTTAAGTCAGAGTGATATGCCTACCCTGCAATTTAAAATTGAATATCTGACGGGCTATGCTCAGACTAAAGCGGTATATGGAAAAAATTACAGATTATATAAGCAAACTGCATCAGGCTTGGTTGAATTGGGTTCAGCAGATAGTTTGGTGACCGCAAATCCAGACAAAGTAACTTTTAATTACACCCCAGTCTATAACGCTACCCTAGATTATACCAAAGGGGTTCAGGTCAATGATTTGGTAATTAAAATTCTTGGCAATACTCAAACCAATACTGATATCAATCTACCGTTTGAATTCGCGCTGGATGCGAACAGTAAAGCTGTTTCCACCAATTTGAGTACCTGTGGTAATGTGAGTGCAGATGTCAAATTTGATCTCAAGATCCAAGAAGATGATATTGATTTGGCGGTCGTCAAAAGCCTAACACCAGAGTCGGTGGTTCAAAAAGATAACCTGATTTCTTATCAGCTGGATGTCATCAATAAGACTGCCGTGCAGGCAGATGGAGTACTCCTGCGAGATAATTTCAAAAACTTACTTCAGGTGACGAGCGGTAATGCTGCAAATCAAACCAGTCTGATCTGTGAAGATTTGACCGATGGTACCAGCAAGGCTTGTCCTTCGACTTGGACAGATGCCAATGCATTGACTGCACTGTTGAGCAGTACCACTGCAGGTAGTGGTTTAAGTTTAGGCGATATTCCCGCCAATGCAAAATACATCTTTACGGTTAAAAATTTAAAAGTCACCGACACAGATACTACAAGTGTGGGTTTTGTAGAAAATACAGCCATTATTGAAACCACCAAGATGCAGGATCTGGTTCCCGGCAATAACACTTCAACCGTAAAGAGCATGGTTGCGGCCAAAAGTGATTTATCCAATAATATCAGCAATGCTCCTGCAGCAGATGCTGCTGCAACTGGTGCGGGTATGTTTATCATTGGCAAAGAAGGCCGAACCGGTTCCACACCACTTTGGACTCAAAAATCAGACAGTAACACCAAAGTATATTTCCCACTCAATGTTCAGAATTACGGTAATCTGGCACAGGATTATCAGCTGTATGCATCCAGTAGCAAAATTGAGCCAACACTGGGGACGGGTGAGTATTCAACCTTGGTTAAAAATAGTGTCACACCCTTTAGTTCTGGTTTAAAAATTGAATTTTATAAAGCAGATCTTGCGCAATGTAAAACGGGGGTAAGTGGCCAGCAGATTACTCAACTGAATGTTGCAGCCAATAGCACCGCACAGCTCTGCGCAGTTGTGACCGTTTATTCTTCTGTGACAGCGACCACCAATATCTGGTTTGCAATCGAGTCGCTTCAGTCGGGCTTGGCTGACATTGTTCTGGATGCTGTGATTCCCCAGCCCAAAAAGCGTACATTGGAATTAAGCAATGACCAAAGTGCACAGGTGGGGATCGGGGGGAGCTATGTATTTTTGCACCGTCTGACCAACTATGGTGTGGAAAATGAAACTAAAGTGAAGGTCAGTATTAACCCAGTCAATCGTACCGATGGCTTTTTATATACCTTGTTTTTGGATCAAAATGGCAATGACACGCTAGATGCAAGTGATACTTTACTGTCCGGCACAGAGACTGAATTAAACAATATCATTGAACCGAATAAATCGGTCACTTTATTGATTAAAGTTGAAGCCCCATCAATGGCCAACAATGGTATGAGTAGTCAAGTTAAGCTGATTGCCAAGCCGGATAATGTCGGGAAAGACATGACATTAGCTGATTTAAGTAATACGGACTTGATTACGGTCAGTCCGAATCAGTTAAAAATTATGAAATCGCAATTCAAAGTTGAAAATTGCAGTATGGCAAATGCCGCGGCAGTGATCAATGCAACGTATACCGTACAAAATGAAAACCTGAAACCGAATCAATGTCTGATTTACCGGATTATGGTGAAAAATACTGGCAGTACGGCATTAAGCAATGTAGTGATTAACGATATGTATCCCGCTTATACCCAGCAATGGGCACTTTCAGGTATATTGCCAATTGTAGGAAGTAATGGTCAAAACATTACCGATAGTAGCAACAATACAATTGAAGATGATGGCACAGCTAAAATTAAGACGATCTTAAAAGAGCTGTTATCACAACAGGAAAAGTCTCTGTATTTTGGCATCAAAATGCAATGAGAGGTTTAACATGATAATGATTGTCTAATTTATGATGTTCCTATCATGGTTGTGCCCTGTACTAACGTGATAGCTATCTAAACCATTTTCATTCTGTAATTTCCAGTTGCCTGCAAAGGTATAAGCTGATTTACCTTGCAAGACTTCAAGCTCACCCGTTGGTGACTGCTCAACCATTAAATCAAGAAAGATCTTGGCATCACCTAAGAAATCTTCTAAAGAATCTGTCGCCTCACTGTCTAAGCTGATAAATACGAAACCGCGATAATTAGAAATGCGACCTTGTTTGAGACCACGTGTGATTTTATCGAAGTGTTCGCAATATTCGCCTGGTGGACTGCCACCACTCTCCTAGACAAATTTAGTCCATCCTGTGAACACAGCCGCGCTTGGACATCCCGACAATTCGGGATATCCTGAAGTACAAGAAATCATTGCTATCCTAAAAAATCTATATTGTAGATAAAGCAGCAGGTATTCTTTTCAGTAGATAAATATTTTTAAAGCAATATTTGATTTGGATACAGAGTTTGTTGCTTTGGATGTATATATCAGTCGAATGATGAATCGATGACATTATTTCGGCTAAATTTAAAAATGGCATAACACCTGAGCAAAGTAGCGTACCAAGCGGCTATGAAGGAGAATATAAATGCAACTTAAAAATCCAGACTTGCTGAAACAACAAGTATTTATTGATGGTCTTTGGATGGATGCAGCAGATGGCAAAAAATTTGCAGTGACCAACCCGGCAACAGGCGAAACCATTGCACAGGTACCCAGTGTTTCAACCACACAAGTGGAGCAAGCTGTACTGGCTGCCGAGACTGCATTATATTTCTGGAAAAATATGACCGCAAAAGAGCGTTCAATATTACTCCGTCAATGGTTTGATCTGATCGTGGCCAATCAAGAGGATCTTGCAGTTATTCTAAGTACCGAACAAGGTAAGCCACTAACAGAAAGTCGCGGTGAAATTCTATATGGTGCCAGTTTTATTGAATGGTTTGCCGAAGAAGCAAAACGCACTTATGGTGATGTCATTCCACATGATAAACAGGGTCGCCGTTTGGTGGTGATCAAACAGCCGGTAGGTGTGGTTGCAGCGATTACACCGTGGAACTTCCCGAATGCCATGATTACCCGCAAAGTCGGTCCGGCACTTGCGGCAGGTTGTACGGTGGTGATCAAGCCGGCTTCAGAAACGCCTTTGTCTGCGCTTGCCTTGATAGTGCTTGCAGAACAAGCCGGTATTCCCAAAGGTGTGATAAATGTAGTGACAGGCAGTTCACGTGAAATTGGAGGTGTTCTGAGCACACATCCTGTCGTGAAAAAACTATCCTTCACCGGTTCCACTCAAGTGGGCAAGTTGTTAATGCAACAATGCTCTTCTACCATGAAAAAAATCAGCATGGAATTGGGTGGTAATGCACCGTTGATCGTGTTTGAAGATGCAGACTTGGAGAGAGCGGTCAAAGGTGCCATGGCATCGAAATTCCGTAACAGTGGTCAGACCTGCGTATGTAGTAACCGTATTTTGGTACATGCCAATATTTATGATCGGTTCATGGAAAAACTAACTACTGCCGTTAAAGAATTAAAAGTTGCACCCGCTTTTGAAGAAGGCGCGGAACAAGGTCCCCTGATTAATGAAAAAGCCGTTGAGAAGATTGAAGAGCATATTGCCGATGCTGTCGCTAAAGGTGCAAAAGTCTTGGTGGGTGGTAAACCGCATGCACTAGGTCAAACCTTTTTTGAGCCGACGGTGTTGTCAGATGTCACACCAGACATGCTTATGGCTAAGGAGGAAACTTTCGCACCGCTGGCACCGGTTTTCAAATTCAGTACCGATGAAGAAGCCATTCAGATGGCGAACGATACTGAATTTGGTCTGGCATCCTATATTTATACCGAAAGCTTAAGCCGTGCCTGGAAAGTCGGTGAAGCACTAGAATATGGCATGGTGGGTATTAACGAAGGCCTGATTTCTACAGAAGTGGCACCTTTTGGGGGAGTCAAAGAATCTGGTACAGGTCGTGAAGGTTCCAAATACGGTATTGAAGATTATCTGGACATCAAATATATGTGTATGGGTATTTAAACTGGAACCATGGAAAATAAGGATCAAGTGATCCTTATTTTTTAACCGAGCATTTGGCGATAAGAATATAAAACAGTTTCCCGCTGATTAGTTGAAATAAATTTATTGAAATAAAGGAATATAACGGAGGATAGGACCACTATCTGATTTGTGATAAAAACCTGCAAAACTGAACAGCAGTATGCTGAAAGTGTTATTAAAAAAGTTAAAAATATCTCTATAACTTTGATTTTAGTTATAAAAAATTATCATTATTGATCTAAAAATAGCGGTTATAAGTCATGAAATATTATTTTTATTCATCTTTTTATATAAATACTAAAGAACTGATATTTAGCGAGCTTCTATTTTTCATGATTTTATAAAATATTCAAT
This sequence comes from Acinetobacter sp. UBA3106, assembly GCA_002365595.1. Taxonomy (GTDB): domain Bacteria; phylum Pseudomonadota; class Gammaproteobacteria; order Pseudomonadales; family Moraxellaceae; genus Acinetobacter. Next base: position 60,174 of record DFAM01000017.1, on the reverse strand, counting down.
AATATTTTTATTGACGTGCTGTGTATAAATGTTGAGCAGGGTTGCCTATTTAATTTTCAAGTTTTATATTAAAAATACAGTAGGTCGAGAGACGCTACAAAGTGGTTGGACGGATCAATGACAGCTTGTTGAGTTTACAACCTTCGGGTTTAAACAAAAAATCAGCACTAGCCTTCCAACATAAAAGCCCGCAGCAATGCGGGCTTTCTTATTTTATATATCTCAAAAAGGTTTAAGAATGGGCTATTTACAGCCGTAGTGATTATAAATTATTGAGTTTAATTTAAGACGTTTATTCTTAAAGTTTAAGGAGAGTTAAGCAGGATATTTGAAGTAGATATCATCTATGTGTTTATAAAAAATTACATTGCCAAAAAATCTAACATCTCTAAATTATGGATAAATAAAATATATGTTATAAAAAGTTTAGTTAAATAAAGGGAGCAGAATGATATGACTCAACTGATCGAGGTGAAGGTTAAGGACCAATTTAGCAAGATCCATGCAGTGCAAGCATTATTAAGAGCAATTCCGGAAAATTCAGCTTTGCATAAACTTTCCTTATTTCAAAAAATTGAACATATTGTTGTGAATGGTGAAATTATTCGCCCGAGTATTGAATTGCTTTTTGAAAGCCGTATATCTGCGAGTATTTATCGTATAATTGAATAATGAAAAATATTATAAATACTCAGTATGATTAATAGATGAAAAATAAAAACTCACTGTTTAAGGTGAGTTTTTATAATGCTGTAAAAGATGAATAAATACTTATTAAAAGATTAAAATTTCATCGAATTGAATTAACAACTCATACTTAAAGTAGACTGATCTCGACATCATATTTATTAAATTCTTGCATCATGTTTTCAATGACTTTCATTCCTATGACATCCTCACAACTGAATATTGCATCCTTACCTTGTGTACTGTCATAACAGATGATTTGCTGGATTAACCAGCGATTTTCAGTTTCAGTCTGATCAATAATGACTCGAAGCGGTTGTAAGTTTTCACTGACCTGACGGGGCAATACACTGGTAATGGCAAGTTGAGTATGAGTCAGATCTTCTTTAGGACTTAAAAATGTCAGCACCCAGTTACCTACTTTTTTTAAGTACATAGGATTATCTGCGGGATGGAATTCTAAATAATGTAAGGCTGTCATCATGAATTGCCCTGAAATATTTACTATATGAAGCTTTTTACAAATATTTGCCATTCAGCTAAGGTCGTATTTAGAATAAATCCATAAACTCTTGTTTAATCTGATTATGGTGTAATTAATCTCATACTATTGTTTTATAAATATAAAAATAGATATCTCTTAAAGAGCTAAGACCTTAAATAAATAATGCAACATAAAAAAGCTCTTAAACTTGATCAGCTCGGAAGTTGCTGTAAAGAGCAGTTTATCTGATTCAGGCATCGGTTGAGTTCCTGAGGTGCTATGCGACTTTCCTGCAATGTGGTAATCCATTGCATTTGACACTGTTTTAAACTGCGTAAATCTGTGCTCTGACTAATGCGGGTGATCAGCTGTTTTGCCATTAAACCGCAGTATTGTTGTAGCAGTTGTACCATCAGCTGTTTGACCTGTTCAAAGTCCAGTATTTCTGCATCAAGCTGCATTTTATTGTCAGGAGATGGATGCTGTGCCCTAGAGTCTGGAGTTGAGGGTTGGGAAATGTTAAGCGTGGTGATTGCTTCGGCAGAATGATGTTTAAGTTGAGTGTTTTGCAAAGGCAAACTGGTTTCAATCCCGGTATGCAGTACAGTCGGGGTCAGTGTTGCTGCAGGGGTTGGGCTAGCCGGACGGCTGATCAGTCCCATTTCGAGCAGTTGTTCAAGTAATTCAGCGGGTGCGATACGGCGCTTGAATTGTTCAGAAAGCAGGTCAAAATCATCCGTACCAATCAGCAATAATAGTCTACGTTGACGGGCATTCAAATTGAGTGAACGTTGTTTTAAAATTTCAATGCCTAAATCAGTTTTATGATATTGACGCATGCCTTAATTTATTCCCCGCTAAATTAGGGCCGATTGTAGCTATGAAAAATGACAATATGGTTTAAATAATATTACAAATCATAATATTACAGCGTAACAATACTGGCTTTCTCAAGAGCCTTACGCAAATAAGGGTCCAGATCTTCCTGACGCAGCAGCCACTGCATATAGTCGGCAGGTAAATCCGCTATTGCTGTGCCGCGATGTTTGCCGAAATTAATGGTACGAGGAATACGCGCATCTTCCGATGCCAAATAAAGTTCTTCAATACTTTGAATGTTTAAATGATGGATTTCATGCATCAAAATATTGGCAGTTAAAATAATATCCATATCGGCTCGATGCGCTTTTTTAATCATTTCACGAGCTTTTTCACTGCCTTTGCTGATCATATAAATAAGCGCAGAAATATTATGCGCTTCCGCATCTGGCCATACTAAACGGGCAAGGGCAAGGGTACAAATGGCTTTGATCTTGCTGGTATCTACCCCGCATTTCTGAATGGCACGAATATCATAATCAATATTGTGACCAATAATATAAGTGGTTTCCTGTGGAAGAGTAAAAGTCGTGTAGTGAGGCTGACCAACCAACTCGGATTCTAAAATATGATGCACTGCCATGGCGGCAAAAGAGATGGGTTCATCCACACTATAGAGCTGGTCAAAAATTTCACTCTTGTCTAAGGAGAGTTTGCTGTCATGGATTTGGATCGGTGCATAAGCAATCTCAATCGGCTGTCCATTTAACGTATGGGTTTCGGTATCGAGAATAATTGCTTGCATGACAGGTCCATAACCGTTGCGATCGTTTGGATAAATTTAACATTTTCAAATAAGCGGATACAAACTGAAAATACAGTCTTTTCCCCATTGCGGAGTATTTCTGTAGCGAGATGCTGTTTAAATGTGCTGCTTGAAAAGCATCTGTTGAAATTAAAGCTTTATCTAGCTAAAAGGGGAGCCGATCTTCCTGATCAAGCTAAATTTAAACCACTGTAAAAAACTCATCTTGATTTCAGCTTGATGGATTGAATTGATGAGTTCGGCAACTCTCAGTATAAGGATGGCTCGAGAAGAGTCATTTCTGTTAATCAGTCATGGGGGCGGCATAGTGACATAATGCTTTGTTCGCTGTTGGATCTATTTTTAACGTCATATAGCCTAAGCCATCGAAAAACAAGAATAAGAACAATAAGGACATACATCGTTTTAAGATTTTATAGTGTTAGATAACTGCACGTTAATAAAATTAAATTTTTTAAAATCAATTACTTAAATTAATAAAACTATCTCATCCATTTTTATAGTGTTTCTTTCATGTTAAGGAGTATTGTTCAAATACCGAATAAGAGTAATAGTTTGTAATTCATGATTATTTAAATCATCAAAACAAAAAGATATATAAGGAAGTGTAAACATGAATAAAACATTTGCTACGGTGTTGATCGGTGGTTCTGTCCTTTTTTTAACCGCCTGTGGAAACAAGGATGATAATGATGACGTGGTTATCTCTCCTCAGCCGACCATTCCGGTAAATAATATACAAAATCCGGTAGTGCGAGTGGAGGCGTATACGGACCCGAATACCGGAGACGCATACCCCGATCTGAACGCAGACCGGCAGTTGCTGACTTATAAAATGTTAAGTGTCGATGGAAAGGAAGTCCAGGCAACCTCTTTGCTTTTCACTCCAACCGGCGCCGTACCGGCAAATGGATGGAAAATTGTAGTCTGGGCTCATGGAACGGTGGGTGTGGCTGATAAATGTGCGCCAAGTCGTCAAGGCTTAGGAAGCAGCACAGTGTTAATCCAGAAATTGATTGATGCAGGCTATGTGGTGGTTGCTCCCGATTATGAAGGTTTGGGAGCGGAAGGCAATCATCCCTTCCTGAATCTTAAAAGTGAAGCTTTTTCAATTACCGATGCTGTAGTTGCGGCACGTAACTATTTAACCAGTCAAGGCAAAAATATTTCCACCGACTGGATGACTGTTGGACACTCTCAAGGCGGGCATGCAGCTTTAGGTGCTGCCCAATATGCAGCCCGAGCAAATCTAAACTACAAAGGAACCATTGCTGTGGCACCGGCTTCGAATCTGGAGACAATCTTGATGGCTGGAGAAAATTCAGTCAAAGACCTGCCGGGAAATGTACAAATCCCTGTATATGCCAAGTTAGATATGTTTACAGCTTTAATTGTTGCAGGCATGCAAGGGCATAATATATTCGTCAATTATAATCAGGTATTTAAACCGCAATCCGCCGCGATTGCTCCAATTGCAGAAGTAGAATGCGCTACAGATGTTGCAAATGCCTTTGGCGCCGCGATGGGACAATATGCAGCAACGCATAATAATTCTTTGCAAGATTATGGCCGTACTCAAGATAACTTTATGACCCTGCCGGTAATTAACAATTTCCTGGTCAATGATGCACAGCCGGGCAATGTCAAACTGGATCAGCGGGTCATTATTTATCAAGGTTCAAATGACACCACAGTACCTGAAGGGGCGACTTTATTATTAAAGGCAATGCTGGAATCTAAAGGAACGACATTTGAATATATTGACGATAAATTCATTACAAATGTGGCGGATCGCTGGGATCACGGCACGGTGGTCACTGCAAATGTCGATAATATTGTGAAGGATGTAAAATCTCTAATGCCAATTCAATAACTTGATTTGACTCGCACTGCTCATGTTTTTTTAAACATGAGCACTTTTTATTTAAAACTGAGTAAAGTTCATTCTCAATATTTATAAACTTCATGCTACAATACGCGCCAATCTTAGCACGGCTTAAAAGCCCTAATTTAATAGGACCTCGCTAATGTTTGCCAATATCTCTATTGCTGAATTTGATCCAGAAATCGCTCAAGCAATCGCTAACGAAGATGCCCGCCAGGAAGCGCACATCGAGTTAATTGCTTCTGAAAACTATTGCTCACCAGCAGTAATGGAAGCACAAGGATCAAAACTCACTAACAAATATGCAGAAGGCTACCCAGGCAAACGCTATTATGGCGGTTGTGAATATGTAGACGTTATTGAACAATTGGCAATTGACCGTGCTAAAGAACTTTTTGGTGCTGATTACGCTAACGTTCAACCACATGCTGGTTCTCAAGCAAACTCTGCAGTTTACCTAGCACTTCTTAACCCAGGCGACACAGTTTTGGGTATGAGCTTGGCTCATGGTGGTCATTTGACTCACGGTGCAAAAGTAAGCTTCTCTGGTAAAACTTATAATGCAATTCAATACGGTCTGAATCCAGAAACTGGTGAGATCGATTATGAAGAAGTTGAACGTTTAGCTGTAGAACACAAACCACGTATGATCGTAGCTGGTTTCTCTGCATATAGCCAAGTGGTAGACTGGCAACGTTTCCGTGACATCGCGGACAAAGTTGGCGCTTACCTGTTTGTAGATATGGCTCACGTTGCGGGTCTGGTTGCTGCTGGTGTTTACCCAAGCCCAGTTCAAATTGCTGACGTAACCACAACAACGACGCATAAAACACTTCGTGGCCCACGTTCAGGTTTAATCCTTGCCAAAGCTAACGAAGAAATCGAGAAAAAATTACAATCAGCTGTATTCCCGGGTAACCAGGGTGGTCCATTGGTTCATGCTGTTGCTGCTAAGGCAATCTGCTTTAAAGAAGCAATGGCACCTGAATACAAAACTTACCAACAACAAGTGGTTAAAAATGCTCAAGCAATGGCTGAAGTTCTAATCGCTCGTGGTTATGAAGTGGTATCGGGCGGCACTAAAAACCACCTGTTCTTGTTATCTTTAATCAAACAAGACATCACGGGTAAAGACGCTGATGCTTGGTTAGGTGCTGCTCACATCACTGTGAACAAAAACTCTGTACCTAACGATCCACGTTCTCCATTTGTAACTTCTGGTATCCGTATCGGTACACCAGCAGTAACAACTCGTGGTTTCGGCGAAGCTGAAGTACGTGACCTTGCAGGCTGGATCGCTGACATCCTAGATGCTAAAGGTGATGAAGCTGTAATCAACGCGATTAAAGCAAAAGTTGAAGTTGTTTGCGCTAAATTCCCGGTTTACGCAAAATAAGTTTCTCGCTTAAAAAAAGCCTCCTGATATGGAGGCTTTTTTTTATATTTTTTATGACACCAGCGCTGGAATGTTTTGCTGCATCGCTTTGGGATAAGGCAGCTTGTCTGGCTGGTAATATTGAGCCCAAATTTGTGACTCCGCTGGGCGGTTCCGTTCGCTGTCTTGAAGGCCTTTAAAAAATGCGCCCATTGCATGATAAATCTCAGCTAAGTTTTTGCTCGTGATGTCATCTCTACTGAGGAAATAGGGCTGCAAAATACAAAAACCGCGATAGTCAAATACCTGGAAAAAGGGAATGACTAAATGAATATTCATATGCTGTTCGCCATAATTGCGCACATGCAGGGAAATGGCGTCGGTTCGCACATGGGGCAGACAGGCATACATCTCATATCCGAGCACATTATAGGGATATTGTTCAGCATTGATATCCAGTTGTCTTAAGGGTGCATCGGGTCCATCTATATGGCTAAAGAAGGTATTACCCGGTGGATAACTGGTTGGTGTCAGGCTTTGCTCGCAAGAAGTGCGGGGAACCACCCCATGAATATGCAACAATAAAAAATGGGTCAACTGACCTGCTTGATATAAAGCTTCATAAAATGGCGATTGCTGTAAATTGCTATTGGCCTTTTGCGTATCTTCAGCCAAATAAATAGGATTTCTGGTAGCTTTGATGGTTTCCAGGGCATTCAACACATATTGTGTGCTGGATTCTGAAATGACCGGTTCAAAAAGAAACTGGCAAATATGCTGGGTCACAAAAAAGATGGAAGCATTAATCTGGGCAATCCGGCAGGTGGTTAGAGCATCCGGGATTTGCTGCCCCAGCATCTGGCTGACTTGTTCCGGGCGGAACCAGCGTAGTGAAGTTCCGGCCTGTGCAGCAATGACTTGTCCGACATAAGCGGCCAGAAAAAGAATAAAGAAAAAATGTGCATCATCTTCTAAAAAATGATCAATTGAAACCAGATAGTTCAGGCGAATTTCACGCATGAGGTCATCTAAACGGTCCAGACTTGCCATGCTATGGTCAAGATCGGAAATCTGCACTAGATCTTGAAAAGCAGAACCACAAAATAGCGGATAAGCCTTGAAATACATGGTATGTAAGTCGTGCATCTGTTCGGTAAATTTTCCGCGTTCATCTGCAAATATAATCTGATAATTCAGAATAACTGCTTCAATTTCCTGGCTGATGCTAAGCGGTAAATCATCTTCACAAAAATGTTTTGCCACATAATGCAGCGGTAAAATAATTTGATTATTGCAATTGAGCGCATAGCTATGTACAAAGTTATTGGGACGATCACGGAATTTGATAAAGTGAGCTTGTAGCTCTTCAAAACTTTGCCATTTTTCATCAAAGCCCAATTTTTGGCTAATAAACTGCCCTATATAACTGGAGATCAGATAAACGGTATTTAATTTTAGAGGATCTTCAACAAAATTTGCAGCTTGAGTTCCTATTTGTTTTTTAAATGCAGCAAATAGCTGATCCAGTCGTTCAAAGCTGGCAAAAGTACCATCAAAATTAACGGTTTTAAGTGCGGAAGCAATATAAAATTCATGTTGATGTTCTGGCATTTGAAAACGGCTGCGAATGTGCTGCATAAAATTGCGAGAATCAGGTTCAGCTGTCGAGTGTAGTGCGGTAGAGAGCATCGTATTATTCTTGTAAAGTAATTATTTATATACATATGTATACTTGAAATTAATTTTAAATCAACCGTATAGACAGCCTTATTATTGCTGACTGAAAAAAAAGTGTAAAAAAGAGGATGTTGAATATGCAAAGACCGGTAATTATTATTTCACAACAAGATCTTGAGCGTTTAGAAACGATGCTTGAGCATCAGTCGAAACTGACTCCAACCATGCAACATCTGGAAGATGAACTGGCACGTGCCGAAGTCGTTGCACCCCAAGATATACCCTCTAATGTCGTGACTATGAATGCACGGGTACAGATTACTATTGCGCCTTCGAATGAACCGACCATTATTACCCTGGTTTATCCGCATGAATTTATGGGTGAGAAAGGGCAGGTCAATGTACTTGCTCCAGTCGGTGCAGCCATTTTAGGATTGGCTGAAGGTCAGGAAATTGAATGGCCGCAGCCAGATGGTCATTTAATGAAGGTCAAAATTGAAAAGGTGATGTATCAGCCAGAAAGAGAAGGCCATTATTTATAATCGATTAAAATAAAAAGCCCCAAAATCAGGGGCATTTTTAATAGTTCATCACAGCAATTATTATTCACTCATTTTCTCCAGATAGCCCGTCATAAATGCTGAAACGACACAGGTCAGGTGCATGATGATGTACCATATGAGCTTGCTCAATATAAGCAAATTTTAGGGCGATTAAATGAGTTTAAAAAATTGAGGACAATAAAAAAGGCAAAGTAAAAACTTTGCCTTTTACGATCGTACCGATCTTAGTGGTGATGACCACCAGCGCCGTGTACGTGACCGTGTTCTAATTCTTCAGCAGAAGCTTCACGAATTTCAACGATTTCAACTTCGAAAGTTAAATCTTGACCAGCAAGTGGGAAGTTAGCATCGACAACAACGTTGTCGCCTTCAACCGCTTTAACAGTCACGATTTGAACGCCATCATCAGTTTGAGCCTGGAATTGCATACCAGGTTGGATGTTGTCCACACCTTGGAACATTTGAGCTGGAACTTCTTGTACGAGGTTAGGGTTGTATTCACCATAACCTTCAGCAGCAGGAACGTTTACAGTGAATTTTTCACCAACAGTTTTGCCTACCAAAGCGTTTTCTAAACCAGGGATGATGTTACCCGCACCGTGCAAATATGCAAGTGGCTCACCTTGTGATTGGTCGAGAGTTTCGCCCTCTGCGTTAGTCAACGTGTAGTGGAAAGAAACCACGAGGTCATTTGCAATAGCAGTCATGTTATTGATCCATTCAATTTTTTAAGGATACATCATAAAGTGAAAAGCGGGTTTTGTAGACTAGATTTAGCAAAAATCTGCATTTTTCCCACTCATTTATGGCGTTTTGTTAATATTGGGGACGATTTTGGAAATTTCAATGCAATTTTATCTTTGGTCCCGTTTTTCTTGTGACAAAATCTTTAGCTGTCAAAAGTCCTGCATGGGTATAACCATGAATCGCTGCCTGATGCAGGCGATATAACGAGATATACATGGTTTTTGCCAGTAAACCTTGGACATTCACTTGGCCGAGTAATTCTCCCACTGCTTTATTGTGGCTTAATGACACCAGTGAACCCTTGTCGGAAAATTTGAACATCGGTTGTGGCTTGCCTTGAATGCGAGCTTTCATTGCTTCAAGCAGGAAACTGGCTTGCTGGCTGGCGACTTGAGCACGTGGACCCAGTACCGGCTCATCTGCAGCAGGCTGGCAATGGGCACAATCACCAAATGCAAAGACATTCGGATCAGATAAAGTTTGCAGCGTTGCATACACTCTAAGGCGGTGAATATTGTCCTTCTGAAAGTCCGTCAACTTTTCTAGCACAGCTGGAGCTTTAATTCCTGCGGCCCAGACTTTCAGCTCTGCATCGATAGCGCTGCCATCGGCAAAATAGACTTTGTCCTGATCGACTTTAGCCACCCGATGTTTGGTCAACACCTGAATTCCAAATTGCTCAAGTTGATGACTGGTATGCTTGGCTACCGTTTCAGAAAGTGCAGGCAATATCCGGTCAGCAGCTTCAATCACGGTAATATTGACATTTTTTGGGTCAATTTTATTTAGCCCGTATTTAAAGAAGGTTTGTTTGGCCTGATACAGTTCGGCAGCAAGTTCTATACCGGTTGCACCTGCACCAATAATGGCAATATTTAAGGCGCGTGTTGTCTCTTGATTTTGCGCTTCAAGATATAAGTGCAGTAAATCTTGATGAAAGATATCGGCCTGTTTACGACTGTCCAAAAAATGGCAGTGCTGTTTGACGCCTTCAGTATTAAAGTCGTTCGAGGTTGAACCCACGGCAATAATCAGGGTGTCATAATCCAGCTGAATCTTCTTTTGCCCTGAATCTGGTTCAGTCTGAGCGGGTTTGGATAACTGCGCTGTTTCAAGAATAATGTGTTTGGCAGCTGGGTCGACCTGCGTCAAACTGCCTAAAACAAACTCATAATGATGTTTGGCGGCATGCGCAAAATAATTGGTTTCTTCGGCATGTGGATTGAGGCTGCCGGCAGCAATTTCATGTAAAAGCGGTTTCCAGATATGGGTCAGTTTCTGATCCACAAGCGTGATTTTTGCTTTATGATTTTTACCTAAACTATTACCCAACTGGGTCGCAAGTTCTAAACCACCAGCACCGCCACCCACAATAACAATTTTATGTAGATTACTCATTTTGGGACCTATTTATTATTTTCAAGACGAAAAAAAAAGATGGCCTTAATATGCCATCTTCAATTCATTGCTTTTGTTCAGATTGTTGTACAGCTTACATAACGTAAAGAAATTTCACGTAATTAGCCTAGAGGATAAGTTTTGACTTCAATCTCTTCACTTGAGAAAAAACTGAAAAGCTGTTTAAACCATATCGCAATTTTCTGGAAGAAATTGGCTTCTTCAATTTGCACATCATCTTCAATGGCAATGGTGCGAATCAGCTGATTATTTTGATAAACATGCACGGTTGCCAGTTGCATAACCTGAGCGACAGGAGCAGTCAGGAGCTTTTCTTTAATTTCGACATTTAAGTGAGTTTTGGTTTCTTGTAAAGGTTCTATGGTTTGAATTGTTCCATTGCCCGTATTCAACATAATTCGCTGATTGACCGTATCATAGGTTTTTAGGTCAATGGCATAAGGTTGATCGTATAAAGATGTGGTCACAATTTGCGGTTTACTGGTTTCCAGTTTAAACATTTTTAACGTGGATTTAATGACCGGTAATTCAGCAATCAGCTGTTTGTCTTTAATGGCTACTTCATTACGAGTATAGGTATACGCCATATTTAGCAGGGTATGGGCAATTTCAGCACGTTTTAAAGCATTTTGGGTTCCCATCACCACCACAATCAGGCGACGTTCAGGCAGTTCAGGATTAGCGGTAGGGCGGTGTGCAGTCAATGCCAGGTTATATCCCGCAGCTTTGGTAAAGCCGGTTTTTAAACCATCTACACTTGGGTCAAATTTAAGCGCCAAGTTGGTTGCACGATGAAAACGCTGGTTATAACTGAAACTTGGCATCACTGAATAATGCAGGTATTCAGGCGTTTCAGCTGTCAGAGCCTGACCCAGTAACGCCATGTCATGAGCAGATGAGTAATGATCTGGCATGGTCACGCCTGGTGCATTGGCAAAATGGGTATCATTCATCCCTAAAGCTTTTGCCTCTAAATTCATGCGTTCAATAAAAGCCGGCACAGTACCTGAAATGCGCTCAGCCAACGTCACCGCAGCATCATTGGCTGACATCACGATTAAACCCGCTAGAAGCTGATCTACAGTAATCTGTTCACCTTCTTTCAGATACATTTGTGACTCATCCCACTGCACCATTTTTACTACCGGTGTAGCTGTGATGATTTCATCCTTTTTCAAATGATCTGCTGCAATTTCTTTGAGTGCAATGTAGGCAACCATCATTTTGGTCATGGATGCCGGTGCGCGTTGCTCATGACTATTGTGTTCAGCAATGACTTGTCCAGACTGGGTATCTAGAATGGTCCATGCAGGAGCTTCAACACTTTCAGGTACAAGGTTCAGTAATGCAGCATTGCCTATCGTGGAGCACAATAAACTGAGTGATGCGAGGAGGTAGATGACAGCTTTCAATGATATTCCTTATTTGCCAATCCATTGACAGTAAAAATACAAAAAATATGAGGCATGCTATGCCTTTTTTTAGTGAATGGCTAGTCGGAATTGTAGACAATTAAGACAGTTCAGCATTGCTTGGTAAAAAAATGCTAAGCTAATCGTTAAGTTAACTTTTTTAAATTTTATATTGCCCATTATGTTGCATTATCAAATCGAATTTGACGATTATCGTCAGCATTTAATTCACGTGACAGTTCGCTTTTTAGCAGACCCGACACAAGTCCTTTCTTTACCGACCTGGATTCCAGGTAGCTATCTGATTCGTGAATTTTCAAAGCATATTGAGTCAGTTCGTGCTTATGATGAAGATGGACGCATTTTAAAAATCCAGAAATTTGAAAAGAATAAATGGCGCCTATTTAATACCGATCATGAGCTGATTACGGTGGAATATGATGTCTATGCTTATGATTTATCTGTACGTGGCGCCTATGTCGATCAAACCCGACTTTATGTGAATCCGGCCTGTGCGTGCTTGGGACTAGAAGGGCAGGAAGATAAAGCGGTTGAGGTTGAAGTGTTCCTTCCGGATGAGCTGAAGCATTTTCAATTGGCTACCGGCTTAGCTTCTAAAAGTCTGGTTAAAGGGCGTTATACCTTAAAAGCTGAAAACTATGCCCAGTTGATTGATTCACCATTTGAGCTGGCAGAGCAAACGCGCTTTAGCTTTGAAGCCAATGGAATTGCGCATGAATTTGTGGTGTCTGGCAAACATGCCATGAACGCCGTGCGTATGCAGCAAGATATTGAAAAAATCTGTAGTACCGAAATTTCAATGTTCGGTTCGGCACCATTTAGCGACTATACCTTTATGACCATGGCGACCGGTAATAGTTATGGCGGTTTGGAGCATCCGAACAGTACCAGTCTGATTACCCCGCGTGATGACTTGCCTAAAGCTGATGAACCTGCTGAACCCTCTGCGGATTATCAGCGTTTTCTGGGTTTATGTAGTCATGAATATTTCCATTCCTGGCTGGTCAAATTTATTCGTCCTGAAAATTTCGTCAATTATGATTTAAACAAAGAAGGCTACACTTCATTATTATGGATTTTTGAAGGTTTCACTTCTTATTATGACGACCTGATTTTGCTGCGTAGCGGTATAATTTCTCAAGAATCCTATCTGAAATTATTAAAGACACAGATTGACCGCTATTTACAAAATCCGGGACGTGCGATTCAAAGTGTTGCGGATTCAAGTTTTGATGCCTGGGTGAAATTCTACCGCCAGGATGAAAACTCGAATAATGCCGGTACCAGCTACTACAACAAAGGTTGTTTAGTGGCGCTTTGCTTAGATTTAGGCTTGCGTTTACGCGGTTCAAGCCTGGATGCCTTAATGCGTAAATTGTATAAAAATGCGCAAAATGGTGTTCAAGTGCATGAGCGCACCATCTTTGAATTGTGTAATGAATTGACGGGTGATAACTGGCTTGAACAGATCAATCATTTGATCAATACCACAGATGAATTGCCGCTAGATCAGTTGCTTCCTGAGTTCGGTTTAAGTTTTAACGTTAAAAATGACAAGTCTTTGCCATTTGGTTTAAAGCTTGCCGATAAACCTGAAGGCGTGGTGATTCAACAAGCGCGTCGAGATGGAGCAGCTGTTCAGGCTGGCTTGTCTGCCAATGATGTGATTGTTGCAATTGATGGCTTGAAAGCGACCAGTAAACTGCTAGAAAAATATGCGAAGCAGGAAGGTAGTTATACCGTTCATGCTTTCCGCCGTGATGAATTGATGACTTTTGAAGTTCAGGCCGGTGGTTCTGAATTGAGTGAAGTCGAGCTGAAAGTTGAAGATCAGGCCAAAGCAGAGAAGTGGTTAAACGCTTAATTTGCAAGCTGTATAAAAACCATGTAAAACCGGTGCTTAGGCATCGGTTTTTTATGTTTAGTTCTTGGCAAATTTTTCGAAATTGAAGCTAAACCTTCGGTTCGAGTTAGTTTTGTTTCGTCAAAAGTAACCAAAACCATTGTCATCTGCTGAACTCGGCAAAGTAAATTACTAATTTAAGGGGTCGCAGAAACTTTAATGATCAAAGTCGTCCTGCCTCGAACAGCAGCAGATGACGTTTACGTGTATCAAAATTTTGTGAGAATTTTTAATAGATAATGAATAAGAAAAGTTTGAATTGGGGCGTCGGAATTACAGTAGTTTGGTTAGCTGTAATTGGCGTATTTTGGATTTTTGGAGGATTAACATCGTCATCATAGTTAAGTGAACAGGATGATTTTCTGGCAGGTTTGTCAGAAGGAAATGCGATTTAATTGACCCAATTGAGTTTGTTAAGTTCTATAAAAATGAACAACTATCATTAAATAGTTTCCTTTAAGCAGAGTGTTTTTTAGTCAATTCCCCCGATAGGTTGAATAACCATAAGGACTTAATAACAGCGGAATATGGTAATGTTCTAAGCTGCCATCAATTACAAATACTACAGGTACTTCCGGAAAGAAAGAACGCTGATTTTTTGCCTTAAACCAGTCGCCGGTTTTAAAGGTCACTTTATAAATGCCTTTCTGAAGATTGGTATCTTTGGGATATAAGTCCGTAATCCGGCCTTCACTATTGGTTTTCGCTTCATTAAGCTTGGTCCATTTATCACCTTGCTGTGCTTCCAAAACCACCGCTACATTTGACGCAGGTAAACCTGTATCCAGATTCAAGACATGAACACTTAAAGGATTTTGAGCAAAAATCACAGTCGAAAAACTGGCGATTGAAATGGAAAGAATGGATATTTTCATCATGCTGACTTCAATTCAAACTTTAAATCGGTCTACCTTATATAAGACACCTGTATTTTTGCATTAGCTATAAAAAAAGGGCGCATGGAGCACCCTTTTGTAAAAGAATATAATTAACCGCGACCACGCCCCCGACCGCGCGGCGCTTTGCTATTCGGACGCGTTGTACCATTGGTCTTACGACGTGGTTTCTCGCTTTCATCCATTTGCCAGATACGTTTAGTCCCGGATTTTTTAACTGAGCCATCTTTATTCTTACGAACCATTGGCTTGCCGCCTGTACCGCCCGGTTTTTTCACATAAGAACGTGAACGGTAAGGCTCTTCCGCAGGTACATCTTTAAAGTCCGGGTATAACAACGGTTCGATTTCTTTGGTTTCACCCGGTTGTAAACCCAACTGAACAAGATCAATTGAACCAATTTTAGTACGAATCAAACGTAAAGTTGGAAAGCCTACAGCAGCAGTCATACGACGAACTTGACGGTTACGGCCCTCACAGATTGAAATTTCAACCCAAGAGGTAGGCACAGACGCGCGGAAACGAACAGGTGGATCACGATCCCATAACCATTCAGGCTGTTGAACCTTAATGGCTTTGCCTGGAAGAGTGATGCCATCTTTAAGTTCAACACCTTTACGAAGCTGTTCAAGCGCTTCTTCAGTTACATCACCTTCAACCTGTACCAGATAAGTTTTAAACTTCTTATTGGCCGGGTTAGTGATGTACTGGTTTAAACCGCCGTGATCGGTTAAAAATACTAAACCTTCAGAGTCCATATCAAGACGACCCGCTAAACGCAAGGTTGAGTCGTCTACGAAGTCAGACATCGTCATGTGTGCTTCGTCTTTACGGAATTGGGAGAGGACGTCATAAGGTTTATTTAGAATGACAATTTTCACTGTAACCTACTAAAATATATAAAAGAATTCTGTTGGGGTTTTTGAGTTACCCGTTTAAACCCATTTTGGGAGTTGTTTGGATAAAAGTTGGTAAATAAAAGCCCACTATGTGTGGGCTATCATATCAGATTCTGTTTTGTGTTCTTCAACTTTATTCTTTAGGTATGATGAATGCCCAAATACATCTTTTTCTGAAAGTCGAACTGACTGCATAATATCGCCAGAGTTTTCCAAAGAATAAAATTTATCCTTTCTTATGACTATAACTATATGAACTCTTTCGCTCGAATTCTGCAATCAATTTCCATCACAATCCCTCCAATCTTCTATCTGTTGTAATACCACTTTCTACATCTGCAATCGCCTTATTAAACATACCGATGGGCTGGGCGTGATCTGAAAATAAAGTCATTGTAATGATCTAAAAACACATAAATGCCGTTCGAATGTAAATAGAAGTGCATATACCCGAAATACTTCCCATCTAGAGCTTTTTTAACTCTTTCCAAGACCCTAAGTTTCTGCGCCAACTCATAAGCATTAAAATACTGTGCTATTCCTTCTTTCTTGATGCCAAAATTACATCAAAACAGGTTTAAACGGTTCATTATAAAACTAGCTTTAGGTAATTCGGCAAGCTCATCCCAACCAAATTTATTAATAAAATCAGCGGCTGTCATGAAACCTCTTCCAAAAGCTTTCACCACACCTCTCGGCAATCCGCTTAAATAAGTGCTAAAAAAGAGATAAAGCTTATTCAATTCCAGGTATTCAGAATTGATGATTACAATAAGTTTGAAGATATTATTTCCTATAATCCATCCTTATTTGCTCAAAATTAATTGACTGTTTAAATGTGATATAGCCTATCTTTGTTCAAGTGATCGCAGTGCAAGTTCAAGCACTCGATTAATTAGGTAGCTCGCGAAATGGGGAGCTTTTTTATATTTGAAATTTCTTCTAAAAGTATTGATTTTAAGTTCAGCTTATCTATAAATTCTTAAAAATTTAAAAATGATTGTTTTTTATGCAAGTTATTAATAAATATTAACTTAATTTGAACACCTTTAAACCTAACGCTCATATTTCTTATACTTATAATTTTATTGGATGATGGTATCTTTTTGTTATTCCAAGAACTTTAAAACAAAAATAATATTATGTGAGTTGAAAAGCCTACTTAATTTACAGCAAATTAAGTAGGCTTTTTATTGACTGATGAAAAGCTAAAGATATGTCTAGATGATACAAACTTAAATATAAGAAAAATCGTGAAATAGCTCTGGTCGACCAAGGACTGTATTAAATTAAGATATACATTTTATGTGGGATAAAGTTTACTTTTTGGTATATTCCATCATTGCAAGTTACTAATAAAAACGTAAATTTATAAGTCTACATATAAATAATACTAATGATATGCAAAATAAAAGATTAATGATTTTGATTGGAGTTTTAGTTGCAGGATCTCTTTGTTTGATGGCCACAGTATATGTTCAAGCTAAAAGACATGAAAGAGAAAACATTCAACGAGTTATCAGTGAAGCAGAGGAAGCGTTAAGGATTCAATCTTATCAATACTAAATCGGGGGCGAAATATAGATTTTGATTAATTATTAAATTGAAATATCTAGTAATAATTTGTCATTGATTAAATATTAATCTTATATATAATATGTAATTAGAATCTATCGCTGTAGTTTCTATCTTTATTTCTTGCCTCCTTTCCAGGAGGTATTTTTTTGCATGAAACAAAAGAAAAAGTAGTGTTGGAAGTTCTGTTCTGTTTTGCGATCTGAATAGAAGACTAAGAACATTTAACTAACAAATTGATTACTTGTCAGCCAAATTGTTAATAAACAATAACTTAATAAAGACATCATTAAACACAACACTACTATTTCTTATACTTTTTAAGTGAATTGTTGGTGATATATTATAGTTATTCCAATAACTTAACAACAAGAAGAATATGTTGAGAACTGAAAATCCTATTTGATTTGGGAGAGTTAAATAGGATTTTTATTTTTCATTATATTTAAAACACTTAATAAACAGGAGAAAATTATGTTGCACTTTCTAATGTGTTTGTTTGGTCTTCATGGCGCAACCGAAATCGACTACACGGTAGATGATGAAGAAATAAAAGTGTGTCGAGATTGCCTGAAAGAGATTAAGTAAACCTGACTTGAGCAAACAAGTATCACTTGAAATGAACATGCCTATTTAGGAGAAAGGATCATTTTTAGTGTTCTTTATTTCTAAAAAGATGAGGATTGAAGCTAAAGCGAGTAATACTCCTAGTGCAAAAAAAATAAGGTCGGTTTTATAAAAGCCAACGATAAAGCTAAATGCGCTTGCCAATAAAAAACATACTAGAATGGCAGATAAAATACTGTATTTCATATTAATTATTATATTTATTGTTTTTGAGCTTATTAATATAACAAGATTTTTAGTTTTATGTTATTTGAAAAAGTGAATTTCTTCCGACGTCATCAGATAAGAAGATTACTTTTATTATTTCTAAAATTGATAGGCTTATCTTTTTAACAGACTAAAATTTAAAGATTACAATGAAATTTGGGTCTTTTAATTCGACTTTCATTTAGGTTTATACGTCTAAATGTTGATATCAGTAAAGATAATTAAGTGAATTTTGTCATTAAGTAATAGCTATTCTCAACATGCTTATAACTCGATATATTTAGATAGAGTTAAGAATAAGAAGTAACGCTAAGATGTCATACATAGAGATAGCCGAGCTAATTTATAAGAGAGTTTTGGATAAATATGGATTCTCTTCTGATAGCTCAAAAGATTTAAATTTACTGTTGATGGAACTTAAAAACATGATTGGCAAAACTCATTTCCAACTTAAACATGATTTTACAAATATTGATGATTTAAATGAGCAGCTAAAACTGAGTGATGGCAAGAGTGTAGACCTAATTCTTGCACCAAATAGATATCAGGATAAAGAATTCATACTTTGGTTAGCAGTTATCCTTCAAAATATAACGGATCACAATGCTCTTAATCAAAGAGATAAAAAAATTTATTTACCTATAAAATCACTGGGAAAAGACAATGGTGAAGCCATCTTGGCATATTTAAATTCTGAAGATTTTAATAGGGCAGAGTTTTAAGTTTTACTTATTAATAAGTTTCCATTAATTTTCACAGGTCGTATTCTCGTATATAGAACCCTTCGCATTCTAGAGGTTGAGGGATTTTTGTTTCTTATTGGGGTTAAATATGTGTCATAGATGCAAAAACGGAATTTAAAAGTAATTGAAAAATATAGATCAAAACAGAATTAGGTATTCATACTTATTCAGAATGACGATTTTCATAGGAAATGACTTCTATAACTATATAAAAATTAAGAAAGGTTAAGTTTTATTCAATGGGGAAATGTAGTTATTTTCAGTATAAATCTTAAACACAATGGAATTCGATTAAACTCTTATGTGATAAGAAAGGACGAAACAATTGCCTATTCGGCAATTATTTTTAGATATCGCTAGATAGAAAGGGAGAACCTATACAATGGGTTATCAGAAGATCGTTGTTCCTGTGGATGGTAGCAAAATTACCGTAAACGCAGATTTGTCACTCAATGTTCCAAACAATCCAATCATTCCTTTTATTGAGGGCGACGGTATTGGGGTGGATATTACACCAGCGATGAAAGCCGTTGTGGATGCTGCGGTTCAAAAAGCTTATGGTGGCAAACGTTCGATCGAATGGATGGAAGTCTACTGCGGCGAAAAAGCAGACAAAATTTATGGCACTTATATGCCGGAAGAAACTTGCGAAGCACTTCGGGAGTTTGTGGTTTCTATTAAAGGCCCATTAACCACTCCTGTAGGCGGTGGTATTCGTTCTCTAAACGTTGCATTACGCCAAGAATTAGATCTTTACGTATGTGTACGTCCCGTTCGCTGGTTTGAAGGCGTACCTTCTCCAGTTCAACATCCTGAACTGACAGACATGGTAATTTTCCGTGAAAATTCTGAAGATATCTATGCAGGGATTGAATGGAAAGCTGATTCGCCGGAAGCAAAAAAAATAATTAAATTCCTCAAAGAAGAGATGGGTGTAACTAAAATCCGTTTCGAAGAGAACTGCGGAATTGGGATTAAACCGGTCTCTAAAGAAGGTACACAGCGTTTGGTTCGTAAAGCCATTCAATTCGCAATCGACAATAACAAGCCAAGCGTGACCCTGGTTCACAAAGGCAACATCATGAAGTACACCGAAGGTGCATTCAAAGAATGGGGTTATGAAGTTGCGCTTGAGCGTTTTGGCGGCGAACTACTGGATGGTGGCCCTTGGGTTAAAATCAAAAACCCGAAAACCGGTAAAGACATCATTATTAAAGATGTCATTGCAGATGCGTTCCTGCAACAAATCCTGATGCGTCCATCGGATTACTCAGTGATTGCCACGCTGAACTTAAACGGTGACTATATTTCTGATGCACTTGCAGCAGAAGTAGGGGGGATCGGTATTGCGCCTGGTGCCAACATTGGTGGAGCAATTCAAATGTACGAAGCGACTCACGGTACTGCTCCTAAATATGCGGGTCAGGACAAGGTCAACCCGGGTTCAATCATCCTGTCTGCGGAAATGATGCTGCGTGATATGGGCTGGGATGAAGCAGCTAACTTGATCATTAAAGGTATTTCCGGTGCCATTGCGAATAAAACAGTGACATATGACTTTGAACGTTTAATGCCTGATGCGACTTTGTTGCGTTGTTCTGAATTTGGTCAGGCCGTGATTAACAATATGGAATAAGTTTAAGGCTCATACCTTAGGCGAGAAAAACCCGTACGAGTTGCGGGTTTTTTTATATTTACAGAAATCATATTTCATTCAAAATAATTAAAAACTTAAGATGAAATCGCTCACATCACTTTAATTCTTGAAATGAATGTATCCACATCGAAAAATGTTTAAACAGACTTTTTGTTCAGGTTTAATACTTGCATTAATACTGCTTTCAGGTTGTCAGCCGCCAGCTTCAGGTGAAGCAGCAGGCATGCGTTATCCCATTTTATATATGCAATTACAAAAAACGGACTTGCCTGCCCAGCTTGCAATGCCGGTGGAAAACTTTAAAGCTCGACAAATACAAGACACCTGGGGTGCAGCACGAAGTGAAGGACGAACCCATGAAGGAATTGATATTTTTGCCAAGCGAGGAACACCGGTATTAAGCACCACCCAAGGCATCGTAGCTCAGGTCGGAACCAATAATTTAGGCGGCAAAGTGGTCTGGATTACTGGTCCAGATTTAAGCCGGCATTATTATGCCCATCTGGATAATTACGCTGACCAGATTCAAGCCGGGGATTGGGTAGAAGCAGGTGAGGTGATTGGTTATGTCGGTAATACAGGCAATGCTAAAAATACCCCGCCACACTTGCATTATGGAATCTATTTAAATGGACAGGGATCTGTAAACCCTTATCCATATTTAGCCCCATCTTCATAAAAAAATTTAAAATTCAGAGTGTTTGTTGGGTTCGCTTGCAGTGCTTTGAGCGGGTATGCCATGCCAGTTGCAGCGTTCCGAGTAACAAGATAAAAGAAGCTAATAAAAACTGCTGGTGATAGGTTACGCTAAAATGTTGCAGGGTACTAAAACTTAAACCGCCAATCAGTTGAACTGAGGCAAAACTCAGCGTCGCAATGCTCCACAACTTTTTATATGCCACGCCATAGAGTTGTAGAATCGTATAAGAAGTCAAAAACACCACTGCCGGATTGAGCATGCCTGTAAAAAAAGACGAGGCAAAGGTCAAGAGAGGGTTGATACTTAAAGTTGCAATAAAAATGGCCATAATATACAGACTGTAAAGAATTTTCAGGCTAGTAAAATTTCCAAATTTTCTCGCTAGTGCGTAAGCGGTAAAAGCTCCTAAAGCGCTGCCTAAGCCATAAAGAATCCAGTTAAAGTTGATCCAGAACAAACTTAGTCCTAATTCGTGACTGAGATAATCGATCCAGAACAAGGAATGGGGAATATAGGCAAAAGCGCTGCTTGCATAGGCAATCAGTAAACTATAGAACAGGGTATTTAATCGGACTTCTGTTGAACTCTGATTGGCTTGGGTGAACAATTGATGTTTAAACTGTTGCAGTAAAGAACTCAAGCCAATACAAATGATCAGTGCAAAGCTGCATAGAATCAGCCATGCCGTTTGAGTTGAAATTTGGTCCAGATAAGGCAAGAAAAGCGTTGCCAACAGAACTCCAATGCCAATGCCGCTAAAACCAATAAAATTGATTTTAAAACGGTCCTGAAGATCACAGCACTGCGCCACCACGCTAGGTGACAGAATCATCAGCAGACCACCGCTTACCCCAGAAACCACACGCCAAAAGATGTACCAGACTTTGGCAAAATCTGAAAAGGCGCAACAGAGTAAACTGAACATACCGGTAATCGCTGCAATCTGAATGTATCGCGTCATGATTTTAGTTTGAGGCAATCGCATAGCCCAAAATGCACCGATTAAATAACCCAGCAAATTCGCACTGCCTAAAAGACTGGCAAAACCTGTTGTCCAGTCAAAGGCTTCACGTGTGCTGGGTAACAATGCGGTATAAGAAAAACGTAAAATACCAATTCCTAAACACATGCTTAAGCACAGAAAAATACTGAGTTTGATATTTTTTGAGGACATCCATGTACTCACAATAGGTATAAAAGGTGAGTTCAATAAATAACATGAGTAAATCAGATTGAATAGCTGAGCAAATAATAAATAACTATAAAAACAGCGGCATTTGAATCATGAAGTAATATCTAAGAAGAATCTTATAAAATTGGGTCACATAAACCCTTTAGTTTGAAAATTGAATTTTTTGCATAAAGGCATACAATGCCGCTACTTTATTGTACTTTTTTAAATTATGAATCTCTCCTATCGCGCTGATATAGATGGCTTAAGGGCCATTGCTGTTTTATTGGTGATTTTTAATCACATCGGAATAGCTTTATTTTCCGGTGGATATATTGGTGTTGATGTCTTTTTTGTGATTTCAGGTTATTTAATTACCCTTATTTTAACCCAGGATATCCAGTCCAAAAGATTTTCCATTGCACGCTTTTACAAGAAGCGTGTGGTGCGTTTAGCACCTGCCTATTTTACGGTACTCAGTGTGGTCAGTGTGATAGCTTGGCAGGTGATGCTTCCTGGTGAATTGACCCAATATTTTGATAGTGTCATGTATGCAACCCTGCTGATGGCGAATATCTATATGCGCAATAAGGTGGGAGATTATTTTAGCCAAAGTGCTGAAGGTATCCCTTTATTGCATCTCTGGTCGCTAGGGGTAGAGGAACAGTTCTATATTTTCTGGCCTTTATTGTTATTGCTGTTTGTAGGAAAAGTTTCCCGTAAACAAACCTTAGCTATAGTGACCGCGTTAATCATTAGCTTAGTATTTTATGCTCAGCACAAGTTGACTCAAAATGCAGAAAAGGCTTATTACAGCATGCCGGTACGTGCTTTTGAGTTGCTGATTGGTGCATTAATTTGTTTTTTACCGCAGTTAAACTTGCCAAAAAAAATTCGGCAAAGTCTGGTTTGGGTCGCTTTAATCGCATTATTTACAGCGGCCATTTACTTCGATAAGCAAACTCCATTTCCAGGCTTAATGGCGCTTATTCCATGTTTGGCGACAGCATTCATTATTTATCTTGGGCAAGGTACCTCATCCAATAATCTATTACTGAGCAATCGCTTGAGTACTTGGATTGGAAAAATTTCTTATCCTTTATATTTATGGCATTGGCCCATTATCGTGTTATTCGGCATCTATATGCGGCCATTAAATGCTGAAAATCAGGTGGTGATTGTACTGCTGTCCATGATGTTGGCATTTTTAACTTATCAGCTTATTGAAAGGCCAACCAAACGTTTTGTGATGGCAGCGAATTACAAAGTGATTCTCATTGGTTTTCTGCTGCCAGCCATAAGTTTTATCGCCATTGCACAGCTCATCAATATCAAGCAGGGTTTTCCAGACCGGTTTCCTCAGTCTGTTCATAACAAGCAAGCAGCACTTAATTCATTTGCGCATGTGATCCGATATAAATGTATGGATACTGAGGATCCTAAAGCTTTACCCGATCCGAATGAGTGTGTGCTGGGCCAACCGAAAGCCAGCATCGACTTTTTATTGATTGGCGATTCTCATGCAAACGGTTATAGCGCCATGCTGGATGAATGGGCGAAAGATGCGCATTTACGCGGCTATGACGTCACGCAAAGTTCAACTTTCTATTTACCCGGGGTGCAGCGTTCAGAGGTCAATTTCAAGGGATGGAAAAAACTCGACAAGTTTGCATTCAGAAATAAGGCCATTACAGATCATCTTGCTAAAACACATTACCGAACCATTATCTTGGCGGGTTCCTATGTGCCGTATTTTAGTGATGAAGTGAAACTTGAAGATGGTGTGCATCATTCCAATGCAGCAATCTTTAAAAGTGGTTTTATGAAGGCTCTGGAAATAGCCTATCAATCCAGTGAGCAGGTGATTCTGCTGAATGATGTACCTCGTCTAGACCAAGACGGAGTGCCGGCAGATTGTAATCTTCGCAACGAAATTTTAAATACCCATGCCCAATGTACTGTGTCCAGAAAAAATTATGAGGCACAGCTTAAACAATTCAATCGAATTGTTGCCGAAGCGAAACTGAAATACCCTAACCTGAAAATCATTGATCCGACCAAGGTGATGTGTAATCAGCAGGAATGTAAAATTATGATTAATCATGTGCCTTTATATCGGGATAAAGACACCAATCACATTAATGATCAGGGTTCACGGCAATTGGGTATTGAATATTTAAAGCAATATGGCAATCCACTCAAAGACTAGCAATAAATTCTAATCATAAAAAAACCGCGCTATATAGCGCGGTTTTTTTAGCATTTTAGATTAACGCATTTTTGCCAGGAAACGGCCTAAACGGGTAATCGCTTCACGCAGTTCATTTTCGGCAGGTAAAAACACCACACGGAAATGATCCGGAGTTGGCCAGTTGAAACCGGTGCCTTGTACCAGTAGCACTTTTTCAGCACGTAATAAATCGAGCATGAATTTTTCATCATCCTGAATTGGATAAACTTCCGGATCCAGTTTAGGGAAACAATACATGGCACCTTCAGGTTTCACACAAGATACACCCGGAATGTCATTCAGCATTTCCCAGGCAATGTTGCGCTGCTCATATAAACGGCCACCCGGACGGATCAAATCATTAATTGACTGATAACCGCCTAAAGCCGTTTGAATGGCATATTGGGCTTGATGGTTGGCACAGAGACGCATAGAAGCCAGCATGTCTAAGCCTTCAATGTAATCCATGGCACGTGATTTATCACCGGTAATCGCCATCCAGCCTGAACGGAAACCCGCAATACGATAAGCTTTAGACAAACCATTAAATGAAATACACAACTGGTCACCAGCAAGTGCAGCAACAGAAACATGCTCAATGCCATCGTAAACAATTTTGTCGTAAATTTCGTCAGCAAATAAAATCAGATCATATTTCTTCGCTAAGGCAACTATTTGTTCCAGTACATGACGAGGATAAACCGAACCTGTTGGGTTATTCGGATTGATAATCACGATACCACGGGTATTGGGCGTGATTTTACTTTCCATATCGGCAATGTCTGGATACCAGAAGTTTTCGTCGTCACATTTATAGTGAATGGCGGTACCGCCAGAGAGGTTTACCGCAGCGGTCCATAATGGATAGTCTGGCATTGGAACCAGCATTTCATCGCCATCATCCAGCAAGCCTTGCATGGCCATGACAATCAGTTCAGACACGCCATTACCGATATACACGTCATTTACGTGCATGTTGAGAATGCCTTTTTGCTGGTAATACTGGCAAATGGCTTTACGTGCTGGGAAAATCCCTTTTGAATCGGTATAACCTACCGCATTGGGCAGATTTAAAGCGACATCATTAATAATTTCTTGCGGCGCTTCGAAACCAAATGGGGCGGGGTTACCAATATTTAGCTTAATAATTTTGTGACCGGCTTCTTCCATTTCATTGGCCGCTCGTAACACAGGCCCGCGAATGTCGTAGCATACATGCTCGAGCTTAGACGATTTCTTAATTTCGCGAGGGGTTTGGAAAGTGTTCGGCATTTTGATGTTCTCGGAAGGAGTGGAGGTCACTTTTGCATAACGATATAAATAACTTTTAAATGTCTCAGTTGTTACTAAATCAAGATTATGTTCATCCCGAAGTAAAGCAACAATTTTTTCGTGCGTAAATCCTGCCTGTTGATACTGTTTAATCACAGGAAGCAAATTTTTAAAAATAACGCTCTTTTTTTGCGACATTTTTTAATCCTAAGCAAGCTTATGACAAAGAGTAACACTAAATTTGCTCACGAAAAAGCATTTCTCGAAGAAATTGCTCACTCTATTTTTAAAAAAATTGCTTACTTTTTGCTTTTTGAGGGAATTATAGGTCTTTTGTAAAATGTTAACTAAAGACTAGAAATTTAAATATGAATAACGTAAATATAGGATTATTTTATTTTAAATAGCAAGAAAGAAGGTACTTAGCCATGGGAAAACTCAATAAATCGGACCGAGAATGGCAAAGAGAGTTATCACCTGAAGAGTTCCGTATTACACGTCAAAAGGGAACAGAACCTGCATTTACAGGTAAATACTGGAACACAAAACAAGATGGTACTTATGTCTGCCGTTGTTGTGGTGAGCCGTTGTTTAGCTCGGAAACAAAATACGACAGTGGCTGTGGTTGGCCAAGTTTCTATAAAGCCTTAAATAATTCTGCAATTGAAGAACATGCCGATACGACACATGGTATGGTCAGAACCGAAATTGTTTGCCATCATTGTGGCGCACATTTAGGCCATGTTTTTGAAGATGGTCCACAACCTACAGGATTGCGCTATTGCGTAAATTCAGCTTCTTTAGAATTAAAAACACAAGAAAAAAATGATGAGGAAACATATCCATGACCAGCATTTATCAGTTTGAGGCTGAGTTGTTAGATGGAAAAAATAAATCATTTACCGATTATGAAGGTAAGGTTTTATTAATCGTAAATACTGCCAGTAAATGCGGTTTTACGCCCCAGTTCGCAGGTCTTGAAAAGTTGTATGAAAAGTACAAGGATCAAGGTCTGGAAGTCTTGGGTTTTCCCTGTAACCAGTTTGGCGGACAAGATCCGGGTTCCAATGAGCAGATTGGTGCATTCTGCCAGAAAAATTATGGCGTGAATTTCCCCATGTTTGCCAAAGTGGATGTTAAAGGACCTGAGGCGCACATCATCTTTCGCTATTTAACCAATAATAGTAAAGGGGTATTGGGGAATGGCATTAAATGGAATTTCACTAAATTTTTAATTAATAAAAAAGGTCAAGTGATTAACCGCTATGCGCCAACGACGAAACCAGAAGATCTGGAAGCGGATATTGAAGCGGCTTTAGCCCAGTAATTTTTATCATAAAAGCAGATATAGGGCGATTCATGAATCGCCCTTCATCATTTAATAGACGGGAAAATTTATTTTACTTGCATCACGAGATGAAAATAGCCCAGGTTGTTTAATCCATAGCTACAATTAAATAATCCACTGTAGAAACAGTGGATTATTTTTGGTTTGATTGCTATTTCAAAGCTTAAAGAATGGCTTTAAGGCGCTGAATCACTTGTTCACATTGTGCGATATCTGCGACCAATGCCATACGGACATGGTTTTCACCCGGATTACCTTGTTCAGTATCACGAGACAAGTAACGGCCCGGTAGAACTTTAATATGGGCTTTTTCCATCAGCATTTTGGCAAAGTTTTCATCATTGTCGACTTTTAACCAGTAATAAAAACCAGCATCGGGTTTTTTCAGTGGCAATAACTGACCCAATTCATTTTGAAATAATTCAAACTTGGCGCGATAAAGTTTACGGTTTTCTTCCACATGTGCTTCATCATCCCACGCGGCAATAGAAGCCAGCTGATGTTGAACCGGCATGGCTGCACCGTGATAGGTACGGTATTGCAAATAAGGTTTAAGCAGTGCGGCATTACCAGCAACAAAACCTGAACGCATGCCCGGCAAGTTTGAACGCTTGGAAAGGGAATGGAACACCACACAGTTTTTGTAATCATCACGGCCAATTTCAGCACAAACCTCCAGTAAACCTACCGGTGCTTGATCAAACCAGAGTTCTGAATAGCATTCGTCCGATGCAATCACAAAGTCATATTGATCTGAAAGTCCAATCAGTTTTTTAAATTGCTCTTTAGACAATACTGCACCGGTCGGGTTACCCGGTGTGCAAACAAACAACAAAGCCGTTTTTTCCCAGACTTCCGCAGGAACCGCATCAAAATCACCGAGGTAATTGTTTTCTTCTGTGCAGTTAATGAAGTACGGTTTTGCCCCGGCAAGTAAAGTTGCCCCTTCATAAATTTGATAGAAAGGGTTTGGCATCACCACATAAGGTGCATCTTCACGGTTGACTAGAGCCTGAACAAAAGAAAAGATCGCTTCGCGAGTACCGGATACAGGCAAAATATGATCTTCCGCGCTAATGCTGTTCAGCTTGAAGCGGCGTGTTAACCAGTTGGCAATGCTTTGACGTAGCTCAGGCAGACCTTTACTGTTTGGGTAAGTCGATAAATGCTTGAAGTTGTCAATAATGGCCTGTTTCACAAACTCGGGTGCCGGATGTTTTGGTTCACCAATCGATAAAGGAATGAGGGGTAAATCTGCAGGTTGAATCCCCTGAAAAAGTTTATTTAACTTTTCAAAAGGATAAGGATGCAATAATGACAAACTAGAGTTCATGAAATCGATACCGCGTAAATTTAAGTTAATGTTGGCCAGAGACTAGGCTTGAGGCTTCATCCAGTGCTGACTTTAATTGGGTAGCAAAAGTTTCAGCTTCTGAATCGGACATTGGGTTGCCATCTTTTTTAGTGACAAAGAAAATATCTTCTGCGCGTTCACCAAGCGTTGCAATTCTAGCAGAGTGAATATCTAAACCTTGCATCATAAATAAACCGCCTACTTTAGCCAGTAAACCCGGATGGTCAAGTGTGGCTATTTCCACCATGTTTTGCTGTAACGCGGCATTCAGGGTGATATCGACGGTATTTTCAATATCGAAATGACGTAACTGGCGTGGAATACGACGTTGCATTAAACCCGGATATTTATCTGAGTGGCTCAGCGCTTCGACCAATGCCTCAATCACAGTTTTTTCACGTTCCGGATCGGTCAGTAAAGTCCCGAAACGGTCTAGAACCACATAAGTATCTAAACTAAATGCAGTGGACGCCGTAATAATTCGCGCATCTTGAACATCCAGATTCATGCGGTCAAATACAGCCACTGTGGTGGCAAACAAATTGGGTTGATCTTGCGTATAAATAAAGATCTGCACTGCATCTTGGGCGTATTGACGATGGGCACGCATGAGTACTAAAGGTTCAGTATTGTCGCCATGTTGCAAGATGGCACGGGTATGCCAGGCAATTTCATCTGCCGATTCTTTAATGAAATATTCATCTCCCAATTCCTGCCAAATGGTTTCTACATCGTACAGGGAGAAATCATTGACCAACAATTCACTGGCTGCGAATTTAGTATCTTCAATCAGCATTTGATAATCGACAGGACGCCCGAGACCGGTACGAATCACATCACGTGCATGGGTATAAAGCTGGCGCATCAGGGAAGCACGCCATGTATTCCAGAGTTTCGGATTGGTCGCGTTAATATCGGCAACAGTGAGCACATACAGATAATCCAGATGCTCCATATCACCCAGTTTTTGCGCAAAATCCTGAACCACATCGGGATCGGAAATATCTTTTTTCTGCGCGGTCATCGACATTAGCAAATGATTTTGAATCAGCCAGGCCACCAGATTGCATTCACGCTCGGTAAAGCCATGGGTGCGACAGAAGGCAATCGCATCTTCTGCACCCAGTTCACTATGGTCACCACCACGACCTTTGGCAATGTCATGGAATAATGCAGCCAGATATACAATGTCGCGACGACGAAGTCGCTGGAACACCGAGCTGACCACCGGAAAATCTTTGGCAAATTCAGGTTCTTTAAAGCGGTTTAAATTACGCAGCAATAATAGGGTATGCGCATCGACAGTATAAATATGGAACAGGTCATA
Source organism: Acinetobacter sp. UBA3106 (assembly GCA_002365595.1). Classification (GTDB taxonomy): domain Bacteria; phylum Pseudomonadota; class Gammaproteobacteria; order Pseudomonadales; family Moraxellaceae; genus Acinetobacter. The sequence continues at coordinate 30,350 of DFAM01000017.1, read as the reverse complement.
TTGCATCAACCCCATAATTTGCCCGAATGCGGGAATATAATTTCCCAGCACGCCATAACGTTTCATCGCCACCAGCGTGTCATACAGGCGATGCGGTGAACGCATGATTGCCATAAACAGGGCCTGATGTTCGGGATTATCGCGATAAGCCTGATTAATGCGTTTGGCTGCCAGAGTGAGCAGGCGTAAAGTACGGGCACGGATGCCTTCAATTTCAGGTCGGTTGGCCAGTAAATAGAAAATTTCCAAGATAGCACTCGGGCGTTCCGAGAAGATTTTATGGTGCTGTACTGCCAGCTTGCCATCCACCAGTTTGAAATTTTCGTTAATTTCTTCAATTTTACGTTCGTAATTCGGCAAACGTGGGGTGATGACCGACTCATTAAAGTAGGCCAGCAGCATTTCATTTAAGGTAGAAATTTGCTGGGCGCTACGGTAATAGCGCTTCATAAACTGTTCAATCGGAAAATTCTGCGATTTGCCTTCTTCACGGGTATAGCCAAATAAGGCCGCAATATCACGTTGATAATCAAACAATAAACGGTTTTCGTCACGTTTGGTCAGACGGTGCAGATGATGACGAATTTCCCATAAGAAACTTTCCGCTTCTTCTAAAACACCCAGCTCGAAATCTGAAATAAAGCCTAAATGCACCAGGTCATAAATACGGTTGACCCGGAAGTGACGTTTGGCAATCCAGCCAATCTGGTTAATATCGCGAATACCACCCGGGGCATTTTTGATGTCGGGTTCCAGGTTGCTTTCAGTATTGTTGTGCTGAGCATAGCGTTTGGCTTGCTCATCCATTTTGGCATCAAAAAAGGTTTTATCGGTCCAGGTTTGCGAGACAATACGACGTGGCCATTTGGCTAAATGCGGGTTGCCAATAATCAGACGCGATTCAATCAGCGCCGTCGCCACGGTTAAATCATTGGTCGCCTGTTCAACACATTCGGAAATGGTCCGTACACTAATACCGGGTTTGAAATTACCGACATCCCAAAGCGAGGAGATAAAGGTAGAAATCAGTTTTTCCTGATCGGAAGTAATTTCATCTTCCGACAAAATCATGATGTCGACGTCTGAATAGGGCAACATTTCCCGACGTCCATAACCGCCCACTGCAAACAGACCCAAATCGGTCTGGTCCAGTTCGGCATGTTTCCACAGGAATTCTAAGGCTTCATCAATCAAATTGGATCGGGCTAAAATGATTTCCCGGATTGACTGTCCATTTTCAAAACCTTTCTGAAGCTGATTTTCAACATCGGCGCGCCATTGATTGATCGCCTGAATGTCATGGTTACTTTTAACGTAATTCAGCAGAGGAGAAGTATTGATCATGAACAGTGGTCCGTAAATATTATGACAAGTTTAGTTTTGTTGAACACTGACTTGAGACGCCGTCTCTAGTGCAAGTTCACGCGCCTGATCTGTGGTTTCAGCACGTGCAGTTGCGACCCCCATGCGACGTCGTTTAAAACCTTCAGGCTTACCGAAAAGGCGTAAATCGGTGTTTGGATTTACTAAAGCAAGATTTAAGCCAGAAAAAGATAAATTACGATCATCAACGCTTGCATAAATGACAGCACTGGCTGCAACACTATGACGAGATGTATTCACCGGCAGGCCTAAAATGGCACGTGCGTGCAGTTCAAATTCACTCTGGAATTGCGATGCCAATGTCACAAGCCCGGTATCATGCGGACGTGGAGATACTTCACTAAACCATACTTTGTCGCCTTTGACAAACAGTTCGACTCCGAAAATACCGCAGCCACCTAAAGCCGCTGTGACTTTATGAGCAATGCGTTTCGATTCTTCCAGCGCGGCTGGCGTCATGGCCTGAGGCTGCCAGCTTTCGACATAATCCCCAGAGTCCTGACGATGTCCGATCGGGTCGCAGTACTGGGTTTCGACTTCGCCTGTTTCAGCATTTTTCGCGCGAACGGTAAGTAAGGTAATTTCAAAGTCAAAATCAATTTGTGATTCGACAATCACTTTACCCTGATTGACGCGTCCGCCGGTTTGCGCATATTCCCAAGCGGCATCCACTTCATCAAAACTTTTAACGCGAGATTGTCCTTTGCCTGATGACGACATCACTGGTTTAACAAAGTTGGGATAGCCAATATCATCGCAAGCCGCACGGAAAGAATCAATTGAGTCGGCAAAACGATAGGCTGATGTCGGTAAACCGAGTTCTTCAGCCGCCAGACGACGAATACCTTCACGGTTCATGGTCAAGTTGACCGCTTTTGCTGAAGGAATCACGGTAGCAATATTTTGTTGTTCAATCTCGACCAAAACTTCGGTCGCAATGGCTTCAATTTCAGGAACAATCAGATGGGGCTGGATTTTTTGGATCAGTTGTTTGAGTTCTGCGGCATCTGCCATATTCAAGGTATAAGCAAAATGGGCAACTTGCATGGCGGGCGCATGGTCATAACGGTCTGCGGCATGAACTTCTACACCTAAACGTTGTAGAGAAATCACCACTTCTTTACCCAACTCTCCTGAACCTAATAGCAAAACTTTAAAGGCAGAAGCTTGAAGGGGAGTACCAATAGTCACGCTCATGTAAATCATCCATGCTTGATTTTATGGACTTTTAGCATAGCAGAACTGATTGCCAAATTAAGATGGGATTCACATAAAATAATGATATTGTCCAACAATTTTATTTATAAAGTTGTTTGAAAAATCTCCCTAAATCCCTCTTTGTAAAAGAGGGACTTTTCTATGAGATTTAGAAGGAAAAAGGCATATAGGTATAGACCAAACCATAAGCCAAAGCTGCGGTTAAGGTCGCAGGCACAATCTTTTTAAATTTAAAATACAGCCCGGCTAAGGTTAAAAAACCCACCAGCATGGCAAAGCTTTTATTCGGTGTTTCCATTAAGGGAGGAAGCGTTGCCACCACCAGCATGGAACTGATTGCGGCAATGCCAATACTTCCCAAAGCGATTTTGATCCAGACTGAGCCACGTTTTTGCGAGCTCTGCTGATGTTTTTGTATGACATAAAAAGGGCCAAAACGTGAGGCAAAATTAGCAATCCCGACAATGATCCCGACCAGAATAATTTCAAGATTCATGCGCTTCTCCAAATTCATCATCATGCTGTTTTAAAACATAGTGCTTAAATAAGCCAGCCAAAATACCGGATAAAATTCCAATAAAAATCGCAGCGGATAAATTAATGAAATAGCAGGCAATTGCGGAAACAATTAAGCAGACCGTCACGATAAAAGTGTGTTTCTTCTCAAATGCTGCCAGCAAGAAGCTCAGGAATAAGGCCGGTAGCAAGAAATCCAGGGCAGCCTGTAAAAACTGCGGTAAGTCACTGACCTGATCTGCAAATAAGCCACCCAAGAACGAACCTAAAGCCCAAGACATCCAGCTAAACAGGCTTAAACCCAGCATCCAGGATTCTGACCATTCCTGACGTCGTTGTGACAGTTTAATCATGCCGGAAGCAAATACTTCGTCGGTTAAGCCCCACGCCCAAACCGCAGTTTTCTTTAAATTCAGCTTGTCCCGAATCAGGTTTTGTAATGCAGGGCCATAAAGCACATGGCGAATATCTAAAGCAATTACGGTAAGGGCGGTCATCCAGATTGAGGTACCACTACCCAGTAAGGCCACCACCAAAAACTGACTGGCGCCTGCGTACATGGAGCAGGATAAAAACAGCGCTTCCCAAGAACTAAAGCCGAACTGGCTGGCGGAAACACCAAAAGCAAAAGAAACAGGAAGATAAGTAAAAATAATGGCTTGGCTATCTTTTGCGCCTTGCCAAAAGCCAGCAGCTTTGACTGGAGGAATTTTGTGCTCAGACACGACACACCTTTGCGGGAGAGTTGAACAACAGGTCAAATGATGATTGAGTATTGTACGCGAATTCACTAGCATAGTGCCGAATTGTTTGTTTAGGCGAGCCGGATATGTTGATGTTAAAGACACGTGGGATGCTGATTGTTTCTTTATTATGCAGTAGTGCTTTACTACAGGCTTGTGGAAATGAAGGTAATAAGACTGAAAAAGTTCAGATTAAACCTGCAGCTAAATTAACCAATGATGCAACCACTTATGCCAATGAGGCCTGGAAATTTATCAATCGGGTAGATGGTCTGGTCTATGCCAAAAAACTGGATGTATTGGAAGAGCAGGTGCGTAAGCCGGCGCGCAAGCTCAGTACCGATTGGCGCATTAATGTCAAAATGACCGATTCTGTGACTGAAGGAAAATATGCGCTCTGTCGTAAAGCATTGACCAGTCTGGAAATCTGGGCACGTGAAAGTATGGAGCAATCCAGTTCAGTAGCGCAGAAGCAGGCCGATTACGAACGCGATAAACAGCAATGTAAAGGTGCGATTGAGCATCCGCAGCTAGGCAATACTGATCCTAAAAAGGTTGGGGTTTAATGCAAAAAAGACGAGGCACAGGCCTCGTTTTTTATGTTTTAAATTTCTATCATATTTGCTTTTAGTTATAGTTTTAAAGAATCAATAAGAGAATAAAACAATAATGTGATAAATATATAAAATTATCACTAATTGATAAAATATGTATAATAATGGCTATTTTTAATGAAAAATATTTAGATAAAATCTGTATTTTTTATTTTTAGCAACCAAATAAGAGTAGAGAAAAATGTTTAATAAAGTGTTTTTATCAATAAGTGTGGCAGTTGTTTTGAGTGCTTGGAGTGGTGTGGCAACGGCCGCAGACAATGAATATGAAGTGGCGCCCTGTACTAATGGCTTTGATGATGTCAACGTATGTCAATTGCGTTCATAAGCACGATTGATGAACTATACCAATCATCAGTCAATTTATTCACTTGTCATGCTTAGGCATAGTACAACTCATACTACAACGGTATAAGTATCTGAATCCTCTTCATCTTTTAAATATTTAATTGATTTTCTATTGAATGGTTCGGAAAGGCATGCGCGATGCGATGTAATTCAGACACATCCAAAATTTCAATTTTCTTAAAAGAGAGCCGTAAAATATTCTGCTTTTCCAAGGCTTGTAATTCCTGATTAATCGTCTGCCGCGAGCAGGTCAGCATTTGCGCCAATTGTTCTTGAGATAAATGAATGACATTTTTCTCGATCATCACATGATTGCCATAACCATTTAGAATAAACATCAGGCGCTGTGCCAGGCGCTGGTGAATGCTTTGCGTTTGAATAGAAATCAGTTCCAGAAAAGCAAAGCGTAACTTTTGACTGGTTAATTGTGCGATGTGATACCAAAAACCAGGATGCTGTTGCAGCAGATTTTGTATCGCTGCACTGGGGATGTGTAAGATCAGGCTCTTTTGAGTCGCAATGGCATTGTGCGAACGAGGCTTAGCATCGACCAGAGAGATTTCACCAAACCACATAATCGGTTCAACAATCGCAGCCACGGATTCTTTGCCTTCTATATCAATATAACCCAAGCGGACAGCCCCTTCTAAAACCGCATAGATGCCATTGAAGGAGTCACCTGCATGAAAGATGGCCTGTTCCTTGTCAAAATGTTGTTGCACTGCATGGCTGATGATAAATTGTTTAAATGCCGTAGTTAACTGTGAAAACCATACATTCTGCTCTAAATGATCAATATAAACGGGGTCGAGCACTTCAATTCCTTTTTTAATATGAGTTGTCGGCTAGCTGACAACTTGTCGCGGTATTTTTTTATATAGTGAAAATATAAGTCTAACAAGGAAAACAGTGATGACCAAATTAGAACAGCTGCTGAGCCAGTATGCAGCATACCATCTGGATCAGAAAAATATTTATACCCATTTTATTGGTATTCCAATGATTGTGTTTTCCATTATCTGCCTGACTGCCCGTGCCGGTGTGATCATTTCAGGTGTTGAGCTGACTCTGGCTTTAGTGCTCCTGCTTGCCAGCTGTATTTATTATCTCAGTTTAGATCGTATCTTTGGTCTGATCATGTTAGTGATCTACGCAATTGCTTATCCATTTGCTTACAAGATTGCCCAGCTTGATACCACTGGCTGGTTAAGCCTCAGCATTGGAATTTTCGTAGTGGGATGGGTATTCCAGTTTGTGGGACATTTTTATGAAAAGAAAAAACCCGCTTTTACCGATGATATTATTGGTTTAGCCATCGGTCCTTTATTTGTTTTAGCTGAAATGGTGTTTATGCTCGGGTTTAGAAAAGAGCTGGAACAACGCATTCTAGAAAAAGCACGTAAACAACGTGCTGCAATGGATGTCAAAACCGTGAATATCTGACTGAAAAGACCCAATAAAAAAGCCAGTGTTGAATGCACTGGCTTTTTTTATATCGCGTTAGGATGGGTTGAGGTTTATGATTTGGGTGCCTGCTTTTCAGGAGTGGTGTTTTCGTGCATGCTTTCATGCATAGTGGCTTGCGGTGCGGTGGTGTTGGGTGCTGCAGTTGCAGCTTTGTGATCCATGTTCATCATCTGGTCTTTGTCCATCATTTTATGCTCTGCTTTTTTTTTCATGATTTGCTTTGTGTTTTGTAGCATGAGCAGTGGCAACACATTTACCCCCTTGATGATTTGGTCCCGTACCACCTGTCATGGTTGTACCTTTGGGGCAAGCAAATGCGGTCACGCTAAGCATGGAGAAGATTGTTGCTGTAAAGATTGTATTGATTTTTTTCATTGCTATTATTCTTTGGAAACAGGCATTAGTGCCTGTAGATAAATTAGATAAAATTGATCAGGCATGAAGTTGTAAGCTGGTTGTTGAAAAGCAAGAATTTATGGTGAAATTGTCGCCATATTTTTGCTTTTAAGCGAAAATTAAGCTGATGCTGTATCAAATGAAATGATAAAAAATCATTCAATTACTTACCCAAAAAAATAGCCTAAGTTAAATACCATAAGCTTACGAACCTTCATTTATAGACGTTGTATTGGGTATTTGATCAATCATCAAAGTGTTCATCTGGTTGGGAAAATTCAGTTCAGGAATCAGGCTAGTTTATAGTAAGCGTTTGCTCTTTGCTTCAATAAATTTGTGATCTGTGTAGAGGAAAAAGGAGATATAAGTGTATGTTGGGACTCAAGCAACTTGCCTAAACTACTTAAAAAGCGCCGATATGAAAAATCTAAAGAAATAAAAAAGCCAGCGTAATGCTGGCTTTTTTTGCTTCAACTTATACGTTAAAGCGGAAGTGCAGAACGTCACCGTCCTGAACCACGTAAGTCTTACCTTCTAGACGCCATTTACCCGCTTCTTTTGCACCAGCTTCGCCGTTGTATTGAACAAAGTCATCATAAGCAATACATTCAGCGCGGATAAAGCCTTTTTCAAAGTCAGTGTGAATCACACCCGCTGCTTGAGGGGCAGTTGCACCGACTTTTACAGTCCAGGCACGAACTTCCTGTACACCTGCAGTAAAGTAAGTCTGTAAGCCAAGCAAGCTGTAACCAGCACGGATTACAATGTTCAGACCTGGTTCTTCCATACCCATTGCTTCTAGGAATTCAGCACGGTCTTCATCTTCAAGCAGTGAAATTTCAGCTTCAATCTGGTTGCAAAGTGGAACCACAATCGCATTTTCTTCTGCAGCCAATTTTTTCACAGCGTCTAGATGAGGGTTGTTTTCAAAACCATCTTCAGCCACGTTGGCAATATACATGGTTGGTTTTAAAGTCATTAAACCAAAACCACGTACCAGTTTGCGTTCGTCATCATCGAGGTCGGCTGCACGAGCAGGTTTACCTTCATCCAGTAAAGGCAAAATTTTGTCTAGAACAGCTTTAGTCGCAACTGCTTCTTTGTCGCCACCTTTGGCAGATTTGGCCAAACGTGTTGCTGCTTTAGTTACAGTTTCCAGGTCAGCCAGTGCAAGTTCTGTATTGATGGTGGCAATATCATCCAGCGGGTCAATTTTTCCGTTCACATGAATGACATTTTCATCTTCAAAACAGCGAACCACGTGGGCAATGGCATCAGTTTCACGGATGTTGGCAAGGAACTGGTTACCCAACCCTTCACCTTTAGATGCACCCGCAACAAGACCAGCAATATCAACGAATTCCATAGTCGTTGGAATGACACGTTGAGGCCCAACAATAGCAGTCAATTTATCTAAACGTGGATCAGGTACAGGCACGATACCGGTGTTTGGTTCAATGGTACAGAACGGGAAGTTTTCTGCAGCAATGGCAGCTTTAGTCAATGCATTGAAAAGTGTAGATTTACCAACGTTCGGCAAGCCGACAATACCGCAATTAAAACCCATGAAATGACTCACAACGTGTTATTTAAAAATTGCCGATGATTTTACATGAAAGCCATGACAAAGTCAGGTCATGGCTGGGTGCTTTGTTGAAAACTCATAAAATGGATAAGGATTTAAATTTTGCGTTTATCCAGTTGGCTGGAGATGGAATCGCCGGCGGCCTGAACCAGCATCACTAAAATTACCAGCACCACAATCACGGCCAGCATAATTTGCATGTCAAAACGCTGATAACCATAACGGTAGGCAATATCGCCCAAACCACCCGCGCCAATAGCTCCGGCAATAGCAGAAGAGTTGATCATGGTGACTAAGGTCACGGTAAATCCGGCCACAATGCCGGGTAGGGCTTCAGGCAGCAGTACATGCCAGATGATCTGTTTGCGGTTACAGCCTATTGCCTGAGCTGCTTCAATCAGGCCCTGATCGACTTCACGTAAACTGACTTCAGCAATACGGGCAAAGAAAGGTGTTGCTGCCAAGGTCAACGGTACTACCGCTGCCCATACCCCATAACTGGTGCCAACGATGAGTCGGGTCAATGGAATAAGAGCAACCATTAAAATCAGGAAGGGAATAGAGCGGGTAATGTTGACCACCCAACCCAGAGCCTGATTGATGCTTTTGGAAGGATAAATACCGTGTTCTGATGTGCTGACTAAAATGATAGCCATCGGCAGACCCATCAAGAATGCGACGATTGCTGACACACCGACCATCAATAAAGTATCAATCGTTCCGGTCAGTAATAAATCAATGAGCTGGTCGTGCATAGCCAATCACCTCAATCTGTGCAATGTACTGGTTTAATTTTTGTTGAAGCTGTTTTAGATCTGTATTGAGCTCAGGCACAGCCACAATAAAACTACCGACCAGATGGTTCTGAATAGTGTCGATGTGGCTTTGATATAAATGCACCGGTGTATCAAACTGGCCAAAAATATCTTTTAGATCTGGAGCGTGCTGAACATCAGAGGCATAACGCAGCTTTAAAATGCTATGTGAACTTTCGGCAATGACTTTTGGGCTGATGGCAAAAGGTAATTCCAGCTGTTCCAGATTCAAAAGTTCCTGGGTAATGTCCTGCTGTGGATTGGAAAAGACCGACCAGACTTCACCTGCTTCGACAATTTCACCGTGTTCAATCACTACCACCTGATCGCAAATTTCACGGATGACCTGCATTTCATGGGTAATTAGTACAATAGTAATGCCGAGTTTCTGATTAATTTCTTTCAGCAGGGACAACACCACCGATGTACTTTCCGGATCCAGGGCAGAAGTTGCTTCATCGCACAGCAGAATTTCCGGATGATGGACCAAGGCACGAGCAATCCCGACACGCTGTTTCTGTCCACCGGATAATTGTGAAGGGTAGTGCTGAGCTTTATCGCTGAGTCCGACCAGTTGCAGGACCTCATTGACACGAGTGTCAATCTCATCTTTTTGATAATTCGAGACTTTAAGCGGCAAGGCGACATTTTCCCACACCGTCTTGGCGGACATTAAATTAAAATGCTGGAAAATCATGCCGATGCGCTGACGCAGCTGGATCAGTTCAGAATGTTTCATTTCGGCCAGATCTTGCTGGTGAATGTGGATATGACCTTCACTGATCTGCTCTAGCCCATTTAAGGTACGCAATAATGATGATTTACCTGCACCACTCTTACCGATAATCCCGAAGATTTTACCTTCTGCAATGTCGAGGTTAATGTCTTTCAATGCATGAACCGGGCTACCTTGAACATCATAATATTTGTTTAGATTCCGGATTTTGATGTGGGGGATAGAGAAGTCCACCTTTGAACCAAAACTCACCATGGATATTCTCCTTATTTCCAGCCCGGGAACCAGAGTTTGGCACCAAAATCTGCATCCAAAGCCTGTTTCACTTTTGCCGAGTTCTGATAGATTTCAACAAATTTTTTCAGCTTGTCATTTTTATCCTGGTAGTCATCACGTACTGCAAACAAGATGGCGTAGCGTGTGTCAGTGTTAGAGTCAAATAACAGCGCTTGTTCAGGATCAGCCGTTTTCGCTAAACGTAAGTAATGCGGGTAGCCAAAAGCCAGATCGACATCATCAATGGCACGTGCAGTTTGTGGGCCTTCCACTTCGACAAACTGCAATTTTTTAGGATTGGTCACGATGTCTTTCAGACTAGATAAATAGTTTTCTGGGTCTTTGAGGGTGATCAGTTTTGCCTGTTGTAAAAGCAGTAGAGCACGTCCCTGATTCACCGGGTCATTTGGAACCACGACTTTAGCGCCATCTTTTAACTCATCAAAGCTTTTGATTTTCTTGGAATACAAACCGACATGCGTTGCTGCACCTTTGGCAAATGCCTTGATCTTGAAATCGGTTTCTTTCTTCGCATTATCTAAAAATGGTTGATGCTGGAAGAAATTGGCATCAATATCACCGTGATTCAGGGTAATGTTAGGTGTATTCCAGTCGGAAAATTCTACCAGTTTGACATTTACACCTTGCTGCTTGGCCTCGTTTGCTGCCACCTGTAAAGGCTTGGCAAAGGATGGACTAATGCCAATCACCAGTTCATCCGAAGCGGATTTCTTTTGTTGGTTCCATACCACCAGTCCAATAATGACGGCGGCAATAAACACCCCAATAATGCTGAATTTGGTTTTCGCTGTTTGTGCCATGTTGCACCTCAAAATTTATGCGGATTGTTTTTGATTTAAGTGAGAGTTCGAAGTTGAGGCGGAGCTTTGACATCGAAATTGCTGAACAGGATGAGATGCTGAAAGCTGATCTCCCTGCTGAAAAAGTTTGTGTCTTAAACTGCCGTGTTCATATGCGGTTTTATAGCGACCGCGTTGTTGTAATTCAGGAATGACCCATTGAATAAAATCGTGGTGTGATTCAGGGGCAACGGTGCGGGTCAGGTTAAATCCATCAATGCCTGTTTCATCCATTAATTGAATTAGTTTTTCTGCTACGGTAGCACCACTGCCAACAATCAGGGGATAACGTCCACCGAGAACATGCTGTGCTTTTAAATCATTTTTAGTGATTTTCTGTTCTTTAAACTTATTGTTCACCGAAGCAATGCTGTTGGTTTTTTGGTAAGGAATGGCTTCGTCATCGGCAAATTTAGACAAATCCATACCGACTGAACTGGAGAAATGCGCTAAACCTGCTTCAGGACTGGCATAGGCAATATATTCATCCAGTTTTTGCTGCGCCAATTGATCCGTTTCAGCAGTCACCACGGTAATGCCGACAAAGATTTTAATCGCTTCAGGGTCACGTCCTTGATTGGTGGCTTGCTGACGAATTTGATCGACCTGTTTTTTGATTTTCTCGGGTTGATCACCCCCAATGAACATGCCTTCTGCATGTTGAGTCGCAAAAGCTAAACCACGAGGAGAGGCACCCGCCTGGAATAAAACAGGGGTGCGTTGAATCGATGGTGAAACTTGAAATACACCTTGGCTTTGGTAAAACTGACCATCATGCTGAACTGAATGCACTTTGGCAGGATCGGTAAAAGTACGATTTTGTTTGTCTTTTAGAATGGCATCATTTTCCCAGGAACCTTCCCAGAACTTATAGCAAAGCTGTAAAAATTCTTCGGCCTGTTCATAGCGCAGGTCGTGGTCTTTCAAGCCTTTTTCACCAATTAATCGCTGTGCGCTGTCTAAGTAACCCGTGACAATATTCCAGCCGATACGGCCATGAGTGAGATGATCAAGACTGGCAAAACGGCGGGCAAACTGATAAGGCGATTCATAACTTAAATTTACCGTAATGCCAAAACCTAGATTTTTTGTCACCGCAGCCATCGCTGAAACCAAGGTGCTTGGATCATGGCTCGGTAGCTGAATCGACTCTTTTAAAGTCAGGTTAATGCCATTTTGATAGACATCATAAACCCCGGTAATATCGGCAATGAACAAGCCATCAAACAGGCCTTGTTCCAAAGTTTGAGCCAAATCCGTCCAGTAACTGAGTTCATTAAAACGATGCGATTCATCCCGTGGATGGGTCCATAAACCGTGGTTGATATGACCGACACAGTTCATATCAAAAGCATTGAGCAAGATTTTCTTTGCTGTCTTTGGTGTTGAGGTCGTTGTCATTACAATGTTCCCCGACGCGGTGGCAATATACCGTTTAACACATGATTAGCAATGAAATAATATTTCCATCGCGCCGCATCATGTAGGGTATGTACGCGAGCATTGCGCCAAAAGCGGTCCAGACCATCTTCCCGTTGACTGCCCCGACTACCTGCAAGTTCAATCAGTTTTGACGATGCTTTTAAGGCTGTTTCAGTACTGTGCGCACGAACTTTGGCAACATCGAGAGAGGCTTTGGCAATATTTTCTGCTGTAGGTGCAGGTATGGCCGCATCAATAGAACGCGCTGCCTGTTTCAGTAACACTTCAGAAGCACGCACATCGGCAACAATGCGACCCAATTCAAACAGCGTCAGTGGATCATCAGTGGCTTTGTCGACACCTGAATCAATCCATGGACGCGCTTGACGCACACGGTTTAAGGTTTCTTCAAATGCGGCACGGGCTATTCCGGTTTCAATAGAAGCATGCATCAATTGCGCAAACGGACCAGAAATGGTCGGTGTGGAGTAGGCAGGATCAAACGGCACTACATCTTCAGCCAGTATCTGCACATTGTTGAATTTCACTGTGCCACTTCCGGTCGTGCGTTGCCCAAACCCGCTCCAGTCATCAATTAAAGTTAGGCCTTCGCTATGACGTGGCACAAAAGCCAGAAACTGTTGATCCTGTTCATCGACCACCAGTGTTGGAATTCGATGAGCAAATAAACTGCCGGTGCAATAGAACTTTTCACCATTAATCACATAACCTGCCGCATTTTTTCGGATAGCTGTTTGGCGTTGAGCCGCAGTCTTGGTTTTAAACTCTGCTAGAGCATTGCCAAAGCGGGCACCTTTTAAAACTTCGGCATAGAACTTCTGTTTTTGTTGTTCAGTTCCGTTATTACGCAGGATTTCCAGTCCATAAAAATGGTTTTGCGGAATTTGGCCAATCGAACCATCGACACCACTCATTAAGGCAATCACTTGCGCCACGGTATAGCTGGAAACTTCCGCGCCACCATATTGCTTGGGTACGGTAATGGCCCATAACCCAGACTGGCTGTAGGCTTCAATTTCTTCAAAAGGCAGAATCCGTTCGGCATCGCGTTGCACAGCTCCTGCTTTGAATTGTTCAGCTAAATTACTTGCGATTTCCAGCGCTTCGGCATCAGACTGAATAATATGCGCGTGTGCCAGCTGCTCTGCGTTGAATGGAATAATATTTTGATATGAAGTCATGAGCGGTATCCTTAAATCCAGGCGTGGCGGGCAGGAAGTTTATGATTCAGGTAATAATCCCCAAGTGCATGTAATTTCCAGCGGATTGGATCATGCAGGGTATGCACACGGGCATTGCGCCAGTGTTGATCCAGGTTGTGCTGACTGAGACTGGAACGGCTACCGCCAAGTTCCAGTAACTTTTCAGAAATGTGCAGTGCCGCATCATTGGCATAGATTTTTGCTTCTGCCACAAGAATCGAGGCTTTAGCCGCCTGTTCATCCGTTACGGCATCGAGTTGGTCCAGTTCATCTAAATACTCAGCTGCTTCATCGAGTAGTAAAATGGCAGCATCCAGCAGTACTGAAGATTTGCCGACTTCCTGCAAGGTGTAATGTTCAAAACTGGCTTTTTCCACATGTGCATCGACAATCGGACGTGCTTTCTGTACGGCTGTAACGGTATCGGCAAATGCTGCTTCAGCAATGCCGACATCAATCGCAACTTGTAGTAATTGTGAATAAGCACCGCGGTAATTGGGTTGACTGGAAAGTAGGCGTTCATCAAAAATCAGCAGGGGATCAACTTCAACATGCTCGAGTCTGACCGTGCCACTTGAAGTGGTACGCTGACCAAAACCATTCCAGTTATCAATAACTTCAACACCGGCAGCTTCACGATTCACAATCGTTAAAACCACATGACCTTCTGGATGAATGGCTTTGATCGCTAGCCAGTGGGCAAAACTACTACCGGTGGAATAAAACTTTTCACCATCTACAAAGTAATGACCATCTTTAAGGGTTAACAGCGTATTTAAGGTTTTACTGTCTTTGGTATGACGTTCCGGTCCACCATTGGCCAGACGCTTACCTTTTAAAATTTCGCTATAAATAAACTGTTTTTGTTGATCCGTGCCCATAATCTGGATCATATTCAATAAGGCAATCTGGTTTTGCGGAATTTGTCCCACGCTGGAATCGGCTTTATTAATAATACGAAAGACATGTGCCAAAGTTTTATTGGATACGAAAGGACCACCAAATTGTTTTGGAATTCGAATACCACCTAAGCCTTTCTGGCTGAATAAATCAATTTCTGCAAAAGGCAATAAGCGTTGTTGATCACGGTCATTGCGACCTTCCAATGCAAAATCTGCTACATGATAAGCAGCATGAATGGCTTCAAGATCATTTTCAATTACATGAACATTTTCTGAAATTAAACGAGACATAATGACACCTTAAATCGATATCAAAACGCTACAAGTAATTGAATTTAAAATTAAGCAATTGCTTGTGCAAAGCTTATGAAAAATCTTATTTAAGATAAAAAATGCTAGATTATGATTGAATTTGAATAAGTTAAATGTTTAAAAATCAAAAAAATATTTTTTTTTGAGAACTTTTTGCAGGGCTAACAAGCGCAGGTTATCTACTTTGAAGATAATCAAGACAAAAAAACATATAAAAATAAAGGAAGATGATACAGTTTTTAGGCATACGATTTTGAATAAAAAGTGCATTGTAATTCCGGGGCAGGGTGACTAAAGTATCCGACTGAATTAGATGGTTTTGACTTGGCAGAACTAAAAAAATAAACGCGGAGTTTTTATGCGAATTTTATACCAGTTTCCTTTATCTCATTTTTGTGAAAAAGCGCGCTGGTTGCTCGACTATAAAGAGCTGGATTATGTGGCCCATAATCTGATTCCCGGAGTGCATCGTGCATTTGCCCAATTAAAAACAGGACAAAACCGTTTACCAATTTTACGTGATCAGGAACACTGGATTGCGGACTCGACTGAAATTGCCTTATATCTGGATGAGGTATATCCCGAGCATTCTTTATTGCGTGCCGATCCGCAGCAACGTCAACTGGCTTTGGAAATCAATAGTCTTGCCACCGAGCTGGGTAGACATGTGCGCCGTTGGGGACTTGCTCATACTTTGTCAGAAAGTGAAGAATCTTTAGATATCTTAATTGGTGAAAAGGGTTATTTACGTCAGTTTGAAAAATATTCCAAACCGATTATCAAAGCCTTGCTTTCTAAAGGCTATCAACTGAATGCAGACAAGGTGGCTGAATCTAAACTGCAAATGGATAGCATCATCCAAAGTTTAAATGAAAGATTGATTGAAAATCATGGGCGTTATTTTGTCGGAGAACGTCTTGGTCTTGCGGATATCGCGGTCTGTTCGATGCTTGCACCAATTCTGGAAATTCCGGGTACACCTTGGGAAAAAGAGCAGGGTGAAACCTTATCTGAAGAATTTCGTCAATATAAAGAGCATTTAATGACATTACCTTTGGGCCAATATGTGCTGCGTATATATCAAACTGAACGTAATGCACGTGTCGATTGGCGTGGAGTTTAAAAGGAATGCATAAAAATATGCGCTCTAAAGCGCGTATTTTGCAAAGCAAATGCCTTTACGCAAAAATGACTTAACCAAAGACGATCGGTTGATCGAGTTCTAAACCTGGTGTGGATGTCGGTAGCGATGTTGCATCGTAATTCGGTTGTGTACTGGTACTCAAAATTTCAGGAAGTGAGCCTGTAAGACCCGGAGCAGTATTGCTTAAATCGATATTGCCTAAACTGCTGTTGCCTTGGAATAAATCAGACAGGTTAGGTAAGGGGGTTGGGGTGTCGCCAATGAGCTGTCCATCTGTAATCGTATCCAGATTAAAGTCGCCGCCCAATAGGCCACTCAATAAATTGATAATTTAAGGAATACTAAAACTGCCACTATTTGATTGAGTTAAACTGTTGATCAGGTTTTAAAAATTTAAACTCGAAGTATTTGAACCAGAAAATTGAGTTAATAAATTACTGAGATTTGTTGTACTCAGTTTACTGCCAGGGAGAAGGTTATTTAATAATGAGCTAACTGAAGGTTGAGTGATGGAGCCAGTCAGATTAGTAATAAGATTGGTGAGAGTGCCTAATGTACTTTCACCGAGAAAATCACTTAATAAGCTTTTAGTTTGCGTTTCAGCGGTTAAGACAGGACTTACTTTAGTTTTTATTAAGCTTAAAAGTTGAAAAGTCATGACCATTCCTTGTGTATAAATGATTTTTAAAAATGCCTATTTTTTGTTTTATTAGAGCGTTTCTCTTTTAATCTATTTCTATACAGTTTTAAAAGATGAGCATTCATCGTAGGTTGGATACTCAGACAAGTAAGCCTGTAGAAAGCTGATTTTTAAAATTAACCAATTGAAAAATATATTTTTAATTAAAAATTTATCGGTCGTTTTTTGTACTTAAATGACCAGTGGTAATTTAGGTAGCAATCAAAAAATTCTTTATCACTAAGCAAGCTTTTGGAAAATATTTTCAGGATATTAAAATTTTGTGAAAAATAAGTAATTATTGTATAACTGAGATAACTGTAATATTTTGCTTAGCTAGTGATTATTGAAAAGAGTATAAAATGGAACTAGATCGTTTCGATAAACAGATCCTTGAAATATTGAGTCATGAAGATGTCAACTTAAATGAGCTGTCAGAGCGCATTAACCTTTCAGTAAGTTCTGTGCATCGACGGATCAAGCATTTAATTGAAGCCAATATCATGACTCATTTAAAGCGTGATATTAACTATGCCAAGTTGGGTTTTAGCTTGCATGTTTTATTGCAAGTTTCTTTGAATAAACATGATACCGATACCTTTGCCAAATTTTTAGAGGAACTGGAAAGTATTCCTGAAGTCATTAATGCCTTTTTAGTTACTGGACAATCTGCTGATTTTATTGTCGAAGTGGTGGCTAAAGATATGGAAAATTATAGTGAAATTCTTTTAAAGCGGATTGGTAAAATTGAGCATGTAGTAGCATTGCATTCCAGCTTTGTGATTAAAGAATACAAGGTGTTGAACTGTAGTGGTTTACTTAACCGGGTTTGAGTTGAGTATTTATCTTATTGCTATGTTTGTCTGGCAGTGATGTGCATGCAAAATCCTTTAAAAACCATAAAAAAACGCACCATCAGGTGCGTTTTTAAATTCAGCTTGCGTATGCTGTATTAGTTTTCTAGTTGCTCTAATACTTCATCTGAGAATTCAACGTTAGTATAAACATTTTGAACATCATCAAGATCTTCAAGCATATCAATCATTTTCATGATTTTTTTCGCTTGGTCGATATCTGTGATTTCAGCTTTGGTTGATGGGTTCATCACAACTTCAGCATTGTCAGATTTAAGACCGGCAGCGGTCAAGGCATCCTGAACTTCACCGAAAGCTTCTGGCGTGGTAATGACCACGATTTCATCTTCTGAAACTTCGATGTCTTCTGCACCTGCTTCTAAAGCCACATCCATAATCTGGTCTTCTAAAGAAACATCTTCAAAAGTGATTTCACCACGTTTAGTGAACAGGAATGCAACTGAGCCATTGGTACCCAAGTTACCATCTGTTTTTGAGAAACAGTGACGAACGTCAGGGACAGTACGGTTTAAGTTGTCAGTCATTGTTTCAACAATAACAGCAACACCACCTACGCCATAACCTTCGTAGGTCACTTCTTTTAAATCATCATTATCTTCACCGCCAGCACCACGTTGGATGGCACGGTTAATCACATCACGTGTCATGTTTACAGACAATGCTTTTTCGACAACAGCACGTAGACGAGGGTTACTTCCCGCATCTGGGCCGCCGAGTTTTGCAGCTGTGGTTAATTCACGAATGTATTTGGTAAAAACTTTACCACGGCTAGCATCTTGTTTTGCTTTACGATGTTTGATATTGGCCCACTTGGAATGACCCGCCATGCGAAATATGCTCCTTATAGATTGGCTTTATGCCTAATCGAATGTGTCAAATTCTACCATAAGCCCTTTTTTCTTAGAAAGGGCTAGGTTTTGAGTTTTTAAACAAATGCCGGTTAGTTTTTATTTTCAACAATGTTTTTAGGTTCTGGAATAATAATATCCAGTCCTACCTTTTCTTTATAGAGCTGTTTTAACAAAGCCAGGTCGTGATTAATTTCTGTTGGATAAATTTTCCCTAAAATCCCACCTTCCTTGGTCTGAGAATTGGCATACATTAAAACGATAGGTACACCTGCAGCTTTGGCAATGTGCCAAAAACCTGTACGAATAGGTTTTCTGACTTCACCTGTTTTGGCACGGGTTGCTTCAGGAGCAATCACCAGATTAAATTTTTCATTCTGCTGAAAATGCTCGACCATAAGCGAAACGATATCCTTATTTGCTTTTCGATCGACAGCAATTCCTCCAATGGCCTCTAATAAAGGTTTCATGGGACCTTTAAATAATTCTTTTTTAATCAGGGTATGAATTTTTATATCATAAATCTGGAATAGTGCTAGTGAAAGCACTGCATCCATCATGGAAGTATGTTCAAATCCGACAATGACCTGCTTATTTTCAAGTACATCTGGTTCAATATGATAGTTCCATCCTGCAAGCTTAAATGCAGATTCACCAATAAATTTTTTTAACATGGAGGTAGGGGATATTTGACAATACGAAAGGAGGTTAATTTCTGCCTGTTCGAATTTATAGTCAAGTGTTGATGCGTTAAAAATAATCAAATAAATACACTATACATAGCTTTTAAAAATGCAGCCATTAATTGGTTGTATATATAAAACAGTCTTGATAAAGACTTTAAAGATATAATTCAATATAAAATAAGACTTAATTGTGGCTATTCAGATGAAAAAATACCTATTAGACTTTTGTCGAAGATAAAATTTTTTAAGCACCTGTCCTTTTTCGGCATTTGTTTAATGAGGATTGAAAAGAATGATGTATGTTTCGACTTTTCTATTAGCGGTTTGCTTGTTTATGCTCGTTGTTGTATGGTCTTTAATCGAAATTCGCATTGAAGAGCAAAAAGAACGCAGTCTTTAGTTTTAATCTGTAGTCCTCGCTTAAATAATTTTATTATTTAGGTTTTAAGAATTCTGATTTAAAATCTAAATAAAAATTAAAATAAGAGTTTTTAAGTATAAGAAATTCATCTTTATCACATGATTTTGGCCTGAACAATGCAATTCATTACAGCATAGATTTTTTAGCTTACTTTTTTATTCCTTCTTACTGGAAGAATTGAGAAAGCAGCACTCTAAGCGTGTTAAATGTTCTGATTGTCAAAGTAGGTGTATATCTTCAATTTTGTAGTTTAATCATTGATTTTAATGTTCTTTCTAAAATTTCTTTGGATCGCATTTTTTTATTAAGCGAATGATTCGATTTGCGCGGTGTTGAAGATAGGTGAGGAATGAAGTTTTTTAAAAAAAATTGCCGTTTAAAAGTTAACCAAGATTGTTGAGTTAGTGTGCAGGCAGAAACGAAAGGGCTTGTCTTTTAAAAAAATCTTCGCTAGTATGCTTTTCGTCTGAAATTATTGATAAATATAGCTTTCAGAATATAGGGCCTATAGCTCAGTTGGTTAGAGCAGCGGACTCATAATCCGTTGGTCGACAGTTCAAGTCTGTCTGGGCCCACCATATATAACAAGCACTTAAGAGCGATTCTCTTAGGTGCTTTTTTAATTCTGAATCCTATATAAGTACTATGTAAGCAATAAAAAAATTAGCAGTGTAAAAAGCACAGGCAATAAAAACCCCTCATTGCGAGGATGTGTCCTTAACTATTAGATGCAAGAAAATCATTTCACATAGTTGCACTCCACAGCTACCAGAATAGAGATCATGCCAAAGATCGCCATTCTTATAAAAACAGAAAATATAGAGACATGTGAAGAAATCCCATTCACGAGGTATTTAATTTTTGCGCCCTTAAAATTAGCTAGGGTTGACCTTCTCAGTTACCATCCATTCCAATTTTAGTTTGGAGTACTTTTTTCATCAGTGTTTCTAGCTAAGCTTTTAAACAAGTCATCCCAAGAAATCACATGGTTAGTTTTATTCAGGTCTTTAGCTTAAACCTACTCCTTAAAAGTCTCATTCAAAGCCTGCTGCACTGCATCAACACGTGATTTACAGGCTTTGTAAGCAGACATCGACTCTTCAACGATTTTCATCAAGTTATCAATATCAGGCTCTTCTTGTGATTGCAGCAGCTCAGCATTCTTCTGAAGAATTTCATAACCTTCTTTAAACGTTAATTCTTTTTTAGTCATTGCTTATTACCTTTGTCACGTGGGCTTCAATGGTGCCATCCTGTAATTCTACCTGAAGACTGTCATCCGAAATCTGTTGAATAGAATGAATAGCTTTGCCTTGGCTGCGGACGATACCGAAACCTTTGGCCATAACATGCCGCGGATTCTGTAATAGGACTTCACGCATTAATGATTCAACCTGCTTGGAAGCCAGTTTAATTTGCTGCTGCGCTAAGTACTGTAAGGTGTCTTTTATTAAATCCAGGGTTTTACTGGCTTCATTGATTTGGCCATGAGCAAGCGTTTTAATTACTCTGATGTATTGATCATTTTGGCTTTGATATGCCGTGATTTGATGCTGAGATAAAAGCTTGATCGTCTGTAGTGATTCCAGTACTTTCTGAGTCCGTTCCACAATCACATTGCGAATACCGCCAATCACTTTACTTGGGGTGTCAAATGACCGGTGAGCGATTTCATCCAAAATGGTGCGGTCCTTTTCATGGCCAATACCGACCCAGACCGGAACTGTACGTTTGCAGAGCAGGGCCGCTAAATCATAGTCATTTAAATAAGCCAGATCATTTACAGCACCGCCGCCCCGGATAATTACAATTAGATCTGGTGCGGCTTTAAAGTCTTTAGCCCACTGACGTAAACCATCGCCCAATGAATTGATAATTGAAACTGCAGCGGTATTTCCCTGAAAGGTGGCAGTGTGATAAACGAAATGACAAACACCGGCTTTATTTAAAGTATCAGCATCTTTCTTGAAGTCACCTAAACCCGCCGCATTTTCCGGAGCAATCACCAAAACGTTTTGAATATCGAACGGAGTGGGGAGGAGTTTATTTTTATCGGCTAAACCTTCTTTGGTTAAGCGTTCTAATATTTGCTGATAGCGCTGTGCAATATCACCCAGGGTATAACTTGAATTAATATCTTCTATATTGAGGGAAAAACCATACTGTGGATTAAATGTAGCTTTAACTTTAATCAGGACATTTAGATCCTTAGATAGCTCAATACCACTTTCACGTTCGAATTTTAAAACCATTTTGGCTGCTGAAAACTTCCAGATTGTCGCTTTACAACTGGCAATAACTTTATCTGTATTTTCTTCTTTTTCTGCCAGCTCTAAATAATAGTGGCCGCCTTTAATACTCAGATTACGGATCTCAGCTTTGACCCATACCGACTCATCGAAGGTTATTTTGATAACCTCCTGAACCATTGACAAGTATTCACTTAAAGAAAGCTGAAAGTCGGACATAAAGCAAGCAATGCCTAAATCTTGAGTAAAAATAGTATACAGCCGTAAAATCGGAGGCAATGTAGGTATATTGAACTTCTAGCAAGGAATATGTCGCATGCAGCGTTGGTTAAAATACGAACTTGATCTAAAGCCCGCTAAGTAATGAAATTTTTATTTACCGTTTAACTTATATTCGAATGCTTTTATTTACATATAGTACAAAAAATAATCAAAACAAGATTAGAAGGATACAAATTCTAATGCTAGTTTTATACTCAAGCATTAAACAGTTGAGGTGAGCAATGAAACTATGGAATTTGCTTGGTATAAGCCTATTTAAAAATTATTGTCTAAAAGTTATAAAGAACAAACCTGCGTATTCCAAAGCTGACTTTGATGAAATTGTTAGAAAAGCATTATTAAAAGATTTCGCAAAATAGAGTAGTGATTCAGATCACTTATAATATTTGTTAAATAGAAGAGCTTATCGAAAGATGAGCTTTTTATTTAATATAGATAAAATGAATATGTGCTGCAAAAAACTATTTGTATATATCAGAAACAAAAACATAACTGAGGATAAAACTCATTTAAACGTTGAGGAATCAAATATTATGAATAGAAGTACACTTATTTGAGATGTAGCCTAAGCTATATTTGCCAGCACTCAAGATTCAATTCATAAATATCAGTTATTAAATGTAATGGATGCTTACCGTAGATAAAATTTGCCGATTTATGCGCATACTGAATCAGGCAAAGCTCATACCCAAGTGGCAACTTAAGTTCGCACAAATTAGGAAGAGTTTAACTTCTTCATGTATGTGCAATGAAAGTCATAAACCCCTAAATTAAATCATTTAATCTAAGGGTTTATTTGCGGATATTAGTATCTTAATCAGACTAATTGAAATTAAATTAAGCTATTGAATCCCAATTAAAAGAACCTACTGAGTTAAGAGCTCTTTCTACACTTTACTCCCTACTTTATTGAGTGATTTTAATAGTGCTTCAGCAGTCGCGGCAGAAGAGGCCGGATTCTGCCCGGTAATCAGTAAACCATCTTTCTGTACATGCACCTGCCAGTCCTCAGCTTTGGAATATTTCCCACCTTTTTCTTTCAGCATGTCTTCCACTAAAAATGGCACAATATCGGTTAGACCTACGCCGTCTTCTTCGGTATTAGTAAAACCGGTGACTGTCTTGCCTTCTACAATCGAACGGCCTTCGGCATCTTTCACATCACGCAGGACACCGGGTGCATGACAGACCAGCGCAACAGGTTTATCTGCCTGCAAGGTCTGCTCAATTAAAGAAATGGAATTCTGGTCTTTGGCCAGATCCCATAATGGCCCATGACCACCCGGATAGAACACGGCATCAAAATCCTGATTGAGAACTTCACTCAGTTTATGCGTATTGGCAAGAGCCTGCTTGGCCACTTCATCTGCTTCAAAGCGTTTGGTAGTTTCAGTTTGCGCATCCGGCTCATTACTTTTTGGATCTAATGGTGGCTGACCACCTGCAGGAGAGGTCAATGTGACTTCTGCACCGGCATCGATAAACGTATAATAAGGTGCAGCCAGTTCTTCCAGCCAGAAGCCGGTTTTTTTACCCGTGTCACCGAGTTGGTCATGTGAAGTCAGAACGATCAGAATTTTCATATTATTTTCCCGTATCTCATTAAACATTGCGAATCATCGACTGTTAATTTAACAAGGCATGCGCGTCGGGAATGTTGTGATACGTTCATTTGCTGTATCGATACGTTGTTGTTTCAGTTGATTTAACTAAGGTACATAGCTATGCAAAGTGAACAGTATGTTCAATATTCATCTACCCATCAACAAGTCTTGCTGAAGATCAGCCTGCTTACGTAAGAAATCCCAGACCAGTTTAATTTTCGGTTCATGTTGCAGATCGACCAAGGTCAGCATCCAGAAAGTGTGGGTAAAACTGACCTGATCGCCCAGAACCTCTTTGAGTTCGCTTTTATCATTGACCAGAAATTTCGGCAAAATAGCCAGCCCGGCTCCTGCGCGAACCGCAATCTCCTGCGCCAGAATACTGTTACTGCGAAAACAGGCACTGACCTGCAAGGGAAGACGCTCCAGCGAATAAAGTGCAGTGCTATAGACCAGATCATCAATATAATCGACAAAACGGTGCTGCTGGAGGTCTTCCAGTTTTTTAATTTCCGGATTTTGCTGTAAATAATGCTGGCTGCCATATAGCTTTAAACAGTAATTAGACAAACGAGTAATGATATAGGGACCAGATTTGGGACGGTCAATCGCGATCACAATATCGGCTTCACGATGTGACAATTTAATGGTCTTCGGAACCGGAATTAAATCGATGGTTAAGGAGGGATAATGCTGGGAAAACTCAGCCAGTAACCGCGCTAAAAATGCAGTTCCAAAGCCTTCTGGTGCACCAATCCGGACCCGACCTTGCAAGGGATCATGGCGCTTGTCAATCTGGATAAAGGACTGCTCCATCTGTTCGACACGCGGCACCAGTGCCAGACCTTCCGAGGTCAGTTCATAACCGGTGGCTTCGCGCTTAAACAATTGCGTACCTAAAGTACTTTCCAGGGCCTGAATTCGCCGCGCTACGGTACTGTGTTCAACCCCAATCAAGCGTGCTGCATTGGTGAGCGTTTTAGCACGCGCCAAAACCAGAAAAAAGCGTAAATGATCCCAATCCACTTTCATTTTTTATTTAACATCCTGTTAAATTCCTGTGCATATTTGCACAACCATCGTGCACCAATTTCTATTGGTGGTCAAAGTGTTCTTTGTTAGTCTGCTGAAACAGCGTAAAAATTATACGTTACATAAAAGCCAGTAAAGGCAGATACAACGACAATAACAACCCAGCACGGAGCGACCATGAACGCCATTTCTCATCCACAGCAAAGTACCGGATTCACCACCGCAAAACTCCTCATTAATGGTGAATTTGTCGAATCAAAAACCAGCCATTGGCAAGATATTGTTAATCCTGCAACTCAGGAAGTCTTGGGTCAGGTGCCATTTGCTACCGAAGAAGAAGTCAATGCCGCCATTGCTGCCGCACAAAATGCCTTTGCCAGCTGGCGCCAAACCCCGATTCAAGCCCGTATGCGGATTATGCTGAAATTGCAGGATCTGATTCGTACCAATTTAAAAAGTATTGCGCAGGTATTAACGGCGGAGCAGGGCAAAACATTGGCCGATGCCGAAGGTGATATCCAGCGCGGTCTGGAAGTGGTCGAGCATGCCTGTTCGATCGGTTCATTACAGATGGGTGAGTATATTGAGGGCGTGGCACGCGGTGTCGATACCTATACCTTGCAGCAACCACTAGGTGTCTGTGCAGGGATTACGCCGTTTAACTTCCCGGCAATGATTCCACTGTGGATGTTCCCGATGGCGATTGTCTGCGGGAATACTTTTGTTTTAAAACCTTCTGAACAGGATCCGCTATCGACCATGATGCTGGTTGAACTGGCGATTCAGGCAGGTGTGCCGGCAGGCGTACTGAATGTGGTCCATGGCGGTAAAGAAGTGGTCGATCTACTGTGTACTCATCGTGACATCAAGGCGATTTCTTTTGTGGGTTCGACTGCAGTCGGCACGCATGTTTATAACCTCGCAGGCCAGCACGGCAAGCGTGTGCAGTCGATGATGGGCGCGAAAAACCATGTCGTGGTGATGCCTGATGCCAACAAGGAACAGACCTTAAATGCGTTGGTCGGTGCAGCCTTTGGCGCCGCAGGTCAACGTTGTATGGCACTTTCTGTGGCGGTGATGGTTGGTGATACCAAGCACTGGGTCGATGAACTGGTCAATAAAACCAAAACTTTGAAAGTTAATGCCGGACACGAGCCAAATACCGATGTTGGACCAGTGATTTCAACCCGTGCCAAAGCACGCGTACTGGATCTGATTAACAGTGGCGTTGAACAAGGCGCTGAACTGCTGCTGGATGGCCGTGATGTACAGGTTCTAGGCTATGAAAAAGGCAATTTTGTCGGGCCAACGATTTTTAATCAGGTCACGACCGATATGCGCATTTATAAAGAAGAAGTGTTTGGTCCGGTACTGGCGATCATGCATGTCGATACTTTAGAGCAGGCCATTGAGCTAATTAATGCCAATCCATTTGGCAATGGCGTTGGTCTCTTTACCCAAAATGGCAATACGGCACGTACCTTCCAGAACCAGATTGATATCGGTCAGGTGGGCATTAACATTCCAATTCCTGTCCCTGTACCTTTCTTCAGCTTTACTGGTTCACGCGGTTCAAAACTGGGTGATCTCGGTCCTTATGGCAAACAGGCGGTGCAGTTCTATACCCAGACCAAAACCATTACCAGCCGCTGGTTTGAAGATGACCAGGAAACCACTGGTGTCAATACCACGATCAGTCTGCGTTAAGGAGCATCAGCATGAAGATTGCATTTATCGGTTTAGGCAACATGGGCGGCTCCATGGCGCAAAATCTGCTGAAGTCCGGTCATCAGGTTTTTGGTTATGACTTAAGTGCAGTGGCTTTACAGCATTTTGCAGAAGCGGGTGGTATCGTCTGCGACAGTCCACAAGCTGCCGCGAAGCAGGCGGAGATCGTGGTCAGCATGTTGCCCGCAGCCAAGCATGTACGTGAGGTTTATCTTGGTGAACACGGTATTCTGGAGGTGCTTCAAGCGGGCAGCTTATGTATAGACAGCAGCACCATTGATCCGCAAACCATTCAGGAGGTTGCTGCAGCAGCTCAGGTCAAGCAGATTCGCGTCTGTGATGCACCGGTATCCGGCGGTACTTTAGGTGCCAAAGACGGCACTTTAACCTTTATGGTCGGTGCAGATAATGCCACCTTTGAGGCGGTCAAACCGGTTCTCAGCTGTATGGGTAAAAATCTGGTGCATTGTGGTGCGGTGGGAACAGGACAGGTGGCAAAAATCTGTAATAACCTGATTCTGGGAATTTCCATGACTGCGGTGGCAGAAGGGATGGCACTCGGGGCCAAACTGGGCATTGATCCACAGGCCTTGGCTGGGGTGATCAACAGTTCCACCGGACGTTGCTGGAGTTCTGAAATTTATAATCCATGGCCAGATATCTGTGCCAATGCGCCGTCATCGCGGGGTTATACCGACGGTTTTGCCGCACAACTGATGCTGAAGGATTTGGGTCTGGCCGTGGATGCAGCGCAACAGGTGGATCAGCCGGTGGTGCTGGGCAGCATGGTACAGAAACTCTATCAACAACTGTGTCAGGAAGGCGATGCCCATCTGGACTTCTCCAGCATCATGCATCAATACACCACGCCACCTGCTTAAAACTTAAAAGATTCAGATGGAGCAAGGATTCGCTTCAATAACTACACCTTGTCAGTAATAACGATAAATTCAGGCTGAGGTTTAACATGTTAGATTATCAAACAACGGTTCAAAACTTTGATTTAAATACGGTTGCAAGTCAGTATCTCTCCGGTTCAATGCAGGCAGTAAATGCCTGTTATGAATGCTGTGACCGTCATGCCGATTCCGATGCCATTGCCTTGTACTGGTATGGCAAAGATGGCCGCAAAGAACAGTATAGCTTTCGCGAGCTGAAAAAATATTCCAGCCAGTTTGCCAACTTTTTAAAATCTCAGGGAATCCGTAAAGGCGACCGCGTTTCCGGATTATTACCGCGTACCCCGGAGCTGATTATTACCATTTTAGCAACCTGGCGGATTGGTGCGGTCTATCAACCGTTATTTACAGCCTTTGGTCCCAAAGCCATCGAGCATCGCATTCAGCTGGCGCAAAGCAAGCTGGTAGTAACCGATTTAGCCAATCGGGAGAAATTATCCGAGATCAGCAACTGTGCACCGATTGTGACGGTACATGCCGAAAGCGAGGCAGAACGTTATCCGCACGATCTCAGCTTCTGGACGGTATTAAACCGTCAGGCTGAAGCTTGTGAGCTGGAAATGCTCGATATCAATGATCCTTTTTTATTGATGTTTACCTCCGGCACCACTGGACCGGCGAAACCGCTTAAAGTTCCGCTGAAAGCACTGATTGCTTTTGGTGGCTATATGCAAAATGCCATCGGTCTAAGCCCTGAAGATGCGTTCTGGAATATTGCTGATCCCGGCTGGGCCTACGGTTTGTATTACGCGATTACTGGTCCCTTAATGCTTGGACACTCGACCTTATTTTATGAAGGCGGTTTTAATGCAGAAAGTGTCTGCGAAATTGTTAAGGAATATGGCATTACCAATCTTGCCGGTGCACCCACTGCCTACCGCATGCTGATGGCAGCAGATCCTGCTCAAATGGCAAAATTGCGCGGTAAATTACGTGTCGTCAGCAGTGCGGGAGAACCGTTAAATCCGGAAGTGATCCGCTGGTTTAAAGAGGTGCTGGATGTGCCGATTTATGACCATTATGGCCAGACTGAAGTCGGGATGGTGGTGTGTAATCATCATGCCTTGGAACATCCGGTCCGTTCAGGTTCGGCAGGCTTTGCCAGCCCGGGTTACCGGATTGCCGTTGTCGATGAACAGGGGCATGAATTAGCGGCTGACGTCCCGGGCATCCTGGCAGTGGATATTAGCCAATCGCCGATGATGTGGTTCTCTGGCTATGAAGAAAGCCGTAAATCTCCATTTGTCGGGCAGTATTACTTAACTGGGGATACCGCAGAAATTCATGCCGATGGCAGTATGAGCTTTGTCGGGCGTAGTGATGATGTCATTACAACGTCAGGCTATCGGGTGGGTCCATTTGATGTGGAAAGTGCCTTGCTGGAACATGATGCCGTGATTGAAGCAGCGGTGATTGGTGTACCTGATCCCGAGCGTACCGAAGTGATTAAAGCCTTTGTGATTCTGGCGAATAATTTTGCAGCTTCGCCCCATCTGGAAGAAGAACTCGGTCAATTTGTGAAAAAGCGTTTATCTGCGCATGCCTATCCGCGTCTGATTGAATTTGTGACCGAATTGCCGAAAACCCCAAGCGGTAAAATTCAACGCTTTTTACTCCGGAATCAGGAAATCAACAAGCAGCAATCCAAAACTGCATAACCCAATAAAGCTAGCAGATTGAATAAGAAGACCAAATAAAGAGATTGAAGGAAGCATCGATGCAACTAACGGAAGAGCAAAAACTAATTCAGGATATGGCCAAAAGCTTTGCTCAGGAACAGATTAAACCCTTTGCCGGCGAGTGGGATCAAAAAGGCATTTTTCCTAAACAGGCCTTGGCCCAAATGGGAGAGCTTGGTTTTTTAGGCATGCTGATTCCCGAGGAATGGGGCGGTTCCGGTACAGGTGCACTGGCTTATGTTCTGGCCTTAGAAGAAGTCGCTGCAGCCGATGGTGCGACTTCAGCCATCATGAGCGTACATAACTCGGTGGGTTGTGTACCGATTTTCAAGTTCGGCACAGACCAGCAAAAGCAGCAATTTTTAAAGCCTTTGGCCCAAGGTGAAATGATTGGGGCCTTTGCCTTAACCGAACCGCATACCGGATCGGATGCTGCCGCGATTAAAACCCGGGCGGTCAAGGATGGCGATTATTACATTCTGAATGGCGCCAAACAGTTTATTACTTCAGGCCACAATGCCGGGATGATTATTGTCTTTGCCGTGACTGATCCAGCTGCGGGCAAAAAAGGCATGAGTGCATTTTTAGTACCGCGCGACACACCTGGCTATGAAGTGATTCGGGTGGAAGAAAAACTCGGCCTGCATGCTTCGGATACCTGTCAGATTGCCTTAACCGATGTCCGCATTCATGAAAGTTTAAGACTCGGTGCCGAAGGCGAAGGTCTGAAAATTGCCTTGGCCAATCTGGAAGGTGGACGAATCGGTATTGCTGCACAGGCAGTGGGTCTGGCACGTGCAGCTTTAGAAGAAGCCACCAAATATGCACACGACCGCGTGGCTTTTGGCAAACCAATTTTTGAACAGCAGGCGATTTCTTTCAGGCTTGCCAGCATGGCCACCGAAATTGAAGCGGCACGGCAACTGGTGCATTTTGCAGCACGCAAAAAAGAAGCCGGTGAAGCCTGTTTAACTGAAGCTTCCATGGCCAAGCTATTTGCTTCGGAAATGGCAGAACGTGTCTGTTCCAAAGCACTGCAGATTTTTGGCGGCTATGGTTATCTCAAAGATTTTCCGATTGAGCGGATTTATCGGGATGCGCGGATTTGTCAGATTTATGAAGGCACCAGCGATATTCAGCACCTGGTGATTGCACGCAGCCTCTAATTTTAAAAGGATTTATCTCATGCAATGGCAAACGATTTTATTAGAACAACGCAACGGTGTCGGACTGATTACCTTAAACCGCCCGCAAGCGTTAAATGCACTGAATAACCAGCTGATTGTTGAAGTCAATCAGGCACTGGATCAGCTGGAAAAAGATCCGGCAATTGGCTGTATTGTGATTA
>DFAM01000003.1:27381-75771 GCA_002365595.1 Acinetobacter sp. UBA3106 | reverse complement strand
CCACCGATGGGAAAGAGCACCAAAAGCAGGCAGAAACTGATAATAAGGAAACAGCCCTGATAGAGCATGAAGCGTTGCTTATCGTGCATAGTAAAGATCAATTGATTTTAGTACTGCAATTACAACAATAAAAACTTAATCCAGACTTAAGCGAGCTTGAATCGGCGGGTAAAAAGAGTACAAAGGTTAAGGGTTAAATGGCAAGTTGTGTCAAATGCTGATAAGCATATCCAGGAAAGAGCATAATGATGCAAAGGGTCAGTGCTACATTAAACACAAAATTTAGGCTGGGATTTAAATGACTATTCAAGCTGTTTTATTCGATCTTGATAATACTTTAACGCATCGTGACCAGAGCATTTTGGCGTATAGCCAATTTTTGGCTCAGGCTTATCAGCATCAGTTACCGCATGATGAAATCAGCCAGATACAAGCCATTATCCGTCGTATCGATAATGGCGGCTATCCGAAAAAAGAATTGCTCACCCATCCCAGTATTGCTGCATCTGTGGCTCATGCTTTGCTGCAAGAATTAACCTGGAAAAGCCGCCCGGATTTGGAAGAACTCACCCAGTTCTGGTTTCAGCAATTTGGACTTTCCGCAGTGGCCATGCAGGGTGCCAGTCAGCTCTTAACTGAATTAAAACAGGCAGGTTACAAACTGGCAGTCATTTCAAATGGTGGACATGCTACCCGTTTAACCATTTTACAGGGTTTGGGTTTTAGTCATTATTTTCATGAAATCGTCAGTTCTGAACTGGTTGGCATCAGTAAACCAAATCCGGAAATTTTTCTTTATACCAGTCAAAAGTTAGCGGTTGCACCAGAAAACTGCCTTTTTGTGGGAGATCATCCCATCAATGATATACAAGGCGCAAAGAGTGCCGGCATGCAGGCTTTATGGCTGCAAGGTTTTCATGAGGCTAAACAACCTCAGCCCATACATAGCATTCAACGTCTGGCTGAAATTAAACAATTTTTATGATGTTGATGATCTATAAAATTAGATTATCTAAATCACCATGGCCTCACATTTCAGTGATTTCATTTTGATACCTTTGTGTAGGCAATGTCTCTATTTTTGAAAGGTCAAAATGAGGATTTCAAAATATATTTTGAGTCCGCAAGAAAAACCTTTTGTTTCCCATACACAACATCCTGAGCCAGTTTTAAGCACTGCTTTAAAATGCAGCGCAAGGGGTGGGAAACGTTGTGGCATCCATGCCACACTCATGAATCAAATACCTACTAAAATCTATTTTTAAATTTGTATTACGAACAATTTGTAGTCATTGAAAATGATTGATAAAGAAGTCTTTTGAATAAGGTAAAACTGGTTTAGACAGTTAAATCTAAGAAAAAAGCGACCCTTTCGAGTCGCGCTGAAAATGAAAACTGAGTTTAAAAGTTAAGCTCTAAAAGCCAAACTTTAAAAAATGGTTTCTTCTGAATTAGCTGAAATTTTGTGAATGGATAAGTCCGCACCACGAAATTCTTCTTCTTGCGATAAACGAATGCCCATAATGGCTTTAAGCAGACCGTAAACTACAAAGCCGCCAGTAAGTGCAATCGAGATTGCCAGTAAGGTGCCAATCAGTTGAGAGATGATTGAAACACCGCCTAAACCGCCGAGCCATTGTTGCCCGAAAACTCCCACGGCTAAACCCCCAAAGGTGCCGCATATGCCGTGTAAGGGCCAAACACCGAGTACATCATCCACTTTAAGTCTGTTTTGGGTGTAAGTGAACAGCTTGACAAAAATCAGACCGGCAATGGCACCAATAATCAGTGCGCCAACCGGGTGAACCACATCCGAGCCTGCACAGATGGCAACCAAGCCGGCCAAAGGACCATTGTGCAAGAAACCCGGGTCATTTTTACCTACAATGTTGGCCGAAAGCGTACCGCCAACCATCGCCATGAGCGAGTTAATGGCAACCAGTCCGGAAATCACGTCCAGACGTTGTGCACTCATCACATTAAAACCGAACCAACCAACAATTAAAATCCATGAACCCAGTGCCAAAAAAGGAATGGAAGAAGGAGGATGTGCACTGACACGACCATCTTTTTTATAACGCCCATGACGTGCACCCAGTAAAATTACAGCGGCTAACGCAATCCAGCCGCCCATGGCATGCACCACGATTGAACCGGCAAAATCATGGAAAGCTGCACCGAAAGTTTTGGCTAGCCAATCTTGTAAGCCTAAATTGCCATTCCAGGCAATACCTTCGAAAAAGGGGTAGATCAATGCCACTAAAATTAAAGTGGCAATAGCCTGAGAACGCATTTTGGCGCGTTCTGCAATACCGCCAGAAATAATGGCAGGAATGGCGGCAGCAAAGGTGAGCAGGAAAAAGCAGCGCATCAGGTTATAGCCATGATCTGCGGCTAAGGTTGAACCGATGTGGAAAAAATGTTGACCATAAGCAATATAGTAGCCGACAAAAAAGTAGGCGATAGCAGAAATGGAAAAATCTGTCAGAATTTTACTCAGGGCATTGACCTGATTTTTATGTCGTACTGTGCCCAGTTCCAGGAATGCAAAACCTGCATGCATGGCTAACACTAAAATCGCACCAAGAAGGAGAAAAAGTAAATCTATATTTTGCATATTTTAGCCCCATTTTAGTGCTGTTTTTCACAAAAAGAAGATCAGTATATCGAGGCGCAGAATTTGAGGAAGAGATTTGAAAAAGGGAAATTTTGATCATTTATGCAAAAAAATGCTTAAGACTCGATATAAAGCAAAGGTTTACATTATTAGGCAATATTGGCTCCATTATGGTGCATTTTTCTAAAATTAAGTTATAAATAAATATATGATAATTAGATTAAATTTAGAGTTTGCTGTTTTGGTTGTTTTTTAACCTTTCAGCCTTGGCACTGAATAGTGGCAATACTGTTAATCTGAGAAATTAAAAAAAATTTAAAGATAAATGAATTAAATGCATTTTGATGACGCAATTTAAGATGATTTTATAATCAATTATAGTGCGTTTAAGAAAAAATCATTCTGGCTTGAAGTCTGAATGAATATTAAGTGAGATAAAAATAAAGTCAGGAAGGCTAAATTTATTGAAAGCAAACAAGGTGAATAATTAAACAATATGAGATACAAAAACAATAAGGAAATGGTAGTTTTGGTTTTGATATCACTGTTTCAACACTAGAAGATAAGTGCTCATTTTATATTATATTTTAGGGTTTAAACATGAAGCGGAGTATGCTTGCGTTAACGGTATTAATGGGTTTTAATTCTTCATTTGCAGCAGAAGGCACCCACTTTGACTGGGGATATGCAGAACAGACTGCACCTGCACAATGGGCTAAGCTTAAGCCTGAATACAAAGCTTGCGAAGGCCTAAATCAGGCACCCATTAATATTGATCAAACCATATCAGCCAAATTGCCTGCTTTAAAATTAAATTACAGTTCAAAAGCGGATACGATCATCAATAACAATCGTACCGTGCAAATCAATTTTAATCCGGGCAATACTCTAGAATTAGAGCAACAGGTATTTCATCTCAAACAATTCCATTTACATAGCCCAAGCGAAAATACCATTAAAGGACAAAGTTTTGCCATGGAGATGCATCTGGTACATGCCACTGAACAAGGCGAGTTAGCCGTAGTGGCTGTCATGTTTGAAGAAGGTGAGGAAAATAAAAAGCTGAAACGACTCTGGAAAGAATTGCCGAAAAAAGCAGGGAATGCGGTACAGTTGAAACATCAGGATTTAGCCGCTGCATTCTTACCTGAAAATCTGGATTACTATCGGTTTAATGGTTCTTTAACCACGCCACCGTGTTCTGAAGGGGTGCGCTGGATTGTACTGAAAGACATTCAACAAGCTTCAAAACAGCAAATTAAGGCATTTTCAAGCTTGATGGAGCATCCCAATAATCGTCCTGTACAACCAGTGAATGCACGCTTGGTACTTGAATAATTAATACCAAAAAAAGCAGATCATTTGATCTGCTTTTTTTTATAGTTAAAGCTTTAGTGCAAAATTTTATTCAGGAATTGCTGAGCGCGATCACTACGTTGGGTATTAAAAAACTCATCTTTGGTGCAGTCCTCAACAATTTTGCCCTGATCCATAAAAATCACCCGGTTCGCTACCTGACGAGCAAAGCCCATTTCATGGGTAACACACATCATGGTCATGCCTTCTTTGGCCAGTTCTACCATCACATCCAGCACTTCATTGATCATTTCGGGGTCAAGGGCTGAGGTTGGTTCATCAAACAGCATCGCAATCGGGTCCATGCTTAAGGCGCGGGCAATCGCCACACGTTGCTGCTGACCGCCTGAAAGCTGGGCCGGAAACTTGCTGGCCTGTGCACTTAGACCGACACGATCCAGATAAGCCAAGCCTTTTTTCTTGGCCTCAGCTTCCGAACGACCTAGGACTTTAATCTGGGCAATGGTCAGGTTTTCGGTGATGCTCAAGTGCGGAAACAGTTCGAAATGCTGGAACACCATGCCTACACGGCTGCGCAGTTTGGTCAGGTCCGTTTTTGGGTCTTTAATGGAAATACCATCAACAGTGATATTGCCTTGCTGGAACGGTTCCAGACCATTGACCGTTTTGATCAGGGTCGATTTACCTGAACCTGAAGGACCACACACCACCACCACCTCACCTTGATGAATCTGGGTGGTGCAATCGGTCAGTACCTGAAAATCTTTGTACCACTTACTGACATTCTGGAGGTCAATCATCACTTTACCATCAGTCATACAGTTAACTTCCTTTGTAATTTTTTAACGGCATAGGTCGCGATCATACTCACGGTAAAGTACACCAAACCTGCAAATAAAATATATTGGGTTAACAGCGACATCAGGTCGCCGCGGACATAGTTGGTCCGGAAAAAGTCCAGTAAACCAATGGCATAAACCATGGTCGAATCCTGAAACAGGATAATGGTCTGCTGTAATAGCAAAGGCGTCATTTTACGGAATGCTTGCGGCAAAATAATCAGCCGCATCGACTGGCCATAGCTCATACCTAAGGCATAGGCTGCTGCAGTCTGACCCTTAGGAATAGACTGAATACCGGCACGGACAATTTCCGAAAAGTAAGCTGCTTCAAACAGCATGAAGGCCACAATACTGGAGACCAAAGCAGTATCAATAGTCAGGTAATTGCCCGTCATAGCCGTGTAGATAAACGGTACGGCAAAATAGAACCACATCAACACCAGCAGCAAAGGAATAGAGCGGAACAGATTGACATAAGCTTGCGCAAATAAATTCAGGACTTTAAATGAAGACAAGCGCATCAGGGCGAGCAGGGTACCAATCAAAATACCGCCGATGGTCGCACTGATGACCACTTTTAAGGTAATGCTCATGCCATGCCACAAGGCTGGAGCAGACAGTTGTAAGTCATTTAAAAATGCAGTGAGCCATTCCATTATTTATCTCCTGCAATCAGACCGGGAACACGTAAGCGTTTTTCCAGCATATTCATTGCCTGAATTAAACAAAAGTTAATCACGATGAAGATGATGGTCACGTAGGTATAAATTTCGATGGTGTTCTGGGTATATTCACTGATGGTTTTCATCTGGGAAATAATTTCTGCTACACCGACTAGTGAGGCAATCGAAGTATTCTTCACACAGTTGGTCAGCTCTGAACTGAGTGGCGGCAAAATAGTGCGGAACGATTGCGGCAAAATCACGTAGCGATATAACTGGCGGGTGCTAAAGCCCATGGCATAACCGGCATTGACCTGACCAACTGGCAAGGCTTCAATCCCGGTACGTACCTGTTCACACACTCGCGCAGCGGTAAATAAGCCCAAACCTACACTGGCTGAAATAAGTGCCGTGGTATTTGCGCCCAAGTCATTCATCCACCATAACTTGATGGGAGTCGGCAAGAAATTGGGAACCACATAGAACCAGATAAACAATTGAATGAGCAGAGGGACATTACGAAATAGCGTCACATAAGCAGTGCCTATACCGCGTGCTGTTTTACTGGGCAAGGTGCGCATGATGCCCAGAATACTGCCCAAAACCAGGGCAATGCTCCAAGCCACTACGGCAATGACCAGCAACCAGCCCAGACCGGTTATAATCCAGTTTAGATAGGTCGTGTCGCCCACCCCGGTGGACTGAAATAAAACTCCCCAGTTCCAACTATAATTCATAGTAACTCCTGAGTAGAATCAGGCAAAAAGATCCTTTTTCTGCCTGAAGTATAAAGTTATTTTTTTAATGCTTATTGGTCACGATCATGCGGATTGCTAATTAACGCTTTCAACTGATCAGACATTTTGAAGTCCAGATTGATATTTTTTGGTGGAATTGGCTGCTGGAACCATTTTTCGTACATCTTGTTAATTTCACCAGAGCTGTATGTGGCTTTAATGGCATCATCCACCACCTGTTTAAAGCCGGTATCACCTTTACGCAGCATACAGCCATAAATTTCGTGAATTGGCGCAGTTCCGACAATTACCCATTTATTCGGATCGGCGGCTTTGGATTTTTCACCGGCAAGCAGGATGTCATCCATCATAAAGGCAGCGGCACGACCGTTTTGCAGCATCAGGAAAGATTCCGCATGGTCTTTGGCAGAAATGATTTCACCAATACCCCATTCTTGCTGATGCTGACGGATATAACGCTCCGAAGTGGTACCCGCCGTAGTCACCAGTTTTTTACCTTTTAAGTCGGCAAAATCTTTGATGCCGGAATCTTTAGCGGTAAGCAGGCGAGAACCTACTTCAAAGAAACCGACCGAGAAATCGACCTGTTGCTGGCGTTCTTTGTTGTTGGTGGTCGAACCACATTCCAGGTCTACCGTACCGTTTGACACCAGAGGAATACGGTTTTGACTGGTCACCAGGTTATAACGAATTTTTAAATCCGGCATATTCAGTTTCTGCTTCACCGCATCTACAACTTTTAACTCTAAATCGTGTGCATAACCGACCGGCTGATTCGGGTTGTCGGCAATATAGGAGAAAGGAATAGAGGAGTCACGATATCCAAGAACAATCGTGCCTGATTTTTTAATCTTGTCGAGTGTACCTGACGCGCTTGCATCATTTGTACCAGCGGCTTTTTCACCGGAAGCTGGAGCTTTATTGTCACTACAAGCACTCAGGCCAAGCATGAGCGCGCTTGCACAAAGTAGGGAAGTAATACTGCGTTTATGTGTCATGTATAAAACTCCTTTTTATATCATTATCATCAAGTGCTAAGTTGCCTGTAAAAGCGACTCATTTCTTATGCAAAAGATGTTTTCTTTACTGTATATAAATACATCAGATTTCATCTTAAGCGAGTTATGAAGGATTGCTCAAGCAAATTTTTTTACGGTTTTGTTACTAATAAATGATTATGAAATAACTATTTTTTTGCTGTGAGCTGTTATTAGAAAGCACAGTTTATTCCAAAACTTTTTTTCAAGGAGACGAGGTGGACTAAAGTCTAATAAAGCCGCATTACCAAGACTTCGAAGTAAGTAATGATCTCTATTTTTAACCCTTAACCAATGCGGGTAGTGTTGATGGCTACGGTCCAGTCGCAGTCGTCACAGCGCTCACATTGCTGTTTGGCATGAGAAAGCGTTCGAGTATTGCCACAATAAATACAGGCATAAAGCACATCGGGTTGAACCTCTGTGACGATATGACAGGCTTTGGGAAATAGCGGCAAACCGTATTTCACCTGATTATTCGGATAAAACAGGATACTGAAAGTTCCATCTGTTTCCAGTAAAGCGGTTCTGATTTGCCCCAGATGTTCAGTATTTTGCTGGCGCATTTCGGCAAAGAATTCATCATGTGACATGGAACCTTTTTTGATTTTATCCAGTACCAGTTCGCCTTCTTCTACAATATACAGTGCCTTACCTTCAAGTAAGTCTTCAAACCATTGATATTTCATCATTAGCCAGGTAGTGAGGCGATACATGACCGTAATCACGGACATGACAATCACGGCCTGAATCAGCGGAATATCGTCAGTAAACATCGGGTCACCGGCAATCGACCCCAAGGCCAGAATAATCGCGACTTCAAAGATCGAGAGCTGACGTACACCGCGTTTTCCCGTCAGACGCAAAAACAGGATAATCATTAAATACATAATGACACAGCGAATCAGAATTTCACCGGCAAGGGCCAAGCTGGTGTCATAGATAAAAATATCCGATAAATCCATTTAGTTTCCTTTTCTCTTTGTTATTAAGGAATTTAGCAAGTTTTAGCAAAATAGAGCTGTAGAGTTGTGTAGCAATTTATATGCGGGATGATGACAAGTTAAACTACAGAAAAATAAAAAGTTAAATTAAAAAGATCAATTCAGAATTTTATCTAAACTTGCTGCCGGTTTGAACGTGAAATTGCCCACTAATGTTATAGGTACAGTGGCTGCTTTAGCTCAATAGATCTGAAGTGTTATTGACCAAGAAAAACGCTTACCGAGAGACATAAAGTCTTGGATAGAAATCAGCTATAATTTTTCTTTTGTCTTTTTTCTACTATGTCTTTCGATTTGAAAACTACTGTTCAGCCCGATGCCGAGCTTTCGCCGCAGCAAAAAAAGCTGAACCGTCTGATTGATAAAATTGAACAGCAGCAGCTTGAACTGAAGCAGTGGCAGCAGGCGCAGGAAGAAATTCAGCAATATACCCGTCAGACCTTGATGCCGGTCTATCATGAATTACATGCGGTGTTGTTTCAGCAACTGGAACAATTATGGAAGCATTTGCATGAGGCAGCGTTTTCCAAGGCAGAGGCGACCCAGCTGGATGTCAAAATCCAGTATCTTGCAGCTTACTTAAAAGACTCTCAATCTTTATCAGGGCAACAGGCCCAGATCGTGGATGAGATTTACAATTACTATCAACAGCATATTGAATACACTCAAGCCAGAAAAAATAAAAAGCAAAGCGCAGAGGATATAGATTTATTTTTTGATGAAGAAAATAATTCAGATCAGATGGCCTCTGACGATTTTGAAGAGTGGGATAGCGAAAAGTATAGTCAGGCACGCGAGCAAGCCAAGCTTAAACGCCAGCAGGAAAAACTGGAGCAAGCGTCAAAGCTGGCCGAGCAGTCGTTGAAAACCATGTACTTAAAAATTGCTGCGACCATTCATCCTGACCGTGAACCGGATGAAACCAAGAAAGTTGAAAAGACCGAGTTATTGCAACGGGCGAATGAGGCCTATGCAGCGCAGGATTTATTTTATCTGCTGAAACTGCAAATCCAGATTGAGCAGAATCGGGGCGCTTCACAAAAAAGTTTAAGTACTGAGCAGATGAAGTTTTATCAACTGGCTTTAGATCTACAAAGTCAAAAATTAGATGAGCAGATAGAAGAAATTATTCAATTGCTGAACTGGAATAGAAAAACATGGACAGGCAAGGTCAAAATTACAGATTTATATAAGCAGGTGGATGCTGATACTTCAGCGATGAAAAAGCAACTAAAAGGTGAAAAGGAACGCTTGAAGTATATGAGAAAGGTGAGTGGGGTGGAGATGTTGATGGAGAATGGGTTTTTGTAATTTAAAAAAATCACCTCTCCCTGACCCTCTCCTGGAAGGAGAGGGGAATCCATTACATATCAGATTTAAGATGTAAATTTGGTTATAGTAATTGGTATAAAATTTAATAATAAGAATTAGATTCACAATGAAAGTTCCCTCTCCCTATGGGAGAGGGCTAGGGAGAGGGGAAATAACAATGAAAATAGATCCCCAATTATTAGAATTCGCCAAATCCATGCGCCACACTGCCACCGATGCAGAAGCTTTCATGTGGCAACTGCTACGTGCTAAGCGTTTTATGGGGCTTAAATTCCGTCGTCAGCATGTGATTGCGCCGTATATTGTGGATTTTTACTGCCATGAAATTGGTTTGGTTGTTGAGTTGGATGGCTGTCAGCATGGAATGGATGATGTGATTGAATACGATGCTGAGCGTACAAAGTTTTTAGAGGCTTTGGGTTTAACGGTGGTACGTTATTGCAATCATGATTTGTTGGGGCGGACGGATGTAGTGTTGGAACAGTTATGGAAAGTGTGTACTGAATTGAAAAATACCTCTCCCTAACCTTCTCCTAAAAGGAGAGGGAACTTTGTTATAAAATTGATGCAGGTATAAAATCAAATGACGCTCCTTCTCCCTATGGGAGAGGGCTGGGGTGAGGGTTTGAACTATGAAAAAAATTATCTTTAAGTGACGGTCTAGCCTTTTGATAAATAATAGAAAAATGTATTATCACAAGGAGTTATGTTATTTGGATAATTAAATGGAAAATTTTTTCTTGGAATTACAAGAATTTAATCCTTTAGACATTGTAGAATTATTAGATAAAAGAAAATTAAATAATAGTTCAAAAAAAGGCGAAATTTGGGAAATCACAAATGAGATCAAACCAATTGATTTATTTTGCTATTTATCAGCAAAATATGGTGATCCCAATGGAATTTTAACAATATTAAAAAATGATGATTCAGATAATTTAATTCATTGGGATTGGATGTTAGATTCCCCTAAAGGACTAGTTCATATTCAAGGACATAATTTCAGAACAGAAATACATGTTAGTGGTGAAGTTATCGAGTTAGGACTAAATAAGTTCGACTTCATTAGCCAAATCAAAGGAGATTTTAAAAATTATGGACAAGGTATATCTATAACTAAAAAGTCATTGGAAAAATGGACTGAATTTATTAATCCGTATTATCGTATTAAGTCTACGATTGAACAAAGTTTTATAAAGTTAAATGAGCTGAATTTAAACTTAGAGCAAGATCGTATAGATTTAAAGATCACTCAAAATCAATTGGAGTTTGAGGAAGTTAAAGAAAAATGGACACAAACACTTCAAAAATATGATTTTGCAGTTGGGCAAGTCTTTGGTTTAAGAGCTATGTTGCCTGTTATGGCAGAATCTTTTGTAAATTTCTTATTATTTATATTAGCTAAGCCTGAAATTAAATCAAATGACAGACTCTATCAAACTACTCTTAGACAGCCTATAGATATTAGAGTTCAATCATTGCATTTAAATTGTAATGGATTTTCATCTAATGTTGATTATACAACAGAGGAGTGTAAAAGGTTTCATACTTTGATGAATGAAAGAAATGATCTGCTTCATGGTAACGTAAATATCAATAAGCAGGCATTTGGAAATGTATATTTTGATAAAAAAATGCCTATTTTTGATCAATATGAAGATTTTTGGGAAAAAAGTATAGGTGTATCTATTCGGACTATGAATATTCAATCAATTCATGGTGAATATGAAATTGTGAAAAATTTTATAAATTATATTTTAAGTAAATTAAATGAGAATATTAAAGAGCACATAGAACATCTTTTAGAAACATCTACATTAGGCTTTAATGAGGAAACAAAAAGGGTAGGTATTTTATTTCCACCTTATCTTGTTGATATGAGAGGATTTACCAAATAAAATATAAAGGACTGAATAATCAGCCCTTTATACAAAAAATAGATCAAACTAACAACACATTAAAGCGCTGCAATCTGCTCCATATTTGCTTTAATCTTCGCTAACTGATCAGCAAACTCAGCAAGTTTCACTTTCTCGCCTTCGACCACAGCAGCAGGTGCTTTTGCCACAAAACCTTCATTGCCAAGTTTAGTGGCAATTTGGTCATGTTGCTTTTGAACTTTGTCTAAGTCTTTTTGTAGACGACCCAATTCCGCTTTAGGATCAATTAAGCCCTTCATTGGAACGTACACAGATACGTGACCGACTACAGATGAAGAAGACAATGGTGGTTGCTCGCCATCCGCCAAGAAGGTGATGCTTTCAACTTTAGCCAATGCTTTAAACAACGCTTCAATACGTGTGATCTGCGCTTTTTCAGCATCAGTCGTGTTTTGAAGAAGAACAGGCAACAAGCGAGCGTTACCTAGACCCATTTCACCACGAATGTTACGTACTGCCCCAATCAAACCTTGAAGCCATTGCATATCTGCTTCAGCTTGGTCATTCATTAACGCTTCATCAGCAGTTGGGTACTGAGCAAGCATGATGGTTTCGCCAGCGATACCAAGTTTCGGCGCAAGTGTTTGCCAGATTTCTTCAGTCAAGTACGGCATTAACGGATGAGCAAGACGTAAAGACGCTTCCATCACCGCAAGCAATACACGACGTACTTCAGCTTTACGCTCTTCAGATACATTTTCATCGTTCAGAACCGGTTTGGTTAACTCAACATACCAGTCACAGTATTCATTCCAGATGAATTCGTAAATCGCTTGTGCAGCCAAGTCTAAACGATAAGTTGCAAATGCAGTTTGTACTGCAGCAGTCGCTTTTTGCAGACGGCTAACAATCCACTGTTCAGGCAATTCCCAAAGATCAGGACGTGCAGTTTGACCAACAGTTTGACCTTCAACGTTCATCATCACGAAACGTGTACCGTTCCAGATTTTGTTGGCAAAGTTACGGTAGCCTTCAACACGCTTCATATCGAACTTGATGTCACGACCGGTGTTTGCAAGCGCACAGAAGGTGAAACGAACCGCATCTGTACCGTAAGATTGAATGCCTTCAGGGAATTCTTTACGAGTCGATTTCTCAATCTTCGCCGCCTGTTTCGGGTTCATCAAACCTGTTGTACGTTTTTGTACTAAAGTTTCTAAATCTACACCGTCAATCAAGTCTAATGGGTCAAGTACGTTACCTTTAGATTTAGACATCTTCTGACCTTCGCCATCACGTACCAAACCGTGAACGTACACAGTTTTAAACGGCACTTGTGGCGTACCATCTTCATTCTTCATGAAGTGCATGGTCAGCATGATCATACGCGCTACCCAGAAGAAGATGATGTCAAAACCTGTCACCAGCACATCTGTTGGGTGGAAAGTATTTAAGAAATAGTTTTCCGCATCTTTCTTGGCATCGCCAGTCCAACCTAAAGTTGAGAATGTCCAGAGACCTGAAGAGAACCATGTATCCAGTACGTCTTCGTCCTGGTTTAACTGTACGTCAGCAGGGATGTTGTTTTTCGCACGAACTTCAGCTTCGTCACGACCAACGTACACATTACCTTCCGCATCGTACCAAGCCGGGATACGGTGACCCCACCATAATTGACGCGAGATACACCAGTCCTGGATGTTGTTCATCCACGCCATGTACATGTTGCTATATTGCTCAGGAACGAACTTGATACGACCGTCCTGAACTGCTTCAATTGCTGGCTTCGCAAGCGGAGCAATTTTTACATACCATTGGTCTGTAAGTAATGGCTCAACGATCACGCCTGAACGGTCACCGCGAGGTGGCTTCAGCGTATAGGGTTGAATTTGGTCTAACCAGCCTTCGCTTTCAGCTTGTTCAACTAACTTTTTACGTGCTTCAAAACGCTCTAAACCAACATATTCACTAGGCGCAGGAATGGTTTTAGAAATTTGCTCGCCCGCTTTTTCAATATATTCAAACTCAGCCAGCACTTCAGCATTTTTGTTGAAGATATTGATGATTGGCAATTCGCAGCGTTTACCCACTTCATAGTCATTGAAGTCGTGTGCAGGCGTGATTTTTACACAACCGGTACCGAATTCTTTGTCGACATATTCGTCTTTAACGATCGGAACAGCACGACCTGTAATTGGAAGAATGATGTTCTTGCCAACGAGTGCTGCATAGCGTTCATCATCAAGGGCAACAGCAACCGCTGTATCACCTAACAATGTTTCAGGACGCGTCGTTGCAACTACGATGTAATCTTTACCATCGTGGGTACGCAGTGACTTATCTTCAAAGAAGTATTTGAAGTGCCAAAGTGAACCTGCTTCCTCTTTATCAGACTCAACTTCTAAG
Source organism: Acinetobacter sp. UBA3106 (assembly GCA_002365595.1). Classification (GTDB taxonomy): domain Bacteria; phylum Pseudomonadota; class Gammaproteobacteria; order Pseudomonadales; family Moraxellaceae; genus Acinetobacter. The sequence continues at coordinate 61,916 of DFAM01000003.1, read as the reverse complement.
TCAGAAAGGGCAGTTTGTAATTTTGGATCCCAGTTAACCAGGCGTTTACCGCGGTAGATCAGACCTTCTTCGTGAAGTTTAACAAACACTTCTTTTACTGCGTTTGATAAACCATCATCCATGGTGAAGCGTTCACGTGACCAGTCAACCGAAGAACCGAGGCGACGGATTTGACGGGTAATGTTACCGCCAGACTGCTCTTTCCATTCCCAGACTTTTTCGATGAACTTTTCACGGCCTAGGTCATGACGGCTAATGCCTTGTGCACCCAACTGACGCTCTACCACCATTTGCGTTGCAATACCCGCGTGGTCAGTACCCGGTTGCCATAAGGTATTTTTACCTGACATACGGTTGAAACGCGTCAAAGCATCCATGATGGCATTGTTAAAACCATGACCCATGTGCAAGCTACCAGTGACGTTCGGTGGCGGAATCATGATACAGAAAGACTCGCCTTTTTCAGACGGCTTGAAGTAACCGCGCTCTTCCCAGGTTTGGTACCATTTTTTCTCGATCTCGGTCGGATCGTAGGTTGTAGCAATATTTTGCGCAGAATCAGTCATAGTGAAAACAGATCGAAAGTGAATAAAAAATTGCATCTATTGTAGCAAAAAAAATGGCAGATTAGGCAGCTAAAGAAAATGCAAAAAATAAGCATTTGGCACATACACAATTAGGTTCTATGATGAGAGTATTATAAAAACAGCGCAGAAGATCGCAGAACAATTCTAAAAGGAGATAATTATTATGAGTCATTTGATTTCTTTAAAATTAAAAGCTGAAACCCATCAACGATTCCGGCAGATTCACCAGCAACTGAATGAAGGTGAAACCCAAAGCCTGGCGAAACCGCTGGGTGAGGTGCTGGCAGATATTTCCTGCGAAATTGTCGATCAGGTTTTTGGCGAAATCTCGCGTTTATCTACCTCGGGTGACCGAGAGTCAGACAAGGTGGTGCAGCAGATTTTAGATACGGTCCGTAAATATATGCCGTGGTCAGTGTCATTTTTTGGCAATGACCGCTTAATTCCAATGGTCAACTATTTGATTAAAATGGCCCACGAAAAAGATGATCAACACTATATTTCCTATCAGGTTGATCATGTGCTGGTGGTGGAGCTTTTAGGTTGTGTGGAACAGGTAAAAAGTGGAAATAGCCAATACGTTTCGCCTGCCTTGAAAGCATTTACCGAAATGGTCGATCAAGGTGTGACGTATTTGGTACGTGAACCCAAAAAAATGTTGAAATTCAATTTGGTGGTTGATAAAACCTTAAATGGTGTCATTAGTTTGACCACGCAATTAGGCTATAAACGTCTGGAAAAATTGGGTGCTTATTACGATGCTCAAGAAACCCATCGTTACTTTGATCATTTTCTGATGTTTTTGAATCAAGGGCCTAAAAATGACAGATCAAACCATTCAGAATCGTAATTCAAAACAGGAAACATAACATGGCGCAGCAGGACAGTTTAAACAACAAAGTGGTATGGATTACCGGCGCATCTTCAGGTTTAGGCAAGGCACTGGCGCATGAGTGTGCCTTGCAAGGGGCGCAAGTCGTACTGACTGCACGGCGTATGGATGAACTGGAAAATGTCCGTTTAAGTTTGACCGATCCTGAGCGGCATATCTGTGTCAGTGCCGATATTACCGATGAAAATCAGGTTCGCCATGCCTATGAAAAAGTGCTGAATCAGAAAGGTCGTATTGACTGGTTAATCAATAACGCGGGTCTCAGCCAGCGTGCCCTGATTGCCGATACCACTATGCAAACTGAACGCGCCATTATGGAAGTGGATTATTTCTCGCAAGTGTTTCTAACCAAAACAGTTTTACCGACATTCCTTGCACAAAAGTCCGGTCGTATTGCCTTTGTGTCCAGTGTGGCAGGAATTTTGGGTACGCAATACCGTGCTTCCTATTCAGCAGCGAAAGCAGCCATTCACATGTGGGCCAACAGCTTGCGTGCGGAAGTGGCGCAGAATGGCGTGGATGTCTCGGTGATTTTCCCCGGCTTTGTTAAAACCAATGTGTCGTTTAATGCCTTGAATGGTGCAGGTAAACCACAGGGGCATCAGGATGAAGCGATTGAAAATGGTTTAGAGCCAGATGTGTTTGCCAAAACAGTGGTGAGTGCATTGCTGAACGGTGAAGAATACATTGTGGTAGGCGGGACGAAAGAAAAACTGGGCGTATGGGTATCGCGCCTATCACCAAGTACACTGTATAAAATGATTCGTAAGATGAAAGTGAAGTAAGGTCTGATTTATTCAGATTTCTTAAAAAAATAATATTACGAGGTTGTACATGGTTAAACACTATGAAAATCGATTTTTCATTCTTGGATTATGTATGATCTCTTTTCTTTTTGCAGCGCAATATTCCTTTGCCGGGGACTTATGCAGTAATAAAGCCCAACTTGAAAAATTGTTAAGGCAGCAAAAAATTATAGGCTCATTTGATTCAAATTATTTGTCATGCAAGTCATTGCCGCAATCTCCTGAGCTGAGTCTGGTTGCCTATACGAAATGGATAGCTTCGAAGGAAGATGAAACTATTGGCGTTTATCAACTCACGTTTTTAACTCTGGAGACGAAAACCAATACCGTACAATCGAAGTATGTGGTGCAGCAATCTTTAATTTCCGATGCGATTTCACTGGATTCAATATCACTCGATCTAGGAGCTTATAAAGTTTCACAGACGGTTAGAGCCATTGGCTTAAGATTAAATTACAGCGGACATTCACAGCCCAATCCATATCGTATGCAATTGCTTAATTTGTACGATTTAAACAATAAAACGATGATTTTAGATGGCTTGATTGTAGAGCGTTATCGTGCTGAAACCGATACACAATGCAATGCTGAGATTGAGGAACGTAATTCAACATTAGTGATGCTTCCAAAAAAGTCACATCAATATTCTGATATTCAGGTACGCAGCAAAATCAGCCACTACGAAATGTCAGGAACACTAGAACATTGTGTAGAGGGAAAACGCAACCGAGCTCAGCAAAGTTTTATACTGAAATTTGATGGAACTCAATACCAGGTTCCTCAAGCTTTTGCTGAAGACTACCGATACTGAGTCTTTAACTGCTTTATTTAATCTGAAGGTCGTTGAATCGCCGTTCCATATGCAAACACTTCGACCATGCCGCCTTGCATACCAAGCTCTGTGGTACTTAAGCGTAAACCCATAATATACGTCGCACCGATTTTTTCCGCTTCCTGTTTTAAGCGCACAATTGCCTCACGGCGGGCTCGTTCAACTACGCTTTCATAACTGGTTAAGCGACCACCAAAAAAATTCTGGATATTGGCAATGACATATTTAAAGTAATCATGCGAAATCACCACATTGCTACTGACCAGTTGCCCAGGATGGGAAGACGTTTTAAAGCGGCTATTGTCCAGGGTGATATAAGCCAAACGCTGTTCTTGCTCATCCAGTTCAGTAAAATGTTTTTTTTCCGCGCGGCGGCCAAATCCCCAGCCAATAGTAAATAAAACCACAAAGATAATGACTTTTAATAGAAAAGCATCCATGACTTAACCTTGCGTCGGGAAGGGATCAGGAAGTTTGGTCGCATTTGGTTCCACAACCACTGCAGTTCCATAAACAAAAAGTTCAGAAGCGCCTTGTGCAATATTCGAGGTAGAAAAACGGATGCCGACCACAGCATTTGCACCTAAAGATTGAGCCTTTTCAATCATCCGGTTCATGGCTTCCTGACGCGATTCTTCCAGCAGTTCAGTATAGGCAGTCAGTTCACCACCAACAATATTTTTCAGGCCAGCCAGCAAGTCACGTCCGACATGCTTGCTGCGTACAGTGCTGCCGTAGACCACATCAATTTGACGAATAATGGTGTGAGCCGGAACAGATTCTAAATTACTAAGGAGCATTTTTTGATATTCAAACGAAATGGAGTCTAGTGAAGATAGGAAATCGGGCTTGAAAAAGCAATAAAAAAGCCTGCATTGCGCAGGCTTTTTTATGAGCTATAATTTATTGAGCGCTGTTTGCAGCTTTGCGTTCAGCACTAGATGGCACCTGTTGAACAGCATCACCGGTGTTGGCTTTAAGACCACCACCCAGGGTCTTATACAATTCAACCTGGTTATTCATGTTGGCTTGTTCAAGCAACAATAAACCTTGTTCAGCTGCATATGATGCACGTTGCGCATCCAATACGGTTAAGTAACTGTCAATACCGGCACGGAAGCGGGCATTTGACAGTCGGTATGTGGTATTGGTTGCATCCACCAAACGGCGCTGTGCAGCTAAACGGTCACCAATGTTTTGACGTACTGCCAAGGCATCATTCACTTCGCGGAAAGCGGACTGAATTGATTTTTCATAGTCAGATAAAGCAATTTGCTGATCTGTTTCTGAAATTTTGATGTTGGCTTGACGTGTACCCCAATCGAAGATTGGAAGGTCAATACTTGGGCCAATTGACCAGACAAATCCGCCTGATTTGAACAGGTCGCTTAAGCTGGTTGACGCATAGCCTGCATTACCGGTCAAACTGATGGTCGGGAATAAGCGTGCTTTCGCTGCAGCAATGTTTGCACCTGCGGCAGAAAGCTGATATTCCGCAGCACGGATGTCTGGACGGTTGGTGAGTAAGTCACTTGGTAAACCCGCACTTAGCGCATTGCCTTGACTGATCCGTGTCACACGTTGAGTCGGTAACAGGTTAGCAGGAACAGCTTGACCTACAAGCAGGTTAAGCAGGTTCTGTGCTTGAGCAATCTGAGTCTTGTAATTGGCCACATCGTTACGTGCAGTCTCTACAGAAATCTGTGCCTGACGAACAGGAACTTCACTGTCGATACCAACATCGAAACGTTTTTTGTTGAGGTTATAAGACTCAAGTTGGGCTTTCAGCGTCTGATCTGCAAGTCTTAAATTTGCATTGGCAAACGAATAATTCAACCAGGCTTGCGCCACTTGACCAATCAGGGCAATTTGAGTCGCATCACGCGCACTTGAAGTGGCCAGATACGTATCCAAAGCATTATCTTTTAAGCTACGTACACGACCCCAGAAATCCAGCTCATAGGCAGTCACGCCCAGACCTACATTGTAGCTGGTCATGGTACCGGTGTTGAGCGTGTCTTGACGCAGCACACTACCGCTGGCACCAATGGTTGGCAGCTGATTGTTCTGGGTAATTTGGTACTGTTGCTGCGCACGTTGAATATTCAAGGTCGAAGTACGCAAATCACGGTTATTGGCTAATGCCAGATCAAGCACTTGGATTAAGCGTTGATCGGCAAAAAAGTCTTTATAACCTTGTTCAGCAATTGAAGGTCCAGAATTCGCGGTTAAGTAACCCTGTTCTGGAATATTCGCTTGAGCTACGGGCTCTGGGCCACGCATGCTTTGACATGCAGTCAAAGCAAGCGCAAGTGCAGATACCGCAATGCTACGACCTGAGATAGACCATACCTTTTGCATCACGATGCTTGCTCCTGATTATTTGGTTTTTTAGGTTTAAATTTAAAGATACTTCGAATCCAGACATAGAACACAGGAATAAAGAAGATACCCAATAAAGTCGAACTGATTACGCCACCGAGTACACCATAACCGACCGAGTGCTGGCTACCTGCGCCGGCACCTGTAGACAGGGCAAGCGGAAGTACACCAAAACCGAAGGCTAAAGTGGTCATGATGATTGGACGCAAACGCATTTTTGCTGCATGAAGGGTCGCTTCAAGTAAAGGCTCGCCTTTATCTTCCTGCAGCTCCTTGGCAAATTCGACAATCAAGATCGCATTTTTCGCAGCCAAACCAATGACGGCAATAATCGCAACCTGGAAGTAAATGTTATTCGACAGGTTTGGATCCTTAAACAGAACCATACCCAAGAAAGTCAAGCCAATTGCACCGACAATACCTAGTGGAATCACCAGCATGACTGAGAATGGAATTGACCAGCTCTCGTACAATGCCGCAAGACACAAGAATACAATCAGCATTGAAAGCGCATACAGACCAAGCGTTTGCGAGCCAGATTCACGTTCTTCCAACGATAAACCTGTCCACTCGTAGTCAAGGCCAGCGATACCCATTTCAGGCAATTTGGCAATGATTTCTTCCATGGCAAGCATCGCATCACCCGAGCTGACACCCGGAGCAGGCGTACCCTGAATGTTAACCGATGAAATACCGTTATAACGTTCAAGACGTGGCGAACCGTAAGTCCATTCACCTGTAGCAAAAGCAGAGAACGGAACCATTTGACCAGCGTTGCTGCGTACGTACCACTTGTTGAGATCTTCCGGCATCATACGTGCATCCGGAACGGCCTGAACATAAACTTTCTTAATACGACCACGGTCGACAAAGTCATTAATGTATGAACCACCCCAAGCAATACTCATGGTGCTGTTGATTTCAGAAATGCTGACGCCCATAGCGCTGGCTTTTTCGTTATCTACATAGATTTTGTACTGTGGCGTATCTTCCTGACCATTTGGACGAACACCCGCAAGACGTTTGTCCTGTGCAGCCATACCCAAGATCATGTTACGTGCAGTGAGCAGTTTTTCATGACCAAGACCGGCTGCATCTTTCAACTGCAAGTTAAAGCCAGCAGAAACACCCAGTTCAGGCATTGCAGGAAGCTGCAATGGCATTACATAAGACGCATCTTTAGCAATGACGTTCAATGCCATACCACGCTGGATAATGGCACCGATTTGCGATTCAGGAGAAGTACGTTCGCTCCAGTCTTTCAATTTGATGAAAGCCAGACCGGCATTTTGACCGACACCGGTAAACGAGAAACCTGCGACACTAAAGACAGAGTCGACATTGGCTTTTTCACCTTCCATAAAGAAGCCAGTCATTTGATCAATAACTTTTTCAGTACGGTTCAGGGTAGCATTCGGTGGAAGCTGAACCAGAGTCATGACCACGCCTTGGTCTTCATCCGGCAAGAATGAACTTGGCAAGCTTTTGAACAAGAACAATAGACCGACAATCACGACCGCATAAATCGCACCGGCAATGATTTTATGAATCAGCAGTTTTCCGACCCATTTTTGGTAGCCTTCAGCAGTACGTTCAAAGCGTTCATTGAACCAGCGGAAGAAGCGGGCAGGGGCACTGTTGCTTTGCGGTTTATTCTTGTCATGCTGTTTCAACAAGGTCGCACAAAGCGCAGGGGTAAATGTTAATGCCACAATCAGTGACAGAACCATTGCAGTCACCAGGGTAATCGAGAACTGACGGTAAATCACCCCGGTGGTTCCGCTAAAGAACGCCATTGGGACGAATACGGCAGACAATACCGTGGTAATACCAATCAATGCACCAGAGATCTGATTCATCGACTTTTCAGTCGCCTCAACCGGCTCTAGATGCTCTTCTCCCATAATACGTTCAACGTTTTCGACCACGACAATCGCATCATCCACCAGAAGACCAATGGCAAGAACCATGGCAAACATCGTGAGCGTGTTAATTGAGAAGCCAAACAGGTTGATAATCGCGAATGTACCGAGTACAACCACCGGCACAGCCATGGTTGGAATCAGGGTTGCACGCCAGTTCTGCAAGAACAGGAACATAACCAGGAATACCAGAATAATCGCTTCAACTAAAGTGTGAACTACACTTTCAATCGAAAGTTTGATAAACGGGGTGGTATCAAACGCCAGCTGATCTTTTAAACCTGTTGGATAGTTTTTACGTAACTGTACTAAACGTTCTTCTACCGCAGTCGCGGTGTCTAATGCATTTGCACCCGTGGCCAGTTTAATCGCTACACCACCGGCAGGCTTGCCGTTGAATTTCGAGGTAAACTGATAGTTGTCCGAACCTAATTCGACTTTGGCAATATCACCAATAGTTACTTTTGCACCAGAACCGGCATTTTTCAAGAAAATGTTTTTGAACTGTTCAGGCGTTTGCAAAAGACTTTGTGCATTTACAGTGGCATTCAGTACTTGACCTTCAACCGCTGGCGCACCGCCCAATTGACCCACAGCAACCTGCGCGTTTTGAGTACGCAAGGCAGCCACGACATCACTTGGAGTCAGCTGGTAGCTGCTAAGTTTTGCAGGATCTAACCAGATACGCATGGCATATGAACCACCAAATACCTGTACTTCACCGACACCCGCCACACGGCTGAGCGGTTCAGAAATATTCGAGTTCACATAATCTTTAATGTCGGCATCGGTCAATTCACCATTGGGTGAGTAGAAAGCCAAAACCTGCAAGAAGCTTGCACCCGATTTGGTTACGCGAAGCCCTTGACGTTGTACATCTTCAGGGAGTAGCGCCGTTGCTGACTGTAATTTGTTTTGAACTTGAACTTGGGCAATATCAGGATCAATGCCTTGTTCAAAGTTCAAAGCGATAGATGCCTGACCGTTACCCGCACTATTTGACGAGATATAACGTAAGCCATCTAGACCATTCATTTGCTGCTCAATGATCTGGGTCACTGTATTTTCTACAGTTTCAGCAGATGCACCCGGATAAGTCGCAGAAATACTGACTGTTGGCGGAGCAATGGTCGGATATTGTGCAATCGGCATTTTGCTGATGGTTAAAATACCCGCCAGCATAATGACCAATGCAATCACCCAGGCAAAAATCGGGCGATGAATAAAAAATTGAGCCATCTAGTCTACCCCTTATGTATTTGAAGTAGATTTTTGTTCAGTTTTGGGTTGTGCTTGCTGCGCAGGTTGAGCTGTTTTATTGGCTTGTGCGGCAGGTTGACCGGCACCTTGAGGCGCAGCTTGAGGTTGATAAGGCTTGGCAACGACAGTTGCGCCTTCTTTCACCTTGGCAATACCATCAACAATCACTTTTTCACCAGTCTGTAAACCTTTGGTCACAATCCAGTCTTTACCTTGAACACCCGCAGTTTCCACCGGACGTGTTTCAACAGCGCCTTTGGCATTGACGATCATGGCAATAGCCTGACCTGTTGGCGTACGGGTAATCGCTGCCTGAGGGATCAGGATGGCATTTGGAATCACACCCTGCACGATTTGAGCAGTGGCATACATACCTGGAAGCAATAAATGATTTGGGTTCGGGAACACGGCACGCAAAGTCACGGTGCCTGTATCCGGATTCACGCTGGCATCAGAGAATGCAAGGCGACCTTCAACCGGATAGGTGCTGCCATCTTCAAGCTTTAATTTCACTTTCGTGTTGTTGCTGCTGCCTAAGCTGCCTTGGCTTAATTGTTGACGTAAACGCAATAATTCTGCACTAGACTGGTTAATGTCGACATAAATCGGGTCTAGGCGCTGTACAGTCACCAAAGGTTCAGCCTGACTGGCTGTAACCAGCGCACCTACAGTCACGGTAGAGCGGTTGGTTTGACCTGAAATAGGGGAACGCACGGTTGAATAACCGAGATTGATTTCTGCATTCTTAAGCTCAGCTTGAGTTGCAGCAAGATCTGCTTCAGCCAGTTTTACTTGTGCAGCAATATCATCATATTCTTGTTTTGAAATGGCATTGGTGCCAACAAGTTGACTGTAACGTCCTTCTTTCACGCGTAATACGTTCAAGTTGGCCTGTTGACGATTTAGCGCAGCACGTGCACTGGCTACAGTTTCACGGTTGGTTCGCGAGTCAATTTCATACAGGGCCTGTCCTTTACGTACATAACTACCTTCAGTAAACAGACGTTTAAGAATGACACCACTGGTCTGTGGACGAACTTCAGAAATTTCAAAGGCCGTCATACGACCTGAAAGTTCTACCGATTGCTCTACGCTTTGGGGTTGAGCAACAATGACACCCACTTCAGTCGGTGGCATTTGTTGGGCTGCTGCAGCTTGCTGCGCATCCTTAGGATCTTTGCTACAACCAACAAGTGCAATACTTGTTGCTAATGCGCAAGCGGTAAGGGCGGGCGCCCATAGCTTTGCAGACATCATTGTTCCACCTCGATTAGATTCTTATCTAAAAACTAATTTGTTTTCGCCCTACTAAATTTGACATACAGCAGATAAAGTAGTGTGATCCAAATAAAACCTATGCTCCAACCAGCCAACACATCAGAGGGGAAATGTACCCCAAGGTAAACCCTTGAAATTCCCATAATGAACAACCAAACAAAAGCACATATACAAATTAAGGTATGCTGTGGATGTTTCTGACTGAGATAAATTGCAAGACAGCCCAAAGCCGCGGCATAAATACTATGCGCACTGGGAAATGAAGCACCATAACTTTGAACCAGATGATACATTTCGGGTGGGCGAGGCCTTGAAATTACGTATTTGAGTAGCCAAACCGTGGCTATACTTCCTATCAGTCCTAAACTAATGAAAATAACATTTGTATATTTTTTATACCAAGCTTGGTGTAAACACCAGATTGTGGTTAAAAATAACACAAATGGCATACCGCCTATAGTCGAAAGTGCGATAAATATCCTATTTAGAGACAAGGTACGATGCTGGCTCAGCCATTCAATCATCACCCAGTCGAAGAGATTCAAGGATGGGAAGGCAAGCATTAATATGCTGAAAATAAATAAGAAAAATCCTACACCAAGCAACAGATAAGGCATGTAAGGAACCTTTGTTATCTTAGCCGATTGAAGCATGACTAATTTAATGGTTAAAGTGTACTCATCAGTACACTTTATTTCAAGTATGTGTAAATTATGCTTTTCTTTTTACCGATTTTTTAACGCGAAGTAAAACAAAAATAGCAAATTACTTCAGTGCCGATTTTTGGGCCGGTGCAAACTCATCTACTTCCAATGGCGTTTTCGGTGGCCAAAAAAAGTCACTTGGGCGGGTTAAAAAGTGAGTGAGTACCAGTTTAGCCAATGGTTTCCATTGTTCAAAGCGAACCCGGCGGGCACGTAAAGCCACAATAATGGTCAGGCTGAAACTCACAAATAAGTTAGTCAGGCCAATCAACAACACCCCTAAAAATGAAACAATAATCAGGCCAATTTCAGGACTACCATTAATACAGATCAGGCCTTGAATAAAGTTGGCTGAAGCAAAAGCAATATGGCGAATGTCCAGTGGCAGCCCTAAAATAAAACCGATGGTGCCCATACTGCCAAGCATAATCCCGAACAGGAAGTTCCCCGCCAAAGCTCCTAAATTTCGTTCAATATAGGCTGCGAATTTATTCAGGCGTTCTTGTCCCATTAAGCGCTTTAAGCGGAAATGCGCCTTTAAGCGTGGACCAACTTTGCGGTACACCGCCATATTGTCAAAGTAACCGGCAATCAGACCTGAAAAGAACAGACACACACCGGCAATGGCGGCATGAGGAATCGCCAGTGAAGTAAATGGATTCAGTGAATGTAAAGTCTTGGTGGCTTTGGCATGAGTTAACAGGGGTTCATCCATGCCATATTGCCACAACAGGGTAATGACCGCTGCGGTCGGAATGGCAATCGAAATATTACCTAGAATGGCAATGAACTGGGTCCGGATAATATTAATGATTAGTGCGGCAAGTTCAGCAATCTGTGCAGTTTTGGAGCCTTTAGTATGCTGTACTGTGGCGGCAAGCGCGGCTGCCGTCATGGCGGGCTGTTTAGTGGCAACGGTAAAATGCAGTACATGAATCAACATAAATCCGAGTGAATAATTCATGCTAAAGACAAAGGCCTGCATGATCGGCGCCATGGCCAGTCGTGCTGCCAGTATCTTGAGGGTTGCCATGGTGGCAATAATCACACCTGCACCTGCGGCCGATTTATACATCGACCAGAAACCCTGCTTGTCAGTACTTACGTAGTGTTCACCGGTTTTACTGGCATTTTCTGTGACTTGTAATGCAATCAGTTCACTGTTTGCGGCTAACAGTGAGCGTACACTGCGCTCGCTATAAATGGCATGCGTGATATCGACCAGCAATAAGCCTAGAGACTCATAGCGAAGCTGATCTTCATCCATAATCAGATTCAGCAACAGTTCAATACGGTCCAGGCATTGTTCCAGTAATGATAGCAAATAAGTCAGGCTTAAACTGACCCCAATTCTTTTGGTGGCACGACGAATTTTCAACGCCACATCCCGACATTGCTCAATCATAACCAGCGCTTGAGAAGCGTCTGGTACAACAGTTAAGGCCAGTGCGTCGGTGTTTTGATAGAGCATCTTGTAATGCTGGATGAATTCATTGATTTCCCGGTTCTGCGCCAGAAAAGGTGATTCATATTCGGTGAGTTCCGGATGGGCATTAATAAATTCCGGATACAGGCCAATGCCGCTAATCCGGTAAGATAAAACGGTAATCGCTTTAATCAGCTCGCTTTTAATTTTGAGCTTTTGCTGTTGATTGCTGTGCCCTTGATTGATGAGTCCAAACAGCTTTTGCCAGTCTTCTTCAGCAATACTGTCTAGCCAGTATTTATCACTGCGTTGATAAAAAACCCGGCGTAGCAAATCTTGCAGTTGGCTTTCGTCATTAATCAGGGGGAGAAAGTGCGCCCCCAGACGCTGTACCAGCTGATTCCAAAAGCCATCCAGAGACAAAATACCAGTGTCAGCATATAGACTGGTTTGCTTGTATTGATTAATGAGTTTTAAGATAAAATTTTGAAAGCTAATGGCCGCTTGCGGAGTAAGCAGCAGCGCTTGAATGAAAGCCTGAAATTTGTTGTTAATTTCGTCCAGATCGGTGGAATCATCCGGTCGAATACGGTTCACTAACTCAATAAGCAGTGAATCATCAAGAACAGCCTGATTGGTTTCAAGCTGTTCCTGCATTTTTAAGAATAGATCAGTAAAATTTATATGCATAGGCGAGGAGTAAAACTATATTTTTCAAATCTCATTATTGAATCCGGTTGAGGGCAAGCTGGGTCAAATTAATCAATGCCTGGCGATATTCACTGTCCGGAAGTGCATCTAAAGCTTTGAGTGCAAATTGTGTTTCTTCAGTGGCACGCTGACGACAATAATCCAGAGCCCCGCAGTTTTGCACAATCTCGATCACACGGTCCAGATGGTTAAGACCACCCGTGGCAATACTTAAACGAACAATTTCATGTTCTTCATCGGTGGTTTTTTGCAGTGCAGAGATTAATGGCAAAGTCGGTTTGCCTTCCATTAAATCATCACCAATATTTTTACCTAATGTTTCAGCATCAGAAGTGTAGTCTAAAATATCATCAATAATTTGAAAGGCATTGCCAAAGTGACCGGCAAAAACGCGTAGCGGTTCACGATAGTGTGGGGTACCCGCTAAAATGGCTGCACCTTCAGTAGCCAGTTCAAACAGGCGTGAAGTTTTGCCATGAATAATGTCGAGATAGGTTTTTTCCGTGGTTTCTGGCTGATGCTGTGCTTGCAGTTGCAACACTTCACCTTCCGCAATTTCACAGGTGCCGGTAGAAAAGTCTTTCAGCAAGGTCATGTCGTTCAGATCGACCAGCAAATCGAAAGCACGCGAAATAAGGAAATCACCGACCAAAACCGCAGTCTGGTTATTCCAGGTGGCATTTGCTGTAGGACGACCGCGACGTAAGCCTGACTCATCCACCACATCATCATGCACCAAGGTCGCAGTGTGCAGCATTTCAATAATCGCTGCCAGTTTACGTTGCCGTTCGATATCTTCTGCGCCACAGGCTTTTGCAGCCAATAAGCACATAATCGGACGCATGCGCTTACCACCGGCTTCCACTACGTGTTTACTGACCGCCATCACCAAAGCAACTTTTGAAGTGATCCCTTCATTGATAAACGTGTCCATCGCAGCAAAATCTGAAGCAACAGGAGCGAGAATGTCTTGCTTGAAGTCGATGGCCATACGAAGAGAAACCTCTAAAAATTGAATTGCTTATATAAGTTCTGTTGATATTTCGGCAGGAAATAAGTTTCATGCTCAACTTTAACCTGCAACGCTAGCCGTTGATGAAATGTCAGCAGACCTTAGTGTAACAACTATATCTGACGATATAGTTAAGATCTTAATATAGTTGCTTAAATCCTGACTAAGCAAATGATTTTAAACGCGTCCCCAATCCAGCAACTCATCTGCTGTCTGGATAGCGTTGGCATTTCCTAGTGTATAGTAGCGAATTGATTTTAAAAATCTATTTCATTTTATAAAATCTAAGATCCGGATGTAAAAGCAATTTCGGCTTCATAATTTGATCGTTGATAAATTAAACAAAATTAAAGCTCAAAAAAACACTGAAACAGCTTGTTGTTTGATTTATTATCACTTAATATGTTTGCCCTTATATATCCCCCCAGTGGCGTTCGTATTAAGATCGATATATTCCTTTATCGGCACGACGACACGGGCATGTTTGGAGTACATTATGTACGCAGTAATCCAAAGCGGTGGTAAACAACACCGTGTGGTTGAGGGTGAAACCCTTAAAGTAGAATTATTGAAAGCTGAAACTGGTACAACTATTACGTTTGATGACGTATTAATGCTTGTAAACGGCGAAAGCATTCAAATTGGTGCTCCAGTTGTTGCTGGTGCTACAGTAACTGCTGAAGTAGTTAGCCACGGTCGTCACGACAAAATCCGTATTGTTAAAATGCGTCGTCGTAAACATTACCGTAAACAACAAGGTCACCGTCAATGGTTTACCGAGTTGAAAATTACTGCTATTTCAGGCTAATTACGAGGATTATGAAACATGGCTACTAAAAAGGCTGGTGGATCGACACGTAACGGTCGTGACTCAAACCCTAAAATGCTAGGTGTTAAAATGTACGGTGGTCAAGCTGTGACTGCTGGTAACATCATCGTTCGTCAACGTGGTACAGAATTCCACGCTGGTGCAAACGTAGGTATGGGCCGTGACCATACTTTATTTGCTACCGCTGATGGCGTGATCAAATTCGAAGTGAAAGGTCAATTTGGCCGTCGCTACGTATCTGTTGAAACTGTATAAGTTTTAATGGCGCGAAAAACCCACATTTAATGTGGGTTTTTTTATGGGTGTAAATTATTCAAAACAATTTCAGTTCTTCATCATGATGTAGAAATCTCTACATTGGATATTAATAACAATACAAAACTTCTTATTTTCTCTACTTTTAGCCACATTATTTCGTTTAAGATGGACACATTGAACAAATTGCGATACTGCAAATAAAAAAGGTGATGATATGAAAATGCTTCGTAAAACCCTGTGTGCGATGACCCTAGGTGCTGCAACGCTCGCACCGGTAATGAGTACCACTGTTTTTGCTGCACCTGTAGCAGCATCGGAGCAGCAAGCAACCAATAATCTGGTGAAACAGTTAACCAATATTCGCACTTTGTCTGCTAACTTTGAACAAACCACAAAAGCGACCTCTGCTGCTAAAGCCCCGCAGAAAAAAGGCTTGACTGGACAACACATGAATCAAACCTTTAAAGGGGTGATGAAGGTTGCACGTCCGGGTAAATTCTTCTGGGAAACCACCAGTCCTTCAAAACAAACGATTGTGACTTCAGGTAAAACCGTTTGGATTTATGATCCTGACTTGCAGCAAGCCGTGCGTCAAAGTCTGGATGAACAGGTGGCCAATACCCCTGCATTATTACTATCGGGCAATACCAGTCAGATTATGAAGTCTTATCGTGTGACTCAACCCGATAAAGGCAAGACTTATTACACTTTGTATCCAAAAGTGAAAGACAGTGCATTCCAAAGCTTGACCATTAGTTTTGGTGCAAACAAAGCCCCAAGTCTGATGATTTTGCAGGATTCGTTGGGTCAAACCACCACTGTTCGCTTTAACAATGTGAAATTGAATCCATCGATTGCTTCGTCAACTTTTAATTTTACTCCGCCTAAAGGCACCGATATTATTGATCAATAATTAATTGATTTTTAATCACTTAAAAAGGTTTTAAGCCTCACTTAAAAGCAGTCCTATGGGACTGCTTTTTTGCGTTTATTCTGTTAAAAATGAGTTAAGTTTTAATTAACCCAGCCCAGTCTTACAAAAATATGTTCAAGCTTGGCCATAGACCTTACAATTCATACTACTTAAAGATAATAATTTAGTGATCAGGATTGAGTATAACCATACGCAAGATCAACTTTGCCTAACACTAAGAAAAAGCAAAAAGGCAAAAGCCCAGGAGAATTAAAATAGTGGAAAATAAGAGTACAGTGGCTTCATCGTCAGATTATCCGCGTTTTACCCCGCTTAAATCCAAACTCAATAGCTATCGCCAAAGGGTGATGGGGCTAGGGGTGAGCTGGCTGCAAAGAAGATCAAAAAAGACAGCTAAAAATAGGGCAGAAAATCCCTATCTACATGGCATATTTGGCCCTGTGGATGAAGTGGAAAAGCACGAATTTCAGGTGATCGGTGAAATTCCCCAGCACCTGACCGGGCTATTGTTAAGAATTGGATCCAATCCCATTCATGTTGAGAATCAAGATTTATATCACTGGTTTGCAGGCGACGGCATGTTGCACGCTTTAAAAATTGAGCAGGGTCGAGCTACATGGTTCAAAAGCCGCTATATCGCCACGGCTTCCATCCAAAAGCAAAAGCATGAGCCTGTTAAAGCCGGGTTTCGCCGTGGGCCAGGGGATGTGGTCAATACCAATGCTTTTTATCATGCCAATCAGATCTGGGCGAGTGTTGAAGCAGGCGCTTTGCCCGCACGTTTAGACTTGGAGTTGAACACACAGGAACACCGTTTTTTTAATACCGATGCAGATCTGCCTTTTACTGCACACCCGCATAAAGACACTCATAGCGGGCATTTGCACGCGATTTGCTATGATGCGCTGGATATTAAGCATGCCTATTATGAAGTGATAGATCAGCAAGGTATGTTGCTGCATTGGACCAAAATTCCGGTACAGCATGGTCCCATGATCCATGACTGTGCTATTACCGAGCAAGATGTCTTAATTTTTGATTTACCGGTCACGTTCTCTTTCAAGCAACTCATCAAAGGCAATCCTTTGCCTTATCAGTGGAATGACCAGCATGCTGCGCGAATTGGCATTTTGCCTAAATATGGTCATGCCGATGAAGTACAGTGGATCAATATTGAACTCTGTTTTATTTTCCATGCCGCCAATGCTTACCGCAATGAGCAACAGCAGATTATTCTGGATGTGGTCGTGCATCGCTCCATGTTTAAAAAGTCCCATCAGGGTCCGTTTGAGCAGCAAAAAACCCAGTTGGAACGCTGGACCATAGATCTAAAACGGAATGCGGTAGATCGCAAGGTTATTGATTGGCAGGCGCAGGAATTCCCAAGAATCGATGAACGCTATACTGGTGAGCAGCATCGTTATATTTATAGTGCCAGTTTTGATTCTTTAAACATGACCCAAGCCAATCATCTAATTTGCCATGACCTGCAAAGCCATGAAAAAACCATCTATAAATTTGGTGAACAATGGATGACTGGAGAAGTGGTGTTTATTCCGGAGTCAGCAGTCGCAGCAGAAGGTGAAGGCTACTTGTTGTCTTATCTGCATCATATCCCTAAACAGTCCTCCAAAGTGGTTATTTTAAAAGCCCAAGGTTTAAATATTCAGCCTCAGGCAGAAATTATACTGGGAACCCATGTACCTTTAGGTTTTCACGGTAATTGGATCGATTTATCTTAAAATCATGCAATTCTGATCAGGATTCAGCTTTATTCAACTAAAACTGCTGCAAGATACATATTTAAAATTTTATTCAGTGACTTGGCTTTGTATAGTGCAGGGGCATTATAAAAGGTATCAGGTTGTAAAAATAAAATGGAAATACGCATGAATCAACAATGGCTATGGGCAGTTCCTGTTTCTTTAGCAGCGCTTGTCATGGCGGGATGTCAGGAACGACCTGCTCCACAGCCTGAACAGGCAAGTACGACCCAGCAGGAAAATGTGCAGACAATTCCTCTGATTCAAGCCAAAGTTGTTCCTGTAAAACTGAGCAAACCAGAAGCGTGTGATGCTGAAGGTTGTACCCAGTATGAAATTCAAACGGTAAAGAGCAACCTGAAGTGGGTGGATGACTATTTTATCGATCGGGTGAAAAAAGCCGATCCGATTGCGTTTTCTACAGCGCCCAATGAAAAGATCAATACTGCCGAAGGGGCGAGTCCTGATTTAAGTCAAAGCTCGACTTATATCCGTTTTGTCAGTCAACAGTATGATCGGGCAACCTTTGCCATTCAGACCTATACCTATTCATCTGGTGCAGCGCATGGCATGTATCATCAGGAATTTGTCAATTTTGATTTGAAAAACAAAAAGCGTCTGGCGCTGCAAGATATTTTGATGAAAGGCACAGAACAGCAACTATTAAATACTTTGTATGATTCAAATAGCATCTGGCTGGAACAGCACAGTATAGAAAGAGACAAGCTAAAATTAAGTGATAATTTTTATTATGGTGCTAACGGCATTGTCTTTGTTTATCCCTTATATGAACTGGCTTCTTATGCAGAAGGCATGACTGAGCTGACCTTGCCTTATTCAGCACTAAGCAAACTGATTAAAGCGGAATATCTGCCAAGTTTGCCAAAGTATCCAACACCATAATTTCAACTTAATTCGGCTAAAGTTGCTTTAATAAGCCACAGCTGTCCGTTCGATCACTGTCTTTTTTAGTGTTTAGCGCTTACACTATAGCCAGTTTTTTTCTTTGCAAAAGATTGGCTATGATCGACCCGAAATTAATCAGAAATAATATTGAGGCTGTAAATTTAGCCTTGGCAAAACGTGGTGTACAGCTGAATGTAGAAGAGTGGGCTTCACTTGAAGCTCGCCGTAAAGAGCTCCAGTCGAAAACTGAAGCTTTACAGGCAGAACGTAATTCGGGTGCTAAACAAGTTGGCCAAATTAAAAAATCTGGTGGCGATGCATCTGAAATCATGGCGCGTATGGCAGCCATTGGTGATGAAATTAAAGCAGCTGAAGTTGCGCTGACTGAATTGCAAACTGAAATTGAAACCAAGTCTTTAACTATTCCAAACATGCCGCATGAATCTGTACCTGAGGGTAAAGATGAAGACGATAACGTTGAAATTTTAAAATGGGGCACACCGCGTCAATTTGATTTTGAAATCAAAGATCATACTGACCTCGGTGAATGGATGGGCGGTTTGGAATTTGAAACTGCGACCAAACTCACCGGTACGCGTTTCAGCGTATTAAAAGGGCCATTGGCGCGTTTACAACGTGCTTTAACTCAGTTCATGCTCGATACCCATACCTTAAAAAATGGTTATACCGAAGCCTATGTACCATACCTGGTGAATGCAGATTCATTACGTGGTACAGGTCAATTGCCTAAATTTGAAGAAGATTTATTCAAATTACAAGGTGAAAAAGAATACTACCTGATTCCGACTGCCGAAGTGCCAGTGACCAATTTCGTGCGTGATGAAATTGTCGATCCTGAACGTTTGCCACTGAAATATGCTGCGCATACGCCATGTTTCCGTAGTGAAGCCGGTTCTTATGGTCGCGATACTCGTGGTTTGATTCGTCAACACCAGTTCGACAAAGTTGAGATGGTGCAAATTGTAAAACCTGAAGACTCGATGCAGGCTCTAGAAGAATTGACTGGTCATGCTGAAGGTATTTTGCAAGCCTTAGGTCTTCCATATCGTAAAATTATCCTGTGTGGTGGCGACATGGGCTTTGGCGCAATCAAGACTTACGATCTGGAAGTATGGGTACCAAGTCAAAATACTTACCGTGAAATTTCAAGCTGTTCATGCATGGGTGATTTCCAGGCACGCCGTATGAAAGCACGTTACCGTGTCGATCAAAAGAAAACTGAGTTTTTACACACTCTAAATGGTTCAGGTTTGGCGGTTGGCCGTACCTTGCTTGCTGTGATGGAAAATTATCAACGTGCAGATGGTTCGATTGAGATTCCTGAAGTGCTACGTCCATATATGGGTGGTGCAGAATTTATTGATTAATCTCCGGATTGATCAATAATTATGTGAATAGCACAATTTTGTGCATGAAAATTGCTTAAGACAGTCAGATTTAAAATATTGAGGTAATTCGTGGATATCTTTCCAATCTCTTTAAAGTTGCAACAGCAACCTTGTCTGATTGTCGGTGGTGGACATATTGCTTACCGTAAGGCGGTACTTTTGGCAAAAGCAGGCGCAGTCATTGATGTGATTGCACCTGAAATCGAAAGTTCTTTGCTTGAGATTGTTGAGTCAAGCCAGGGGCAGTATGTTCAGGCACCTTTTAGTCCAGATATTCCATTACGTGATTACCGTTTGGTGATTGCCGCAACCAACGATAAAGCCACCAACATTCAAGTTTTTGAAGCCTCTGAAGCTGAAAAAATATTGGTGAATAGTGTCGATGATCCGCCGCACTGTCGTTTTATGGTTCCTGCCATTATCGATCGTTCACCGTTAGTAGTTTCCATTGCCACCAATGGCACATCACCGGTGTTATCCCGTCAAATTCGTACTCAGCTCGAAGCCAGTATTCCGCATGGTATGGGCAAGCTGGCGGAATTTTCCGGAAAATGGCGTGCTGCAGTCAAAGCGAAAATTGCAAATCCGGATGAACGCCGTATTTTTTGGGAAGACTTGTATGCCAGTCCGCTCAAAGAACAGGTGTTTAATGACAATCTTGCAGAAGCGGATCGTTTAATCGAACAAGCCTTAACTGAGTGGCAAACGCCTAAAGGCGAGGTCTATCTGGTCGGTGCCGGTCCGGGTGATCCTGAACTGTTGACCTTAAAAGCATTACGCTTGATGCAACAGGCAGATGTCATTATTTATGACCGTTTAGTTTCTCCTGCGATTATGGATTTATGCCGCCGTGATGCGGAAAAGATTTATGTCGGTAAAGCCCGTTCCAATCATAGTGTGCCGCAAGAAGGCATTAATGCTTTATTGGTGGAATATGCAGCCCAAGGTAAGCGTGTTTGCCGTTTAAAAGGTGGTGATCCGTTTATCTTCGGTCGTGGTGGCGAAGAAATTCAGGAGCTGTTTGCTGCCGGTGTGGCGTTCCAGGTAGTGCCGGGGATTACTGCTGCTTCTGGCTGTTCTGCGTATGCCGGTATTCCTTTAACGCATCGTGATTATGCGCAAAGTGTTCGCTTCCTGACTGGACATTTAAAAGAAGGCTCGCCGGAGTTGCCTTGGAATGAACTGGTTTATGAAAACCAAACCTTGGTACTGTATATGGGTCTAGTGGGTTTGGAAAAAATATGTGCTCAACTGATTGCACATGGTCAACGTTCAGATATGCCAGTCGCCTTGATCTCTAAAGGGACGACACCAGACCAGAAAGTCGTGGTCGGAACCTTGGCAGATATCGCTTCAAAAGTGTCAGAACATCAAATTCAAGCGCCGACCCTGACCATTATTGGTGAGGTGGTAAAATTGCGCGAACAATTACAGTGGCAAGGCTAATTCGAGTCCTGTTGCATTGAAAGAGTAGAGAAATTCAGTGATTCATGTTGTTTTATACGAGCCAGAAATTCCTGCAAATACGGGGAATATCATTCGTTTATGTGCCAATACCGGTGCGCAATTGCACTTGGTCAAACCACTAGGTTTTGAGCTGGATGATAAAAAGCTCAGACGTGCAGGGTTGGACTATCATGAATGGGCACATATGAAAGTTTGGGAAAACTTTGCAGAATGTGTGGCGCATTTAAAAGAGCAGGGGATTGATAACGATGCGATTTATCCCTTAACCACCAAAGGTTTTGAAACTCCGCATACTTCAGACTTAAACCGTCCGGTTGCATTGTTGATGGGACCTGAAACCCGTGGTCTGCCTGAAAATGTTCGCATGATGTTTCCTGAGAACCACTGGATTCGTTTGCCAATGGCGCCAAATTCACGCAGCTTGAACTTGTCGAATGCCACCGCTGTTATTCTCTATGAAGCTTGGCGTCAGCAAGGTTTTAAAGAACTGGTTTAAAATAAAGTTATAAAAAAAGACGCATGAAGCGTCTTTTTTTATGCATGGAATTAACCCATTAATGAGTATTATCAAACTCGTTATGTTGTGGAGCCGGGTGTTTGAAGCCTTTGGTTTTATAACCCAGGTACAAAATACCGAACATTGCCCACCATAGACCGAATTTTAGTGCGGTATCTTCAATTTCTAGCCACATCGCAAAAATGCTTAAGAAGCCCAGTAAAGGAATCACAACAAAGCTGAAAATGTCTTTGATGTTTTTGGTACGGCCATCACGTAATGCATAACGTGAAATCACCGACAAATTCACAAAGGTAAATGCAGTTAAAGCACCAAAGCTGATCATCGAAATCACGATGTCCAAATCCATAAAGCCAGCGGTTAAAGCCACCGCACCTACAATCAGAATGTTGTAAACCGGTGTGTAGCTTTTTGGACTGATATGACCAAAGATTTTTTTATTGATCACGCCATCACGACCCATCACATACATGAGACGTGATACACCTGCATGCGCAGAAATACCCGATGCCATCACGGTGACGATTGCAAAGTAAAGCACTACAGTTTTGAATGCTACGCCGCCTACTGCTAGAAGAATATCTGGCTGGGTTGCAGCGACATCTTCAAAGTAAGTCTTCGGATCATTCGGGAAGTAGATTTGCATGAAATAGGTGCTGATAATGAAGATAATACCTGCAAGCAGCGCCGTAAGGAAAATCGCTTTAGGTAAGGTTTTTTCAGTATCTTTGGTTTCTTCTGCCAGTGAGCTGAGTGAGTCAAAACCGGTAAAAGAGAAACACAGTAAGGTTGCACCGGTAATTAAAGGACCTAAAGCCGTCATTTCATTCCAGAAGGGTTCCAGGCTCCATAACTGGTACTTGGCATTCGCTAAGCTACCATCGGCATTGACCCCGCCTGCAAGCAGCGTGTAAACCATCCAGGTGAAGTAAGCGATGACTGCCAGCTGAACCACTACAATCAGGCCATTAAAGTTGGCAACGAATCTGGCACCACGTAAGTTTACCCCGGTCATGAATGCAGTCAGTACAACCACCCAAACCCAATGGTTAACTTCAGGGAACAGTGCTTCCAGATAAATGACCGCCAAAATGATGTTGACCATTGGTGACAACAGGTAATCTAACCATGATGACCAGCCGACCATAAAACCGACATTAGGATGGATCGATTTTTGTGCATAAGTATATGCCGAACCTGATGACGGGTAACGGCGGATCATATGTCCGTAACTGATAGACGTAAACAGAATTGCAATTAAGGCAATAATGTAAGAAGTTGGTACGTGGTAATGGCTTTCTTCAGAAACCAGACCGAACGTATCAAATAGTGTCATTGGTTGAATATAAGCTAAACCAATAATAATAATGTGCCAGAGTCCAAGCGTTTTTTGCAGTTTAGCTGCCGATTGAGTCCCAGAGATATTTGTCAACGGCGTTATCCTCTTATCGTTGATCAAGGATCAGTCATGTTTACAAGGATCGTTTGAGACGAACGATCCCCCCTATATGAATAAAACAAAAGTGCGCCAATCTACTCTAGTTTGGTCCCTTTTGCCAATATCTTTATGAATTTTTAATGCAGAAAATATGCCATTTGATATAAAAAATTAGCTTTAATTTTCCATAAAGTAAAAGCCTGATGCTTAAAAAAACATCAGGCTAATTTTTAGCTATATTCGCTTAATTTTCAATATTTACCAAGCTTTTTCTAAAATTGCTTTTAAATCACTCAAGCTGGCTTCTTTAGGATTGTAAATAATGGAACCATCATTTAATGCTTTATCTGCAACCTCGTCGAGTTGCGCTTCTGAAACCTTACCGGTTTCACGTAAAGTACGTGGCAACTTGGTTAAAGCATATAAGCGGTCGCGCATGGTCAGAATTGTGGCAATCGCTTTGTCGGCGCGTAAATGCGCAGGAGTCTGCGCATAAATATCTGGTCCTGCTAAAGGAAGTAACAATTCGGCAATCTTGTCACCATTCACTTCCTTATTGTACTCAAGCACATAAGGCAGGAACAGGTTCATGCATAAACCATGAGGCAGGTGAGCCACTGCACCTAAGGCATGTCCGAGTGAGTGAACCAGACCGACCATAGAGTTAGAGAAAGCAATGCCAGCCATGGTTGAGGCTTGTGCCAGTTCCAGGCGACCAAATTCATCCGTCGGATTGTCCAGAACATTGAACAGGCTGTTGCTGACTTTCTTGATCGCAGCGGTCGCATAGGCATCACTGATCGGGTTGGCTGCCATACAGGTATAAGCTTCAACTGCATGAGTCAGTGCATCCATAGCCGTCATGGCAGTCAAATGCGGTGGTAAGGTCTGGGTCATACGCGGGTCAAGAATCGCTGCATGCGGCATCAAATAATAAGATGCAAACGGCATTTTGACGTTTTTCTCAAGATCAGAGACCACCGCAACCATCGTCACTTCTGAGCCGGTACCCGAGGTGGTGGGAATCACAAAAAATGGTTTTAACGGTTTTGGCAGGTTATGTGCACCTGAATATTTAAGCAGGTCATCGCCACCTTCAGTCACCAGAATATTGGTTGCCTTGGAGGTATCAATCACCGAACCGCCACCCACAGCGATAATCGCATCACAATTATTGTCTCGATAAGCTTTGGCTGCATTGCGAACGGTTTGTACACTTGAATCTGGTGGAACATCATCAAAAATATAACCAATTACCGCATCGGTCGATTCAAAAGCCGCCTCAATTGGGGCAAGTAGGTTATTGCTGCGTACACCTTTGTCGGTAATGATCAGTGGGCGTTTTGCACCTAAAGTAGCAAGTTCAAACGGAATATGTTCTAACGCGGCATGACCTGCGATGACTTTTACTGGACAGAAAAATTCGTAATAAGGCTTAGCCATGTTATGCACTCCGTTTAAAATAGGATTGAGCTAGTTTCAAATAAATATTTGCAGCTCCAGTCAGTTTTTCTTTTAGGCTTAATTCGGTTGGATATTGTTTTACAGCAAGCTCAGCAAGCAGTTTAGGTAAAATCAGTGCTTCCATTTTGTTTAAGCAGCGTACCAGACGAATCGCGAAAGAAATGTCTCCATCGGCAATCATACGGTCGTGAGCAAAAGCCTGCGCAGTACTTTCCTGAAAAGAAAATACTAAAAAAGCATGACTTAAGTGCTTAAAAGTAATGGTAAGGTCAGGTTTGCTGCTGACAGATCGAAGTAATTGTAATTGATGGTCTTCCGTGACTTTTGCAATAAAAGCAGGACCATTGGGAAATACCTTCATCGATAGAACGAAATCCACAGGGAATTTTGCAACTTCCTGTTTGACTTCGGCGTCGACTTGACTCGCCATTACCAGACCTCTGCCAATCACATCCATCATGAGTTTGACATAGGTCAGTTGTAAAGCGGGCTTAACGGATTTGGTTGAAATCACTCGCGTATCCCTTATCTAAAAAATATTTTATTAGTTTAGAGTAAATACTCTAATTTATTTTTATGCCAAAAGCAAAGTTATTGTTGCATGATTTGAACTTCACTAAAGTAACCGCTGTTGTTGAAAGTTTCAATAATATCGACGCATAAGTTCTCGAATTTTGGGTAATCTTTCACTAAATCCTGAATGCGGACCATCTCCAAACCAGCATAACCACATGGGTTAATAGTATGGAAACCAGTCAGGTCACAATCAATATTCAATGCCAGTCCATGATAACTGCGTCCTTTGCGGATTTTAAAACCCAGAGAACCAATTTTACGCTCATTGACATATACACCCGGTGCATCCGGTTTGGCGTAAGCTTCAATGCCATATTTTTCCAGCAGTTCAATCATCAAATTTTCAGCATACGATACCAAAGTGCGTACATTCCAGCCCAAGCGGTTTAAATCAAACATGAAATAGGCAACCAGTTGCCCCGGACCATGCCAGGTGACCTGTCCACCACGATCGGTTTGAACGACTGGAATATTGCTGGGCATCAGGATGTGTTCAGGCTTGCCAGCTTGGCCTTGGGTAAGCACATCATGATGCTGCAGAATCCACAGTTCATCCGGTGTATTCTCATCGCGGTTTTCAGTCAGGTTTTTCATGTCCTGAAAACGATCGAGGTAGGGAGTAAGCTGGTTAAATTGACGAATAATCAGTTTGGGTTTTAGAACAGCATCAGTCACGTGAAGTGCGTCCTTAAAAAATTTCAACAGGATAGAAGGATTATAATGAAATCATGCTGAGATAGGAGGTGATCGCTGGCCGATTTAAAGTTTTTTGCAGAATTAGTCATATTTTTATTGTTATATAAATAAAAAAACACGCCAGAAGCGTGTTTTTTATGTGCTCTTAAAGAGCAGTTTTAATCAACGGGCAGGCTGCGAGGTCAGAATATAAAGCGTGCACCTGTTCCAGCTCTACAAACACAATCTGGGCAGTTAAAGAATGGTATTTTCCAGTACGTGAAGGTTGTACCTTGATGCTGTTACCATCAAAATCCGGAAAATGTTTTACCAAAATTTCTACAACAGCAATATGTAACTCTTCGCAGGCTTCACCAATCAGTTTAATAGGGTAATCCATTGGGAAAACCCAAAGATGTTCTTGAAGTTCGCGAGAGGGTGTACGGTCTAACATGGTCATAGTAGTCCCACTTATATATCAAACGCCTGCATAGATGCAGGCGTTATTATGTTGCTGAATACTAGATGGGGATGTTAAACAAATTTTCAACTCCCCGTCGTATCCCTATGGGTTAGTCATTTTCAAGGAATGAACGCAAGTGTTCAGAACGAGAAGGATGACGTAATTTGCGTAATGCTTTAGCTTCAATCTGACGAATACGCTCACGGGTGACATCAAACTGTTTACCAACTTCTTCCAAAGTATGGTCGGTTGGCATATCAATACCAAAACGCATTTTCAAGACTTTCGCTTCACGTTCAGTCAGGTTTTCAAGTACTTCGCGAGTCGCTTCTTTTAAGCCTTCTGAAGTTGCAGCATCAATCGGAGAAGTGATGTTGCCATCTTCAATGAAGTCGCCCAAATGCGAATCTTCATCATCACCAATCGGCGTTTCCATAGAAATCGGCTCTTTGGCAATTTTAAGCACTTTACGAACTTTAACTTCATCCATCTCCAGACGTTCGCCCAATTCTTCAGGAGTCGGTTCACGGCCCATTTCTTGAAGCAATTGACGAGATACACGGTTGATCTTGTTAATGGTTTCAATCATGTGTACCGGAATACGAATGGTACGTGCCTGATCGGCAATCGAACGGGTAATTGCCTGACGAATCCACCAAGTTGCATAGGTCGAGAATTTATAACCACGACGGTATTCAAACTTATCTACGGCTTTCATCAAACCGATGTTACCTTCTTGAATCAAGTCAAGGAATTGCAAGCCACGGTTGGTATATTTTTTCGCAATCGAAATAACCAGACGCAAGTTGGCTTCAACCATTTCTTTCTTGGCACGACGAGCTTTCGCTTCACCGACTGCCATACGTTTAGAAATGTCTTTAATGTCCTTAACATTCAAGCCCAATTCTTTTTCGATGTCGGCAATCTTTTGCTGGAATGCCAATACATCTGGACGTACTTTTTCTAGATAAGTTTTTTGCTCGGCAGGTGCTTTGGCAATTTGCTCATCTAACCAGGCTGGATTTGATTCCTGGCCCGGGAAAGAAGTACGGAATTGAGTACGATCCATACGACCACGACGTACTGCATAACGCATCACTTCACGTTCAGAAGTACGAATCTGTTCATGAGTACCACGAATCATTTCAGAAATGATGTCAAATAAACGTGGAGTAAATTTGAACATCATAAACACGGTTGCAAGTGCTTCAAGCGCTTCTTCAGCTTGTTTGCTGTTACGGCCATGTTCTGCAATGGCAGCTTTAGTCACTTTCCATGCTTCTTCCAGTTCAGCAAAGCGTACACGTGCAATTTCTGGATCAGGACCTGATTCACCTTCAGAATCATCATCACTTTCAGATTCTTCTTCGTCGTCATCATCCAGTTTCACATCTTTGGTGGTTTTAGACGTTGCTTCTTCATCTTCTTCGATTTCAGCTTCATCTTCTAAAACTTCCGGAATTTCTTCATCAGATTCAGGGTCCAAATAACCCGATAAAATATCAGCAAGACGACGTTCACCTTCAGTGACATCGTTATATTCTTTTAGTACAACTTCAACAGCATTTGGCCAATAGGCAATAGAATGAAGAACGTCACGAATACCTTCTTCAATACGTTTAGCAATGCTAATTTCGCCTTCGCGCGTTAACAGTTCAACCGTTCCCATTTCACGCATGTACATACGCACAGGGTCGGTTGTACGACCAGGTTCACTTTCAACTGAGGCAAGAACAGCTGCAGCTTCTTCCTCCGCAACTTCATCGGTTGCTTCAGCGCTAGATCCATCAAACATGGTGTCATCAGATTCAGGTGCACGTTCATGCACAGGAATACCCACGTCTTGAAGCATCTGAATGATGTCTTCAATCTGTTCGCTTTCCGTGATCGAGTCTGGGAGATGATCGTTAACCTCAGCGTAAGTTAGGTAACCTTGCTCTTTGCCTCGGCTAATCAGAGCCGCTACTTGCGAAGTAGGGGAAGTCATATCGCTCATCTTTGCTTACTCTTCGTTGAATCTGTGGCAGTGAAAAACCGTGCATGATAGCACAATTCGCTTAAAATTGTTTTGAATATTGATTGTTCAAGTCTCATTTAAAATATGAATTTGATTTAACAATTGTTTTCAATATTGGGGTGGAATTTTTTTTTTCAAGTCCGTGAGACTTTGCTTTGAAAATATTCTGCGTTTTCTTTATACGGCATGATAAAAATTCTAGGTGTTCATAAATACACAATTTTAGAGGTAAAAAACAAGATTAAATCGTATTTCTAGGATAAAAAAATAAAAAAACTTGACAAGATTGCATAAGCACGATAAATAGCGCCTAGACCCATTCACTTTTTTTCACCATGAGGTAGTTTTAGTGTCTTCTACAGATTTTGAACTAGATGATAGCTACAGTGATGATGATGTTAGTTTTGATGAAGTATCAAGCAAAATTAGTGCTAAAGAGTCGTTAGAAAAACGTCGTCTCATTGATGACCTTCTCGCACAACGTCGTTTAGAGCGTGAGCTGAAAGATTTCGATTATGATCTGGATGATGACGACGATTTTGATGATGAAGAAGGCTAAAATAGGATTCTGTATAGCGGGCTAAAATGCTATGCTATGCCGTAGTTATTTTACAAAACTGGATTTTAAATGAGTGCTTTAGATTTAGACCTTTTGAGCGAATATCTAGATGGCGACCAAAATGAATATGGTCTAGATTTCCCGGCTACTCATGGCTTTTTATGTGCAATTGCGGTTGGTCCGAAATTCGATAAATGGTTGGATGAACTTTTTGACAACAATCAAAAGAAAGTACCTGCTGAAATTATTGCGCAAGTAAAAGCATGGTTAGAATCGATTCGTCAAAGCCTGGCTAATGAAGAAGGAATTGAATTTCCTTTTGAAATTGAAGAAGCAGATGTGGATTCAAGTTTAGGCGACTGGAGTGTTGGCTTTGTCGATGCCATGTTCTTAAACGAAGAAGCCTGGTTCACGCCTGAACATGAAGAGCAACTGGTAGATTTAACTTTACCGATGATGGTCTTCAGTGGTGTGGATGAAGAAGATCCACAAATGGAATCTTTCCGCCGCAACGGTCAGCTTATGGATGAAATTGCTGAAGAAATTCCAGATAATTTAAATGAACTTTATTTAATGTATCACACGCCAGCGTAATGTCACATTTTGAGCCGTACAATCGCGGCTCATGGATTACACAGCAAATTCATTCGTTAAATAAAAAAAGCACCTTATGGTGCTTTTTTTAAGCTTGAATTTTTATGTTTAGAGTGGATCAGGCAAATTCATCAGTAGGCCTGATTTGTATTTATTCAAACTTGTGCTTATTGAGAGTATATCGAGCATAACCATTGTAAGCGATATGGAAAATCAGGCCATGTAGGGCAATGGCAGCTGCAACCAGCAATGAATTCAGAGATCTTCCAGCATAACCTATAGTCATCAAAATTTCTTCAGCACGTGGATGCATTACAATTAAGACCAGCATTACGATAAAACCAATGGTCATGGCGACTACAGTTGATCCCCACACCAGAGTATTTCTTTCTTTGGCATTCGGTAAGCGTTATTCTTTTTCGACAAAATGTCTGGCACTTAGGAAAGCACAAGCGATTAGTCCAGGCAGCAAGGTAATGGCATCGAGTTTTAAAGCATAAATCAAGATAATTACTAACAGGATTAAGACCATACTATAAACAACAGCAAAATATTTAAGATAATGCGACATTGTCTTAGTCTCCTGAAGATAGCCTTCACTCAGGATGAGCGATTTTTGCGCTGCTGTCTACGGTATACAACCCAACCAATAATGATGATTACGATGGCAATAATCACATAACTGACTTTACTGAAAATTTGCTGCATGAGCTGCTGGTTTTCACCAAAATAAAATCCGACATAGGCCAAAAAAGTGGTCCAGATAATAGTACCTAAGCCGCTGTAAAACATAAATTTCCAAAAAGGCATACGGCTCATGCCTGCGGGAATACTAATCAGAGAACGTACAGCTGGAATCATACGGCCAAAGAATACGATACGATGGCCATAGTGTTCAAACCAGTCCAGTGATTTTTTTACATCTTGGGTCTTGATAAACAAATACTTGCCGTAACGATCTATAAAGCGAAAAATGCTTTCATGTTTGAATTGATAGCCAATCCAATACAGAAAAGCTGCAGCGAGCAGTGAACCTAAACAGCCAGCAATAATTACCCCAAATAATATAAGCTGACCTTGTGATGCAGAATAGCCAGCCGAGGGCATGATGATTTCAGAGGGAATAGGCGGAAATACGTTGTCAAGAAACATCAGTAGGGCAATACCGAGATAGCCCAGTTGTTCCATGATGGAGATAATCCAGTCTGTCAGATTCATAAAGTTATAAAAATAATCGTGATATTTACACCATCCTAAAGTTTATTAGATTTAGGGTAAAGTGTAGCCAGGTAATCAGTCCGGATTATTCCTGGCTATGAATCAGAGTATGGATATAAACTTTTCTTAAACTATAGGCGAGTGCAAAAGGAATCACACTGAGTAGGGCGTATTCTATAAAATTAGGCGTAAGATGATATGCAATGAATATGGAAAAAATACTGCCAATAACAGCACCCATGATCACTATAAAAAGATGAGATTCTTGTTCTAAGGCGTGTTTGATTTGTTCTACTTTTTGAAGATTTTTTTCACGAACCAAGTGGAAACGTTGTGTAGAAGCGGCTGAACGACTAATTGTTCTTGACATAATTTAGCTCCTTTTTCATGTTACTTTTTCATGCTATATGTTGAATATTTCACGTTAAAAATTAATAAGTTACATGGTTGTTTTAATTTTTATCTCAGAATATCAGATTATTTGTGACTTAACATACCTTTATGGTAAAAATTGGTGATCTTTTTTTATTTATTGTTTATTTGCGGTAAATAAAAAGCCCTCAAATGAGGGCTTTTATCATGCATTTAGATTACAGGCGTTTGCGTTTAGCGGCTGCAATTTGCGACTGACGCATACGGAAACCGGCTTTTTGTTTCTCGGTCGTTTTGTCGATGCAGTATTTGCACGATACACCGTGTTCATAGCTTGGAAGTTCAGCTTCTTCAGGAAGCAAAGGCCAGCCACAAGCATGACACTTAATATTTTGACCTTCTTCTACACCATGCGTAACAGCAGTACGGCCATCAAATACAAAACATTCACCTTCCCACATGCTTTCTTCAGTAGGGGTTTCTTCCAGGTATTTTAAAATACCACCTTTTAAGTGATACACCTCATTAAAGCCTTCTTGAAGCAATAATGAGGTAGATTTTTCACAACGAATACCGCCTGTACAGAACATGGCAATTTTCTTGTCTTTATGCTGTTCAAGATTTTGTTTAACATATTCCGGGAATTCACGGAAGGTTTCAGTTTTAGGATCAATTGCGCCTTTAAAAGTACCGGCTTTATATTCGTAGTCGTTACGTGTATCAATCAGGATGACATCATCACGTGCAATCAGTTCGTTCCATTCTTTTGGATCTAGATAGTGACCCACTAAATCACGCGGTTTTACTTCAACGCCTAGGGTCACAATTTCTTTTTTCAGTTTGATTTTCATTTTACGAAATGGTTTGTCAGCGCTGTGTGACTCTTTATATTCCATTGCGTTAAAGCCTTCATTCAGCAGAAATTGATGAATGGTATCAATGGCTGCACGGTCTCCGGCTACAGTGCCGTTAATGCCTTCACCCGCTACAATTAGAGTTCCACAAAGATTGATGGTTTTTACCAAATCAAGAAGGCGTTGTTGAAGATTGGCAGGATCTTGAACTTCTTTGAATTGATAAAGTGCGGCAACAACCCAGTCAGTGGTCGCTTGCTGTTCTACAGGTGCAAGCTGTTCTACAGTAGCGTTCATGGAATACTCCAAATGTATTTAAAATAGGACAAAATTTAAGGCGCATATTTTACCTTGAATTGTCAAAATTAGCGAGAAAACCCTTCGCAAAATATGGTTTTTAATTTGCTGTGCCGGGATGTATGATGCCTATGCTTATTTCATATTAAATCAGAAGATGGTCTCAATTCTTTGGACCTGAATGTTGTTGAATTTCGGAGTTTATTTTGAATACTGATCGTCGAATTGCCTCTTTGACTCCATGTGCAGGGCGTTGCTCTACCGTGTTTGGTGATTCGGTATGTCGGGGTTGCCGTCGTTTTAATCATGAAGTGATTCAATGGAATACTTATACAACAGAGCAACATACTGTGGTCTGGCAACGCCTGGATGCACAGTTGAATCAAATTCTGGTACCCATGCTACCTCATGCCAATCTGGCACAAGTCGAAACCTTCATTTTATCTAAACGCATCCGTTTGCGAGAGGATGCTACTGCCGGGCGTAAGTTGTACCATGCACTGAAACTTTGTGAAAAAAATCGTCATCTCACTGATCATAGCGGTTTAGGCATTCACTATAAGCACGTCCGCCCGCTTTGGGATGAGTTTGAACATCGTGTGCTGGCCTTGGCCAAGGCCAGTTATGATTTGGCTTTCTTGCGAGCCGATGGCATGAGCCAACATTTATTGAATTTAGATGAAGAGGACGAGTAAGTCCTTTTTTTATATGCGGGTTAAATGTAAAAAGAGTCAAGGATGAATGTGACTGAATATGTGCTGTATTGTTTGGCTGTCATTGTGATGATTGCTACGCCTGGTCCAGTGATGCTTTTGGTGGCAAGTGCAGGTCTGCGCGGTGGTTATTCTGCTGCACTTAGAACCATATTTGGAACAAATTTTGCCTCGCTGATTTTAATTGGGTTATCAGTTCTGACCTTAAAGGGGCTACTGGTTGTGAATGAAAACTGGTTGAATGCAATTCAGTTATTGGGTTGTCTATATATTGCCTATCTGGGCTTTGGTTTGCTCAAGGAAGTATGGGCTGGTCAGGCTGATGCAGGATTATATTTAAAACCGGTTCAAGGCGGATTCAAAACCGGTTTTCTGGTGGGTATTTCCAATCCCAAGGATATTATTTTCTTTGCGTCATTTTTTCCGCAATTTGTCACGGTGACCCCGCATCTGGATATGAGTCTGTGGTTATTAACCCTGAGTTGGATTATTTTAGATTTCGCAACCTTATCTATAGTGTATTTTTCTTTTAATAAATTATCCCAGTCACGCTGCTATTCGAAATTACTGGGTATGTGCGCTGCAATTTTAATGCTTGTCGCAGAGTATGGTATTTACAGGGTTGTATCATCATTCTTCTAAATAAATTTGAATTCGTTTTTACCTCTTTTGACTATGATTAGACATAAAAACCCAGCAGATTGGCTGGGTTTTAAATTTGAGTATTTGATTAAATTTGGTGCTTTAAACGGTATTGCACCAATTCTTCAATGGTAATCACGGTTAAATGATGAGTTTGTGCATAAGATAGCACCTGAATACCGGATGCCATGCTGCCATCAGGATTGGTTAATTCACATAAAACTCCAGCAGGTTTTAAACCGGCTAAACGTGCCAAATCAATGGTACCTTCGGTATGGCCACGACGGGTCAATACACCATCTTCACGGGCACGCAAAGGGAAGACATGACCTGGTCGGTTTAAGTCGCTTGCTACAGCACCATCTTTAATTGCCGCTTTAACTGTAGTAGTACGGTCTTGGGCTGAAACACCGGTAGTTACACCTGTCGCTGCTTCAATGGTCACGGTAAAGGCTGTTTTAAACTGGCTTGAGTTATCAGCTACCATAGGTGAAAGTTTTAAATGATTAGCAAGTTCATCGGTCAGGCATAAGCAGACAATACCTGAACCATCACGAATCATGCGTGCCATGGTTTCTACAGTTAAGGTTTCTGCGGCAACAATCAGGTCGGCTTCATTTTCACGGTCGAAGTCATCCATCACCAGAACAGGTTTGCCTTGGCGTATATCTTCCAGCGCTTGTTGAATGCGCTGCTCGGCAGGAGGAAGGGCAGAAAAGAAAATTTCAGGTTGAATTAAACTGGACATTGAAACGCTC
>DFAM01000003.1:0-27270 GCA_002365595.1 Acinetobacter sp. UBA3106 | reverse complement strand
TTACCACCGGTGGGGAATTACACCCCGCCCTGAAGCGATGTGTAATGAGTATAGACCTGTTTTTCAATGCAGGTAACAACTTTGTATAGCTGAATCAGTCATATGATTAGTCACATGATGAATAACGTAAAATTTAGAAATCCTAGGTATTAAAAAAGCCCGCATAGAGCGAGCTTTTCATATCTTTAAATCTTAAGCCACTTGAACAGGAATACAGTTCGCAGTGTGATTTACCGTATTATTTGGGTTGGCATAAACCAGACGCGGTTTATGTGCATTGGCTTCAGCTTCAGTGAAATCACCAAAGGTTGCAATGATCATCAGATCACCAACATCGGCTTGAAGCGCTGCACCACCATTGACTGAAATGATGCCTGAATTTTCTTCACCACGAATGGCATAAGTGGTAAAACGCTTACCATTAGTCACGTTCCACATATGAATTTCTTCATATTCACGGATACCGGCTAAATCCATTAACACGCCGTCAATTGCACAAGAACCTTCATAATGTAATTCTGCTTGTGTAACGACACAACGGTGAATTTTAGCTTTTAATAAACGAGAAAGCATGGCTAGCGTCTCCTTAGTTGATCTAAGATTTTATCTTAGTTAAATCAAATCACTTCTTACTGGATCAGTAATCCGCAGAAAGCGCATTTTGCTCCGAAAAAAGCAACATGGCAAGAAGGAAAATTCAATTATTTGTAGAATGATCAGTTCGGTTTGTAGGCATTAATTTGATTCATGGCTGGCTGTATGTCACCGTTTACCAGCAATTTAATGCGGGATAAAGCATGTGCAATAGCATCATCCATTAAACCTTGTTCGCTGCTAGGTGCTTTGCTCAGGACATGACCCGATACGCGTTCTTTGGAACCAGGATGACCAATACCAATGCGTAAGCGATGGAAATTAGGGCCGATATGCGGAACGATATCACGTAAACCGTTATGACCACCATGTCCGCCACCTGTTTTTAGGCGAATGACACCGGGATTCATATCCAGCTCATCATGTGCAATCAGCATTGCTTCGGGAGCAACTTGATAGAATTTGGCGAAGGGAACAACACTTTTGCCAGAGGCATTCATAAAGGTTGTAGGTAATAGCAGACGGACGTCTTGACCTTCAATATTACCGCGACCACTGATTCCGTAGAATTTAGGATCGGCTTTGAGAGAGATGCCATATTGTTCTGCAAGGCGTTCAACAAACCAGAAGCCTGCATTATGGCGGGTTTGGGCGTATTCCTTACCAGGATTGCCCAAACCAATAATTAGCGAAAGTTTTGACACTAATTTACACCATTAACACTTATGCGCGTTTGAAGTCAGCGTGCATTGGAGTGTTTTTAGCTGGGTGACGTTGTAAAGCTTGGATTTTAACGCTTTCAACTTTATCGCCAACTTTGATTTCAATAACTTCTTCAAAGAAAGCATTGTTTTCAAGTGCTTTAACAAGTTCACGAAGTTCTAAAGTTACTGCAACAGGCTCACCTGAACCGTAGATGATTGCTGGTACTTTGTTTTGAAGACGAAGGCGGCGGCTCGAACCTTTCCCTTGTACTGCTTCTTCACGTGCTGCTGCGTTTAATACGAAGTTTGCCATGATAGACATTCCTAATTTAAGTTTAATTAAGCTGAGTTTTCGACCAGCTCAGCGATAGAAAACCCTGCCTAAGGCAGGGTTTTGAAAATTTAGCGCTATATTATAGATAAGAATCAAACATTGCGCTAATAGATTCTTCGTTGTTAATACGACGAATTGTTTCAGCAACCATACTAGCAACTGAAACTTGGCGAATCTTACCAAGTTCTTGGGCTTCTTGAGAAAGAGGAATAGTATCTGTTACAACAAGTTCATCGATCACAGAGTTTTTCAAATTCTCAATAGCTTTACCAGAAAGTACTGGGTGAGTTGCATAGGCAACTACACGGCGAGCACCAAATTGTTTCAGTGCATCAGCGGCTTTACACAAAGTACCAGCAGTATCCACCATGTCATCCACGATCACGCAGTCACGATCTTTCACATCACCAATCAAATGCATCACTTGTGATTCATTGGCTTTTTGACGACGTTTATCGATAATTGCAAGATCGATATCACCCATTTGTTTCGCTACAGCACGTGCACGAACTACACCACCAACGTCTGGAGAAACAACCATAAGATTATGGTGTTGCTGTTGACGAAGGTCAGCAAGTAATGCAGGAGTACCGTAGATGTTATCTACAGGGATATCGAAGAAACCTTGAATCTGGTCAGCATGAAGGTCGATCATTACTACGCGGTCAATACCGACAGTTGTGAGCATGTCTGCTACAACTTTTGCAGTAATTGGCACACGGCTTGAACGAGGACGACGGTCTTGACGAGCATATCCGAAGTAAGGAATGACAGCAGTAATACGACCTGCACTTGCACGACGTAAAGCATCGGCCATAACAAGGACTTCCATCAGGTTGTCGTTTGTTGGGGCACAAGTAGGCTGTACAACGAATACGTCTTTACCACGAACATTTTCAGTAATTTCGACAGCGATTTCACCGTCAGAAAATTGACCTACAGATGCTGCACCTAAAGGAATGTGCAGGTGGCTTACGACTTTTTGGGCGAATTGTGGATGTGCAGTTCCACTAAAAACGACAAGATTGGGCATGAAGCACCCTTGGCGGTTGGAATGTTTGAAAATAGATGGCAGGGGCGGCTGGATTCGAACCAACGGATGCCGAGATCAAAACCCGGTGCCTTACCACTTGGCGACGCCCCTAATGCGGCAGAACTTTAATATTTTTGCTGTTGTCTGTCAAGGTGAATTAACAAATCAACATGCAAACAATGCTCTGTCTTTTTTGAGAAAAATGGCAGGGGCGGCTGGATTCGAACCAACGGATGCCGAGATCAAAACCCGGTGCCTTACCACTTGGCGACGCCCCTAAATTTGATTACTGTAATATTAATTTAAACGCTTGGTTTAAATGGCAGGGGCGGCTGGATTCGAACCAACGGATGCCGAGATCAAAACCCGGTGCCTTACCACTTGGCGACGCCCCTAATACAGCAATCTACAGATGAATATGATGGCAGGGGCGGCTGGATTCGAACCAACGGATGCCGAGATCAAAACCCGGTGCCTTACCACTTGGCGACGCCCCTATCATATAACCTTGAAATGAAGTAATGGTGATTCATTTAAACTATTGACCAAGTAAGCTTTACATGGTGAATGAGTCAAAATCTCATCAATATTCATATCGGCAGTTACTTCAGTAAAAACACTAGCACCTGTACCTGTAAGTTTTGCAATACCGAACTGATCTAAATACTGCATCGCTTCATTCACTTCAGGATATAGGCTTTTTGCTAAAGGCTCAAAGTTATTTCCGAAGTTAAATGGCTTTAACTGATAGGCGCAAAATTTAGTAGGCTTCGTGTCTCTTGTCAACGTTTTTTGTGAAAAAAGCAGTTGAGTGCTGATAAAACAGTCAGGTTTCAGCACAATGTATTGTTTTTGATCTAAGTCTATGAATGTTAAGTGTTCGCCAATGCCTTCTGCCCAGGCATTACGACCATGAACAAAAATGGGAACATCGGCACCGAGTTTGAGCCCCAGCTCTGCCAATTGTTCAATGTTTAAACCACATTGCCATAATCGATTGACCACAATCAGGGTGGTCGCCGCATTTGAAGAGCCGCCGCCAAGTCCTGCACCCATCGGAATGTTTTTTTCAATACGGATATTTAAGCCTGAATATGCTTTTGCATACGGCTTTAAAATCTGTGTGGCCTTGAAAATCAGATTGTGTTCTAAATCGACGCTGCTTAATCCATCAATGCTAATTTCAGGACTTGCTGTTTGGCTAAATTCCAGCCAGTCACACAAATCGATGAGCTGAAAAATACTTTGCAATTCATGATAGCCGTCGTCACGACGACCGGTGATATGCAAAAAAAGATTCAGCTTGGCAGGAGAGGGAACACGAATCATAGAATTTTGAACTTTTGAATGGGCTTAACGGTTTTGAATGATCATTGTAATACGGTTTTCCTGACCGGATTCAAGTGCCTGCTTCAAAATTAATTTATTCGGTAATTGCGCTTGCTCGTTATAACTCAGGTCTACAGTCCAGCCATTTTCCAAAAACTGGATGGGACGGTTTTGCTCATCTTTACTGATTTTTGCCTGTGTGGTTGCCGGTTTGGCCTGAACCCAGTCGACTAAATGGGTAATTGGGGCCTGCCAACCTGTCGCACGTTCCAGCAATTCTTCAGGGGTACCGGCTTGAATCAAACCTGTTTTGGCACTGTTGAGCGTGACATTACCCGGCTGGCCTGAAATCTGGGTCTTACCTACACCCAAAATTCCGCTTAACTCGATATCAAATTCCTCTTGCTCTTGAACCCAGGTAAAAAATGCACTGCCGGATTGTTTTGGTGTTTTGACGCCAATTTTACCTTGCAGGTTGAAGTTTTTTGCTGCTTCAGGAATTTGAGAGCTACTTGGCGCTTGAGGTTGAGTGTATTGCTGGCAACCGGTCAGGATGAGTGTACTTGTTGCAATCAGGCTTAAACTGAATTTGGAGAAAATGTGCATACAGATCTTTAACTCTTTTTCATTTGTTGCGGTAACAGTAACGATTTCAATTGCTCTAATTGAGGATCATTGGGGTGTTTTTTTTGTAATTGTTGTAACACTTGATTAAATTTTGTCAGATCACCTTGCATGTAAAGGGATTTTGCATAACGAACCCCAATTTTTGCACTTTCACTGATTTGATAAGCTTTTTCTAACACCTGAGCCGAGGTCTTAAAGTCATTTTGTAGAAAAGTGATATAGCCAAGTGTATCTAAAATAGAGGCCTGTTCAGGGGCAAATTCCAGGGCATGCTCGACATACTGACGCGCCTCATCCAAACGCCGGTTTTGCAATGCCAGCGTATAGGCATAAGCGTTCAGGTAAGTCGGACTATTGGGTTCAATTTCGAGCAATTTTTTCAATAATTTATCAAGTTTATCTCGATCTTGATAAGGATCGAGTAATAACACCTCGGAATAAATCAGCTCGGGATCATCCGGCACGTTTTTAATCGCTTCTTCAAGCAGGCGTATTGCTGCTTTTTTATTGTCCATTCGTTTTAAAATATCGGCCTGAGCCTGATAGAGGAAACTGGCATGCTGCGGATAATTGACCCGTTCCTGAGTAAGGAAACGCAGCGCATCGGCAGGCTGGTTCTGGGCAATAAAAATATTAATCATGCTGCGGCGTGAAACCGTGTACAGGCTGCCGTCCACCAGACGGTAGTAGGCTTTTGCCGTTTCGAAATGCTGTTTTCTTTCTGCATTGACCGCCAGATAGTAATAGGCTTCATTTTGGTACTGAGTGGAATAACGTAACTCGACTAAATATTTTTCAGCTTTTTCATATTCTTCTAGGTCAATACTGGTTAAGCCAGCAATAAAAAGTGCTTCTTCTTCATGTGGCCATTTTTTTAACAAAGCTTCCAGTTTGCTGAGTGCTTCTTCAGATTTATTTAATTTAATCAAATATTTAATTCCAGATAAGCGAACTTCTATATTGTTTTTATGTTTGCGGCTGGCTTTGTCGTACCACTTTAGCGTTGCTTCATCATCCCCCAAAGCACTAAGCAAATTGGCCTTCATTAAGATAAAAGCGGTCACATTGGCACGTTTCTTTAAAGCACGGTTAATGGTGTTCAGTGCTTGTTGCAGCTGTCCATTTTGAGCTTCCAGACCGGCAATCAGCACCAGTATGGAAGGGTTATCCCGCTCTTTACTTTTACCTAAGGCCTCAATCAAAAAATCGCGATCTTCTGGTTCTTCCGGAGCAATTCCCACCAGAATCTTTTCTAAATCTGCATCCGGGTCAATATTTAAAATTTTATCTAAGGTTTCCGAGGCCAGTTCATACTCATGCGATTTCAGCGCAATATGTGAAAGATAAAATAAAGCAGGGACATCAGTCGGTTCTTGCACCACCCAATGGGTAGCTATATCCAGCGCCGCTTTTAAGTCATTTTGTTCTAAAGCAATATTTAATGCGCGCTGTTTTACTGTGGTTGAATTGCTTTTAATTGCAAGCACAGTGTAGTTATGTAATGCTGTGGGAACGTCATGATAGGTCAGGGCAAATTCAGCAATCATGCTTTGTTTTATGGCATTATAGTTTGAATTGGCATGATAAATTTCTCCAGATGCTCTAATATGAGCACTGGAAGCCATGCTACCTACAAGTAAGAATGTGGTAGAATATTGCTTAATTGTCATGCCGTTGATTCGGCTATTTGTTTGACGCAATTTTTCTTGATCCAAGTAATGCTTTTTATGACACCAATACCGCACAATAGCATAAATTTAGCGAAATGATGATCTGATATGTCTTTCTTTGCATTGGGTGTCAACCATCAAACCGCCTCTGTAGAGCTGCGTGAGCAGATTGCATTTAATCCTGAAAAATTAATGCACTTGCTTGCCCTGCAAAGCAAACATCATGACCTGAATGATATGGTTGTGGTCTCTACATGTAACCGCACCGAAGTTTATGCCATGTCTGAGAATGCAGACATGGTAATGAATTGGCTCGCCAAAGCAAATGGCCTAGATGTTAAGCAATTGTTTAATCATGTATATCGCTATGAAAATGCACAGGCAGTCACACATTTGATGCGTGTGGCGAGTGGGCTTGACTCTTTAATGCTGGGTGAACCGCAAATTTTGGGTCAGGTAAAATCGGCACTGTCTTTGGCTAAAGATGCACATACTGTTTCTGCAAACCTGAACCAAATTTTTGAATATGCCTTTTATGCCGCGAAACGGGTGCGCTCGGAAACAGCGGTGGGCAGTCATGCAGTTTCAATGGGTTATGCCGTTGCCCAGCTGGCATTGCAAGTGTTTAGCAAGCCAGAAAAAATGACTGTAATGGTGGTCGCTGCAGGTGAAATGAATAGCCTGGTGGCAAAACATTTAGCCGAAATGGGGGTGGGGAAAGTCCTGATTTGTAACCGGACCCGTGCCCGCGCAGAAAGTTTGGCCCAGGAAATCGCCCATCGTGTTGATGTGGAAATTATAGAATTTTCCGAACTGGCTGCAAATTTGCACCGTGCAGACGTCATTTCAAGCTGTACCGGAAGTCTGCATCAGGTCATTGCCTATCAAGATGTCAAAACAGCGTTAAAAAAACGTCGTTATCAACAAATGCTTTTGGTCGATTTGGCTGTTCCACGTGATATTGATCCCAAAGTAGAATCCCTAGATGGGGTTTATTTGTATGGAGTCGATGACCTGCAAAGTGTCATTGATGATAACCTGGCGCAGCGTCGCCAAGCGGCTGTTGAAGCAGAGCTGATGGTCAATCAGTTAGCCACAGAATTATTGACCCAGCAAAAAATCAAAAAAGCCAGCAGTACCATTCAGGCTTATCGTGAACAAGGTGAAACCCTCAGACAAGAAGAACTGGCTTTGGCAATGACCCGAATCCAAAGCGGTGAAAATGCCGAACAGGTCTTACGGGAATTTTCACATCGTTTGACGCAAAAACTTTTGCATCCAACCTCTATTTTACTGCGTCAGGCCGCCAAGGCTGAAGATCCGGCTTGTTTTGAATCCATGCGTGATCATTTGGAAGAGGTATTTGCCAAACGGCGTAAAACCAAACATGAATCATAAGCAGTAGATGCTAGCGCTCACTTATTCTTCAAGCAGGGTAAGCGAGCGTTTTTTATCAATCTCATAAATTTTCTGTTTTAGATTGCGCATTTCAGCAATGCTGGTAAATTTTTTCGATTTGATTTTTTGTTGCAGGCATTGATATTGCAGTTTGATGGAAAGGTCTTCTGCCAGCTTATCCGCCTGTTCAGGCGAAGAGGTGTAATCACTGAC
Organism: Acinetobacter sp. UBA3106; assembly: GCA_002365595.1. Classification (GTDB taxonomy): domain Bacteria; phylum Pseudomonadota; class Gammaproteobacteria; order Pseudomonadales; family Moraxellaceae; genus Acinetobacter. The sequence goes on along the minus strand of DFAM01000003.1, from coordinate 19,368 downwards.
ATTGGTTTGCTGCAAAATATGTTGCAAGTCATGATGATAAGGCGCACAGGCACCTAAAACATAGTATTGCGACAGCTCGGTATCATCAGGTAAATCATCAAAAATAATATTGAAGATATTTAAGATTTTGAACAGCAATTGATCCTGAGAAATCAAAGCGCGTAGCGGTTCAAAATGAATATATAAATAGGGGTGATTCATCAGGATAGCAATCACATATTCTTCAGCATCAATCTTGGTGCTAAAGCTTAAGGATGCGTCATTGTTGACCTGCGGTTGCCATTTACGGTTAAAGCCCAGTTTTTCGCGGAAAAATTGTTGGAGCAAATAGCGATACGAACCCTGTTTTGGCAACAGTTCGGTCAGTTGGCGTAATTCACCCATCACCTGACTTTTACCTTCCGGCTTGGTTACATCATGATTCTGGGTGAGATGTGCAAAGACAAAATCGGAGAGTAACGGTGCCTGCTGTAAGAGACGGTGAAAGTTTTCAATGCCTTCACGGCGGATCAGCGAGTCTGGATCGTGATCATTCGGCAGTACAAAGAACTTCAGTTCGCGGCCGTCATTGAGTAGCGGTAGGGCAATTTCCAAAGTACGACGCGCGGCTTTTTGTCCGGCAGCATCACCATCGAAAGCAATGGTAATGCGATGATTCTGCTTGAACAGAATATTCAGATGTTCCGTATTACTCGCCGTTCCCAGTGTTGCAACAGCTCCAGAGATGCCATATTGCTGCAAGGCAATCACATCCATATAACCTTCAACCATCAGCCAGTCGTGAGCTTTCTGTTTGCGGCCTTCATATAAACCATACAGCAACTGGTTTTTATGGAACACTTCTGAGTCAGGCGAGTTGATGTATTTAGGTTTAATTTCGTCATTTAAGGCACGGCCACCAAAACCCACTACACGGCCTTTAGCATCACGGATCGGGAAAATCACCCGGTCACGCAGCAGGTCAAAATCGCGGCCACTGTCACTGGTACGGATGAGCCCGAGCAGTTTCAAGCCTTCGATATCTTGTGGAAAGGCTTTTTCAAGGTGCTGCCAATCTTCTGGTGCATAGCCTAAGCGCCAATAGTCAATGGTCTCTGCGCTTAAGCCACGTTGTTTGAAATATTGCTGGGCACTGGCACTTTGCGGTAACTGGCGTTGATAATATTGGGCAATATTTTCCAGCAGATCAAACAGGTTGCCATCTTGCGCCGTTTCTTCCATTGGCATCTGTTCAAAGGATGCAAATGGATCGCCATAATATTCGGTTTCTTGCGCCTGAAATTCTGCAAAAGGGTCAAAATTTGCTACAGGCACGGCATTTGGCGTTTGAGTACTTGTGCTTTTCGTTTGTTGTTGAGGTGGTGTTTTTGGAGCAGGTTTTGCTGCTTCACGTTTATATTTAATTTTATTGCTGTCGTTATTGTCTTTAGGCAGTTCAATTCCGGTGCGGCTCGCTAGATCCTTCATCACATCAATAAAGTTACGCCCGTCAATGTCCATTAAAAAACGAATGGCATTGCCGTTGGCCTGACAGCCAAAACAGTGAAAATATTGCTTGTCACGATAGACATGGAAAGATGGCGATTTTTCCTGATGAAAAGGGCAGCAACCTGAATAGGTGCGACCGGTTTTCTTGAGTTTCACGCGCTGACCAATCAGATCGACAATATCGGTACGATCCAGGATTTGATCAATCGTGTGTTGAGGAATAGCCATAGGTATGCAATCGGGTTGTAATCTATCTAAATGACGGACAAATGAGCTGTCAGAATGTACGCAAGTTAAAATTGCGTCATCGGTTAAAAGTTAATTTGTATACCTTTTGCGCAAAATGATCAATATGACGCATTCAAATAACAAAAGGGCAAGTATGATAACTTGCCCTTCATGAAAATGCGACTGAAAGCCGAGCTTATTGTGATGCTGGCGCTTCGGTTGATGCTTCTGGTTGAGGCTGTTGCTCTGGTGCAGGAGGAATGCTGCTTTCAGTTTTAGGACGATCCAGCAAACCAAAACTTAAACGATTGGTGAGACTGCGCTTTTCAGACTGTTCTGAAATTTGCTGTTGCTCTGCCTCGGTCGAGGTTTTTGCTTCACGGCCAAACACACCTAAAGTGGCACGGTTAAACCAACTGCCTTCATCATGTGCAGCGCGCATATTCACGCTACCATCAGATTTAACCAGATGCGGATAATTCAGTTTTAAAACTTCAATGTATTGCTGTGAAGTCTGTTGATCACCCAGCTTATCATAACCATAAGCCATGGTTGCTAAAGCTTCAGGTACTTGCGGAGTTTGTGGATAATGTTCAACCACCCATTGCGAGCGCTCAATAGCAGCGAGCCATGCTTTACGTTTAATATTGAAACGTGCTGCATTCATTTCGCTCTCAGCAAGTTCATTACCAATAAACTTCATGCGCTGTGCTGCATCTACCGCATAAGTGCTGGAAGGGAAGCGACGGATGAAATCGACAAAGTTTTGATAAGCGACTTTTAAATAACTGACATCACGGTGTGACTGTTTTAAAGAGGTATAGCGCAATAGACCATCATAGTTCTGTTCCATATTCGCCACGCCACGAACATAGTAGGCATAGTCCACATTAGGATGCTGCGGATTTAAACGGATAAAACGTTCGGCAAGGGCAATTGCACCTTCATAATCTTTTTGTTGAAATTTAACGTACAACAATTCCAGTTGTGCCTGCTGCGCATAGTCACCTGTCGGGTAATAGGTATCTATGGCTTCAAGATGTTTGGCCGCATCGGTATATTGTCCGCGTTCAAGGGCTTTTTCTGCTTTTTGAATATAAACTTGCTCGCTAGACTGCGGTCCTGTGTCCACAACATCTTTCTTTGGATTACTGCTACAGCCCACTATTGCCGACGCAACGCCTAAAGATAAAGCAAGCATTGTCATTTTATAACGTGGTAACGACATAAAAATTCCTCTGTTAATACTGGCAATGAGCTACAATTGCGCTATTAAACCACTTTTGTCTGAATGAGCAAATGAGTCAAGCACAATCTTCTAATTCTAATTTCCCTGAAACTGATTTCAATTTACTTGAAGATTCTGAGGATGCAGATAACCATACTTCAGACTCAACTGCAACCCGTTTATCGTTGCAATTTCAATTGGATGAAAGCTATTTGGGCCAACGTATCGACCAAGTTGCAGCTCTGGTCTGGAATGATTTTTCCCGTGAAAAACTGAAGCAGTGGCTGAAAGATGGCCATTTGTTGGTAAATGGTAACACTGTCAAACCAAAGTACAAGTGTGAAGGCAATGAGCTGTTAACGCTCGATGTTGAGCTGGAAGTACAAACCAGAAGCTTACCGGAAAATATTCCATTAGATGTGGTGTATGAAGATGACGATATAGTCGTTATCAATAAACCGGTCGGTATGGTGGTGCATCCGGGCGCTGGTAATTCTTCCGGCACACTGGTGAATGCCTTGCTTTATCATTACCCAAAATCTGCCGAACTGGCACGTGCTGGTCTGGTACACCGTATTGATAAAGACACCAGCGGTTTGCTAGTGGTTGCGAAAAATCTGGAAGCACAGTTCTCTTTAAGCAAGCAACTGGCAAAAAAATCGGTATATCGTTTATATGACCTGGTGGTATACGGCAATATCATTGCTGGCGGTACCATTGATGAGCCGATTAAACGTCATCCGGTAGATCGCGTGAAAATGACCATTTTGCCGGGTGGGAAGGATGCTGTGACTCATTACAATGTGAAAGAGCGTTTCCAGCATTTCACTCGTGTACAGGCGCGTCTGGAAACTGGTCGTACCCATCAGATTCGTGTGCATTTTAGTTATATTGGCTTTGGTCTAGTCGGTGACCCAGTCTATATGAGTCGTGTCCGTTTGCCTGCGGGTGCGTCAGAACTTCTGAGCGATACCTTGCGCAATTTCAAACGTCAGGCCTTGCATGCCTCAAAACTTGGCCTGATTCATCCACGTAGCGGTGAAGAAATGATGTTTGATGCCCCTTGGCCTGAAGATTTTGCGCAACTGGTTGAAGTGCTGCGTAGTGAAAACAAAGCCTACTAGGCGGTTTTAGTGCTGGGTATGAATCATTAGGAAAAGTATAAGGAAATCGACATGCAATTTGTTCAAGGACTTCCACAAGGTGTATTTGTTGGGCAGACGCGAGTGCATCATGAAAAAACGTTGGCCTCGGCTCAACCTGAACTTGCAGGATTTAATTTGGCATTGCATGTCCATGATGATGCAAAACGGGTTCAGCAGCACCGTATGGCGTTGCTTGAAGAGTTTGCGGAATTCGGCGTCGATAAAGTGACCTGGATGACGCAAACGCACAGCACCATCTGTCATACCCTCAATGAAGACATTCCTTTTCAGGCACTGGAAGGTGATGGTCTGGTGACCCAGCGTAAAGCACATGCCCTAATGATGATGACTGCAGACTGTTTGCCTGTCGTGCTTGGTAATGCACACGGAACGGAAATCGCGAATCTCCATGCCGGCTGGCGTGGACTGGCGGGTGGTATCGTTGAAAATACCATTGCGGCCATGCAAACCCAGCCGACCTGGGCATGGTTGGGCGCAGCCATTAGCCAGCCCTGTTTTGAAATTGGTGCAGAAGTCAAAACGGCTTTTTGCTCCAAATATCCTGAACTGGACAGTGCTTTTCAAGCAGGTAAAAAAACGGGTAAGTTTTATGCTGACTTATATGCCATTGCACGGTTTATCTTAAAGCAACAGGGTGTTGAGCTGGTGCTGGGAGGTGATCAATGCTCTTACTCGCAGGCAGAGGAATATTTTTCCTATCGCCGTGAAGCCAAAACAGGACGTATGGCGACATTCGTGTTTATGGCTTGAAACTGTTAAACTCGCTTAAAATTTACTGCTTTTATTGATATGTCTTTATCCACGAAATCTCTCGCTATCGTTTATCACAGCCCATATGGACATACTGCAAAGGTTGCTTCTTATATCGCTCAAGGGGCCAAGCAAACCGCTATTCAGGTACATTGCATGAACATCGAGCAGGTGGATTGGGAGGTTCTGGATCGGGCTGATGCCATTATATTCGGTTGTCCGACGTATATGGGCAGCATTACCTCTGCCTTGAAGTTATTTATGGAGCAATCTTCCAAACGCTGGCTGGCACGGACCTGGCAAGGCAAAATTGCAGCGGGTTTTACCAATGGTGGCGGATTGAGTGGTGACAAGCTGGCGGTATTGCAGCAGATCAATCTGTTTGCCATGCAGCATGGCATGTTATGGGCCGGTCTACCGCTGATGCCGACTGGGCGCGGTTCGCAGGACCTGAACCGGATGTCGGGCTTCTTAGGTTTAATGACCCAGTCAGACAACGCACCGGTTGAAGTGACGCCGCCACAAGGTGACTTGGATACAGCCATCTGGTTTGGTGAGTACGTGGCATTATTATTAAGTCGATTAAAATAATTTAAGCATTGCAAATTGATTCTCATTAATTTGAGAATCCAAGATTCTAATAAAATTATCATTTTAAAAATATTTTTTGCTGGACAGATTTTGTCCAGCAAACTTAGTATGCTGATTTATATCTTAAATAAAATAGATTGAAGCAATGCAGAAGCAAACACAAAATAGCTTGATAACGAGATTAATAGCTTTGTACAAGACTTTACCTCGTTTTCCTAAATCTGCTTTACCAATAGAACAATTAAAAGAATATGTAAGAAGCTATTATTCAGATCAAATAGATGAGCAATCTCTAACCAAAGCAATTCGCCGGGATTTGGAATTATTACCAGAATTACTTGTCTCTGGCTCATTGGAAAACAGGGATGGTAAAGGTAACCAGCCGAGAAAATATCTACTAAGTCAAGATGCGTGGATAGAGCCACTTAATTCCGAATTAGCACTTGTTTTGGTTATGGCAAATGAATATTTGAACCAACAGCTACCTGATGAAATTTATTCTAAAGTAGAAGGCTTTTTTCGATCAGCAGAATTGCAGCTTCAATCCGATACTAAGCTTAAAAATTGGAACAGTAGGTTTAGATTTGTACCTGATGGTTATGCACAAATTCAAAAAACAGAACATCATACCGAAATTCAAAAAATTATTTACCAAGCACTACTTGAGGGAAATGTATGGCTTCAAGGAAATTATCGTAAAGAAGGTACACAGATTACCGAAAATTATCTCTTAAAGCCTCAAGGTGTGATTCAATATGGGCAAAAACCTTATTTAATAGCTAGTAAAATAACTGAAAATAAAACTTTATTAAGAACATTCAATATTCTTCATTTTGAAAATCTTAAAATTGTTCCAGAGAAAATTTCAATTGATGTTGAAATATATGACTTAGAGGGATTAGTAGAAAATCGGGAATTTGAATACGCACTTTTTAATAGAGAGGAGCAGGATATTTTTTTTGTTTTTGAAGAGGAATTATTGGATGAGTTGAATCTTAATCCTATTGGAGATTTCCAAACGATAAAAAAAATTGATGAAGGATATTATGAACTACGGGCATCTTGTGTACTTACAAATAGCCGTATGGATTGGTTAACTGAGAAGGCTGAATATTTGCAAATTGTAGCACCAGATTGCTTATTCGAAGAAATTCAATTCCGTATAACAAAAGCAGGTGAAAAACACCAAATTTTCAATGAATTTAATTCTTATGGATTATAAAAAAATGAGTATACATAAAGCTTTAGAGCATTTACCGCTTTTAGTAAAAACGTGCAATTTGATTGAAGATGTGTTGGGTGAAGAACTTTATCAGGCTATTGAACTACTAATCCGCAACAGTCAAAGTGAGCTAGCTCCTGATTTGAGATGGCAAACTTTAAGATGGGATGTATGTACACATTTTGAATATAAAGAAATTTGGTTTGCGCCATCTATATGGAATATTAATCAAAGAGATAGTTCGCATTTGAATATTGAGCAATGTTATGCATATTTTAAGTTGACTATACAAAATCACAGCGAAAGAGCAAGTTCTATAGATGATGATTTTGCAAATAACGGGAATCGTTTGCCAACAGTTAATTTTTTTAATCATGCAAATGGTTTTGTCAGTATTCAATTTCATTTAAATAAAAACATGATCAAAAATATTGGTGATAAAGAAACGCACTATTCAATATTAAGAAATTGGGGTAAGCAAAGAAATCGGTTAATTCAGCAGCATGGTGAGTTAGCTCATCATGGTTTTAAATTGTCGGAAACGGGAAGCTTTTGGTATTTACCTATTAACGTCTTAGATGCCTGCCAAGTGGCTAATGATTTTAATAGAAAATATTTTGATCAGTCACTCGATCCTATAAAAGATGCTTTAAAAGCATTATATCCTGTTTTATATATATTTGATTTAATCAAAGAAAAGTCAAAATTATATACTTGATCATATAACTATAAGCATAATAGGGAGGGAGAATGAAAATAGATATTCTTGATCAAAATTTATCTAAACAGCTTGGTAACTTTGTCAATCAAAGTCAAAGTATCAACGAATCAAAATTAGCTTCTGTACAAGAACGGAGTTTTACTAGCCAATTAGAACACTTTTTTCAATCTTGGAAAAACCTGTCATTTGAAGCACTTGAACCTGAAAAAATTATAAGCTTAGACTCTATAGGGTTGAGTGAATTTTTTGAATGTTTTAAATCAGCCATTGAACCAATGAAGCAAGCCAAAGCAAATGGTTTATTATTGAATGTTTGGAAAAGTGCTGGTTTGAGTACGGATGAAGTTCGAAATAGTAAAGTATTAAAATGGTTTCTTGATTGTAGAGGAGATCATGGGCAAGGCAATGCAATATTATTGCAACTTTTGCAATTATTACCTCCGCGTTTTCATGAATATTATCCTAAGTTCTATTCAGCAGTCGCTGAATGTTGTCCACTTGGTAATTTAGAAAATCGGGTCGATATTGAAATTGACGCGCCAGAATTTTTGTTGTTTATCGAAGTTAAAATTTACGCAAATGAAGGGGCGGATCAACTTAAACGTTACTATCGAGATGCGTTGTTAAAAACTAAAAATTTGAAAAAAGATTGGGCAATTATTTATTTGACAAAAACAGGCTACTTATCTTCAACTGAAGATGAAATTAAAGGAAAATTATTGCTTGATCATGAGGACATTACAAACGTAATTCATGATCCATTAGATAAATATGAGACAAAACGACTCATTCCAATGTCATGGCTAAAAATTTCAAAGTTATTTGATCAATATTCAAAACAAGCGGATGTAAATAATCGAGGAGCGTGGTTAGCAAAACAATTTGCGGATCATATCAAAACTTTTTAAATAAACTATTTTATGTACGGGGAATGATGAACAATATACAAGCAGTAAAATTGATTATTGAGAATATTCAATATTTAGAGCAAGCAAAGAAATTATTAGAAAGCGAAATTACTGAAAACTTATATTCTGCTATCGATAGCAAAATACGTAATTTTATTGAGGGTTTAGAGAATCAATGGAATGGAGTATTCAATTTTTATGAAGATCAAATTCAGTTTGCACCAGAAAGTTGGCGAGCAAAAGAGGGAGATGACTTTAAACATCAACATTTTTATGCGAGATACTTTCTAGGATGTGAAAGTGATGAGATTGGTGGTGAGGCTACAGAATGGTGGTTAAGCACGTTTTTAAAAAATGATGTAGATTCTATAGTTTTTAATTTTTATCCGTGGAGAGAAAATTTTCTAAAATGTTCAGCAAAAGATTGGAAAAATTTTGCAAATGAAAAAAATCAAGCTTATCCACAAATAGAACAAAAGGGCTTTAAATATAATGCTAAAGAAGGAAGTTGGTATTTAATTATCGAGGGAATTGATCCAGTAACTTTTATCGAAAATTATGAAAGCGATAATTTAGAAGATGCCCTAGCACCTATTGAAGTTGCTTTAAGTAAATTAAAACAAGTACATCACTATTTAGATGAAATTGTAAAAGCAGCAATTCGAAAGTTTAATCAAGAAGAAAATACAGTGGTATAAATCATGAATGAAATATATTGGAATAATTATCCTTCGAGTGCTGTGAATTTAACACTTGAAAATGAAAAAATTTTTTTGATTTTTGAAGGAAAGTCGAGTGAATACGGAAGTCATTTTTCTGGAAAAATTACGCTGCATAAAAATTTAAATGAACAGGTCGCTACTGGATCGATTTATTATCAATATGAAAATGGTTCTCAAGAAACATTTCCTTATAAGTTGATTGGTGCATTTGAAGATGATTCTTGGGAGTTTTTCACAGGAACATGGGAAGAAAATTGTGAAATATATCCTTTCGATGCCTTATTGGAAGTAGTTGAGCTAGAGGAATTGGAGTTAAAAGTTTTAGAAACCACCGAAAACATAATTGAAGTGGATAGTCTTCATAATTATAAGGAAGAAAAAAAGGCTAAGAAAGTCTCTGAACGTCTTGGTGCAATGCGCCAGCGTGCAGCCAGAAGTGATGCTCGGGTAAGAAAAATTCAAAGAAGCATGGAACTGTATTATGGTTTACCACAAGGATCTGTAAGGCTGGTAAATCCAGATAGGACATTGATACATCCCTCTGCAAAAATAGGTACGTTGCGTGATAGATGGATATCTGAGGAAGTGTAAGTTTATAAAAAATGCTCGGAAGAATCCGAGCATTTTTTTATTTATGCATAATCCGGGCCTTGTCGCGTTGCCAGTCCCGATCTTTTTCAGTCGCACGTTTATCGTGTAACTGTTTACCTTTAACCAAAGCAATTTCCAGTTTGGCTAATGGGCCTTTCCAGTAACAGGCCAATGGTACGCAGGCATAACCTTTCTGATTCACCGCACCCAAAAGTTTTTCAATTTCACGGCGCGAAAGTAGCAATTTACGTGTACGGGTCGCTTCAGGCACTACATGTGTAGACGCGGACAACAAGGGCTGGATTTGCGCACCAAATAAAAACGCTTCATTGTTTTTAAACAGAATATAGCTTTCGGTAATGGTCATCCGCCCAGCACGTAAGGACTTGACTTCCCAGCCTTGTAAGGACAGCCCAGCTTCGAATTTCTCTTCAATAAAATAATCATGGCGAGCACGCTTGTTCTGCGCAATAGTGCCACCAGTATTTTTTTTAACTACGATTGATTTCGACATAATACGCATATTCCAAGATTGACTCTATTTTGCCTCAAACTTGCGCTGAGGTGAAGTTTTTTCAAAATTAAGGAGATTGTTCACTAAAAAAATAAGTTTTTGCTAAAATAAGGTTCTACTAAAAACTAGAGTAAAAATGAATGACTAAATCTCGCGTCATTTATCCAGGCACATTCGATCCAATTACCAATGGACATATCGACTTGGTGTCACGTGCGGCGAAAATGTTTGATGAAGTTGTGGTGGCGATTGCCATTGGTCATCATAAAAATCCAGTCTTTAGTCTAGAAGAGCGAGTGGAGTTGGCAAAAAAATCGTTAAGCCATTTGCCGAATGTAGAATTTGTAGGTTTTGATGGCTTGTTGGTCAATTTTTTCCGTGAACAGAAAGCCACAGCAGTGCTGCGCGGATTACGTGCCGTATCTGACTTTGAGTATGAATTTCAACTGGCCAACATGAACCGCCGCCTGGATGCAAGTTTTGAGGCGGTATTTCTAACCCCTTCAGAGCAATATTCTTTTATTTCATCTACTTTAGTACGTGAAATAGCACGCTTAAATGGTGATGTCGCGCAGTTTGTACCGCAAGCTGTAGTTGAAGCCTTTAAGCGGAAACAACAGCAAGGTTGGTAGCGTGGCTTTATATATTACCGATGAATGCATCAATTGTGATGTCTGTGAGCCGGTGTGCCCGAATGAGGCGATATTCATGGGTGAAGTCATTTATGAAATTCACCCGGATTTATGTACCGAATGCGTTGGGCATCATGATCAACCGCAGTGTCAATTGTTCTGTCCAGTCGACTGTATTCCGCTTAATCCTGAGCATGTGGAATCACAAGATGAACTGATGGAAAAATATAAAAAGCTGATTGCACAAAAAAGCATCAGTAATTAGTGCGGAAATTTGTTAGCATACGCCCCGAAGTGAGCCAGACGATCGCTGCTGTGGAGATCTCCGTGATTGAAGCAGGGGAGGAAAGTCCGGGCTTCGTAGGGCAGGGTGCCAGGTAACGCCTGGGCGGTGGAAGCCGACGGCAAGTGCAGCAGAGAGTAGACCGCCATCTTTGCAATTTCCCTTTGGGGAAACCAAGAGAGATGGTAAGGGTGAAAGGGTGCGGTAAGAGCGCACCGCGTGTCTGGTAACAGTTCACGGCAAGGTAAACCCCACCAGAAGCAAGACCAAATAGGAATCCTTCAGGCACGGCCCGTGCTGGATTCGGGTAGGTCGCTTGAGCGTACGAGTGATTGTACGCCTAGAGGAATGATCGTTCACGACAGAACCCGGCTTATCGGCTCACTTCACTAAATTTTTTACAATTATTGCGTGATATTTCTTGACAGAAGGTTACCTGAAATAGATAATACGCGCACAGTTTTGGCTATGTAGCTCAGTTGGTTAGAGCACCGCACTCATAATGCGGGGGTCACAGGTTCAAGTCCCGTCATAGCCACCATTTTCATAGACCACGTTTCTAAAAGCGTGGTCTTTTTTTATGTGTAAAATTTGTCTTTAACATAGATTATTCACATTGAATCGCACTGGCAGCCAGTTTAACCTGCGGGAACTGCCGCTCATAGTATTGCAGAATTTCGTGCTTCCGGTTCTGCCCAAAAACGATTGATTGCAATTGACCGATTTTATTTTCAGTTAAATGTAAAAATGCACAGTGCAGCGCAATCTGGTTTTGTGTAGCAACCGCTAGTTTCTGGTCTTCTGGAATCTGCTCAATACGATATAGATTTTGCTGCGCTTTACTTAGCTGTACCAGGCTGCGTTTTTGCTGCAGGGTCAAAAGCTGTTGATTGTTGATCCATCGTGCCACGTCCATGCGTACCCCATTATAATCGACGAATATGGGAGAAATTACCTGGCAGGAAGTACTGAAGAAGGTCGTTAAAGCGAGAGCGATGAATTTGCATGGTTTCATTTTTATCTCAATCTTTCATGGTTTTAATTTTGCGGCTCAATCAGAAAATAGCATGAATAAATAGCCATTTTGTTTAAATATTAACTGAAAAATTTTAAAACGCTCAAACTCTGAACACTCGTAAAATAAAGGGCTTGACGCTATTCGTTGAAATTTAGATAATGCGCACACAGTTTATGGCTATGTAGCTCAGTTGGTTAGAGCACCGCACTCATAATGCGGGGGTCACAGGTTCAAGTCCCGTCATAGCCACCATTTTTATAGACCATGCTCTCAGCATGGTCTCTTTTTTTGTGGGTCAAAAAAGTTGGACTGATTCTCAGAAATAAAAAAAGGTCTGTTGATTATCCAATGAAGAAATACATACAGACCTTGAATAACAATTACAAATTTTCTTGAAGATACTGCTCAATGAATTGATGCGTGGTTTCGCTGTCATAAAAAGATGAAATCAGCGCCTGAATAATCCCGTCTAGCAATCCTTGTTGTTCTAGTGCTTGAAGAGTGAAGGGTAGGAAGCGTCGTGCTTCTTGATGTAAATCCTCTTCATCTAGTCCCACTGACTGCAATAATTCTTGCAGGTTGTATTCGGCAAAATAATCATAAAAACCGGCAACCACATCCAAAACCACCTGTTGCAAGTATTCAGACTGTCTTAACTGACGCCAGGTTTCGTAAACTAAAATAAAAAACTCTTCAAAGTCGATCGCCTGGAACTGTGAGTAGGTTTCTTTAAGCGTTCTTTGCTTTATATCTTCCCACAAATGCAGCGCAATATCGGCCAGTTCTTCATTAGGAAGCAAAATGATATGACCTAGTTGTTTGACTAGGGTCTGAGCGAGTTGCTGCTCAAGTTTAAGTTCAATATGCTGCTGCTGGTCCTGAATAAAACCCAGAATTTTAGAACCCAAGCCATACTGATGGGTATTCAGCTTACGTAGATGATCCAGCCATGGGGTATTGCCTTCAAGAATCTGGTTCGCTAGCTGCAAACTGACATGTTTGACTTGCGGATTGTGCTGCAAGTTGTCATGAATGTAATGACGCAATTGATCCAGCTCAAGGATTTTATACATCCAGAGTTCAAAAGATTCATCAGACAGCAGTTCATTAATTTGAGTATGGTCGTTAATGGCAAAATCATGAATTCTTTGTGAGACAACGCCAATGAATTCTAAAATTTCAGCGCCCAGATTCAATTCAAAGGCATATTTCTGTACTACTTCTTGTAGCGATTCAAGTTGAATAATTTGTTTTAAAAGAATCTGATCTGAAGAGGTATAAATATGATGAACAAATTTTTCAATATAAGGATTATTTTGTTCTGCTAATAATTGTTTTTTAATAAAACGGGTTTGCTCAAGCATAAGTGCTTGAGCAAACTGTTGGGCTAAGTGCTGCTTAGACACCTGGTGTCCATCCATTCATGATTGGATAACGGCGTTCACGGGTAAATGCACGTGAACTAATACGTGGTCCAATCGCACCTTGGCGACGTTTATATTCGTTACGATCAACCAGGCGAATCACTTTTTCCACTACGGCTTTTTCAAAGCCTTTGGCAATAATGTCATCTTGGCTCATATCTTCTTCAATATAAGCATAAAGAATGGCATCAAGCACATCGTAGGCCGGTAAAGAGTCCTGATCTTTTTGATCTGGACGGAGTTCTGCAGAAGGTGGACGAGTAATGACACGCTCTGGAATGACTGGAGTCTCTGAAATGCTGTTGCGGTATTTCGCCAGTTCAAACACAATCGTTTTATACACGTCTTTTAGCACCGCATAACCACCAACCATGTCGCCATATAGCGTGCAGTAACCTACAGCAAGTTCAGATTTGTTGCCGGTACATAAAACCAGATTGCCGAATTTATTCGACAGGCCCATCAGTAAGGTACCACGCGCACGCGCTTGCAGGTTTTCTTCAGTCGCATCCGCAGGGCTGTTACCAAAGAATGGATACAGGGTTTGCATGAAACTGTTCACGATTGGATTGATTTCAGCAATACCGAAAGTAACACCCATGGTTTTTGCTTGTGCGGCTGCATCTTCTACACTGATTTGTGCAGTATAGGTATATGGCATCATCACCGCTTGGACTTTATCTGCCCCAATCGCATCGACCGCGATAGCAAGGGTTAATGCCGAGTCAATCCCGCCCGATAAACCTAAAATCACGCCCGGGAAACCACAACGTTGAATATAATCACGGGTTGCTAAAACCAGACCTTGATAAATCTCGGCGATGGTTTCCAAAGCTGGTGTGACTGTGCCAACTTTATAAGTTTTTTGTTCAGCCTGGTATTCAGTAAAATAAAGATCTTCTTTAAAGCTTGGTGCCTGTAAAGCAATGCTGCCATCTTTATTGATTACAAAACTTGTGCCATCAAAAATAAGATCATCCTGACCACCGACCTGGTTGGTATACACCAGATTGATATTTAATTGTTTAGCCAGTTCGCTCATGGTGGTCACACGATGCTGCGGTTTACCCACTTCATAAGGTGAAGCATTTAAAACTAGAGCGGTTTCAACATTTAATTGCGATAATTGATGCACAGTAGTGAGTGACCAAATATCTTCACAAATCAGTACGCCAAATTTATGACCTAAATATTCAAAAACAAGGTGTTGATGTCCTTGGCTGAAATAACGTTTTTCATCAAATACACCGTAGTGTGGCAAGTTCTGTTTGTTATAAACACCCAGTACCTGGCCATCTTTCATTACGGCGGCAGAGTTATAACGGTGACCGTCTTCAGTTTGATTAACAAAACCAAAGACCATCACAATATCTTTTACCTGACTCAGTTGCTCAAATGCTTTTTCGGTGCGTTTGGCCAAGCTAGGGCGGAGTAATAGATCTTCTGCAGGGTAGCCTAAAGTTGAAAGCTCCGGAAAGATAATTAAATCGGCTTTTTGTTTTTTGGCTTCATTTACCTGTTCAAGCATTTTTTGAGCATTTGCTTCGATATTGCCAATATGTGGAGAGAATTGTGCAAGGGCAATTTTAAAACTTTTCATTCCAACTTAATCCTATTACCTATAGGGATGTATACACAGACTTAGATTTATTAAGATTATGAGTTCAATGCTATGTACGTGACGACAAATAAAATAAACGTATTAATCAATAATTAGCAATCAGATACTATATACGAATTGCATCGTTTATAGAGAAAAAAACAAAAAAAAATCTGAATATAGACAAAAAAATACAGCATGAATGCAAAAATGGGCATGCTGCAAATCAATTGTTGTGAATGAGAGCAATCATGGATTTGATGAAATTGATTCTAAATATATAAAATCAATCACTTAAAACGAAAAACTGTACTTTCAGCTGTTGCCAAAAAATAGTATATCAAGGCTTAGTTTGCTAGGTGTTAGTAATTACATGCCATATACATGAGGGGGTAGATAAATTATTTAAATGATGTAATTCCCTTTGAGGCCAGCAATTATTTTTAAAACTCAGTGCTGGCTTAAACATTAGATTTATAGCTAAGACAAGACATGAGTTAAATGGTTTTACGTTTTATAGATACTTTTAATTGAATAAAGTCTTTACATAACAAGCTGTTTATCAGAACAATAACTTGGAGAATTTTAAAATCAGTAGTCGAGAAGAGAAAATTTTTCCTTTAAATAAAGTTATAAAAGATGATGAATAACTGAAATTCATTAATGCGCAGAGTTAGAAAGGTGAACAAGAATAAAATCATTACATATTCTTCTCATTCGCCAAAATAATGTTAGGAATATTTTTAAAAAATATATCTCTAGCAATTTCTCCTTGTTGTTCAATGTTATATGTGTGAAAGGGTTTGCCAGCCAGAAAATGGTATTGATAAGGATTATAGGTTTTAAAACTCAAAAAGTATTTGGACTGTAGTATGGCGCCTTGAAACAGGACATTGATGTTGGATTGATATTGATAAATATGGGTCATCTCATGGATGAACAAGCCTTGCATTTGTCTGGATCTTTTGGAGAAATCTTCGCAAAAATTTTTGTTATTCATAAAAATATTGCCATTGGGGGCCATATACATATCTACGGGTTGCCAAGGAAGATATTTGATATTAAATATTTTGACTTCCTGGTAATTAATTAAATCACCGAAAACTTGTCGTGCAAGACTTATTTCACCCGAGGTTAAATTTCGAAAACGAAAGTTGTAAATATCAAATATTCGATAAAGTTTGAATAATAAAAATAGTCTAAATTTTTCTATCATCACGTTACGATTTGCCATTTTTACGATCAATTTTATTCACTGATTCAAGGTAGAGTAAAGGTGGACTCAAAAAAATTTGTTTAATCAATTGCTTCAATGTTAGAGCAGTACTGAGAAAGACTTTGTTTTGTTAATAAATAGTTGATATAAAAATAAATAATATTATATAGACTAAAAATAAAAGCAAATTTTTTTTAAAAACTCAAACTTGTCCTTTAAATGGGCTTAGGGTTGAAATGGTATGTTTGTGTGCCATTTTTCGCTTAAGCATTTTTTTCTGAATATTTTATAAATATAAATTATCAAGGTTTAGAGTGGATTTCTAGCAGGTATGTTTTGAAGTGAATAAATGAAGTTTAAATTTTTTAAGATTTTTATATCGGTCTGACATCACTTCATAAAATAATAGATAAATTTAAATAGTTTTTATCTCTTCTTGATTCGTGATTTATTTATTCTTGTTATATTTTAAATAATAAATGTTAATAAGGTAACGTTGTTTTACTTTAGATCAAACACATAAATTAATAATGTTTACATTGAAGAGAATTGAAACAGATCAAAGATTGGTAAATCAAATATAAAGAGTAGAGTTAATAAAGCCATGTGAGTACGATTTATACCCAATTATAGATAGGAGGGAAGCAAAATGGCTACTCAAAAATTTATTCAGAAAATTCAGCATAAATTACAAAATTAGCAATAACAAAATTTAGAAAATCAATCGAACCTCAGCAATCTGATGAGTAGAAAAAGCAAACTGAAAAACCAGTAGAAACAATGGAAGTCAAACTTTAATTATCTAAACTCAATAGTGGTGAGTATTCAGGTTGGGTTTTCTCCAAAGTTATTCCAGGTTTGCAGTTTCATTATTTCTATTCCCTCATTTATCAAAAGTGAAGAATAATATGAACTCAAAAGATGTGAAAATTATAATCGCTGTCATAGTCGTGGTCATAATTGCAGTTATTCTTTATTCCATGTATGAGAGAAATAAAGATGAAAACATGGGAAATTTGAACAACCAGCAAGGCAGTACCTTGGTAAGTCCTATGCATAGCATCACCTCCAACACTTAGCCCACTGCAATAACGCGAAAGATGATTGCGCGCAGTGAATTGATAACGCAAGTTTTTTGAAGATTAAATCTCATAACCGAAACTGGCGATCACAAGCCAATTTCTCTCAATACAATAGTGTTATAAGGAGAATAAAATGGTTCATTCTGATGATGAGCGTATGAAAAATAATCCCGACGTGACTAGAAAGGATGTAAATACCGATCCAAATACAGATGACTCACATCCCGTAGGAACCGGGGTAGGGGCTGCAGGTGCTGCTGCTGCAGGTGCTGCTATTGGTAGTGCAGGTGGTCCAATCGGAGCTATTGTTGGTGGAACGGTGGGTGCAATAGTGGGTGGTGTAGCAGGACATGCGGTAGGTGAGGCAGTTGATCCTACCGTTGAAGATGCGTACTGGCGTGAAAACAGTATTAATCAACCTTATTATAAATCCTCACAAACTACCTATCCTGACTTGGATTATGACAGGGATTACCAGCATGCTTATCGTGTAGGGTATGAGGATATATCTGCATATGATTCATCTAAACGTTTTGAAGATGTAGAACCGGATCTCCGTTCCAAATGGGAAGGATCGAAAGCGGAATCCCGTCTCTCTTGGGAAGAAGCTAAACATGCTTCACGTGATGCCTGGAATCGCTTGCGACCTTAAATAATCATACTGCTAAATAATCTTAATCATCCTGAAACCAATCTTTTTTAATTTTAAAAGGATTGGTTTTTTGCTTGCATAATTTAAAGCACTTGCTTTTTTTCTTTTAACGTCTAATACCAATAATCTACATTATAAAAATCAGGAGCTTTCTTTTATTTTTTCATAAAAAAAAGCGTAGATTAATCTACGCTTAATAAGATGTGATTAAAATTAATTATATTTGTTAGAACCATTTAAATTTTTAAATGGAAACACGGGTGGTTAGCGAGAGGTAAAACGCCCATATTCATCACGTCGTTGCGTGGTATTTCTACTACGACTTTGTGACGCTGAACGACCGCCGCGATCATCATCGTCATCATCACGGCTGCGGCCTCGACCACTAGAGCGACTGCCGCGATCATCATCGTCATCATCACGACTGCGACCCCGACCACCAGAACGGCCGCCGCGATCATCGTCATCATCACGACTGCGACCTCGGCCACCAGATCGACCACCGCGATCATCGTCGTCGTCATCACGGCTACGACCTCGGCCACTATAGCGGCCGCCGCGATCATCATCGTCATCATCACGACTGCGACCTCGGCCACCAGATCGACCACCGCGATCATCATCGTCGTCATCACGGCTACGACCTCGGCCACTATAACGGCCACCGCGATCATCATCATCACGGCTGCGGCCTCGACCACTAGAGCGACCGCCACGATCATCGTCGTCATCATCACGACTGCGACCTCGGCCACCAGATCGACCACCGCGATCATCGTCGTCATCATCACGACTGCGACCTCGGCCACCAGATCGACCACCGCGATCATCATCGTCGTCATCACGGCTACGACCTCGGCCACTAGAGCGACCGCCACGATCATCGTCGTCATCATCACGACTGCGACCTCGGCCACTAGAGCGACCACCGCGATCATCATCGTCGTCATCACGGCTACGACCTCGGCCACCAGAACGGCCGCCACGATCATCGTCGTCATCATCACGGCTGCGACCCCGACCACCGGAACGACCGCCACGATCATCATCGTCGTCATCACGACTGCGGCCTCGACCACCAGAACGACCGCCGCGATCATCGTCGTCGTCATCACGACTGCGGCCTCGACCACCAGAACGGCCGCCGCGATCATCATCGTCGTCACGGCTACGACCTCGGCCACTATAGCGGCCACCGCGATCATCATCATCATCACGGCTGCGGCCTCGACCACTAGAGCGACCGCCACGATCATCGTCGTCATCATCACGGCTGCGACCCCGACCACCGGAACGACCGCCACGATCATCATCGTCGTCATCACGGCTGCG
>DFAM01000002.1:97723-103921 GCA_002365595.1 Acinetobacter sp. UBA3106 | reverse complement strand
TATTGATAATCAATGACAGAAGTATAAAAGCCAATCATATTTAACAGAAAAATCAGACTTTGCCTTAAATAAGGAGAAAATATGAAGAGAATTTCTTTAGTCAATGATGACTGCTTGTGAATTTTGCTCCTCATACACCATTTTTACTGTTTTTATTTCAATCTTTTAATTGGATTGCGTTAATTAATTTTGAATTAAGCAATAGCAAATAGGATGGCACAAATTATTCCATGTTTAAGTGCAATGAACTCTTATTCTCCCTTTAAAGGCAAAACCGGTGTCAAGCGCATATTGAATGCAACTCAATATTCAATTGCCGGCTTTAAGGCGGCATTTAATCATGAAGCTGCTTTTCGCCAGATTGTCTTGATCAATATCGTCCTTATTCCAGTCAGTTTTTTTCTGAATGTCACTGCGGTTGAACAGGCTCTCATGGTTGCCGTCTGTTTACTGGCTTTAATTGTGGAATTATTTAATTCGGCGATTGAAGCCGTGGTGGATCGTATTTCTTTAGAAAAACATCCTCTGTCAAAAAATGCCAAAGACATGGGCAGTGCTGCGCAGTTTGTCGCGCTTGGCATGATCTTTTTGGTTTGGCTGATTATTCTGATTAAATAGGCACTTTATTGCATTCATCTTTACAGATGTTAAATAGCACCTTTTATCAGGTGCTTTTTTATATCTCATTCTGAACTTTAAAGCATAAAAAAACCCTGCTTGCGCAGGGTTTTTTTCGAATCAGTTCAGTGCTTATGCAGAGAATTGGTTCATTGTGTTTTTCGCATCGTCACCCGCTTTAAGCGCATTGTCACCAGCGAAGATTTCTTTGTGGTCGTCACCGATGTCAGAACCCGCCATTGCTTGGTGTTTCACACAAGCGATAGTACCGCGGATTTCTTTACGTTGTACGCCAGCAACATAAGCCAACATACCTTCAGAACCGAAGTAACCTTGTGCAAGCTCATGAGTAGAAAGTGCAGCAGTGTGGTAAGTCGGAAGTGTGATCAAGTGGTGGAACACACCTGCTTCACGTGCAGCATCTGCTTGGAATGTACGAACTTTCTCATCAGCTTCAGCCGCTAATTCAGTTTCGTCGTACTCAGCGCTCATTAATTTAGCACGGTCGTAAGCAGAAACGTCTTTACCTTCAGCAACCCAACGGTCATACGCTTGTTGACGGAAGTTTAAAGTCCAGTTAAACGAAGGCGAGTTGTTATAAACAAGTTTCGCATTTGGAACTGTTTCACGTACCCGGTTAACCATGTGAGCGATTTCAGCTACGTTTGGAGTCGCAGTTTCGATCCAAAGCAGGTCAGCACCGTTTTGTAAGCTAGTTACACAGTCAAGTACAACGCGGTCGATTTGAGTGCCTTCACGGAACTGATATAGACCAGAAGCAAGACGTTTTGGACGGTGAAGTTTACCATCACGTTTGATCAGGATTTCGTCTTCTTGAGCTTCTGAAATGTCGATTTCAGTTGTGTCTAAGTAGCTGATGTATTGAGAAGCGATGTCGCCTGGCTCTTTAACCACTGGGATTTTTTGAGTCAAGTCAGCGCCTTCAGAGTCAGTACGTGCAACGATAATACCGTCGTCAAGACCCATTTCTAGGAATGCATAGCGAAGAGCGTGGATTTTCGCGATGAAGTCTTCGTGTGGAACGGTTACTTTACCAGCTTGGTGACCACATTGTTTCGCATCAGAAACTTGGTTTTCGATTTGTAGTGCACAAGCACCCGCTTCGATCATTTTCTTAGCAAGTAAGTAAGTTGCTTCTTCGTTACCGAAACCAGCGTCGATGTCCGCAATAATTGGCACAACGTGAGTTTGGAAACCATCGATTTGTGCAGTGATTTCAGCAGCTTTAGCAGTGTCGCCCGCTTCTTGAGCTTTTTTAAGCGCACGGAACAAGTCGTTAAGTTCTTTCGCGTCAGCTTGACGTAAGAATGTGTAGATTTCTTCGATCAATGCAGGAACAGATGTTTTTTCGTGCATAGATTGGTCAGGAAGAGGACCGAATTCTGAACGAAGTGCAGCAACCATCCAACCAGAAAGGTAGATATAGCGACGTTCAGTTGTACCGAAGTATTTTTTGTTCGCAATCATTTTTTGTTGTGCGATGAAACCGTGCCAGCAACCCAAAGATTGAGTGTATTTGCTAGAGTCAGCATCATAAGCAGCCATATCACGACGCATAATCGCAGCTGTATATTTAGCAATGTCTAAACCGGTTTTAAAACGATTTTGCATTTGCATACGTGCAGCATCTTCAGCACTGATGTCTGCCCAAGTGTTGCCAAATTTCGCTTTTAATTCGCGGATTGCATCAATCGCTGTTTGGTATGTAGTCATGATATTTTCCTGTAATAATATTAGGATTGCATCAAGCGAAGGCTAAAATCATACTCATATTATTTGTTTAGATTTAGAGCGCTTCGTTAAGATGAACACAGATTAGAGGGTGTTAAAAAATTAATCCAATATCCTCTGTTAATTCTCGGTATTTATTTAAAAAATATGTAGATCAAAGTCGTATTATATTTATGTTTCAAAATTTTAAATTATTGTTTTATATAATTTTATTAAAAATGAGTAAAATCGAATTTTGATTACAAAACATTCATTTTGCTGATTTTTTCTTCATTAGACTTAAGTCTTGCCTGTTCATCAAAAAGCTTGATTTGTCATTTTTAAATCGATTTTTGCGCATTTTCACATCATCTTTTCAAAATACATCTGTATATTATTCACCCTATTGATACTTTTATTTCCTTGAATAAGCAATTCTGCCTTAAATTAACAAACTCGCCTGATCGTCGCTTGTTTATCTCATATTAGTAAAATTTTTATTGCTTCTATCCCTGTATTAATTCATTTTAACTATATCAAATCCCACCTTATCTCGTTTCTTTTTTCGGCAATATTCCTACACAAGCCTTGTTGCTTATGGCATAATCGAAATAATTTCATGAGTTTATTTTCGGTATTTCTTGTATGAATCTGGAGCGGGTCGACCTCAACCTATTAATATATCTTGATGTACTGCTTCGCGAAAAAAATGTAACGCGTGCTGCAGAACAATTGGGTGTCACCCAACCTGCAATGAGTAACATTTTGCGTCGTTTACGCAACTTATTTAATGATCCGCTGCTCATTCGTTCTTCTGAAGGAATGACCCCAACAGAACGTGCTCTGGAATTACAACCGCGTATTCGCGATGCACTTTCTGATTTATCCATGATTTTAGAACCCCGTACCGAATTCCGTCCTTATACTTCTAATCGTGTTTTCCGTATTATGACTTCGGATTATGCGGAAGCGACTTTAGTACCACGTTTGGTAAAGGCATTACGCTCCGAAGCACCGAATGTTGTACTCGACTTCTTGACCCCAAGTGACGTGTCTTACCGCGATATGGAACAAGGTAAAGTTGATCTTGCGATTAACCGCTTCAATGAAATTCCACAAAGTTTCCACCAGGTCCTGGTATGGCGTGACAGTTTTTCGTGTTTGCTTAACAACAAGCATCCTGCGGCAGGGAATTTAAACCTTAAAAGTTATTTAGATGCACAACATATCTGGGTTTCTAAAACAGGCATGGGCGTTGGCTTTGGCGTCAATCCGGAAAAACAGGCCGGTTTGGGCTGGATTGATCAGGCTTTAGAGCGTATCGGGCAAAAACGTAAGATTTCAGTATTTACCCGTCACTATCAGATGCCAGGACTATTGGCAGCCAATGTAGATCTGGTGGCGACGCTGCCTACACGTATTGCTCGCTTACAAGCCAAAAATCAAAACTTGCTGCTGAAAGACCCGCCCTTCTATATTCCCGAGTTTGAATTGAAGATGGCATGGTGTCCGTTATTACATCATCACCCTGCACACCGCTGGTTACGTCAGCTGATTTTATACGTTGCACGTCAAATGATTGAAGAAGAAAATCGCGAATTTTTAAGCAATAATTCGCAATTTTCCCACTACTAAATACGATTTTTCTTAACTTCTTCTTTTTTAAGCTTATACTGTATTGACTTGGGTAGTAATTGTCTTACTACCTGAAGTTCTTTTGTGTTAAAAATATTCATAATAATGATGATCCACAGGTGGATTTGTGAGCCTCTTTCAAAATATCGTCATCATCGTCATCCTTATTGTCGGGGCAGGTTTTTTATCTTTAACTGAAATTGCCCTTGCGGGTGCACGTAAAGTTAAACTTAAAATCCTTGCTGAATCGGGCGAAGAACGCGCTCAAAAAGTATTAGATTTACAGGAAAATTCAGCCGATTTCTTCGCAGCATCGCAAATCGGTTTAAATGCCGTTGCCATTTTAGGTGGTATTCTCGGTGAAGGTGCCTTTCGTCCTTATTTTCTTGAACTGGTCACAGGTTTTTATCAAGGCCCCTGGGTAGAAACCATCAGCTTTACCCTATCATTTACCTTAGTCACTTCACTGTTTATTTTATTTGCCGATTTAATGCCAAAACGTTTGGCCATGATTGCGCCGGAAAAAATTGCAGTATCGGTGATTAATCCGATCCAAATTTTTATTACTGTCTGCAAGCCTTTAGCCTGGTTTATCAATACGATTGCCAACCTGTTATTCCGCCTGTTTAAAGTCAATACCACCCGTGAAGACAATATTACCTTTGCTGATATCTCTGCCGTGATGGATGCTGGTGCCCAAGCTGGTGTATTGCAAAAACAGGAACATCACTTTATTGAAAATGTGTTTGAGCTTGAAGAACGAAATGTTCCTTCAAGTATGACCACGCGTGAAAATGTGATTTTCTTTACGCTTAAGGAATCAGAAGCCAGTATTCGTCAAAAATTGGCAGAATACCCGTATTCTAAGTTTCTGGTTTGCAGTGAAAATATTGATGATGTGATTGGCTATGTCGATGCCAAAGATATTCTGGTTCGTATCCTTAACAATCAGTCCTTACTACAATTGAATGAAAATACCATTCGTAATGTATTGACCATTCCCGATACCTTGACCCTGTCTGAATTACTCGACCGTTTTCGCTCAACCAAAGAAAAATTTGCTGTTGTGATCAATGAATATGCCTTGGTGGTCGGTGTGATTACCTTGTCTGACATTATGATTACCGTGATGGGCGACTGGGTTACTCCAATTGAAGCAGATCAGCAAATCATTAAACGTGACAATAATTCCTGGTTAATTGATGGTAGTACGCCGATAGAAGACTTGAAGCACGCTCTGGAAATTGATGAAATGCCAGATGAGGAAAATTATGAAACCTTGGCCGGTTTTATGATGTACCGTTTACGCAAGATTCCACGTCCTGCCGACACTGTCATTTATGATAACTATAAATTTGAAGTGGTCGATGTTGATCATTTTAAAATTGACCAACTGTTAGTTACACGTCTTTTAAAGGAAGTGGAAAATAACCATACTGAAGAACCGGAGTAATCTGGTTCTTCACGCTTTACCTAAAACAAAAATAATAATGAAACACACTGATGAATTTTTCATTGATCGCCCTTCTCGCCTGCCTGAGTTTCTATTCAGGCCTTTATCTGATCTATTATTTTTTTACTCAGCAAACTCAGCCTGTGATGCTGATTTTTGCCATTGTATTGCTGATTTTGGCATGCTGGATCACGCCCTATAGTTATGAGCGGTCAAGAAAAAATTATGATTCAACCCTGCGAATGGGTGAGTTTCTGTGTTATCTATTGATCAGCTGGTGGCGATTATTTATTTGGCCGATTAGCCTATTGCTGGCCTGGCTTTCCACATAAATTTTTGAAGTTTTTCTTCAACAAAAAAAGCACCACAAGGTGCTTTTTTACTGCAAGTGCTGAGATTATTTAATCAAGGCATCTAGAACAGCTTGATAATGAATGGAAATGTCATCTTCCAAAATCTTGTAAGCATTGTCGAACTGTACCATTGGCCAGCCCTCTTTCCAGAATGGAAAAATATTATGCAAATCATGGGTCACAATCGCATCCTCACGAGTAATTGCCTGGGCAATTTGCGATAAAACCTGAGCTGTCTCAGCGCCGTCAATCGCCATGTAATCAATACCATGTGCTTTTAAAATACGAATGCGGTCTTTTTTATAACGAATTTTTTTGCTTTGCGCTTCATTTAAATGCAGAGCCAAAGTTACGGCTTCAACAAACTTACGTTCAAAGCTCGTATTCAAAGCCACTAATGCTTCTTTA
>DFAM01000002.1:0-97651 GCA_002365595.1 Acinetobacter sp. UBA3106 | reverse complement strand
AAAGCCACTAATGCTTCTTTATGTGCTTCTTGACGACCAGCTTTACCGCCATTACGGATAATCTCTTTCGCTTCAGTATCTAGCACATCGCTTTTCATGGACTGTAAAATGTCTAAAATTTCGATATCGCTTAAAGATTCAGGAGATTGATCAGTCATGAACTGTCCTTGGACAAAATAGGAAAGTGCTATTTTCGCATAATTCCTGATTGAATACAGGAATAAAATTAAGCGCTCGATTCGGTTATTTAATTGGTCTTAAACCTGAGCTCAAATTATGGTAGGTAAGCACAATATTTCGCACTCGTTAAGCATATACTTAAAACGATAGATTTATGCGAAATAAATTAAGATAAAATTTAATATTCCAAGATTGCTTAAGAAATTAGTTCAATTTAAACAACTCAATAGAAATTATTGCTTAAATAAAGATCGTTGTAAATTATAGAATTTTTTCTGTTAAATAATGTCAAATCCTTTATATTAACTCTACTTTTTATGTGTCTTTAATTCTTATGCTCAGTAATAAACAAACTGCACTTTTTTTAAAACAATTGCGGGAACAATACCCGGCAGCGTTTAAAAGAAATTATTTGTTTTACAGTATGCTCAAAACCAAAGGAATTTTAGATGAACTAAAAGAGCTAATTCCTTGGATTTTAGCCGCGATGATTTTTATCTCGCTTTCGATGAGCTTAAGTCATTTCATTGCCATGCAGTTGCCGCAGTTGAATGCTTTTCGTGCACAAGGCATTGCGGTTCTAGCCATTATGTTGCTGTTTATGCTGTATACCCCCGTGGTCATTAAACAGATCAAACATAGCTCTACGTCTTTATATCAGCAACTTCGCCATACTCCAGTTAAACTGGCCGTACTGATTGTGCTTCAAACGCTGAACATTGCCTATATTGAAAGTACAGTTTTGCAAATTATTTTATTTTTCTTTGCCATGAGTTTTGGTTTTGTTCGTTTTTATAAGGAAAATATGTTCCGTGAAGCGACTCAAAACGAGCAATATTATTATCTGCAAGAGACCCGTCGCATTTGTTTTTGGGCTTATAAGCAAGTAATAAAGATTCAGTTAAAAAGCCTATTTTTGAGCAAAAACTCCCCAGCACTTCACGCGCTACGGCAACAAGAAAAACAGTTTATCGATTTACATATACAGCTGATTCGTTATGAAAATGAACTGTGTAAAACACATAAGCATATAGATGTCGAAACTTATCTGGATAGCTTGATGTAGAGTTCATCAATTTTTAACGGCAAAAGTTTAGTTAAAGTACTATTTTATAGCGTTAAACACATGAATTGATTGAAAACAAAGCAAATACACGCAAAGCTACTTGCCAAGTTTTATTTCGTCCACTATTATTGCGCACATGCCCGAGTGGTGAAATCGGTAGACACAGGGGATTTAAAATCCCCCGCCCACAAAGCGTGCCAGTTCGAGTCTGGCCTCGGGCACCATTTTAAGACTTTTAAAATGGTGCAATAAAAGATCCAGCGATACGCTGGTTTTTTTATGCCTGAATTATTACTATAAAATCAAATCTATAAAAAGAAATAATAAAAATGAAGCAAATAAAAATGTATTTTCTGCGGTATGTCAGCCTGTTTATATTAATGATCGCAAGTTCAACTTACGCAGCAGACATAATGGAAAAACTGCAAACTCCAAAAGTTTATGATTTATTTTCTGGAACCATTTACGAAAATCAGGGACAACTTGTTTTAAATCACTGCAGTTTGGGAAAATATCCCTATCCCCTACATTTTAATCATCCTGAAGATGAAAAACAGATTAGAAGCTTGCTGCGGCAAGACCCGTACTTTTGGCTCAATCTCAGAGCAAAAGCCTATACTGAAAATGAGAAATTTCATTTGATTGTAGATGAGATAGCAGAAATTCATATTCAGGCAAGTTGCCATCTAAGCGATCTATTGTCTCATCCGGCTAAACTTTAAATAGACATACTTACAAATAGAGAGTGACTTACCACTCTCTATTCGATACCAGTTCTTCGATCTCAATATCCATATACCCATTTTCTTGCACCACCATCATCATGGCTTCAGCAATATAATCGGCGGCGGTGTCATCCAATGACGAATCAAGATCTTCAAACTGAGGTTTCATCTTATTAATCAAAACTACAGTTTCAGCAGCAAAATGATAAATATCTACTTCAGATACATCAGGCTTTGCTACCTTCCTTGCAAACTGTTTAACAGCCTGCTTAACTTCAGCCACCAGAATATCGGGATAATATTCATCATCAAACATCGGGAGAAGTAAATCTTCAAACATATAACACTCAAAAAAGACATGCATTAAAGCCAGCCTATATAACACAAAGCCACGTAATTACCAAACTTCACAATAAAAAAGGATGAGATTTTATGCTTAATTTTTCTGACTCAGATTTTTTAGATTGATTACACCTCATCTATTGAGGTTTAGACTTTAATTGTATTATTCATCGCCTTTACTCATCTACTCGTAAAGAAGAAATACTTACTATTCACCTTAAGATAACGAATGTAACTAATTCACAAGCAATTAATAATTTTTATAATTGAATGTCATTAGTCTTCTATCTTAAATTTGCTATTTTCCAGCAACAACGAGCTTTTAAAATAGTTATCCAACACAGCTTCTTTAAGATATGAAACTACTTTATCTAAGCAGCAATAGACTATTTCACCTCAAAACTTAATTTCTATTATACTGCCCGGCTAAAAACTTATACTTGGAATGCGCATTTAGCTTAAAAATAATCATATGATTTAATTAAGCTTTTATTTCATGTAAAGATTTGGTTGTGTTTTCGATTCATTGGATAGCCTGACTAGGATTTAAATAAATTTTATCTTATAAATTAAAAACCTAATTTTATAGGGAAATGTTATGAAAGCTATTTTAGTTACATTTCTTGCAATAATATTCACCGCCTGCTCTACAACCCCTACCACAGATCGTCAAAAAAATATGATTTCTGAACCCGAAGTCATAGCAGCACAACAAGCCTGGTGTAAAGCATTACTTGATATCAGTTCAACTTACGATAAAAGCGGAAAACAGGCAGCCAATGATCTGGCAAGCAAGGTGATTGATGAAGTATATTTTTATCAGGATGGTCCGGTTTTATTTAAACCCACATTAACTACAAATCCACAAACATTCAGAACCACAAAAGAAGGCGCTTTGTCTTATTTCGTAGGAGGAGATCCCAATTTTCCGGATGACAAAGGCTTTGCCCTTGGCGGCTGGCAAAAATGCGAAGTCGATAATGCAGCCATAAATATAACCGGT
Source organism: Acinetobacter sp. UBA3106 (assembly GCA_002365595.1). Lineage (GTDB taxonomy): Bacteria > Pseudomonadota > Gammaproteobacteria > Pseudomonadales > Moraxellaceae > Acinetobacter. The sequence goes on along the minus strand of DFAM01000002.1, from coordinate 94,335 downwards.
GACAGTGCAAGCATGGTAGGCAAAGTCCACTTCACCAATAGAAATGGTGAAGTGACCACAGTTGATAAAAGCTGGAAATTTGTAAAAGATAATGCAGGTAAATTACGAATAGTGGTGCATCATTCTTCGCTTGAGCATAAAGCAAAATAATTACATCTAAAAGCAAAAAAGCCCGATACCTGATTGGGCTTTTTTCTTCTTTATAACCCTTGATTTTGCATTGCATTCCAAACTTTAATTGCATCTGACATGGCTTTGACATCATGTGCTCGCACCATACATGCACCCTGCTGAATACTCATCAGATGTGCCGCCACCGAGCCAACTGCACGCTGCCCAGCATCTGCTCCTCCTAAGGCTTCACCAATAAAACGCTTGCGTGATAAAGCGGAAAGAATCGGATACCCCATATCATTTAATTTATAAAATTCATTTAACAGTTTTAAATTCTGCTGCGCATTTTTAGCAAAACCAAAGCCCGGATCAATCATGATATTTTCAGGTTGAATGCCAGCATTTAAAGAATCAGTGATACGCTGCTGAAGTTCAGCAATGACCTCTGACGTTACATCGTCATACTGAGCCAAATTATTCATGGTGGTGGGTTCACCACGCATATGCATAATAATCACAGGAATATTGAGTTCAGCTGCTGTGGCCAAAGCATGCGGGCGGGTCAATGCACGCACATCATTCCAGATATGCGCCCCTGCCTGTACGGCCGCTTTAATCACTTCTGGCTGTGAGGTATCTATTGAAATAATGACATCATGCTTAGCCAATTCTTCAACCACAGGCACCACCCGACGGATTTCTTCATCCACTTCTACTACCGAAGCACCGGGACGAGTGGATTCACCACCTACATCAATTACGCTCGCCCCATCCGCGATCATCTGCAAGGCATAGGCAATGGCTTGATCTTTCGCATTATGTTTTCCACCATCACTAAAAGAGTCAGGAGTGACATTCAAAATTCCCATTACATGTGGTTTAGACAATTCCAATTTCATTTGACCACATGTCAGCATTCGATTAGGTAATGGCATCAATTGCATCATGTTTCTCCTTCAAGCAATTCCTTTATTCTAACAATTCTCTGATTTTACGGCCTAAATTCTTTTCAGTTACAGCCACTTTATGCATAAAAAAAGAGCCTCATTTGAGACTCTTTTTTCTAACCATCCAACTTAGCTCGCCGGTAATGGCGGAGGTGTTGCCGGACCATCTGTCGGGGTTACATCAATCACAGGATTTTCAGCAACATATACTTTAGGTGGCTGTGGTTCACGGCCTTCCATAATGTCACGAATTTGCTCACGATCAATCGTTTCCCATTCCATCAACGCTTTCACCATTGCATGTGCGATATCTTTGTTATTTTCCAAGATATTGCGAGCAACCTTATACTGTTCATCCAAAATACGACGAACTTCAGCATCTACTTGCTGTTGGGTTGCTTCAGAAATGGTACGACTGCCTACATTTCCAAAGAAGCCATTTTGGTTTTCATCTTCATAAACCATTACGCCCATTTTGTCAGACATACCGTACTTGGTCACCATTGCACGTGCCATTTTGGTCGCACGTTCAAAGTCATTTGAAGCACCGGTCGACATTTGGTTAATGAAGACTTCTTCTGCAATACGACCACCAAATAAAATCGAAATTTCATTGAGCATCTTATCTTTGTAATGGCTGGTCTGATCATGTTCAGGCAACTGCCATGTCACACCCAATGCCCAACCACGCGGCATGATCGTTACTTTATGCACAGGGTCAGTACCCGGCAAGATTTCAGCAACAATGGCATGACCAGCTTCATGGTAAGCCGTAGCGCGACGTTCTTCTTCACGAATCACCATCGATTTACGTTCAGGACCCATATAGATTTTATCTTTTGCATCTTCAAAGTCATGCATGTCGACCGTATTCTTGTTACGACGTGCCGCAAACAATGCCGCTTCGTTAACAAGGTTTGCCAATTGCGCACCAGAGAAACCTGGAGTACCACGAGCAAGAATTTTGACGTCTACACCGGTATGTGAAGGCAATTTTTTCAAATGTACGTTCAGAATCTGTTCACGACCTTTAATGTCAGGCAGACCCACCATCACCTGACGGTCAAAACGGCCTGGACGTAGCAAGGCTTTATCCAGTACATCTGCACGGTTGGTTGCAGCAATGACGATAATTCCTTCATTACCTTCAAAACCATCCATTTCTACCAGCATCTGGTTCAGTGTCTGTTCACGTTCATCGTGACCACCACCGGTACCTGAACCACGGTGACGACCGACCGCATCAATCTCATCAATAAAGATGATACAAGGCGCATGACGTTTCGCCTGTTCGAACATGTCACGTACACGTGATGCACCTACACCCACGAACATTTCAACAAAGTCAGAACCGGAAATACTGAAGAACGGAACTTTTGCTTCACCCGCAATTGCTTTAGCAAGCAAGGTTTTACCGGTACCTGGAGGACCCACCATCAATACGCCCTTAGGAATACTTGCACCCAGACGTTTGAATTTTGAAGGATCTTTTAAGAAGTCAACGATTTCAACCACTTCTTGCTTTGCTTCATCACAGCCAGCAACATCGGTAAAAGTGACTTTAATTTGGTCTTCAGAAAGCATTTTGGCTTTTGATTTACCGAAACTCATGGGACCGCTTTTACCACCTGCTCCACCACCCATGTTGCGCATAAAGAACATGAATAACAAAATGATCAAAAGTACAGGGAAGCTTGCGATAAGGAGTTGCATCAACAAACCTTGACGTTGTGGTGCAGTCCCTTCTACAACAACATTATGTTTAATGAGGCTTGGCATAAGTTCTGGGTCTTGAACCGCAGGACGAATACTTTCAAACTCTGAACCGTTTGTTTTTTCACCACGAATTCTTTCACCATCAATGGTAACTTGCTTAATTTGACCAGCATTCACCGCTGAAACAAACTCTGAATAATTCATTGCAGTCGGTTGATTGCGGTCACTGATGTTACTGAAAATCAGAATCAGCACACCCAGTATAACCAGCCACAATACGGCATTCTTGAAGAGATCGCTCAAAGCTTTATTCCCATATCAATCTAATTTGATCATGCCCATAAATGGGTGACCTTAATTTAAGCTGAAGATCAGCTTTGCAATATTTTAAAAATGTACAAAATGCACAATTTTTAACGTCTTGGCAAGTAAACTTTATCTAGAAGCCTTCTTACGACCTTGCCCAATTAAAAATACTTCTTTAGAACGGGCACGTGAAGCAGCAGGTTTTGCTGTCTTCAATACATCAAAGCTATCTACAACTTGTTTACGGAATTCGTCAAATCCAGTGCCTTGGAAAACCTTGACTACAAATTGGCCTTTAGGTCCTAAAACCTTGTTGGCAAAATCCAGAGCCAGTTCACACAAGTAGATTTGGCGAGGTTGATCTACAGCCTTATTACCTGATGTATTGGGGGCCATATCCGAAATTACAACGTCTACAGTCCGTCCATTTAAAATATTTAACAATTTTTCAAAAACTTCTTCCTCACGGAAGTCGCCTTGCAAGAAGGTCACATCGGGCAATGCATCCATTGGTAAAATATCGGAGGCAATCAACAAGCCTTTATCACCAACTAATTTACCGGCAATTTGCGACCAGCTCCCTGGTGCAGCACCAAGGTCAACCACCGTCATACCCGGTTTAATAATTTTGTATTTTTCTTGAATTTCAAGAAGCTTATAAGCAGCACGTGCACGATAACCTTCCTTTTGGGCTTTTTTCACAAAAGGATCATCCAAATGCTCGCGCATCCACTCTCGACTACTTTTTGACAACTTCTGGTTGGTAATGCGGGTCGCCATAACTCTCTAAATAATAAAAAACTTCTAATATATGATTGTACGTGAAAAATATAGGCCTTGCAGTATACATCTGTATCTAAATCTGATCTTTGCCAGGTTTTTTTCAATAAGTGAAATCGATTATTTCAACAGAATATAAAGCGTTTAAACTTGGCATTTGTTATACTAAGCCGTTTTTAAAATTAGGTTATCTTTATGGCGGCTTTATCTATTCAGGAACGTAAACGTTTACGTCAAATCGGACATGCATTAAACCCGGTGGTGATGCTGGGCGATAAAGGTTTGACTGAAGCTGTAGTCGAAGAATTAAACCGTGCTTTAAACGATCACGAACTGATTAAAGTGAAAATCGTAGCGGAAGATCGTGAAGAACGCGCATCTTTAATCGAAGACCTTTCAGCTCAAACTGGCGCTGAAGTTGTTCAAAAAATTGGTAAAATTGCGCTGATTTATAAAAAAGCAGCAAAACAGAATGCCAAATTATCCAACTTGGTTCGTCACGCGCATTTGTCTAACTAAGTAGATTTCATGGCCAGTTACGAACTCAGCGCTTTTGATCGCCGCTTTCAATCAATCTCCCTGGTTGCTGCGGTTGAACAGCAAAGTCCATATAATTTGAATATTGGCTTTTGGTTACGCGATCCCAATCAGCTCATGCAATGGCCTGAAATGGTTCAAGAGCACCCTCGTCAAGATTTCTTGTGGGAACATACCTGTTTTGAAATTTTTTTAGGTGTACAAGGAGAGGATTTCTATCGTGAAATTAACCTCTCTCCTTCCCAGGCGTGGCAAGTATATCAGTTTGAAGAATATCGCTATCCAGAAGATATGCCGCCGCAAACAGCTTATGATATTGAACTTAATCAGCTCAAACGCACACATTATGGTTTAAATGTGAGCCTAGATTTGAGCGAGTTTATGTTAAAGCACAAATTGCAATGGTCGGATTTATTCCTGGGCTTAACTGCAGTACTTAAAACTTCGCAAGGTGAACAATACTATGCGATGCAACACAGCAGTCCAAATGCAGACTTTCATAACAAACGTGATTGGCTACATCAGTTTTAAGATATAGCAAAGTTCAAGCAATAAAAAAGTGAGGCAAAGTACCTCACTTTTTTATTGCTTCAATGTGTACCTGAGGAAAATCAACATAGCGTCCTTCCTCGACACCCTATAGATAGACTACTCTACCTATAGATCAGCTTTTTAAAGTAGGTTCATTATCTGACTTCACTGACACTTTTTTCCACACATCTAAAGTATGTTCTTTAGAGCGTTTTAAAGTTTCAGCCAAATGATCTTTATGTTTAACTGAAATTTGGCTGACATCGTCTTTCAACTCTTTGCCAAGTTTCGATAAATCTTCAATTACTGCATTGAATTCCGATTTAATGAATTCCTTTAATTCAGTTAAATCTTTTTGGGAAAAGTTGAGTTGTTTTTTAATGGTTTCAATACGCTGAAAAAGGTCTTCTTTTAAACTTTGAATTTGCTCTTGAACATTTGCTTGTACCTCCTTCGCTTCAACTTTTACATTTTCAGTTGACTCTGTTACTGCTTCTGTCACTTTTTGCTGTGCATCTTTAGATGCGTGCTGCAACTTATCTACACCTTCTGCGACCACCTCTTTTAAAGCGGTTTTTGCTTTTACTGGCTTTTGTTCTATTGTCATGATCTTTTTCCTATAGTTATTGCATGAAAACCCTAGCGTATTCCGTTTTGATAAAATTTAAGTTTTGATTTGTTAGACAATTCTAATTTGCTTACATTTTATATACACAGCTGCACAAACAGACTTTCCGTCAAAAAGCAAGGTATTTATCTTACAGTTTTGCTTTAAAGCCGTTGGACTTCGAGGGCCTTTCTGCGTATAATGCCGTGTTAAGTTCAAGCGAGCAGACATAGGGAGGGTAGGTTTTATAATAGCCTTCCTTTTTTTTCGTCTTCTCGCTTTTTTACAGCCTAAATTTCAGGAGCTTTGGTTTGAGCACCCCAGCAATTTTAGCCCTTGCCGATGGTACTATTTTTAAAGGTACTTCAATTGGCGCATCGGGTAGTACGACTGGTGAAGTCGTTTTCAACACTGCCATGACTGGCTATCAAGAAATTTTGACTGACCCGAGTTATGCACAACAACTTGTCACCCTAACTTATCCACATATTGGTAATACAGGTTGTAATGATGAAGACGCTGAGTCAGGTCGAATTCATAAAGTATGGGCTAACGGATTGATCATTCGTGATCTGCCTTTATTGCATAGCAACTTCCGTGCTGAACAATCACTAAGTGATTATCTTAACCAACACAATGTTGTAGCTATCGCAGACATCGATACACGTAAATTAACGCGTATTCTGCGATCAAAAGGTGCACAAAACGGTTGTATCCTTGCAGGCGAAAACATCACTGAAGAAGAAGCTTTAGCTAAAGCACGCGCATTCGGCGGTTTAAATGGTTTAGACCTTGCAAAAGAATGCTGCGATCCTGAAGGTTTTGAATGGACTGAAGGTTCATGGACTCTAGGCCAAGGCTTCTCTCAACCAGAACTTAAATTCCACGTTGTTGCATACGATTACGGTGTCAAAACCAACATCTTACGTATGCTCGCAGACCGCGGTTGTAAATTGACTGTTGTGCCTGCGCAAACTCCTGCTGCTGACGTTCTTGCGTTGAATCCAGATGGCGTGTTCTTATCGAACGGTCCTGGCGATCCAGCTGCATGTGACTATGCAATTGAAGCTGTAAAAACTATTGTAGAAGACGCTCGCAATATACCTTTATTCGGTATTTGCCTGGGTCACCAAATTCTTGCGCTTGCAAGCGGTGCTAAGACTGTGAAAATGCCTCACGGTCACCACGGTGCCAACCATCCTGTACAAAATCTTGACAATGGTACAGTGATGATTACTTCTCAAAACCATGGCTTCGCAGTCGATGAAAGCAAACTGCCTGATGTGTTGCGTGTAACGCATCGCTCACTGTTTGATGGCACCAACCAAGGTATTCATCGTACAGACAAACCTGCGTTCAGCTTCCAGGGTCACCCTGAAGCAAGCCCTGGTCCACATGACTGCGCACCACTGTTCGATCATTTCATCGAACTTATCGAAGCATCTAAGAAGTAATTAAGGAAGCATCATGGCTAAACGTACTGACATTAAAAGCATCTTGATCATTGGTGCTGGTCCGATCGTCATCGGTCAAGCATGTGAGTTTGACTACTCAGGTGCTCAAGCATGTAAAGCGCTTCGTGAAGAAGGCTACCGTGTTATTTTGGTGAACTCTAACCCAGCGACCATTATGACTGACCCTGCGATGGCAGACGCAACTTACATCGAGCCAATCACTTGGCAAACTGTAGCTGCAATCATTGAGAAAGAACGCCCAGACGCAGTTCTTCCGACAATGGGTGGTCAAACTGCATTGAACTGTGCCCTTGCCCTTGATGAGCACGGCATTTTAGAAAAATTCAATGTTGAATTAATCGGTGCGACCAAAGAAGCAATCGAAAAAGCTGAAGACCGTAAACTCTTCGACCAGGCAATGCGTAAAATTGGTCTTGAATGTCCAAAAGCTGACATTGCTGAGTCCATGGAACAAGCGTTAGAAATTCAAGCACGTTTCGGCTTCCCTGTGATTATCCGTCCATCATTCACCATGGGTGGTTCAGGCGGCGGTATCGCATACAACCGCGAGGAATTCATTGAAATTTGTGAACGCGGTTTCGATCTTTCTCCAACCAAACAATTATTGATCGATGAATCTTTAATTGGTTGGAAAGAGTACGAAATGGAAGTTGTTCGTGACAAAAACGACAACTGTATCATTGTATGTACCATTGAAAACTTTGACCCAATGGGCGTACATACAGGTGACTCAATCACTGTTGCTCCTGCGCAAACATTGACGGATAAAGAATTCCAGTTACTACGTAACGCTTCTTTAGCGGTACTACGTGAAATTGGCGTAGAAACGGGTGGTTCAAACGTTCAGTTCGGTATTAACCCGAAAGACGGCCGTATGGTCGTGATCGAGATGAACCCACGTGTTTCTCGCTCATCTGCATTGGCATCTAAAGCAACCGGTTTCCCGATTGCAAAAATTGCTGCGAAATTGGCTGTAGGTTATACCCTTGATGAGTTGAAAAACGACATCACTGGCGGTACAACTCCTGCATCGTTTGAACCTGCAATTGACTACGTTGTTACCAAGATTCCTCGTTTTAACTTCGAGAAATTCCCGCAAGCTGATGCGACTTTAACCACACAGATGAAATCTGTAGGTGAAGTGATGGCGATTGGCCGTAACTTCCAGGAATCTGTACAAAAAGCCCTTCGTGGTCTTGAAGTTGGCGCTTCTGGTTTTGACGAAAAAATTGAAGTTGGCGCTGAAGGTGCTCGTGAGAAGATCTTACAAGAGCTTAAAGTTCCAGGTCCTGAGCGTATTTGGTACGTAGGCGATGCATTCCGTCACGGTTTTACTTTAGACGAAGTGTTCGCTGCAACCAATATCGACCGTTGGTTCTTGATCCAGATCGAAGACATCATCAAAACTGAAAACCAGATCAAAACTTTAGGTTTTGGTGATTTAAATGCCGACAACATCCGTTCATTCAAACGTAAAGGTTTATCAGATCTTCGTATTGCAGACTTGATGGGCATTTCACAAAAGCAATTCCGTAAACACCGTTGGAACTTGGGCGTAACTCCAGTTTACAAACGTGTCGATACATGCGCTGCAGAATTCGAATCTGATACAGCCTACATGTACTCAACTTACGATGAAGAATGTGAAGCAAACCCTTCAACCCGTGACAAGATCATGGTGATTGGTGGCGGTCCTAACCGTATCGGTCAAGGGATCGAGTTCGATTACTGCTGTGTACACGCTGCCCTTGCAATGCGTGAAGACGGCTATGAAACCATCATGGTGAACTGTAACCCTGAAACAGTTTCTACGGATTACGATACATCTGACCGTTTGTACTTCGAACCAATTACACTTGAAGATGTACTCGAAATCGTGCGTATCGAGAAGCCTAAAGGCATTATCGTTCAGTACGGTGGTCAAACACCTTTAAAATTGGCTCGCGCTTTAGAAGAAGCCGGTGCACCAATTATCGGTACATCACCTGATGCAATTGACCGTGCAGAAGACCGTGAACGTTTCCAGCAAATGATTCAACGTCTACAACTTCGTCAGCCAAACAACAGCATCGTAAAATCTGCTGAAGAAGGTATGGCGGAAGCGGCTAAAGTTGGCTATCCGCTTGTTGTACGTCCTTCTTACGTGCTTGGTGGTCGTGCAATGGAAATCGTGTACAACGACGAAGAATTAAAACGCTACTTACGTGATGCGGTTCAAGCATCAAACGAAGCGCCTGTTCTTCTTGACCGCTTCCTGGATGATGCAATCGAAGTTGACGTAGACTGCGTATCTGACGGTAAAGACGTGGTGATTGGCGGTATCATGCAGCATATTGAACAAGCAGGTATTCACTCAGGTGACTCAGCATGTTCAATTCCTCCTTACTCTCTATCTAAAGAGATTCAGGACGAAATGCGTCGTCAAACAATTGCGATGGCAAAAGAACTTGGCGTGATTGGTCTCATGAACGTTCAGTTTGCGGTTAAAGGCGAAGACGTTTACATCCTGGAAGTGAACCCACGTGCATCACGTACTGTACCGTTCGTTTCTAAGTGTATCGGTGAATCTTTAGCAAAAGTTGCTGCCCGTTGTATGGCGGGTCAATCTCTTGAGTCGCAAGGCTTCACGACCGAGATTATCCCTCAACACTTCTCTGTCAAAGAAGCTGTGTTCCCTTTCAACAAGTTCCCTGGTGTTGACCCGATCCTTGGCCCTGAGATGAAATCGACTGGTGAAGTCATGGGTGTTGGTAAAACATTCGGTGAAGCATTCTATAAAGCTGTTCTAGGTGCGAACGAACGTTTACCGGGTCTTCCAACTGAAGGTGAAATCAAACACGCATTTATCTCTGTACGTGATTCTGATAAACCACGTGCGGCGGGTATCGCGAAACAATTGATTGATCTAGGCTTCAAGATTCTTGCAACTGATGGTACATTTAAGATGATTAGCGAGGCTGGTCTTGAATGTGAACGTGTCAATAAAGTAACTGAAGGTCGTCCAAACATCGTGGACCGTATTAAAAACGGCGAAATTCACCTTGTGATTAACACGACTGAAGGTAAAAAGGCACAAGAAGATTCATTCTCGATCCGTCGTTCAGCCCTTCAAGGTAAAGTGTATAACACAACTACATTGAATGGTGCGGATGCAGTATGCCAAGCTTTAGCAATTAAATTGCCAATGGATGTATATCGTTTGCAAGACCTTACTAAAGGTTAATTAAGTTACCGATAAGTCCCGTCACCTATCGGTGGCGGGCTTTTTTTATTTCTAACCCTGTATTTTTTTTAAAATCAACTTAGAGGGACAACAATGCAACGTTATCCTATGACTCCTGAAGGCAAAATTGCCTTAGAGAAAGAATTACATCAACTAAAAAGTATTGACCGTCCACGTATTACTGCCGCAATTGCAGAAGCGCGTGAACATGGGGACTTGAAAGAAAATGCAGAGTATCACGCAGCGCGTGAGCAGCAGGGTTTCTGTGAAGGTCGTATTCAGGATATCGAAGGTAAACTGGGCGCTTGCCAGGTGATTGATGTCAAAGAATTAGAGCAAAATGGCCGTGTGGTTTTTGGTGTGACAGTGACCATTGAAAACCTGGATACTGAAGAGCAAAAGACCTATAAAATCGTAGGTGATGACGAAGCAGACTTTAAGATCAACAAGATCTCTGTGAACTCTCCGATCGCACGCGGTCTTTTGGGCAAAAATGAAGGCGATGAAGTGAAAATCAATACACCAAACGGTGAAGTTGAATATGAAATTGCTAAAGTTGAATACATCTAATTTTTAGATATTTTCGACTTTAAGGAACCCCTCGAATGAGGGGTTTTTTATATTCAGCCTACTGATAGCCACAGATTATCCCCGTGTTTCTTTTAAAAATCCCGATGCAAATAAATTAAATGCATGCAAAGCCTGTGGAAGAACTTTTTCAGGATGCTGACTAGAGGCGACCCAGAGTGCTGCATTCATGGCGGCACCATTTAAAAATACCGCAGCTGCTTCAGGATCTACAGCTTTGATTCGGTCTAATGCTAATAATTGTTCCACACAGTCACGGGTAGACTGCAAACATTTATTTTGGCTTGGCCAATGTGCAGGATCAGCCAGCACGGCAGGTCCATCACGCAGCACAATGCGCTGAAATTCCGGATTTAAGGCATTTTCAATATAGGTTTGCCCTTCAAGCATCAATCCTTCCCAAAGATCATCTGGCTGATCAAGCTGCTGCTGGGCAGATGAAGCCATTTCCGAATCGATCTGGTCGACTACTGCAGCAAATAAGCCCTTTTTATCCCCAAAATGGTGATACAGCGCTCCACGGGTCAGCCCTGCTTCTGCCGTAAGCTTATCCATCGAAGTGTCTGCATAGCCATATTCAGCAAACGCACGACGTGCCACTTCTATCAGTTTCTTGCGGGTTTCCGCCATCTTTTGTTCACGAACAGACATTGATTTCATCACCTAATCATCGCAAAAATTTTAATTGACATACGTACCGTATGTCAATTATATTTACATACGAGACGTATGTGAAAGTTAAGCTGTTTTTAATTCAACTTTTAAATCAGATATTGAAAGAGATTAGACATGACCAGAACTGCAATATTCCCCCAAGACCGCCATGCCCTATATGAACAACATGGTTACTCTGCTGCAATCAAATCGGAAGATTTACTGTTTGTATCGGGTCAGGTCGGTAGCCGTGAAGATGGCTCGCCTGAACCTGATTTCGAGAAACAGGTAGAGCGAGCTTTTGAAAACTTGGCTGCAACATTAACAGCTGCGGGTTGCAGCTTCGATGATATTGTCGATGTCACCACCTTTCACACCGATCCAGAACGGCAGTTCGAAAGCATCATGAAAGTGAAAAGTCAGGTATTTACAGAAAAGCCTTATCCTAACTGGACGGCCATTGGCGTGACCTGGCTGGCTGGTTTTGATTTTGAAATTAAAGTGATTGCCCGTATTCCTCGTAGTGCTTAACTCAGATCAGCAGATGCTTTGGCATCCGGTTCACTGGCCGATTTGAGATTGTTGATTCAGCTTGAATCGCAATTCGGTATAATGGCGCATTCCTTGCTGTTATAGCTTCCTTATGTCTGAAAAGTTAATTAATTCTCCTGTCAATCACTGGTGTGAGTTCGAGTTCATCTCGAAAACGGTGAAGAATCCGAACATTCATATCAAAGGGAATTATTCTTACTACTCAGCCTATTGGGATCAAGGTTTTGAGCGTTGTGTGGTGCGTTATTTACATGATAAGCCTGCCACGCCTGAGAAACCAATTGATCAGCTCTATATCGGTAATTTCGTCTGTTTCGGCGCTGAATGCGTGATTATGATGGGTGGCAACCAATTGCACCGTACTGACTGGATTTCAGCCTTCCCGTTTGATACACGTAGCTTTGTGCCTGCTGGCAATACCGTTATTGGCGATGGCTGCTGGATTGGCTCTCGTGCCATGATTATGCAAGGCGTAAAGTTGGGTGAAGGTGCCGTAGTCGCAACAGGCGCAGTCGTCACCAAAGATGTGCCACCTTATGCGGTTGTGGGTGGCGTACCTGCAAAAATTATTAAATACCGTTTTCCACACGAAGATATTGAAAAACTGCTTTCTCTTAAAATCTATGACATAGACGAAAAGCAGTTTTTAAAAATGCGTGAAAAGTTACAGACGGATGATGTTACTGAAATTGCAAATTATATTTCCAATTTAACACAATAGATTTAACAAAAACTAAGCATAAAAACTTTCTGATTTTTTATATATACCTATTTCAGAATTAATCTCTGATGGTGCCACCCCTAATGCGATTAATACTGCATTCAACATAGAATTCCAATAATCTTTGGACATATATAAAATCTGATTAAATGTCTCTTTTTCATAGTTCATAAAATCTTTAGGCAAATAATCAGGCTCCTCCTGCCACAACATCCACTGAAAATCCTCATATTCTCTAACACAATCTAATGATGCATGAAATGAAAATGCTTTAATCTTATAATTATCTTGAGTATCCAATAAAAATGCAAAGAAGAAAGTATATAAGCTTTCACCTAATAATTTTTCATCTACAAAATTACATTCAATTTCAAGCTGAAAATTTTCATATTTATTATTGGCTTCACTGTTCTTAAACAGAATCAAGTTTTCTTGGTAACTTTCATTAAAATTTTGTTCTAGAATCAGTTCAAACCCCTTATATCCCATAATATGGGTCAAAGGAGGATTAACTTGATCTAAATTCATTATTGCTCTATTTAATCCCTCTCGAAGATTAATATTGTCATCAACTTTTGATTGATATATTGTTCTAGTATGTTCACCTGTAAAATTACGACAAACCTGAGACCTATCTAAAAAATGATTAACGCTTTCATATATTTCATCTTTATCAAAAATAACATCAATCATTTTTAATCCTTTTAATTTAATTTTGCAGATTGACTTTATAAATGCACTAACTGCTTAAGTTTAAGTATGAACATGAATAGTTTTTAATACTGGCTGTTATGCTGACTTTTGGGATTACTCTTTAAGTGACTTTTAGGAGAATTCGAATTAATCAACTACTACCCTCATACGTATATTTTCAATTCGCCTTATTGGCAGTTGATGTATATACAATTCTTGCATTTATCCTACTCCTATGCATGCAGCTATTGCTCATAACTTGAAGTCTAGCATCAGTTTTTTAGCAAACTCTCGACTCTTAATGTACTTCATAGCAGCATAATCATTCTCAAGACATCTTAGGCTTAAAATTAGAATTTCAATAATAGGTTGTCGCCCAATACGTAAAATTTCATCAAACATTTCATGCTCGTGATCTATGAAGTTTTTCGGTAAATGATCGGTCATATCTTTCCAATCTATACCATTTTTATAGTCATCAAAATCACGAACACAAGCTAATAATGCATCAAAAGAAAAAGCTTTAATCTTATAATTATCTTGAGTATCTAATAAGAAAGAAAAGAAAAAAGTATAAATTGGACAAAAATTATTAGACTCCATTACGGGATATGGACCAAACTCCATTTGAAAACTTTGATATCTATTTTCGAATATCCATTCTTTATAATCTTCCATCTTCTCTATATAATCGGAACAAAATGACGACTCGATACTGAGTTCAAATTCTTGATAACCTGTAATTTGTTGTAACGAACATTTTGAAGATTTTAACTTAAGCAGTAAATTATTCAGTTCACTAACAATATCTACTCCATCAAATTCAGCTTGATAAATATTTCTAGTGTGATTACCCGTTAAATTCCAATAAGTACAACATTTATCTAAAAAGTCTTCTATAGAGTTAAATGTTTCATCTGAATCAAAATTATATTTGTGCATTACATCTATTCTCTGCTAAGTATTCGGAAATATAGCAATAATCGATACAAATTTATCCAGTGATGATATTAATGACGTCACAACTTGACGCTAGAGCGATTAATCTTAAAGTCCTAGCCTGCATCTAAAACTAAGACTGCATCATAATTCAACTGATCAACATAATGAGTGAACTGCTTCTGTAGACGATGGCGATCCCAAAGATCACCCTCCCCCGCTTCTACAATATTTTTCAAAATTATCACGTTACCAATTCAATTGATTTTAATCAGTCATTTCTAATTCATTATTAATAATTTACTACACTTATCATATGACAATTTTTAAAGACAGCTCAGCTTTATTTTTACACATGCTTGCAAATAAAAATTATGCTTACAATTTCATCAGACTTTAGTTTTAAAGCCTCTAATTTTTATACCAATACATGTTAGATTAAATTATAAATAATTTTTATGGAGCTAATTATCTATATGAAATTACTAGGTTTTATTTTACTAAAAATACAGCTAGTATCAAATTTCAAACGTTTTTATTGAACAAAAAATCATAGTCTTAATGTGATACGTTTTAGTAATGATTATAAGGAGAAATACACATGGCTTATCAAAATATTTTAGTCCCTGTTGACGGTTCGGAAACAGCTTATGCTGCGGTGGCTAAAGCAGTCGAGTTTGCCAAGGCATTTGGCAGTAAAGTTACAGTAGTTCAAGTCTTGGCACTTGATCCTTACATTGCAGCGGAATACATTTCAGCTAATCAAACCAATGATTTGATTGAACGTGCACGAACTGCAATTGTAGACTCGCTAGCTGCAGCAAAAGCAAAATTCAATGAACAAGGCCTTGACGTTGAAACCAAACTGCTTGAGGGACAAGTGATTCATCGTGAAATTGTCCAAGCTGCTGAAGACAGTCATGCCGACCTGATTATTATTGGTTCACATGGTCGTACTGGGTTGAAAAAAATGTTTTTGGGCAGTGTCGCTCAAAGTGTATTGGGAGAATCGCATATTCCGGTGCTGATTGTCCGCGAATAATATTTCTGATGATATTTCCCATCTTTTGCTAAAGGTGGGAAAATTTGATTCTGTTGATTCACCTGATTTATAAATTATTTATCCACTGAAATTGTTTTAAGTTAATTTTGTCCTCTATGACCGTTACCCCTTCTGCGAGTAATTTTACGCGCTGGATATTTTCTCCGTGAGCATTCAGTTTGCTTAGGCTAATTTTCCCTTGAGAGTTAATCACCCGATACCAGGGAATTTCACTCTCCTGATCTAGATGCTTTAACACATAACCCACTAAACGCGCATGTTTGGGCAAACCTGCCATTTTTGCGATTTGTCCGTATGAAGCTACCTTGCCATAAGGAATTAAAGCTACCACTTGTAAAATCTGACGGGCTAATTCATCACTTGCGGTTTGGAAATGTTCGGGCATAGTGTGTCCTTAAATCATCCATTTTAGACTTCTAGATTCATTTTTTATTCATGGCTTTTAGTTAAGAGACTTCCAATCAATGAGTAGAATGCTTCATCTATAAAGCTATACGACAGATCATTCATCTTTCACTACTTTCGCACCAATATGCACTAAAATAAAAAAAGCCCGTTAAGAGCTTTTTATTAGGATTAGAAATTGTCTGGACTTTCCAAACGTTTCACCACTTGTACCTTTTCCGGATTATGCATCACCGCTACACCATCTTCGGCTTTTTCATCAATTAAGGCATCCGGGTTATATACCGTAATGGTTTCATTACCATTGGCATCTTCACCGACAATATACTGAAAACCTTTTTTGTTCATTTTATGGCACATGCGTTGATACCAGCCTTTAAAACCGGTGGTTTCTTCATGCGGGTTGTAATAGAAGGCATTCATGACCGCCGGCAATCCGAGTCCACACACCAGGCCTGAAAGTAGTACGGAAATAAAGGTATAACCCACCAGAATACTGCTGTATTCACTGAGTTCTGGAATATTCGCTACTGCCAGAATTAACGCAAGCGAGATGCCGCCCCGTACCCCACCCCAGGATAAAATGGCCAAACTACCGTTATAACTTCTGTTTCTAAAGTTTGGAAAAAAGGCAAATGACAGATAGTTTGCAGCAAAACGTGAAGCATGCAGGATAATGAACGCCACAATACCGCCTAAAATCAGGCTGATGCTCAAATCCAGAATAAACAGTTCCAGACCAATCAAAGTAAACAGGAAGGAGTTAATAATGCCTTCAACGGTATGCCAGAAATGATTGACTTCACGAATTTCACGTTCCTGTAAAATTTCTTTCCATTTGTTCCCAACCACTAGGCCGCCAATGACACAGGCAATCGGTGCAGATGCATGGGCAAATAACGCAACTAAATAGGAGCCACAGGCCAACAGCGCTGTAGTTAAGATTAAAGATTCCATTTCGTGTTTGCCACGCAGCAATCTTAAAATCCCTAGACCAAAGCCCCAGCCAATAATGACTGCTACTACAATCTCATAAAGCAAAGTTTGCAAGGTGCCAATAATAGTAAAATGTTCGCCCTGCAATACATTCAATAAAGTCATGAATACGGCGATACACATGGCATCATTAAACAATGATTCACCTTCCAGTTTTACAATCAGGTGATGTGGCGCACGTACCGAACTTAATACGCCTTTGACCCCAATCGGGTCAGTCGCACCCAGTGCAGCGCCTAACAGTAAAAGCACCAATAAATCGACATGTTTGCCAATTAAAAATTGATAGCCATATAAAGTCACGCCAAAAAAGACTGCACAAAGTACCAGTGCGATACTGGCTAAAATACTGATCGGCTTCCAATGACTTTTTAAATCGGACACTTTGAATTTTAAAGCGGAAGAGGTCAGGATAAAGCAAATCACGCCATTGATTAAAAAGTCGTAAAAATCAATATGACGTACTGCTTCTTCAATATTATGAATATTAATGGTAATAAACTGGTTACCATTGAGTAAACTTGCGCCCCATTGCAATATAAAGACAAAAATTGCAGAAACAATCGGTACACCAATGGCTTGAGGAAAGCCCAACACCCGTTTATTGAAAATAGTGGTAGCTATCGAAAGTGCAAAAATGACTGTAAAAACTTGAAGAAAAAAGAAATTTCCCATTAAGGTTCCAATTTGAGCGATTCATTGGAATAAAGCGAATGCATCCAGCCATTTCCAAGTAAATATTTAATTAAATAACTAATTAAATAACATTTATTAACCGAATCAGTTTAACCATTTTTTGCTTATTCAAACAAAATGGTTAAGTTTTTTTACATATTTTTAGCAATGATTTAACATAGTCTGCTATCAGCAAATTTAGTGTAGCAACACTTTCTTCATTTTCTACTTTAAGTTGAATTTACCCATGCATCAAACAGTTAAAACCATATTTCGGCTTTTTTTTGCAGGGATCATTTTTCTTATCACCTTGGCTTTATTTTTAAGCATTTTTTCAAAAAGCCGGGAAATTTTGCAAGCCGATCAAGCTTTCCAGCAAGCCGAGCAAATTTCATTAACCTCTACACCCAATAAACAACTGGTGCTAGTTTCGAATAACCAACGACCGGATCAGGCCATTTATATTGTAATTGCCCAGAATGGTTATATTGCTCAATTACGCTGTGAACATTATTTAAATGATATTTGCACAGATGAATATAACCAGTCACATACCCGACAAATCCAGCAATTAGAGTTATTAAAAATTGGGCAATACCAATATATCCAGCAAGTCAGTTACCAAGATAGTCGTACCCAGAAGCGGCAGCAATGGTCTTATTCCAAGCAGCAAATTCAGCAATTTTATCAGGCTGATATTTCAGATTTAAAATATAGCCTGTTTAGCATGGCCTTGTTTGCATTGGCTGCCCTATATGTATCCATTCGGATTATTCGAAACTTTAAAAAGTTTATCAACGGTTAAACAGCGCAAATAAAAAAGAGGATTCGATATCCTCTTTTTTAATTCTTCATTTCTATTTAAATGGCTTGGTTGAAAGTATCACAATCATTGAGATTGCCCGATTTCAAACCGGTTTGAAACCATTTCATGCGCTGCTGACTGCTACCATGGGTAAAGCTATCCGGTACCACCTGCCCAGTTGCACGTTTTTGTAAATAATCGTCGCCAATTTTATGCGCAGCATCCATGGCTTCTTCAATATCACCCTGTTCCAGAAATTGAGTGCGCTGCTGGTTATGATTGGCCCAGATGCCGGCAAAACAGTCTGCCTGTAATTCCTGACGTACCGACAATTGATTGCCTTGTACTTGACTGCTTTGAGCTCTTGCCTTTTGCACTTGTTCCGAAATGCCGAGTAAAGTTTGAAGATGGTGTCCTACTTCATGAGCTACTACATAGGCTTGGGCAAAATCTCCAGCCTGATCCTGACGTGAAAGTTCGGTGCTGTTTTGCTCACCAGAAATGCCCATTTGCTGACGCATATCTTTAAAGAAGGCCGTGTCGATATACACTTTTTGATCTGCCGGACAATAGAAAGGTCCCATGGCAGATTGTGCTGTACCGCAGCCCGAATTGACTACACCATTAAACATCACCAATTTAGGCGCAACATACTGTGCATTTAATTGCTGCTGGAACACTTGAGACCAGGTATCTTCGGTATCGGCCAATACCGTCCCGACAAAATCCATTGCTTCTTGCTGTTCTGGCGTTGGATTCTCCAAGCCGCGAGTTTCAGCCAGCTGTGATTGTGAGGTGACTTGTTTGGTCGCTTGATAGGCTTGTTGAGGATCGACCCCAAAAAACTTCCACGCCACAAAAGCAACCACAAGTCCTAAAATACTGACACCACCTGCTTTAGCTCCGGCACCACCGCGACGGTCTTCTACATTGGTACTTACACGACGTCCTTTCCAGCGCATAGTGATATTCCTTATAGTTGACTTTTGAGCTTCATTTTAGCGAGCTTTTGCTGATTAAGCTTGCTTTGACTTCGGCTTGATTTTTTGAATGAGAGCAATTACCATTAAAACCAATAATCCTGCAATAAAACCAATCACCAGATTAATTAAGGTCGGAGTAACTGCACCAATAATATTTCCTACTGTGGGAATGTGTTGAACGTGATCGACCGAATTTTCAGTTAAATGATGAAACCACGGAATGGTATGGGTAATAATTCCGCCACCAACCAGGAACATGGCAATGGTTCCGACAATGGTCAGGGTTTTCATCAATTTTGGCGCAAAAGCCAGTAAACCGCGTCCTATGCTTTGTTTAAAACTCGATGCCTGCTCGGTTAAGTACAATCCCAGATCATCAATTTTGACAATCATGGCGACAAAACCATATACACCCACAGTCATGACGATTGCAATAATTGACAGTACGATCACTTTATTCATAAAAGCCGCAGTAGCCACTGTACCCAATGAAATCACCACAATTTCAGCCGACAAAATAAAATCGGTACGAATTGCACCCTTGATTTTCTCTTTCTCGAACTTGGCTAAATCGGTTTCAATAGCGGTAAATTCTGTTTCAGCAGCTTCCTTGGTCTTGGCTTTTTTATGATGCAAACTGTGCAGGACTTTTTCTACGCCTTCATAACAGAGAAACAGCCCGCCAATCATCAATAAAGGATTTATGAGCCACGGTGCAACCACACTAATCAATAAGGCTAAAGGCACAAGAATTAATTTATTTATAAAAGAACCTTTTGCGACTCCCCAAACCACAGGCAGTTCACGTTCAGCACGTACTCCACTGACCTGCTGAGCATTGAGGGCTAAATCGTCTCCCAATACCCCTGCAGTTTTTTTTGCTGCCACTTTGCTCATGACCGCAACGTCGTCTAAAACAGTCGCAATATCATCTAATAATATTAATAAGCTACTCGCCATTCTTGTTATCCTTAATGTCTCTATTCTGCATTTTAAAGATAAATATTTAAAAAAACTGTATCAACATCATTAAATTCTTCGTATTTTTTCAATGATCTGTTTTTATAGTGCCTGACATTCAAAAACATTATGCCGTACAATAAGGCCATTCATCAGCATATACATGTAGTGCTAACTACTTTGGAATAGAGAGATAATGAGTAATCAAGACAATCGTCCTGTTATTTTGACGGGTGACCGCCCAACCGGACAACTTCATTTAGGTCATTTTGTAGGTTCTTTACGTTCACGTGTTGGATTGCAGGATTCTCACCATCAACATCTTCTCCTTGCTGATGCCCAGGCTTTAACCGATAACGCCGATAACTTTGAAAAAGTACGTCGTAATATTATTGAAGTTGCCACTGATTATTTGGCGGTAGGTATTGATCCAACCAAAACGACAATTTGTGTGCAGTCATGCTTGCCGGCATTGAATGAACTGACCATGCTATATCTCAACTTTGTCACGGTGTCGCGTCTGGAACGCAACCCGACCATTAAATCTGAAATCCAGATGCGTGGCTTTGAGCGTGATATTCCGGCAGGTTTTCTGTGCTACCCGGTGGCACAAGCCGCTGACATTACTGCTTTTAAAGCAACGGTTGTGCCAGTAGGTGAAGACCAGATTCCAATGATCGAACAGACCAACGAAATCGTGCGTCGTTTAAACCGTCAGATCGGTCGTGAGCTGCTTCCAGAATGCAAAGCGCTCCTGTCTAATGTTGGCCGTTTGCCTGGTTTTGATGGTAAAGCCAAAATGTCGAAATCTTTGGGCAACACCATTGTGCTGGACGCTTCGGATAAAGACATCAAGAAAGCCGTGAATGCGATGTATACCGATCCAAATCACTTGCGTATTGAAGATCCGGGCCAGGTTGAAGGCAACGTGGTATTTACCTATTTAGATGCTTTCGATACCAATAAAGAAGAGCTGGAAGAATTAAAAGCCCATTATCGTCGTGGCGGTTTAGGCGATGGTACGGTGAAAAAACGTCTTGAAGGCATTTTAAAGGAAATGATTGGCCCTATTCGTGAACGTCGTATGGAATTACAGAAAGATCCAGACTACATCATGGATATTCTGAAAACCGGTACCGATAAATGCCGTGATATTACCCAGCAAACCCTCGATGAAATTAAATCAGGTTTGGGTGTATTCCATTTCTAAATCCTTATCAATAAACAGCCCTTCTTTTAGAGAGGGGCTTTTTTTTATAACCCGCTAAAAAATAGGCAATATGTCACACTTACCTATAGTTATTAACCTGAATTAACACAACTTTACTGAAAGCCTCATGAAATGACTCTGCATTCATTTTATGATTTTTCCAATGCTTAGGGCTATTCATAGTTCTAACATTCTCCTTAACCGAACTGTGCAAACAGATTCGTTGTTCTACGCAGTGATCACCCCAATCATTGCGTATTTTTTTGCCTGAATTTTAATTAAGCATAGGTTTCAAGCCATAAAAAACCCGCACGAGGCGGGTTTTTTTATATTCAGCACTTATGCATGTTTATGACGCATATGCGGGAACAAAATCACATCACGAATACTTGGTGCATTGGCAAAGATCATCACTAAACGGTCAATACCAATACCCTCACCTGCTGTAGGAGGAAGGCCGTATTCAAGCGCTTCAATAAAGTCTGCATCGAAGTGCATTGCTTCATCATCACCGGCGTCTTTTTCAGCAACCTGCGCCTGGAAACGCTCGGCCTGGTCAATCGGGTCATTCAATTCCGAGAAACCATTTGCCAGCTCACGACCGCCGATAAAGAATTCAAAACGGTCAGTAATGTGCGGATTTTCATCATTACGGCGCGCCAATGGAGAGGTTTCCGCTGGATATTCAGTAATGAATGTCGGTTGACGCAGCTTAGTTTCAACGGTTTCTTCAAATACGATGGTTTGAAGTTTACCCAAGCCAAAACCAGGTTTCACCTGCTCTTTCAATTCGTCCTGAACAAATTTAGCCAGGAATTCACGGTCATTGACATTTTCAGGCGTAAATTGCGGGTTGTGTTCAAGAATGGCATCGGACATTGAAATTTTCTTGAATGGACCTTTGAAGCTATACACTTCCTCACCATAAGGAACATCAGTTGTACCCAAGATGTCTAGCGCCAGTTTCTCAAGCATATTTTCAGTTAAAGCCATCAAGTCTTTATAGTCTGCATAAGCCTGATAGAATTCGATCATGGTGAATTCTGGATTATGACGTGTTGAAACGCCTTCGTTACGGAAGTTACGGTTAATTTCGAACACACGCTCAAAACCACCAACCACCAGACGTTTCAAGTAAAGCTCAGGTGCAATACGCAAGAACAATGGCATGTCCAAGGCATTATGATGTGTTTCAAATGGACGCGCAGAAGCACCACCTGGAATCACATGCATCATCGGTGTTTCCACTTCCATGAAGCGTTCATTGCTTAAATAGTTACGGATACCTGAAACCACTTTGGCACGAATTTCAAAGGTTTTACGTGTTTCTTCGTTTACGATTAAATCCAGGTAACGTTTACGGTATTTAACTTCGGTATCGGTTAGGCCATGGAATTTGTCTGGAAGTGGACGCAGTGACTTGGTTAAAAGTTCAAATTTTTCAATATGGACATACAGGTCACCTTTACCAGAACGACCGATATAACCTTCAACGGCAATAATGTCACCCAGATCTAGGCTCTTGATGGTTTCCAGTACTTCAGGTGCAAGTTCTTTACGTGCAACATAAAGCTGAATACGGCCAGTCATGTCCTGGATCACGATGAATGACCCACGGTTCAACATCACACGACCAGCAACTTTTACATAAACTTTTTCACCAGCTTCAATTTCTTCTTTAGATTTTTCAGCGAATTGGTCTTGTAAATCTTGTGCATAGTGCTCACGCTTAAACGCGTTTGGCCATGGGCTAACACCAGTTTCTTTTGCTTGGTCTTGAATCTGCTTTAACTTGGCATGACGCTGTGCAATTAAATCGTTTTCGGAAATGTGTTGTTCAGAAGTCGATTGAGCGTTATGTTGCGTCATCTCTGCCTCAAATATGTGTAAAAAACGGAAGTTGCATAGCATAGCAGATTTAGTGCAAATTTCGAATGTCTAATTGCCATACAAATGCACTGATTTGCTAAAAACGACTTGCTTTATTTCCTCTGGCCAAGCTTCGGCAAGCTGTTTAACCATCTCAAAGCCCTTTTTAAATCCGTTTTCCATCATTTCCCGATATTCTTTTGCTGTATCCACTTCTACCCTAAGTCTGGTTTTGCCATGGATCTGTTCTAGAAAATACTTCTCTAGAGCATCGTGCCATTTTTTAACTTTGTCACTGTTTAAGTTCTCTACACCCTTTCGAACTATACCTAAATGTTTAAAGACTACTCTTCTAAACTCGTCCAACTGCTCAATTGTAGACACCATCCCATTATTGTCGGCATCCAGAAACAGGATTTTCCCTTAATCTTCCAGTCAGAATGCATACTGGAACTAGGCGAAAAATAATAGGCTGATTGGCTATAACTATTCGGGTCCCATAACACTTGCCAGACTTTTTGAGGAGAGGCTTCAATTAAAATTTCATAACCTAATTTTTCCATAATCTAATTTTTCCATAGTGGGGGCTAACTCTGAGATCTGCTCTTTATGACAGTAGCGAAATCATTTTTTACATCATCGCCAAATTTTGTTATGGCCTAGCGATTTGAAGACTTTATCCCAGTAGTGTTTTCTTTTTAATAAAAAAATTATTTTGTAATACGGTTTATTTGCTGCATCGCAAATACATCTTAGACCAAAAGCTAACTTCTTTGTTCAGCCAAGTGACTTACAATGAAATCAAGAAAATTAGTTGAAAAGTAATCTATTTGACTGTTTCTATCTTTGTGAATAAAGAAAGTATGAACTAAAAAAATGACGACATGCCCTTTAAAAATCCTGTTTTTGCATGGACTCGATTCTTCGCGTGAATCGACCAGATTCCATGCCATTGATGCCGATCATAAATATTGTATCGACGTAGATTATCGCAACCTGAATTTTCAAACCGTGGCGAGTTTTTATCAGGAAATTATTGCCAAAATTCAGCCGGAAATCTTGATTGGCCATAGCTTAGGTGCTTACTGGGCGCTGAAAATGTCAGCCCTGTGTAAAATTCCGGCGATTATTGCCAATCCCAGTTTGAGTCCAGATTTTCGTGAAGATTACCCTCCTATTGGTGAGGATGATCTGGAACACGAGATTGCGCAAATTGCCTATCTGGAACTCGGGGATGAAGAGCTGGATATGTACGCGGTACAACAGCAACTCGAACCTTATATGCAGGTTCAGGCCGTGAAAGGTGGACATCACCGTTTAGCCAGCCCAGAAAATATCAATGAGCTGCTTCTGCATATGCAAACCCATTTTCTGAAAAAATAAAAAAGCCCTGGTCATGCCAAGGCTTTTTTCATCTGTGCTTAATTAAGCCACATTTTGCTCTGGCTGTGATTTGTCATCTAACACAGACCAAACCTCTAAGCCTAAATCACTATGCAAATCTGGTAAATCCAGGAAAATGCTTGCGCCCAATACCTGGTGGTTGCATTTATCTACTAGCTGTTTTACAGCTTTTAGCGTACCGCCAGTGGCTAACACGTCATCCACAATAATAATTTTTTGTGCTTGAACATCTGCCGACATTTCCAAACGGTCCATGCCATATTCTAAGCTATAACCCACACCTACCACTGGTGGCGGTAATTTACCTGCTTTACGAACCAGCAATAAACCTTTGCCCAAACGCTGTGCCAACAAACTTGCCAGCACAAAACCACGTGCTTCAACCGCAACAAAACTGTCGACTTCTGCCAATTTTTCAGCAGGAATACTGGCAATTAAAGCCTCAGTTAATAATTCAATATTTTCCATGAATAATGGAGTCAGGTCAAAAAAGCAGATCCCTGGTTTAGGGAAATCTTGGACAGTACGAATGTTAGACCACAAAGTTGTAGACAGATTGCTCATGGGGAGAAAGATATTTAAGGGAGAATGAGTGAATTTTAACGCTTTATAAGATCGATGACCAGTCAGCAGACACTTTTAAAATCCAATATTAAGAGCTAAAAATACATAAGTTTATGATTTTATTGTATTCATTTATCTAATAAAAATAGTTATATATGAATGCCATTATAAATTAACAGATCGGTTCTTTTTTTTCTGCACGACCTTCGTCTAAAAAACTATCCTGTTACTAATCATCCCCTGTAATCCAATGGCCTGTTTTTAGCAATATTTAGAACTTGGTAATGAATTGCTATTCATCAATTTTGCTTATTTTCATGTTTTAAAGACAAGTTTTGTCCTGCTAAGCAATTCTGGTTTCAATTTCTGTTCTTAAACTCCGATATTTACTTTACATTAAGACTAGAACTGCGTAAAAATTTGCTTGAATATGTACATCAAAAGACATATCAATAGAGTCATGCGGTATATAAAATTTTACTGGCTGCATATTATTGAAAAGTCAGTGTTTTGGAGATTCAAATGAAGAAATATCAATGCATCGTTTGTGGATGGATTTATGACGAAGCTGAAGGTTGGCCACAAGATGGTATTGTCGCTGGTACCAAATGGGAAGATATCCCGGATGACTGGACCTGCCCGGACTGTGGTGTATCAAAAGTTGATTTTGAAATGGTAGAAATCTAATTTTTGATATCAAAGACCATAGTGAATGGTCTTTTTTTACGTCTTATAGAAAACAGTTTGGAGAATAATATGCATCCTATCGTCATCATTGGTTCGGGTATGGCCGGTTATACCGCAGCACGTGAATTTCGCAAGCTTAATCCTGAGCATGAGCTGGTCATGATCTGTGCAGATGATGCGGTAAACTATGCCAAGCCAACGCTTTCAAATGCGTTAGCTGGGAACAAGGTGCCTGAACAGATTGCCTTGGGTGATGCATCTAAAATGGCAACCCAACTGAACATGCGTATTGAAGCTCTCACTTGGGTCAAAGAAATTCAAGCTGCCCAGCATCAGCTGATTTTAGAAAAAAATGGTCAACAAACGACGCAGCCTTATTCAAAGCTGGTGCTTGCAGTCGGTGCTCATCCGGTTCGTGTAGCGATTGCTGGCGATGGCAGTGATGATATTCATGTGGTCAATAACCTAGATGACTACAAGGCATTCCGTAAAAATCTGGCGCAGAATCAAGATAAACGCGTGGTGATTCTCGGTGCCGGTCTAATTGGCTGTGAATTTGCTAATGATCTGCAAAATACAGAACATCAAGTCACCGTGATTGATTTGGCTCCTCAACCTTTGGGACGTTTAATTCCTGCACATGTAGCGGCTTCTTTTCAGGAAAAACTGGAAGACACCGGCATTCACTTTGTACTGGGTACCACGGTTGAAAAAGTCATCAAAGTTGAAAATGGCGATTATCAAATTACTCTGGCCAATGGTCAGTCTGTGGTTGCGGACATTGTGCTTTCTGCGATTGGTTTACACCCAAACCTTGAATTGGCTAAAGCTGCTGATATTCATTGCAGTCGCGGCATTTTGACCAATAGTCATCTGGAAACCAACCAGCCTGATATTTATGCGATTGGCGACTGTGCTGAAGTCAATGGTTTGTTGTTGCCTTATGTCATGCCGATCATGCAACAAGCACGTGCTTTGGCAAAAACTCTAAATGGTGAACAAACGCATGTGCATTATCCAGCAATGCCGGTTGCTGTTAAAACGCCTGCTGCTCCCCTGACCGTGCTTCCTGCACCTGTGGACGTGGAGGTAAACTGGGAAACTGAAGAGCTGGAAGATGGCATGATTGCCAAGGCGCTCGATAGTGAAAATACCTTACGTGGTTTTGTTTTATTGGGCGCAACCGCAGCAAAACAACGTTTAAGTCTAACTAAACTGGTACCTGACTTGATTCCGGCTGCGGTTTAAGGTTTTAATACCCAGGACATTTTTTCAGCAAAATGTCCTTTTTCAGGAAAACAACAATGAATAGCGCACTCGATTTCACCGGCTCTCCATACACCTCTTTTATGCATGAAACCAAAGTCAATTTAGGCAATGGTGTGGAACTTCATGTGGAAATGGGCGGAAATCCTGAACACCCTGCCATTATGTTAATCATGGGTCTGGGTGCGCAAATGCTGTTTTGGCCTGATTTTTTCTGTAAATCGCTGATTGACCAAGGTTATCGCGTGATTCGTTTTGATAACCGTGATATTGGCCTGTCTTCAAAAATCCGTCATTCCGGTCCGCGTCTCAACACTTTGAAACTGATGGGACGTTTTGCCTTAGGCTTACAAAATCAGGGTGCACCATATAACCTGTATGACATGGCGGAAGATGCTGCGCTGCTGATTGACCGTTTGGGTCTGGAACAGGTTTCGGTGATTGGTGCTTCCATGGGCGGCATGATTGCACAGATTCTGGCAGCCAAACATCCACAGAAAGTCAGTAATCTGGGCTTAATGTTTACCAGTAATAACCAACCGCTGTTACCGCCCCCGTTTCCCAAACAGCTGTTTAGCCTGATTGGCAGACCCGACTCGACCGACGAAGAAGGTATTGTCAACCATAGCGTAAAGGTATTTAACATTATTGGTTCTCCAGGATATATTAATCAACTGGAAATTATTCAGACGGCACGCAAATTATATCAACGAAGTTATTATCCAGCGGGTGTACTTCAACAGTTTTTAGCAATATTATGTACAGGTTCTTTGCTACAATTGGGTAAGCAAATTCAGCAACCTACCCTCGTGGTACATGGCTCTCGTGATCGTTTACTGCCACCGAGTCATGGCAAAGCAGTTGCAAAGGCAATTACTGATGCGAAGTTTGAATTAATTGATGGAATGGGGCATGATATCCCACCGCATTTTATTCCATATCTAAGCGGGTTATTTGCTGATCACTTTAAATCAAAACATTAGGACACTATGGCTGCATTACCATCCTTAAGACAGCTGTCATACCTCGTTACACTGTCTGAAACGCTGCATTTTACTGAAGCTGCGCGCCGTTCATTTGTGACCCAGTCGACTTTGTCAGGCGGGATCATGGAGTTAGAGCGTTTATTAGGTGGAGTACTGGTTGAGCGCGATCGCCAAAATGTGCGTTTAACTCCGCTTGGCGAACAGGTTGTTGCTCGAGCCCGTGTTCTATTGGCAGATGCGCAAGACCTGATGCGTTTAAGTCGTGAAATGAGCGAACCTTTAACGGGTGACTTACATTTAGGCGTTATTCCTACAATTGCACCTTTTATTTTGTCGCAACTTCTTGATGAAGTGCATAAACAGCTGCCTAAAATTCAGCTGCACCTGCACGAAGCACAAAGTGAAAAAATTGTTGAAAAACTCGAACATGGTAATTTGGACATGATCGTGTTGGCCTTACCTTTTGACACCCGTGGCTTAAAAATTGCTGAAATTGCAAAAGAAAATCTGTATCTGGTTTACCATAAAGCTGACCAGAATGCCCAGAATGCCCGCAGTTTAGATGATCTGGATTTATCTCGCTTGGTATTACTGGAAGAAGGTCATTGCTTACGCAACCATGTATTAAGTGCATGTCCAATTGGCGAGCGTAAAAATGATCATCGTTTAAAAGCTAGTTCATTGCCGACACTGGTAGAAATGGTTTCTTCAGACTTGGGCTTTACCTTGCTTCCTGAAATTGCCATTCATACCAATATGATCAAAGCCAATTCAGATTTAGTGGTTAAATCGATCGAGGCGGCGCCTAGTCGTACTCTCGCCTTAGTGACACGTAAAAGTACGCCACTGCAAAGTGAATTTGATGTGCTATTGCAAATTTTGCAAAAAATCACGCAGAATCTTCATTAAAAGATTCAATTGATTAAAAGGAGCTGCGGCTCCTTTTTTTTATGATCGGATTGAAATAAGCAGTCTTAATATTTCAATGGAATGCTTTATTTTTTTCATAAAAAAAGTTTAACACCCGGATAAACCTGATTTGAAGCAAATGGACAATCTCATATGGATGAACTGAGAAACCGATCTTCAATAAATTGCTTACTTCTTAACCGCAAAAACCGCAGGAAGTGAGAATTTTTTTGACGACGATGCGGGTACTTTATATCCCTGATAATGGGTATTCTATGACTCAATTATAAAAATTAAAGTGAAAAAAATAGCTTATCCACCCGAATAAGCTATGAAAGGTAAAAATATTTCTAAAACCTGGATGGCCCCTGAAATATTATCATCCTCAAAATTGGAGCAGTATTAGTAAGTTAAACTTATAAAAACCGCCATCATATTAATTGGTTAAAGTTCTCGTGAATATCCCTATAATTAGGTATTTTTTATCTGTTATAAAAAAAAAGAATATATTCTCAACAAAAAAGAAATCCAAAAACAACTCACTCAAAACATAATAATTTTTATGTAAATATCGTTTACCCTACATATACTTAGTTTTACTTAAATTTTATAAATTCACTAGTTTCAGGGATAGGCGTGGCGTGGATTTTAAAGCAAATTAACACGATAAAATACCAAATCAGTGTGAGCACCGCCTTGTGGGTGAACTAATATTACCCGTTCCTATCATGATGGTAGACGATCGACACGTTTTTAATGATCACTTAAAAATGATCCTAATCAACTTAGGCTATCCGAAAGGATTAATCATGAGCACCGAAAATCTTGCCGAAGCCGAATCGTGGTTGCAACAGCATTTGCCGAACCTGATTTTTATTGATGTAGAAATAGCCCCCATAGCAAAGCTGAACTTTATAAAAAAGCTCAAACACATCCATCCAGATAGCTATGTGATTGCAATACTCGCTCAACAGCAAACAGGCTTACTCTTTGATGCTATTCAATCAGGTGCGCAAGGCTATGTTTTTCATCATCATACTGATATAGAAATAATTAACAATATTAAAAGCATTCTGCGTGGCGGTGCTCCGATCCATCACGATTTAGCCCAATATATTTTGTCTCGTCAGGTTGAAACGATTGAAAATAAAATCGCGCTTGCATTCACCACGATTGAATATGAAATTTTAAATCTGATATCGACAGGCCTAAATTCACAGCAAGTGGCAGATCAGACCGATATTCCACTGTATAAAATTGAAGGCAATATTAAAAACACCTATAAAAAAATTGCTAGCTTACAACACTAATTTTTTAAATGGATGATGATTTATTAGGAAAAATTGCAATAAAGGAGTCCGAAGACTCCTTTATTTAATATGATAAATACTGATTTTAAATTATTTGATTGTCTCTAATAATATACGCTGTGCATTATGTGCTTCTTGGCCATCAGCCACTTGGGCACGTAACCAGGTGCCGTCACTTTGCAGTAACCACGCTTGCTGATTATCCTTTAAATAGGTGAGTAAACCTTGCTGGTAAATGCGTTTTTTTAGCGCAGCATCTTCAATCGGGAAACATGCTTCGACACGGTTAAACAGGTTGCGATCCATCCAGTCTGCACTTGAACAATAAATGCGTGCATCGCCATTATTGCTAAAATAATAAACTCGGGTATGTTCCAGAAAACGTCCTACAATGGAACGTACCCGAATATTTTCAGACAAACCCGGCAAACCGGGACGTAAGCAGCAGATGGAACGAATAATCAGATCAATTTTCACACCCGCTTGAGAGGCTTCATATAATTTATTGATTAGTTGCTTTTCGGTAAGGGCATTGACCTTCACGATAATTTGCGCGGGCTTACCTGCTTTGGCAGTGGCAATTTCATCATCAATAAAATTAACTAGCTGCGCATGCAGGGTAAAAGGTGCATGCAATAACTTTTTCAGTTTTGCCATTTTGCCCATACCGGTCAGCTCTTGGAAAATACGATGCACATCTTCACACAGCTCTTTATCCGTGGTCAGCAACCCATAATCGGTATAAATACGAGCATTACCGGCATGGTAGTTACCCGTTCCTAAATGCACATAGCGCACAAGTTTATTGTTTTCACGGCGCACCACTAAAATCATTTTGGCATGGGTCTTATAACCGACAATACCGTAGACCACCACTGCGCCTGCTTCTTGCAGCACATTGGCCACAGCGATATTGGATTCTTCATCAAAACGGGCACGCAGTTCAATGACGGCCGTCACTTCCTTGCCATTACGTGCAGCTTCCGCCAATACCTGGACAATTTCAGAATCCGGGCCACTACGATACAGCGTTTGCTTGATGGCTAAAACTTGCGGATCACGTGCAGCTTCACGAAGCAAATTAATCACTGGAGCAAATGATTCAAAGGGATGATGAAGTAAAATATCCTGCTTCTGCATGGCAGAAAAAATATTTTCTGACTTTTTCAGCACTTTTGGAATAATAGGCGTATGTGAATCATAGCGTAAATGTGGACGCTTAAAATTGGACAACAAACGCGCCAGATTGACCGGACCATCCACCTTATATAGTTGCTCTTGATCTAGATCGAATTCATCCAGTAAATATTCATAGATATGTTTCGGGCAATTATGGGTCACTTCGAGACGCACCGCACGACCAAAACGACGCGAGTTTAATTCCCCTTTTAAGGCTTTAGCCAGGTCTTCCACATCTTCATTTAAGGCCAGATCGGCATTTCGGGTGACACGGAACTGGTAACAGCCTGTCGCGGTCATGCCCGGGAACAGGTCTGAAACATGCTCATGAATAATCGCGGACAGCATCACATGATGCTCTTTACCCCCAGTGAGTTCATCCGGTAAACGTACCACGCGAGGTAATGAACGCGGTGCAGGCACCACCGCCAGATCAATCTGACGGCCAAAAGCATCCTTACCTTCCAGAGTCACAATAAAGTTGAGGCTTTTATTGACTAGACGCGGGAAAGGATGTGCGGGATCAAGACTGATTGGGGTCAGTACAGGAGCCACCTGTTCCTGAAAATATTTTTTCACCCAAGCCGATTGGGCAGGTGTTAATTCCCCACGGCGCAAAAAGCAAATATCTTCTTCACGCAGTTTAGGCAAAATTTCTTCATTTAAAATACGGTATTGGCGATCAATTGCCTCATGGGCAGTTTTGGAAATGCTGTCCAGCACCTGTTTAGGGGTTAAACCATCCGGACTATGGCTTTCATTGCCTAAATCCAGTTGCTCCATCATTCCGGCAACACGAATTTCAAAAAATTCATCCAAATTACGGGAAAAAATGAGCAGGAAATTCATCCGTTCAAGCAAAGGATGTAAAGGATCGACGGCTTGTTCCAATACCCGCAAATGGAAATCGAGAATAGAAAGCTCACGATTAATGTAGCGATCATTATATGCATATTCTATTTGCGCCGGAGTCGTATTAGCAGCCGTATTCATACTTAACCTATGAGTGTTCGAAAGTAGTCCGTATCTTCATAAGTATGCTTCAAAATTATGACAATTTCATAAAAAAAAGCCCTTATCAGCGGGCTTTTTGAAAATAAATGCTAAATTAGGGAATATTGCTATAACGCATATATTTTTGAATCATGCGTTTGCGATATTGCAGTTTTCTATCATTACGATGATCTTGATAATATTTAGGATTCGGTAAAATGGCTGCTAAAAATGCCGCTTGTTCACGACTCAGGCTTCGCGCACTTTTGCCAAAATAATGCTGGGTAGCGGCTTCTATGCCATAGATATTGTCGCCAAATTCTACTGAGTTTAGATAGACTTCCAGAATGTGTTGTTTGGACCACATTCGCTCCATCATCCAGGTCGCAACCGCTTCTTGTCCCTTACGCAGGAAAGACCGCTTATTGTATAAAAACAGGTTTTTCGCCAATTGCTGGGAAATGGTTGAACCGCCTGCAACTACTTTACCCTTGTCTTTGTTACGCTCCAGGGCAAATTGCATGCCTTCCCAGTCAAACCCTTTGTGCTGCAAAAATTTTCCATCTTCTGCAGCAACTACGGCATGTTTCATATAATCACTAATCTGATCATAATCACGCCATTCATGTTTAATCGGTTTTGAAGGTTTGGACCAGTAATCCAGCCGCATCATCATGGTGGTATCCACCGGATGGGTCCGCCACCACAGCAAACTTGAAAAAATCCAAAGTTGAACCAAAAGTACCAGACTGACAAGTATTAACAAACTACGAACAATAAAAGCTTTCATGTCAGTGAGTTACTCCAAAAATCTGTTTTTTTCGTGCTAAGCTTGAAGCTGAATATAGCAAAGATTATAAAAGAATAGCATGTCCAACCTTTCTCCTCCCCCCATCCGAACCAAACCCGAGGTTCATCTGTGGTGGTTGACGGCAGTTTTTATTGCCATCAATGTCGGTTTATTTCTCTGGCAAGTCCTGAGCGGAGTCAATATTACTGCTCCCAGTCTGGTCGATGCTATTCACTGGGGAGCTGATTATGCACCTTTAACCTTTTTAGAGGAACCCACTCGCCTGTTTAGCAGCATGTTTTTTCATTTTGGCTTAATCCATTTAATGATGAACATGTGGGCACTGTATATTTTTGGCAGTGTGGCCGAACAGCTTTTTGGCCGTTTCTATTATTTGGGGCTTTATATTCTTGCCGGTCTGATGGGCAGTTTACTTAGCGGTTTCATCGATATTCAGAATACCTTTGAACTCTTGCAAAGCAATGACCCCACACTTCTTCCTACCGTCAGTGCCGGTGCATCGGGTGCAGTGATGGGCATTGGTAGTGCATTGACGGTTTTATCCTTATTACCCGCATTACCGAAGCAGCGTTTTATTTTAGATAAAAAAACCTTGCTGATGATTATGGGCATCAATTTATTGATCGGCTTTACCATGGCTGGAATAAACAATGCCGCGCATATTGGCGGCATGTTAATGGGTGCCGTCCTCACAGCGATTTGGTATGTGGGACAAAGAATACATAAGCCGAATTTGGCTTTTGTAGTAGGCATGGCTGTGGGCATCATTAGCTGTTATCTACTGTATGCTTACTGTATGCAGCAAGTCCAGATTCTGGAACTGGTTTGGCGGCAAATATTGGCCGCCATGCGGGCACAACTGCATTTTTAATGCTCTGACTTTTACTTATTGAAGATGAATCTACTATTGATTCATCTCACGCAAGCTTTGCAATGGCGGAATATCACTGAGATAACTCAAACGATAACGACCAATTAGGGCACACAGCACCGTCATGAGTATGGGTAAAATCAGCCAGATTTGCCAATGTGCCTGAATCAGCAAATTCATTTTATAACTCGCAATGGCACTGATGACTTCGGCAAATAGACAAGATACGATTCCTGCCATGAGTCCCATAAAGCCAATTTCTAAGGTCATCATCTGTTTAAGCTTTTGTTTCGAACTACCGAATGAACGCAGCAAAGCCACTTCACGTTTACGCTCATCCATCAACAGGTTTAAACAGGCTATTAACACCAGAATACCAGAAACACTGACCAACAGTGCCAAGATGGTGACAATTTGCACCAGCACATTCACCAGGCGTTTAACTTCATCCAGAATCAGGCTGACATCAATAAATACGGTGTTGGAAAATTGCTGAATCACTGCGACCATCTGGTTTTTATCCTGTTCAGGCACATAAAAACTGCCTAAATAGCTGCCGGCGTTTTCATCCATGGTTTTAGGTGCAAAAATAAAGAAAAAATTCGGACTAAAACTTTCCCATTCCACACTGCGCAAGTTCACCACTTTGGCCTGTATCTGGCCTTCA
Organism: Acinetobacter sp. UBA3106; assembly: GCA_002365595.1. Taxonomy (GTDB): domain Bacteria; phylum Pseudomonadota; class Gammaproteobacteria; order Pseudomonadales; family Moraxellaceae; genus Acinetobacter. The sequence continues at coordinate 59,339 of DFAM01000002.1, read as the reverse complement.
GGCAAGCTAAAGGTTAAACGATCGCCAATTTTAATGCCCAGCTCTGCTGCAGTTTTGGCTTCAACCGACACCTCACCCGGATGTTTTAACGCTGCTGTGCCCTGCACGATGATATTGTCCGCAGGATATTCGGTGGTCTGGGTCAAATTCAGTTCACGGCGTAAAGAATTATTGTTTTTCACCAGTTCTGCTGCAAAAGGCTGATCATTCTTCGCCACCAATCGGCCACGAATATTGGGATATAAGGGCGTGCTTGACCATCCATGCTCTTTGATCTGGGCTTTAAATGCAGGCATATCAAAAGGTGGCAAACCATACACAAACTGATTCGGTGTCCCTTCAGGCAATTGCTGTTGCCAACGTTCCAGCAAGTCTGTCCGTAACACCGTCAATACAGTCATCAGACTCAGGCCGAGTGCCAAAGCAGTAATTTGAAAAGCCGTTTGATAGGGCACCCGTACATAGGCTGAAATCACCCCTTTCAGGTTTTTAATGAATTTCAAACAGCCCCAAATCATTAGATAAAGTACTGTACACAGCAGAATAATCGCCCCCATCACCCAAGCGGTAAGCATGAGATTTTCTGTCAGCACGATACTAAACAATGCCAAGCTGGCTGTACCCATCACTAACATCCACAGCATCGATTGTACCGATTTTTCTTGCTGGCGAATGACACGAATCGGCGGGGTATTGAGTAATTGCCATAAACTGGGAACAATGAATCCCAAAAGCACCACGGCACTGGTCAGCATTGCCACCGGCAATGGTCCTAGCAGCATCGCTCCTGCAGAAAATGCAATCTGCAAATTTGGAATCAGTTGCAGCATCAGTTGCAGCAAACCGTAGCCCAAAGCGACACCCACCAGACTGCCAATCAACATGGCAACTAGCAAGACGACGGCCAGCAAGCTGAGATAGGCATTGAGAATCTGCCCTCGTGTCGCACCGATGCAACGCATCAATGCGATATTGTCCTGATTTTGTTGCACATAGCGCTGGCTGGTCAGGGCAATCGCAATCCCGCACAGCAAAATGGTCAAGATATTACTCAGTTGCAGAAAGGTATCCAGATTGGCAATCGGCTTCATTAAACGGGTATTGCTTTCGCTGGCATTGCGTAATCGTAAGCTATTTTGCTCATCAAATATTTGCGTATCTTGTGCGGTTTTCGGCAACATGCCTTGCTGCTGTTGCTTAAAATTTTGTTCAAACTGTTTGGTCTGCTGCGGATCTCCCGCCATCAACAAGCGATACTCGGCACGGCTGCCGACCTGAATGGCATTGGTTTTGGCTACGTCGCTACGAGAAATAATCACCGTCGGGGAAAAACCGGAAAAACCCATTTCCTGATTGGAATCATGCACAATTTTTGCCGTGACCTTAAACTGTCCATCCGCGATATTGACCCTATCTCCCAATTGTACATGCAATAAATCCATGGCACGCGGACTCATCCACACTTCACCGGACTGGATTATTTTCGCCTGTGGCAGCACCCGAAGCTCCCCGCGTAAGGGAAATTGATGATCGATCGCTTTCACATTGACCATGACAAACTGGTCCTGGGTATGGGCCATGGAACCGAATGCAGTGACTTGGGATTGTTGCAGTTTGAATTGCTTGGCTTGATCAAGCCATTTTTTCTCAAGCGGCTGATTGTCTGTTAGTACTAGATCCCCTGCCAGCATTTCTGCGGCCTGTAAAGCTACGGCATTTTGAATCTGTTCATTGCTAAATTTCAGCGCAGTAGTGGCACTAATCGCCAGGGTCAAGGCAATGATCAGTAGATAAACACCCGTACTTTTAAAACTTTGAGTCAGCAATGGCCGAAATAACGGATTCATTTCAGCTCTCCCTCTGGTCATGTTCTATGAAATGACCATCGCGCAGTTCAAAATGTCGTTGGCATTGCTCGGCCAATGTCGAATCATGGGTCACCAGCACCAGTGTGGTACCGAATTCACGATTCAGCTGAAACAGCAATTGTTCAATTTCCTTCGCCGTTTGTGCATCCAGATTACCGGTGGGTTCATCGGCAAAAATAATTTGCGGATCGCTAATCAAGGCACGGGCAATCGCTACCCGCTGTTGTTCCCCACCAGACAGGACTTTAGGCGTTTGCGTGGCCTGACGTTCCAGGCCGACTTTTTTCAGCAAGGCCAAAGCCTTTTTTTCAGCTGCGGCAAAGTTAAAATTCTGCTGCAAACGTAGCGGTAACATCACATTTTCAACCGCCGTTAAGTGCGGTAACAGCTGAAAGGACTGAAACACAAAGCCAATATTTTTTAAGCGCACCAGTGCACGTTGTTCTTCGTTTAACTCTGCAATTGATTCACCACATACGACCAGTTTGCCTGAACTGGCCTGATCCAGTGTGGCCAGAATGCCCAGCAAGGTGGATTTACCTGAACCCGAACGTCCGGTAATTGCTACCTGTTCACCACGATAAATATCAAAGCTTAAATTTTCAAAAATGCTCAGCTCTTTTTGGGCAAATTTTATCTTTTGCGTCAGCTGCTGTGCAGAAATAATCACTTGTGGCATGATGGAATGGTCGCTATTAACGTGGGTCATAAAATCCCTATATGCAAAATCGCAATCTGAAAACTCTTGTATTTCCTTGCTTGGCCATGCTCAGCCTGGGTCTTACTCCAGTCATGGCATCTGCGAAAACCATTATGATCGTGGGTGACAGTATTAGTGCGGGTTATGGCATACAGGCACAGCAAGGCTGGGTAGCATTATTACAGAAACGTCTAGACCAACAGTATCCGAAACAGCATAAAGTGGTCAATGCCAGTGTCAGTGGTGAAACCACCAGTGGTGCCGTTGCGCGTTTACCGAAATTGCTGCAAACCCATAAGCCGCATATTGTGGTGATTGAACTGGGCGGAAATGATGGTTTACGCGGTCAGCCACCCCTGTTGATTCAAAAAAACCTGGCGACCTTAATCCAGCAAAGTCAGAAAACTAAAGCCAAGGTAGTGGTTTTGGGAATGAAAATTCCGCCCAATTACGGAACCGCTTATAGCAAGGCCTTTGAAAAAAATTATAAGATTGTCAGTCAGCAACACAATGTGCAATTGCTGCCATTCTTTTTAGAAGGTGTAGCCGGCAAGAAAAACCTGATGCAAGCCGATCTGGTTCATCCCAATACTTCTGCACAAAGCATCTTATTGAACAATGCTTATCCCTATATAAAAGGCGCTTTATAAAGCGCCTTTTTAAGAATCAGAAAATGTCTTCTATTTTAGAAGTCAAAAAAAGTAACTTCACCGGTTTCAAGCGAGTACTCAGCACCTACTACTTTTAATTTGCCTTGGGCAATCAGGTTTTCTAGTACTGCAGAACCATGACGCAGCTGATTCACCGATGCAAAAACGTTAGAGCGTACTGCATGTTTAGACAGTTTATCCAAATCATCTTTCAGCTCAGTTTGCATTAAAATTTCAACTGAAGGACGCACACGGTTCACAATTGACATTAAATTTGCTGAAGGCGGAGTCGCTGGATTGGTTAATGCATCTATCGTGGAGTGAATAGCACCGCAATGGGTATGGCCCAACACAATCACGACTGGACAGCCAAAACTGTCTGCGGCAAATTCAACACTACCAACCTGTGATGGCGCAACAATATTACCTGCTACACGAATAACAAATAAGTCACCTAGCCCCTGGTCAAAAACCATTTCAGCCGGTACACGCGAATCTGAACAACCCAATACGATGGCAAACGGCTCTTGGCTTTCTGCCATTTCTGCGCGTTGCTGGTGAGATAAAAGCTTCAAATGGGTCGTTTCACCGTTTACAAAACGCTGGTTCCCTTTTTTTAAACGATCTAAAGCTTCTTCTGCTGTTAGCATGCTGGTCTTCCAATGTTTTAAGTTGCAATATTTTAATGCCATCAAAACCGAAAGTCACTTGCAAAAAAGCATAGCTGTGCAGTTTATAACAACGTTACAAAATATTTTTATTAAGCCAAAAAATGACTCAGTTCACACTTTAAAGCCTTCAAGCTACCAGGTTCAAAAAACAATTGAGTGACATTTCTTTAATAATATTTACAATAAACTACAGACATTTAAAAAAATTAAATGCTGTCTGAAATTAGATAATTTTATTCTTTGCTTATAAAAATTATCGTCATGAGTCTTCAAGGATGATCATCAATGACACAGCACCGTTCAAATTTTTCTCAATTTGTACGCAACCTCTGTTTTGTTACCGCCTGCTGCTTAAGCAGTCTAACGCTGGCTCAAAGCAATAAGCCCAATATAGAAAAAATAAATTTGCAAAACTATCTGATTCAGGAACGCAATGAAGCAGGTTTAAAAGCTAAAACAATTCAAGTGGGTGAAATTAGCTGGACATATAATGAAGGGGGTTCACGGCAAAAACCGACCATTCTGCTGATTCATGGTTTAGCCGGAAATCGGGACAACTGGAATCGGGTGGCGCATTTTTTAACGCCCTACTATCACGTGATCATTCCAGACTTACCCAACAATGGTGACACCAGAACGCCTGAAGATTTTGATTCTTCGGTACCAAATGTCACAGAAAGCTTGCGCCGTTTTGTCGAAGCCATCGATGTTGAAGATAAGTTGAATGTAGCAGGGCATTCTTTAGGTGGATCGATTGCCACAGTTTATGCCTCACAATATCCATTTGATACCCAAAGTCTGTTTCTGCTCAATAGTGCCGGTATTTATACCAAGGCCAATACCCGTTATTCCAAGGATCTCTTGACCCTGAAACAGCTAATTGTGTCTAAACCTGGCGATCTGGAACAGGTGATGCATCGGGTCATGCAAAATCCACCCTACCTATCCAACGCCTTGAAATCCGCGCAAGAAAATTACCTGATTTCTCAAGCGGCAAAAAATGGCAAGCTGATTGATCAGCTGGTGGCACTGAACCGTATTTATACGCCAGAATCCTTTGCCCGTCTGACTCGAACGGTAGAAGCCCCTACCCTGATTCTTTGGGGCAAGCAGGACAAAATTATTAATGTTGAAGTGGCAAATGAATTAAAATCATTATTGAAACGCGCTGAGGCTCCTGTCATTCTTAACAATGTAGGACACATGCCAATTTTGGAAGCAGAGCAAGAAGTGGCAGCCTACTATTTACCCTTTCTTGCCAAAACCCAAAAAATGAAAAACCCGCTAGCGGATAAACTTATTCCATTAAATTAATTTTTTCGAGAAAGTATGCAAAAACATCCGATGATTGAGCAGTTGATTGAAGCTCATCTTGACTTTTTAGAGCAGGAGTTTGCACATACTGCAACGATTCAAACTGAATTCCTAAATTTTTATCAATGGTTTAGAAAGCAGCCGCTACAACAGATCTGGTCATTTGAGCAAATCAATGCGCTGCTGCAAAAGCAGATTTTAGCCACTCCCGCGAGTAGCTTTTTAATTGAACAGATTACCGAACATTTGCGTTTTGCCTTGATTCATCCGCTCAATGAAAGCACTAAAATCGCGGATGTCATTCCAGTTTTAACCATCGACAAGATTGCCCAGTACGTAGCAAGCAAAAGTGATCACCGTCAGCGTTTAATTAAAACCGTGGTGAATAATCCTGCTTTTTCCGCCATGATTACCCAACTTATTCAGCATTCCATTCAAGACTATGTCGATAATTCAGTCATGGCGAAACGGGTGCCTGGCGTGTCCCGTTTTATGAAAATGGGCAAATCGGTGTTGGAAACCGTGACCGATTCAAATCTGGATGAAACCATTGCGCATTATTTGCAAAAGAATATTTTAAAACTGAGCCAGATGAGCGAGCATGTGCTCAATCAGCATTTTGATGACGAAAAGCTCTATCATTTTCAGGCCAATCTTTGGCATAAAATTAAAGATATGCCTTTAACGGTACTGAAAAATTATATTGAAGTTCAAGACCTATCGAATACAGTAAATCTAGGTCATGAAATCTGGGACCATATCCGTCAAACGGACTATCTGAAACAGCAAGTGCATGATGGGGTCTATGCCTGGTACATCCGCAACCAGGAACGCCCGTTTGATCTGTTGCTGCGTGACCTGAATATTGATGAAGCCTTAATCCAAAATGAATTACAGCAGCTATTAGCGCCTGTGGTGCAAAAACTGGTTTCATCTGCATATTTACGTGAACGTGCCAGAGCATATTTAGAGAAATTTTATTATGCGGAAAAGGCACAGAACATTTTAAATCTGGATGCTTAATTGTCCATTATAAAAAAGCCGCATGATGCGGCTTTCTTGACTCATATATAAAAAATAACCTCCGTCATGGAGGTTATTTTTTATTATTCAGGCTTATTTAAAATAAGCACCTTCCGTGTTGCTGTGATCCGTTTGGTCAACTACACGTGCCAATTCAGGAACATGCTGTTTCAAGGTGGTTTCTACACCCTGTTTTAAGGTCAGGTCAATCGATGAACAGCCCTGGCAACCACCACCAAATTTCAGTACCGCAGTTAAACCGTGTTCTTCATCTTCAACCACTTCAACCAGTGCACAGTTACCGCCATGTCCTGCAAGTCCCGGGTTAATTTCAGACTGAAGTACATAGGTAATACGCTCTTCTACCGATGCATCTGGACCTACACGCGGCACTTTTGAATTTGGAGCACGGAATGTCAACTGACCACCAAAACGGTCTTTATTGTAGTCAATCACGGCATCCAGCAAATATGGAATAGACGGTGTGTCAATAAAGGCAGGAAAATCTGGGTAGTCCTGTTTATAGTCAGTTGGAACAACTTCGTCAGGTGCACTATATGCCATACAACATTCAGCACGTGGCGTACCAGGATTTTCCACAAAAACACGCACCCCAATACCTGGTGTATTTTGCTTATCTAACAAATCCTTTAAATACTCTTGAGCAGTCGGAGTAATCAATAAGTTTGGAATCTCTTCTGCAACTGCAGTGCTGGTGTTCTCAGTCGACATAACAATTTTTCCTCAAGCTGAAGTTGCCATTTTAACTGAAGATGCGGGGTAATTTAAGAAATTCAACTAAAATTGTCGGATTTATTGTGAAAGTTCAACTTGAGCTGCCATTTAATGGCATTATGAACCATAGATTTTGAAATGTAGAACTTGCTTTTATGTTGGATTTACCTTTTAACCATACCGTTACCCTGATTCTTATTACCGTCATTATCTCGCTGATTGCATTTTCAAAGCAGAATGTCATGAACCGACTTATTTTCTGGCCACCTGCCATGCAACGCGGACAATATGATCGTTTTATTACTCATGGTTTTGTCCATGCAGACGGGACGCATCTGTTATTTAACATGATTACCCTGTTCTTCTTTGGCAGCGTGATTGAAAGTTTTTACCGCCAATATTTTTTTAATCTGGGCTTTGTGCTGTTTTATTTGGGTGGTCTGATTTTTGCCATTTTGCCCAGCTACTTACAACACCGTAATGATCATCAATGGGCCAGTTTAGGCGCTTCTGGTGCTGTTGCAGCGGTACTGTTTGCCTATATTTTATTTGAACCGTGGAAACTGATTTTCGTGTTCTTTATACCCGTACCGGCAATTATTTTTGCGGTACTTTATATTGCATATAGCATCTGGTCTGGTAAACGTGGCAACTCCAATATCAACCATAGTGCCCATCTCTGGGGGGCGGCTTACGGTGTCATCATGACCATTATTATAGAGCCACGACTTATTCCTCACTTTTTCAACAAGCTGATGCAAGTGCCCTTTTAATATTTACTCTTAATACAAATTTTTTAAAGATGCTGCTCGTTCAGCATCTTTTTTATGGGGAAAATAAAATAATTTCTATTTGTTAATAATTGTCATTTGAATGGGTTTAATGATTTGTTAGTCTTCTGCAAATAGTCAAATACGATAATTTTTGAATAAAAACTAAAGCATTGATTTTAAGCTTTATCTGCGCTTCATTGGGTGTGACGGGTATAGTACATAGTGCAAATTTCACTTTAAATCGTGGTGCGGTGCATACATAAAAAAATGCGACTAAACAAGGCATTAAAGATTATTCCATATTAGGACAGTCTGAAGCCGCAAAGAAATAAAGTGATTTTTGTCGATGCCGATTCCTGGTATCTGATAGGTGCCGGTCTAAATAATACGGCATTTATGCTTAAAGAGATTTCAGTGGCTATGCAAAATCAAATTAGCAAGGTTCAGGATCTATTTAACAATCAAAGAGTTTAGGCTGCTTTTTCCGCTTTATTTTGAATAAAGATTTACATAATTTTGTCATTAAATGCTACCCCCACAATCAATTTGGCATAGATAATGTAGACATCTGTATATTAACGCGCAAAAAAGAGATATTTTGCATGTCTACTTCCTTAGATGGTCTTCAATTCCCCATCAATCCTACCAGCAAAAAAGCCAGCACTTCCCAAACAGGCAAGGAAATTATTGCTGAAGCCCTATCTATTGTTGACAACAAGTCCTCCATGGATGCACTTGCTGAAAAAAACTGGCGCAAGCACTATCCGATCTACTTCAAAGCCTTGGTAGAACACGGTATTCGCACTATCAACAACTCTATTACCATTGCCAAACAAGGCTTGCATAAAGCTCATCATAGTTTTGACTTTTATCGTAATGGTCAACGCTATTTACTCAAAGACATCATGAAAGATGTCGATACTGCCACTTTGTATACCATTCAGCTGAAAGGTGAAAGTGACACTGCACCAGAATGGTATGTACCTTATAAAGGGCAAAAATTACAAGGTCAGGCTTTACTGGATCAAATCCAGATCTGGCAAGATGCCGGCATTATTGAAAGCAGTCATGCCGATGCCTTACGTACAGCGCAGGCGCATCCGGAATGGTTTGATCTTTCTGACCGTACCATGGTGTTATTTGGGGCAGGATCTGAAGCCGGCCCGCTAACCTGGCTGGCACGATGGAAAGCTAATATTGTCGCTGTAGATTTACCCAACACTCGGGTATGGGACAAAATCTTAAACACCATTCAACAAGGTAATGCCACCCTCTATGCACCATGCGCAGAAAAATTGGCAGAAGATACCTCCACCACTGAACTGAAAGAAAAATTAGGTGCAGATTTACTGACCCAGACACCTGAAATTGCCCATTGGTTAAGCCAGAGTGAACATCAGCTGGACCTGGCTGCCATTGCCTATGTGGATGGCGAAAAGCATGTCCGTGTGGCCATGGCCATGGATAGCATTATGGAATATGTCAGTGAGCAAAAATCTGATACCAGTTTAATGTTTATGTGTACGCCCACCGATGTGTATGCCATTCCCAAGGAAGTGGTAGCAGCGTCTTATGACAAGTTTCAATGTCGTTCCAAATTCCGGCAGATGCTGAGTAAAGGCATTTCAACCATTAGCGCTCAGCACTTTTTCAGACAGAATTTGCATAACCTTATTCCTTCAGATAATGGTCAGGAATACGGTATTGCTGACTGTTTAGTGGTCGAGCAAGGTCCAAACTATGCCCTCGCCAAACGTATCCAGCAATGGCGTGCAACCCTGGCCCGTCATTATGGTCAACGTGTCAGCATTAATATTGCGCCTTCGACCACCACCCATTCAGTGACCAAAAATCCGTTATTGAAAGCGGCGTTTAATGGCGCCAGCCTGTTTGATGTGGAATCTTTTCATCCTGAAACCACCAATGCACTTATGGCGGCTTTATGGGTATATGACCTGCGTCACCCTGAATCGGTGGCAAATCCTGAAACTCATCTGGATCATCCCTTAGAATTGATGATGAAAGGTGCTAACCATGGCGGATTGTGGCGTGTGCCTTACTTAGCGCGTACTGCCCTGCCTTTTGCCGCACTGTATGGTTTTGCCAATGAAAAATTGCCGATTAAGCACGTGTTAGGCAAATTTAAGAAATAAGGTGGATTTTTCTCCCTTGATGAATATTTTTATTATCCTCTTGTTTTAGTCCTTCTCCTTCTAGGAGAGGGTCAGGGAGAGGTCAATATTGTTTAACTACTCCAAGGCGAGGACTTTATGAATGAGCATAAAAAACGCTGCAATTGCAGCGTTTTTTGTTTCAAACAGCAGTCTTAAACAAACTGTAAGAACAACCAGTACAGACCACCAGATAAACAGATCGTCGCTGGTAAAGTGAAAATCCATGCCGATAAAATCGTACGCACCATTTGTAAATTCAGACCTGATTTATTGGCGACCATGGTACCTGCGACTGCACTATTTAAAACGTGTGTTGTCGATACAGGCATACCCAAACCATCAGCAGCAGCAATCGTCGTCATTGCGACAAGTTCAGCTGACATGCCCTGACCATAAGTCATATGGTTTTTACCAATACGTTCACCGACAGTGACCACAATACGCTTCCAGCCGACCATGGTACCCAGACCAAGTGCAAGAGCAACGGCCACTTTCACCCAGGTCGGAATGTATTGCAGGAATGAATCCAGGTTTTTACGATATTCTTTAACTAACTTGTCTTGATCTTTTGACATTGCAGGAAGCTGTTCAGCTTTATCTAAACGCTTAAATGCAGTCGTGCTGAGATACATGTCATTACGGATCACAGAAACTTCAGCCTCTGGAATATTATCGATATCGCCATATTTGGCAACACGCTCACCCAAATGATCTGTCAAGCCCGCTAAAGCTGGAACCACTGCAGGGTTCATTTCTTTAGTTTGAATATATTTGGTAATGACAGTACGTGCCTGCTCATCCGTAATATTTTCATGCTGCGGATAAATAGCCGTAGCCGTTTGCTGAGACAATTGCTGAAAAGACTGAATATGTGCATTGTCTAAGTTCTTATTTAAAGAATACGCTAATGGTACACAACCAATCAAAATCAGCATAATCAAGCCCATACCTTTTTGACCATCATTTGAACCATGCGCGAAACTTACGCCAGTACAAGTGAAAATCAAAATCGCACGAATTAACGGCGGTGGCGGCTTATTGCCTTCAGGCGGATGAAAAAGCTCCAGCTGTTTACGGAAGATTTTTTTCACCAGTAAAAACAGGACAGCAGCAAAAGCAAAACCAATCAGCGGAGAAAACAGCAGTGCTTTACCCACTTTCATCACCTGCTCCATATCTATGCCGCTTGCGCCAGCGCCTGAATGAAGCAGATAGTTCATAATACCCACGCCTAAAATCGAACCGATTAAAGTATGTGAGCTTGATGCCGGAATACCCAAAAACCAGGTACCCAAATTCCACAGAATCGCGGCAATCAGCATGGCAAAAACCATGGCAAAGCCTGCGCCTGAACCGACATTCATAATCAGTTCGACAGGCAATAAAGCAATGATGCCGTAGGCTACTGCCCCACTTGCAACCATCACCCCGAGAAAATTACAAAAACCTGCCCACATTACAGCAACAGGGGCAGATAAAGCATTGGTATAAATAACTGTTGCTACTGCATTGGCCGTGTCATGAAAACCATTAACGAATTCAAAACCTAAAGCAATTAACAACGCAGTCGCTAAAAGAATAACGGAATATAAACTTAAGCTTGGAACATGAGCCAAATCGGTAGAAAGCTGAAAACCGATATACACCAAAGTAGAAATAATCACCGTGATAAACACCGGCATAAAAAATTTCGGTGTAGCAACATGCACATTCGTCGATTTCGCTGGTGCTGATGGCACCTGATCTTGGACGGGAGGAATATTAGAATTCATGCAGACGGTTCAAGGGGGATAATAAAATCCCCACTATTGTTCAGTTTAATTGTGACAATTATATGACAAACAGCTGTCATATAAAGCAATATTTCGTACTTTATTTGCTAAATATCCCGCTCGAATCCCGAGAAAACCACTTAACTTAAATTATATTTTTCATGTACTTAAAATAAAATCCTCATTTCCAATTGTCTATACTTCAGCCATTTTCAGTAATATTACAAAGCATGAAATAAATGACAGCCAAACTCTGCTGACTGAGATTCCACCTAGCATGCAGGCTAAAGATGACAACTTAATGAAGAATTTATGACAGCTGATTTAAAGGCCTGTCTTTAGGGCGTAAGGCTATTTATTCGGCAAGGTCGACAGTGCGCTCAGGAAATGTACCGAATATCAGTCATTATGAACTGAATTCTGTTAATATATTTGCCGATTTTATATTCCATCGGATTGGGGTTATTTATGTCCACGCTTGCCACCCTAAAAGAGCTGCTCGCTCAACGGATTCTGATTATCGACGGTGCAATGGGCACCATGATTCAGCGTCATAAACTCGAAGAAGCCGACTACCGTGGTGAGCGTTTTGCTGACTGGGCATCTGACTTAAAAGGTAACAATGACCTTTTGGTTCTGACACAACCGCATATTATTCAAGGTATTCACGAAGCTTATCTTGAAGCGGGTGCCGACATTATTGAAACCAACAGCTTTAACGGCACCAAGGTTTCAATGTCTGACTACCATATGGAAGATTTGGTTTCAGAGATTAACCGTGAAGCGGCGCGTATTGCCAAAGAAGCCTGCCAAAAATATTCAACCCCAGAAAAACCGCGTTTCGTAGCGGGTGTACTTGGCCCGACATCGCGTACCTGTTCAATTTCACCAAACGTGAATGACCCGGCTTTCCGTAACATTACGTTTGATGAACTGAAAGAAAACTATATTCAAGCTGCACACGCCTTGATTGAAGGCGGTGCAGATATTCTGCTGATTGAAACGGTATTCGATACCCTGAACTGTAAAGCAGCGATCTTTGCGGTGAAAGAAGTCTTCAACCAGATTGGTTATGAATTGCCATTGATGATTTCAGGCACGATTACCGATGCTTCAGGCCGTACCTTGACCGGTCAAACAGCAGAAGCGTTCTGGAACTCGGTTCGTCACGGTGACTTGCTGTCGATTGGTTTCAACTGTGCGCTTGGTGCAGATGCCATGCGTCCGCACGTAAAAACCATTTCCGATGTCGCCGATACCTTTGTTTCTGCCCATCCAAATGCCGGCTTGCCAAATGCCTTCGGTGGGTATGATGAAACTCCCGAAGAAACTGCGGCATTCATTAAAGAATTCGCAGAAAGCGGTCTGATTAACATTACTGGCGGTTGTTGTGGAACTACGCCGGATCATATCCGCGCCATTGCCAATGCAGTTAAAGACATCAAGCCGCGTCAGGTGCCTGAAACCAAACCGGCGTGCCGTTTAAGCGGTTTAGAACCATTTAACATTACTGAAGAATCATTATTCGTGAACGTCGGTGAACGTACCAACGTGACCGGTTCTAAGAAATTCTTACGCTTGATCCGTGAAGAAAACTTTGCCGAAGCCTTAGAAGTTGCACAGCAGCAAGTTGAAGCCGGTGCGCAAATCATCGACATCAACATGGATGAAGGCATGCTCGATTCACAAGGTGCAATGGTGCACTTCCTGAATCTGGTGGCATCTGAACCTGAAATTTCCCGCGTACCCATCATGATTGACTCGTCTAAATGGGAAATCATTGAAGCAGGCTTGAAATGCGTACAAGGTAAGCCGGTGGTTAACTCGATTTCCTTGAAAGAAGGTTATGACGAGTTTGTACACAAAGCGCGTCTCTGCCGTCAGTACGGTGCAGCTGTGATCGTGATGGCATTTGACGAAGATGGTCAGGCGGATACAGCGGCGCGTAAACGTGAAATCTGTAAGCGTTCTTATGATGTCTTGGTCAATGAAGTCGGCTTCCCTGCTGAAGACATCATCTTTGACCCGAACGTGTTTGCCGTGGCAACCGGTATTGAAGAACACAACAACTATGCTGTGGACTTTATTGAAGCCACAGGCTGGATCAAACAGAACCTTCCACATGCCATGATTTCTGGCGGTGTGTCGAATGTATCGTTCTCATTCCGCGGTAATGAACCTGTACGTGAAGCGATTCACTCGGTATTCCTTTACCATGCCATCAAACAAGGCATGACCATGGGTATTGTCAATGCGGGTCAAATGGCGATTTACGATGACATCCCAAGCGAATTAAAAGCTGCGGTTGAAGATGTCATCTTGAACCAAAACCAAGGCGAAAGCGGCCAGGAAGCAACAGAAAAACTGCTTGAAGTGGCGGAGCAATACCGTGGTCAGTCTGGCGCGCAAAAAGCCGTTGAAAATCTGGAATGGAGAGCCGAGTCCGTTGAAAAACGCCTTGAATATGCTTTGGTGAAAGGGATTACCACCTTTATTGATGAAGATACTGAAGAAGCGCGTTTAAAAGCCAAACGCCCATTGGATGTGATTGAAGGTCCGCTAATGGACGGCATGAATGTGGTCGGTGACTTGTTCGGTTCAGGTAAAATGTTCCTGCCGCAAGTGGTGAAATCTGCACGCGTAATGAAACAGGCTGTGGCCTGGTTGAACCCGTATATTGAAGCAGAAAAATCTGGCGGTCAGTCTAAAGGTAAAGTGTTGATGGCGACCGTAAAAGGCGACGTACACGATATCGGTAAAAATATTGTAGGCGTAGTACTGGGCTGTAACGGTTATGACATTGTTGACCTGGGCGTAATGGTGCCAGCAGAAAAAATCCTGCAAACTGCCATTGATGAGAAAGTCGATATTATTGGTTTATCTGGCTTGATCACTCCGTCACTGGATGAAATGGTCTTTGTTGCTAAAGAAATGCAGCGTAAAGGTTTTAATGTGCCGTTGATGATTGGCGGTGCAACGACTTCTAAAGCGCATACAGCAGTGAAAATTGACCCGCAATATTCAAATGATGCAGTGATTTATGTGGCCGATGCTTCACGTGCGGTAGGTGTTGCAACAACTTTACTTTCTAAAGAGATGAAGCCGAAGTTTGTTGCCGATACCCGTGCTGAATATGAAAAAGTGCGTGAACGTATTGCCAATAAACAGCCGAAAGCAGCCAAACTGTCTTATGCAGAATCGGTTGAAAATGGCTTGAAAATTGACTTCGCAGCCAACAAACCGGTGAAGCCAAACTTTATTGGTACGCAGACACTGACCAACTATCCACTGGAAACATTGGTGGAATACTTCGACTGGACGCCGTTCTTTATTTCCTGGAGCTTGGCAGGTAAGTTCCCTGCAATCCTGAAAGATGAAGTGGTCGGTGAAGCTGCGACTGACTTGTATAACCAGGCTCAGACAATGCTGAAAGACATCATCGAGAATAAACGTTTCGATGCGCGTGCGGTGTTCGGCATTTATCCTGCCAACCGTTCAGCTGCTGATTCGGTTGAAGTGTATGATGAAACAGGCGCAAGCGTAACGCATACCTTCCAGCACATTCGTCAGCAATCGGACAAAGTGACTGGTAAACCAAACTTGTCATTGGCGGATTTTGTTGCACCTAAAGGCGTAGCTGAAGATTACCTGGGTGGTTTCACCGTTTCAATCTTCGGTGCGGAAGAAATGGCGAACGAGTACAAAGCTAAAGGCGATGACTACTCTGCGATTCTTGCACAATCTTTAGGTGATCGTTTTGCCGAAGCCTTTGCCGAACACTTGCATGAGCGTATTCGTAAAGAGTTCTGGGGCAACCAGGCAGCTGAAACTTTAAGCAATGAAGAATTGATTAAAGAGAAGTATGTCGGTATCCGTCCTGCACCGGGCTACCCTGCTTGTCCTGAGCATTCGGAAAAAGCGCCATTGTTTGATTGGTTAGGTTCGACTGACAAGATCGGTACGCAATTGACGACCAGTTTTGCAATGTGGCCACCTTCATCTGTCAGCGGTTTCTATTATGCCAACCCTGAGTCGCAATACTTTAACGTGGGTAAAATTGCAGGCGATCAGCTTGAGGATTATGCGAAGCGTAAAGGCTGGACTTTGGATGAAGCGAAACGTTGGTTAGCGCCGAATTTGGATGATTCAATTGTTTAATTGATTCAGCAAGTTTAGAAATAAAAAATCCCCTCTAGTGAGGGGATTTTTTTATAATCAGTCAAACAACGGATTTGAGCAGAGCATCATATTGTTCCGGATCACTTGCTTGCAAAATATCCAAAATAGCCTTAGCTAACTTCTGGCTTTCAGGTATATCTAAAACTGAAATTCCTCTATCAAAACATTCTTGTAGATGTGACATTTCATTAGAAATCCTTTGGCATATTGTTGTAACTTTTGGATCAGAAATAAACTTTAAAAGTTTATCTTCATCCGATATTTTATTCGTTGGATATTTAAAATATAAATGAGCTTCCAAAAATTTTCTTAAATTATTCCCAAAACTATATACGTAATCTTCATTTAAATCAGATAATGGAATGGTAGCAACCATTAATATCTTAGAAAATAGATAATTATATTCCGTAGAGAAATTTTTCATGTATTTAGGCATAGGCTTTAAAAAGCTTTTGTCAATTGGACGTTCAAGAATAAAATATGAACACTCATTGCTATCAACTCTTTTAGTGCATTGTGGCGCATGGGTACAAGGTTGTACCAGTTGATCTTTCTTTACTATTGGCTGAGAAATTCTGTGTAAATATTTTAAAAAATCCAAATTATGAGTACTAATAAATAGCTGTTTATACTTATACTCTTTAGGCTGATTCGGCAGAATTATTGGTTTAGCTAGTTCATTTTCAATAAGGCTAAAAATATAAAAAATGTGATTTGAATCTAAACTACTAATTGGATCATCTATCCATATAATTGTATCTTTAAGGTTTTCCAATTCCTTCAATTTCGCCATAAAGTAACAGAATGAAATAAGGCTACATTCACCCTCACTTAGATGATGAGCCAACTCCCCATTTCTTTCAACTTTAAATGAAGAACCGTTATCACAATCAATCAGTCTTAAATGATTAATGGCAAAATAATGTTCTAAATAATTATTAACAAAGCCTATACCTGATATCTCTGATACTTTTTTCTTCCTTAATTCATCAATTGCGCTAGAAAAAATATTTCTTCTTTCATCAATTTCTCGTTTTTTTCTTCGGGCTTTATCAATTTCTTCAGAGTGTAAATTCAATTGCTTAAAATTTGTTTCATAATCATTTTTAACGATAAATTCAAAAATTGCCTGTATAGTTAAGCTATTCTTTTCTGCATCAATACTTTCATTAAATTGCTCTGATCTTAGGTTATGTTCTTCTATAATTTTTTCTACTTCTATAAAACTTAACTTCTTTGGAGCTTCACTAATATTAGAATCTATGGTGATAAAGAGATT
Source organism: Acinetobacter sp. UBA3106 (assembly GCA_002365595.1). Classification (GTDB taxonomy): domain Bacteria; phylum Pseudomonadota; class Gammaproteobacteria; order Pseudomonadales; family Moraxellaceae; genus Acinetobacter. Next base: position 42,201 of record DFAM01000002.1, on the reverse strand, counting down.
TTTTAGCTTCTCTTCTAATTTTTCTTTCAAATCTTTTAGCCAAAGACCATTTTCTGTAATATTAACTTTTAACTTTGACAGTTCATCTTGGTACATTAAAGATAGATCTGAGTAGAAAAGTGAGCTATCGGGTAAAGATTTTAATAATAATCTTAGTTCACTCATATAATTTTCAATATGCATCATCAATTTTTGAATTTCCTTTTGGAAATCTAAAACCTCTTTATTAAAATATGCATCTAAATCTTCCAATGTTGTTTTTTCTAATTTTGAACCACAGAAACTACAGTTTTTTATATCATTTTGTTTATGAATATGAATACCATTTAGTACCCAATCTTCCACTAGAGGTGTATTTATCCTTTCCAATGTTATTGAAGGCTTAACTACTTTGTTAAGTAAGATTTTAGCTATGTCTTTTACTTCTTCTAAGTTAAATTCTTTTTCAAGCTTAAATCCTACTTTATTCTTTATAACTTCTTTAACTTTAATTTCTTTTAATTCTCTTGTTTCATCTGAAAATGGAACATATGTTAGATTTAATATCTCTCTTATCTTTTGCTCCAGTTGATCTTGCCTAAAAGTAACTGGCACATGAAAATATTTCGTATTATTCTTCATATAAACAGCATATTCTGCCAAAGTTCCCCTTATTTTTTTCTCTAATGCTGTAAATTTTAAATTTTCCTTATTTAACTCCTCAGAAGCTTCCTGAAGATAAGACTCGAAGGTATTAACAGTTTGGAGTTCAGTTTCTAAGTACTTTTCTAAAAAATTAAGTTGTTGTTCTATGTCTACATTGATTTCACCAACCACAGAAAAAGGTCTAATATTTCCATTTATATCGCTTTGCCAATCTAAATTCTTTTTTATGAAATCAACATTGTACACTTTTATATTTTTAGTACTTTGACCTATGTTATTTAATGAAGACTGAGTATCTTGAAAGTAAAAATTACATTCTGCATTTGGATAATAAGGATTTTTTTGCTTTTCTTCTATACATTGTACAAGTCTAGATAAAGTTGTTTTACCTGAATAATTTCGCGCATAAATAATATTCATTTTAGTAAATTTAAGAATATTATTTCCTTGATCTCTGACTACTTCATCCCAGTTAAAATTATGAAATAACCCGAAATTTTTAATATTACTAAAATTCAGTAACACATTTACCCCCAACATTTAAAAGTTTTTATATTTTTCAAGTTCTTATGTAAATATAAATTCAGTACGAAAAATTAACAAGACAAACAAGACTATTAATTAAATGCCATCTTAAATTTCTATCAATTCCCTCACCCCCGCCCTCTCCCAAAGGAACAGGGAGTTACATTTGATTTAAATACTTACATGACTTTAATAATGGAAGTACCCTCTCCTTTTAGGAGAGGGCTAGGGAGAGGTAAAATTAAGCAAGCAATAAAATCAACCGCCCCTTTTCTAACCCATCAATCCCAAACTATTCGTTTTTACACTTTTAAGTCAGCAAAAATCATCACTTTCATGAATAATAGACCAATAAATTTATCTCCCAAATCAATGACTATTGGTGTTCCAATGAAAAAACTCATGAACAACGCAGAAAATCTCGTTGTCGAAATGTGCAAAGGTTTTGTTCTTGCTCACCCTGAACTTAGCTTTAACGAATCTTATAAAATTATTTCACGTAAAGAAAAACACCAAAACGTGGCTTTAATCAGTGGCGGCGGCAGCGGTCATGAACCAGCGCATGCCGGCTTTGTCGGTACAGGCATGCTTGACGCTGCGGTGTATGGCGATGTATTTGCATCCCCTTCACAGATTCAGGTCTATAAAGCCTTGCAGCAAGTGGCATCGGACAAAGGCGTGCTGATGATCATCAAAAACTATTCTGGCGATATGATGAATTTCCAGAATGGCGCAGCACTTGCAACTGAAGACGGCATTAAGGTCGATTATGTGAAAGTCGCAGATGATATTGCCGTCAAAGACAGCTTATATACCGTAGGTCGCCGTGGTATTGCCGGAACAATCTTCGTGCATAAAATTGCCGGTGCAGCAGCCGCTAAAGGCTATGAATTGGCGCAAGTTAAAACCATTGCCCAAAAAGCCGCAGACAATGTCACGAGCTTAGGTTTTGCCTTTAACTCGTGTACCGTTCCTGCCAAAGGTACACCGACTTTCTCTTTAGCTGAAGATGAAATGGAATATGGGGTCGGTATTCATGGTGAACCGGGAATCCGCCGTGAAAAAATTCTGCCATCGAGTGAGCTGGCACAGCGCATTGTCGATGACCTGTTTTTAGACCGTCCAAACTTGACTGAAGTTGCAGTGCTGATTAACGGTTTTGGTTCAACGCCAATGCAAGAACTGTATCTGTTCAACCACGACGTATGCCAGCAGCTTGCTGCCAAAGGCATCAAAATTTACCGCACATTCGTTGGTAATTACATGACCAGTATCGATATGGCGGGTGCTTCGGTTTCCCTATTGGCTTTGGATGATGAACTTAAAACGTATTTAGATGCCGAAGCAAATACTCCTGCATTTAAATTGGATGGTGCAGCTGCTCTGCCTGTGGAGTTTGCAGTAAATGATGCACAAGCTGAACAGACTTTAAATACTGACATTGAAACCCTTGCAGAACATGCCGAAATTGTGAATGAACAATTCACCATTGAAAACATGCGCTATATCGTGGACGTGATGAGCGCCTGCATTATCAAAAATGAAGTGCCCTTCTGTGAACTCGATGCCCACGCCGGCGATGGCGACTTTGGCATGAGTGTGGCCAAAGGCTTTAAACAGCTGAAACGCCAGTGGCAAGAACTTGTTCAAACTGAAAATATGGATGATTTCTTGCTGAACTGCTCAATGATTATTATGGAACATTGTGGTGGTGCTTCAGGTCCAATCTGGGGCTCAGCATTCCGTGCTGCCAGCAAATCGGTCAAAGGTAAAGCAACCCTTTCTGTAGCTGATTTTGCTGCAATGCTACAAGATGCAGTCAAAGGCATTCAAACCACGGGCGAGCGTTCATTCGGTCGTGGTGCTGTGGTCGGTGATAAAACCCTGATTGATGCTCTGGTGCCTTGTGCAGATTCTTGGTCATCCAACACTAACAAATCATTTAAAGAAAACTTTGTACACGGTGCGCAAGCTGCCGTTCAAGGCGCTGAATCCACTAAAGACATCGTGGCACGTATGGGTCGTGCCGGTACGGTCGGTGAGCGTAGCCTTGGCTATCCCGATGCTGGTGCACATGGCTTAGGTGTAATCTTTACGGAAATTGCCGAGCATATTAAATAATACCTAGCCCATTCAAAAAAGCACCGAATCTATTCGGTGCTTTTTTATGCCTACTGATATTTACTCCCTTATAAGGTCATATTTCTTAGCTTTAAAAAAGAAGATGAATACCAAGCTGCTCAAGCTATATGAATGAAGTCTATGCAGTTATTTGTAGTTTATGATCCAGCTTAATGTGTGCCAGTATTTTTCTTCAATATCAGGAATCTTGAGGAATATAAACTTAAACAGCAGGATTTAAGTTGAGCTCCAACTCCAGATAATGCCGTACCTGATTACGTCCCCGCTGTTTGGCCAGATATAAGGCGCGGTCTGCCATACGAATGGTGTGTTCTTTTTTGGCATTCTCCTGAGCAAGTGCGACTCCAAAACTTGCACTGGTTTTTAAAGTTTCACCAGTTTCCAACACAAATTCTTCTTGTTCTATAATTTTACGGCAGCGTTCTGCAATCTCGATCGCCTGCTGCAAGTTTTGATCCTTTAAAATCAAAATAAACTCTTCACCACCAAAACGCCCAACCACATCCTGTATCCGTGTGGTGGTACATAAAATTGTTGCCACACGCTGCAAAACTTCATCTCCCACTTCATGCCCATAATCATCATTAATTTTTTTGAAGTAGTCTAAATCCAGCAGCACCACGGCATACGTTGCCTTTTTCTTGCTTTCCAAAGTGCTCAGCTGTTCACCAATATAACGACGATTAAAGACATTGGTCAGCGCATCGGTCTGACTCATTTTCTTAATCTTCATTTCACGCCGGCGCCACTGTGAGAGCAAAATTTCAAAAAACAGAATCGAAACCAGCAGAATAGGCAGATAGACCTCAGCCATGCTTTTGATCCAGAATGGATTATGATAAAACTCACTATGCGTCAAGCTATCACTAAACACAGGCGCATAACGGATGATCTCATTAAAAGTTAAGTAACTGATAATGAGGGTAAAAATGGAAGCAAAAACGGCCATGCCATAGATTATTTTTCGTGAATAAAATACCAGGCCAATCAGCACAATATTGACGAAACCGGCAATAGTGGCAGGACTATAAATCCCCACGGTATAACCTGCGTAAATCATTACAGCACCAAAAAACATAGGTGAAAAATAAGCAACAAATTTACGGAATTTTGCATTGCGTTTATATCTATAACTTAGCGCAATCAGGGCGATAAAAATGATTAAGGTAGCAAATACCGTAGTAATACGGATGAAAAAAAAGTCATGATTAATCCAGACCCGATTGTCTTTTGAATAGCAACTAAACAGATACCATTTAATCGCACTGACTTGGCATAAGGCTCCAAAAAAGCAGAGCAATACGCCCTTATCGAAGTTGGGCCACGTAATAATTAAGTTATCTGACTCAAATAAATGAAACTTGAATCTGCCCCAATAATAAGAAATCAACGTAGGTGTTTTTCTAAAAAAGCTCATTTTCTTTATGAATATCTTTATAATTTATAAAAATTTTTATTACTTAAATATTATATCCATAGTACAAAAATTAAACAATGCGTCATCCTATCCTTTCGATAAACAACACCCCATCCAAATGGTCTATTTCATGCTGCACAATTCGGGCAGGAAAGCCCGTTAAAGTCGTTTCTACCGCTACACCCTCCAGGGTTAAATAACGCAGCTGAATGGTTTGTGCACGTGCAACTTGTCCACGTTCATCCGGTACACTTAAACAGCCTTCTTCCCCTAAAACTGTCAATTCAGATTTTTCTAAAATTTCAGGATTAATCATCACCAGTGCATCCATTTCAGGTGCATCGGGATAACGCGGGTTCGGACGAGAGGCAACAATAATCATCCGTTTTGACACATAGATCTGAGGTGCAGCAATACCTACCCCATTTCGTTCCAGCATGGTGGCATACATGGCTTCGGCAAGTTGCTTTAACCATTCGCTATTCAGCTCGGTCTGTGCAACTTCAGCCGCTGTTAAGCTTAAAATGCTTTCACCGCGCTGTGCTACAGGTAAAATGGTGCTCATCAATTTATTCCTCATCGAGTGACAGTACTGGCCCAATATCTTTTTCATTGAGTATCATGTATACATATTAGTCTTAAAAACTGTGCTGATATATTCAGTTTTAATATGTGTAATGCACATTTATGCACGATTCGGATGTTTTGAAACAGCTCAGTATTTTAAGCACCTTTTAATTTTGTTTACCTATTATTCACCGCATTTCTTTATCAATAAAAAATATGGATACAACTCAGCTTCTTCTTGGTGTGGTTTTTAGTTCTATAGGCTTAGGCTATTTTTTATATGGGAAAAAGCAAAAAGTCATTGTGCCCTGGATCTGCGGCCTAGTACTGATGATTTTCCCTTATTTTATAGAAAATATCAGTATATTGACCAGTGTCGGGATCATGCTCTCAATTGCTCCTTACTTTATCCGGCTTTAATTGAGCGATAGATCAGACAGGTTTATTCATAAAATTAAGTTTTTGCACTGAAAAGAAAGATTGATTTTTCATCTAAAAAACAAAATATTAGAATTCCATCATATCTGATTTATTTTGCTGACTAACGGAAACCTGAAGCATGGACGCAATACCTCGTTTAACTGGTGAAGATAAACGCACGCTGGGCTTGTCATCTTTAGGCGGTGCACTCGAATTTTACGACTTCGTGATTTATGTCTTTTACGCCAAAATCATTTCAGAACTGTTTTTTCCCAGTGGTTTAAGTCCTTTCTGGGCCATGCTGAATACCTATGGCATTTTTGCAGCGGGTTATTTTTTCCGTCCGCTAGGCGGCGTGGTGATGGCACATTTTGGTGACCTGATTGGACGCAAGCGCTTGTTCAGTCTGTCCATTTTGCTGATGGCCTTACCTACGCTCATGATCGGGATCATGCCGACCTTTGAAAGCATTGGCTATGCTGCACCACTATTGCTATTACTCATGCGAGTAGTTCAAGGCATTGCCATTGGCGGGGAAATTCCAGCCGCTTGGACCTTTGTTTCGGAACATGTGCCCGCAAATAAAATTGGTTTTGCTAATGGTTTACTTACAGCCGGGTTATCGCTCGGCATCCTGCTGGGTGCCTTAATGTCATTGTTTATTTCGTTGAAATATAGCGAGACAGAAATTCATGACTGGGCATGGCGTATTCCCTTTATTCTGGGCGGGATCTTCGGTTTAATTGCGCTCTACCTGCGCAGTTATTTGAAAGAAACTCCCGTATTCAAAGCCATGCAGCAACGTAAGCAACTGGCTACAGAAATGCCGGTAAAACAGGTACTGGCACAACATAAAACCGCTGTGGTCATTGGCATGCTGTTTACCTGGTTCCTCACCGGCTGCGTGGTGGTTCTGATTTTGGCCATGCCGAACCTGCTCACCGGAGCCTTTGGTTTCGAACGTGCGGATGCATTTAAAATGCAGAGTGCAGCCATCATTATGCAAATGCTCGGCTGTATTATTGCAGGCTTGTTGGCAGACCGCCTCGGTGCAGGTAAAGTGATTTTATGGGGTTCACTCGCTGTTGCCCTGATTGCCGCTGTTTTCTACAACAGTTTGGGACATGTTTCAGCCGCAACGGTATTTATGCTGTATATGTTACTTGGACTGGCGTCCGGTACAGTCGGCATGGTTTCTTACAGTATGGTGAAAATGTTCCCGGCCCAAATTCGCTTCTCGGGTATTTCATTTTCTTATAACGTGGCCTATGCCATTGCAGGTGGCATTACCTTGCCCCTGGTACAATGGTTAAGCCTGTATAGCAAGATTGGCGCTATGTACTATATTGGTGTGGTCTGTTTAGTGGCATTCTTTAGTGCGCTGCTGTATAGAGCCAAGTTTGAAAGACACAATTTAGACCCATCTTCCATAATTCCCGCACAACATGCAGTGAAAGATTAAGTATAAAAAAAGCCCTTCAGTTGAAGGGCTTTTTTATTGATTAAGCGACCAAATTTTTCTTTAACTCATCTTCAACAATCTGGATTTCCAGCTGACTAAATTTACGAATTTCAGTTTCAGCATGTCTTTCCAACATTCCAGAAATCAAAGGAACCTTAATCTTGACATGCCAGTTCAAGCTGATGTGAATTTGCTGTTCATCCCCCGTCACCAAACGTTCACAGTTGGCTTCTAAAGGCATATTGGCACCCAATTTTATGCTGGACGTTAAAGCTGATAAATCTGTGATATCGGTACGCTTGACTCGAAAGGCATCTTTTAGAAATTTTTTCGCCATATCTGGAATATTGACATCCAGATTATAAGCACGGCGTAAGGTGTAAATATCACCACTCATTTTAGACTCAATAATTTCCAGTTTTTCACCTGGAATACGTCTACACACTGCTTCATGTAAGGCTGTATTTGCCACAAGGCGTTTGAACTGGTCAATGGATACGCCCTGAATGGTAGAATTCACAGTAAAACTATGTGCCATATTTAATAATCCTTTATTTTTCTAGTGGTTATTTTTAACAATTCTAACTTATTTGATCATCACTGATCTAGCCTATTTTGTCTAACTGCGTATTTAATTGAATTTTCCAGACCTTGTCATTGACCATCTATACCATACTATTCTGCATAGATGCCACTGTGAATCACCGTTTTTTCACCACAGGAAATACGGAGAAAATGCCTGCGATATTCAATGATGACATCAAACTGTTCAGCGCCATCATCCAGACCTGTCGCGGTCCAAATCGTGCCTTGGGGAAAATCCTGCAACCACACCGCTTTATAAAAGTCAGAAACAGAATCGAAGTTGATATATTTTTCTGGCTCGGCTTGAATTCGGCCTGCCAGTTCATCAAACCTGTGCAACTGGGCTTGAGCAAAGTCGATCAGCATCTCTCACTCCTTAGCAATTAAACCCCTTTGAACCGGGTCAAAGCCTGTTTCTTTTTCACCTGTTCCCACTGCCACCAGCCAAACGCGGCCAAACCGACAAAAGCTGCATATAAGCCGGCAGTTAAGAATAGGTCCTTATAAATGAACATGCCGACATAAATAATATCGACAAACACCCACAATACCCAGGTCGCAATATGCTTACGGCTGGTCCAATAGGTGGCCAGCAGACTAAATGCAGCCAGTTGTGAATCCAGCATAGGTACGGCGGCATCGGTAAAATGTTTTAGCGTCAAACCAAAAATTAATCCGCCCACGGCAGCCATTAACATCTGGAAAATCACTGTTTTTTTTGCAATCGGTTCAATCCGAATTTCATGATCTTGCTGTTTGCCTTTCAGCCAATGATAGAAACCGTAAAAGTTCACCACGATGAAAAAGAACTGCAATATGGTTTCGCCATAGAGTTTAAATTGATAAAAAAGATAGGCATACAGTACAAAAGCGGCAAAGTTAAACCACCAGCACCACATATTGCGTTTGATGGTGAGTGCCACCCCGATAAGACTAATAATGACCGCAACAATTTCTAAAGGTGACATGGCAATAATCAAACAGCAAAAGGGTGTTGCTATTATGAAAAAAAAAGTCCTGAACGCAAGATAAATTATACCAATCCACACATATCATCTGACCAGCTGCTCCCCTTCGGGCAGCTCTGAATGTTTAACCACAGTCAAACATACAAAACTGGACTGCACAGGTTTGACAGTTTTCTAACAACCATTTAAAAACTTAGAAACACAGTCAGTCTGGAAAATAAAAATGTCACAACAACAAGGAAAAGTCAGCCGGGAGATCCGTGGGTTTCTGTTCCTGATTGGTCTGGACCGCGCTGCCAAAAGAAATGCCTTTGATAGCCATATGATTCATGACTTGTCACTGGCCTTAACTGAATATGAAGATCATCCGGAGTTGCGTTGCGCCGTCATTTTTGCCCACGGCGATCATTTTACTGCCGGGCTGGATCTGGTCGAGTTGCAACCCAAACTGGAAACCGGGGTATTTGATTTTGATCCTGTACAAATTAACCCTTGGGGCACCAGCTCAAGAGCACGCAAGAAACCGGTGATTGTAGCGGTACAAGGTATTTGTTATACCGCCGGCATCGAGTTGATGCTGAATGCCGATATCGTCATTGCTCGGGACAATTGCCAGTTTGCGCAAATGGAAGTACAGCGTGGCATTTTACCCTTTGGCGGTGCAACCGTCCGTTTTGTACAGGCCGTAGGCTGGTCTAAAGCCATGCGTTATTTACTGACCGGAGATCATTTTGATGCCGCAACGGCGCTGGATTTAAACCTGATTACTGAAATTACCTCGGAACCTCCCCTGCAACGTGCCATCGAACTGGCTGAACATATTGCTAAGGCTGCCCCACTGGCCGTTCAGGCAACTTTGGCTTCTGCCAAAGAAGCCGCAGAACAGGGAGCAGAAACTGCATTTACCCATTTACAGCAACATCTAACGCCATTGCTTAAAACTCAGGATGTCCAGGAAGGTGTCATGGCGATGCTGCAACGCCGCGCCCCTGAATTTAAAGGCCGCTAATTAAACCACCAATAGTCTAAATCCAATAACAACACGAGTTTGCCATGCCACATCAGAAGCAGAAGTTACAAAGCAGCCATTTTAGTGTCAGTTCACATGCGTTTCCGGCCATAGATGGTTATCCCTTAAAAGGAACCCTCTACACGCCAGAACATGACATTAAAGCCAATATTGTGCTGTCCAGTGCTACCGGGGTTCCACAAGAATTCTACCGCCGCTTTGCCGAATATATGACCCAGTTTGGCTATCAGGTACTGACTTTTGATTATCGTGGTGTGGGCCAGTCTGCTCCTGCCAGCCTGAAAGGTTTTAAGATGTCTTATCTGGATTGGGGAGCATTGGACCTGGCTGGGGCAATTGATTATCTGGCCCAGGATCAGCTGCCTGTTTTTATGGTCGGTCATTCCTATGGCGGGCAAGCGCTGGGATTAACTCCAAATCATCACAAGGTTACTGCCATGTATTGCTTTGGTACCGGTGCCGGTTGGCATGGTTATATGCCGTTTAAGGAAAAGGTCAAAGTTCAGGTGATCTGGAATATTCTGTTCCCACCCATGGTTGCGCTTAAAGGTTATTTGCCCTGGAGCAAACTGAAAATGGGTGCAGATTTACCGATTGATGTTTATAAACAGTGGCGCAAATGGTGTAAAAATCCAACCTACTTCTTTGCCGACCCCGAGCAGCAGCTTTTAATCGAGAAATATGCACAGGTCAAAACGCCTATTTATGCCGTTTCTGCACTGGATGATGACTGGGCCTTACCCAATTCACGGCATGCCTTTATGCAACATTATGCTCAGGCGCCCATGCAGTTTATCAATATTTTCGCAAGCGATTATGGACTGAAACAGATTGGGCACATGGGTTATTTTCGTAAGGGTTCGGAAAAAATCTGGGATGACATAGACCGTACGTTCAATCAACACTTCGTCAAGCAAAACGGATAGGGACTAAATACAGATGCGCCCAAAGAAACTGAGCCGGGAACAGATTTTAACGGCCTGCGCCCTGCAATTTAAACGTCATGGCTATGCCGCGACCAGTATGGAGATTCTGGCCAAAGCCTGTGGATTGACCAAAGCTTCTTTTTACTATTATTACCCCAGTAAAGAGGCATTATTGATGGATGTTCTGGAACTGACCCACCAATACCTAAATAGCCATTTGTTTAAGCTGAACCAGCAAGATGAAATTTCGATTAGCCAACAGTTCGAATTGATGCATGAACGTGCGATCCGGTTTTTCAGTGATGAAGTCAAAGGCTGTTTAATCGGTATCATTTCAATTGAAGCACGCTATCAGTCCGAGCAGATTCTGGAAAAAGTCCGTCTGATCTTTCAGGACTGGCAAATGGCTTTTTATCAATTATTTAAAATGCAGCTGACAGACCATGAGGCTCAAATTTTGGCAAAACAAAGCTTGGCCGATTATGAAGGGGCCATTTTAATGTATCGCCTGAATGATGACCTGTTTTATCTGGATCAGGTCAAGCAACGCATCATAAAACAGCTAATATAAAATCGTCAGCCACTGGATAATACCGAATAACTGATTGAATTTTAAATAGAGTAAACTCAATTCAAGGGCAATCGCTTCAATCAGGCGCGGCTATGCTGTTCCTTGAATTCACATTTATGCTCACAACCGAAACGGTCAATATGGGTATAAAACACCCCATAGCGTCCGACGTAATATTCTAAAGACTGATCATAGAAGGTCCAGTAAATCGACCATTCGCCTAAGTCCAGCTTACGAATCCGGGTTTGTGCCTTGGCGGGCAGTTTTTTTAGAATGCCTTCTTGCACCACAATGGCTTGACTTAAATTACGTTCGGTCAGATGACGCTCAAAAAACATCTGGCAGACATCGTCAAACAGTTGTTGTTCATATTCCTCCACCTCCTCTACCCTTGCTTCCGGTTTGGATAAAGGCTGTGCCGAGGTCGCTTCAAATTTGATTAAATCGGCGAGCTGCCTGATTCTAAATTGTTGTGAATATTGATTGATCTGAATTTTTAAAAAGACTTTCCAAAGGACAATCAGTCCAATGCCAAAACATAACCCCAAGAGTATTTTCACCATAGCGTCACTCTCATGTTAAATAATTATTATTTTTATATTATATAAAACAATTAGAACAAAAATTATACAATTTTTTAAATTTTATGTTATAAAAAAAATGATTCCAAGGAATTTTACTCATGTTTCCTATTGCTTCATCTGTTCAACACACGCTTGTCACTTGCCGCGCTTTGTACCTTCAGGTCAACAAGGCCAGTTCACGACGCGTGGCGTTTTTACATGAGGTACCTTGGAATCTGTACCCTGATGATGATTTAGAATAAATCACTCACTAATAAATACCCCAAGGTCGCCTCAGTAGCGGCCTTTTTTATTGCCTAAAAACAAGGAAAAAGCTGATGAATCACCCTATCGATAAAAATGGATTCCCCACTCCACTGTCCCAGCCGGTTGTAGCCTCTTTTAACCGAAATTCACGCTTCGCTACAGCCGGTCAATTTGCTACTGTCGTGCTGATTTGGTCACTCACTCCACTTGCAGCCGTCTGGACAGTACATGAAATTCATTGGGCGTGGGGTTTATTGATCCGATTTAGCTTGGCTATTCCCATTGCTCTGGCATGTCAGGCCTATTTCAAAATCAGACTGCCATTGCACCTGCAAGCTTTGCTCAGTTATGCCGCAGGTGCACTTGGCCTGTTTGCATCCATGACCTTTTGCTATATGGGCGCATCCAAGGTACCTTCCACGGTGATATCTATCATCTATGGTAGCGCTCCATTCGTTTCAGGTTTACTGGCCATTTATATTTTTCGTAGTGAAAAATTCAGTGCTTATCAATGGCTGGGCTTAGTGATGGGTATGCTGGGCATGTATTTCGCATTGGGTTTAAATTCGCAAAACTTGCTCTTCGATTTATGGGGCATCGGTCTGGAAATTGTCGCGATGTTTTTATACGTCCTTTCTGTGTTTGCGGTGCGTGCGGTTGCTGCAAATATCCATCCGATCAGTCAAATGACCGGTGCCACGATGGTATCTTGGTTGGGGTATTGTAGTTTGCTGCCTTTTTTCTGGTCAGAACTGCCCGATGAGCTGCCTTCTTTACCCACTACAATGGCACTCGTCTATAGCGCGGTATTTTCATCTGTACTGGCGATGATTTTTTATTATCAGCTGCTAAACACCGTCAAGCCCACTACACTGATGCTGATGAACATTATGAGCCCGGTACTGGCTACACTGTGGGGCACCTGGCTTAATCACGAAATGTTAAGCTCGCATTTCAATCTGGGGCTGCTGTTACTATGTAGTGGCTTAGCCTGCTATGCTTTGCGCGTACCTGGCAAATAGCCAATACCATAATAAAGAAAAATCCCGGGCCGGATGCAGACTCGGGATTTGCTCAATTCAAGCTTTAAGCAAAAAAGACTTTATTCAATATGAATAATTTTGCCATGTTCATCATGATGAACCACTGTGACCTTTTGCTGGCGCCCCTGTTTAATGTCTTCCACAGCCAAACCAAAATGCTGTCCATAATCGGTAATATTTTTGGCCGAACTTGTCTTTACTGTTTTTGCAGGAACAAAATTCGACCATAACAGTAAGGCTACAGCACAGGCCAATAATGCACTCACCCCATGTTCAATGCCCAAGCCAAAGGCAGAAAACAGTTGATGAAACACATGATTTTTTTGCAGGCTGACAATTCCCAGCACAATCAATAATGGTCGCCATAACAACAACCACACCGCCCACATCATGGCAGTAGAGGTATTCGATGCATAACGTTTATGCCACGGCAAGCAATGACGTAAATCAATAATTAAAGGATTATTTCTCATGGATCACTTGCTCATTAGTAGAGGTCGAATGACGCATCCCGCGGTCTGGACTGACCCAGCGTGCGCGCTGACCGTCGCCGCGTAATAATACTTTAGGAAATGCCACAATACTGGCCGTCAGGGTGATCAGCCAGAATACAAAGGGATACCAGATCATCCAGAAATAATTCTTGCCCAGTGACGGTTCATAACGGCTGTCCATCCATTTGCTGAGCGCAAACTGCAACAGACAGGTCACGCCCAAGAGCATGCCGGTGCCATAAGGTAGAAATGGCGAACTGACGCCCGCTATGCCCAAGGGAACCACAAAATGGATTAACCAGAGAATAGCCATAAACAGCATCAAATAAGACCAGACCAGAGTCAGAACCAGTTCACACAATAATGGCCATAAAAAGTTCAGTTTTGGTTGAAATAACACATCGATATTTTTAATCAGCACCTGTGCCCCGCCCATAGCCCAGCGCAAGCGCTGTTTCCATAAGCCCTGAAAGGTTTCCGGCATTAAAATCCAGACCAGCGCGTTCGGTTCAAAGTGAATATTCCAGCCCGCACGTTGCAGCTTCCAGGTAATGTCGATATCTTCCGTCAGCATATCGGGTGACCAGTAGCCGACTTCATGCACGGCACTTTTACGAAAGGCAGTAATCACCCCAGAAACGGTAAACAACCGTCCAAAACTGCGCTGCGCGCGCTTAATCATGCCGACTATGGAAGAAAATTCTCCAACCTGAATGCGTCCAATTAGAGTCGAACGGGTACGAATTCGCGGATTACCGGTGACCGCAGCCACGGTTTCATCCTGCAGAAAATGGCGTAACATCCAGGTCGCAGCATGCGGATCAAGCAAGGCATCACCATCAATGCCAAGCAAATATTCTGCATCGGTGAGCAAGCTTCCCGCCTGCAGTGCCATGGCTTTGCCCTGATTATGCGCCAGATGCACCACACGCAGTTTTTCATGCTGATGCGCGAGACGGTTGAGCACGGCTGCGGTGTTATCGGAACTGCCATCATTAATGGCGATGACTTCAAAGTTAGGATAATCCAGCGCCAATGCATGGCCGAGTGTTTCTTCAGCATTATCTCCCTCATTAAAACAAGGCACCAGCACGGCTACCTTTGGATAATCAGGCAGTGCTTCAGGCTGTCGATACGGCGGATCTTGTCGCTCTTTCCAATAGAAAATCAGTGCACCGATCATCCATAAATACGACATAAATAATGGATAATAAAAAACGAAGTGCAATGCAGAATGCCAAAAATGCTGCAGCGTTGACATATGGAATGCCTTTAAGGAATAAGTTTGCTGGATTTCATATCAAAGGCTTTGCGCATTACGTGAGTATCTGGATAGTCCTGAATCGGATCATCCGGATAATACGCTTCATGCATCACACCTTGGGTATATAAAGACTCAATGGTCTTGGCCATTTCATCGGAAGGGACGTGTTGATTGGTTCGCCAGTTCACCGACTGTAATTCAAACACCGTTTTTTTCATGCCATTCGGATATTGCTTCACGCGATTAACGATGTCCCGATAAAAAGCATCCGGATCTGTAGCCTGCTCCATATAGGGCATCGCCATGATCGCAGTAAAGTCATAACGGTTAATCGACTGTTCCAAAGACTGTGAATACCAGTTTTCTGCATAAGGCTTCAGGGCAACCTGTGCATATAAGTTGCGTGCAGTCAGCAAGAATGGATGATACTGACGGACTTCCTGCGCCAGTTGCATGGCAAAGTCATCGATATATTTGGTTTTAAACGCTGTCCACTTTTCCAGCTCGGCATCATTACTGCGGATTTTGGCCAGATCGGTAGGTAGACCTATCGCAGCATAGGCTTTTAAGGCTTCAGGGCTGGCATCCTCATAGTCAGACAAGGTGGTGTCATCGTGGAATAAAATGCCGTTAAATGGCACAGTTTTGGCCAGGTCCTGATAAATCCCCTCAATCGTCTTACGTGCATCGACAGAAAAAGGACTTAAACGGTGATAGCCCATATTCAGATGCTTGGAATCATCGGATTGCTGGGTCAGCACCACCTCTTTAGACACCGGATTATCTTTAGGTAAATCCCAGGCCAGTAATGGCATCCAGGCATAGACCCGACTCACCTGAGTCCGGGTTTGAATTTGCCAGGCCACACGGTTAAACAGGTCAGCACGCATCGGTAAATAATGGTTCGGAAAATACACCATATCCGCAGAACCATTGGCATCCGGATCAGAAAAGGCCTGCAAATACACGGTATTGACTTTCATCGCCACAATCCGGTCAAGCAGATGATCCAGATTGCGTTCCTGCTGGATTGGATTTTTGTCGTAAATGTAATCCAGATCGATATGCATGATTTTTTGTGGACGGTTATTGTCGCCTAAATGTTGCTGACGATTTTGAATTTCCTGGGCCAAATCCGCCGTGGTCATATTGCCTTCCACCAAAATACGGTTGAGCTGCCCCAAAGAACTTTGTGCTGAATCTGCACCATCATCCAGACTAATCGCAATCGGCATGCCCAACTGTTTAGCAATATTCACGGTTTGCATGGTGTAATGACCATAAGGCCAGACCATTATCCGTGGTGATTTTAACCCGTGGGCAGTCAATAACTGGTTATTCTGCTTTAAATCACCCGTAATCCGTTGCTGATAATGTTGATCGGATTCATAGCTGGCAGATTTAGGATCGTATAACCGTGTCACTGCCGCCGGTTCCATATTGCCCTGCGGATTGCCCAAAATGCCGCGATGCAGGTTATAACTATGACTGGCAATTTCGACCAGGCCGCTTTCCTGCATCTCTTTCAGTTCAGCCCAGGACAACATTTGATTGCGCGGAATTTTCTCACCTGAAAAGTCAACGCTTTGCCCTGCTGTAGGCTCTAGCCATGAACCCACCACTGCCAGCACCACTGGAATTTTATTGGTCTTGGTTATTGGATAGGCATTTTTATAAAATGAAGCATAGCCATCATCCACGGTGAATAAAACCGGTTTGCTTGGCAAGCGGTATTTCCCTTGATGTGCTTTAATCAGCTGATCCACATTAATAAAATGAAAACCATTATTTTTAAGCCAGCTAATATGTTGCTGAAACTGCTGGGTCGTTACCGAATAGTCAGGAATCAATGCCGATTGATGATCGGTAATTTCATGGTAGCCAATTACCGTGAGGATGGGATTGCTGGCTGGCAGCGTTTTACTCCAGGCTAGATGAGGCAACTGCCATAAAACGGCGGAAAGAGATGCAGAAAGCAAGGTGGAAAGCAATCGAGTCTTCATGGAATGGTGCTCAAAAATCATTTTATGCTCTGAACACGCGACATCATTGATCAATAGAAAATGACACTTTTCATGATTTACGACATGCAGAACTTTGAATCTGCTTTTTATCCAATCAAGCTGAAATGAAACTTAAAAACCAATATTTTTTATAGTTAAATAATTAAAAAAATGTATAAATACAATAATATTTCAAGGAATATGCTGGCTTTTATGCTGATCAAAAGCGCTTAAAAAGCGGCTAACAAAAAAGCTAAGCTGATTGAGGCTGATATTGATCCCGCCCGGCACCTTTCGCTGCATACAGCTGAACATCGGCAGCTTTCATCAGTTCATGAATATCGGTATAAGGATGATTTCGATCCATCCAGGCAACGCCCATACTTATGGTCACATATTGCTTCTGGTCAGGCCGATTTAAATGTTCAAAGCGATGTTGTCTAATGGCGTTTAAAACCTGTTGCAACACGTTTAAAACCACTTCACTTGGTACGTTATGCAGCAGAATGGCAAACTCTTCCCCGCCATAACGCGCTACATAAGCAGAAGGGGGCAAGGCCTGCTGGATCACCTTAACCAAGTCTTTTAAAATGACATCACCCTTCAAGTGGCCATAATAATCATTATAATTTTTAAAATAATCCACATCTAGCATGGCAAATGCCAAGGTGTTATTACTGTGATTTTGGGTCAGATTAAATAAACGCTGTATCTCAATATTCAAAGCGCGGCGGTTAAATGCACCGGTTAATGCATCAATTTGAATTTGTCGTTCCAGTTGTTCATTTAACTGATTTAATTGCGCAGTCCGTTCTTTCACCTTATTGTCTAACGAGTTATTCAGCTCAATTAAATTATTATTCAGTTGCTCGATATAATGATTATGCCGTGCATAATTTTTTGCCTGCTGAAACATAATCAGCAAGGCGTAAAAACTGGTTGAAATAAAAGTTAAGTTAAAGGACTCGATCAGATTCAGATTTAATAAGAAATCATGTATGAAGGTCACGCATAACAAAATCACCGCCCACATGTTAATTGTCGAATATTTTTCTTTAGATTTTAGCGTGATATAAAAACCATAGGCAAAATTCAGAATCACCACAATACTAAATAGCGAACTATATAATGCTAAACTCTGGAATACTTCGGGAGTGGTAAAAAAAATCACCACAATATTAACCGCCAGAATGAACATTACAGCCGAATAAACGATTAAATTTAAATAACGGCGATTGAGCAAATACATATAACTTAAGAAAAATACAATTGCTAAAGCCGTAAATAAATATTCTAAGCGCTGTCCCCATAACCAGCTAATATTGGTAAATGTGGTGTAGGCATACGGTGCTGAAAATAAATTGTGTAAAGCCAAAAATAGGATGAAAAGACCAAATACAAAAACCCGAATACTGCTGCGCCCGATTTTTCCCTGAAAAAGTGAAAACATCAGGGTAAATAACCCCATACCGAATACTGCCCCACATACTAGGCCTATACTCATCATCAGTTGTTCAAACTGGCGGGTAATGGTTTTTGCGATCCCGATCCGCATAGAATTTTCTAAACCACCATGTACATTTTTAAAACTGGAGATTTGGAAAGTAATGGTCAGTTCTTCTTTATACGGCACCGTAAACGCTATTCTAGGCGCATTTTCTGATTGATGGCTTTTGGCATCTTTACCGATCTGACCCAAGCGAAGTACATAAGCTCCGTTTAAATACATACGATAGGCACTATATTGATTGGGAATGTAGATCGCGATATTTCGACCCAGATATTGTTTAGGGATTTTAAAATGCCCAATAAAGGTACCGTAGGTCTCATTACTCCCTATGATTTCCTTGAAAGAACCCGGTAAATTTACAGTGTGAGATTTTAAAATTGCGCTAGGCTGGATAATGAACTGTTCAGGATAATACTGCCATGTTCCCTGTAAGGCAGTACTGCTATTTTCAGTAAACTGGACATTATTGAATAATTTTTGCTGTACAGAAGAAGATTTCGAAGCAGTCGCCTCATTTGCCCACAGTTGCTTTCGCCCCAGGCATACGCATAAACAGAGCAATAAAAATAACTGGAAAAAATGAATTAATCTCTTGTTCTTATACAAATATAAATTGTCCTTAAATTATGCTTGTCCTTTAATTAATGTAGCGATAAAAAAATAAAACTCAAATTATTTTTCAATTATCTGCAAGATACAGCCATGTCTCTTGCAGAATACTTTTTAATCAACCATAAATGAGAGATTAATCACGTGTTTTCACATCAAACAATTCAATTTCAAAAATAAGATTGGAATTTGCAGGAATGATTTTACCCATTTTTCGCTCACCATAAGCCAAATGTGCAGGAACCAGTAATTTACGTTTACCACCGACCTTCATGCCCATAATGCCCTGATCCCAGCCTTTAATTACTCGGCCTGTTCCAATTACAGTTTCAAAGTAGTTGCCACGATCAATCGACGAATCAAACTTGGTTCCATCTTCCAGCCAGCCAGTATAATGTGTGGTAATTAGCGCGCCTTTCACCGCTTCTTTGCCTTCACCTACTTTTAAATCAATAATTTCTAATTCATTCATCATCATTTACCTAAACAGAGCACTAAATTTTCAATCACTATTATAAACCGGATTCAGATGAGTTCTTTATGCTTTAAATTATGTATATTTAAAAACTCAGCTCCTGGATATTGGAATCATTCAATAAATAAGCCGTCAATTTTTTATGATTTTCAGCCGAGCCGATTAAAATCCAGCGTCCACTCATGCGCTGCTCGGTTTTATGCTGCACACTGCGCACCACTTTCATGTTATAGGTCTTAAATAGCGCTTCATATTGATCTAAAGTTTTGCGCTGATAAGGACAAATAATTCGATAGGTACGTGCCTGGCTCAGGGTTTCTATCCCCTCCTGGACATAAATCAAAAAAATCAGCACGATCAAAACAATCAAGGTGGCGAACAGGCTTAACAGTTCATAACCTGCGCCAGCTGCCATACCCAAGGCGGCCGTCATCCAGATGGTAGTAGCAGTAGTAATGCCGGAAATACGGTTTTCATCTTTAAAAATCACCCCTGCGCCAACAAAACCCAAACCGGTCAGAATATTGGCGGCTATCCGGTCTTGGCTGTCGATGCCAATTTTTAAAGACATAATGGTAAATAGACATGAACTCAGACTGACCATAATCATGGTGCGAAGGCCGGCAGATTTACTGCGATATTCACGCTCTGCGCCAATAATTGCACCAATGCCCAGGGCAATCAGCAAACGATAGAGATCCGGATGCATATATTTTCCCTTTTTTCATTTTTATTGTTTTCAGGTATACGCAATTTTTTAGTGAGGATACAAGCCTAGACTTGCATCCTTATTTGTCCTTATTGTAACTGTTCCCACTCCACCACAACTTGTGCATGATCGCCAATCAAGGTCCATTCGCCATCCATCACATTTAACTGCAATTGCATGGTGCGCTCGCATAATTGCGGCAAGGCATCAGTAGTCGCGGTCGAGAGTTTCCACACTTGCACATTGCTTAAAGTTTTTAATTTGCTGTTGCGCTTATACCATTCATCCACAGCTGAACCATAAGTAACAACAGCCACTTGCTTGCAACGCGCGCTGGCTTTTTTGACTTTATCTTCATCCGGACTGCCCACTTCAATCCATTTCACCAGTTGACCGGTCAGGTCTTTTTGCCACAATGCCGGCTCATCGGTTTCAAATAAATCTTTGGTAAATTCCAAGGCTTCATCGGCAAAACGGGCATAGGCCAAAATACGCACCATCAAGCGTTCAATGGTTTCAGATGGATGTAAAGCCATGGTCAGTTGATAATCACCGTATTGATGATCATCCATATTGGCAATATTCAAATCTGCCTTATAAATCGTTGCTTTAAGCGCCATACAAGTATCCTCAAATTTGGCGCCTAGCATATAAGATTTAGACCGATTTTGCAGAGTTGTTTTTAGGGCTCATCTCGATTCAACTGACATTGAAATAACTGCTCTTCAAAATATTGCCAGTCGCGCTGGTCTTGCACAATAATTTCAATACGGTTATCAATGCCTTCTTCTGAAGACTGATAATTAAACTGTTCCGGATTAAAATTAAAAGTTTTCCAGCCCTGATTGGTATTAAAAATGGCTTTAATCCGCAGCCAGTCTTGCTGTTCACACAATAAATCCAGCAAGGCATAAAAGTCGAATTGCCAGCGCTTGGGTAATTTCCAGCCTGCCACACTATAACCTTGAGCAGTTTCAGCATAGTGATAAGGCAACTGTTTAATTTCTGGCAAGGACTGTCCTGCTGAAAATGTTTTCTGAATTTTCAATAAAGGCTGAATTTTGCGTTCAGTTCCCACATAAGGCTGGTCAATTTGCTGAAGTGAAATATGCTCCTGCCCGCTCATCAGCCAAGTCTGTTGATAGGCCTGATATTCAATTTTCAATGCTGCTAAAGCCTGATCATCTGCAAAATTCATCGTATCCGCATGAGACACCACAATAATTTGTGCTGCTTTTAACTGGTCTGCATACAGGTTCTGCTTGCTCCAATCACTATCATGCAAACGCGAGCCATCAATCACGGTCACTAATGCCCGCATGGCAATACTCTGTTGCCAGTGTGGCTCGGTCAGTTGTTCCAGTAATTGTGCAGGATGTCCCAAACCTGTGGGTTCGATAAATAACCGGTCCGGTTTGCTTTCTGATAATAACCGCGACAAGGCAATCTGCATCGGCAACTGGCTGCTACAGCACAGACAACCACCGAGTAACTCCTTAACTTCATAGCCTTGGGTTTGCGGTAATAGCTGCTGATCAACTCCAATTTGCCCAAACTCGTTCATCAGCACCGCCCAGACTTCATTTTCCGGCTTCTGGCTAAGTAAATGTTTAAGCAAGGTGGTTTTTCCAGCGCCTAAAAACCCGGAAATAATATGTGTCGGTACTGCTTGAGTGGGAGAAATCAGTTTCAAAACTTACTCGCTATTCATGGCCAGGGAGATTAATCAATGCAGTGATGAGGACAACTTAGCCGAAAAAGGTGCTCAAAAATCTGTATAGAACTCCACTTTAATTTTTTCCTCTAGCTCTGGCAATGTATTCACTTCATTTAAAAGACCTAGCAACCCGTTTGATCAAATTTTATTGAAATAACTCAGTAGACTATAAAAAATATCATCGGCAGCAATACGCTATTTTTAGTGCACTAAATCACTCAAAATAGAAAATAATCTCAAAAAATCTGCAAAATTTCTTTACATTTAATTGAAACAACCGGTTTGTTAAAACGATTATTTTCTGCTGTTTTTGTGTCTTTTAAGTAAGAAAATGCATTAAAAAAGCTTATATAGAAATATCTGCATACATTTTCTATGCATTGTTCAGCGCATTTTTTACAGTAAATAAACAGCACACACTTGCTTGTATTTTTCAGGTTAACCGCTCTGTTTCACTTTGTTGCTTTGATTGCCCGCTCTCCCGCAGGTCTTTAGCATGGGCCCTGTTCATATTTATGTGATGATAAATATGGATCGAATAACTTTTTAGAAAATAAAGGATGCTTAAAATGAAATTAACTCAAATCTTACTTGCCTCTACTTTAGCCATTGCTGCAGCAAGCACTTTTGCTGCAACTACGGATAAACAAAAAGAAGAAGCAAAAGTCATTGTTTCAACCCAGGAACAGCCTGCTACAACTTCGGAAAGTGCTGCTGATAAATCATCTGCTGCTCAGCCTGCTTCAGAAACTGCTGCTGAAGAAAAACCAGCTAAACCAGCACAATAAGGCTCTTAAACCTTAACTTACCTTACTCCCTCCCTATTGCTTATTTAACCTAAAGCACGATTGAGTGAGAAAAGCTGAATGATATACATCGTTCAGCTTTTTTATTTTTAACCCGATATTGATGAATGATAGAAAAAAATGATCATTAGGCTTAAAAAAAATATAGCCAATAATGAATATAATTGTTTATTTTCAATAATTTAATCAATTAAAACTATTTCTAATGTTTTTTTGTCATTCAATAGATCTACTATGGCATAGCTTGTTTAGACCCTCAATTTCACCGTTAATACCCTTAAATGTGGATTGATTGAATGGACATTCGCTATGAGCAACAAAACGAATTTCACGACTGAAGTGGCTATCTTGGGCGCAGGCCCTGTTGGTTTGACTATTGCGAACTATCTAAGTAAACAAGGCATTCAGGTCACGGTGATCGAACAACTGGACAGTTTGATTGATTATCCGCGTGCCATTGGTATTGATGATGAATCTTTACGTACCATTCAATCACTCGGTTTGGTTGACCAGGTCTTGCCGCATACTACGCCGAACCACGCTATGCGTTTCTTGACGCCAAAAGGTCGCTGTTTTGCCGACATTCAGCCACTCACCCGCGAATTCGGTTTCTCCCGTCGTAATGCCTTTATTCAGCCACAGGTCGATAATGTCTTACTGCAAGGTTTAAAGCAGTATGAAAAAACTGAAGTGCTTTTTTCACGTCAACTGAATGAATTTAGCCAGGATGCCAACGGCGTAACACTTAAAATTAAAGATAAAGACCAAAATGAAGAAACCGTGCATGCACAATACCTGATTGCCTGCGATGGCGGTAACTCAATTGTACGTCGTACTCTAAATATTGGCTTTGATGGTAAAACCGCACCAAACCAGTGGATCGTGATTGATATTGAAAATGATCCTCTGGCAACACCGCATATTTACCTATGCTGCGACCCGGTTCGTCCATACGTATCTGCTGCACTTCCGCATGGCATCCGCCGTTTCGAATTTATGGTGATGCCGGGTGAAACTCAGGAAGAACTGAGCAAACCTGAAAACATCGCCAAATTACTGTCTAAAGTATTACCGAATGCTGAAAATATCGAAGTGATCCGTCAGCGTGTTTATACACACAATGCCCGTATTGCTGATAAATTCCGTATTGACCGTATTTTACTTGCCGGCGATGCCGCACACATTATGCCGGTATGGCAAGGTCAGGGTTATAACAGCGGTATGCGCGATGCCTTTAACTTGGCCTGGAAAATGGCATTGGTCATTCAGGGCAAAGCTACCCCAGATTTATTAGATTCTTACCAGATTGAACGTAAAGACCATGCCAAAGCTATGATTGATCTTTCAGTAATGGCAGGCCACGTACTTGCGCCACCGAAAAAATGGCAAGGTTTCATCCGTGACGGTATTGCCTACGCATTGAATTACATCAAGCCGATTAAACAATATTTGCTTGAAATGCGTTTTAAACCGATGCCGAAATATCATGACGGTGCCTTGCTAGCAGACGGCAAGAAAGAATCTCCGGTCGGCAAGATGTTTATCCAGCCGCAAGTGAAACTTGAGTCGGGTGAACAAGTTTTACTGGATGAGGTGATTGGCAATGACTTTGCCATTATTGCCTGGGGAGTCGATCCTCAATGGGGCCTCTCGGATACCACCATGCAAGTCTGGAAAAAATTAGGCGTTAAATTTATTCAAGTCATTCCTGAAGTTCAGTTTGGCAATGAAAACCGCAAGCAATTTGACGGCGTGATTACTCTGGGTGATATTGGTACCGATATTCGCAGCTGGTTTGGTAAAACCTCTGAATCGGTTGTTATCTTACGTCCTGACCGCTTTGTGGCAGCGCTTACGATTCCACAAACGCTGGATCACGTGAGCCAACAACTGTTTAAAAAGCTACATGTAAAATAATGCAGATATAAAAATACATTCACTGAATCATATTCAGAGACCTGACCACGTGAAAGCGTGGTCTTTTTTATTTCCACTTATATTAAGTAATTAAATTAATCATTTATTTTCTGAAACCACGGTACATTTTTCATGGAGTCACGCTGTGCCAGAAGCTGAATAAACGGCTTGAACTCATCCAGATACGGCAAAATTTTAAAAGAGATGGCAAAAACCAGCCAGTAACCCAAAAATAAATCTGCTGCTGAAATTTTCTCACCCAGCAAATACAGATTTGCTTCTTGCATACCCTTTTTTAGAAATGCCAATACGCTCTCCTCATGACCA
This sequence comes from Acinetobacter sp. UBA3106, assembly GCA_002365595.1. Classification (GTDB taxonomy): domain Bacteria; phylum Pseudomonadota; class Gammaproteobacteria; order Pseudomonadales; family Moraxellaceae; genus Acinetobacter. Next base: position 17,239 of record DFAM01000002.1, on the reverse strand, counting down.
AAAGTCAGGCTCCGTTTTCTTTGTTCAATTTGCTCATTCGGCACGTTAAGCCCTTTTAAATCCATATATTCAGTCAAAGGACCATGAGCAAAGAATATCCATTTCAGATAGGCACCGCGCTTGGGATCATCCAGAGCGGGTGCCAAACCTTTTTCTATATATTTATCAGCCAAGTAAGCAAATATAGCCGCGACTTCAGAAATTACGATGCCCTGATCGACCAGACAAGGCACCTTTCCCATAGGATTAATACTCGTATATTCAGCCTGATGCATGTTTTCATAAGGCACTTCTATCTGTTCAATCTGGTCTTCAATATCTAGCTCTTTCAACAGAGGCATCAAGGTCATGCCACGCGACTGGGCATTGTTATATAGCTTCATCATTTTCATTCGATCTCTATTGTTATTTTATTTTTTGAGTATAAAGCGATTTCATTGCGTATAGATGAGTATTATGTGACAGATTCATCCGGTGACGATGCTTTCGCCCGTTTAAAAACATCACATGATTTGAACGTTTTTTTTAAAAGAACCCCATATAGAACTGCTCTTTCAAAATTTTTAAAATCAGTTCAATCAGCTCATTTTTTTGTTCTTTGCGATAACTGGCATACAGGTCAATCATCGGTAAAGGTTCGATGGTATTTTTCACAATAATTTTATCGCCCAAGAGCGGAATCACATAAGCCGGTACCAGACTCCAGCCTACCCCCATCCCGACTAAATTGACATTTAACAGAATATTGGTCGAGTGCTGTACGACGTTGACATCCAGTTTAGATTGCTTAAAGAAATCGGTAATAATTTTATGCAGCTGCGGTGAAGCATCCTCATCACTAATCACAAAATCTTGATGATTAAAACTCTTGATACTAATATGCCGCTGATCGGCAATCGGTGAATCTTTAGGTACGATTAAAGCCAGAGGTTCACTAAAAATTTGCACATGTTCCAGCTCATCTGATTCATCGACATAGCGGGTAAAGGCAATATCAATATCGCCTTTCTTTAACGCTTTCAGCTGGTTGGCATCGGTCAGGCTATGAAAGTTGATTTTGATATCGGGAAAATGAGCCCGTATATTCGGCATGATATAGGGAAAAATTTTCATTTCTGCCACAGGCACAAAGCCAATATTCAACTGGTCTTTGTTCAGGTTGGCAATTTTCCGCGCATCATCAATGGCTTTTTCTGCATGCTCCAAACTGAGCAATGCTTCTTTTAAAAAGGATTTTCCCGCTTCAGTCAGTTCAACTTTACGGTTGGATCGAACCAGTAACTGAACACCGACCTCATGTTCCAGATCTTTAATTTGCTGGCTCAAAGAGGGTTGCACCGTACACATGCGCTGTGCTGCCTTGGTAAAATTCAGTTCTTGTGCAACAGCAACAAAATAGCGTAAATGACGTAATTCCACGTGCCGGACCTCTCTTTATTTAGGTTGCTTCAGTGATGCCGAAACTGTGTATTTATAAACAAATAGCGTTAGTACAGTAATTCCAGCACAGAATAAATAACTCAGTTGATAACCATAATAGGCAATCATCAATCCTAAAATGACTGAACCGATTGCCATGCCCAAATCAAACAGGGTAAAGAATGTGGAAATGGCATGTCCCATACGCTGTTTGCCGACAGACTGAATGGCAATAGTTTGAAAACATGGAAACAGTGAGCCATAACCAATACCAATAAATATAGCAGATAACCAGAGCAGCCATTGATTGGAGATCAGACTGACCACGACCAGACCGATGGCAAAGAAAATAAAGGAAGGATAAATGACTGCACTGGCGCCCTTGCGATCATAAATTTTACCTACCCACGGCCGCACCACAATCATGGAAACAGCAAAGACAATGAAAAACAGGCTGGTATACGCCAGCAAATCTTTAGATTCGCTATACGCGGTAATGAAACTCATAATGCTGGAATATGCAAATGCAGTCAGCAATGCCACAAAGCCAATCGGTATGGCACGTGTTTCAATAATGTCATGCCAACCCAGACGGTTTTTTTCTTGAGTCTCAGCCGTGAAAGCAACCTTGTCCTGCTGTTGTACCGGAATGATTAAACAGAAGATAAAACCTAGACTGATCACAGCAGTTAATAACGCAAATAGCATCTTGAAATCAGTAAACTGCAACACAGTTAAGGCAATTAAAGGCCCAAACACTACGGCAAGGTTGGTCGACATGACAAAATAGCCCATGCCCTCGCCCTTGCGATGATCGGGAATAAAATCATTCGCTATGGGCACGGTCACGGTGGTTAATACACTAAACCAGATGCCGTGAATAAATCGGATCAGTAATAAAGCCCACATACTGTCGGCAAATAGATAGCTAAAAGCAAAAAGAACAAATAGCAATTCTGAACCGCGAAAAGCGATTTTTTTGCCTAATTTTTCCACAATCAGTCCGGAAAATGGCCGAACCGCAATGGAAGACACCAGAAACAGGGTCAATGCCAAACCTGCCTCTTTCACCGTTCCGCCTAAATCCTTCATGATGTAAATCGGTAGAATGGTCAACAAGGCATAATAATAGGTAAATAAAAACAGGTTATTGCATAGACACAATATAAACGAGCGATTCCATAAACGCTCAGTGTTTGTCGCAGACATAATGACCAACTTAGCGGTAGCCTGGTGCTACTTTTGAACCAGAACAGGTTGCATTACCAAACTTACAAGATTATGTATGTAAGCTTCATCCGGCTTGCAATTAAAGAAAATAATCTGATAGTGAATTGGCCCGTACAGCGTATCCAGCATCAGTTCAAAGGGATATTCGGCAATAATTTCTTTACGCTCGATTGCGATTTGAATCAACTTGCGGGTCTGTTCACGACGCGGTAATAAATATTGTCTAAAGAAATCACCGGCAGCTTCACGATGCTCTGCCATGACCACCAATAAGGCACGCCCGACTGGATGATTGAGTGCGAGGGACAATTTTAAAAGCTGCTGATTCAGATTAAATTCAAGACTTTGCTGAAAATCCAGATCAAAGACCGAAGCGGTTTGCTCTTTAAAGGCATCAAAAACCAGATCCGATTTATGCTTCCACCAGCGGTAAATGGTAGATTTACCTACACCTGCCCGAGCTGCAATATCTTCTACCGTTAAATGACTGTAGTCATATTCTTGTAGCGCTGCAGTTACTGCCTGCAAAATACATTGCTTGCGTCGGGAAGTTTTCTCTAATTCAGACATGAACCACCCAATCGAAACGATACGTATCGTTTCATATTAGGCTAATTTTTATTTCCTGTACAGACCTGATCATCCCTTTAAAAGCAAAAAAGACTGCTATAAAGCAGTCTTTTCATATATCAACTTTTAGTCGATTTTAATCTTTAATACAGTATTAGCATTGCGAGGTTTTTTTATAAATACTGCATGAGGGATGATGACTTTCTTGCAAACGTGCCACTTTACGATGTTCAGCAGCCTCGAAACGGCAACGTTTCCAGTCATTGTCCAGATTTAATGCCGGAATCTGTTTTGGTTTACCGTTTTCATCCACGGCCACCATAGTGAAGTAACAACTATTGGTATGACGTACGGTACGCTTCTGGATATTCTGTGCTTCTACGCGAATCCCGATTTCCATTGAAGTACGGCCAACATGGTTGACACTGGCAAGGAAAGTAACGAGTTCACCCACATGAATCGGCTCTTTGAAATTTACTTTATCCACCGACAAGGTCACCACATAACTGCCTGAATAACGGCTAGCACATGCGTATGCAACCTGATCCAATAACTTTAAAATTGTTCCGCCATGAACATTTCCTGAAAAGTTTGCCATATCAGGAGTCATTAAAACTGTCATGGTTAATTCAGACTGGTCATCTAATGCTGGAGCAATTTGATCTAATGGGGACATCGCGTTCTCTAGACTCTTTTATAGACAATAGTATAAGGAATGATTATATCGTTTTTCTGTGCATTAAAATGTCGAAATGGGCAATAAAACCATCATTATTATTTATAGTGATTTTACTATCATTCAAGAAAATATATATCTAATTCACCAACTCACTGACGCATAAGCAATTTTCTTATAGCCTGATTTTAATAGAATATTTGTTCTAAAAATAAGATTACAAAAAAATGGCGGCATATTTTAAAATGTACATTTGGATTATTACTCGACTACACAGGAATAAAGTGAAAAGTTAAAGTCATGTGTACATCAGTGCTATGGTTAAAGCTGTCTTATCAAACAGCTAAATAGCAATATTAGAATAAAATTAAGCCGTTACATTGCGCAGCATTTCTTTGGAAATATTGCCGTAACTCAATACATTTTGCTGGTCGAGCTGGGTTTCAACACTATAGGTGCCATCAGTATTTTCTGCAATTATAGTAAATACCAGATTTCCCATACTCGCCATTTTGACTTTTTGGCCTATGGTAAATTTTTCTATTTTCATATTGCTGCTATTCATTTAACCATCCTTACAGAAATATGTTTTAGCACCATTTCAATACAATCCAGTTTAGTCACTTTTGATTCATTGGTAAACTTAAATCATTGAACAAAAACATATTAATACAAAAATAATATAGAATGAAAGCTTTAATCGCTTAGTTTATTTTATTTAGTAATATCAATTAATTAGTTTATCTTTAGAGTATATTTCAGTGAGTTTTGATGATTTATCCATCAAAACCCACGTTCAAAGAGACTAAAACATAACAGCATCGCAATGATGAAATCGAATCCTTATCAAGATTCGACTTCATCATTACATTGTATTCAAGGTTCTAATCCTGAACGCTTAATTGCTGAATGGTATAACCGAATGGATAATGCTTTTGTTTCAATAACGTTGTAATTGTATTTAATTGATTCTGCGCTGCCTCTACTCCGGCTTGCATGGTCATTTCACGGCCTTTAACATCAAATATATGCCCTTTTTCCCTTAAGTCTGGCTGAATGATGATATCTGCGTGCTTGAGTTCTTCTTCAGCTAAACGGCTTTGCATAATATTGATATTTTGATTAAACATTCCCCAGACATTCCGGGTTTCGGTATGCATGGGTTGCGCCAGAATATCAACGGCGATCACAATATCCGCGCCTAAATCGCGTGCCACCTCTACCGGCACCGGACTCACCAGACCACCATCAACATATTCCTCTTTCCCAATTCTGGTCGGAATAAACATGCTTGGAATAGACACTGAAGCGCGTACTGCCTGTCCGGTATTGCCATAATTAAAGACGACTTTTTTGCCTTCCTTTAACTCCGTTGCGACCACGTACATGGGAATTTTTAAGGATTCCAACGGCGTATTATTAACTTGCTGATTAACGTAATTTTCAACTTTTTGGCCGTCAAAAAAACCTTTCATATCCAGCTTTACATCACGAACATCATTGGCTTTCATGCTTAAAGCAATAGTGCGTAGCTCTTCTGCTGTTTTGCCACTAGCATAAATGGAACCCACAATACTGCCTGCACTGGTACCTACAATCAAATCAGGGTGTATTCCTTGCTGCTCCAATACCTGAATGACTCCAATATGCGCATAGCCCCGCGCGCCTCCACTCCCCAGCACCAAGGCAACAATAGGACGGTTTTCCCGCTGTTTAAGTTTTTTAAAATTAATCCGGTCTGCCCGAACTTGAGCATCTGTAGCAGGTGGTTCAGATAGTCCTGTCGAACCAACAGTAAACTTGGGCGGAGTCACCGTTTGACATCCCCCTATACCCAATACTGCCAAAACAATAAAACTAAATTTGATGTTGCTCATGAACCACCTAAATATAAATAAAGCTGTTCGCAAAAAAGGCATACAGTTTAAGAATGATTAATTTGCAAAACTGTATTATTTCGTAAATTGTTCATCAAAAAAATAGCAGTCCTAAAAAGACGATAGCGCATAGATTTGCCATCCCATATTTATATTATCTCATCTTTTTACCCATTTTTACTTATGGAAAAGATGGGTATTACACAATGCTAATTAGATGGCTTTAATATTAATTGGAGATTAAAAATAAATTTTCAAATAAAAAAGAGGCGAATAAATCGCCTCTTTTCAAATTTCCAGTTTTGAATTAGAAATTATATCTTGCCATTAAGCCTACACGGTTATCTTTAAATGACTGTCCAGCAAAGGTATCACGCTTACCATTGATATATTCAACACCTAGGTCAATTGGCGCAACTGGTGTATAGATAAAGTTAATCCACGCCTGTTGAACTTTTTCATTGGCTGCAGTATTAAGACGCGCATAGTCAGTGCCATCATCAGCAAACAATGCACCATAAGCCAATGTCGAACGTAAGTTAGGTAAAATCTTATAGGTTGCACCTACTTGAACCGCATTAAATTCATTCTGCTCAATACTGTTATTTGCAGAATCGACAGAATAAGCGCTGTTGCTACCATAGAGGTAGTTACCGTTACCCACAACATGCGAAACATCAGCAGATACTTTTAAAGGATCAGCAACTTGATAGTTTACCCCTGCAGCAATACCCCAACCGGTTTTGTCATCATCTGCTGTGGTCGATTTATAATTTTCAACTAAAGCACGTGCTGATGCTGAACCTTTACCCTCAGCAAAACCTTGAACCAATTTCGCAGTTAAATTAGGTAAACGATATTTGATGCCATCACCCGTACTATCGCCTTCTTCAGCTGAAACGAACAGTTGAGTTTGTGGTGCAAGTTTAAAATTGTAGCGAACTTGTGGAACACGTTGAGTACCACCACCCACGTTGGTACTGAAATCAATCATTTCAGGCGCATGATTTGACAGGAAGTTAGAGGTGGTTTGACCAAATAACCAGTCATTATAAGTTAAATAACCGTGACGTAAACGCAGTCCGTCATTCGATCCATTGGTATCAGCAAAGTCAACTTCGATTTTACCGCCAACCTTGTTGTCTGCCCCTACAGGTGCTGAAAAATCTAAACCAAAACGTGTTGTTTTACCGGTCGCGCGTAGCTTGTCGTTTACAGTCGATGTTCCTGCACCAGCTGTACCGGCTTTAGCCACATTACCAAAGTCGTTATCCGCACCTTCAATAATGTAGTTAGCATCGCCACGCACGAAACCATACAGGTTTACACTTGCGCCGGCTTTAGTTTTAAAGCCTGTTGCAGACGCTTCAGCTTTAGCTGCAGGCGCTGCTGCAAGTTGAACAGGTTGTGCTTTAACTTGTTCAATTTGAGTTTGTTGCTGTTGTTGAACTTGCTGTTGTTGCTGAATTAAAGATTTTAATGCTTCTACTTCTTTACGTAAGTCCTGAATTTGTTTTTGTTCAGCTGTACCGGCCTGTGCTGCGCTAACCATTACCGCAGTGACTGCCAATGCTAAACCCTTAGCCATAAATTTACCGTTACGTAATTGACCCATTGTTAAAATCTCCGATCTGTTAAATATCCGCATCCATGCATTCAGTCATTTTTAAAAACCCAATAAATCTATGAAAAAACAACATTCAAAAATTAACAAGCTTAAAAAATCATTGCATTTTCAGCTTATGAGTACAGTAAAAAAACTTAAAATATTATAAATTTACAACATGTGACAAATCACACATCATGCCAAATCTAGCAATTTTTAGCTTTTATTAAAATCATTTTTCCCGAACAATGATTAGTAAATGATCTTATTTTTAGATTCAATTAAAAAATAATTCGAATATTCATATATTTATACACATTTCGTATACAGCTTAACAATTAGACATTCGACTAATGTATATAGTCAAAGGATGTTAAAAAACTCATTTCAAAAGGAATTTTATGATTTTAGCGCAAGTTCAGAACGTGGATGCTGCTATTACTTCTCGCCATTCCGTGCGTGCTTTTTTGAATCAGCCTGTTGATCCGCATATGATTAAAGATATTTTAGCAGTAGCAAGCCGGGCGCCATCAGGAACCAATACCCAACCCTGGAAGGTCTATGTGGTTAGCGGAAAAAAGCGTGATGAAATGGTCGAGCGTGTATGCAAGGCACAACTTGAACTTTATGAAAAACCTGAACTTGCACAGCAGCATCAAGAAACTTTTGCCTACTATCCAGAAAAATGGATTTCCCCTTTTATTGAGCGTCGCCGTGAAAATGGCTGGGGTCTATATGGTCTCTTAAATATTCAAAAAGGTGAAAAAGATAAAATGGCACAGCAACAACTGCGAAATTTTCAACTTTTTGATGCGCCGGTTGGGCTGTATTTCACCGTAAATAAAGCCATGGGTATTGGCTCAAAAATGGATATTGCCATGATGATTCAAAACGTGATAATTGCAGCAAAAGCACGCGGGCTGGATACCTGTCCTCAAGCAGCCTGGAATCATTTTCATGGCATCGTAATGGATGTGCTGAATGCCCCGGAAGATGAAGAACTGGTTTGTACAGTCGCGCTTGGTTATGCCGACCCCGAACATATCGTGAATAGCTTTATTACGCCACGTATTGCGGTTGAAGAATTTACTGTGTTTATGGATCAATAATTGGCTTCAATAAAAAAGAGACCTGGTTTTCAGATCTCTTTTTTTATATTTAGGTATTAAAACTTTTATTCTGAAGCTGTCTGCTGAGCTGCATAATGGAAAGCAATGTAATTCCCACGAAGATCAACATCAAAATCCCCATATTGAGCAATGAATTCCAGATGAGAAAATTCAAAATCACGCCGCCAAGCAAGCCACAAGCAAATTGCATACTTCCCATAATGGCACTGGCTGTACCGGCTTGCGCCCCCTGTTCCGACATGGCCAATGCCATCGCATTCGGGCCGGTAAAGCCAATGCCTGCCACTGCCCAGAACATGCCCATCAATACTACCCATAATGGGCTATGACCAATAAAACCTGCGACAAATAAAATGGATGCTCCAATTAACTGAATGATGCCGCCTATTTTCAGGCGGCTCATTACCGAAAATTGATGACCCAGCTTTTTATTTAAGGTCGATAACAACATGATACCAAAGGCATTCAGGCCAAATGCATAAGCAAATTGCTGTTGAGTTAATCCAAAATCATCCATCAACACTGCAGCAGAGGAACTGATATAACAGAATAAAATGCCACCAGAAAAACAGCCGGCCAACATTGGCCATTTAAAACTCGGGTCTTTAAAAATACTGCCATATAGCTGAATAATCTGGGCGACATTCAGCTTTAAACGGTGTTCAAGCGGCAAACTTTCTTTAAAGAAAAAGTGTACACAGACTAAACAGATCAACCCAATCATAGTTAAAAAACCAAATACTGCCTGCCAGGCAAAGAACTTCAATACAATGGCGCCTAAACTTGGCGCGATAACCGGGGCAATTCCCATCACAATCATCATACTGGCAAAGGCCTGAGCAGAAGCCTGCATATCCAGACGGTCACGAATGGCAGCCCGTGCAATCACTACCCCGACACAGCCCCCAACCGCCTGTAATATACGTGCAGCAATCAAGCTCCACTCATTGCTGGCAAAAATACACAGCAGACTTGCCACCACGTAAAGTGCCAAGCCAAAATAGAGCGGGGTTTTGCGCCCAATCCGGTCACTCAAGGGACCATAAATCAGCTGCCCCAAAGCCAGACCTAAAAAATAAGCTGGCAAAGTATTGGCCACCATTTGCGTACTGACACCAAAATCCTGTGCCATTTGTGGCAAGGCTGGTAAATACATATCAATAGAAAGTGGACCTAATGAGGTCAATAAGGCCAGCAGCATAATCCATGCCGTGGAATATTGTTGTGTAGACTGTTGTTCAGACATATCGATATTTAATTTTTAAATGCAGGCTTTAAAGACAAGCTTACACTGTACATAGTATTATTTCTAAGGATTGAGAGTGAAATTTCACATAATTTACTTCTCCATACATAAATCCTCTGGTGATTAGGACATAACTTGAAATCTTGGCTGACGCGTCTTAAACAAGCGACTTATAACACGACATTTATGTATAACCTGCGCATGATTATTGCATTTGCAGGAACCGCCTTTGTGCCCTATTTTATGGGGCATCAGTTAGCCACCATTCCCTTGACCCTGGGTGTGGTTGCTGCCGGCTTAAGTGATATTGATGACCGCTTTTCGGTTCGCATCATGAACCTGATTTATACTTATATCGGCTTCTTTATTACTGCTGTTTCGATTTATTTTTTATTTCCTTATCCAGTTTTGTTTGCTCTCGGGCTGATTGTATCTTGTATTGGTTTGATTCTGCTCGGTTCCTTGGGACGGCGTTATGCGACCATTTCCTATGGTTGTCTGGTGATTTCCGTTTACTCGATGCTCGGTGTTGAGTTATTTGACAACTGGTATAGCCAAGCCTTGCTGCTGGTTGCAGGTGCTGCATGGTATGGCCTGATTTCCACCATCAGTTTTTTACTGTTTCCTGTGCGTCAGGTTCAAGACAAACTCTCACAGTGCTATTCATCACTGGGTGACTTTCTGTTTGCCAAGTCCAATCTGTTTGATGTCGACATGACCCCAGACAGTTATCAGCAAAGCATGATTGAGCTATCGCTGGAAAATGGCAAGCTGGTCGGCATTTTCAATGAAATGAAAACTGCGCTTCTCACCCGCTTAAAAGGTGACCGGGGGCAAAAAGATACCCGTCGCAGCCTGCAATATTATTTTGTGGCGCAGGATATCCATGAACGTGCAGATTCAGCGCACATTGACTATCAGAAACTGGTCAAAATTTTTGAACATAGCGACATTTTATTTCGCTTTCAGCGGATTCTTTCTATCCAGGCGAAGGCCTGCAAAGATTTAAGTCACAGTATTTTGCACCGGGAAACCTATCAACATAACAAACGCTTTAAACACGCTTTTGCCAATTTAAAGCTATCTTTGGAGAAATTGCGCTCTGAACAGCAATATGACCAGGTGTGGGTCAATGCGCTATTTTCTCTGTATCAAAATTTAAAGTCGATTGATGCGCAACTGCGTAATGTCGAAACAGAGCGGCATATCAAGTTTGATAAAAGCAAACATATTGAAAACCAGCTGAAAGATGATGATTTAAAAGGCTGGGATGATATTGTCATCCGCATCAAACAACATTTAACGCCAGAATCTGTGCTGTTTAGACATGCAATCCGGGTCTCTATGGTCCTGCTGATTGGCTATATTTTTGTGCAAGTGACCAATATTGAATATGGCTACTGGATTTTACTGACAGCTCTTTTTGTCAGCCAACCCAACTTTAATGCCACCAAACGCCGTTTACGCCTGCGTATTGTCGGCACTTTGGTCGGTATTATTCTCGGTTATGCCATTTTGTACTTTATCCCTTCTATTGAGGGGCAATTATTATTGTTGATTTTAAGTGGTGTACTGTTCTTCGAATTGCGCAGTAAACAATATGCCCAAGCCACCGCCTTTATTACCATTCTTGCGCTGATTAACTTTAATCTGGATGGAATGGGCTTTGAAGCAGCCCTACCCCGCATGATTGATACCTTAATTGGCTGTGCTTTGGCATGGTTCGGAGTCAGCTTTATCTTCCCGGACTGGAAATTCCGCCGTCTACCGCGCACCATCCAACGCTCACTCACTGCTCAATGTGAATACTTAGCCGAAGTCATTCAACAGTATAAAAATGGACGTAATAACGGGTTGAAATATCGGGTGGTGCGTCGCGCTGCAAATAACAATGATGCAGATGTCGCTTCACTGATTTCGACCCTGGCCACAGAACCTGATTTTGATCCGGTACAAAAAAGCCTGGCTTTTGAATTCTTGTGTTTGAATCATACCCTGCTCAGTTATATTGCTGCACTGGGTGCACATCGTGAGAAAATTTCAGATCAAGAAGTTCTGCAGCTACTCGATCAGTCTCTGGATGACATTCAAGGTGCGTTGTTAAAAGATGAAGTGCCCGACCTGACAGCACAAAATATGTTGCATACCATACGGCAACGCTTGAGCCAAAATAACGAAGATGATCAAAAATCTCTGATCGTTTTGCAGCAATTATCGTTAATGCTCAGTATTCTGAATCAACTCAGTCGTTTAAAGCAAAGTTTGAGCCATGACCGTGATGAAAAGGCCACCGAATTAGCCTCATTATAAATAGGATGATTTTGGAACAATATACTCACTGAATTGGTATAAATAATGCTAAACTTTTTACAGTTCTAGATTTGTTATTTTCATTATGACCGCGAAAAATTTATACGCTTATACCCTACAGCCTGTGAACTATGAAATTTCAGAGGCTGAACAACGTCAAGCTCAACTTGCCATCTGGCGTAGCACCAATAAAATCGGCACCAAAGCCTGGATGATCATGGCAGCCGTTGCTGTACTTTCGATTGTTGGCATCATCTTGCTGAAAAACTATTCCACCATTTTCTGTTGGGTGGCATTGGTCTGTGTTGTTGCTTACTTCCTCGTGCGTAAATTCGGCCTGGAATGGTACGTGAAACGCAAGATGAATGAATTTCCGGTTCAGGAAATCAAAGGCATTCGCTTAGGCGTTCAACCCCACGGCTTGATTATGCGTCAACAAATGGGTGCACAAGAAGGTGTCGGTGCGATTGGCTGGAAAGATGTGTATGAATGGTATAACACGCCTGACTTTATGTTGATTAACTTCAAGGTAAAAGGTCAGCAAGGTGCTTATATCTTGCCAAAGCGTATGGATTCAAAGAATTTTTCATTCAATACCATTCGTAAGCACTTAACTGAAACTGTGGGCGAAGCAAAACAGATTTAAACGCTACTGCAAGCTAGACATAAAAAAACCTCCAGACTGGGGGTTTTTTAATTCCGACAAAATTAAATGATAATGAGAATAGATATTACCTACAAAATCGATATCATTTTGGAAAAGTTCAGTTATAATTCAGCGTAATTCTGTCTATTCTCAGCATCCTCTTCGGTTATGTTAAAAAAAATCTTTTTCCAGATTCACTGGTTTCTGGGTATTACTGCCGGGTTAATCCTCTCGATTATGGGGGTAACCGGTGCCATTTACTCCTATGAACAGCCTATCCAGAAATGGCTCAATCCAGATAGTTATACCGTCCAGGTTGAAAAACAAGATAAATTAACCCCTGCCGAGCTGTATCAGCATTTCCAGAAAACTGATCCAGAGATGAAAATTAACAGCATCACCGTGGCTAAAGACCCAACCGTATCTTCGAGCATTAATATTGTGAAAGAAGGTGCGCGTAAGGGTTATACCATGATGATTAACCCCTACACTGCTGAAGTTTTACCTGAAGTCAAAAGTCGAGAATTTTTTAAGTTTATCGAGCAGTTACATCGCAACCTGACCGTTGGACCCGTCGGCAAACAGATTACTGGTGCATGTACCCTCATGCTGCTGATCTTTATCTTCAGCGGTTTATATCTGCGCTGGCCCAAAAAGCATTCTTTTAAACAGTGGTTCATGATCAAACCACAACTGAAAGGCCGTAATTTTATTTGGGACCTACATGCCGTGGTGGGTACCTGGGTCGTGGTTTTCTTCCTGATTATTGCCTGTACGGGTCTAACCTGGTCTTATGGCTGGTGGCGTAGTGGCCTGTATACTGTGATGGGCGTTGAACAACAAAAAGAGTCCAAGGGTGAAACTGAAAAACCACGTGATGGTGAAGAACGCGGAAAGCGTGAAGGCTCAGAACCACGTAATTCAGCTACAGGTAACAGGGAAAAGGCTATCTCTGCGAATGATCACGGAGCAGCTGGTGAACAGCAGCGCGGTGAAAAACGTGAGAAAAAAGGCTTAAGCCCAGAGCAAATCAATCTGGCTCTCAGCCAAAGCTGGAACGGCTTTAATGCTCAGGTGGGCCGTGATTATTCAAGCATTACCCTGAATGTTCCTAAAAAGGCGAATGGTGAACTTGAAATTAGCTTTGTCGATGTGATTCCGCAACATGAACGTGCACGCAACAAAGCCACATTTGACTATCAGGCGTCTGCCATCAAAAAGATGGAAATTTACGAAGATAAAAAGCTCAATGAAAAAATCATGAGCAGCATACTGCCGGTTCACCGCGGTAGCTTCTTTGGTCCGGTATATCAATTCTTTGCGATGCTGGCTGCTCTGAGCATGCCATTGTTCTTTATTACCGGCTGGATGCTGTATCTGAAACGTCGCAAGCAAAAGAAACTGACTCAAGCAGCACGTCATAGCTTAACGGCGGTCAATATTGATGCCAATGCAAAACCTTGGCTGATTGTCTATGCGTCACAAACCGGTATGGCGGAACAGCTGGCATGGCGTACAGCCACCAGCCTGCAACAGGCCCGTCAACCCGCAACAGTAAAATCAGTACAACATTTAAGTCTGGATGATTTAAAAAATACCGAACAGGTTTTATTTGTAGCCAGTACTTACGGTACCGGTGAAGCACCTGACTTAGCCTCAGGCTTTGCCAAAAAAATACTAGGCAAAAAAGCTGATTTAGGTCATCTGCACTATGCCGTATTGGCCTTGGGTTCGCGTGAATATCCCGATACTTTCTGTCATTTTGGCCATGCGATTGATGACTGGTTAAAGCAAAATGGTGCACAGCAATTGTTTAATACGATTGAAGTGGATAATGCCAATCAAGAGCAGATTCAGGCATGGAATAACGCTTTAGCCAACGTAACTCAACTTGAGTTACAAGCCATGAATATCGAAAAAACGTTTGATAGCTGGACCTTAACCCAACGTGACCTGCTTAACCCGAATAGCTTGGGTGCACCAGCATTTAATATCGAGTTAAAGCCGAGTCATGAAGTGACCTGGCAAGCCGGTGATATTGCCGAGATTCAACCCGGCAACAGTGCTAATCGTATTGCCCAGTTTATGCAGCAGCATCAAATTCAGCCAAATACTTTGGTCGATTCTTTAAATATTACTATTGAACAGGCTTTATGGGATAAAGATTTAACTATTGAAGTTGAACCTTTTGCCAATATGGAGCATTTACTGGAGCAGCTTCCTGCGTTGCCTTCGCGTGAATATTCCATTGCCAGCATTCCTTCACAGCAAGTTCTGCGCTTAGTGGTGCGCCAACAGTCCGATACCCAAGGTCAATTGGGTCTGGGATCAGGCTGGCTCACCCAGCATGCCCCATTAAATAGCGAGATTGCACTGCGTATCCGTAATAATCCATCTTTCCACCTGATTAATGACAACCGTCCCGTAATTTGTATTGGTAACGGTACAGGTCTTGCCGGATTGATGAGTTTGTTACATGCACGTACCCGTCAGGATTACACCCAAAACTGGCTGATCTTTGGCGAACGTCAACGTGAACATGATTTCTTCTATCAAAGCACGATTGAAGCCTGGCAAACAACAGGCATGCTACAACGTCTGGATTTAGCCTTCTCACGTGATCAGGCAGAAAAAGTCTATGTGCATCATAAACTGCGTGAACAGGCTCAAGAGCTCAAAGCCTGGGTGAATAATGGTGCGGTAATCTATGTTTGCGGTAGCATTAACGGTATGGCCAGCGATGTCGATCAGGCCTTAACTGACGTTTTGGGTGAAGCAACCGTTGATCAGCTCCGTCAGGATGGCCGTTATCGTCGTGATGTCTACTAATTACTAATTAAATGTTATAAAAAACCGGGTCTCAGTACCCGGTTTTTTATCCTTAAAACATCCAATTTGTTTAAACTAACAATAACATTTACCCAGAGTAAGCTTATGTCCAGCAGTTTCAAACGTCGCCTGAGTTTTATCATTGGCAGTGTATTGGCTCTCGATAGCTTATGGCTACTTTCACTGGATAAAATGCATCTTGGTATTATTCTTCTTACGATCATCGGTATAGGCCTCATGCTCTATGCCTTGTGTTTTACCTGGATTCAAAACTTTGTTCAGCGCACCCCAATGAGAAAAACTTTATGGCGCTGTGCATGGGTAGGATTTTTTCTTTGGATCAGTACGTTATTTATATTTTTCAGTTATCTACAATATAGCATTCAGCAATCTAATACAGTTCAGCCTGCTTCTGCCCTCATTATACTGGGCAGTGGCATTGAAAAAGGCCAGCCTTCTCCCACATTAAAACAGCGTTTAGATGTCGGTGCCAATTATGCCAAACAGTACCCTGAAACACTGCTAGTGGTGACTGGAGGTAAAGGTTTCCAAGAACAGATTTCTGAAGCAACAGTAATGGCTGAATATCTGCAACAACAGCATCATATTGACCCATCACGGATTTTATTAGAAGCTAAAAGCACCAGCACTGCGGAAAATCTGCGCAATGTGCAGCCTTTACTGGCACAGCAGCATATATCTCTAAAACAGCCTATTGTTATTGTTACCAGTGACTTTCATATTTTACGTGCCAAGGCTATTGCCAAACATCAAGGTTATCAGCAATTACTCACCCTCAGTGCTCCAACACCGCTTTATATTCGCTACAACTCCTGGTTGCGCGAATATTTTGCCTTTATCAGCGGCTGGCTATTACGTGAATATTAAAATTAGTTCAAACGGATGTTACGTGGTAAAGGCAGCTTTTCATCTTTAAATAATTCAGGTTTTTGGACATAAATCTGATACAGGTAATTTTTGATATCTAATAATAGTTTTTCTGGTGCAACCAGCACATTTTGCCCTTCTGGTGTTAAATCCATCGATATACAGGTATTTTCCTGACGTAGAAAAGGAATCACTTTTTCAACAAAATCTTTAAGTGAAATATCCTGAACCTGATAATTGGCCCAATTGTCTTTGATTAGCAGTTTTGCCAGACCTTTACTTTGCCAAATGGCGAATGCACGCTGACCGGTAGGCGTTGCACATAATGCAAAACCATCATCATACAAGGCATGAACATAACCTTGAGCTACAATCGTTTCAACAAATTGTTTATAGATCTCTTGCGCGTTATAAGTATTATTTTGAGTTTTAGACGCAGCCTTGCGTTGATATGGATTTCTCATGATTTTTCAATAGTTAAAATTATTATTAACTAAAGAGTTTAGGAGATAAATAGGATTTGATCAAGGAGAATATATGGTGGGCGCTGACGGGATCGAACCGCCGACATTCTGCTTGTAAGGCAGACGCTCTACCAACTGAGCTAAGCGCCCTTGAGGAATAAAAATAGCGTTGCTATTTTTATGACGCAAGAAAGAAATCTTGCTTGATTATACACTTCCTAGCACAAGGAATCTAGAAAATGGCGCAGCGGACGGGACTCGAACCCGCGACCCCCGGCGTGACAGGCCGGTATTCTAACCAACTGAACTACCGCTGCATCACGATACTTATTTCTAAGTCATTATATC
>DFAM01000001.1:144553-152333 GCA_002365595.1 Acinetobacter sp. UBA3106 | reverse complement strand
GATGAGAATCCGCTGAACCTGTTAAGACTCGTCAATGGGGAAATGTCGAGAGGCAGAATTTAAAAGTCAGACAATTAAATATAGGTAATCAATCATTATCTATAAAATGATTACTCACTTCAAATACTGAGCAGATTCATGGCATGGCTAAAGTCATGTCATGAATCCGGCAAAGTCTGGCTACTTATTTCTAATAAAATGATTTACATAATAAATTAAGAAACATTTAAGAATGAAGGAATGAAAACATTATAGCGATATTGAACAACTAGACATGATTATTGAGCATCCTTCTGAATTTTGATTTAGGAGATTTTTAATAAAATAAGAAATTGATCGATTTAAAATCCTCATTTTATAAATGTATAACTATATATTTTGATTTAATTAAAAATAAAATAATAACTCAGTTAAATTGATTTAATTGTTTAAAAAACTATGTATGAATAATCATGAAGCTAAATCCGGTATAGGTTTTTTGTTTATATTAAATTAATAAATGGATCCTTTTTTGTTATTAAAACTTAAAATAACGAGAACATCAGTAAAAGGTATAGGATAGACAATATAAATTATATTTCCCGTATTTTTACCAAATTCCAGAAGTGAGTCAAAAAGTGATAAAGAATCAGAAGGTGAAACGTCCGCTATATGTTCCTTATGCAGGATATACTTTACTTGAACTGCCTCTTTTAAACAAAGGTTCAGCTTTCACTGAAGAAGAACGAAGCAATTTCAATCTGCATGGATTGATCCCTCATGCGATTGAGTCCATAGAAGAGCAAAGTCAGCGTTCTTATCAGCAATATTGTTCTTTTAATGACGACATTAATAAACACATCTATTTGCGTAATATCCAGGATACTAATGAGACCTTGTATTATCACTTAATTGAAAATCATTTAAGTGAAATGATGCCGATTATCTATACGCCAACCGTAGGCGAAGCCTGCCAACGCTTTTCAGATATTTATCGCCGGCATCGCGGTATTTTTATTTCCTATTCAGACCGTGAACATATCGATCAGATCCTATATAACGTCAACAGAAGAAATGTCAAAGTCATTGTCATTACTGATGGTGAACGAATTTTAGGTCTAGGCGATCAGGGTATTGGCGGCATGGGAATTCCCATTGGAAAACTGGCTTTATATACCGCATGTGGTGGTATTAGCCCGGCCTATACTTTGCCGATCACGCTGGATGTCGGTACCAATAATCAGCAATTACTAAACGACCCGATTTATATGGGCTGGCGTAAACCCCGTATTAGTGGTGATGAATACTTTGATTTTGTTGATCAGGTGATTGAAGCAATCCAAAGAAGATGGCCGCAAGCGCTGATTCAATTTGAAGATTTTGCCCAGCATCATGCTATGCCGCTACTTGAAAAATATCGTGATCAGGTGTGTTGTTTTAATGATGATATTCAGGGCACCGCTGCTGTCGCAGTGGGAAGTCTGATTGCAGCTTCACATGCTTCAAACAAACAGTTAAAAGACCAAACGATTGCTTTCTTGGGCGCAGGGTCAGCAGGCTGTGGTATTGCAGAACAGATTGTTGCGCAGATGGTTGCAGAGGGGTTGACCGACGCTCAGGCACGCAAGCGGATTTTCATGGTGGACCGCTTTGGCCTGATTACTGACAATCAGCCTAATTTGTTAGATTTCCAAAGAAAATTAGCTCAGAATCCTAAACATATTGCCAAATGGGCAGATCCGGATAATACCATTTCATTACTCGACGTGGTGAAATCGATCAAACCTACCGTGCTGATTGGTGTCTCTGGACAGCCAGGTTTGTTCAGTAAAGATGTCATTACGGCAATGGCTGAAAACTGTGAACAGCCGATCATTTTCCCTTTATCTAATCCGACCTCTAAAGTGGAAGCCGTACCGGCAGATATTATTCAGTGGACCAATGGTAAAGCGTTAATTGCCACCGGTAGCCCATTTGCACCGGTAAATTATCAGGATGAAATTTATAACATTTCCCAATGTAATAACTCTTATATTTTCCCCGGTATTGGATTGGGCGTGATTGCTTCTGGAGCAAAACGCGTAACCAATAATATGTTAATGGCATCTAGTAATGCGTTGGCTGATTGTTCGCCTAAATTACAGGATGTAAAATCAAATTTACTGCCGGATTTAGACCAGATTCAGGAAATTTCCAAGATAATTGCCTTAAAAGTTGCTCAAGCGGCAATTCAGGATGGCGTGGCACCTCCAGTTGATATTGAAACTTTACAACGTTCAATCGAAGCGAATTTCTGGAAGCCTGAATATCGTAAATATCAGCGTGTGACTTTTTAATTATGTATCCATAATTAAGATAAAATTTGCCTAGGTAAAGATCAATGCGTGAAGTCTGCTTATATCTGGCAGAATTTAACAAGTGATTGAGTTAGATGGAAAAACCCTTAAATCTGGTGATTTAAGGGTTTTTTTTATGGTCTTTTAATTAGCTTTAATGATTTGGTTTAAAAAACGTTGAGGTTTAATAATCTGTTAAAGTTAATAACTTCTATTGCACTTGTCATGTCGCGCTATGCTTAAGCTTCTCTAACTCTATAATACTTTGATCAATCTGATGATCCATTGCAGGTAAAATCTGCTTTAAAAACTGGCAATATGAAAGAGCTTCATCCGCAGTCACCGTTCCTGTTTTAACCAGCTGTTTTTGCTGTTCTAACATTTGGTTCACCTGACGTAAATCGGGTTGCTGTCCATGACTTAAAGCGTCGCTAATGGCTGCAAACTCTTTATACAGTTGGTCGCGTTGTTGAATTAATACTTTCTGATCTGGTGCGGCTACTATTTTTGATTGAACGGGTGTGACAGATACCGCTTTTTTTTCAACAGGCGCTACTACAACAGCTGGAGTGGGTTTTTCTTTTGCTTTAGCTGTATTTGAGGGAGAGGAGGGAGCCGGTTTAAATATATAAACCACAACGATCAGTACTACAATCACAATAAAGCCAATGATAAGACCAAGTCGTATGCTGCTATTCATGCCAAAAATCCTATTTTTATATTTAAATGAAAACAGACCCAATCTTAAGATCAGGTCTGTATGATTTATAAAAATAAACAGTTAGGGTGTTGACCAGCCCGCAGGTGCATAACCAATCCGAACACGTTGCGGGTGATTACCTACAGGAACGCTCAGCACTTTTTCGCCCGTTGCAAAATCAATGACCGTAACTACATCAGTAGCACTCTCTGAAATCACACAGCTTTTTCCATCGGGGCTTTGGGTTGCCCAATATGGCTTGCCTGCAGCAATCAGTTTTCCGGCTTTTAAAGTTGAACGGTCGACAATGGTTGCATAGTCATCCATGGTGCCTGCCACACAGAGTTTTTCACCATCACCACTGATTGATAATCCATGATGACGGGAGTCATTTACATATTTGGTCCGGTCAGATGGAATAGTCGAACTACCTGGTAATTGACCAATTCGAGTAACTTTATTCTGGTTCAGATCATACTCGATTAAGCCGTTAAAAAATGAAACCTGAGCATAAATTTTACTTTCATCATTACTGAATACGATTGGACGTACTGCATTGGACAAATCTTTACGGCCCACTGCATCAAGTGCGGGACGGAAATCAATGGTTTTGAGGACTTTAAAGGTATTGGCATCAGCAATGGTAAGGACGCGTTTGCCTTTGGTGAAATCTTGCCATGCAGCATCCATGGAAGTTTCTACATTACCAATGGCTGAGTTTAGAATTTTTGTACCACCGTTAAAGAAAATATTTTCATGCGGTTTGTCGCCTGTTGCAAAGCGTCCCAACTCTTTACCGGTGTTGATATCCAGTACATGAACCACATTGCCGGAAGAAGCCGATACTGCTAAACGCTGACCATCAGGAGAAACCGCCATATGATCGGCTCGGAAACCTTCTACAGGCGTACGCCAGTTGATTTTACCCGTCGCAATATTAATCGAAACCACATCGGCAAAACTTGGACGCGATGCCACCACAGACTTGCCATCTGGGGTGGAATACATGTCATCCACCAGTTGATCATTACCTTCACCAGCGGTGGACTGAATATAAGTATAAGCAATCAGTTTAATTGGATTAAGGTGGATTTCCATCAAACGCTCTTTGCGATCAGGAACCATATTAATCACACCGATCTTGCCAAAATTACCTGATGGACGAATGACAGTCACTGTACCATCCCAGTTATTACCTACAAAAAAGACCTGTTGGCTATTCGCGGGGGCAGGCGTTGAAGATGTTGCAGCATTGCTCGTTAAGGATGTGAACGCGAGTGATGCAAATAATGCATTTACACTCCATTTAAGGAAAAGATTTTTGTTTGTCATATCATTATTCTCCGATTCAACTCCATGAAACCGATTTTTTATTTGAATTTTCATAATGGTCTAATACTCCTGTATTAGCTGAGCCATAGAATAAAGAATTCAGCAGTCAAATCCCGGATAATCCGATAAAAACATGCGCTGAAAATGATCTGAACTCGTCTTTTATTTTATAAACATTTGAATAATCAATTAATTATTGGTATGGGGCTGGTTATTTTTCCGACGAATTACCAAACCGTATTTTATTGTTTCACAACATGTCTGAGTGAGGTTCTGAAAAATTGCAAAACACTACATGATCTTTGGTACAAAAGTCGTACTATAAAAATGATTTTATTGAGTTTCCAATATTATGTCCCAGATAGATGTACTTGTTGATTTGGCTGATATTGAAGTAAATCGGACTGAACTGCTTTCCATTCAGCGTAATGATTTGGTCCCTTTGCTTCAGGATCAATATCGTCTGAATCATTATGCCGATTCAGTCATTCAGGCTCAGTCAGTTTTATTAAACGGTGTCGATCCACACCTGACCCAGCAATTAAGTAGCACCATAGAACAGCTGATTCAGGCTTTGGCCGATTCAAAAAAATACTTAAAAACGCGCAAGTTTAATGCGCTGCAAAAATGGTTGGGGATTGATCTAGAATATGGTTCTGGGCAGGTTGAGTATTACAAAAATCTGGATCAACTGCTCAATCGGGCTAATCATTTAAGTCAAAAACTGCAGATTGAAATACAAAAGTCGCAGGCACGTTTTCAGCAATTAATCGGGCATCGTGAACAAATGGCGAAATACATTCGGGCTGCACAAGAATTTTTGCTGGAATATCCGAATTTCGTTAAGAACATACATCCGCTGGACAATTTTTCAGAAAGATTGTCAAAAAAAATCAATTCATTACAAACGCTACAAGCCAGTAATGATATTGCAATTACACAGATGCAATTATCGCAGCAGCTTTCTTTAACTTTGCTGGACCGTTTTAAAGAAGCACAGCAAGTACTGATTCCTGCCTGGCAATATCATGTTAAACAAAGTAACCAAAGCAGTTCACACATTGAATTGGAAAAACTGGATCATAGTAGAGAGAATTTAATTCATACTTTAAGAAAATCACTCGAGAAACCTATACATTAAACAGACTATTCAGGTGAAGCATGACCGATTTTGAACACAAAGATCTTCCTGTTGAAGTGAACACTGATATAGTTCAGCAAAAATTTCAGCAACTGAATTTACAAGAAATGGGTTTGCAGCATTCAGACTTTAATGAAGTGATGAATGCCCATAAAGAACTGGCTGA
This sequence comes from Acinetobacter sp. UBA3106, assembly GCA_002365595.1. Taxonomy (GTDB): domain Bacteria; phylum Pseudomonadota; class Gammaproteobacteria; order Pseudomonadales; family Moraxellaceae; genus Acinetobacter. Next base: position 146,679 of record DFAM01000001.1, on the reverse strand, counting down.
AATGAACCATACCGCAGTGGCAGAATATGGCAAAAATATTGCCACAAAAACATCGAGTTATACCGATGAACTGCTGAATCTGGTACAAAATAAAGAACTGGACACGACTGGTCAAAAATTAAATCAGGTGGTACAGGTTGCCCAACAGTTGAATAGCAGCAGTATTTTAAACAAGAAAAAAAGTACCGGTTTTTTTGGCGGCTTGATCAGTAAAATGAAAGGGGCCAAGCAAAACTTTGATCAGCATTTTAATAGCACCAAAGAACAGATTGATGTTTTGGTCAAAGAAATTGAGACTTCCCAATCTGGACTTAAAAGCCGTGTTGACACGTTAGATCGCATGTTTCAGGGCGTGCAAGATGAATATAAACAGCTGGGTATTTATATTGCTGCCGGGAAATTAAAAGAGCAGGAAATTCAGCAACAAATTACCGCTTTAAGCAGCCAAACCCAAGATCAGACCACGGTGCAGAAAGTCTATGACCTGAATCATTTGGCTAATAATCTGGAAAAACGGGTCAGTGATTTACAGGTTTTGCAGCAATCTGCCATGCAAACCTTGCCGATGATTCGAATTATCCAGTCCAATAACTTGATGCTGGTAGATAAATTCTATGCGATTAAAAACATTACCTTGCCGGCATGGAAAAACCAGATCAGTTTAGCGATTTCCCTGAATGAACAGAAAAATAGTGTGCAGCTGGCCAATAGCATAGATGATGCGACCAATGACCTGTTGCGCCGTAATGCGGACTTGTTGCATCAAAACTCAGTAGATACCGCCAAAGCCAATCAACGTTCAGTAATTGATATCGAAACGCTTGAACATGTGCAAAACACCCTCATTAAAACTGTTAATGATGTGATTCAGGTGCAAAAAGAAGGCATGCAGAAACGTGCTGAAGCTACGACACGGTTACGTGCGCTGCAAGAAAATTTGAATCATCTGGTTTTAGAATCGAGTAATAGTAGCGTAAATAAGTCTTAAGCATGAACTTAACTGGATTGCTTGCACTTTAGGAGAAAAGGTTTGCCTCCCTTAGATGAATATGCTGTAAATCCGCAACAGATTGAATCCGGCGTGGTCACGTTAAAAAAGCGGCAACGCAATTTAATGCTGTTGGGTATGACGAGCAGCACTATTTTTATTGCCTCAGTGGTGGCGTTATTTTTACAGCATGATTTGGTGTATAGCTTTTTCGGAATTAGCACTGAATTAAAGCAATTGCATATGCCGATGAGTGTAGATGCAAACCTGGCTGAACTCAGTCAGCATACGGACTATTTTAGCAACCTGTTATCTTGGTTTGGCTGGCTGATTCTAAAACTATTGGTTTCCTTTGTCGGGGCATTTTTTGTCATTCATTTTTTAAAGAAAATACGTTTCTTTTATGTGCGTTTTCAGTCTTTTATTTTGAAGTTTGTTGGATGGATCATTGCATTTATCGTCTTGTGGTCAGGCCTGACTTATCTGCAATATGATTTAAATGACGATCAGGATGCATACGCAGAAGTCATTCAATACGACAAAAATATTCAGCAAAGCGAATTGGCGCAGTATTTACAGCAAAGTAATTTAGATCAACCGGTAAAGGCATATCTGCTGGCGCAAACTGCGCTACTGCATAAACCGGTGGATAAAGATGCGGCTATTCCACAAGTTTTGGCGCTGATTAAAGCGGAAAAAACAGATCCGAATTTTTTTGAATATGGTTTTAAACCTGAACAGCTCTGGACCATGCAACATCAGCTATATGGTCAGAGTTTAACCCCAATGGCGAAAATTGTTTCCAAACAAGTGACTCAGGCAGAGCAAATCAGTGGTCTGGTGAATATATTGATTATTGCAATGCTCATCTTATCTGCAATTTTGAGCCTCATCTTATTTGTTTTAGCGCAGCATTTAAAAGGGCGAATATTGCGAGTCGAACAGCGCCTTATAAGTTAAATGACGCAATTTAAAAGCCCTTAACAGGGCTTTTAAATTTTTTATCGACTATCATTTCATTATGATTTTCTTGACCTTAGTAATGAAGTCGAGCTGCGCAAATAAAATTGAACATATTAGCAATTCAATAATACGATCATAATTATAAAAACAAACTGTTTTACCTATTCAATTATTT
>DFAM01000001.1:119328-144314 GCA_002365595.1 Acinetobacter sp. UBA3106 | reverse complement strand
TGATTTCGAGGTGTTTGTCTCCTTAAGCTGCCATAACTGTCCGGACGTGGTACAGGCGCTCAACCTGATTGCCATTCACAATCCGGGTGCAACAGCGACCATGATTGACGGGGCCTTTTTCCAGGACGAAGTGGAACAGCGCAAAATCATGGCGGTACCGATGCTGTTCCAGAATGGTGAACATATTGGTCAGGGCCGCATGACCTTAGAAGAAATCGTGGCCAAACTGGATACCGGTTCATCAGCCAAAGAGGCAGAGAAACTCAATGCCAAAGACGCTTTTGATGTGCTGGTGATTGGCGGCGGACCTGCAGGCAACACTGCTGCCATCTATGCCGCGCGTAAAGGCATTCAAACCGGGATTGTAGCGGAACGCTTTGGCGGTCAGGTCATGGATACCATGGACATTGAAAACTACACTTCAGTGCAGAAAACCCAAGGGCCGAAATTTGCCGCTGAAATGGAAGCGCATGTCCGCGCTTATGAGGTCGACATCATGAACCTGCAAAAAGTGGCGGCGATTAAAGGTGCAGATGAAACCGCGAATGGTCTGGTGGAAGTGACGCTGGAAAATGGTGCGAAGTTAGAATCGAAAACCATCATCCTGTCGACCGGTGCACGCTGGAGAGAGATGAATGTTCCGGGTGAGCAGGAATACAAAACCCGTGGTGTGGCCTACTGCCCGCACTGTGATGGTCCACTGTTCAAAGGCAAACGTGTGGCGGTGATTGGTGGCGGGAACTCGGGTGTAGAAGCGGCGATTGACCTGGCCGGGATTGTCGAGCATGTAACCTTGGTTGAGTTTGATACCAAACTGCGTGCGGATCAGGTCTTGCAGGACAAACTCAACAGCTTGCCAAATACCACCGTGATCATGAATGCACTTTCAACAGAAGTGGTCGGTGACGGTTCACAGGTGACTGCGCTGAAATATAAAGACCGTGCCACGGATGAAGAGCACACGGTGGAACTGGCGGGAATCTTTGTGCAGATCGGTTTGTTGCCAAATACCGACTTCCTGAAAGCATCGAAAGTGGAACTTTCCAACCGCGGCGAGATTGTGATTAACGAGCGCAACGAAACCAGTGTCAAGGGTGTATTTGCAGCAGGTGACTGTACCACCGTGCCGTACAAGCAGATCATCATTGCCACCGGTGAAGGCGCGAAAGCATCCCTGTCTGCTTTTGATTACATTATCCGTTCCGGGCAATAAATAAAAAAAGCCAAAGTGGCTATGTAGACATAGACACTTTGGCTCTAGTTCCCCAAGTTCTTGTTTTACCCTGTTTATAGGAACTCAGCACGCTAACTCTGGGTTCTTTTTTTTATCGCTACCATTTCCCTCGTTATTTTAATTTTATACATTTTTTATTTTGCGCTTTTTTTATTGTTCTTTCCCCAAGGTTACTTCGTTGAATCAAGCAAGTTTTATTCCACTTTCATCTGTTGGATTACGAGTTAAATAAATTCAAAGCCTTAAACTTCTGCAGCAATTGTTCTTGCGTTTCCACATGTTCAGGATGCGGAATAATGCACTCAATTGGACATACCGCTATACAGGTTTGGTGCTCATAAAAGCCAACGCATTCTGTACAGCGCTTTACATCAATTTCATACACTTTATCGCCCTCATAAATCGCATCATTCGGACATTCCGGCAGACACATATCGCAGTTGATACATTTGTCAGTAATCAGCAAAGCCATTTTGTCTGGACACTCAAACCGCTTGGTAAGCTAAAGATGAAGCCGAAATATCAGCCGTCGAATTCGGTAAGTTGCGAATCAGCAGGGCATAGTTCATATCGACATCTGCAGGAACTGGAATATCCACCACATGGCCTGAGCCTTTGGCATCTTCAATCAGATTACCTTTTTTATCTTTCATTTGTGTTAAAGTAAAAGTGATATTGCCTTTCGTCGTCATCAGCTCAAGTGAATCGCCGACCACAAAACGGTTTTTGACTTCAATTTTGATGTAGTCACCGTTACGCTCTAATACTTCGCCTACAAATTGTTGATGATCAAAACGCGATGAACCCGTTTCATAATTTTGATATTCACTATGAATATGACGGCGCAGGAAACCTTCGGTATAACCACGATTTGCCAAGCCCTCCAGTTGAGTCATCAATGCTGGATCAAAAGGTTTGCCTTCAAGTGCATCATCAATCGCTTTACGGTAAATCTGGGCAGTACGCGCGCAGTAGAAATAAGACTTGGTACGACCTTCGATCTTCAAGGAATGAATACCCATCTTGGTTAGACGGTCGACATGCTGTACTGCACGCAAATCTTTGGAGTTCATGAAGTAGGTGCCATGTTCGTCTTCTTCAGCGGCAAACATGTCCTCTTCATTGCGTTGTAATAAAACCGGCTCGCCAAATTGGTGTTGTTTTAGGGCGTGTTGCTCATCGGCATCTTTGTTTTTGCAGCATGACGTTTGTTGGAACGATTCTTCAATTTGTTGAACTGGAATCACATCTCCACTTTCATCTTCAGCTGCTTCGTGAATTTTATAGTCCCAGCGACAGGCATTGGTGCACGCGCCTTGATTGGCATCACGTTTGTTCATATAGCCAGAAAGCAGGCAACGACCGGAATAAGCCATACATAATGCACCATGCACGAAAACTTCAATTTCCATGTCAGGCACATGATTTTTAATTTCTTCAATTTCTTCGATAGAAAGTTCACGTGACAAAATGACACGAGTGAGACCCATATTTTTCCAGAATTTTACCGTTGCCCAATTGACTGCATTAGCTTGAACCGAAAGGTGTACCGCCACATGCGGAAAGTTTTCACGCACCATCATGATTAAGCCCGGATCGGACATAATCAGGGCATCAGGTTGCATGGCAACCACAGGTTCTAAGTCACGGATGAAATTTTTGAGTTTGCTGTTATGCGGCTGAATGTTGACCACCACATAGAATTTTTTGCCCAAAGCATGAGCTTCGGCAATGCCAATTTTTAGATTGTCATGATCAAAAGCATTGTTACGTACACGTAAGCTATAACGCGGCTGTCCGGCATAGACCGCATCGGCACCATAAGCAAATGCATAGCGCATGTTTTTCAGCGAGCCGGCAGGAGAGAGAAGTTCGGTTACGTGTGAAATGGTCATGTCATTAAAGGCATAAAAAAACTATGGCTTTATTGTAGAGAACTAAAAAAATGATTCAACCTAGTAAAAAACTCGGAATTATCAAACCCGTCATCGTAATGTCATCAAATTTTCATTAATATATATGGGAATACGTATATACATATATATCTTATGGATTCAGTCAATTTTTTTAAATGTCTTGCCGATCAGACACGCCTGGACATTCTCATGCTGATTGTGAAACAGGGCGAACGATGTGTCTGCGATTTAACCGCAACTTTGGACTTGAGCCAGCCAAAAATTTCACGACATTTGGCGCTGTTACGTAGCAGTGGAGTTTTGCAAGATCGGCGTCAAGGGCAGTGGATTTATTACAGCTTGCAAGCGGATTTACCGCAGTGGTGTCTGGACGTTTTAGACAGCGTTGCTGTACAAAATGACCGTTTTAATGCTGTGAATTTATCTCACTGCGAATCTTTAAATTGTTGTGAATAAGTGATTGGAATAATAATGAATTTTCTTTTTTTATGTACCGGAAATAGCTGCCGTAGTATTTTGTCGGAAGCACTTTTTAATGCCCGTGCACCGCAGGGCTTTAGTGCCTGTAGCGCCGGTAGCAAACCTACTGGAACAGTTCATCCTTTAACATTGAAAACCCTGCAAAATTTGGGAATATCGACGCAAGGTTTATCCAGTAAAACCATGCAGGATTGTGAACAGTTTAATCCGCAAGTGGTCATTACCGTGTGCGGTTCAGCAGCTCAAGAACCTTGCCCCTTGTATCTGGGTAAAGCCATTAAGGCACATTGGGGACTGGAAGATCCTTCGCATTTAGATGTTTCTGAAGATGAAAAAATGAAGGCCTTTATGCAAACCGTGGAGCATATTAACCGTCGTTTTGATGCTTTTTTTGCCTTAGATTTAGCCCATTTATCTGTTGAAGAATTAAGCAAAGAAATCGAAAAAATTTCTGAAATTGCCTAATCGAGAAGGTTATGACTGCTAGAAAATTGTCTTTTCTTGATCGAAATCTAACGTTGTGGATTTTTATTGCCATGGCTTTAGGCGTTGCTATGGGTGTGTATTTGCCCCAGGCATCCTCTGCTTTAAATCAAATGAGTGTAGGGTCGGTAAATTTACCCATTGCATTCGGTCTGATTTTAATGATGTATCCGCCATTGGCCAAAGTAGATTATGCCGCTTTACCGCAGGTGTTTCAGGATAAACGCACCCTGATTTTATCTCTGGTACAAAACTGGCTGATTGCACCATGCTTGATGTTTGGTCTTGCAATGATCTTCCTGCAAAATTATCCGGAATATATGACCGGTCTGATTTTGATTGGCCTGGCGCGTTGTATTGCCATGGTTCTGGTCTGGAATAATCTGGCTTGTGGCGATAACCAGTATGTCGCGGCATTGGTGGCATTTAACAGTATTTTCCAGATTCTGTTTTTCAGTACTTATGCATGGCTGTTTTTAAGTTACTTGCCGCCTTACTTTGGTGTGGGCGGACAAGTGATTGATGTCAGTTTCTGGACCATTAGCCAGGCGGTGCTGATCTATTTGGGCATTCCATTTTTGTTGGGCTTTCTAACCCGATTATTTCTGGTTAAAGCCAAAGGTTTGCTGTGGTATCAAACTCAATTTATTCCCAAGATTAGTCCGCTCAGCTTGATTGCACTACTGTTTACCATTGTGGCGATGTTTAGTCTGAAAGGTGCAGATGTCGTTAGCTTGCCAATGGACGTATTGCGTATTGCGATTCCATTGACCATTTACTTTGTATTGATGTTCTTTATCAGTTTCTTTATGAGCAAATGGATGGGAAATGACTACCCACGCACCACAGCCATTTCTTTTACCGCAGCGGGGAATAACTTTGAACTGGCTTTAGCCGTTGCTATTGCTACATTCGGTTTGGCTTCGCCTGTGGCATTTACCACCATTATTGGTCCATTGGTGGAAGTGCCTGTGCTGATTGCTTTAGTCAGCGTGTCACTTTGGCTGCGTAAAAAGTTTTATAGCAATGAGACTCGTATTGCTGATTAATTGGCAAGGAATGAAAGAAATTCTTGTTTAAATGTTCTTTATCCTTTCTAACCGCAGAGGGAGGAATTAAGAAGAATGTTCATAAAATAAATGTGAGCTGAAAATGTCATTACCGAATATTGATTTAGATTTATTACCGACACCCAACTTTGGGCAGGTTCAGGCCAAGGAATTGGCCCATCCACCGCGTATTTTATTGCTTTATGGTTCAAACCGGGAGCGCTCTTATAGTCGCCTGGCAGTGCTGGAAGCTGGGCGTATTCTTGAGCATTTTGGCGCGGAGGTGAAAATCTTCCATCCCAAAGGTTTGCCCTTACCCGAAGATGCAGAAACTTCGCATGCTAAAGTGCAGGAATTACATACCTTACTGGCTTGGGCAGAAGGTATGGTGTGGTGTTCTCCAGAACGGCATGGTTCGATGAGTTCGATTTTGAAAGCGCAAATTGACTGGATTCCACTCGCGGCAGGAGCCATTCGTGCCACCCAAGGTAAAACCTTGGCTTTAATGCAGGTCTGTGGTGGATCGCAATCCTTCAATGCTTTAAATCAAATGCGGGTTTTAGGACGTTGGATGCGGATGATCACCATTCCAAATCAATCTTCCATTGCCAAAGCATTTATGGAATTTGATGAGGAGGGGCGAATGAAAGCATCTTCGTATTACGACCGGATTGTCGATGTAATGGAAGAGTTATATAAATTCACCTTGCTGACGCGTGGACAGGCCGGTTACTTAACCCATCGTTATTCAGAACGTAAAGAATCTGCGGCTGAACTTTCAAAACGGGTGAATCAAAAGTTCATCTGATTCATTCAGCAGATTCCAGCCGTTTTAAAATCTGGCAATGATCAATGGTGGTTTGGGTAGCGCAAGATTGTCTGAGTTGTTGCAGTTGCAGCTGAAACTTTTGCAATTCGGAAATTTTGCGCTCAATATGGCTTAAATGTTCATCAATAACGTTATTCACTACACAACAGTCTTGCTCAGGTTTTTGTTCAAGCTGAATCAATAACTCAATTTCCTTGAGCGACATATCCAGTGCACGGCAACGCTTGATAAAAATCAGCCGTTTCAGTGTTTCATCATCATAATAACGATAATTATTGGCTGCCCGAAAACTCGGCTGGATCAGCTGCCTTTTTTCATAAAAACGGATCGTGTCAGTGCTGAGCTGAGTCCTATTGGCCAAATCTTTAATTAAATATTTTTTATCTGATTTCATGGGATGGCTTGACCTTGGAGTTAGTCCATAGTTTTGAATAAGAATAATACATCAGATGTTGAAAGTAATGGAGAAAAATATGGCTTGCTGTTGCACACCTGAACCGCCAAAAATGAACAGTAAATTTCGTACCGCTTTATGGATTGCATTATTTATTAATTTGGCCATGTTCCTGATTGAATTGATTGGTGGGGCTTATGCACATTCATCGGCACTCTGGGCGGATTCCTTAGACTTCTTTGGCGATGCGGTGAATTATGCTATTTCACTTGCCGTATTGGGCATGAGTTTATATTGGAGAGCAACAGTTGCCTTGCTCAAAGGCATCACCATGGCTGTGTTCGGTTTTGTGGTCATGGGCAAAGTGATTTATGCCTATATGCAAGGGATTCCACCTGAAGCAATTACCATGGGACTTATTGGGGTGTTGGCTTTAATTGCGAATGTGGTTTCAGCTGCCTTTTTATATGCTTTTAGAGATGGCGATTCCAATATGCAATCGGTCTGGTTGTGTAGCCGTAATGATGCGATTGGGAATGTTGCAGTGATTTTAGCCGCGGTAGGAGTGTTTGGTACGGGCAGCATGTTGCCGGATATTATCGTGGCAATCATTATGTCAGTACTCGGTTTAACCGCAGGCTATCGGGTGATTAATAAAGCATTGCAGGAACGGAAAGAGCATAAGTACGTAGTTATGTAAATAATAAAGTTCTTATAAAAAGCTGCCTAAGAGCGGCTTTTTTATATGAATTAAAATCATGTCTAAATAAGAATACATATCCAATTCACATAATATTTACTGCTTTACAAATAAAAACATTTTGATAGAATTCAAACTAAATATAAGGAATGTAAATAATTTCTCAAAATAAATTGGACGTTTTAGAGAATTTTAGTAGGGGGTTTAGTGAAATTAATTAAAATTTTATGCGCGGGTACTGTGGTGTTAATCACCGGGTGTAGCGCGAAAGTGGTGACCTATGATGCAACGGGTCAAGTGATTGGTTCCTGCAAAGCCACTTCGGGTTTTATATTGGGGGCTCGCGCAATTTGTTACGGTGGGGCCAATTCTGAAGGCGTGGATTATTCAAACGTCGATCAAAATTCAGGATTGTTACCACAACCCCCTAAATCATCGAAAATTATACTTTTAGATAATTAATGATTTTTAAAAATTTTATAGTAGGGAAAAACATGATGAAAATTTCGAGCTTATTGGCTTTGACAGTTGCTGTATTATTATCAGGCTGTGCTTCAACAGTAACCACATTTGATTCTAATGGACGCATGATTGGTTCATGTAAAGCAGAACTTGGCTTTGTGATTGGTGGCGGTGCAGGTTGTACTGGGCAAGCTAATCAAGAAGGCAGAGGTAAATAATTAAATCCTTAGATTTAAAAAAACCGAGGCATTCACCTCGGTTTTTTATGATTCAAAGTATCTTATTTTTCAACGAATGCACGTTCAATGACGTAGTCGCCTAAAACGCCCATACGTGGAGATTCTTTTAGACCATGTTGGTCAAGAAGAGCCGCAACGTCGTCCAGGAATGCAGGGCTACCGCAAAGCATTGCACGGTCAGTTTCCGGGTTAAAACGTGGCAGACCGATTTTTTCGAACAATTGACCAGATTCAATGGCAGTGGTGACACGACCTTGAGTATGGAAATCTTCACGCGTTACAGTTGGGTAATACACCAATTTTTCTTTAGCACCTAACTCACCGAAGAATTCATGGTTTGGAATTTCGTTGAGAATCAAATCTTGATAAGCCAGTTCAGAAATGAAACGTGTACCGTGAACCACGATGATTTTTTCAAAACGTTCATAGGTTTCAGGGTCACGAATCACAGACAGGAATGGAGCAAGACCGGTACCAGAAGAAAGAAGGTACAAGTTTTTACCCGGGTTCAAATCGTCCAGAACCAAAGTACCTGTAGGTTTTTTAGAAACCAGGATTTCATCACCCACTTTTACTTTTTGCAGAATAGAAGTTAAAGGACCATCTGGAACTTTAATAGAGAAAAACTCTAATTCTTCTTCATAGTTAGCACTTGCAATTGAATAAGCGCGCATTAAAGGCTTACCATTCACTTCAAGACCGATCATCACAAATTGTCCGTTTTTAAAACGCAATGCAGTGTCACGAGTGGTTTTAAAAGAGAATAAAGTGTCATTCCAGTGGTGGACGTGAGTAATCTTTTCGACGTTGAAAGCAGCCATTAAAGGTCTCAATAAGTTATCAAATTAGAACAGCTTACTATTCTAATCTAAAAACATTCTCGATAAACTGAATATATTTAATTGAACTTATCAGAAAAAGTGATTATGACTGAGCTTAAAATGCCAATAATCGGGTATATGAAATCGCCTTATAAAGAAAAATTTGGCATTCCACGCCAACCCAATCTGGTACAGGTCGAGTCCTATATTGAAATGGTTGAGCCTTATAATGATTTAACCGCTTTTGAAGGGATTGAGGAATTTAGTCATCTCTGGCTGTTGTGGCAGTTTCATGACAATAAAAATCAGCAGCAAAGTCAAAATTTTAGACCGCAAGTTCGTCCACCGCGTCTGGGGGGCAATAAAAAAATCGGGGTATTTGCCACGCGCAGCATGTACCGGCCATCACCCATCGGTTTATCCGTTGTCCAGCTGAAAGACGTGAAAAAAGTCGGCAAGTCTTTACGTGTGTATGTGACAGGCAGCGATCTTCTGGATGGCACGCCGATTGTCGATATTAAACCCTATATTCAATATTCAGATGCAGTGCTGGATGCTCAAAGTGGTTATGCACAGGATGAACCTGAACGAAGGCTTGTGATCTGGACAGAACGTGCCGAACAGCAAAAGCAGGATTTAATGAAAATTCGCAGGCTAAATAGTCAAATTGTGAATGAACTGGAGCAGGTTTTATCGCTTGATCCAAGACCGGCTTATCAAAATGATGCGAAGCGAGTATATGGCATGTTGTTTGCCGACTTGAATGTGAAGTTTAAGGTGGATGACCATAAGGTGCAAATTCTCGAAATTTTGACGTAAAAAAAGGAGCTTTAAGCTCCTTTTCTGATGTCGCTCGCTTGAGCAGTTTAAAGTTTCATTGAGTTTTGCATAAATTGTGCAGCGGTGTCATTATACCAGCTGCATTCATTGTTCAAGGTTTCAATGTCCTCGATAGCCAGTTTGCGCTCTGCTTCAGTTAATGTACTGCTTAATTTGTCCTTTTGTTCTTGAATGTACTGAGCTAGGCTGTATTCAACTCCTTTTAGATAACGCCCAGCACCATAGTAGTCGCCTTTATATTCTGCCGCGCCATAAGTTGCGTTTGCATCTGTACTGTCATAGGAATATAAGTAGGCAATGGTGTCTTTATAGGTTTTCTTAAAGATGTGCTTGTCATTTTGGGCATAGTCTGCTGCATAACCATCAAAAGCGAATTTTTCGTCACTCTCGTCACTGGTGTAGAGATAAATATTCTCTTGATTATTGCTGCGAATACTAACTTGTAAGCAATATGCACCCGCAGGGAAAGTTAGGTCTTTGACCGAATTATAATAAGCAAGGCGCTGTGCAGAAATATTTGGAATTGAATTATTTACAATATCCCATTGATCTCTGGACTCTAATGTCGCTAAAGCATTTTTGCCGTTGAGGTCAATTTTTTTGAAATTTGTGGTAAATACAAGACCGGTTGAGCCAACAGGAGAATAAGGCTTATGTGTAAACACTAAATTATTCAAAGAACCTGTTCCTGCTAAATATCCATATTTGGAATTTTTTGGTCCTAACTCTTGATAAACACCATCTTGAGTAACAAGAATGTCATTGTCTGGTGTAGGCGCGTCATCTTGAACATATACGTTGCCCTGATCAAGAGTAAAGGTATTATGAACAAATTCAAGTGGTTCATTGACTGCATAGCCAGCTTCAATTTCAAAATAATGCCATTGTTGAAAATTTTGATTTCCTTCGGCAGATCCAGAATCTATACCTTGGTAGACGCCGTCTGAGCCACCTCCGCCGCCTCCACAGCCAGTCAAAGTGAATGCTGTGATAATTGCTAAGCTCAGATATTTAAGTTTCATGTTATAACGCCCCCTTATTGTTGATTAAAAAATTTAAGTTTTGTTTTAAGAGATAAAAAATTACGTCAATCATTAATTATTAATTAAATCATGTAAATGATTAATTGTTACATTTAAAAATAGTAATAAAATCATTATTTTAAATTTAACTAAAGAGATATTTTAATTGATTAATAATAGTTAATAATAAAATTCAACTTAACGCTGCACCATCCACCAAAGTACCCCAATTAAAACAGCCATATGCAAAATTTGCACTGGTGCAAAATATAGTGCAAATTTTAATCCTCCACTTATGGCTGCATTAATAGATTTAGAAATGGCATGAGCAGCCAGACCTAATATCATTGCATAGAGTAAACTGCTATTTTCAGGTTCACCTTGAACAACGACAGCGGCCGCAGCAGCATGAATTTCAAACAGTGACGCCAGCAGTGTACCTGCAATTAAACCGGAATCACCGAGTAAAAGTTCCAAGCCATGCACACCTGCCTGAATGACCGTTAGCATTCCCGCAATAATGGCTGCCTCTTTTAAGCTAAACATGGCACTATCTACCGGTTCTGCTTTTTCGACCGGTTCTGCTTTCCGTAAAAGCCAGTAAGCGCATAATGCTAAAATAGCGATAGCAATGAGTGAAGGAAATGTCAGCAGCTTTAGCCAGCCTAAAGAGACACCGCCTACCACAATCAATAAAAGTACCAAAGTAGATATACATGACATCAGTGCTGCACCGGCATTGGAGCGGGCATCGGCCTCTTGATTGCGGACCTGTATGCCTAAATGCGCAATGGTTGCAGTACTGGATACGAATCCGGAAGCGATTGAAGAAAGCATCAGCGCTTTTTTACTGGAAAGTAAGCGCTTGGCAATGTGTGCCAATGCTTGCACGATAAGAATCAGGGTGAGCAGTTTTAAAATAATATGTGGATTAAGCACATTGCCCCATAAAGGCGTATCGGGGGTCAGCGGCAAGGCAATTAAGATCAGCGCCAGTAAAAATACGCCATCTTTAAGCTCTGCTCCGGTAATCCATGTTCCGGCAATCCCATGCATGGAACGTTTCATCATTAAAATGAAGGTTAGTATTACAGAGAGACTGGCAGCCAAGGTAATGTTCCAGACGCACAGCGCACCGATAAAATAAGTCATGACGAAAGCCAGTTCGGTAGTGACCCCAGGATCTTGCAGCTGGTTTTTAAGTGAAAAAATACCGATACCGCCAACAATCAGCGCGCCAATCACGCCAAAGATATCGCCAAATGCAAAACATAAGGCACCCAGTAAAGCGCAGATTGCAAACGAACGTACCCCGGCAAAACTATGCTGGTTTTCACGTTGCTTGCTGCGTTCACGTTCCAGACCGATCAGCAAGCCACAACCCAAGGCCGCTGCCATAATCATCAGCAATTCTTGGAACGACGTCGTTTGCAGGGACAGATTCAGCATATTATTCACAGGATTCATCCACTCGGTTGGGCAATGGAAACTCAGCTGTCTAATTAAACGGCATATTTGGCATTATTGGCTATAAATGTCCGAAAGTAAAAGCATAATCCTCATCAAAGCAGGCTATCGTTTATTCTGAAGTAAACGGACATATCGATCAGTTTAGAAAAAGATAGGGTGAATATTTTTCTAAACCGGACTGAGGCGAGATCCAGTTTAGTTTGCTATAGTGGATGAATGTTTTGGGGCATATAACAATGAAGTTTAATTTTGAAATGGATACATCCTGGTGTCTGGAACAACTACAAAAAGATGGCCGGATTACCGAGCGCAATAAGCTCTTGATCCAAACCACACACCGTCAGCGTGAGCAACTGAAATGGCATCCTTTGCAGTGGATTGCACACTTTAATCTGGTCGATCAGGCGCATCCGCAAAGTACCCTGACCTTAAACCGCCTGTGCCAGTGGATTGCAGAAAAAGCCAATATTCCTTTTTATATTATTGATCCCCTAAAGGCCGATGTAGGCGCCTTGACCAATATCATGTCGCAAGAATTTGCCGTACGTAATAAAATTCTGGCCGTCGAAATTCAGCCGGATAAAGTCCTGATCGCTACCGACCAACCTTTTAAAACGGAATGGGTGGCCAATCTTGAACATAGCATTGCACCAAAGAAAATCCAGCGTGTATTGCTTAGCCCAGATCAGTTGCAGCGCTATCTGGTGGAATACTATCAGGTGAGCCGTGCAGTCAGTTCATCGCAAAAATCCAGTGCTTACGACCGTGACAACAAAGGCGTAGAAGCACTGTTGCAACTGGGCGATACACAAAACCCGGATGCCAATGACCAGCATATTGTCAAGCTGGTGGATTGGGTATTGCAGTTCGCTTTTGAGCAAGGTGCGAGTGATATTCATCTGGAGCCAAGAAAAGATACAGGTAAGGTGCGTTTCCGTATTGATGGGGTATTGCATACCATTTATAAAATGCCGGCCAATACCCTGACCGCCGTGATTTCACGGATTAAAATTTTAGGCCGTATGAATGTGGCGGAAAAACGCAAACCGCAAGATGGCCGTTTAAAAACCCGTACCCCCAAAGGGCAGGAAACGGAACTGCGTTTATCCACTTTGCCGACCGCTTTTGGCGAAAAAATGGTAATGCGTATTTTTGATCCGGAAGTCTTGGTACGCAGTTTTCAGCAGCTGGGTTTTGAAGGCAGTTTGCTGAACGACTGGCAGGCGCTGACTTCGCATAGTCATGGCATTATTTTAGTGACAGGTCCAACCGGTTCGGGCAAAACCACAACGCTCTATTCTTCACTCAAACAGCTGGCAACTGAAGAAGTCAATGTCTGTACCATTGAAGATCCGATCGAGATGCTGGAACCAAGCTTTAACCAGATGCAGGTGAATCAGGGCATTGATTTAGGTTTTGCCGATGGAGTTCGTGCCCTGATGCGTCAGGACCCGGATATTATTATGGTCGGGGAGATTCGTGATCATGATACCGCCAATATGGCGATTCAGGCCGCATTAACCGGTCACCTGGTGTTATCTACCTTACATACCAATGATGCACCATCAAGTCTGACCCGTTTGCATGATTTAGGGGTGCAGCCATTTTTAACTTCAGCCACGATACTGGGAGTATTAGCACAACGTCTGGTGCGTAAACTTTGCCCGCATTGCAAACAGGAAAGCTTTATCAATGAACAGGAATGGAAGCATTTAACCTTCGATTATTCGCTAGAAATGCCAAACTTCGTGTTTCAGGCGGTGGGTTGTGAAGAATGTCGCCATACCGGCTATAGAGGGCGAGTCGGTATTTATGAATTTATGCCTTTAAGCCTGGCGACCAAACAGCTGATTGGTGCAGATGCGACTTTAAACCAGCTCCGTGATCAGGCGAAGAAAGAGGGCGTTGAACCGCTACGTATTGCAGGGGCTCGCAAAGTTCTGGCAGGCATGACCACGTTGGAAGAAGTGTTACGTGTTGTGCCGCTGAATTGAAATATTGTTTAAAAATGAAGAAATCTTAAGATTCACCTCATCTTGGTTTGTTTTAATAACCCTATCGAAATGATAGATAAAGATGAGGGCGTCACAATGAACATGATTTCTAAAGCAGCTTTAATTACGGGTCTGGTCGGTGCATCTACTTTTGCTTTAGCCAATACCGCAATCAATCAAACTGCAATTGCACCACAAAAAACCACTACGGTTAAACAAGCTTTGACCTTGAAAGATGACAGCAAGGTACAGTTAAAAGGTTATGTGGTGAAATCGGTAGGTGATGAAAAATACCAGTTCCGTGACAATACCGGTACGATTACGGTCGAGATTGATGATGAGTTATGGCACGGTAAAGCCGTGAATGCCAAAACACCTGTAACTCTTATAGGTGAAGTAGACATTGACTACAAACCAGCGAAACGTGTTGAGATTGATGTTGATTCGGTTCAATTCTAAACAAATTGAGCAGTTAAAATAAAGTGATCAGTGGCTGACATAGCCTCTTCCCAAGACCATATGAATGATTCATGTGGTCTTTTTGATTTAAGCTGCTTTTTAAAAACATGCTATCTTAAAACTACAATGTGCCAAATATTTGAGAACAACACATGCGAATCTTACTGGCAGAAGATGATGCTTCCCAAGCAGAGAGCATCAAAACATGGTTAGAAATGGATGGCTATAATATTGACTGGGTCGAACGTGGTGATCACGCCATTTTAGCCATTGAACAGCATCAGTATGATTGTATTCTGCTTGATCGCGGGCTACCTAAAGCCACGGGCGACGAGATTCTTAAAACTTTACGTGCGCAGCAGCAACAAACCCCGGTGATTTTTATCACCGCGCGCGACAGTATTCATGACCGCGTTGAAGGGCTGGATTTGGGCGCCAATGATTATCTGGTCAAACCTTTTAGCCTGGAAGAACTTTCTGCACGTGTGCGTTCGCAATTACGCCAGCATCAAAGCAGTGCCGATCAATATTTGCGATATGCAAATCTGGTTTTAGATTCACAAGGCAAGACGCTTACTCAAGATGGTCAAACCGTCAATTTAACCGCCAAAGAATTTCAGATTCTACATAAGCTGATGCAAAGGCCGGAACAGGTGGTCACCCGTGAACAACTGGAAGAATCACTCTATGCCTGGGGTGATGAAATCGAAAGCAATGCCATAGAAGTGTTTATCTATCAATTACGTAAAAAGATTGGCAGCCAATATATCAAAACCATTCGTGGTTTGGGCTATCGCATGAGTCAGGATTAATATGTCATCCCGCATTTCTCTACAAACACAGTTAATCAAGACCTCATTATTCAGTTCAATGCTGGCTGGGATATTGGCCTTGCTGCTTTTTGTAGGAATCTCGCTGTACCAGACCATGCTGGTGCAAGACCAGATCATGGATGAAATTGCAGATATGCTGTTGATTTCGGATGTAACCAGGAGTTCAGGGCAACAGGTTGATGAACTCAGTGATGAATTTGATATTCAATACCAGTTAAAAGATCAGCATCAGGTACTGGCTGAATCAAAAAATTTTCATTTGAGCCCTCCATCTTCAAAGCTTGAAAACCATTCAGCTCAAGGTTATGACTTGATTTGGCAGGATCAGCAATTGTGGCGTATCTACAACGCTGAAGATGCTGAACTGAATATGTCGGTACTGGTATTGCAGCCGATAGGAGAGCGCTTTAAGGATCTGGCTCAAAATGTCATGGGCTATGGCCTGGTTTTAATCTTGCTCTGGTTAGTTCAGTGGCTGATTTTGCATTTCGCCGTGCAACGTCAATTTAAAGTGATTCAGCAATTGTCTAAAAACATTGCAGAAAAAAATGCCGATGATCTTAGGCCGATCCTGCAGCAGGTGCCCGAGTTCAAAGAATTACAACCGATGGTCGTGCAGCTGAACCGCTTATTACAGCGACTGGAACAATCTTTGCTGGCAGAACAGCGTTTTACCGCAGATGCCTCGCATGAGTTACGTTCACCTCTCTCCGCCATCCAGATGCGTTTACAGGTGTTGAAACGTAAATATCCGGACTTGGCGCAGGAGTTGGTCAGCATTCAAAATGATGTCAATCGCGGTACCCAGGTATTAGAAAACCTGCTGTTACTGGCAAGACTGGATCCGACCAATATCCAGCAGCTGCCTAAAACTAATATTGATTTGAATATTATGATCAACGAGGTCCTGCAAGCCTTACAGCCCTTTGCCGTAGATAAAAACATTCAGATCCAGACTCAGGTTTTACCTCAGCTTTATATCATAGGAAATGAAAAGCTAATCTTTAGCTGTATTCGGAACCTGATTGATAATGCCATTCGTTATGCAGGGCAAAATGGTCATATATTTATTGATATGCAACAAAAGCAGCAATATATCAGCCTCACTATTGAAGATGATGGACAGGGCGTGACAGATGAGGTTTTAGAACGGCTAGGTGAGCGCTTTTATCGGGCATTGGGAACTAGAACCCAAGGTTCAGGACTGGGACTGTCAATTTGTAAAAAGATTATTGAATTACATGCAGGAGAAATTCATTTTTCCAAATCGGCGCATGGCGGGTTAAAAGTCGAGCTGAAATTTTTAATGAATATGTAGCGCTAAAAAGCAGTATGTTTGCGCTCATACTGCTTGTTTCCACGTTTATTCTTGTTGAGTGAATTATTTTTATTTGGTCAAAATAAGACGATTATTACGGGTTAAGCGTAGACGGTATTCTTCTCCGGCATGCATAATCCGGATTTCTCGACCTAAAGAAAACAGGTTATTCGAGTGCAACATCGGTAGTGAGTGAGCTGTGTCATGATTACGGGTAAACAAGCTAAATGGTGCGTTCATTCCTTCGACTCCGTGGTATATATTGAATGGTTTAAATGATAATCATTATCGAATAGAGCTGTCAATGGATTATTTAAGATTTTATAAAAAACTTAAATTTGCTTACACTTTGTAATATTTTCATGCTGAGGAACAGGCAATGTCTAAACCCATAATTCATGTTGCCATTGCAATTTTACTGCATCAAAACAAAGTGCTGGTGGGCTGGCGTGAAGCAAAACAGCATCAGGGCAATAAACATGAATTTCCGGGAGGAAAAGTTGAAGAAGGCGAAAGCCCTTTAGCCGCCTGTCGCCGTGAAATTTATGAGGAAGTCGGTATTGGTCTGCATGACTGGCACGCGTTTGATGTGATTGTTCATGAATATGAAGATGTGATTGTGAAACTGCACTTATTTCATGCCAGCGTACCGGCAGCTTTATTGAACGAGATTCAACAGCCCTGGAGCTGGTATAGCCGTGAAGAATTGTTGAATCTAAATTTTCCCAAAGCTAACCAAGCCATGATTCAGCGTTTGTACTGGCCCCATCAAATTAAAATCTCAGATCAGCTCGAAACATTCAAGCAGTTGCGACAAGACCAGTTACTGTATTGGCGTGTTGAGGGAACACAAGCAGAAATTATTGAAATTTCAGAATTAAGTGTTGAAAAGTTATCGCGGCTGATTGTAAATGTTGATCTGTACCAGCAATTAAACTCGATTCAACAGCAAGTCATTTCCGCCATTCATTTAAAACAGTCACAACTTATGGCTTTAAAGCCGGGTGATTTACAGCTCGGTAAACGTTACCTTGCGGCATGCCATGATCTGGCGTCAATGCAGCAAGCGCAACAGATAGGGTGTGATGCAATCTTGCTGAGTCCGATATTGCCTACCGCAACCCATCCTGAAGTGGTAGCACTGGGATGGGAGCAGTTCAAGAACTGGGTTTCACAAGTTGATCTGCCGGTTTTTGCCTTGGGAGGCTTGCAGGCCGGTGATCTTGCGGGTGCTCAAGAGCAGGGTGCCTATGGCATTGCCGGGATGCGCTTTTTATAAAATAGAGGGAAGGATATATTGAGACAAGCAGTTCAATATATCCTCAAGCTTATAAGCCTTTCAGGGCTTTTTGCGCTTGTTGAATGGTTTTTTGATCTTTTCGTTGCTGTGCGGTTTTCAAAATGACCTGCCAAAGTTGTTTCTTCATGGCATTGGTTTGTGCATAACTTAAGCCACGTTTCGCCAAGGCTTCAGCATTTGCAGGCTGATTCTTTTTATTGGCAATTAACGCTAAATACAAGAAGGTTTCAGCGGACTGCGGTGCCAAACGCTGTGCTTGCAGTGCAGCAGCTTCTGCTTCATTCCATTGACCTTGCTTATAGGCGAGTTGGGTTTTTTGCATGAGTTTTTGAAATGCCGGAAGTCGGCGACCATCTTCAAACTGCTGTTTGCGCTGTTGAGCAGGAACGATCACCTGCATCTTTTTACGTTGAATTTCTTCACGTTCATAAGGCGTGATAACCACACCCGAGGGTGTTTTAACATCCTGTTTTTGTGCGGGTACGGGTTTCGGGGGCTGTTTGCTCTCGAGAGCAGGCAGGCTTTCACAGCCTGCAAACCCAATTAAACTTAAAGCGATTAGTCCATATTTATACCGTTTAAAATGCCCACTCATGCTCAACTTTCACTCTTAATTGTCATAACTACCGCTTGAAATGACCCGGTTATCAGAACCATGGTTCTGCATTTCAGTGTCACTTTCACGAATATAGTTTTCAATACTATCGTTTTGTTCAGCAGGTGCTTGATTATTTTCAGTATCAGGATTGTAAGCAGGCTCTACCTGATAACTCGGTAGACCACAAGCAGTGGCCTGGCGTGGCATATTACTGCGCAGCAATGGAATGTACATGGCACCTTCACACCCTTGTGCAGATAAATATCCACTAGAACGGTCAATCCATTGCCACTGTACATTTTCGGTCTGACGCAAGTTCACCGGTTTTTGACGCAACTGTTTCATCACGTTAATCCAGACCGGAAGTGCGCCCGAAGAACCGGTTAAGCCAGTGACCTTGTTATTATCCAGACCGAGCCAGACTACACTGACATAATTACCTGAATAACCTGCAAACCATGAGTCACGGGTATCATTGGTGGTACCGGATTTACCTGCCAGTTTTAAGTCGGCAGGGAAAGCGCTATAAGCTGCACGCCCCGTACCAGAACTCATGACCTGTTGCAGACCATAATTCAGAATATAAGCTGCAGAGGGGTCAATTGTACTTTGTACCGTTAAACCATAACGGTCCAGCAGGCGTCCGTTGGAATCCACCACCGAGCGAATAGACCGGATTGGATATTTGAAACCGCCAGTTGCAAAATTGCCGTAAATACTCATTACTTCCATCGGTGACATATCAATTGCACCGAGGAAAATCGATGGGTAGCTTGGAATATTTGAAGTCACGCCAAATTTTTTCAGGTGATTGCTAAAGGTCGAAATGCCAAATTCCTGACCCAAACGTACGGCTGCCAGGTTGTAGGAGTTTGCCAGTGCTTCGGACATCGGAACAATCCCGTGCTCACCACCACTGTAGTTTTTAGGTGTCCAGTTTTTACCTTCACTAAAAACGTTCAATGCACTATCTTCAACCGGTGTAGCCCAGTTATAACGCCCAGATTCAATCGCACTTAAATAAATCACCGGTTTAAGCAAAGAGCCGACCTGTCGTTTTGCATCCAGGGCACGGTTAAAACCGGTAAAGTCTTGGGTAGAACCTAAAGCGGCAACCAGTTCACCATTTTCAGGATGAGAAATTAAAACAGCGCCCTGCAAGTCTTTTAAACGTTTTGGATTGGCATCGGCTAAACGTGAAACAGAGGCTTTAAACGCTTCCTGGACTTTGGTTTGGGCAATCGGGTCCAGCGTGGTAAAGATTTTTAGGCCCTGATTGGTCAGATCGCCTTCCTGATATTCAGTGCGTAGCTGGCGACGTACAATATCCATGAAATCCGGGAAACGGGCAGGTCCCAAGGTTGGCTTGGCAATGACATTTAATGGACGAGCAGTTTCTCGTTCAAATTGCTCTTGGGTCAGATAGCCCATCACCAGCATATTGTTTAATACAATATCACGGCGTTTTTTGGCGCCTTCCGGGTTTTTCCAAGGATTAAACAGGGAAGGTCCTTGTACCAAACCGACTAAATAAGCCTGTTGAGCAATATTCAGTTCACGTAGCGGTAAGCCAAAATAAAACTGTGATGCCAGACCATAGCCATTAATGGAATAATTGCCATTTTGTCCCAGATTCACTTCGTTTAAATACGCTTCCAGAATTTCATCTTTGTCATAATGAAGTTCAATCAGCATCGCCATGAGAGCTTCATTGACTTTACGTTTTAAAGTTTTTTCTGGGCTTAAATAGAAATTCTTCACCAGCTGCTGGGTCAGGGTTGAACCGCCCTGACGTTTGCCACCGGTAATATTGCTGACTACAGCACGTGCTGTACCACGAACCGAGATGCCATGATGATGGTAAAAGTTACGGTCTTCAGTTGATATCAGGGCTTCAATGAGCGGTTTAGGCACACTATTGAGCTTAATCAGCACACGGTCTTCATTATGCTGTGGATAAATTCCGCCAATCAGTAAAGGTTCTAAACGTGCAATACCGGTAGAAGACGGTTTAGTCGCACTGACTTCACCAATCTGATTGTCGCTAAAAGTGACTTTTAATACTTGCTCGGGTTCAACGCTGTCACCAAAGTCGAAGCCGCGGGTATGTACATACAGGGCATCACCGGAAGTGACATAACTGCCAGAATGGGCATAACTATCAGAATTCTTATAGCCCAGAAGTTTGAGTTCTTGAGTGAAGTCCGTCTGGTTGACGGGTGCATTGGTATAAATTTCCAAAGGACGGGCAAAAACTTTTGCCGGAATATCCCAGCGTTGTCCTTCAAACTTATTACGTACAATATTGTCCATCCGGATTAAATAGACACTAAAAACTAAGAAGACGCCAATGACTACTATTGAAAAAATAAGAGCCAGTAAACCGATGCCGCGTTCAGACTTCATCAATGATTATAAGATCCAAATAAATTGTGCTAATCATGCGAAGCTTTTCATTTTTTTGCAATAATTAATCTGTGAATGGAGATAAAATATAATAATAAGCTGCACAAAATATTTGTAATGAGTTTTTGATTTTATAAAAGATATTCTGTTCAATATGAAAACCGGATTTGCAAAGAATATGTGCATATTAAAGCAAGTCCACAGTATTCAGTATCTAAGTTGTTCCAATACAAGCAATTTTGTAAATTGGATGACTTTTATTCTAAAAACCCATGCCGATTTTAGTCATGCCAGCATACCCAATAAAGTGACCTGAATAGCAGACTAAAAACTGGCTGAGCCTTTGAATTCGCAAGATTGTCAGCGCAATCTGAACTGAAAGTTTTTTAAAATGAACAGGGTTAATGCTATGATAGGCAGGAATCGTAGCGGAGCGATGACCCAGGTGCAAATTTCACATAAAACTTTTCGGAACATTGGATTAATAGGCCGTCCAGATAAATCCTCCGTCGTGGAAACTTTAAGTCTTATTCATGACCATCTTTTAAGTTTAGGTTTACATCCGGTTTTTGATTCGGAAACAGCAGCGCTAGTCCCGTATAGCAACACACAAACAGTAAGCCGAAGTTTACTCGGTGAAGTGGTAGATCTGGTGATTGTGGTGGGCGGTGATGGCTCTTTACTGCATGCTGCACGTGCCCTGGTCAGACATAATACCCCTGTCATTGGGGTGAACCGTGGTCGTTTGGGCTTTTTAACCGATATCAAGCCGACCGAGGTTATTTTTAAACTGGACCAGGTGCTAAAAGGCGAGTTTCAGCTCGATCGCCGGTTCTTGCTGGAAATGGAAATCCGTTCCAAAGGTGAAAGTATTTATGATGCCATTGCCCTGAATGATGTAGTTCTACATTCAGGCAAGTCGGTGCATATGATTGACTTCGAACTTAATATTGATGGTCAGTATGTCTATCGTCAGCATAGTGATGGCTTGATTGTTTCGACCCCTACAGGCTCTACCGCTTATGCGCTTTCTGGTGGTGGACCGATTATCCACCCAAGTATGGATGCCATTTCTTTGGTGCCGATGCATCCGCATACCTTGTCTTCACGTCCCATTGTGGTCGGTGGACATAGCGAAATTAAGATTATTATTCGTGAAAATCGTGTCTTGCCGATGGTCAGTGCCGATGGTCAACACAGTGTTTCACTCAGTGTTGGGGATAGTTTGCATATCCGTAAACATCCATTTAAATTGAATCTCCTTCATCCACCCGGTTATGATTTCTATATCGCTTGTCGTACCAAACTGGGTTGGAATCAAGATTTTGACTCTTTACAACAGCAGGATTAAATGATGAATATTGAACAAATGCTGGCCGTACTCGATCCTGAAATTGTTGCGCGTTTAAAGACAGCAGTGGAAATTGGTAAATGGCCAAATGGCGTAGCGCTCACCAAAGAGCAGCGTCAGACCTGTATGCAGGCAGTTTATGCTTGGGAAATGAAAAATTTGCCTGAAACTGAACGTAGTGGCTATATTGACCGCGGTACCAAAGAAGAAGATGAACACTGCGATTCACATGATCCAAAGCAAGACGAAGAGTTTAAGCCGATTCGTTTTGTTTAAATATTTATGTGCAATAAAAAAGACACTGTGGTGTCTTTTTTATTGATTCCTAGCTTAAATTAAAGCACATCACGGCCACACAAAGTTTCAAGCCTTCAGGAGACTTTGTGTAGGCAGGATTTTTACTTTTGACAGGGCAAAAGTAAACAAAACCCTTTGTTGTGCTGATAATACATCCTTGTATCACAGCACAACGATCGGCGTCCTGCCGATCTCATGTGATTAAATGCTTTTTTTAGAGTTTGAAAAACAATAAGGCAAAATAGAGCATTACTTACTCGGGTATTTATCTACAAACCTAATCAAATAATTTTTCGGTTTGCCCACAGCTCTTTGGCTTTTAGCATTGCCTCATCATACGAATCACAAGCACCCAGGGTATATAACGCAATTCCCATGGTTTCAGTCACTGCAATTTCGCCATATTCATGATGCTGCTTGCCTTCCCAAACCGCTTTAAAAACTGCCAAGTCGAGTTCTTCTTCAATTGGACTACGGCTTACGGTCAGTTTAGGCAATTCATGTTCGTACAGTTCGCCATTTTTAATCCCGCAGATTAAGGTCTTGGCATCCGGATTACGCTCAAACTCACCACCTTCACCTTTAATCACCGCACTATTTTGATAGCCCAGTTTAAACGCAGCCTGCTGGTGTGAGGCACGATAGGCCGGATGGAAAATAGCCTGCATCGTGGCTTTGGCATTAAATGGATTAATTAGACGCGCTAAAGTATGAATAGGGGAGCGCAAGCCCATTACATTCCGTAAGGAAATCAAATCACTCAAAATCGGAGAAATTGCTTCTAACGGTATATAGGCAAAATTGCGTTGTTGTAACTGCTGTTCCACATCCGTGTCATTTTGGCAAATAGCATAACCGAGATATTCCAATACCTGTTCGGTATAAAGACGGTTAATGGTATGTCCCGATGCACCATGCATCACCACTTTATAGCCATGTTGAGCCAAGGTCAGCGCAGCCAGTAAAAACCAAGGATAATGTTTACGCTTGCCGGCATACGATGACCAGTCCAGGTCTACATCCAGTGTTTTGAAGTTTAGCTGATCACGCGTAGCTTGTACAAAGCCGGCCAGCTCATCTACAGATTCCTCTTTAACACGAAGTAGCATTAAAAAAGCACCCAACTGCACATCCAAGACTTCATCTTTTAAGATCATGCTGAATGCTTGATAGGCTTCGTCAAAAGTCAGGGAGCGGGCACCATTTTTTCCTTTTCCCACAATACGAACAAACTGAGCAAAAGGATGTTCAAAATCTTTATATATATTTCGTTTGGTATTCATAGTGCAATTTCAGCATCAACCCTGATCAATGGCTACAGTTTACTTTGATACTGGCTATTTTTCTGCATGATTTTGAGGATTAAATTTGAGCCATTTAGACCATAGTCTAAGAGGTGCTGTGTATTATTTAACCTAATTTAACATTTGAGGCAAAACAAAGCCTTAAAAAACAGGTAAAATTTAACCTAGTTTTAATATGTGTTCATCTCCTGATCAATCCTCTGATTTTTAATCAGAGCCTAATGTGCTTTTTTAAGCACATTTACACATTTAGTTTTTTTACAGTATCGAGGGTTTCTTGATGCTTTGGTGCTCTTTTATCTTTGATAAAGGAGTTTTGGGCTGTTTATTTTTTGAAAATAGACAAAATCTGAATATTTCTGATTAAGAAATATATCGTGAAGTAATGTCATGGCTAAAAAACCAATCTATAAGTCGCTGTATTTTCAAGTAATCGTTGCCATTATTTTGGGTGTGATTGTTGGGCATTTTTACCCAAGTTCATCTGTAATTGTTGACGGTGTTAAGCAAAGTGTTCCCGGCTTGGGCGAGCAATTAAAACCATTGGGTGATGCTTTTATTAAGCTCATCAAAATGATTATTGCACCCGTGATTTTCTGTACTGTGGTAAGTGGTATCGCAGGTATGGAAAGCATGAAATCTGTGGGTAAAACAGGTGGTATTGCGCTGCTCTACTTCGAAGTGGTATCAACACTTGCATTAATTATCGGTTTGGTAGTGATCAATATTGCAAAACCGGGTGTAGGTATGAACATCGATCCTGCAACTTTAGATACCTCAGGTATTTCGAAGTATGTAGAGTCCGGTGCATCTCAATCGACACTTGATTTCTTTATGAACATCATCCCGAACACGGTGGTCGGTGCCTTTGCCGAAGGTGAAATTCTTCAAGTCCTTTTATTCGCATTGCTGTTTGGTTTCGCATTACATAAATTGGGCGATGCAGGTAAACCCGTCCTCAAATTCATTGATCAAATTTCGCATGTGTTCTTCAACATCGTAAACATGATCATGAAACTTGCGCCGATTGGTGCGTTTGGTGCGATGGCATTCACGATTGGTAAATACGGTATTGGTTCACTGGCTCAGTTAGCTCAACTCATCATCTGTTTCTATATTACTTGTTTACTGTTCATTTTCATTGTATTGGGTAGTATTGCACGTTTCTGCGGTTTCAGTATTTTGAA
>DFAM01000001.1:104172-119252 GCA_002365595.1 Acinetobacter sp. UBA3106 | reverse complement strand
GTGATTCCTACAGGTTATTCATTCAACCTGGATGGTACTTCAATCTACCTGACTATGGCTGCAATCTTTATTGCTCAGGCCACCAATACACAGCTTGATCTTGCTCACGAAATTACGCTTTTGGCGGTGCTGTTAATCTCTTCTAAAGGTGCTGCGGGTGTAACAGGTTCTGGCTTCATTGTTATGGCAGCAACCTTGTCTGCGGTTGGACATATCCCGGTAGCAGGTTTGGCATTGATTCTGGGTATTGACCGCTTCATGTCTGAAGCACGTGCCTTGACCAATCTGGTAGGTAACTCTTTGGCGACAATTGTGGTTGCGAAATGGGTCGGTCAATTAGACACAGCTCAGTTAAATGAAGCATTAAACAATCCTGAAATGGTTGACCAAAAAATGCAGGAAGAAGCGAATCAAGCGCACGCTTAATCGATTCTGATGGTAAAAAGGAAGCTTCGGCTTCCTTTTTTATTGACCTTAAAGTCATAAAATAAGATCGTTATAGTTCATGACACAGTCTAATAAAATGAATAGGATAGTAAAGTAGAAGAAATAACAATGACGAAAGACAAGGACGCTATATGTTGGCTTATGATGCTGATTTAGAATTATTCCGTGACAACTTCAAACGCTTTTTGAATGAGCATATTGCACCGCATTATGAACAGTGGGAACAGGAAGGCATTATGCCTCGTTCGATCTGGAATTTGCTGGGCGAAAATGGTTTCTTATGTGTGGATGTGCCTGAAGAATATGGCGGTTATGGTGTTCCGACGCATTATTCACTGATGCTGGTAGAAGAGTCTGCACGTGCCGGATATAGCGCCATATCAACAGGGATTTCATGTCACTCTGAAATTGCCGCACCTTATATTTTGCATATTGGAACGGAAGAACAAAAGCAGTACTGGTTGCCAAAAATGGTGACAGGTGAAGTGGTGGGGGCAATTGGGATGACTGAACCCGGCGCCGGTTCAGACTTGCAGGCGATGCGTACCAATGCCATCTTGCAGGACGATCACTATCTGCTGAATGGTTCTAAAACTTTTATCTCCAATGGTCAACATGCTGACCTGGTGGTTTTGGCAGCTAAAACGGATCCGCAAGCCCGTGCAAAAGGCGTGTCTTTGTTGCTGCTGGATACCCATCTGGAAGGCTTTAAAAAGGGCACCAACCTCAACAAAATTGGTTTGCACTCACAAGATACTTCAGAACTGTTCTTCGATAATATCAAGGTGCCTAAAGATCAGTTGCTGGGGCAGGCGGGACAAGGTTTCGCCTATTTAATGCAGGAATTGCCACGTGAGCGTACCGCCATTGCTGCGACAGCGATCGGTGCGATTCGTGGTTCAATTGATGTCACCATTGCCTATGTGAAAGAACGCCAAGCTTTTGGCCAGCCGATTAGCCAGTTCCAGAATACCCGTTTTGTCTTAGCTCAGGCGAAAATAGAGGAGCAGGCAACCGCTGCTTTTTATAATCAAAATGTTGAACTTTATATGCAAGGTAAACTGGATGTGGAAACTGCTGCAGCATTAAAAAGTTTTGCAACCGACATGCAGATGAAAATAGCGGATAAGCTGTTACAGCTGTTTGGCGGTTATGGCTATATGACTGAGTATCCAATTTCACGTTTCTTTGTAGATGCGCGAATTCAGCGGATTTACGGGGGAACCAATGAAATTATGAAAGAGATTGTGGCGCGTAGTTTATTGGGGCGTTAATTCATCAAGAACAAGCTGCAATAAAAAGAGTGAAGTAGAACTGCACCCTAAAAGCTGGACACCAAGTCTGACTTTGCAGGGTGCTTTTTTATTGATTTAAAACCATTAAACTTTCTTCAATAAAAGCGGGTAAATCGTCAGGTGAGCGCGATGAAATATACAGATTATTATCATTGACCACACCGACATCATAATAGACTGCACCTGCATTGATCAGATCTTTTGCGACCGTTTTAAAGGTGGTCATTAAACGACCTTTTACGACTTTGGCAGTAATCAATAACTGCGGACCGTGACAGATGCTCAAAATAGGTTTCTGTGCATGGGCAAAGTTCCGCACAAAATCCACGAAGCGGTCATCACCACGCAGTCGGTCTGGAGAATATCCGCCAGGAATAAGTAGGGCATCAAAATCATGCACGGTGACATCATCTATACTTTGATCAATAGTCACAGCGGACTTGCGCTTATGACCATAGACAATATTGCCTGCCTTGTTTTCAATATTTAAAACACTATGGCGTGCAGCGCGAAAGGCGTGCACGGGTTCTGAATATTCAACATCTTCAAAATCATGAGTCACTAAAACGGCGATTCTTTTTGACATTCTTGTTGTTCCGAATTGCTTTGTTCACAGACTATAAATTAAACATTAAACTTTTGTGATGGAGTTTGGTAAGTTACTCTTGCATATATAAAATTGACGTAGATAAATATTTTTATATATTTATAAGTATTTGTAAAAATTAAAAAAATAAGACATAAACTTTTGTTTCTACTTATGTCGAAATCTAGCTCGTAGAATTTTTCCGATGATTGACTTTGCAAGTTCGTTTCATCTGTCTCTCTGAATTTTGGAATTAGATTGTAGTCGAGTAGTCTTTACAGCGTTTATAAGGAATAAAAACGGCACAGTATTAAGTGTTTTTAACGATGAGCTTATTTGCAAATAACGATAAATTTATTCAATGAAATGACATAAAATCGTCAGCCCGATGGCCGAATTAGAAATCTACAGTTGCATTTCAATTTTGATCAAATGGGTAAAAGGTCATTAATTTTAAAAATTCATTGCAAAAACATGGAGAATAAAATTGCTGATTAAATCAACTGTATGTTTTTAAGACTGAATCAATCAAAGTCTTATTGCGTAACATTTGAAAGCTAACTATTGTTATACTGTTTGCATAACGTTTTTGAAGGGCAACATAACAATGATCCAAGACGATCAAAACACGACGACTTCTCTTGACCTTGCTCAAATCCGTGAGGATATTGATTCTGTAGATCAACAGATTCAACAGCTTATTAACCGACGCGCAAAATTAGCTGAAGCGGTGGCAAAAGCAAAATTTGCAGCTGAAGAGAATCCATTGTTTTACCGTCCTGAACGTGAAGCACAAGTTTTGCGCAATGTTATGCAGCGTAATGAAGGGCCATTGTCGGATGTCACCATGGCGCGTTTGTTCCGTGAAATCATGTCTGCGTGTCTGGCATTGGAAGCTCCACAAAGTATTGCTTTTCTGGGGCCTGTCGGTACCTATACCCATTCAGCCGTATTGAAACATTTCGGACAGGATGCCATTGTCCGTCCGCTTCCAACCATTGATGAAGTTTTCCGTGAAGTCGAAGCGGGTAGTGCGCATTATGGTTTAGTCCCTGTTGAAAATTCGTCTGAAGGTGTGGTGAACCATACTTTGGACTGTTTCAAATCTTCCCACTTAAACGTGATTGGTGAAGTTGAGCTGCGTATTCATCACCAGTTCCTGATTTCATCGAATACCCGTAAAGACAGCATTAAACAGATTTATGCGCATCAGCAGACCTTGGCACAATGCCGTGGCTGGTTAGATGCACATTATCCGGGTGTGGAACGGGTGGCTTTAAGTTCCAATGCTGAAGCTGCACGCCGTATTCGCAATGAATGGCATTCAGCTGCAATTGCGTCCGAAGTGGCTGCCAATATTTATGACCTGGAAATCCTGCACAGCAATATTGAAGACAATCCGGAAAATACCACACGCTTCCTGGTGATTGGCCGTGAAAAAGTACCGCCAAGTGGTAATGACAAAACCTCATTGCTGATTTCAGCGCATGACCGTGCCGGTGCCTTGCTGGAAATTCTGGCACCCTTTGCCAAACACAACATTAGTTTAACCAGTATTGAAACCCGTCCTGCATTGCCTGAAAAATGGGCCTATGTGTTCTTTATTGACTTAGAAGGCCATGTTGATCAGGACAATGTCAAAGCGGCGATTGAAGAAATTCGTCCTTTGGTGAAAGAAGTTCGAGTATTGGGTTCATATCCTATTGCAGTTTTATAAATCACTGTGGTGATCGGCTTAATTTTTTAATTTTAAGCTGATCCCTTTTATCACTTGAAATAGCTGGAAGAGTAACATGTCGTTTGTCCCTGCCAATGAAGGCATCTCAAAGTTAAAGCCTTATCAACCAGGTAAACCTATTAGTGAACTTGAGCGTGAGTTAGGGATTACTGATATTGTCAAATTGGCCTCGAATGAAAATCCGTTGGGCTGTTCTGACAAAGTCAAACAGGCTGTGGCAGCTGAACTGGCTGAAATTGGCCGCTATCCGGACGGTGGCGGTTTTATTTTAAAAGACCAGATTCAGGCACAATTCGGTGTGACTGCTGACCGTATTACTTTGGGTAATGGTTCAAACGATTTACTGGAAATGTTTGCCCGTGCATTCGTATCAGAAAAAGATTCTGTGATCTACAGCCAGCATGCATTTGCCGTATATGCCTTGGTCACTCAAGCGATTAATGCAGAAGCGATTGAAGTACCGGCCAAAGGTTTTGCTCATGATCTGAATGCTATGGCTGCGGCAATTCAAGACAATACCAAACTGATTTTTATTGCCAATCCAAACAACCCGACCGGAACTTGGTTTGAAGAAGCTGAATTTGAAGCCTTCATGCAAAAAATTCCGGCCAATGTGATTGTGGTTCTGGATGAAGCTTATGTGGAATATTTCCCGGAAAACTTTAATAGCTTAAAATTCTTAGAACAATATCCAAACATTATTGTCAGCCGTACCTTGTCTAAATGTTATGGTTTGGCAGCGCTGCGTGTTGGTTTTGCCTTGGCATCGAAAGAGGTTACTGACTTCTTAAACCGTATTCGCCAGCCGTTTAACGTGAACCATTTAGCCATGGTCGCTGCGGTTGCTGCACTGAAAGATGAAGACTTTATTGAGCAATCACGTGTAGTGAATAAAGCCGGCATGAAACAGCTGGAACAGGGCTTTGCTGCACTGGGCTTAAATTATGTTCCTTCCCGTGCCAACTTCATTTTAGTCGATGTACAGGCAGATCCGGCAGCAACCTTTAATGCCTTATTAAAAGAAGGTGTGATTGTACGTCCGGTCGGTATTGCCAATCATCTGCGGGTATCCATTGGTACTGAAGCGGAAAATGCAAAGTTCTTAGCTGCTTTGGCTAAGGTGCTTGAATTAGAGGCTGTTGCATAAATCATGTCTGTGCCACTGTTTGAAAAAGTTGCCTTTATTGGACTTGGGCTGATTGGCTCAAGTCTGGCTCGTGTCATCATTGCTGAAAAACTGGCAAAGCAAATTGTTGCTTCAACGCGTTCGCAAAAAACACTGGACGATGCCAAAGCACTTGGATTGATTCAGGAAGGCTATAGCAATCCTGTCGATGCGGTGCAAGGTGCAGATCTGGTGGTATTGGCTTTGCCGGTACGTGCAACGCAAAAAGTATTGCAAACCATCAAACCTTATCTGTCAGAGAATACCATTATTACCGATGTGGGCAGTACCAAGGGTAATGTGGTCGATGCAGCCAAAGCGGTATATGGTGAAAACCTGCCCGCTGGCTTTGTGCCGGGTCATCCGATTGCAGGTGCAGAACATACTGGCGTACATGCAGGTAAGGTCGATTTGTTTGCCAATCATAAAGTGATTTTGACCCCGCTACCTACCAGTAGCGACTGGGCGGTGGATAAACTGGTTCAGCTGTGGCAAGCGGCAAAAGCGGAAGTGATTTGCATGGATGTGGACAAGCATGATGAAGTGCTGGCACATACCAGCCATCTTCCGCATTTGATGGCATTTAATCTGGTGGAGCAACTGGCGAATCGGGAAGATAATCTCGATATCTTCCGTTATGCTGCCGGTGGATTTCGTGATTTTTCGCGCATTGCAGCCAGCGATCCGCAAATGTGGCACGACATCTTTTTTGCCAATAAAAAAGCCATCTTAAATGCAGTAGATGGATTTGAACAGCAACTGGCGCAAATCCGAAAGCTGATTGAAAATGAAGATTCACAGGCATTGATGGGCTTGCTTGGGCATGCCCAGGCAGCACGACAGCATTTTAATCATATGCTGTCCAAAAAACCTTTCATGGAGAACAATAAAGTGACGACACAGCAATTTACAATTTTACCGGGTAAGAAAAATTTCCAGGGTAAATTTACCGTGCCAGGGGATAAATCTGTGTCACACCGTTCCATCATGTTTGGTGCGATTGCGGAAGGTACAACCCATGTCACCGGTTTTCTGGAAGGTGAAGATGCTTTGGCCACGCTGCAGGCTTTTCGTGATATGGGTGTCAGCATTGAAGGACCTAAAAATGGCGAAGTGACCATCCATGGGGTAGGTATGCATGGCTTAAAATCCCCTGCAAGTGCCTTATATATGGGTAACTCGGGTACTTCTATGCGTCTGCTTTCTGGCATGTTGTCTGCTCAGAAGTTTGATTCAGTCATGACTGGCGATGCATCCTTGTCTAAACGTCCAATGGAACGGATTGCCAAACCATTACGTGAAATGGGTGCGCAAATTCAAACCACGGGTGAGCGTGGTACGCCACCTGTGTCTATTACCGGCAATCAGGCGCTAAAAGGTATTCATTATGACTTGCCGATGGCCTCGGCTCAGGTGAAATCAGGGATTCTACTGGCAGGTCTGTGGGCAGAAGGTGAAACTGTAGTCACTGAACCGGAACCCACCCGTGATCACTCTGAGCGTATGCTTCGTGCCTTTGGTTATGAAGTAAAAACTGAAGGCAACCGCATTTCACTGCAAGGTGGCGGTAAGCTGGTCGGTACTGAAATTCAGGTTCCGTCTGATATTTCATCTGCAGCGTTCTTTATGGTCGGTGCTGCGATTACTGAAGGTTCTGATGTCACTCTGGAAGCGGTAGGGATTAACCCGACACGTACCGGCGTAATTGAAATTTTGAAACAGATGGGTGCAGATTTAACTGTTGAAAATGAACGCATTGCTGGGGGTGAACCGATTGCAGATATTCGTATTCGCGGCTCACGTACCTTAAAAGGCATCCATATGCCGGAAGATCAGGTGCCATTGGCGATTGATGAATTTCCGGCATTATTCATTGCTGCGGCTTGTGCTGAAGGTCAAACCATTTTGACTGGTGCGGCTGAACTTCGTGTAAAAGAATCTGATCGTATTCAGGTGATGGCAGATGGCCTGCAAACCATGGGTATTGACTGCACACCAACCGATGATGGCATCATCATTGAAGGTAAGGGTAAATCAGGTGACTGGTCAGCTATCTTTACGGGTGGTGAAATTGAATCGCATCATGACCATCGTATTGCCATGAGTTTTAGTATGGCGGGCCTACGTACTTCAGGTGAAATCAAGATTGTCGGTACCGAAACGGTAGCCACCAGTTTCCCGACTTTCACTGAATTGACCAATCAGGCAGGTTTAGCGATTCAGGTCAGTGAGTAATTAGTCTAATTTTGTGTATTTGTTGGACAACAGCCAGGCTTTTGCTTGGCTGTTTTGCTTTTATTGCTTATTCTAAAACCATACAACAAGAAAGCCTTTGGATGCACAGATGAGAACATTACAATTTACCGCAAACTGTGAAAAACATAACCATGATTTATCATCCAGTGATTGTTATGTGACACAGGAATATGTGACCGAATTATTATCTAAACAGCTTGAACAATTTGGCTTTAAAACGAATGTCATGAATGAGCAAAATCATGAACAGCTCGCGGTGAGTGTGGAAGATTATCCTGTTGCTTTGGGGGTGAATTGTAGCGTGAAAGACGAAAATGGCTTATTGGTTTGTGAAATCAGTGCATCTGCCGATGAAACGCAGGACTGGTTTACAAAAATTGAAACTCAAAGTGTAATTAAACAGCTGGCTCAGGCGGTCGAGAATACCTTAAAAGAAGATGAGTCTTTTAGTGAGTTTGAGTGGAGATAATAAATTACTATTATTTTCCGTTGAATGAATATTGAAAAAGGAGGCAATAAGCCTCCTTTTTTATTTTTTGTCTATTGCCTATTGTCTATTGTCTTGGATTAGCCTGTACAAAGCCTTATTCAAAGGCAATATTCAGAATTAATACCTGACTAGAAAACGGGAAATAGCTATACGTAATTGCTTTAAATATCCAGTAAAGAAGTGATTCGCACCAGGTAAAACAGTAATTAAATGGCGTTGTGGTTTGGCCCATTGAATCAGGTCAGATAACAGGGTGACCTCATCTGCTTCACCATGAATAAATAAAATATCGCCTTTAATATGTGGGGTGACATAGTGGCGAACACCTGCAACTGTTGTGGTCGGTAAACCACATAAAATGGTCTGCACAGGTTGTAGTTCAACAGGAAGCAGAGCATAGCATTTGGTCATGACATTCGCGCCAAAACTAAAGCCGCCTGCATAAAATGGCAGGTTGGTATGTTGGCTACGTGCGTATTCAATCACCTTCAATGTATCTTTGGTTTCACCATCGCCTTCGTCATGTACTCCAGCACTTTGACCAGAACCGCGAAAACTTGGACGATAGACGACACAACCGCGTTCTAAAAACATTTGTGCTAAAAGTGCAGGGACTTTGTGCTGTGGTGTGCCACCTTGCAGTGGATGAGGATGAGTAACTACCGCGAATCCTTTCACTTCACCCTGAGGATAATCAACAAAAATTTCCAGTTGACCCGCAGGACCTTGAATGAAAACTTGCTCGGACATGTCACAACTGACTCATAACAGGAGAATCGGACATTTTACCGATAATGTTCAGTAAAAACACAAATTGGAAATAAAATAAGTCTACTGTTATAGTTTGTTTAATTGTTTTTTGATCAGGTTCTTCATGCTCGCCTTAATTTCTCCTGCCAAGACTTTAGATTATGAATCTGCACTTCCAACCGATGCCTATACACTACCAAGATTGCTAGAACATTCACAAGAACTTATAGACGTAAGTCGTAAACTGTCTGCTGCAGATATCGCCAATTTAATGAGCGTGAGTGAAAAAATTGCCAAGTTAAATGTAGAACGCTTTAATGACTGGCAAGCAGAGTTCAATTTTTCCAATGCACGTCAGGCTTTATTTGCCTTTAAAGGGGATGTGTATACTGGCCTGGATGCGTATGCGCTGAATGATCAGCATATAGCCTATGCACAGCAACATTTGCGCATGTTGTCTGGACTTTACGGTTTGTTGCGTCCTCTGGATTTGATGATGCCGTATCGTCTGGAAATGGGCACCAAGCTAAAAAATCTACGCGGTCATAACCTGTATGAATTCTGGGGTGACAATATTACCCAGTTAATCAATGCTGATTTGCAGCAGGCGAATTCGGAGTTATTGGTGAATCTCGCTTCTGATGAATATTACAAGTCGGTAAAACCGGGTAAAATTAAAGCGAAAATTATTAAGCCGGTATTTTTAGATCAGAAAAATGGCAAATATAAAGTGATTAGCTTTTATGCAAAAAAAGCCCGTGGCTTGATGGCACGCTATATTGTTGAACATCAGTTAAATCAAGCAGAGGATTTAAAGTCATTTAACGTTGAAGGTTATTATTTTGATGTTGCAAGCTCGCTTCCGGGGGAGCTGGTGTTTAAGCGCGATGAACAGCAAGTCGCATAAATAAGAGATTGGTGAAGCAAAAATCCCGATGTATTTCGGGATTTTTTTTTGAAAAAAATCAATAAAATGATAAGTTTTTGTCAATATAGATATTTTAATTGTTTGTTAATATAAGACAAATTTTTTTGAATAATAAGTTTTTATTATGAGAAGATTATTGGTTCCAATATTTATTTTTGCAGTGATTGTGCTGGGCTGGGCGGTTTACCAAGACAATCAAATGAAAAAAAAGCAGCAAGTCGATCAGTTGATTCAGGATGCTCACCAGTCATTAAAGGTTGTGGAGAGTAATCCGAATAATATGGTTTTAGAACCGTTTGAAACTGCCGATCCTGTTCTGTAGGGGATTTACATGTGAAATCTAGCCAGTTTTAGTGCCTGGACTTTATACGCTATGTTTGAAAGATGTGATTAGCTAATTGAAATTTAATTCAAAATAAATTTTAGAAACAATAAAAAGCATTGTGTTATAATTTGCCACAATCTTAATTGACTGCTTGTTTTTTTATTTTAAGCATTTGATTTTGATATGTAAGTAGGCTGCATAAAAGTTATGCGGCTTTTTTGTTTACAATTTTTGCTACTTGATTGTTTCTGGCTTGAAGGCAGATTTGTGCAAAATGCTTATTTTAAAAACGGAAATATGGGCATATCCATGGCTGGGACATCTATAAACTTAATGGTGATTTGAGAAACGGATCATTAATTTTATAGCGTGCTGACGGCATAAAGTTTACTTACAGGGGTAAAGTCATGACGACTCCTAATCCATCTTCAGAGAATATGCTGGAACGCTTATTTAAGCTCAGTGAAAATAAAACCAGTTTTCGCACAGAAGTTCTTGCGGGTGTAACTACTTTCTTAACCATGTGTTACATCATTATTGTCAATCCAATGATTTTATCCGAAACCGGTATGGATCATGGGGCTGTCTTTGTTGCAACCTGTCTTGCAGCCGCAATTGGCTGTCTGGTGATGGGACTTGTGGCAAATTATCCAATTGCACTTGCGCCGGGTATGGGCTTGAACGCTTACTTTACCTATTCTGTTTGTATGGGCATGGGTGTGCCTTGGCAAACTGCACTGGCTGCTGTATTTGTTTCAGGTCTGGTATTTATTGCCATCAGTATGTTTAAAATCCGTGAAGCAATTGTCAATGCCATTCCAATGTCACTGAAATTCGCGATTGGCGGGGGAATTGGTTTATTCCTTGCTCTAATTGCATTAAAGAATTCAGGCATTATTGTTGACAATCCAGCGACCTTGGTAGGTCTGGGTGACTTGAAACAACCGACCGTATTGCTGACCTTGTTGGGCTTTCTGATGATTGTAGTGATGCATCATTTTAAAGTTCGTGGCGCTATTATTATCAGTATTCTGGTAATTACCGCTATTGCGACTGCGATGGGTCTGAATGAGTTCAAAGGTGTGGTGGGTGCGATTCCTTCTATTGCTCCAACCTTCCTGCAAATGGACTTTGAAGGCTTGTTTACAGCCAGTCTGGTGGGTGTGATTTTTGTCTTCTTCCTGGTGGATTTATTTGACTCAACCGGTACCTTGGTCGGAGTGGCACATCGTGCAGGCTTACTTAAAGATGGCAAATTACCACGTCTGAAAAAAGCACTGTTTGCTGACTCGACTGCAATTGTTGCCGGTGCAGCATTGGGTACATCTTCAACCACACCTTATATTGAATCGTCTGCAGGGGTTGCTGCGGGTGGCCGTACAGGTTTGACTGCGGTAGTTGTGGGCGTGTTGTTTGTACTGTGCTTATTCCTGGCACCTTTAGCGCAATCAGTTCCTGGTTTTGCTACCGCACCTGCATTATTGTTCGTGGGTGTGTTGATGATTCAAGGTATCGTACACATTGAGTGGGATGATATTACAGAAGCAGTTCCTGCATTCTTAACTATCGTATGTATGCCATTTACCTATTCGATTGCCGACGGTATTGCGATGGGCTTTATTAGCTACGCATTAATCAAACTGCTAACTGGGCAAGCGAAAACTGTACCTTATATGGTATGGATTGTGGCTGCACTTTGGGCATTGAAATTTGCTGTATTTGGCGGCTAATTCACCACATTCAGAATAGGGTGTAAACTCAGTTTGCACCCTTTTTTATTTTTAAAAAAATTTTATAAGGATAAGATATGAATCCAATTGAGCTTATTCAGGCATTGCCTAAAGCAGAGTTACACGTCCATATTGAAGGGACGTTTGAACCTGAACTGATGTTCGCGATTGCTCAGCGCAATCATATTGATATTCCGTATAAATCTGTAGAGGAAGTAAAACAGGCTTATAACTTCCATAATTTACAGTCATTTTTAGACATCTATTATGCGGGTGCTAATGTCCTGATTCATGAACAGGACTTTTATGATTTGGCTTGGGCATATTTTGAAAAATGTGCTGAAGACCAAGTGGTTCATACTGAAATGTTCTTCGATCCACAAACGCATACTGATCGTGGCGTTGCTTTTGAAACTGTAATTAAAGGTTTAAAACGCGCCTGTGATGATGCAAAAGCCAAATTCGGCATTAGCTCGCATTTGATCATGTGTTTCTTGCGTCATTTAAGTGAAGAAGCTGCATTTAAAACTTTGGAACAGGCTTTACCTTACAAAGATCAAATTATTGCGGTGGGATTGGACTCGAGTGAAGTTGGGCATCCACCTGCTAAATTTGAACGGGTCTTTGCCAAAGCACGTGAAGCCGGTTTTCTGGTGGTAGCGCATGCAGGTGAAGAAGGTCCGGCTGAATATGTCTGGGAAGCCTTGGATTTGCTCAAAGTGAACCGTATTGACCATGGCGTGCGTTCTGAAGACGATCCGAAGCTGATGCAGCGTTTAATTGCAGAGAAAATGCCTTTAACCGTATGTCCTTTAAGTAACTTAAAACTTTGCGTCGTCGATGATATGGCACAGCACAATATCCGTCGTTTATTGCAACAGGGCGTGCATGTGACGGTCAATTCAGATGACCCATCTTATTTTGGTGGTTATATGAATGATAATTTCATTGCAATTACAAAAGCACTCGATCTTTCCAATCAGGAATTGAAGCAATTGGCTAAAAACTCATTTGAAGCATCCTTTATTTCTGCTGCTGAAAAGCAAAAATGGGCCAATGAAATTGATGCTTTAGCCTAATTGATGATCGCGAAATATACTTTGGATTCAGTGGATTCATTGAGGAGTCCGCTGAATCATTGATGTGTTAACTATTAGGTTGTAATGTGAAAAAGAGTTTTTACTGGGTATTGCTCATCTGTTTGTTGGCAGGCTTTCTTTGGGTCTTGGCAACAGATAAGAATTCTGCTTTAACCCGGAAACTGTTGAAACCAGTCATTGAGCAAAGCTGCAAAAATGAATTAAACAATTCAAAAGTTTGGCAAGCCGCAGCTTTGTTTATGAGTTTTGATCGGCAAACCACAGTGCAAAAACAAATCTGTGGCTGCGTGGGTGAGCATGCGTTGCAGAATATCTCAGCCAAAGAGTTGGCAATGGCATCAATCGATGAATCTGAAAAAAACAGTCTGATTAAGCAGGCGGTGATGAATAGTGTTAAAGGGTGTGTTCAAGACGCTTTGAAATAATGGATAGCTAAACTTGCTATTATAAATTTAGCTATAAAAAAGCCGCATTGATGCGTGATTGTTGCGGCTTTTTATTGAAAAAAATTGATTATTTTGCCTGTCGGGTCATGCTACGCAAGATATTATCTTTATCCATAAAATGATGTTTTAATGCCGCTGCAATATGACCTACAACAAGTAAGCCTGCAAACCAGGATAAATAAATGTGGACAGGTTTAACGATGGCTAGAAGATCGGGATTGTCCTGAACTAAACGTGGAATTTCAAATAAGTATAAAACAGGTGCCGGATGGCCCGCACTCCAGCTAAACAAACAGCCGGTAATTGGTAAGGCAAGCAGCATGATATATAAAGCTAAATGTCCAAGATGTGCAAAAACTTTCATGGAAGCTGACATGCTGTCGGGTAATGTCGGAATGGGATGGGTATAGCGCCAAAAGATACGAACCAGCACCAGAAAGATAATGGTTGTGGCAATGTTCTTGTGTAAGGTAATGACCTGACCTTTAAAGCTGCCATCGACATCATAACTTAAAAAATTTCCGCTATAAAAACCAATGCACCATGCGGCAATAAAAATAGCAGCCATGAGCCAGTGCAGTGCTTGTGCCGTACGCGTATAGTATTGTGAAGTGTTTTTCATGCTATGCCAATCGAACTATATGTTCTTGTAAAAGTCTGCGTATGCTAATCAAAAAGCACCTATTAAAAAATAATGAAGATGGAACGAAGCGTGTATTTCTTGCAACACTGAGTATTTGCCGCTTTATTGAGCGGGATCATCCGCGAGTATAAAATTCAGTTGAAATATACATTTCTTCCCAGATAAAGTTTCGGCAAAATACGTGCAACCGATTTTATAACCCAGGATTTAACTGTGAAAAAACTTATCGCTGTACTTGCGCCTTTAACTTTGGCTTTAACTGCTTGTGTAGCAACGGATACAACAACAGGAACAACATCAACTGCACAATCTACAACACAGCAACTTGGCACTGCTGCAATTAAAATTGCAATTAATGCGAAATGTACCACTGAGTTGAATAATATTGCTGCATGGCAAAATGCAACCAAATTCATGACCGCAACTCAAAAGCAGAATATTCAAACTGAAATTTGTGGTTGTGTTAGCGAAAAAGCACCACAAAGCGTAACTGCCGTAGACTTGGCTACAGCAGCAATTGATCCGGCAGCACGTAATACTATTGTTTCAAATGCAGTGACTAAGACCATTAATGCCTGTGTTGCTGAAGCTGTGAGCTAATACAGATTCAATTCATGTTAAAATTAAAGAGGCTGATCTGATTCAGCCTCTTTTTTTGTAGGTAAGGCATTGATGAAAATTGCGGGTGTAGATGAGGCGGGGCGTGGTCCCTTAGTGGGTTCGGTGGTAGCGGCTGCGGTTATTTTGGATCCCAATAATCCGATAGAAGGTTTAAATGATTCTAAAAAGCTCACTGAAAAAAAACGTGAAAAATTATTCATAGAGATACAAGAAAAAGCCTTGGCTTGGGCCATTGCTTCAGCAAGCCATGAAGAAATAGACCAGATCAATATTCTACAAGCATCATTATTGGCTATGCGTCGTGCTGTGGAAGCTCTCAAGCTTCAGCCGGAGCATGTACTGGTTGATGGTAATAAAATTCCACAAGGCTTGGTTATGAGCTGTGATGCGGTCGTAGGTGGCGATGCGCTGCATGCGGAAATTTCAGCAGCCAGTATTTTGGCAAAAGTAACTCGTGACCGTGAGATGGTTGTGCTGGATCAGCAATATCCACACTTTGGTTTTGCCAAACACAAGGGTTACCCAACCAAAGCTCATTTTGAAGCGATTGCTGAACATGG
>DFAM01000001.1:96162-103980 GCA_002365595.1 Acinetobacter sp. UBA3106 | reverse complement strand
GTTAACGATTAAAGTCATTCTGGGTATTTTGTGGGAAATTATCTTCCTCAAAAGAGGGTTGATAATCCTGATCAAGGTGTTGCAGGTGTTCGTGCATAGCGCGTTCATGCTGGATTCGTTGATAAATTTCTTCACGATGAACAGATACTTCTTTTGGAGCATTTACGCCAATACGAACCTGATTACCTTTTACGCCAAGCACAGTTACACTGACTTGGTCCCCAATCATTAATGTTTCACCGACACGTCGGGTTAGAATCAGCATGTTTATCTCCTTGCAAAACGCTAAACGTGCAATTGATTTTAAAAAAATATAAAAGACACAACCTTGGTATCATAGAAATATTATCAGAACAATCTGTCAAAAAATCTGACTAAAAATAATTCTGTTAATATTTTCAAAATCCTCGGTTCAAATATAACAGAGCCACTATAAAAAAAACTATAGTGGCTCTATTCTTTTTGTAGTATTTCGCAAATTTTGTCATACAATGACCAAAATTTGCGTTTCTACAAATTAAGCG
The DNA here is from genome assembly GCA_002365595.1 of Acinetobacter sp. UBA3106. Lineage (GTDB taxonomy): Bacteria > Pseudomonadota > Gammaproteobacteria > Pseudomonadales > Moraxellaceae > Acinetobacter. The sequence continues at coordinate 103,456 of DFAM01000001.1, read as the reverse complement.
CGTGCGCTAGATTCACCTGATTCGCGGTCAAGGCCGAATGCAGTGTGAAGAGAGCGAACTGCAAGTTCTAGGTAGTTTTCTTCAATGATCACTGAAATTTTGATTTCAGAAGTCGAGATCATGAGGATGTTGATACCTTCGTCTGCAAGTGCAGTGAACATTTTGCTGGCAACGCCTGCGTGAGAGCGCATCCCTACACCTACGATAGATACTTTCACGATGTCATCGCGAGTTGCAACTTCACGTGCACCAATCGCTTGAGCAGTTTCTTCAAGGATTTTTTTCGCTTTTGCAAGCTCGCCACGGTTTACAGTGAATGTGAAATCAGTTGTACCATCTTCTTCAACGTTCTGGATAATCATATCCACTTCGACGTTGGCATCACCAATTGGTTTTAGAATTTTAGAAGCAATACCTGGCTCATCTGGAACACCAAGAATCGTTAATTTTGCTTCATCACGGTTGAATGCGATACCTGAGATAATTGGCTGTTCCATGTCGTCTTCCAATTCAGTCGTAATTAGTGTGCCTACGTTTTGTTTAAATTCTTCGTCAAATGCGCCATCGGTGTCATTGTCGAAGCTTGAAAGTACGCGTAAAGGTACTTGATATTTACCAGCAAATTCAACAGAACGAATTTGTAATACTTTTGAACCAAGCGAAGCCATTTCCAGCATTTCTTCAAATGAAATACGGTCAACTTTTTTTGCTTTTGGTGCAACACGTGGGTCAGTGGTATATACGCCATCGACGTCTGTGTAAATCTGGCATTCATCAGCTTTTAATGCAGCAGCAAGTGCAACACCTGAAGTGTCAGAACCACCACGTCCTAGAGTTGTGGTGTTGCCATCCGCGTCAAAACCCTGGAAGCCGGCGACTACAAGCACGCGACCCGCATCTAAATTTTCAGTCAATATATCGGTATCGATAGATTCAATACGCGCTTTAGTAAATGCACTGTCAGTTTTGATACCAACCTGGCGACCAGTAAGCGATTTAGCTTCAACACCAATAGAGTTGAGCGCCATTGCTAACATAGAAATCGTAACCTGTTCACCTGTAGAGACCATTTGGTCAAGTTCACGTGGATCAGGGGTTTCGGTAATGGCCTTCGCTAAAGCAAGCAGGCGATTGGTTTCGCCACTCATTGCCGATACAACCACCACTACCTTGTGGCCGTGGTCATGCCAGCGCTTTACACGACGAGCAACATTTAAAATGCGCTCGGGAGTACCCATTGAGGTACCGCCATATTTTTGAACGATTAATGCCATAGTTGTTCCATAAAAGCCATGATCCTGAATTACCTTTTCAGGATCAGTTACACAAAAAGTGAAGTCTTATTTTGCTTCAAGCCAAGCAGTTAAATCTGCCATCACTGAAGCAAACTTCTCGTTAAGTGGCGCGCCACCTTGTGCCAAGTCAGGTTTACCACCACCTTTACCACCGAGTTCGGTTGCCAAGTGTTTGATGATGTCACCCGCTTTAATAGAAGCAGTAAAGTCTTTCGCTACAGATGCAATCAGGCTCACTTTATCGCCTTCTACACCTGCAAGAACGATTACTGCATTGTCTAATTTAGATTTCACACCGTCATGCAGGTTGCGAAGCGATTTCGCATCCATATTTTGAACAGTTGTGATTAAAGTTGAACGACCCGCAACAGTTTGAACTTGGCTTAAAAGTTCAGCTGCCTGGAAGTTCGCTAATTTTTGATTGAGTTGCTCAATTTGTTTTTGCAAGCTAGATGCAGTTTGCGCTAGAGCTTCCACTTTTTCCAAAGTTTGGTCTTTTTGTGCTTTTAATACATCGTTAATCGCATGAATATCACGATCGACTTTTTGCGCAGCTTCCACCGCTTTAGTACCAGTCACAGCTTCAATACGACGTACGCCCGCTGCTACACTACCTTCAGAAGTGATTTTGAACAGTCCGATATCACCAGTACGCTTCACGTGGATACCACCACATAGCTCGATTGAGAAGTTTTTCTCTTCAATCACTGAACCCATAGACAGTACGCGAACTTCATCACCATACTTCTCACCGAATAACATCATTGCGCCTTTGGCTTTGGCAGATTCGATGTCAAGCAGTTCAGTGGTAACTGCTGTGTTAGCAATGACTTCAGCATTCACCAGGCGTTCAATTTCTTGCAGCTGTTCAAATGTCACCGGCTGATCATTGGCAAAGTCAAAACGTAATAGTTCGCTTGCCACTAATGAGCCTTTTTGTTGAACGTGCGAACCCAAAACTTGACGTAGGGCAGCATGTAAAAGGTGAGTCGCAGAGTGGTTACGTGCTGTTGCAGCACGAAGGTCTGCTTTGACAGTGGCTTCAACAGATTGAGTTGCTTTCAAGCTACCCATGGTCACGATACCTTGGTGAACGAATGCACCACCAGATTTCTTGGTATCTTGAACTTCAAAGATACCGGTATCGTTTTTGAACAGTCCTGTATCACCGATTTGACCACCGCTTTCTGCATAGAAAGGAGTCTGGTTTAGAACGATTAACGCTTCATCGCCTTCAACTACTTCGTCAACCTGTTCGCCATCTTTATAGATTGCAACAATTTGACCTTGACCTTGAGTTGCTTCGTAACCTTCAAACTGGGTTTCACCTTCAACTTTTACAATGCTGTTATAGTCGATGGCGAATTTACCTGCATCACGTGCACGTTGACGCTGAGCTGCCATTTCAACTTCAAAGCCCGCTTCATCAATGGTTAAGTCACGTTCACGTGCAATGTCAGCTGTTAAGTCAGTCGGGAAGCCGTAAGTATCATAAAGTTTGAATACTGTTTCGCCCGGAATTACAGAACCTTTAAGGTTTGCTAATTCGCCTTCAAGCAATTTCAGACCTTGCTCAAGTGTTTTCGCGAATTGTTCTTCTTCTTTCAGCAGTTGCGCTTCAATACGTGCCTGGTTAGCAGCAAGTTCAGGATACGCTGCACCCATCACTTCAATTAAAGGCTGAAGCATTTTGTAGAAGAATGAACCGGTCGCACCCAGTTTGTTACCGTGGCGTACTGCGCGACGGATAATACGACGTAATACATAACCACGGCCTTCATTCGAAGGGTTCACGCCATCAGCAATCAGGAAGCAGCATGAACGCGCATGGTCAGCCACAACTTTTAAAGATGCAGGGTATTCAACAGGCTTATTTTCTTCTTGTGCTTTCGCTTCTATTTCAGCTGTATCTAGACCAATGATTTCAGCAGCAGCTTTTAATAAGTGCTGGAACAGATCGATTTCGTAGTTTGAGTTTACATGCTGTAAAACCGCAGAAATACGTTCCAAGCCCATACCTGTATCTACAGAAGGTGCTGGAAGAGGGTGCAGTACGCCATCCGCAGTACGGTTGAACTGCATGAATACGTTGTTCCAGATCTCGATGAAACGGTCGCCATCTTCTTCAGGCGTGCCCGGTAGGCCACCCCAGATGTGATCGCCATGGTCAAAGAAAATTTCAGAACACGGACCGCAAGGACCGGTGTCACCCATTGCCCAGAAGTTATCCGATGCGTATTGACCGCCTTTATTATCGCCAATACGGATAATACGGCTGGCATCTAGGCCAATCTCTTTATTCCAGATGTCAAAAGCTTCGTCATCGGTGTGATAAACAGTGGCATACAGTTTATCTTTAGGAAGACCTAACCATTGCTCAGAAGTTAAAAAGTCCCAGGCAAATGTGATTGCATCACGTTTGAAGTAATCACCAAACGAGAAGTTGCCCAGCATTTCAAAGAAAGTATGATGACGTGCGGTATAACCGACATTGTCCAAGTCGTTGTGTTTACCACCAGCACGGACACATTTTTGTGAAGATGTGGCACGAACATAGTCACGTTTTTCAAGACCGAGGAAACAGTCTTTGAACTGGTTCATACCAGCGTTGGTGAACAATAATGTTGGGTCGTTGGCAGGAACCAGAGAACTCGACGCGACACGTGTATGCCCTTGCGATTCAAAATAGCTTAAAAAAGCTTCGCGAATTTCAGCTGATGTCATAAAACGAGTACTCACAACCAAGTCACTCCATAAATCTTGTATTTGGCTAATAGCATGTCAAGCAAGTCTTACTTTTATAAAGCTGGCTTGAGATACTGGCTTAAAATTTTAAAACGCTAAAGTATAACGGAAAAAGCCGCATCGACCAATGATTTTCGGAGATCTATATGACTTTTTATACAATTCGGTTTATTTCACTCATTTCTATGAATTAGGGGGATTTTTTGCTTAATTTTTATGCATTTGGGTAGGTGCTTTTGATGTAATTGACTGTTCTTATTACATTGATTCTTTATCTAAATTCCATAATCTTGATAAAGATTCAGCCGGTTAAATCTATACCGTTGATGATGAAATTTTATGATCAGACGTTGCTTTTTTTCGTTGATTTTAAACTACAGTTTTTAGGATCAGGTATTGAATTACGTATGAATTGCTCATTGATTTTAATATCTTGCATGTCTCGGGTTTTGCTTGTGAATAGAATGAATGCAGCTTGTTTTTCTCAGCTTCATTATAAAGATAATTCCAAGACATAATAACTGAGACGAGAGAGTAATAATTGAATAAATACTAAATCAAATAAGGATTAAACGAATTAATAATAACGATTTAGCATTAAAATCCATTAACATAGAGTCGTGTTTACATCTACCCAAGAGTTAAGGATATCTAATGCAACGAGTAGCCATTAATGGTTTCGGGCGAATTGGTCGCAATGTATTACGTGCTTGGTTTGAAAATCCTAAAGATTTTCATTTTGATATCGAGGCTATTAACGATATTGCAGATGTAGAAACACTGGTTCATTTATTTAAATACGATACCACTCATGGGCGCTTTAAAGGCAAAGTCGAAGTATTGTTGGAAAATGAACAGATTTTTTTGCATATTTCCGCAGGTCTGGCGCAATTAAAAGTTCAGGTGTTTTGTCAGCAGCAGCCTGAGTGTTTGCCTTGGAATGATTTAAATATTGATGTGGTACTGGAATGTACCGGTTTGTTCCGTTCACGCGAAGCGGCAACCCGACATATTAGCGCCGGCGCGAAAAGGGTGATTATTGGTGCTGCACCTTTTGACAGTGTGGATGCTGCGATTGTTTATGGTGTCAATCATTATGAAATTAAAGCCACGGACCAGATTATCTCCAGCGTATCCTGTACCACGCAAGCTTTGGTGCCTTTGGTTAAAATTATTGATGATGCCTTTGGCATTGATACTGCATTGATGACAGAAATCCATGCGGTTACGGCAGACCAGTCGGTACTGGATCATGCACACCGTGACCTACGTCGTGCCCGTGCTTCAGGACACAACATTATTCCAACTACTTCTTCGGCGCTGGGAGCTTTAAAACGGGTTATGCCGAAAATGGAAGAGCGGATAGATGGTTATTCCATTCGAGTACCTACCATTAATGTCGCTGCCATTGATTTAACTTTTGTTGCTCAATCTCATGTTACAGCGCATAAAATTAATGAAGTGTTAGTGAAGTCGGCACGTCATGATTATGCCGAAATTATGGATGTTACCGATGAACCTCTAGTTTCATCAGACTTTAACCATTCACCTTATTCATTGATTGTCGATTTGAGTCAAACCATGGTGGTGGGGCATCAAGCTAAAGTTTTTGCCTGGTATGATAATGAATGGGGTTATGCCAACCGCTTACTGGATCTGTGTGAATCCTTTACCCATAAATAACGGTCTTTATTGGAAAAGTGAGCAGATGAGCTTTTCAAGCTTACTGCTTCCGCAAAGCATTGAATTTTAGAGTGCGAGTGGGTATTAACTGAGACTTGTATCTCAATTATTATCAATTTGTTCTTATGATCGATTAATTGTTGAGTAAACGCATTGTCTTCAGTAGGATGAATAGACCGCTATAAAGTTCCTTTGTTGCTGGAAATAAATGCGGATTACAGACCTAAAATAATGCTTATAATAAATAAAATTTAGGCACAGTTAATTTTACAATTACATTTCGATTGCTACATGAAAATTATAAGCTTTTTTAATTTAATCTCATCGATTCACGGCAAAGAATGAGTCATGAATCAATAACACGAGCAGCGCACCTATGTTGATATTTATATGGGGATTTATTCTCCTTTTAGCCATAGCAGTGATCTTTTTGATTTGGGCACAATTTACCAATCAAGGCGCTGCTCTCAGTGAAATTCAATTGCATCAACATTTAGAAAAAAAAGTGATGCAACTGGAAGACAACCTAAAAAAAACCCTGGAAATTATGCAGGACCTGGCCAAGAAAATGCATATTCAGCAAGAAGTGATTGATAAAACCACGACTAAACTCAATCAGGTAGAATCGCAAAATGCCGAATTGGTCGGACAATTGGCAAAAAGCATTCATTCAACCGATAAACCCACACTTTAATTTCGGAATTGGCTTTTATACCAGCAGTATTCTTAAAGCTGCGGCAGATGCCATGCTTATGGCTACAGTCGGTAATAAAGAAAAACGTGAGGCTGCTAGCACAGTAATCACAATTGCAATCATATCTGCAGGATTGTCTTTAACAAAATACGGTGCTATGACCGAGATCAGCACACAGCCGGGTATAACCTCCATAATCTTGCGTTGCTTGTTGCTGAGGGTTCTATTTTTTAACAGCACATAGCCCAAGATACGGGTCAGATAGGTGGTTATGGCAATAAAGAGAATGGCGATGAGCGTGGCTGAATGGATCATGCTTCATCTCCGATTAAAAAGAAGGCTGAAGCAATACCACTGATCGCACCAATGGGGACATACCAACCCGAAGGTAAATATAAATAAGCCAGTGCAGCAGTAATCAAACTGAATAACCATGGGCGTGCGGCGCGCATACCTTTCCACATACCGCGTAATAACACTAAAAAGACCGCTGGAAAAGCCATGTCAAAACCAAAACGGCTAATGTCACCCAATACCGGTCCGATAATTGCGCCTAATGACGTAAAACCCACCCACATCAGATAGAGGGCAAAACATAGCCCAGCATAAAACATCATGCTAAAGGCATATTGGTATCCCAAACTGCTGTGTTTCTTCTGTGCATCTGCCAAACTTACCGCCCAGCTTTCATCGACCATAAAAAACAGCGCAGTAAAAACGGTTTTGTTGGGTAAGTGGCGTAAGTAAGGCACCAGGCTTGCACCCATCAGTAAATGCCGGCTATTTACTAGAAAAGTGATGAACATCAGCATGATGATATTGGGAGGATTGGTCCACATTTCTAATATGGCAAACTCGGAACCTCCGGCAAAATTCA
>DFAM01000001.1:71679-96002 GCA_002365595.1 Acinetobacter sp. UBA3106 | reverse complement strand
CCTAGCACCAAGGCAAAAGGAATAATGCCGAGTAACAGCGGAACTGATGTTTTGACTCCGCGTTTAAATTCAACAACCTCCTGAGAGGTGGTTAAATTGGGTACGGAACTTTTAAACATCAACATGACTGCTGTCCAAGGGGGTTAAGACGGGAAAGGCATATTTTAAAAAGCTTATGCTGGAATTTGTGATTAATTTTGGCTTTGAATGATTTGAATTTAATATAAAATTGCGAATTACGAAGGAAAATTGGCATTAAATACTTTAAAAAGGTTATGGATCAGATAGATAAGCGCATATTGCAGACGCTGCAACGCAATGGGAAATTACAAAATAATGAGTTGGCGCAAATGGTAGGTTTGTCGCCATCTCCATGTTTGCGTCGGGTAAAGCAGCTGGAAGATGAGGGCATTATTGAAAAATATGTAGCCTTGCTGAATCCGCAAAAACTGCAGTTGGGTTTAACGGTGTTTGCCCGTATCTGGTTGAAAGGACAAGATGAACGAACCGTGAATCAGTTTATCGATGCCATTATGCATATGCCGGAAATTGTGGAATGTCAGCTGATGGCAGGGGATTGCGACTTTTTTCTAAGAATAGTGGTGTCTGATCTGGAAGCGTATCGTAAATTTCAAATCAATCACTTGAATAAAATTTCAGGCATTCAAAATGTAAAAACGGAAATTCCTTTACAGAGCGTCAAGCAAACCACTGAATTGCCTTTAAGCTGATTTATTTTTACTTTCTATCAACGGTAAATTGCCTTTTGCGATATGACTTGTTGCAGGTGTTTCTGACTCTATAGCACTTAAATGTGTATGACAGCTCATCAATTAGGAATGATTCAGCTTATTCGGCTTTCAAACGGCATAAATTAGAGGGTAAAAATAGAACAAATCTGCAAAAGTCATGTGCACAGCTAAAGTGATCGTGCTAGACTAGGAGAAATCGGGTGTGCTCCCGATTTTTTTATGCGGATTAGTTCCGCGCTGACAAGTATTTAGGTTTACAACATGCCCATTTCAGAGACATGGTTATTACCTGATGGTGTAGCTGATGTATTACCAGAACAAGCGCAAGTCATTGAAACTTTGCGCCGTGAAGCATTAGATTTCCTCGCATCTCGAGGTTATCAGCTGGTGTACACGCCATTTATCGAATACATCGAATCTCTTTCTTCTCTCTCAGAATCGAATCAAGATTTAGACTTAGCCACTTTTAAAGTCATCGACCAGCTCTCTGGCCGTTTGCTTGGTGTGCGTGCCGATATGACACCGCAAGTGGCCCGTATCGATGCGCATGTACATCCAGTCGAAGGCATAGCGCGCTATTGCTACGCTGGTACGGTTTTACATACTAAACCTCAAGGTTTTAATACCACGCGTGCACCGCTGCAACTGGGTGCGGAACTTTTTGGTTCAGACAGTATTGATGCTGACGTCGAAATGATTGACGTGATGCTCAACTTATTAAAAACAGCAAGCTTTGAAGATGGCATCCATCTGGATTTAGGTCATGTCGGTTTATTTCGTAGTCTGGTTAAACATGCCGGTTTAACCAAAGCGGAAGAAAGCCAGCTTTCAGATCTTTATCAACGCAAGGCCTTGCCTGAACTTGCTGAATTTACAAAAGAATTAAAATTTGGTGCAGATTTTTACACGCTCGGTCGTTATTCAAGTGATTTAGATGCTTTAGAAGCCAACTTGAGTGCTGAAATTATTGCAGATCCGGCATTTAAACAGGCATTTGATGCAGTCAAAACGACCCGCTCTGAAATTCAGGCACGTTGGCCAGATTTGGATATTGGTATTGATGTTGTAGAACTTCGTTCATATCACTACCACACTGGTTTAATGTATGCCGTATATGCGCCAAACCGCGCAGCGCCCCTGGCTCAAGGTGGCCGTTATGATGGTATTGGTGAGCACTTTGGTCGTGCACGTCCTGCAACAGGCTTCTCTTGTGACTTATATGCACTTAGCGCAGGTCAGTTTCAACAGGTTCAAAAAGTTGTTGCACCAAAAGGCACAGATAAAGCATTAATTGATGCCATCGCTGCTGTGCGTGCACAAGGCTTAAGTGTTATTCAGTTATTAGGTAATGATGATTTAAACTCAATTCCGTTTGCCACTCACCAGTTGGTGAACAAAGCGAATGAGTGGACAGTCGAACCGATTTAATCGCAAAGCTGAATGTTCATGTCATTCAGTTTTGTTTTCTATTTTAACAGCATGATGCAATGAGGCTATTATGGGCAAGAATGTTGTGGTACTTGGTACCCAATGGGGCGACGAAGGTAAAGGTAAGATCGTCGACCTGCTCACAGATCAAGCGGCAGCGGTCGTTCGTTATCAAGGCGGACACAACGCAGGTCACACTCTCGTGGTTGGTGGTAAGAAAACTGTATTACACCTCATTCCATCTGGTATTTTACGTGAAAACGTACTGTGCTTAATTGGTAACGGTGTGGTTCTTTCACCTGAAGCGCTCATCAAAGAGATGGATATTCTTGAAAAAGAAGGCGTGCCAGTTAAAGAGCGTTTACGTATTTCTCCAAACTGTCCACTCATTCTTCCAAACCACATCGCACTTGATCAGGCGCGTGAGAAAAAACGTGGTAATGCAAAAATTGGTACCACGGGTCGTGGTATTGGTCCTGCGTATGAAGATAAAGTTGCTCGTCGTGCAATCCGTGTTGCTGACTTAGTACGTGGTGGCGATCATCTTAAAGCTCAACTTGAAGAGCTTCTTGAGTACCATAACTTCCAGTTAACTCAATTCTACGGCGTAGAAGCGGTTAAATTAGAAGATGTAATCGCACTTTGTGATGAATGGCGTAAAGTTGTTGCTCCATTAGTTATTGATGTAACTGGTGAGCTTCACAAATACCGTAAAAACGGTGACAACATCATGTTTGAAGGTGCGCAAGGTTCACTTCTTGATGTTGACCATGGTACATACCCGTACGTGACTTCTTCAAACACAACAGCTGGTGGCGTAAGCTCTGGTTCAGGTCTTGGTCCATTACACCTTGACTATGTACTGGGTATTACTAAAGCGTACACAACTCGTGTAGGTGCTGGTCCATTCCCTACAGAACTTGTTTATGATGCTGCGAGCGATGTTGGTGATGCAATTGGTAAGCACTTGGGTACCGTTGGTTCTGAATTCGGCGCCTCTACTGGTCGTCAACGCCGTTGTGGTTGGTTCGATGCTGAAATCCTACGCCGTTCAGTGGAAGTAAACTCACTTTCTGGTATTTGCTTGACTAAACTTGACGTTCTTGATGGTTTGGAAGAAGTTAAAATCTGTGTCGGTTATGAAGCTGCGGATTCTGGTTGTGTAGGCTCTTCTGATGCGCTTGCATTCGAAACTTTAAAACCAATCTATGAAACTATGCCAGGTTGGTCTGAGTCTACTTTCGGTGCTAAATCAATTGAGCAATTGCCACAAGCTGCGCTTAACTACGTTAAACGTCTTGAGCAGCTCATTGAATGTCCGATTGACATCATTTCAACCGGTCCAGACCGTGATGAAACCATTATTTTACGTCATCCTTTCGATGCTTAATTTGCATTTGAATTAAGACGTTTTAAAAGCCTCGCTCATGCGGGGCTTTTTTATATGGATGTTTCAATATAAAAATAAACAAGAGCAAATTTTGCCAGACTAAAGTTGCATCCGAGCATGCTGTTTAATTCAATTCTGCTTGCTAGAATGTCAAACTTAAAAGAAATACAAGGTTGTGCATGATGCATAAAAATATATCAGCAACGATGTTTTATTCATTACTCTTCGCAATGGGAGGCGCTCCTACAATCGCCATGCTGATTATTCGGGCACAAACCCAAGACCCAGCGATTATTAATGCGGCATTGATTGGATTAAGCGTCATCATCGCCTGCATTTTAGTTCCGATCATTCTTATTCAAAACGCATTTCTATTTTTTAAGCGTAAAAATGCAGAACTAGAGCAAAAAATTAAACCACTTTGCCAGGTGTATTTGGGACTGAATGTTTTATGTTTGCTTTATTGGCTTGGTTTTCAATTCTTTAAATAAGCTTGTTTACATAAATGATATGATTATGGAGATAATATTAATTTCAAGATTATTCACTATTCCATATAATCTCTTGAAAAGAGATATCTATTTTTAAGGTGGAGATTATTATAATGAATAGCAAACTCGTTTTAAGTTTGTGTGCGGCTAGTGTAATCACTATCTCAGGCTGTACGACTGTAGCAGAAATGGCAGGGGCAGATTCATCCACATTAAATGTAACGGCAGCACAAGGCTTTAACAAAACCGTTCAGGAAGCGAGTGCAAATAACACTTTAGATACATCTTCAACGACTTATAAACGCATTAATTCTGTATTTATGCGTTTAAAACCTTATGGCGATCAAATCAACCAAACAGGTCAAAAATTTGACTGGAAACTGGCTGTTCTAAAATCAGATCAGATTAATGCGTATGTAGCACCGGGTGGTAAAGTGGTGTTCTATACCGGTATCGTGAATAAATTAAATCTGACTGATGCTGAAATTGCGGCAGTCATGGGGCATGAAATGGTGCATGCTTTAGAGGAACATTCTAAAAATAAAATTGGTCAACAAGCATTAACTGACTTGGCTTTAAACATTGGTCTAAGCGCTGCTGGAAGTAATGTGGGCCAGTTGGGTACTGCTGCAGCGCAGTTGGGTGCCCAGGTAGGGGTAGGTTTACCTTTTTCACGTAGTCTGGAAAGTCGTGCCGACCAAGGTGGTTTAATGCTGATGGCGCGTGCAGGTTATAACCCGCAAGCAGCCATTACTCTTTGGGAAAAAATGAATAAACTGGAAGGTGCAGGTGGTGCATCATTCTTGTCGACTCACCCTTCAAATGGCCAGCGTATTGAAGCAATGCGTAAAAACTTGCCTGCTGCTCAAGCGATTTATAACAAACGTTAATCAGTTGTTAACTAAAAAAGGATGCTTAGGCATCCTTTTTTATATGATTTTTTTTGATTTTGAAAATTGTAAATTATTTGTGACAGGTGAAGCAGTGCTTCACCTTAACAGGTAACTGAGAAATATCTATGGTGCTGGATTCGGCTGTTGACGGTGAATATCTTCAATAGCTTGTAAAACCTCTGCTGATAGATCAATGTCAAAAGCCTGAATATTTTCCTTGAGCTGATCCAGATTGGTCGCGCCAATAATGGTACTGGTCACAAAGAACTGCTGTTTGATAAATGCCAAAGCCAGTTGAGTGGGGGTTAAACCATGTTTTTCTGCAAGTTGAGCATATTGTTCAGTTGCCCATTCACTTTCAGGATTGCTATAACGGCTAAAACGAGAGAAAAGTGTGACACGTGCATTTGCAGGACGTGCACCATGACGGAATTTACCGGTCAAATAACCAAAAGCTAGAGGCGAATAGGCGAGTAAGCCGACATTTTCAAAATGGGCAATTTCAGACATTCCAATTTCATAAGTCCGGTTCAGCAGGCTATACGGATTTTGTACACTGACAAATTTTTCCAGACCTAGTTTTTCAGCCAGATGTAAAAACTTTAAAGTTCCCCAAGGTGTTTCATTAGATAAGCCAATATAACGAATACGACCTTTCTTAATTTCATCACTGAGTGCAGTTAAGGTTTCTTCCAATGCGGTGATTTGCTGTTCACTTTGAGCTTCAGTATTGCCATAGCCGAGTTTACCAAAGAAATTGGTCGGACGTTGCGGCCAATGCAGTTGATAGAGATCGATATAATCGCTTTGCAGGCGTTTTAAGGAACCATCGATTGCCGAGCTAATCTCGGCTGCGGTAAAGCGGGTTTGCCCGTCACGGATGTGGCTGCCGCCTTGTGAAGGGCCGGCAATTTTTGAAGCAATAAACAGTTTGTCACGATGTCCACGTTGTGCAATCCAGTTGCCCAAAATAGTTTCTGTGGCCCCTTGAGTCTCCGGTTTTGGCGGTACGGGATACATTTCAGCAGTATCCCAGAAAAATAAGCCTTGATCTAAAGCATATTCAAGTTGTTGAAAAGCCTCTGCCTGAGTATTTTGCTCACCAAAGGTCATGGTTCCTAAGCAGATTTCAGGGAGCAGAATGCCTGTGTTGGCTAAAGGTTTAAGTTGCATGAGGCTTGGTCCTTTAATTTTTATCAAGAAATTGTGAATAGTTCACAAGGCTAACCGATTTTTGCATCAGCGTTAAATCATCAATTGTTTTAAAGTTGTCATAAAAATTTAAAAAGAGCGGGTCGAAAATACAGGCATAAAAAAAAGCAAATCTTAAGATTTGCTTTCAGATTGAAGTGAAGAAAACTTATTCTTCATCATCCTCGTCTTCTAAAGATGTATCGGCATCTTCAACAGCAACATCATAAATCAGGATGGCTTTACCATCGGTCTGGATCATGCCTTGTTCTTCCAGCGTTTTTAAGACACGGCCAACCATTTCACGTGAACAACCCACAATACGGCCAATCTCTTGACGGGTAATACGGATTTGACGCCCATTTGGTAAAATCATGGCTTCTGGTTGAGATGAAAGGTCAATCAGGCAACGAGCAATACGACCAGAAACATCGATAAACGCCAGGTCAGTCACTTTACGTGTAGTATTTTTTAAGCGACGAACAAGCTGGGCAAATACGGCATAGCTCAGATCAGGATATTGTTTGCTTAATTCATGAAAATTGTCATAGGTAACTTCAGCAATTTCACAAACGTCGCGTGTACGAACTTCTGCAGTACGTTGTGGATTTGCTTCAAAAAGACCCATTTCCCCAAAAAAGTCCCCAGCATTCAAATACGCCACTACAATTTCACGCTCATCATCTTCACGTAAAATAATGGATACTGAACCTTTTAAAATCAGATAAAGCGATTTTGATTCAGAGCCTGCATCTACAATTGCAGTGCGTTTTGGATATCGGTTTATATAAGCACGTTTTAATAATGCTTTTACTGACTCTGGGAGTTGACCTGGAGACAGTGCATCAGTGCTAAGTTGTGAAAAGTTTGAAGTCATGCTAACGGTTCCGAATATGGATAATTAATAGATCGCACAAGACCTAAAGTGAACTTGTCACACAGAAGAGCTGAAATTCCTTATCAACTCAATTTATGTTAGTGTACAGGTACATCGTAAATTTATAGTTTTTTTCAGGTAGTTGCAATGCAAACAAGCGTTCATTGGCTAGAGAATGTTGCTTTTGAAGCAAAATCGGAAAGTGGTCACCAAATCGTGATGGATGGGGCAGAGGCCTATGGGGGTCAAAACCGTGGACCACGTCCTATGGAGTTGATATTAATGGGACTTGGTGGGTGTGCTTCCTTTGATATTGTGACTATTTTAAAGAAATCACGCCAAGATGTGACCGATGTGGTATGTCAGCTCAAAGCTGAACGTGCAGATAGCATTCCTGCGGTATTCACCAAAATCCATTTACACTTTGTGGTAACGGGTAAAGCAGTCAAAAAAAAACAGGTTGCGAAAGCGGTTGAACTTTCAGCTGAAAAATACTGTTCTGCAAGCAAAATGCTATCTGATGGTGGCGTAGAAATTACCCACGATTTTGAAATTATTGAAGCTGAATAATAAAACTTGAGATGGCAATTCATCTGTGGGTTGCCATTTTTACTCATACTTAAAACAACCGCATAAAATATATTGCCTTAACTCTTATTTAGGCCTTTTAAAATATTGAATAACCTGACTATTAATTCTATAGAAACTTAATTTTAAAGTTCGTTCAAAAATCTTTAAACCCATTGATCGGGTTGGTCCATTTAAAACAATAAGCTGATGCTTGAACCTATTCAAATCGGTTCTATGCATTTGATAAGAAAATATCCATTTTCCTAAGATTTGATACACAACACAGCAAAATCACCTTGAAAAAAAGCACTTAAATACCCATATTATAACCAAGATATATATTTTATATTGATTGCTTTAGTTATTGAAAATTAAAAATATTTTTTAAGAAATTTATTGAAAAATATCAAACCATTCCCATCTATTATCCAAGTACAAAATTTGTTGTGAGGAAAATAAGAATGCGTTTTGAAAAATTTACAAACCGCTTGCAGCAAGCTTTATCAGATGCTCAATCTCTGGCCATGGGTAAAGATAATACTTCTATTGAAGGTATTCATATTTTATCTGTGCTATTAGAAGAGCCTGCCAATATCAGCTTGTTACAGCAAGCCGGGGCAAATCTACGAAATCTTCAAACCAAGTTGCAGCAAGCACTAAATGATGCACCGACTATCGCTAATCCAACCGGCGACATTAATCTGAATCCGGAAGCGGTACGCGCATTAAATCTGGCAGACAGCTATGCACAAAAAGCCGGGGATGAGTTTCTATCCACCGACTGGGTATTACTTGCTTTAGCGGAAACTGGCGCAACCAAAAATTTATTGAATAATATAGGCGTAACCACTGACGGTTTACGCAAAGCAATCGAAAATATCCGAGGTGGCGAAAAAGTCATGAGTAATACCCACGAAGATCAACGTGATTCACTCAATAAATACACTATAGATTTAACTGAACGTGCCATGTCAGGCAAACTGGATCCTGTGATTGGGCGTGATGAAGAAATTCGTCGTACCATTCAAGTCTTGTCACGTCGTACCAAAAACAACCCGGTGCTGATTGGTGAACCTGGTGTCGGTAAAACGGCAATTGTTGAAGGTCTAGCGCAGCGTATTGTCAATGGCGAAGTTCCTGAAGGACTTAAAGGAAAACGCGTTCTATCGTTGGACTTGGGTTCATTGCTTGCAGGCGCAAAATATCGCGGTGAGTTTGAGGAACGCCTAAAAGCGGTGCTGAAAGATTTGGCCAAATATGAAGGGGAAATTATCCTATTCATTGATGAGTTGCATACTTTAGTCGGCGCGGGTAAGGGCGACGGCGCAATGGATGCAGGCAATATGTTAAAACCTGCATTGGCACGTGGTGAGTTACGCTGTGTCGGCGCAACAACACTGGATGAATATCGTCAATATATTGAAAAAGATGCAGCGCTGGAACGCCGTTTCCAGAAAGTATTGGTGGATGAACCGAGTGTTGAAGATACCATTGCGATTTTACGTGGTTTGAAAGAAAAATACGCAACTCATCATGGTGTACAAATTCTGGATTCAGCTATTATCGCGGCTGCGAAAATGTCACATCGCTACATTACTGACCGTCAGTTGCCAGATAAGGCAATTGACCTGATTGATGAAGCAGCTTCACGCATCAAAATGGAAATTGACTCAAAACCTGAGCCACTTGACCGTTTAGACCGCCGTTTGATTCAACTGAAAATGCAGCTGGAAGCGGTGAAACAGGATGCAGATTCGGTCAGCAAAGCTGAAGTCAGCCATCTGGAAAAACAGATCGAAGAAGTTCAGCGTGAATATAGCGATCTGGAAGAACAGTGGATTGCCGAGAAAAGACTAGTTGAAGGTACAAGCCAGGCGCAAGTGGAATTGGACAAGGCACGTACCGCATTCGAAAAGGCCCAGCGCGAAGGTGATCTGGCAGAAGCTAGCCGTTTGCAATATGGCGTCATTCCAGAGTTGCAAAAACGTCTTGATGCTGAAGAAGTGGCTGAAGAAAACAATGAAGAGCCAAAACTGATTCGTACCAAAGTCACTGAAAATGAAATTGCTGAAGTGGTGAGTGCTGCAACGGGTATTCCAGTCGCAAAAATGCTGCAAGGTGAGCGCGAAAAATTGCTGCATATGGAAGAATTCCTTCATAACCGTGTGGTCGGGCAGGATGAAGCTGTAGTGGCGGTATCGAATGCAGTGCGTCGTTCTCGTGCAGGATTGTCCGATCCAAACCGTCCAAGTGGCTCATTCCTGTTCCTCGGTCCGACCGGGGTAGGTAAAACTGAACTGACCAAGGCTTTGGCAAACTTCCTGTTTGACAGTGATGATGCCATGGTACGTATTGACATGAGTGAGTTCATGGAAAAACATTCAGTCAGCCGTTTGGTCGGTGCGCCTCCAGGATATGTCGGCTATGAAGAGGGCGGGATCTTAACTGAAGCCGTGCGTCGTAAGCCTTATAGCGTGGTATTGTTTGATGAGGTTGAGAAAGCGCATCCAGATGTATTTAACATCTTACTGCAAGTGCTGGATGATGGCCGATTGACAGACTCGCAGGGCCGTGTGGTTGATTTTAAAAATACGGTCATTGTCTTGACCTCAAATCTAGGTTCACAGGATGTACGTGAACTGGGCGAGCACGCAACTGATGATGAAGTTCGGGCAGTGGTCATGAGTGCGGTATCGCAACATTTCCGTCCAGAGTTTATTAACCGTATTGATGAGCTGGTGGTGTTCCATTCACTGAAAAAAGCCCAGATTCGTGGTATTGCTGATATTCAGCTGGACCGTTTACGCGCACGATTAAGCGAAAAAGATATGCGCCTTTCAGTGGATGACAGTGCATTCGATCAATTGATTGAGGCGGGTTTTGACCCGGTATATGGTGCTCGTCCATTGAAGCGTGCTATCCAGCAACAAGTGGAAAATACATTGGCTCAAAAAATCCTGAGTGGTGATTTTCTGCCAGGAGATACTATTTCCGTCAAAGGAGAAAATGGTCATCTTGAGTTTGAAAAAATGAAATTAAGTTAATTACTTGATTGTACTGAAAGATAAAAAAACAGATAAAACCTGGCTTCGGCTGGGTTTTTTCTTATTCACGTTTATCGTATTTTTGTGAAATTCGTCTGACTTTATTTGATTTCTCAACTTTATAGGTCATAAAATAGCCTCGCTTTATATAAATACACTTGTATAAAAAAGCGGTTAAAACAAAAACAATATTGCCTTCGTAAGAGAAGGTTACATGGAATAGTAATTATGATCGAATTTAAGCTGATTCGTCTGCTCAAAAATGAGCCCTATAGTGCATATAAAAAATGCAGCCAAGTCACAATTCAAGAACTCAAGCGTATGTATGATATTTATCAAAAATATTATGCCAATACACGTTATGAAATTTTTGAACGTGACTTTCTAGAAAAAACGGGTGTTTTCCTTATTATGGAGCCTAAAACCAAACAAATCGTTGGTTTTTCTACCGTGATGGAACGCGATTTTGTGGTGGATGGTAAAGCCCACCATGCCTTTTTTAGTGGTGACACCATCATTGAAAAAGAATATTGGGGCAACAGGGCGTTAACCCGTGCCATGTTTCGTTATATCGTAACCTTTAAAATACGTTATCCATTAAAACCTATTTACTGGATCTTGATTTCTAAAGGATTCAAAACTTACTTACTGTTGGCTAATAATTTTTATAGTTATTATCCGCACTATGATGAAAAAAATCCTCATTTAAAAGACTTTGTAGAGTCTTATTGCCATCAATATTTTTCTGAATATTACGAGAAATCTACAGGATTACTGAATTTTGGTGATGACTATCAGCCTTTAAAAGCAGATGTAGCACCCATTACGAAAGATGTACGTGAAAAAAATTTCAAGATTGCATTTTTTGAAGACAAGAATCCAACCTGGGTAGAGGGAACTGAATTACCTTGCATTGGTGAATTGCGCTGGAGCGATTTATACCGTTACGTGCATCGTTTCCTGAGTAAAAGTACCAGTGAAAGCAAATACGAGAGTAAAAATCGTTATAAAACCCGCCCTCTGCATATTGCCTCGGACTCAGATTCTAAGGTGGCTTAACGATGGGTTTATTGCTTTCCGCTTCACATCAAGTATTGGAATTCGCCTGTCGAAAAGCCTTCAAGCGTTATCGGCAGCAAGCGAATGACTTGGAAATGGTGCAACGTCAAAAATTGGATCAGTTTTTAAAACAACATACATCAAAAAGTCTGAGTTATGAGAGCTTTACAGAACACTATCCTTTGACACGATATGCGGACTGGAAAGAGAAAATTGAACAGTCTCGGCAAAGCGGAAAAAACTGTTTAGGTGCAGAGA
Source organism: Acinetobacter sp. UBA3106 (assembly GCA_002365595.1). Taxonomy (GTDB): domain Bacteria; phylum Pseudomonadota; class Gammaproteobacteria; order Pseudomonadales; family Moraxellaceae; genus Acinetobacter. The sequence goes on along the minus strand of DFAM01000001.1, from coordinate 84,049 downwards.
AAATTGTACGTTTTCAGCCGACCAGTGGTTCAAGTGAAGCACTGAAATTTATTCCTTATACACAATCTTTCCTGAACGAGCTGGATGAGGCGATTGGACTGTGGTTAAGCAATTTATATCGCCAGCATCCACAATTAAAAAATTCAACTCATTATTGGTCGGTATCTTGGTTACCTGAAAGCCAGCGCAAACTTTTAGAAAATAGTAATCTTAATGATGACAGTGCTTTACTCAATGTTTCCAAGCGAATATTGAGTAAAGTCACCCAATCCGTGCCTACGGATATTGCGTTGGCAGAGTCTGCCGATGATGCCATGTTTGCCACAGCTGTATTTTTGGTGGCAGATAAAAATTTAGGCATGATTTCAGTCTGGAGTCCGACATTTGCATTACAGTTGCTGGATATTATTGAGCAATATCAGGAAGAAATTGTCACGGTATTAAAAACCGGTCAATGGTCACGTCAAGGCCTGAATTATTTGCCGGCACCCAAATCATCCGAACAAAGTTATAAATTGCAGCGACTCAATTTACAGGATCCATTGGCTTGGAAAGAGCTCTGGACGAAATTAACTTTGATTTCCAGTTGGGATACTGCAAGTGCTGAACGTTGGGCGAAAGATTTACAAGAACGGATGGCAAATGTTGCTTTTGAAGGCAAAGGTTTATGGGCAACAGAAGGTGTGGTCACCCTTCCATTTGCAGATCGTTTTCCATTGAGCTATCAATCACATTTTTATGAATTTATTTTGCAAGATACTGAACAGGTCGTACCGGCTTGGCAACTTAAAGTAGGTGACATCGTCAGTCCGGTGATTACTACAGGTTCTGGTTTGATCCGTTATGTGATTGATGATGAATTGGAGGTGGTCGATTTTTATCAAAGTATTCCATGTTTCCGCTTTTTAGGACGGAAAATGACGGTCGATCTGGTCGGTGAAAAACTGGATCATAGTGTGGCGGTCAAAGTTTTGGCAGAGTTTAAGCAGGAAGATTATCTACCGATCAGTATTTTGGGTATTGAACATTGCCATAGGAAAAAGCCGCATTACATTATGCTGAGTGAAGGAAATATCCAAAAACAACCCAGTGCTGCTGCTTTAGATCAGTTATTAAAAGAAAATTTTCATTATGAATTGGCACGCAACCTTGGACAGTTAGACGAGCCTGAAGTAAAACATGTAGAAAATGCCTGGGATTATTACAAGAACCTTGCCATGAAGAACGGAATGATTGAAGGCAATATTAAGCCTGAACCGTTAAAAAAAATGAAAACAAAAATAATTTGAGTAAATCCTTATGAGCTTAAATGTATTACGTGTATTGAATGACAATAACAATGAAATTTATCGTTCATCAAATGAGCCAAATTTTGTGGTGCGATCAGCTACAGCAGCAGATGATGAGCAACTGGTGAAGTTGATTGCGGAAACCATGCCCAGTAATGGCATGACTTGGGCATTTGAGCGTTATCCAAGTTATCTGGACGCTAGCCATGCGCAATATCATCATCCTGATATCAAGTTGGTCGTGCCAGAAGATAATCATTCTCAAGTTGTTGCCATGATGAATTTGGGTTGGCGCAATTGTTTTATCAATGGTAAACCAGAAGTACAGCGTTATGTCGCGGATTTACGCATGCTGCCTCAGCATCGCGGTAATAAAGTCATGCGCTTGTTGATGGATTATGTCTATGACGAAATCCCGCGTTCGACTATTTTTGAAAGCGTGGTTCTAGAAGACAATACTGTGGCATGTGGAATTTTGCATAATGAACGTAAAGGTTTTCCAATTCCTTTTCATTATGACGATATTCGTACCTTTACTGTTTCGCAAGCAGTTAAACCGGAACAATTTTCTCAGTATTATTTTCAGCAAATGAATGTGGGCCATGTGAGCCAAGTCAATGCTTTTGTGAATTCCATGAAAGAGCATTATAATTTTTTACCCGATTATGATTTTTCAGGATTGGCGGAATCCAATCATCCGTTTTGGCTGGGGATGAAGATTCATGATTTTTATCTGATGTACGACCAAAATCATAAGATGGTGGGATTATATGGCTTGTGGAATCAGAAATCCTTTAAACAAACTCGCGTAGTTAAGTATTCATTGCCATTAAAAATATTGAAGCCTTTTTACAATATTTATGCTGGAGTGAGAGGTGTTTTATCTTTGCCTAAGGTCAACGAGTCCTTTGAATATTTAATGATTCATAGTGCGCTGTGCCATCCTGAGCAACTCGATGTATTTTCCAGCCTGATTTATCATGCCAAGCAACAAACAAAATTACGCAAGAAACAGGCATATTGCATTACTTTAGCCGACAATGATCCAAGAATCAGCTGGATGGGCAATACTACCTCGCATATCATTCAAGCCAAACATTATTTTCATAGTTTTAAAGCCAACCCATATACGACTTTTGATCGGAGTAAAATCAGTTATTTCGAGCCGGGTCGGATTTAACCAGCTCAGCAGTATTTGAATCTAAAACCGTATTCCCTCACATGCAATATGATAAGGGTATCTAATTGTGTGAAAAGTTACACTAATTTTATTTTTTAACATATACTCGTCGACAAAATAAACAAAAAACGAGACATATGATGTCAAAACTAATCTGGGGTATGGGAAGTATTGCTGTATTGGCAACAGCGGTCGTAGGTGGCAATTTATATGCAGATAAGAGTTTAAACTCGTATTATCAACAGAATCAAAAATCCAACTTATTATCCATTCAATATCATAATTTTAATATGGGACCTATGCAGGGTTCTGCCGACTGGGTGGCTGAATTTACTCTTGATCCCTGTAAACCCAAAGATGTTTTAATCCTGAACGGGACTGATGCTATTAAACGCAGCTGGAATGGTTATCACATTGAATCACAAATTCATCTCAAGCAAGGTAATAAGGTCTTTCAAGGACTATTGAAACAGCCTTTAACTGCTGAAACCAAAATAGACTGGTTAGGCGTAATTCATTCATCCTTGACCACACCAGTCTATGAAAAAAATGAGGCAGATACACAAACCCGCATTGATTCGATGACATTTAAATTAGATGCAAAATCTAAAGCGAATCAACTGGATGTGCTTAATCTTAAATTTCAGATTCCGAGTATGACAGTGAATGATAAATTGGGTCATATGCAGATGAGCGGTTTGGAATTTGAAACGAATCAGGGATTAAATGCTGTTCTAGATAAGGGGAAAACCCGATTAAATATTGCTTCAATCCGGCGTACTGATCGCAATGTAGAACAATTTGGCAGTGGAGAATTAAAAGACTTTGTATTGACTGTGAATACGGGGCTCGATCAGCATAAGGTTGATTTTGATACTGAGGTTAAAATTGGCGAAATGAATCTGCATAAAAATCCAACGTTTCGTGATTTCCAGATGAATATGAACCTGAAAGCCCTGAATAAGCAGAAAATACAGACTTTCTTAGATTTATTGGAAAAAAATTCTGAAGTATGCGGAACCAAAGAAGAATTGAATCAAAATCTGGTGAACAGTTTTCTGGCTATTGTGAACGAAGGATTTAGTTTTGAGTCGCAAAATAATCAAATCAAAGTGGGTGATGGATATGCCAAGGCGAGTCTGACAGGCAAGGTTATGCCAGGACACCAATCCTCTTTTGAAAGCCTGGTGAAAATGGCACCCAGTCTGGTCGAATATCAGGCCAATATTGAATATGATAAACAAATCATGAAAACGATCATGAAGAATTATTTGCAACAGGGCGGTAAAACCTTATCCGATCAAGAGCTTGAGCAAATGCTGAATGGTATGCAGCAGTCGCTACAAGCTAAACGGGAGGGGGATATCCTCAAGGTTGGCATTGAATATAAATATGGTGAAAAGAAGTTTTTAAATTAAGATGAACCGATAAAAAAGGCTGCCAGATGTGCGGCCTTTTTAATTGCAGAAGAAAGTGGCTAATCAGTGACGTTTAAATAAATGACAGGGTGATTTCATTCGGTCATTCGTTTGATACAGTTAATCAATCAGACAATTTAACAATGAATTATTATGAGGGCATTAGCATCGAGATGAAACGCTAAATCGCGTTTCATCTTCGAGGTTTATGGCCGATTAATTTTGTGAATGTTGGATTTTCCAGGCACGGTGAATTTTAGTATTACGTTTGAAGTCCAAGCCAATGGTTTCATTGGTAATTTCTTGAACATCAAAGAACGCTAAAATTTCTTCATCCATTTCAAAACCACGATAGTTGTTGGAGAAGTACAAAGTTCCTTCTGTGGTTAAGCGGTTCATTGCACGTTTGAGTAATGATAGATGGTCACGTTGCACATCGAAGGTACCATGAAACTTTTTCGAATTCGAGAAAGTTGGTGGATCGATAAAGATCAGGTCATATTGTTCATGACCTTCTTTGAGCCATTCAAAACAGTCACTGGCAAAGAACTGATGTTGCTCATCGGCATGATCTACTGTTAAACCATTCAAGACGAAATTTTCTTTAGACCAGTTCAGGTAGGTATTGGATAAATCGACACTGGTGGTACTTGCAGCGCCACCTAAAGCAGCATGTAAGCTGGCTGTAGAGGTATAACTATACAGGTTAAGGAAGTGCTTTCCTTTGGCTTCTGCAGCAATGCGCAAACGCATTTGACGATGGTCAAGGAACAGGCCGGTATCCAGATAATCCGTCAGGTTGACTAAAATCTTGGCTTTGCCTTCCTGTACGATAAAGCGCTTAGATGCCGTACTTTGTTTGGTGTACTGGTTTTTACCTTCCTGACGCGCACGTGTTTTAATGAAGATCGCATCACGGCCTAAACCAGTTACCGAACGGATGGCTTGCAAGGCAAGGTTAAAGCGTTTTTTGGCTTTTTCAGGATCGATAATTTTTGGCGGTGCATACTCTTGAACATGCAAGCGATCACCATATAAATCGACTGCCACATTAAAGTCAGGCAAGTCGGCATCATATAAACGCAAACAGAAAATATTTTCTTTCACTGCCCATTTTTTCAGGTTTTGCATATTTTTTTGCAAACGGTTAGTGAAGTCCTGCGCGCCTTCAATCGGCTCGAACTGCTGGGGTTGCCAATGCGCTAAAAATGGTTCTGATACAGCAGCCGGTTTAATAATACCGAAACGCACATAAATAGGCAGTTTACCATTCATCAAACGCAGAATTTGCGGTTCATTAAATGCCAGCACGTCCGCCTGTTCAACTTGTGCTGCAATCACTGCGGCATACTGATTCGGGAAGTTCTTTTGTAAAAGAGCAGATAAACCTAAATATAAGGCACGGTTAGAGGCTTTATCACCTAAACGCTCACCATAAGGCGGGTTGGTGACAATAAATGAAGTTTTACCTTCAGCCTTGAAATCAGGCCAATCAGCCAGCGTACGCTCTTCAATCTTGATATGGTCAAGTAGCTTTTCAAAACCGGCGGCAATAATGTTTTGCTTGGTGGCTTTCACCGCTTCCCAGTCTGCATCATAGGCATAGAACTGCGGTAAAGGTTGTTCTAATGCTGCTTGGTGGCGTTCTGCGGCTTCAGCTTTAATTGACATCCACAGGTCATGGTCGTGTCCGTTCCAGCCGTTAAAGCCGAAACGACGTACCAGGCCCGGAGCACGGTCAGTCAGCATCATCAAAGATTCAATGATAAAGGTCCCTGAACCACACATTGGATCTAAAATAATGTCAGGATTGCGTTTTTTTAATTGGGCTTTTTGCAGAATGGCTGCGGCAAGGTTTTCTTTTATCGGCGCGTCAGTCATGTAATGACGGTAACCACGTTTATGTAAAGAATCGCCAGATAAATCCAGGCAATAAGTATGTGCAGTTTTGCCTGCCAATACATACAGGGTAATTTCAGGCTGTTTGATATCGATACTTGGTCGTTTGCCCACGGCTTCCATAAAGGAATCCACCACACCGTCTTTTACCCGTAAGGTGGCGAATTGCGTATTGACCTTAATTTCACGTTCTACATGTAAACGGATAGCAAATGTACTTTGTGGTGCAAAAATAAGCGACCAGTCAAAGTTGATTGCACCCTCATAGAGCTCTTCGGCCACATCACGTGCATCATGGGTATATTCGAGTTCATGCACATGAATAGGGGTTAACACACGTGAAGCCAAACGTGACCACATGCAAATACGGTATGCATCTGCCAATGTGCCTTTGAAAATCAAACGACCCGGTAACTGTTCAATATTTTGAACACCTAAACCTTCAATTTCCTCGCGGAGTAAGGTTTCAAGTCCATCTGCACAGGTGACCCAATATGTAGAAAGACGCGGTTTCGAATTCATGTAAATTTCCAAAGACAAATAAAGCAATCGGCTATTTTAACGTATTTTCTTCGTTTTGGGCGGATGATCTTGCGAAGTTCTTAGAGAAATTGTTGGCTCAAGCTCAGGTTTCAAGAGGCAGGTAAAGCGGGATGATTTGCGCTATATCGTTGAGTTTTATCAAGGATCAAGAAAAATTTAATCTTTATCTTTCACGTTATTGGTACATATTTTGCTAAATCCTGAATAGCATCCTGTTTTATCGGTGCTCAAACTGAGTGTAATTACACTTTTTATTTTTTAGAAATTGATAGTAATTAATGTTAGGGGGAATGATGAACAAGATTTTGAGCCATGGGGAAGTTTTTTCGATTGCAACTTTAATCTATGCACGTCTTCGCCGAGTTTCCGGTCGTGTAATTGACGCCATATATCTGGCTAAAAATATTGAATATGCACAGCATATTGTGGAACTGGCACAAGAAACTCAAGACCCTGAACTGTTGCGCCTAATTAGTCGTTTAAAAACGGTGTTGAATTTATCTTCACTTGACGAACCTGCCTTAGAAAACCCAATAGAAGAAAATGCAGAACTGCTTGTGGTCGAACCGACTGAAGATGATATTTATCGTGCCCAAGTTTCACATCATTATATTGGCGCTTTACGCTAATTAACTTCGGCTCTAAATGAATTCACTGATTTAGAGTCGCCCTTTGCAGTTGAATTGTTGAATCATCATGTTGTTAAAAATTAATTTAAGATAGGGGTATTTATAACCGGTTTTGTGCTGTATTTATGAATTTGGTTTAAATTATCTCATTGAAATATTGGATAGCAATTTCAATATTGATTTTAATTATCGACCTGATTTTTGCATAATTGTTGAAAACTTCAACTGCCACAAATGGGGAATATCTGTATAATACGTTGACTTAACGTATAAGGAATCTCTTATGCACTTGGCGGCATTGCATACTCCGAGCCAGATTCAACTCAACCGAGATGGTAACTTAAAACACTTCCTCACCATCGATGGTCTTTCCAAAGAAACCCTCACAAAAATATTGGACACTGCACAGTCCTTTTTTAATGACCAAAATCAGCTGATTACCAACAACCTGCTTGAAGGTCGTACGGTCATGAACCTGTTTTTTGAAAACTCTACCCGTACCCGCACCACTTTTGAGGCAGCTGCAAAGCGTCTTTCCGCCAATGTGCTTAACATTGATATTGCCCGTTCAAGTACTTCTAAAGGTGAAACCCTGCGTGACACGCTGTGGAACTTAGAAGCCATGGCAACGGACATTTTCGTGGTCCGTCATTCATCTTCAGGTGCGCCGCATTTTATTGCCAAAGATGTCTGCCCGAATGTCGCGATTATTAATGCCGGGGATGGCCGTCATGCACATCCGACACAAGCGATGCTGGACATGCTGACCATTCGCCGTGAAACCAAAAAGAATTTTGAAGATATCAGCATTGCCATTATCGGTGATATTAAACATTCACGTGTGGCGCGTTCAGATGTTGCCGCTTTACAGACTTTAGGTTGTAAAGATATCCGTGTGATTGCACCGAATACCTTGCTGCCTTATGGTTTCGCTGAATATGGTGAAGATGTTCGTCTGTTTAATAATATGGAAGATGGCATTAAAAATTGCGACGTGATTATTACTTTACGTATTCAAAACGAACGTATTGATTCACCTGCATTATCTTCACAAGCCGAATTCTACAAAATGTACGGCCTGAACAAAGAACGTCTGGCTATGGCGAAACCGGATTGCATCGTGATGCACCCGGGACCGATGAACCGTGGTGTGGAAATTGATTCCAGTATTGCCGATGGTACTCAGTCGGTGATTTTAAATCAGGTGACCAATGGTATTGCGGTACGTATGGCGGTACTGGCTTTGGCAATGCAAGGTCAGTTACAGGAAAAAGGTTTGTTAGAAGCGATTGCGGGATAAGAGAAAAGTCATGAGTATTGTAAAAATTGAAAATGTACGTGTCTTGGACCCCATCAACAAAACCGACAGCGTAGAAACGGTTTATCTTGAAAATGGCAAATTGGTTGCTGAATCAAATAATGTGACTGAAACCATTGATGGTCAAGGCAAATGGCTGATGCCGACCATGGTGGATCTGTGTGCACGTTTACGTGAACCGGGTCAGCAGCAGCATGGGACATTGAAGTCTGAAGGGAAGGCTGCACGTGCTAACGGGATTCTGCATGTGTTTACTCCACCGGACTCTAAACCGATTGTGCAAGACAATGGCGCACTCATTCACGGCCTGGTTGAAAAAGCCATGCTGGATGGCGGCATTTACCTGGAAGTGATTGGTGCGCAAACCCAAGGCTTGAAAGGCCATCAACCTGCCAATATGGCTGGCCTGAAAAAAGGTGGCTGTACCGCGGTATCCAATGCCAATGCACCGTTCGCTGATGATGATGTGGTAATTCGTACTTTAGAATATGCTGCGGGTCTAAATATGACGGTGGTGTTCTATGCGGAAGAACCACAAATTGCCAAAGATGGCTGTGTGCATGAAGGCTTTATTGCGTCACGTCAAGGTTTGCCGATGATTCCTGCCTTGGCAGAAACCGTTGCGATTGCTAAATACCTGCTGATGATTGAAGCAACAGGTGTGCGTGCCCACTTTGGCTTGTTGTCGTGTGGTGCTTCGGTTGAACTGATTAAAAATGCCAAAGCCAAAGGCTTGCCGGTGACCTGTGATGTGGCCATGCATCAGTTGCATCTGACAGACCAGCTGATTGATGGTTTCAATTCACTTGCCCATGTGCGTCCGCCTTTACGTTCGGAACAGGACAAAGCGTTGCTGCGTCAAGGCTTAAAAGATGGCGTCATTGATGCAATTTCTACCCATCATGAACCGCTGAGCAGCTCTGCGAAAATGGCGCCATTTGCTGAAACTCAGCCCGGTTTTACCGCATTCGATACTTTTGTCCCGTTTGGTCTTCAGCTCATTCATGAAGGCTTTTTTGAACCTTTAGAGTGGGTGGAAAAAGTAACGGTTGCTCCGGCAAAAGTGGCAAACATATTAGAGCGCTGGACTCAAGAAGCAGGCTGGGTTTTGCTTGATCCTGAGCTTGAATGGACCATCAGCAAAGAGAGCATTGTGTCTCAAGGTAAAAATACGCCACTAATTAACCAAAAAGTCGTGGGTAAAGTGTTACACACCTTTGCGGTTTAATTGATTTAACGTATTTTAAAAAATTTGAAAAGTCAGCTTCGGCTGGCTTTTTTTTGTGATCAAATTGTTATTTTTTGATGATTTTGTTTATAATTGTGTAAATAAAAGAGGGTATTTTAATGAAACTTAACAATAAAGCTGTTTTCTTAATTATTTCAACATTAGCTTTAGCGGGGTGTAATAATCCCTTTTCTAAACATGTGAAATGTGATGATGAGTCTGCAATTTCTTTGGTCACACAAGTATTACAAGATGATTTGAGCAGATCTTTAGAGCATGAACTTAAAACATTAATTAAAAATGGTGCGATTAAAGATTTAGATCCGACCAAGTTAAAGCTTTCAGCAAAAAATATCCAATTTTCTTTGGCAGATAGTCGAACAGATTTTATTGATCCAAATAGTCCAAAAACATCATGCTCAGTAGATTTAAACGTAGCTATTCCATCTGATTTGGTGAAAAAATCTGATGAGGCAAGAGCTAAAGTGAATGCTGTAAGTGTAGAGCAGCATGCAAATAATTTAGATGTAGATTATGAAAATAATAAGGTGCATTTAACACTTGAGTATGTTCTACAGCCAACAGATAAAGGTGATAAAGTTTTAGCTCTACTTAAAAATACAGCGAATATACAAACATTGCTTTCAGAAACTTTAACTTATGCTTTTTTAAAACCACAAATTGAAAAAAATCAAATAAGAAATCTGGAAGCGAGTAAATCAGCTGTGCAAAGAAATAATGCTGAGAATATTGCTTATTCAGCAAGCGATGAGGTTGTAGAGGCTGCAGATGCAGCAACAGAAGCCGCTGAGGCAGCGCAAGCTGCTCAAGTAGTACCTGATGAAAGTGCTTACGAAAATTATTAATCATTCGTATTACTGAAAATAAAGATGAATTGAAAAATAGGTTGATTATGAATTTTAGATTATTGGCATTGATGAGTTGTGCATTACTGGTTTCAGGTTGTAACAAAATACAATCAATCACAGGTAGCGCAGTAAAATGTGATAATGAAACTGCAAAACAGTTAGTTGTTGAAAGTTTTAGTAAGACGGTCAGTGATGTTTCTGCAGAACGTGTGAAAGAATTAATTGATACTGAAAACGTTACAATTGATATGGGGAAATTACGTAGTACACTTCAGCAAATTACCTTTAATGTCAATGATGTTCGTACCAATAATTCGGATCCGAATAGTAATAAGCAGTATTGCGTAACGGAATTTGTGGTAAAAGTTCCGGCTCAGATGATTAAAGATGCCGATGCAGCTCGTGCAGTTTATGATGAAAATAATACTGCGCAAGCTGCAGTTTTATCAGATTTGTCTTTTGAAGCTAATCAATTGAAAAGAGAAATTGAGTATTTAGTTCAGCCTACAGACGATGGTAAAAAGGTATATGTAACTTTAGAAAATCCAGATGTTCTAGCTTATTTTGTAAGAGATATCGCAGTTGACTCTTTGATTAAAAATGCACGTTTAAATGCTGTTGAAGTTGCGAAACAGGAAGAAATGAAACGTGTTGCAGAAGAGGAGGCTTCAGCACAGGAGTACCAATCGGTATTAGTTTCAGAAGCAAAAACAAATTTAGATAAAGCCAATGAAAATTTAAATCTTGTGTGGAATGCAACAACTAAGGAAGTGCGTGCTCAGCTTTTAGATGAACAAAGAATTTGGCTAAAAAAACGTGAGTTAGAATGTAAACTAGATAGTTCAAACGCTGATAATCCTGAAATCTATCGGATAAATTGTGAAACAAATATGACAGCCCAGCGAACTACAGAGTTGCGTCAAAAAATCTATTATTTGGAAGAATAATTTTTTTTAATAATAAAAAGTCAGCTTTTGCTGGCTTTTTTTGTGATTAAAAAATATTAGTATTCAAATAATACAATTATTTACATTGCGTGAAAAATGAACAGATAGACTAAAAAAATACTTAATAAAAAGAGAATAAGAGGAATAAGCAATGAATCTTAATCTGATTGAATTATTAAAGCAGAAGGTCACTCCAACAGTTCTTGAAGGAGAAACCACCTATCTGAGTGAGAAGAGTCAGGCATTAAGCAGTTTTCTGCCCATTTTATTATCCATCTTCAGATCTAAACCCGACCTTATTGCAAATTTACAGAGTCAATTAAATCCCAGATTGGGAGATATCTTTAACGTCAACCCGACTTTAAAGCAGGAGTTTCTGCAACAGGTTTCCGGTACGGTACCGCCTGAAACAATCGAGTTGACCTTAAATCGTTCTATAGCCCCAACTTTAGGAATATTGGAAGCGGAGGCTGGATCTTCCGAACCCAGCGCGATTGTCCATTTGATTGAAAGCCATTGGCCTGCAGTATTGAATGCTTTGCCACATTGGGCGCCAGTATTGTTAAGCGCTTTAGGTGTCAGTACGGCAGCAGAACAAAGTTTACATCAAGCGCCACCGGTTGATCCCTATCGGGTCACTGAGGAAAAAAAGAAATCAGGCTTTTTACTGCCTTTGATTGCGTTCATTGTTTTAGCCGCATTGTTAGCTTTAATTTTTAAATCATGTTCCGATAAGCAAGATACTGCTCCGGCAAGCGGTATACCGGCTGAAAACGCAAGTAGTGAACCCGCTAAATTGCAGTTAAGTACAGGTTCAACAGGCGATTTAATAACGTGTCAATTATATTCCGGCAATGCAAGTTACATCGATATTCTGCAGCAACAAATTAAACAAATTTTTAATCACAACATAGGTTGTGGCGTGGAAAACAATACCCGCTACCATTCAGAATTTATCGATCAGGATGCCATTCCAAGTGTATTAAAACTGGTCAAAGGTGTACCCAATGCTTCATTAACCTGGATGGGCGATCAGCTTTCTATTGTCAC
>DFAM01000001.1:66882-71502 GCA_002365595.1 Acinetobacter sp. UBA3106 | reverse complement strand
AAAAACATGACAGTGTTGACTCAGGCCGCAGCAATGAGCAGTGCGTCAGCATCGGTAGATAATCAGGCTGCAATTAATGAAGGTAATAGCAATGCAGAAAAAGCATTGGCAGCAATTAATCCGGAGCAGATTCGTGCACTGGATGTTGCTACCGCATTGAATATGCAGATTATTAATTTTGCTACCGCAAGTGCAGAGATTCCAGAGGCCAATAAACCCATTCTGGATCAAGCTGCGGCATTGATGAAACGCGCGCCACAAGTTCAATTAACGGTAAAAGGGCATACAGACGCCGTAGGCAATGCTGAGGCGAATAAAGCATTATCACAAAAACGTGCTCAAGCCATTATGGATTATCTGGTTAAACAGGGGGTAGATCCTGCCCAGTTGCAAGCTGTGGGATATGGTTCGGAACAACCTGTAGCGGATAATGCAACAGATGAAGGTCAGTTTAAAAACCGCCGTATTGAGTTTGAGGTATTAAATACCGAAACGGGCGTGGTGCGTGAAGTGGATGAGCAGGGCGTCAATAAACAGTAAATATACTGAAGACAGACCTTATCTCAGTTTAAAACAGTATGTATAACCATACTGTTTAAATCGCAATTAAATAAAAGGACGAATTGATTCGTCCTTTTATTCTTGGCATGCTTGAACTGAATTGTAAAACGTGAACTTAGCTATGCGAATCAGTTTTATTGGCGCAGGACGGGTAGCCCATCATCTGGCTATTGTTTTAAGCCAAAATCATCAAATTGTGCAGGTTTATAGCCGAACTTTAGCACATGCCCAGACGTTGGCGAGTCAGGTCGCTGCCATGGCCACGGTCAATATTGCAGAACTTGAAACAGATGTCGATTTGGTGATTATTGCCGTGAGCGATCAGGCCATTGCTGAGGTCATTCAACAGGTGCATGCACAATTAAGCGATGTCTTAATTGTGCATACCTCAGGCAGTACTGATATTCAAGTTCTGGCAAAGGTTCATGCACGTGCCGGGGTGTTTTATCCTTTACAGACCTTTAGTCTGGCCCGCGAAGTGAATTGGCAGAGCACGCCATTGTTTGTAGAAGTAAGCCAGGCGAATGATCTGGTGCAATTGTCCGAGCTGGCAAATAGCCTAAGTTCACGCGTCTATACCTATACATCGGCACAGCGTTTAAGCCTGCATTTGGCGGCTGTATTTGCCTGTAACTTTAGCAATTATTGTTATGACATGGCGAAGCAGATTGTCGATGCCAAACAGGTCGATTTCTCACTGCTTTATCCCTTAATTTTAGAAACAGCCCATAAAGCCGTACAGCATGACCCTAAGCAGATGCAGACCGGACCTGCAATGCGAGGCGATCAGAATATCCTGAATATGCATCAGCAGATGTTGAATGACGCCAAACGGGAAGATTTGAAAAATGTTTACAATTTGATGAGTCAGCAGATTTTGCAATCGCATCATGGTTAAGAGTGACTTAAACTTAAACAGATTGAGATCATGCATTGCAAAAGGAGGCGCGTATGGCCAAGGATTTTAACAGTCAGTATGTGGTTGATGGCTATGATGAACATATACGGAAGCTCATTCCCGGCTACGAAGTGGTACATCAACAAATTCGGGCTTTATTAAAAACATATGTGGATGAATATGCACATGTGCTGATTGTTGGCTGTGGTACCGGCTATGAACTGGGTCATCTGGTTCAGTTATTTCCTGACTGGACCTTTACTGCAACAGAGTTGTCGGAAAACATGCTGGATAAAGCCAGACACCATATCCATGCCTTAAATGCATCGCATCGGGTGGAGTTTGTCCTGGGTGATGTAGACCAGTTAAAAACAGGCCAATCTTTTGATGCAGCACTTTCCATTTTGGTCACGCATTTTGTGGACTTTAAAGATAAGCCCAATTTCTTTAAAGCTATTTCTTCGCGGTTAAAATCTCAAGGACTATTCCTGACCTTTGACTTAACCAAAATTAAGTCTACTCAGGAGCTACAAGCACTCAGATCTATATGTGAGGCAAATGGCTTAACGCCCTCACAGACTGCGGCGATGGTGGATCGTTTAGACGATGATTTTTTTCCACTCTCGAAGCAGGAAACATTTGAACAACTTAAAGGCTGTGGTTTTGATGCGGTAGAGCGCTTTACGCAAATTTTATCCTATCAGGGCTTTATGGCTAAAATGTAAAAGTCTGTCGTAAAGATGGTCTAATTACTGCACATTCATATATTTATTTAATTTGGATAAAAGACACTGCTGTTGCATCGCGTTCTATGTTATTAAAAGACATTATAAAACTAATCAATAAAAATAATGTTAAGGAATAAGAAAGATGCAGCAGGAATTCGATTATATCGTGATTGGCGGGGGCAGTGCCGGCAGTGTTTTGGCAAGTCGTTTAACTGAAGATCCAAACATTTCGGTATGTTTATTAGAAGCCGGGGGAAATGGGGAAAATTGGACCGTAAATATTCCAGCTGCAGCTGTGGTCAGCTTACCGACCAGAATTAACAACTGGGCTTTTGAGACTGTGCCACAGGCAGGGCTGAATGGACGCAAAGGTTATCAGCCACGTGGTAAAGGTTTGGGCGGTTCTTCCAATATTAATGCCATGATTTATATTCGCGGCAATCAGGCCGATTATGATCATTGGGCTTCTTTAGGCAATACTGGTTGGTCTTATCAAGAAGTGTTGCCTTATTTTATTAAATCTGAAAATAACGAACGCTTACAGAATCACTATCATGGCAACTCGGGGCCGCTTTCAGTTTCCGATATCCGTACCGATAATCCACTGCATCAGCGTTATATTGCTGCTGCCAAAGCTGAAGGCTACAAAATACTGGATGATTTTAACGGTGCGGAACAGGAAGGTTTGGGAGTTTATCAAGTTACGCATGTCAATGGTGAACGCTGCAGCGCTGCCCGTGCCTATTTATATCCACATTTGCAGCGTCCCAACCTGATCGTTTTAACCCACGCACTGACACAGAAAATTCTGATTGAACAGAAAACTGCACTAGGCGTAGAAGTGCAGCATGCGGGGCAAATCAAACAGCTACGTGCCCGGAAAGAGGTATTGCTGAGTGCCGGTGCAATCCAGTCTCCGCAAATTCTGATGCTGTCCGGCATTGGTGATCAGGCTGAGCTGACAGCACATAAAATTGAAGTGAAGCATCATTTACCGGGTGTAGGTAAAAATTTTCATGATCATCCAGACTTTATTTTTGGCTATAGCGTGAAAGATATACAGGGCACGTTTGGTGTGTCTATGTCCGGCTCACTGGATCTGTTTAAGCAGCTGGGACGTTATCGCAAGGAGCGCCGTGGCATGATTGCTTCAAACTTTGCCGAATGTGGCGGTTTTTTAAAAAGCGATCCTTCATTGACCATTCCAAACTTGCAGTTGCATTTTGTCGTGGCGCTGGTTGATGATCATGCACGTAAATTTCATCCCAGCCACGGCGTTTCCTGCCACGTTTGTCTGCTAAATCCACGCAGCCGCGGTTCGGTTCAGCTCAGCGGTAACAAGATTTCTGACCCATTAAAAATCGATCCTAACTTCCTGGGAGATGAGCAGGATCTGGAAGACTTGGTGCAAGGCTTTAAACTCACGAGAAAACTGATGCAGTCCCCTTCATTATCCGAAATTTATAAACGCGATCTGTTTACCGAGCATGTAAAAACCGATGATGATATTCGCCAGATTCTGCGTGAGCGGGCAGACACGGTTTATCATCCGGTGGGCAGCTGTAAAATGGGAATGGATGACATGGCGGTGGTTGACCCGCAATTACGGGTATATGGCATACAGAATTTACGTGTGGTGGATGCATCCATTATGCCGACTGTAGTGAATGGTAACACCAATGCGCCGGTGATCATGATTGCGGAAAAAGCGGTCGATTTGATTCGTCAAAGTGCTTTCACACAGTATGTGGCTTGAATAGACAAGGAATTGTACTGACATCAGCTGAAGTTTCATTTATGTTGTAAAACAAGAAAAATAGGAAATAAGACTATGGCGATGGAACAACATCAGCTTTTTGACAGCATCGATGAGTTTGGGGCAGAAGATTCTGACACAGCAGACCTGCAGTTGCAGCAGGTTTTTGAACTGCAAAAGCAGGCATTTAAAGCCCAGACCTATCCAGGTTTTGAGCAACGCAAGCAGCATTTACAAACCTTGTATCAAATGGTTGCGCAGCATCAGGATGAAATCGCGGCAGCCATCAGCCATGACTTTTCCAACCGCAGTTCAGATGAAACCCGTCTGTTTGAGGTGATGACCAGCTTGAATGGCATCAAACACAGTCTGAAGCATTTAAGAAAATGGATGAAGCCGAGTAAGCGTGAAGTCGGCATTTTGTTCCAGCCGGCCAGTGGCTATGTCATGTATCAGCCTTTAGGGGTTATTGGCGTGATTGTGCCCTGGAATTATCCTTTGTTTTTGGCGATCGGACCTTTGGCACAGGCTTTAGCTGCCGGCAACAACGTCATGCTGAAAATGAGCGAATACACGCCAACATTTTCTGAACTGTTTAAAAAGCTGATTGCGGAAAATTTTGCCCAAAGCCATGTCAATGTTATTACCGGTGATGCACAGACTGCACAAAAGTTTAC
>DFAM01000001.1:49395-66735 GCA_002365595.1 Acinetobacter sp. UBA3106 | reverse complement strand
GCCATTGTGGCTCAAGATGCAGACTTAAAAGAAAGTGCACGCCGGATCGCTTTTGGCAAAACCATGAATGCAGGTCAAACCTGTGTAGCGCCGGATTATGCCCTGGTGCATCGCAGCCAGCAGGATGAATTCATTAAAGCCTATTTTGAAGTGATTCAGCAGTTTTATCCGGACAGTATTGCTGACAATCCCGATTACACGGCCATCGTCAATGAGCGTCAGTTCGCACGTTTGCAGCATTATTTGATGGATGCCCAGCAAAAAGGTGCACAGCTGATCCAGATTGAAGCAGAAGCAGAGGGTAGACGCATGCCGCATGCAGTCGTTACCGATGTGAATGACGATATGCAATTAATGCAGAATGAAATTTTTGGGCCTATTCTGCCGATTGTCTGCTATGAGCATATTAATGACGCGATTGAATATATCAACGCGCGTGAACGTCCATTGGCTTTGTATTACTTTGGCTATAACAAGGCTGAACAGCAGAAAGTGCTGAATGAAACCCACAGTGGCGGTGTTTGCCTGAATGAAACATTGATGACCGCAGGGATGGAAGATATGCCTTTTGGCGGCGTTGGTGCATCAGGCATGGGGCATTATCATGGTCATGAAGGCTTTAAAACTTTCAGTCATGCCAAATCTGTTTTTGTACGGCCAAAATTCAGTTTAATGAAATTGATTTATCCACCGTATGGAACATGGATTCAACAGCTGATTTACCGCTTATTTATACGCTAATCATCCAATAAAAAAGCGCTCAGAAGAGCGCTTTTTTATTGCCGATTTTAGGGAAATCAGCCAATTTTCTTGAACAGGAAGTCGTTAATTTTATGACCTTCTTCTAAACCACGACGTTCAAACTTAGTTTGCGGACGCCAGTCAGGGCGAGGGTAGCTATTGCCTTTGCCTGCCATATTTTCCAGATTTGGACGGTTATCCAAAACATCCAGCATCCATTCGGCATACGGTTCCCAGTCGGTTGCAGAGTGGAAAGTCCCGCCCATTTCCAGTTTCTGTTCAACCAGTGGCATACGGTCATGCGATACAAAGCGACGTTTGAAATGACGTTTCTTTTGCCATGGATCAGGGAAATAGAGTTGTATTGCGTTAATGCTATTGTCTGGCATTTCACGAAGCACCTGAATGGCATCGGCATCCAATAAGCGTAGATTGGTTAAGCCTGCCATGCCCGCTTCATACACACATTGCGCAATACCCGGAACATGCACTTCAATACCCACATAGTTGCGTTCAGGGTTGGCTTTAGCCATCAGTACCAGTGAACGGCCCATACCGAAACCAATTTCTACAGTAAGCGGGCGTTCCGGATGTTCGAACTGCTGACGTAAATCACCCACCGGATATTCCAAAATTAGGTGACCATATTGTTCAAGCGCAGTACGTTGAGAGGTATTCAGCGGAGATGAACGACGCATAAAAGTGACAATTTCGCGATGTTCATTCAAGTTGTCCAGCTCTACGACTTGCTGGTCTAATTGATCGTTCGACATAACTTTGGCAAATGTAAAAAATTCGAATGCGGTATTTTAAGTCCTGAACCTAACAAGTCAAACTTTTTCATTTTTAAGATGCCACAAAGACCGCAGAGTCATGCTGTTGTTGCGTCATTATTTGCTGTAATAAAAGTTGAGACCTAAGAAATAACGGGGTTAAGTTGTGAGTATTAATTACTTTATAAAAAATATTGGCTTAGAAAATTTTGAAGGGGGATTGCATTATTTTAATGCAATGGTGAGCACGCCAAGCGCAATCAGGACAATGCCTAAATATTCTTGCAGGCTAGGCCGTTCACCTAAAAAAACAACAGCAAAAAGGGAAACTAAAACCACACTGAGTTTATCAATTGGTGCCACTTGTGAGGCTGGACCGAGTTGTAAGGCCCGAAAATAACACAACCATGAGGCGCCAGTTGCTAAAGCCGACAAAGTTAAAAACAACCAGGTTTTACCTGAAAGTAATAAAGGATTCTGCCATTTGCCTAATCCCCAAACCATTAAACTTAATACCAATACAATAATCACGGTGCGAAGAAGTGTGGCCAGGTCAGAATCGACCTGGCGTAAACCCACTTTGGCAAATATGGCGGTCAAGGCCGCGAAGCAGGCAGATAATATTGCCCACATAAACCAATGATTTGTATTCATATGCTGGCCTATCTATTTTTAGTTTTAGCTGCCCACGCATTGGGAATCTATGTACGATAGCAGTGATGCTGGCACTATCATTTTAATTAAAAGTTAAAGTGGATTATAGCGGTCAATTAGAGTGCTACTGGCCTCATTTAATCCCATAATTTCGACTTGAATATTTTGATCTCTAAATTTCTGTACCACAGTATTCAACATATTGACTGAAGTAATGTCCCAAATATGAGCATGGGTCAGATCTATATTGACTTGATCAATCGGTTCTTGAAAGTCAAAAAACTGGAAAAATTTTTCTGAACTGCTAAAGAAAATTTGTCCTGAAATCTTGTAACGACGTATTGATTGATTGAGTAATACTGAGCTGACTTTTACTTCACTTTCAAGCTTATTGATGATGAACAGTGCAGACAGTAGCACACCAATAAATACCCCTAATGCAAGATTGTGTGTGGCCAATACTACAATCACCACCGCGATCATCACCACATTAAAGGAAGCAGGGTGCTTGCGGAACTGTTTGACTGAGTCCCACTGGAAAGTGGTAAAAGACACCATAATCATAATCGCAACCAATGCTGCCATCGGGACATAAGCCAGCCAGTCTTTCAGAAAAACCACCAAACACAGCAAAAACACGCCGGCAACAAGTGTGGAAAGGCGAGTGCGTGCACCTGAAGAAACATTAATAATCGATTGACCAATCATGGCGCAACCCGCCATACCGCCCATAAACCCGTTGACAATGTTGGCATAACCTTGACCGCGGCATTCCTGATGACGGTCAGCTTCAGTTCCAGTGACTTCATTAATCACTGTCGTGGTCATCATGGTTTCAAGTAAACCGACAGTAGCCAGCGTAATGGAGTAAGGGAAAACAATTTTTAAGGTTTCAAAGTTCAGTGGAATTTCTGGAATCAGGAAAATAGGAAGTGTATCTGGAAAATGTCCCAAATCACTTACGGTACGCATGTCAGCACCCAAAAATACCGCTAGAGCACTGAGCACAACAATACAGATCAAAGGTGAGGGAATTGTTTTACCTATTTTCGGGATATGAGGAAACAGGTAAATAATCACCAGACCCATCGCCATAAACAAATAGCCTAAGCTATTCATCTTGCCTATTTCAGGAAGTTGAGCGACAAAAATTAAAATTGCCAAAGCATTAAGAAACCCATAGACCACCGACTGCGATACAAAGCGCATCAGCTTGGCAACTTTAAAATAGCCTGCAATCACCTGAAGGATACCGGTCAAAATGGTGGCTGCCAGTAAATATTGCAAACCGTGATCCTTGATCAGGGTAATCATCAGTAAGGCCATGGCGCCGGTAGCGGCTGAAATCATCGCTGTACGACCGCCAAAGAAAGCAATGGTCACCGCAATACAGAAAGAGGCATACAGACCGACTTGTGGGTCAACGCCTGCAATCGCAGAAAAGGCAATCGACTCGGGGATGAGCGCTAAACCTACCACCAAACCGGCCAATATATCGGTGCGGATATTGGAAAACCATTGTTCTTTTTTCAGGCTCATCACAATAATTTATTCATCAAACTTTAAAGATGCGTATGGTAAAACAAGTTTAGGCAAAAAAGCATCCGAGTTTGACTTGAAAATAAAAGCGATTTATACAATATTCAAAAGGTAAGTGATTTTTATACATTTACGCTTTTTTGCAATTTACAGGTTTGATCACTTGAAAGTTTGTTAGAAGCAATTTAAAACAGTGAATAGATATATAACAAGGATCAGGTATGAAGCTTTATTACTCTCCAGGTGCATGTTCTTTGGCATCACATATCATTTTAAATGAAATTAATGTCGATTTTGACTTGGAGCGCGTTGATTTAAGAACACATAAAACTGAAAAAGGTACAGATTATTATGCGATTAACCCTAAAGGTTATGTTCCCGCTTTAGAAATTAATCCAGGTCTGATTCTTACTGAAAATGTTGCCATTTTACCTTTCCTTGCACAGCACGATCCAAAACAAGATTTGATTCCACCATCTGGGCTCGGGCGTGCCAAAGTTCTAGAATGGTTGGGTTATTTAAATTCAGAATTACATGATGCTTATGCGGTTTTCTTTGGTGCTCCTTTAGAAGGCAAAGCTAAAGAAAAAGCCTACGCTGAAATTGATCGTTTATTAACCCATATCAACAATACGATTGGCGAATCGGATAACGACTATTTAGTTGATGACAACTTTGGTCCTGCAGACGCTTATCTATTTGTGTTAACAAACTGGTCGAATGGGATTGGGCATGACTTGACCCCCTATACCAATGTGATCGCACTGCGTAATAAAGTGGCTGAGCGCCAGTCGGTACAAATTGCCATGCGAGATGAAGGTTTGATTCCTTAATTCTGTGCAGTGATTTGAAAAGCACCTTCGGGTGCTTTTTTCTTGGATTTAAAATTTTGGAATATTGAATAACTATAAAATTTAATTATTGATTTTTTATCAATAGTATTTTGCAAATTCATGAATTTTTATCAATAAGATATTTACGTATATTGACGCCTGACCATAAATCATTAAAGGCAAATGAATGAGTAATATTCTGATAGTGAATGGTGCCAAACAGTTCGCACATTCGAAAGGTGAATTAAATGACACCTTGACTGAGCTGGCAAAAACCGTGCTTGGCGAACTTGGTCATCGTATTAAAATTTCTTGTGCAGACAGCGACTATGACATTCAGCAGGAAATTCAAAAATATGTCTGGGCGGATGTCATTATTTATCAAATGCCAGGATGGTGGATGGGCGCACCGTGGACAGTCAAAAAATATATCGATGACATTTTTACTGAAGGGCATGGAACTTTATATGCCAGTGATGGTCGATCACGTTCGGATGCATCAAAAAAATATGGTTCAGGTGGTCTTATTCACGATAAAAAGTATATGCTGTCCTTAACCTGGAATGCGCCTATCGAAGCGTTTAATGATGCTGAGCAATTCTTTCATGGTGTTGGCGTCGATGGGGTTTATCTCCCATTCCATAAAGCCAATCAATTTTTGGGGATGAAAAGTTTAGACACCTTCATCGTGAATGATGTGATTAAAATACCTAATGTCGCTGAATATAAACATAAATATCTTCAGCATTTGATGGATGTTTTTGCCTGATGGATGGGATATTTAAGGAGCAGACTATGTTGGTTGTGATTGCAGATATCCAGATTCGCTCAGGTACTCAACATCGTGAAAACGTGCTAGACGCCTTTAGGAAAATAACACCAGTTGTGTTGCAGGAAGATGGTTGTTATGGCTATGAGTTACTGGTCGATCATGAATCGATTGTTGATTATCAGACTAAATCACCTGATTCAATTACCATGTTGGAACATTGGGAAAGTATTGAGCATTTGAATGCTCATTTACAGACGCCCCATATGCAAGCCTATCAGCAACAAGTAAAGATGATATGCTGAATGTTAAAATCCGGATTATGCAAAAGGGTTTAAGCAGTTAAGTACATTCTTCTTGAAATATAAAAAAGGACTCAAATGAGTCCTTTTTCAGATTCTAACTTTATTTAAAGAAATAACCGGTTTCAGGTGAACTTGCATTGGCCATACGTTTACGCGGCATACGTCCTGCAAGGAATGCTTCACGACCGGCTTCAACGGCTTTTTTCATTGCAGATGCCATTAAGACAGGATTTTGTGCAGCAGCAATGGCGGTATTCATCAGGACGCCGTCACAACCCAGTTCCATGGCAATAGCAGCATCACTGGCTGTACCGACACCTGCATCAACTAATACCGGAACTTTGGCATTTTCTTTAATAATGGAAATGGTGTGCGGATTCAAAATCCCCAGACCTGAACCAATCAGGCTGCCTAAAGGCATGATTGCCACACAGCCCATACTTTCTAACTCTTGCGCCACAATCGGGTCATCCGAGGTATAGACCATGATTTCAAAGCCATCGTCAATTAAGGTGCGGGCAGCTTTCAAGGTTTCGGTGATATTGGGATAAAGGGTTTTTTCATCACCCAGCACTTCCAGTTTAACCAGATTATGACCATCTAAAAGTTCACGTGCCAGCATACAGGTACGCACTGCGCTGTTGGCATCAAAGCATCCCGCAGTATTGGGCAGAATGGTATATTTTTCTGGAGGAACAACCGAAAGCAAATTCGGCTGATCAGGGTGCTGGCCAATATTAACCCGACGGATTGCGACCGTGACAATCTCTGCACCACTGGCCTGAATGGCTAAATCGGTTTCAGTTAAATCTTTATATTTACCTGTACCAACCAATAAACGTGAATTAAATCTACGCGAACCAATTATAAGCGGGGTATCTTCCATGGGAGCTCCGAATTAGCCGCCACCGACGGCATGAATAATTTCAATCTGATCTTCAGCGCAAATAGGGGTCTGGGCCAATTTGCTTTTGGAAATGATCATTTCATTTTTTTCTACAGCAAAGCGTTTACCTTCAAGTTCAAGCTCTTGAATTAATGCTAATAAATTGGTGCATGAGGTATCTTTGGATTCGCCATTTAAATATATATGCATAGTGAGATTTCCTGTTTCACTTAATTATTTTACGTATTTGAATGCATTCCAGGCTAAGACCAGCCAGCCTGCAATCATTAAAGCTCCACCAATCGGGGTGATTGCACCTAAAATCCGAGGTAAACCTAAAGCCATGACATAAAGTGAGCCACAGAAAAAGAAAATACCCAATTGAATCAGGATAAAACTGGCTTTAATCGGAAGTTCGGGAATGACTTTGGCTAAAATGGTGAGGGCTAAAAGTCCAAGTGCGTGATAGAAAAAATAATCAGTTGCAGTCTGCCACCAGGCCAACTGCGCTTCGCTGGCGTGAGCTTTTAATCCATGGGCGCCAAAAGCACCCAGCATGACGGCAAAAGCTAAATTAAGGGCTGAAATTGCAATCCACATAAGCAATTATCACCTGAGGAAATTTGCGCCTAACTTAGCATATTTTATGCTGTGCACAAAAGGCTAAAAGCAACAACATCAATGTCCAAATGATAAAAAAAGGGCACGCAGCCCTTTCTTTATCACAGAAAAAATCAGCCCGATATCTTAATTAGAAGACATGGCGACTTTGATTTTTTCCATGGCATTTTTTTCTAACTGACGAATACGTTCAGCAGAAACATTATATTCAGCAGCTAATTCATGCAGGGTTGATTTTTCATCATCTAACCAGCGGCGCTGTAAGATGTTACGTGAACGGTCATCCAGCTGATCCATGGCATCATGAAGAGCAGAAGTGCTTTGTTCTTCGTAATCTTCTTCCTCAGCTAAACGTGCTGGGTCGTAACGGTTGTCTTCCAGATATAAAGCTGGTGCAACATGGGTTGATCCTTCATCATCGTCATCACCTTGCGCTTCAAAAGCTGCATCATAGGCGGTAAGACGGCCTTCCATTTCCAATACCTGTTCAGGTGTCACATTCAAGTCATTGGCAATAGATTGGGCTTCATCTAGTGTTAATTTTTTACTAGATTTTTTAAGGCTACGCAGATTAAAGAATAATTTACGTTGCGCTTTGGTGGTCGCAATTTTAACAATACGCCAGTTACGGATTACGTATTCATGAATTTCAGCTTTAATCCAGTGCACAGCAAAAGACACCAAACGCACACCCATATTCGGATCAAAGCGTTTTACCGCTTTCATTAAACCCAGGTTGCCTTCTTGAATCAGGTCACCTTGAGGCAAACCATAACCGGCATAACTACGGGCTATATGAACCACAAAACGCAAATGTGACATCACGAGCATTTTTGCGGCATCTAAATCCTGGTCATAGTAGTAGCGTTCAGCTAACTCTTTTTCTTGTTCAGCCGTTAAAATAGGAATCTGATTGACAGTACTGATATAAGCACCGAGATTTACCCCTGGTGCCGATAATGACAGGGGCATCAATTGATTGCTGCTGTCACTCATGTGTTCTCCTTTAGAATGGGATGCATAACCATCTTAATAAATTTATCTTAATCCAATATTTCGGTGAATTTGGGAAAATTGGGTAGAGAAATGTAATTTTTTATGCATATTTGAAAAGTTCTAGTTTAATCGAAAATAATTAAGATTCAATTAAGTAGTGATATTCAGAATCAGAAATTTTGGTCATCGTGCAGTTGAGCTGATGCATTTGACAATAACGCGTTACATCTTGCTGACTATGCGGATCTGATGATTTCAGCAGGAATAAATGCGCAGGATTGTTTTTAAGTGCCCGTTTAAGCATCAATAACGGCATGGGGCAGGGTTTGCCGATAGCATCAATCATGACTGCAGAATTGACTAGATCATTCATCACATTTTATATCTGATTAACTTTAAATAAATATTAGCAAATTTAGTGCCAGAACCAAATGAAATTATATATCTTCAACATAAAATTACTTATATAAGATAAGGAAATAATTAGTAAAAAAGAAGCTGAATCAAAAAGAAGATTAATCGAAAAAAATAGTATGAATTGTTAGAAACCCATGTTAAGCTCGTCGCGTATTCAAATTTATGACAGCATTTTAAATGTCTTAAAAGTGAATATCGCAATGGATGTAACCGGGATTTTGTTAATAGTAATACAGAATGATTACAAGCTTAGAAATAATAATTATTTTTAAACCTTGTTTACTCTGCTGTTTGCAACACCGGGTGGTCCTTTAATTAAATACAATGAGGATTAACTTATGACAGCTCGTGAACAAGGCGTAGTTAAATGGTTCAACGACACTAAAGGCTTCGGCTTTATTCAACGTAACGGCGGCGACGACGTATTCGTTCATTTCCGCGCTATCCAAGGTGACGGTCACCGTTCACTTCGTGATGGCCAACGTGTTGAATTCAGCGTAGTTAAAGGTCAAAAAGGCTTCCAAGCTGAAGAAGTACAACCTTTAGACTAATCGCCTGATTATTCATGAGAACGCCCCAATGTAATTTGGGGCGTTTTTGTTTATAATAGACTTCTATTTTTTCTGATTATTAAGTTAGAGCACATTTATATGTCATCTGGTTTTGAAACCTTAAATTTACATCCGAAACTGAAACAGGCAATTGATGCTTTAGGTTTTAAAGAAATGACGCCTATTCAGGAAAAGGTTTTAAAATTCACTTTGGCTGGACATGATGCCATTGGTCGTGCACAAACCGGTACCGGGAAAACTGCGGCTTTCCTGGTGAGTGTCATTAATGATTTGCTCAACAATCCGATTAAAGAGCAACGCTTTCGTGGCGAAGCACGTGCGCTGATTTTAGCTCCAACGCGTGAGCTGGCTTTACAGATTGAGAGTGATGCCAAAGAGCTGACTAAATTTACCGACCTGCATCTGGTAACTTTGTTGGGTGGGGTGGATTTTGATAAGCAAAAAGCCCAGCTGGATAAAAATTTTGTCGATATTATTGTCGCGACTCCCGGCCGTTTAATTGATTTTGTCGAGCAAAAAGAAGTCTGGCTGGACCAGATTGAATTTTTGGTGATTGATGAAGCAGACCGTTTGCTAGATATGGGCTTCATTCCATCGGTCAAACGGATTGTTCGTTTTTCTCCGCGTAAAGAACAACGTCAAACCTTAATGTTCTCTGCAACCTTTAGTTATGATGTGTTGAATTTGGCACAACAGTGGTTATTTGAGCCGGTGACTGTAGAGATTGAGCCGGAAAAGAAAACCAATGCCGATGTAGAACAGCGCGTTTATATGGTTGCAAAAACAGATAAATATAAGTTGTTGCAAGAAATTTTACGTGACGAACCGATTGAAAAAGTCATGATTTTTGCCAATCGTCGTGATCAGGTGCGTAAACTTTATGATCATTTGAAAAAAGATGGTTATAAGGTGGTGATGCTGTCTGGTGAAATCGCACAGGACAAGCGTTTAAAAATGCTGGATCAGTTCAAGAATGGTCAACATAATATTATGATCGCAACCGATGTTGCAGGTCGTGGAATCCATGTGGATGGCGTATCACATGTGATTAACTTTACCCTGCCTGAACAGTCAGATGACTATGTACATCGTATTGGCCGTACCGGTCGTGCGGGAACAAGTGGAGTCAGTATCAGTTTCCTGTCTGAAGATGATGCGTTCTATCTTCCAGAAATTGAAAAGGCCATTGGCCAGAAATTGCCTTTAACCCGTTTAGAAGGTTACTGTTAATCTTAAGACTTTGATCTACATATTAAATAAGATGAAAACTAAAAAAGCCGCTTCAATAAGCGGCTTTTTTGCTTCTTGATCTAGACATTTTATTGAGTGAATAAGATGAAATAGACCCTTATTAGAAGCTTTAGTTGGCTCGACAGGTAAAGGTCAAGACAGTTTGATAATCCTCATCACGTGCCAGACTGCCGCTTTTGCCAGCCAGTGTACCGAGTACCGTGGTTGCGGCCTGAATCATTTGTCCAGTCTGTTCATCCACTACACCTTTTAAGGCACCGTTGTATTCGGTTTTTTCATTCACAACGACAGGTGTGGCTTTTTTACCACAAGCGTTATTGGCTGCAGCAATCGCGTTGTTTTTAGAAATTAAACTGCTTTTCCCTATACCGGTCACTTCATATTGATTGTTTTCTTTTTGAACAGCTAATGATGTGGTTGGATTAGATGCACAGGCAGTTAAGGCAAGAGCAACGGCAACAGTTGAAGCGAGCGCAAAAACTTGATTCATCTTTTTCCCCTGGATTGTTTTAGAAAGAATTTAAGTTATTTGAACATGATTTTTTGAATGATATTTGAAGGACTTGTATAAAAAATGCAGCTTTATATGTGTACTATGTGACTGATGGGGACGCGAGATGAATATGGAGAGAGATACATCCACGCAATGCTCTAGAGTAACTGAACCGGATTATGCTAATCTTGGTGATATATTTCAGTACACAGATATAAAAGTCAATGACGGATTCAGCGGTAGACACGGTTCATCAAAATATTCATCAGCGTCAGTCGATTGGGCATTTGGTTGAGCCTGCTCCGAATGCAGATCAACTGGAAAAAGCCTTTCAGGCAGCGCTGACTGCACCAGATCATCATCGTTTAAAGCCGACCCGTTTTGTGGTCATTCCGAGTGATCAACGTGGTGCTTTTGGAGAATTGCTGTCAAAGGCTTTGGCTGATTTGGGTGAAACCGACCCAGCTCAGTTGGAACGGGTTAAAAACCATCCGTTTCGTGCACCACTGCTGGTTTTGGCATTAACCCAGTTTCAACCGCATCCCAAAGTTCCTAATTTTGAACAAACCTTAAGTTCGGGAGCGGCAATTGAAAACTTCTTGTTATCTTTGCAGGTACAGGGCTTTTCAACCATGTGGCGTAGCGGGGCAGTGATTGAGTCACCACTGTTTAAGCGACTTCTGGGGCTGGCAGAAGATGATTTAATTTCAGGAATTATCTATATTGGAACAGCAGTAAAAGCAATTCCAGCGCGTATCCCAGTGAATACACAAAATTATGTCAGTTATTGGAATAAATAACTGTATTGAATCATGAGTAGAGATATAAAAATAATGTCAGAGTTGAAATTTTCAGATCTTGTTGAGCCGGTTGTAATTGATCAGAAAACGGCCTTGCGTGTAACGGTATTGGGTGGAGGCAGTTTTGGTACGGCTATGGCCAATACCGCTGTACGTAACGGTTGCGATACCATGATCTGGATTCGTGATGAAGCGGCAGCAGCAGAAATTAATCAGACTCATATCAACAAGCGCTATTTACCCGATTTTGTTTTGGAGTCGGGTTTACAGGCAGTTTCGGATCTGGAAACGGCCGTTTGTGATCGTGACATTATTTTGGTGGCTATTCCTAGTCATTCTTTTCGTGATGTGCTGAAACAGATTAAGCCTTTTATTAGCTCGCAAGCCGTTATTTCCTTGACCAAAGGGATTGAGGCGAAAACTTTCCATTTTATGAGCGATATTATTCGCGAGGAATTGCCTCAGGTTCCATATGGCGTACTTTCAGGACCGAACCTGGCCAAAGAAATTATGGCCGGGCAACCTGCAGGAACGGTGATCGCCAGTGAGTCGGAACTGGTGCGTTATGCGGTGCAGCAAGCGTTACATAGCGCATTGTTCCGGGTTTTTGCCAGTGATGATGTGCATGGTGTGGAACTGGGCGGAGCGTTGAAAAATATTTATGCCGTGGCAATGGGCATGGCTGCTGCTTATCATGTGGGTGAAAACACCAAGAGTATGATTTTGACCCGTGCGCTGGCAGAAATGAGCCGTTTTGCGGTGAAATTGGGCGCAAACCCACTCACTTTCTTAGGCTTGTCCGGTGTGGGTGACTTGTTTGCAACCTGTAATAGCCCGCTCAGCCGTAATTATCAGGTTGGTTTTGCCCTGGGTTCAGGTAAAAGTCTGGAACAGGCCACTCAGGAATTGGGTCAAACCGCTGAAGGGATTAACACCATTGTGCAGGTACGCAGCCGTTCCGAAGAATTGGATGTGTATATGCCAATTACCAGCGCATTATATGATGTGATTTTTGAAGGTGCGCCGCCTTTAAACATTGCACTTTCACTCATGAAAAATGGCCACCGTAGTGATGTGGAATTTGTATTACCTCATAATGAGGTGTAATTTTTCAATCATGATATTGCGTTCATAAAGCTTGGTTATAATGACGGTATATTCAAAATCAGGAAATTTTTATGCAACTTACCTTAGTACGTCATGGTGAAGCTGCTCCAGCGGTGCATGGTAATGATGATAAGCGTCCTTTAACCGAGCGTGGACATAAGCAGGCGGAGCTTAGTGCTAGATATTTAAAAGATATCATCCAGCCTGATGTTTTTGTGGTGAGTCCCTTATTGCGCGCGCAAGAAACTTTGGCACACTTGCAATATTATTTTCGTGATGTACCGGTGTTGGTGTGCAATAAGATCAAACCTGATGATGATGCGAAAGCAGCGATTGACTGGTTGTCACAGTTGCCTTATGAATCCATTGTGGTGGTTTGTCATATGAATGTGGTGGCGCATATAGCATCATTGTTGACAGTTGAGCCTTTTCATCCGTATGCTCTGGCTGAAGCGCGGATATATGAGCAAGCAGTGATTGCAACTGGACTATCTACCCAGTTAAAAAGTTTTATTCCAAACGCATAAAATATTAATTAAAACGGCAGAAAAACATTAATGTTGTATTTATGGATGCCTGAAGCCAATGGGGTTTGGCAATGGTCGACTGGAGAGAGCTGGTCTCAGGCCTCTAGTCTTGAACAGTTAATTCAAGACATTCAAGGCTATCATGGACAAGAAACAGTTGTATTTTTCCCGAGTCGCAATGTGCAAATGTTGCAACAAAGCCTGGCCAAGCCGCAATATAAAAAATTGGGGCCTGACGGGGTCAAATATTTATTAGAAGAATTTGTAGTTTTGCCCATCGATTCAATGAAGGTATTGCATCACTTTCAAAATCCAGATCAATTGATCATTTTGGGTGTAGCAAATAGCATGGTTGAAACCTTGCAACATGCCTTGAGCTTAATTCCGGTTAAAGTTGTTTCCTTATTGCCGGATTTTCTCATTTTGCCGCTACCAGAAGCAGGGCAAACCGTCATTGCAAATGTATCGGGACGTTTGCTGGTTCGTGAAAGTGAATTTATGGGAAATTCGGTTGATGATCTGGCGCTGTTTTTAGATTATCAGCCTCCAGGGCAATCTTATAAAATCAGTAATTTTACTGCTGAACAGATGCAAAGCCTTGAAGCCATGGTGACGCATGAACAGATTGAATCTTTTCATTATGAAGTGCCAGTATTAAAAAAAGCGCAACATCATTCTTTTAATATTCTGCCTAAAGCCAAAAATAGCTCGGGCGTATCTGGCTATTGGAAAGCCTGTGCTGCCGTATTGGTGGCAGTTTTAATGGTTCAGTTTGGCTATGATGCAATACGCTGGTATAAATATAAAAAAGTGGCTGACCAGACGGCATTACAAGCTATTGATCAGTATAAATACTGGTTTGGACAGAGTAGTCGTGTCACCGAACAGAACTTAAAAAGCCAGTTTGAAAGTCACTTGCGCTTAAATAAAAGTGCCAATACCCAGGCTTTACAGTTGCTCAGCCGTGTTGGCCCTGTACTCATGCAAAATCAGATTGTGGCCAATCGGATTGCTTATGATGCGTCTATTTTAAATATGGAATTGAAAGCTAATTCTGCGACTGCTTTGCAAAACCTAGCTCAACAGCTAAATTCGCAAGGCTTTAAGGCAGAATTGGGTAATATTCAGCCCAATGGTGCAGGTGCAATTGGATTGGTGAAAATACAATAATGAAGACATCAGAAAAACTGCAAAACTCGATTGATCAATCTATTGAAAAAGTCACGGATTATCTGGATCAATTGTCGCAACGTGAACGTTATATGGTGATCTTTACCACTATTTTTGTTGTAGTTGCAGCTATTGGTTCAGTACTTTGGTATATGCATGCCGCCGCGAATAAACAGCAGAATCGGGTTAACGATTTTAAAGACATGATTGTATGGATGCAAAGCAATGCAGTGACCATGAAACCCGCAGATGATTTGCAGTTAACTGCGGCAGATAAAGTCCAGCGTGTAGCCCAGCAGCAGGGATTATCTGTGGCATCTCAGCAAACCGGTGAACAGATTCTGATTGTCGCGTCACATGAAAATTATGCCATTTTGGCAAATTTTTTAACCCAATTGGCGCAGATGGGTCTAAGTCTTGAAAAAATAGAACTAATTTCTGAGGCTGGTCAGATTAAATTAACGGCGACAGTGCAATAATGGGTAAAAATAAAGATCTGCTAAGCATGGTGTTTTTTACAGGCTATGCCTATAATATGGCGACTTAAAAAGCAGTAGACTTTTATAGATATGTTGTATTCTCTTGCCCGCCCTTTGTTGTTTTCTTTAGCACCGGAGCGTGCACATGAGCTCACATTATCGTTATTGAAATCAGCTCATCGCATGGGCATGATGCGTCAAAACGTAGCGTCCAAACCTATGACCTGTATGGGGATTGAATTCCCCAATCCGGTGGGTTTGGCAGCTGGTTTAGACAAAAATGGCGCATATATTGATGCCCTGGCTGGACTGGGGTTTGGTTTTATTGAAATTGGAACCATTACACCGCGCCCGCAGGCGGGCAATCCGCATCCCCGTTTATTCCGTTTACCCGAAGCCAAAGCCATTATTAACCGTATGGGTTTTAATAATGATGGGGTAGACAAGCTGGTTGAAAATGTCAAAGCAGCAAAATTCAAAGGCATTTTAGGCATTAATATTGGTAAAAATGCCGATACTCCAGTTGAAAATGCAGTGGATGACTATCTGATCTGTCTGGAAAAAGTTTATAACTACGCGTCTTATATCACTGTTAATATCTCATCACCGAACACCAAAAACTTGCGTAGCCTGCAAAGCGGCGATGCCCTCACTGAATTGTTACAAACCTTAAGAAAGCGTCAGCTTGAACTGGCGGAAGAACATCAGCATTATGTACCTTTAGTGCTTAAAGTTGCGCCTGATCTGACTCAGGAAGATATTCAGTTCATTGCGAAACAATTGATCCAGTTTAAAATTGATGGTTTGATTGTCACCAATACCACCTTGTCACGTGAAGGTGTGGAAAATCTGAAATACGGTGATGAAGCAGGCGGGTTGTCTGGGGCGCCGGTATTTGAAAAAAGTACAGCTTGTCTTGCAGCTTTTGCTAAAGTATTAAACGGGCAGATTCCATTAATTGGTGTAGGCGGGATTTTGTCGGGCGAGCAGGCTGTTGCGAAAAAACAGGCAGGTGCCAGCCTTGTACAAATTTATAGTGGCCTCATATATACAGGTCCGGCTCTGGTTAAAGATTGCATTGATGCTTTAAACACGCCATGAATACACTGGATATCTTCATACTGATTATTTTGCTCATTGGAGGGCTCAACGGTTTGCGAAAAGGATTGGTTTCAGCCTTTGCGAACTTGGTAGGATGGATTTTTGCACTGGTTATCGGTGCAAAATATGCAACCATCCTGGCACCTTCGATGGTCTCACTCAGTGCGGATCCAGTCGTACAAAAAATAGCAGCTTTTGCATTTATTGTATTGGTGATGGTGGTCTTAACCTGGATTATTACTGCATTGCTGAACAAAGTATTGAAGAGTCTCAAGCTTGGTCCACTCAACCGTCTGGCGGGCGGTGCTTTTGGTTCTTTAAAGGGTTTACTGATTGTACTCATTACCATGCAGGGCGTTGGTCCTTGGGTGGAAAGTTCTCCCCACTGGAAACAATCTAAATTTGTACAGCTTCTTATTCCTTATGCACCCTGGGCGACCGAACTTTCTAAAGAAGCGGCGCAAGGGGCGCTTTCTCATATCAAGTCTGAAGATGCAGTGCCATCTTCTGGCACAGCGCCTGAAAAAACGCAAAAGCATGCAGCGCGTACAGGCGAATCAACAAATAATCCTTTTTATTAATCCTAGCTTGTTTGCGAGGTTGCTATGTGTGGAGTAGTTGGTATAGCTGGTAAATCACCTGTTAACCAAATGTTGTTTGATGCGTTAACGATGTTACAACATCGTGGACAGGATGCAGCTGGGATAGTAACTTGCCATAATGGCCGTTTATTCTTGCGTAAAGATAATGGCATGGTACGAGATGTATTCCATACCCGTCATATGCGCGCATTGCTAGGTAATTACGGTATTGGTCATGTGCGTTATCCAACAGCAGGTTCTTCGAGCAGTGCAGAAGCACAGCCGTTTTATGTGAACTCGCCTTACGGGATTACCCTGGCGCATAACGGTAACTTGACCAATGCTGAAGAAATTCATGAAGACCTGTTTAAAACAGACCTGCGTCACATGAATACCGATTCGGATTCTGAAGTACTGTTAAACGTTTTTGCCCATGAAATGCACAAGAACGGCAAATTGAATCCTTCACCGGAAGATATTTTTGATGTGGTGACACGTGTACATGAGCGCTGTAAGGGTGCTTATGGCGTGGTGGCCATGATTACTGGCCATGGCCTGGTTGGTTTCCGTGATCCAAATGGTATTCGTCCGCTGATTTATGGTTCGCGTGAAACTGAAAAAGGCACTGAATATATTATTGCTTCCGAGTCTGTGGCGATTACCGCTTTAGGCTTTAAAGTTGAACGTGATATTGAACCGGGTGAAGCCATTTTCATTAGTTCAGA
>DFAM01000001.1:42025-49159 GCA_002365595.1 Acinetobacter sp. UBA3106 | reverse complement strand
GTTAAATTCCGTGAAGGTTTTGTGAAAAACCGTTATATCGGACGTACCTTTATTATGCCGGGCCAGAAGCAACGCGAGAAATCAGTACGTCAAAAACTCAACCCGGTAGAGCTTGAGTTTAAAGACAAAAACGTTCTACTGGTAGACGATTCAATTGTACGCGGCACCACCTGTAATGAAATTATTCAGATGGCACGTGATGCTGGCGCGAAAAAAGTATTCTTTGCCTCAGCTGCACCGATGGTGAAATATCCAAACGTGTACGGTATTGATATGCCTGCAAAAGCAGAATTGATTGCATCGAACCGTAGCGTTGAGGAAATTCGTGAAATTATTGGTGCTGACCGTTTAATTTTCCAGGATCTGGAAGATTTAAAAGGTGCAGTTCGTACCAGCAAAGTACCGGCATTACGCGAATTTGATTGTTCGGTGTTTGATGGTGTGTATGTGGCTGGCGGTATTAATGAAGCTTACCTTGATGAACTTGAGCACAAGCGTAACGATTCTGCCAAGAAAGCCCAAGGCGGCTATATTGATGTCAATATCGATGCGGCATCAGTAGACCTGACCGGTGTGAAAGAAGAATAAATTATTCTTGCTTGGTATGAAAAGCGGGAATTTCCCGCTTTTTTAATTTATGATAGATGAATAAATACAATGTAATACAGGAACTTTACATTGAAGCACGTGAGTTATTCTTTTATAAAAAATAAAAATATGGTCTGGTCCGCAAGTGTTTGCCTGCTTGCGGTGCTGCTCACGCTCTTTATTTTAAATACCATTGTCGGGTTGAATGTTTTTTATTTTGACCATACTCAATCCATTTTCTGGCATGTACTCAGCCCTTATCTCATTATGCTATTACTCAGTGTGATGACTATTTCGGTGCTGTATGAGTTCTATGTCTTTCGTTCAGGTGGACATTCGCTGGCAAAACAGCTGGGTGCACGTCGTTTAAGTCTGATTGAAAGCATTCCTGAAGAAAGTATTGCCCTTAAAATTACCGAACAACTGGCCAATACTTTTTTAATCGATGTGCCAGCGGTCTATGTACTTCCTGATGAAGTGGGCGTGAATGCGTTAACTGCCGGGTTTTATCCACGAGATATTGTGATTATTTTGACCTGGGGCGCGTTGCAAAATCTGGATGAATTGGAACTTTATGGCTTGCTCAGTCATGAGTTTAATAAAATCCTGTCTGGTGAAACCGCTGAAAATACTCGCTTAAAAATTCTCTATAGTAGCCTGACCACCTTTAGTCAGTGGGGCAGTAAAATTGCCAAACTGGGCTTTACCAAGCATGGTCAGGCACATACGCATAAATTTGCCACTTCTTTTGTGGCCATGGGTGGGGTGATCTGGCTGATTGGAAGCCTGGGCGTTTTGATTACCCGTTTAATTAAATATATTTCGCTAGGTAATCGCACCTTTAAAAACGACCAAAAAACCAGACGTCTCATACAAAATGATGCCAATGTACAAACCTTGCTCAGAATTTATGTACATCATTCAGGTTCACAAATTCATAGTGAATATGCTGAATCCATTGCCCATATGTGTTTTGCTAACTCTTTAAGTCCGCAAAACTGGATGAATATTCATCCCAGCATCGAACAGCGTATTTATGAGCTGAACCCTGGCTTGGTGCAGGATTTGCAGCTTGAAAATTTAAAAAAATTACGTAACCAGCCCTTATTTAGCTTGTTTCGTTCGCTTGACGAACTAAACAGTGAAGTCTATACGCCATGGAGCTCACCACAACCTTTGCCATTGCTGCGGTTATCACCGATCAGTTTTGCCATTAACGACGCGATCAAGCCTTTAAATCCGGAAATCCGTGACAATATGCAACGTCCTGAGCTGATCCAGCGGGCATTGCAGACCGCAACCGGTTCACGCGAGGTGATGGTGGCGATTTTAATGATTCGCCAGTACCGTGAATTTATTCCGGCCGAGGCAGAAGTCAGTCGCGCCATCGTCGACTCATTGCTGCATCTGGATGGTCGCGTGCATATCTCGATCTTTTATGAAGCCTGTAAAAATATTGGCACGATGCCGGCGACCATTGCACGACAGTTTTTAATGAAACTGGCGCGAATTATTCAGGAAGATGGGGAAATTGGTCTGCTGGATGCATTACTGCTGGAATGCGTGAAATACGAATTAAATCTGTTGCCCCTGCATACCCCGACTTCACTGGAAGATGTAAAGCCGCAGATCGTACGCTTAATTGATGCCTTGTTACATGTACAGCAGATTAATAGCCAGAACCAGCTCGATGTACGTAAAAAAATTCTGCGCCGGGTACTGACGGTAAAAGAACTGGAAATGTATGCCGAGATTTCGGATGAGCCGATCGATTTGGCGGAAATCTTAAATGATATTGCTGGTTTACTGCTTCGTGACCGTTTAAGTATTTTGGGTGTTGCCGAGTTATGTTTGTGGAATGACCGCATTATTACTCAGGATGAGCTTGATGTCCTGCAACTACTGTATTGGCGTTTTGGTTTTGACACCGATGAAATTGTCGAGCTGATGCAGAAGAAAAACAGTTTGATGATTGTCTAGACAAGCTGCGATAAAATTGGTGATGATTCAATAAAAGCACAGCAAAAAATCAGTAATCTCGTTAGAATACCAAGTATTCAATTGGTGATGAAAAAAGATGATTGGGCATCAGCGTGACATATTGGCAACTTTAGGAATCGATATCTGGGTTCCTCGGGATGCTGTATGTCAAAAATTGCCTTCTTCATCACTCTGGCGCGACCAGGCTGCAGCTGAATATCAGACTGAAATTGTATTGGCAAAAGCGCCAGCTACATTACCATTAGAGCTTAAAGCAGACCAAAAGACAGAGCCTAAACATACCGAATTGCTGGATGTTTCCGTTCCAGCAAAAGTGGAAAAAGCTGAGCCTGTCGCTGAAGTGATTACAGAGCGTGCAGCACTGCAAATTACAGCTTTTCAATTGCAGGCCTTGAGTTTGCCGCATTGTGTCATTGTCGTGGATGCAACCGAAATCACCGCTGAGCAGCAGCAGCTTTGGACTAATATTCAACAGGCGGTGCCGGCTGAATATTATGAATTGCAGTGGCCATTTCCTTTGATGAATTTTCAGGATGGACATGGCGCAGAAAGTTATGTGCAAGGCTTTTTAGATGCCATGAGTGCAGATAAAAATATTATTTTTCTCGGACAATGTGATTATTTTAAACATTCAAAAAGCATCAATCTGGCGAGTCTGCAGGAAATGCTGGATCAGCCCCTGTTAAAAAAACGCTTGTGGCAGTTTATGCAAAAATCGCCTCATCACACGGATGGAACATGAACAAGAAAGTCGTGGTGTTTAGCCAGTTAGATCAGGATATCCTTCAGCGCTTACAACAACAATATCATGTCGTCATCATTAACCCGAAACAGGGTGATGTGAATGAACAGATACGAGAACAGGTCAAAGATGCCGATGCAATGATTGGTGCAGGGCGCCTACTCAATGAAAGTAATTTGGCGACCGCACAACAACTTAAAATTATTTCCAGTGTTAGCGTGGGTTATGACAATTACGATCTGGCCTATTTAAACCAGCAAAAAATCTGGTTATCCAATACTCCGCATGTATTAACTGAAACCACTGCCGACTTGGCTTTTAGCTTGCTGATGAGTGCAGCACGTAAAGTTCCAGCTCTGGATCAATGGACCAAGCAGGGCAATTGGCAACGTACTGTCGGGACAGCACAATTCGGGCAGGATGTATTCGGTAAAACCTTAGGTATTGTCGGCTTGGGCAATATTGGCGCTGCGATCGCACGCCGTGGTTTTTATGGCTTCAACATGAATATTCTTTACCATAACCGTCGTGAGAAGCTCGAGCTGGCGCAGCCTTTAAATGCCCGTTATTGTGGTCTGGATGAGTTGTTGCAGCAGTCAGACTTTGTAGTCATCGCGGTGGATTTAAATGCAGAATCCAAGGCCTTGATGGGGCAGCACGAGTTCGATCAAATGCAGCCGCATGCGGTATTTGTCAATATTGCCCGTGGTTCAGTTGTAGATGAACAGGCTTTAATTGAAACTATAAAAGCGGGTAAAATTTTTGCCGCCGGACTGGATGTCTATGCAAAAGAGCCTTTGCAGGAGTCCGAACTGTTTAGCCTGGAAAATGTAGTGACCATGCCGCATGTTGGCTCTGCAACTGCAGAAACACGTAAAAAAATGGCAGAGCTGGCTTACCGTAATCTGGTTGATGCGCTGGAAGGACGTACACCGCCTTATCTGGTGAATCCAGGCTTTTCTTAAAATTTGATAACACTTCATTGCAAATTGCTCCAATTTTCAATGTTATAGTCAGATAAATTGAAAAAAAGCAGTTTGAGTAGATCACATTGAAACGGTTTTTATGGGCTTGCAACATCACTTTGATTTCAGCAATGACATTAACGCACAGTGCAAATGTCAATTTATCTCCGCAATTTAATGTTCCTGAAATCGGCAGTGGCGTCGGTTTGATTGATCAACAAAAAGAAAAAATGATTGGCGAAAAGGTCTTTCGTGAAGTGCAGCACCAAATGCCAGTTCTGCAAAATCCATGGTTAGAAGATCAGCTGGGGAACATATTTTCGCATATCTTAAGCCAGACCCAACTGGGACAACCGATTGGTCTGGTGATTATCAATGATCCGCAAATCAATGCTTTTGCTGTTCCAGGTGGGCTATTTGCGATTAATACGGGCATGGTGACTTCTGCCCGCAATATTGATGAAGTGGCTGGGGTAATGGCACACGAAGTAGCTCATGTATCACAACGTCATTACAGTCGTTCGCAAGAAGCATTTAAGGGGCAAGGCTTGCTCACCTTGGCAGGTTTACTGGTGGGTGCGCTGATTGCCTCACAAGCGGATGGCGATGCGGGAACAGCAGTCATGTTGGGTTCTCAGGCAGCATTAATGGATAAGCAGCTGAACTATAGCCGTAATCAAGAGCGTGAAGCGGACCGGATTGGGATGCAATACATGTATAGCGCAGGCTACAATCCGCAAAGTATGGCCGATTTTTTTGAGGTCATGGACCGGGCAACCAGTAAAGTCAGTTTCTTGCCCGACTTCTGGCTTACCCATCCACTCAGCACAGAGCGTATGAGTGAGGCTCGCTTAAGGGCGAATCAATTTCCTCGGGCAAAATCTAATTTGCATGATGAAGATTTTGAAATCCTGAAATGGTATAGCCGCGTCATTTCCAACCAGACCACAGAACAACAACTCCAGGTTCTGGCCAATCGGAAAAATTTTGCCGGACAGTTGGCACTGGCCGCCTTTTATCTCAAACAGGGGGATTATGTTTTAGCGCAGCAGGTTTTGGATCAGGCGAAATCACAGCAGCGCTTAAACAATTTATTGATTTTAATTCAGACCGATATTTACCTGGGGCAAAATAAAACAGATGAAGCGTATAAGGCGATTCAGTCTGCTGCGCGAATCATGCCGGAAAATCGGGCTTTAGCACTTAAATATGCAGAAGTTTTGATTCGACAGCAAAATGCTGCGCAGGCACAGAACCTGATTCAACGCTTTATCAATAAAAACCCGCGCGATATACAGGCTTGGCGCTTGATGCAGCAGGTGGCCAATATAGAGCGGCAGTCACCGTTCAGGACGGTGAATGTACTGCGTTATCGTGCAGAAGTGGAATACTGGACAGGATCAGAAGAAAATGCGATTAAGTCCTTGTTACATGCACAGCGTCTGATTAAAGACAATGAAGTGTTAGCGGCAAAATTAAAAGCACGAATTCAGGAAATGCAAAAAGAGCGACAATTGAGAATTTAATCGTAGATGATGATGTCGCAGTCATAATAAAAACAAGGAGTGACCCATGCTAGAAGGTCAATGCTTATGTGGAAGGGTAAAATACCGTTATGGTGGTGAAATTGAAAAAACCATTATTTGTTACTGTAAGGATTGTCAAATGGCGCAAGGCTCAATCTTTGCCTGGAACAGTCTATTACAGCAATCAAAATTTGAAATTACCACTGGACTTAAATTTTTAAAAGAATATTTCCATAGCCCGAATAAAGCCCGGGTTTTTTGTCAGGAATGCGGCAGTCCGGTTTATTCATATCGTGTCGATTTACCTGGCATTATTCGCTTGCGTTTGGGGACGGTCACCCAAGGTCATTTACCTGCACCTTCCGAGCAAGCCTATACTCAACATAAACCTGGTTTTCTGCATATAGATGAATAAATTCTGCAGCTGAACTGATGAGGCTTATGATAATCTTTGTGTGTTGTGAATTTTAAATAATGAACAGAATCAGTCTATGAAAAAAATATTATTGATCTTATCGGTATTGGGGTGTGCGAGTTTAAATACAGCTTTAGCAGGTGTGGAGCAATATGTCGCAGCAGTGGATCAAATCTCAGAGCAGTATAAGCGGGATAGCAGAAACTTTTTCAGCAGTTTAAATGCGCAACAGACCAGCTTTACGCCAGAGCAGCAAACACAGTACTGTGCAATTGTGGGTCGTTATATAGATCGGTTATATCAGGCGGCAGATCAGAATAGAGCGTTTTTGGACCGTCAATTTAGACAAATGACCCGGCAAGATGTGATCAATCAAGTCATGTCATCAAGAGAAATGCTAATTTTGAAAAAATATAATATTCAGTGTGAGCTGAAATAACAGAAAATATTGATGAGGGATTGAGAGGAAACATTTGAACTGTCTTTGCATAAAGGCAGTTCAACGATAAAGAATGATTGTAGGAGTGGGGATTAGCCAAGTTTCGCTTTAATTTTAGCGGATACTTGTGCAGGATCGGCGCGCCCGGCTATGAGCGGACGCAGAGAATTCATCACCTTACCCATATCTTTCATGCTAGTAGCTTCTTGAGCAGTAATCGTCTGCGCAATAATAGAATCAAGCTCTTCCTCAGTCATAGCTTCTGGTAGAAATTGAGAGAGTACCTCAACTTCGGCTTGTTCTTTACTAGCTAAATCATCTCGACCAGCACCTTCAAAGGCTTTGATCGATTCTTTACGTTGTTTAATTTGCTTTTCAATGACCGCAAGAACCTGAGCGTCGTCAAGTTCTTTGCGCTCATCGACTTCGATTTGCTTAATTGCTGCCTGTAGACCACG
>DFAM01000001.1:0-41944 GCA_002365595.1 Acinetobacter sp. UBA3106 | reverse complement strand
TGGTTTTTTAAAGTAGTCATTTATTTAGTCCAAGCAGTCAATCACAAATTAATCTTAGTAAAGGCGAGTAGTACGAACTGATTCGCGAGCCAATTTCTTTTGGTAACGTTTAACAGCAGCAGCTTTTTTACGTTTACGTTCTTGAGTTGGTTTTTCGTAGAATTCACGTTTACGAACGTCAGCTAAAACACCCGCTTTTTCGCATGAACGTTTGAAACGACGGATAGCTACGTCTACTGGTTCGCCTTCTTTCAATTTAACTTGTGGCATGAAGAATCCTCATTAAGTTATGGATAAGATCTATGGCACGATTGCCTTAGATCACAAGTGAAGGACAGTATTTTACTCATTTACATCTCATATCACAAGTCTATAATAGCTTTAGCAATATTTAGATACGGGTAAAAGGCAGTTTAATGATCGTTCTGGGCTTGGAAACTTCTTGTGATGAAACTGGGTTAGCACTCTATGACAGTGAAGTCGGCTTAATAGGACAGGTGCTCTATAGTCAGATTAAACTGCATGCCGAATATGGTGGAGTTGTCCCGGAATTGGCTTCACGCGACCATGTGCGTAAGTTAATTCCTTTAATCAATCAATTGCTTGAAGAAAGTAATATTAAAAAATCACAAATTGATGCAGTCGCCTATACACGTGGCCCAGGTCTCATGGGTGCGCTTATGACCGGTGCATTGTTTGGTCGTACCTTGGCGTTCGCGTTAAATAAACCGGCGATTGGTGTGCATCATATGGAAGGGCATATGCTGGCGCCATTGTTGTCTAAAACTCCGCCAGAATTTCCATTTGTCGCTTTATTGGTCTCTGGTGGGCATACCCAGCTCATGGCAGCACATGGAATTGGCCAATATGAGCTGCTTGGAGAATCGATTGATGATGCCGCTGGCGAAGCCTTTGATAAAGTCGCGAAAATGATGGGGCTACCATATCCGGGCGGTCCAAATATTTCACGTCTTGCTGAACAGGGAGATGTCAAAGCTTTCGATTTTCCGCGTCCGATGTTGCATCAAGGGCTGGACTTTTCATTTAGTGGTTTAAAAACCGCTGTTTCTATCCAGTTGAAAAAAGTGGAAGGCCAGAACCGCGAGGCGGATATCGCTGCATCTTTCCAGGAAGCTTTGGTCGATACACTGGTAAAAAAATCGGTTAAAACCTTGAAGCAAACCGGCTTAAAACGTTTGGTGATTGCAGGTGGTGTAAGTGCCAACAAGCGTTTGCGTGAGCGTCTGGAAGCAGACTTGGCCAAGATTAAAGCACAGGTTTATTATGCAGAACCTGCTTTATGTACCGATAATGGCGCCATGATCGCCTTTGCCGGTTATCAACGCTTAAAAGCAGGGCAGCATGATGGTTTGTCAGTAACCACAACACCACGATGGCCAATGACCGAACTGACTAATCCAAACCAAGCTTAAAATTATTAGAATATAAAAAGAGGCGTTTTGCCTCTTTTTTAATTTAAAAGTCTATAAAGAATGAGTTGATATCACTAGATTTTATATTCATGATAAGCTCTAATAATTGCAGAAAAATATTCTAAATTAGACAAACAAATAGTTTTTTAGATGGTCAGCATAGGTTTATTCGAATGGATAATATAACTTTCAGAAGCTTTCAAGAGGCTGGTCAAGCTGTTTTAAAGTTTCTATATAAACGTTTCGGATTTAATTTATGGATGATTACCCGGGTCGAAGGTAAGGACTGGATTGTACTTCAGAGTGAAGACCACGGTTATAATATTCAACCGGGACAAGTATTTCAGTGGGCAGATTCATTTTGTTTTCATATGATTGCCGGTAAAGGTCCTAAAATTGCTCCTCGATCAGAAGACATTCCTTTATATTCCACTGCGCCCATTAACCAGCAAGTCAGTATTAAATCTTATATTGGTCAACCACTGGTTCATGAAGATGGCAGCTTGTTCGGGACACTTTGTGCGATTGATCCTCAAGAAAAATCTGAAACTATTACTCAGGACGTAGAGCTGATTGAGTTATTTGGTCATTTGTTAAGCACGATTCTTCAAGCTGAACTTCGTCAAAATGAACACGTTCGTCAGCATGAGCGTTTGGAAGCAGAAGCTTTAAGGGATGAATTGACAGGCTTATATAACCGCCGCGCATGGGAAAGATTACTTACTGCCGAAGAAGAGCGCTGTAAGCTTTATGGACATCCTGCGGCAGTTTTTTTTATTGATCTGAATGATCTAAAAAAAGTAAATGACAGTCTGGGACATGATCAGGGCGATGAGCTGATTCAGCAGGCGGCGCATATACTCAAAAATACTGCACGTAGCAATGACATTGTGGCACGTTTAGGTGGCGATGAATTTGTAATTTTGAGTGTAGAGAGCGATGAAACAGGAACAGACGTGCTTTTGAATCGGCTTAAACAAGCTTTAACACAGGCAAAGATTGGCGCGGCGATTGGTGTGGCCATGCGACAACCTGCTCAAGGGCTGTTTAAAGCAGCTGCCGAAGCAGATAAAAAGATGTTTGAGCATAAACGCCAGCTCAAGTCTAAATTATAGAATTTTGATCATACTGTTTAAATTTTTTTTCAATAAACTGATTAAATTGGTCTTTTAACTCAAGATACTTGGTATGCGTCTTGGCTTGATTCCATTTTTGCTTAAAAATTTGCGCAGCGGCAGCCTTCACTTGGTCTTCTGGACTATAAGGTAATACATCCCGTCCATGTGCACCACTTAAGCCTTTTTTATCTGCAGGAACAGCCCCTTTATATTTTTTACCTCCTTTATGATTGGCATAACGTCGCGCACGCGTATAACCCATTTGCAGAAATTTTCTCGCCATATCTGCACCAACAAAATCATTTTCATCGAGATAGCTTAAAAACAATTCATATATTTTTTCACTACTTTTTTTGGCTTTTTCCTGATCTGCAAATTGCCAAAAAGGCAGTATTTCTGACTTGTAAGGTTCGACCAATAACACACCTTGTTCACCCCGCCCAATTCGGTATAACTCAGGACGTTTTCGAAAGTTTATATTTTTAAAATCTAAAGAATAATCAAAACTTTTTGAGAAAACTCTGGAATTTCGTCTCGGTATATTGTTCTTTTGATGATCATTTTTCATTACTCATTCCATTAGAAAAGCAGAAATCTATGAAGCACTACTTTTGCTAGCCTAGATCATTTTGGTGAAATTTTA
This sequence comes from Acinetobacter sp. UBA3106, assembly GCA_002365595.1. Lineage (GTDB taxonomy): Bacteria > Pseudomonadota > Gammaproteobacteria > Pseudomonadales > Moraxellaceae > Acinetobacter. The sequence continues at coordinate 38,750 of DFAM01000001.1, read as the reverse complement.
AGCTTAAAGTTACAAATCATATAAATATTATTTTAAGCCATATGAATGCAAAAATAGACGTAAAGCTTGAATAATCTAGGGTTGAGTAAAGTGAGAAGGTTAAAATTAACAGGCTGATAAATTTTAAAAATTGTTGGAAATATACATTAAAATTACAGAAAAATTTTTGATTTTAATTACTATTGTGTAATCAATGTTACATGGGGTAAGGCAATACAAGAATTAGACACAGTGATGGAGTCTCATTGACTTGTTTTTTATACGGTAAATATCAATCTTCTTATTAAATAAAAATGTAAATAAAATTTAGGGAATACAATGTCATGAAAAAGAAAACCACATTATTTGGAGTTGCGTTTATCTCGGGTTTATTGAGCGCTTGTGGAGGTGGAGGAAGTGGTTCCGATTCCGGAAGTCCATCGGTAAGCACGCCACCGAATGTGCCTAACGAGACAATTTCTCCAGAGCTGTCAGATGAGTTTGTACCATTTGAAGACCCGAGTATCCTGGATAAAATTAAAGACTCCATTACGGGTAATACCAGCAATGACACGGATTATAACAGTGCGCTTGGTCATATGATTGGAGAAGCTTTTGCTGATTATCCTTATGGGCGTACGGCTCGTATTGTGCAGATTTATAACCTGGGTATAAACAGCATCAAATATCCGAACGTGTTATGCGCTGAAGTAAGCACGACCAATGTAGTAAAAACGCTAAAATTAAAAGATGATAAAGATAACTGTGTGATTCTGGATAAAACCTATCGTAAAGGTTCCACGATTACTCAGTCGGTAAATGGCGATACCACCACTCTAACTTTTACCAATGTGCGTTATGGCTCTAATGTTGATTTTAATTTAAAAGATGACTATTTGATTTCAGGCAGCATTGTATATAGCAAAAGCAAAACTCCATCTGGTGAATCGGAAACTTATAAAATTGACCAGCTGGAGTTCCAACGTATTGCAGAAGAGCAGACTGCACCTGCGGGTGGCACGACTTTTAATCCGAGCAGTAAAGAGTATCTTCAAGTACGAAATTATAGCTATAGCTTGGTAGATGATTATGGCAGTAGCAGTAATGGGACCCGTACATTAACCAGTAAAGGCCTGATTATCGGTCAGCCTTATCTGGCAGATTTCCGTTATAGTTTTAATTTTGATACCACGACTCCATTTAAGATGCAGGAAACGGTATTAGATAATTATAAACACTTGCCGACTGAAGGAACTTTAAAAATTACCGACAGTTATAACCAGGTGGTGGAAGTGAAACAAAATCAGCCTGAATCACTCAAGGCAACTGTCTATTTTAATGGCGCTGAAATTGCCGATCTGCTCTGGTCAACGATTATTGGGGACAAAAAATAAGACCGCATATAAAAAAAGCTCCGTTAGTACGGAGCTTCTTTATTTATATTGACCCAATCAGAAAGAGTTTACAGCGATTTTAACTGCTGCGACCCAATCCAGTGTTTAGAGAACTGATAGGCTGCACGGCCTGAGCGCTGACCACGGGCCTGACACCATCTTAAAGCTTCGGCCCTGGTCAATTCATCCAATGACATTTTGGCTTTAGCTAAATAGTGCTCTACAATTTCCAGGTACAGGTTTTGATCCATAGGATAGAACGATAGCCACATGCCGAAACGGTCAGACAGCGAAATCTTTTCTTCAATCGCTTCTTGCGGATGCAGCTCGGTATATTGTGGAACGTCCATACGTGTGACCGGGGTATTTTCATGCATAAATTCCGGCAACAAATGACGGCGGTTACTGGTCGCATAAATAATAAAATTGCTTGAACCGGACTGTAATGAACCATCCAGGACGCTTTTTAAACTGCGATAGTTTTCATCTTCGGCATTAAAGGCCAGATCATCACAGTAGACAATGAATTTTTCAGGACGATTTTCAATCAGTTTCTGAATAAGCGGCAAATCTGCCAAATCATCACGTTCAATTTCAATTAAACGTAAGCCTTCAGATTCAAATTCCGTTAACAAGGCACGTACAATTGAAGATTTTCCTGTACCCCGTGAGCCAGTCAATAACACATCGTTGGCAGGCAAGCCTTTTAAAAACTGTCGGGTATTTTGAATCACTTTTTCTTTTTGCTTTTCTATCCCTTTTAAATCGTCCAGATAGATTTTTTTAGGCTGCTGTATGGCTTTTAATTGTTGATTTTGCCACTTATAAGCCGAGGCTTCAAAGTTGGTTTCGTGTTTCAGTTCAGGTAAGTTTTGCTGTAGTTGTTGGAGTACAGTAGAAAGAACTTGTAAGATATTGTCGGGTAAATCAATTGTTGCCATGATGATTCAGCTTATACGGATAAAGTGAAAATAAAGATCGTTTAACATGGGAACTGTATATCAAATAATCATAGTTTGCCAATGAAATAGGGGGTATTATGATTGAAGGATTACTGGTTTATTGTGCAAATATGATGATATTTGATACCCGATCAGGGATAGGAAATAACAATGAAAGTGTTTGAGGGATAGATATGTTATTTAATGATTTCACGACAAATATTAATCCACATCAAGCCTATCGGATAAAAAAATTAAAAAGCCAGCTCGCTACGGCGGAAACTTATGAAGAATGGAAAAATATCGCACTAAAAATAGATGAAGAATCCGGTGCTCAAGAATGGAAATTTGATAACTGTTCACCTTATTTTGATGCTGAAATTATTTCTGAACGCTTAAGCAGGTTAAAACGTTACCGTTTTCAGAAGCGTACCGAAGATCTCATGTACATATTACGTGAAGGTTTAAGCTACGATATTGCAAATATTGCTCATCCCATGCTTTTTAATGCCACCTATGTGGGCACTAAAAAAATCATTGAAGATTATGTGGAAGAAGTCAGTGAAAGCCTGGCTTACATTGCTTCGAGCGACTGTAATTGTCTGTGTGTGGCAAAAAAAATAGAGTTCTTTCAGCAGTGTAAAAAAGCTTATGGCCAGCCTGCGATCATGTTTTCAGGTGGGGCAACCTTGGGATTGTTTCATACTGGGGTATGTAAAGCGCTGCTTGAACAGGATTTAATGCCAAAAGTATTATCTGGTTCGAGTGCAGGGGCGATTATGACCACCATGCTTGGCACTTCAAAACCTTCAGACATTACCGGTCTTTTAAATGGGGAAAACTTTTTTACTGAAGCTTTTCATTTTCGTAAATTTGGCGAAATTTTAAAAGGCAATGGTGGTTTTGCCGACGTAAAATACCTGAAAAAATTTCTGATAGAAAATTTGGGTGATGTGACTTTTGAAGAAGCTTTTAAAACTTCCGGACTGCATATTAATGTTGCTGTAGCCCCATATGATACCTCGCAGCAAGCACGCATCATGAATACCTATACTTCACCAGACTTACTGGTCTGGAGTGCAGTACTGGCATCCTGTGCTGTACCTATCTTATTTCCGCCAGTTAAACTGACCAGTAAGCGTTACGATGGTAAATTGACACCTTATATGTCCAATACCCGCTGGGTGGATGGCAGTGTGCGGAGTGATTTCCCTCAGGAAAAAATGGCACGACTGTATAATTTAAATTACACCATTGCCAGTCAGGTGAATCCACATATTGTTCCTTTCATGCAAAGTGATGCAGAACGCTACCGTCGAGATGTGATGAGCTGGCCAGAGCGCATTGTACGCCGTCAGGGCAAAGTCATTACCAAGGGAATTATGGATTTTGCGCGTGGCCGAGTCGGAATGCTTCCTCCTGTACGCCGTTTGCTCGATCATGGTTATGGGGTGATTGATCAGGGCTATTATGGTGATTTGAACATCGTGGGCGATTATAGCTTACGCCATTATAGCTATATGTTTCAGAACCCACGTCCATATTTGTTCAAGTTATTGCAAAGAGAAGGCGAGCGCGCAACATGGCCGAAAATATCTTCGATTGAAACGCATGCTCGTGTCGGTAAAACCATCCAGCACTGTTTGGAGCTTTTAAATTATCAACATAATCCAGAGCAAAAAACCGCAGAATTTATTGCAGTTTAGGGATGTAGATTTTTCTAACATCTGTTTAATGTCTAAGACCAAGCCCAAAAGTTTAACTTTTGGGCGTTGTTTATATAGCTTTGAATACCAGCAGCAACGCTATTGGTTAAAAACCCAGACTTTCAATATCCATCCCAGCGTTGAAGCGGGATTCTTGAATGAACTGGATTTTTATCAGCAGTTTTTAGATCAAGCCAATTCTTCCAAATGCATGCCTGAATTTTTATTGCCGTTTCAAGTGATTTCCGATCTTAAACACCTGACGGGATTACAAGAGCCGGGCAACGCGGCATTAATTCTAAGCGATGCAAACGTATTGCTCGGTAATAGTGCTGAGATGTCATTGCAACAGATCAAACAGACTTTATTAAAGCTTTTAGATGCTGTGGATCAATTACATCGGTCGGGCTGGATTCATGGCGATTTAAAACGGGAGCATTTGGTTGAATATCAAAACCGTGCATGTTTGATTGATTTTGAACAGGCGCAAAAAATTAGTTCATCGCAAAAGCTGAAAATTCTTACTGCAACACCACGTTATATGGCACCCGAACTTTTTCAGGGTGCACATAAAACCGTACAAACGGATATTTATGCTTTAGGCATTGTTCTGTATGAATGGCTCGGTGCACAGCGTTTGAGTGCCAGAAATTACCAAGATTGGGCTTATTTACATTGCCAGCAGTTAAATATTGAACTGCCACAACATTTTTCGCTATTTGAGCCTTGTTTAAGAGGAATGTTAGCCAAGAAAAAACAACAGAGATTTAATGATATTTGCACGATCAAACAGACCTTAATCACTGAAATTGTTTAAGAAAAATACAGAAAAACAGTTTTTGTTTTTTATTTAAACAAACAAGTGGATTTTTCATAAAAAGGTCTTGTCATGAGTAATCGATCTCTATAATATACACAGCCATTGGGGACGTGGCGAAATTGGTAGACGCACTGGATTTAGGTTCCAGCGCCGCAAGGTGTGAGAGTTCGAGTCTCTCCGTCCCCACCACTTAAATGTCAACTTAGCTTGATAATTAAGTAACAGAGGATTGGTGTAATGGTAGCATGACGGTCTCCAAAACCGTTCGTCAAGGTTCGAATCCTTGATCCTCTGCCAAGTTTTAAAAAATCCAACAACTTAGTTGGTACCCTGATGGGGACGTGGCGAAATTGGTAGACGCACTGGATTTAGGTTCCAGCGCCGCAAGGTGTGAGAGTTCGAGTCTCTCCGTCCCCACCATCATATTAAGGCAAGGTAAATAACCTTGCTTTTTTGTTGTACGAAATCCAGCATTGAGTTGGTGCCCTGATGGGGATATGGCGGAATTGGTAGACGCACTGTGTTCAGGTCGCAGCGCCTTCTGGGCGTGAGAGTTCGAGTCTCTCTATCCCCACCATCAGATTAGAGTAAGGTCAATAGCCTTTCTTTTTTGTTGTAAAAAAATCCAGCACGAAGTTGGTACTCGAATGGGGACGTGGCGAAATTGGTAGACGCACTGGATTTAGGTTCCAGCGCCGCAAGGTGTGAGAGTTCGAGTCTCTCCGTCCCCACCATATTAAAGCAAGGTATATGACCTTGCTTTTTTTATTGCCTATACAAAAGTAAATATAAATAAAAAGCCCAAAACTGGGCTTTTAATAAAATTTGAATCCGTTATTGTTTTTATCTCGATCCACAAGTGAAAAAAGTCTTTTAAGCTTTTAAATGATCTTCAAATTCTTCACCAAGCTGCATGGCAAGTGCATTACCTGCTAAATCACAAGTGACCAAACCATATTCTTTTTTAAAGCTAAAGGTAAAGCCACGATTATCCGTCAATGATTTTACCGAATAGCCCAATTTTTCTAACCAGATACGAAATGCAATTAAATTTTTTGCCTTAACAACTTTTTTCACGAGAGAACTCCTTGTGTATATTTGGATACGAACTGCTGTTATATAATTAATAGGGATGCAGCTATTTTTTTAAAGGGTAGCTTGAGCAGGTTTTTTATAAAATAATTTTTTTGTATTTTTTTTATGCAAAAAATGAATAAATAATAATTAAACTGCGAATAAAAATTACTCTAGTATTGAATAAAATGTTTTTATATCAAATTGATTTAAAAATATTTAATTCTAAATAATTCAATTCTTTTGAAACGGAAATATTTAAACACAATTTCCCGTGTGGTCTAAATTTTTTATCTATAAGTGATTTTTTTTGCGATGAATAAGAAATATTCGGCTGAAGCAATAAATCAATCTCATATGATTAATAACGCAATTGCCGCCCAAAAATAACGGTGCTTCTGATTTTAAAAAACGATAAAATATATTGCACTGTACCGAGGAATTTTTTAAATTCTGGCGGGTGTTGAATATTGATTAAGATGATGACTAAATTGCCATGACTACCGATACCATAGAACAGAACGTACTCAAGCAAATTCAACAGATGCAGCAACAAGGCGCAGAACCTGTTGCTGTCATGCTGGGTCATGAAGACTGGTTAATTTTCGCAGAGCAATCCAAAGTGTCCTATACACCTTTTGGTAGCGCGCGCCGTTATCAACCTGCTTTGGGTGGTTTGCTGCTGGTTCGTGTCGATGAAATGAATACCACCAAAGTGGTCACCCAAGCAGAATTGGATGCTTATGCTCAGAACCATCAGCTTCTATAAATATTTCATATGATACATAAATTAAAACTGATCTTTTAATTGCCGCAAGCGCTGGAATTCTTCGACGCTATCGGCTCTTAAAAATGGATTGGTTTCCAGTTCCAGCTCAATGCTGCTGGGCAAGGTACATTGACCCAGCATACGCTGTGCTTCCACCTGTTCAAAACGCTGCTGAATCGCAAGGTTATCCGGTTCTACATGTAAAGCAAACTTGGCATTGGCCAGCGTGTATTCATGGGTACAGTAGACTTTGGTGCGTGCCGGTAAAGCCGCGAGGCGATTCAGTGAATGGTACATTTGCTCATAGGTACCTTCAAAAACACGACCGCAGCCCATGGCAAACAGTGTGTCGCCACAGAAAAGCACATCTAGTGCATCAATAAAATAAACAATATGTCCCAAGGTATGGCCGGGTACAGCAATAATCTCAATATTTAAACCGTGAAAACTGATCTGTGCATCATGTTGCAAAGGATGACTGATAAAAGGAACCTTGCTCAATTCTTCCCGTGGGCCATAAACGGGGATATGACGATTTTGTAAAAGCTCAGGTACACCGCCAGTATGGTCTTTATGCCAATGCGTCAGCCAAATCTGACTCAGTTTTAAACCTTTTTCAGTACAAAAGGTTTCGACCAGATCTGCTTCAGTCGGATCAATTGCCACTACTTCCTTGGTTGGGATATGTTCTAATAACCAGATATAGTTTTGTAATTGATTTTTGACATCAATCATATGGATTTGAAAATTCATAAGATACAGAGCGATAAAAGAGATATGAATAAACTAGCCTTAAAATCAGGTTTTTTCTAGTGGCAGATCGCAACACAATGCTGCAATGTCTATCCATAAAGTAGATGATATTTCAAAAGATTTAAAAGCACGCGTAGCGATAAGCTTTTATTTATAGATACATGAGATGAACTAAATATTTCTATTATAAAGATGCTGCTTTGAAATTCAGGCATTGGCAAAGATTAGTCATAAAATTGGGGAATAAATATGAAAATGTATCAGCTGGATGCCTTCACGACAGAGCTGTTTATGGGTAATCCTGCGGCCGTGATTGTGACCGAACAATGGCTGGATGATGCGCTGATGCAGAAGATTGCACTGGAAAATAATCTGGCTGAAACCGCATTTGTGAAAGTTATAGATGCAGAGAATTATGAAATCCGCTGGTTTACCCCGACCACTGAAGTGAACTTTTGCGGGCATGCAACTTTAGCCAGCAGTTTTGTGCTGTTTAAAGATTATACTTTGGCGCGCACTATCCGGTTTCATGTTAAAGATTTCGGTATTTTCGTGGTAAGCCAGGAGGCTAATGGCAAAGTAAAAATGAATTTTCCAATTCAGCGTGCGAAAAAAATTGAACATTATCCTGAAATTTTAAAGCAAATTTTAAGCAAACCATTTAACAATGTGTATTTAAACCGTCAGGCTTATATTGTGGAATATAGCAATTCGCAGGATGTGATAGATGAAATGCCGGATTTGGCATTATTAAAACAGTGGTCACAGAGGCAGTCGGAAGCAGAAGGCGGTTTTTCGTATCTAGATTTGACGATCACGGCTCCAGCTGCTGCACCCTATGATTGTGTGTCGCGTTATTTTGCTCCAGCCAATGGTATTGATGAAGATCCGGTCACCGGTTCCATTCATACCGCAATTGCGCCGCTTTGGGCAGAGAAATTGGGCAAAAAAGACATCTTGGCTTATCAGGCATCTGCACGTGGAGGAAAGTTATATTGTGAACTGCTTGAAAACGAAAGAATTGAAATTTCCGGTTATGCAAAGCTATATATGCAGGCAGAGCTCTATCTTTAACATATAGATATAAATGAACGACAAAGCTGTTGAAATAAGCAGCAATTCTTGCAAAAAGTGACTACTCAACATCATCGCCATTTTCTAAGATGTGATGCTGAAAAATTCATCTAACTGAATAAATTGGAATAATTATGCTCATGCGGTTCAAACAACTTACTATCTCATTATTATTTGTTGGTTTTAGTGCAACTGCCTGGGCACAACCAATTTTAGTTAAATCTGAGCAGAAGATTGAAGAATATAAGTTAGACAATGGTTTTCGCGTGGTGCTGGCGCAAAATAACAAAGAAAATAAAGTCTTTATGAATACGGTCTATCTGACCGGTTCACTCAATGATCCGCAAGATAAAAGCGGTTTGGCGCATTTGCTCGAACATCTGGCATTTAAGGGTACACAGAATATCAAAGGTGAAGAATTTCAGCGCCGACTAGATCAATACACCTTAATGACCAATGCCAGTACCGACTATTATTCCACCAAATATACCAATGTGATCCGTCCCGAACAGAATGCCATTAATGAAGTGATTCATCTTGAAGCAGAACGTATGGATAAACTGGTGCTGCAAGAAAAGTTTGTCCCTTCGGAAATTGCCATTGTAAAGCGTGAACGTGAAGTGCGTATGGATCAGCCCTTTGCAGTGATGATGGACCAGATGTGGAAATCGGCTTATGGCAACCAGTATCTGGGACGTTTACCGATTGGCGATTTAAAAGAATTACAGTCCATTAAAATGGATGAGCTAAATAAATTTTACCGCAGCTGGTATGCACCAAATAATGCGGTGATGGTGATTACAGGTAAATTTGATAAAGCGGAAGTGTTAAAACAGATTGATAAAAACTTCAGCCCAATTGCTGCGCGTCAGATTCCTGTACAAAACAAGGTTCCGGCACTGGATTCTACAAAGATTAAAAACCGCAACTATGTGGTAAAAAAAGGCAGTGATCTGGCCAAATTCAATATTTACCTGAATGGCAAAAATGAAAAGATCAAATCTGCTTTAGCGCTGGCACCTTATTTATATACCATGCAGCCAAGTGGACATTTATATCAGAGCGTGGTGGAAACCGGTTTAAGTACCGGTGTTCAATCCAGCACCTGGCTGGATCAAGATTTCAATCTGGTGTTTATGGGTGCAATTTATGCTCCAAATCACGATGCAAAAAAAGTTCAGTCCGAATTGGTTACGGGTGTTGAAAAAAATAAGCCCTTTGATGAGACCGAACTGAACAGAGTGAAAAATCTGATGCAGAATCAGGCAGACAGTATTCTGAGTAGTGCTACTGCATTAGGTGGTCGATTGAGTGATTATTATGTGGCTTATCAGGGTAATTGGTCACAGTACTTTAACGATCTGAATAATGTGAAGCAGCTGAAGCTTGGCGATGTCAATCAGACCCTGACCCAGTTTTTAGTGCCAGAACATCGCATTTCCGGGGACATCCAGCCGACTCCGGAAGATCAGAAAAAAGCCTTGCAGCAACAACAAGCGGCTGAACAGCCTAAAACCCTGGATCAGACTGCTGCCCAGGAAGAACCGCTCAAAGAAAGCAGTGTCTATAAGCAGGAAGTAGCGGAATATGTCAAAACCTCGAAACAGTATTTGCTGGATACTGAAAAGAAAATTCAGCGTGGCAAGCTGAAGAATGGTATTGCCTATGCTTTATATCCGACATCTACCCGTGATGATAAAACCTATGCCACCATTTCTGTAGACTTTGGTACGGACAAATCTTTGTTCAATAAGGGTGAAGTGCTGGATTTGATGGCTTATCTATTGTTGCGTGGCTCAGATCAACACAGCTTGCAGGATATTGCAGACAAATCGATTGAAGCGGGTGGTGGGGCAACGGCGACTGCATCTGCAAATAGTATTACCATTCAGATTGTGGCGAAAAAAGACAAATTTGATGATTATTTCAAATTCATGCTCGACGTTTTGAAAACACCAAAATTTGAACAATCTCAATTTGACCTGATTAAATCGCAAAGTCTGTCGAGCCTGGACCGTCCATATACCGAACCTGAAACGGTTGCGGCGCTGACCATGACCCGCTTGCTTGAAACCTATCAACCGGGGGATTTGCGTTACCATTTTGAGCCGGATCTTGCCAAGCAGCAGATTAAACAGACAACCGTGGAGCAGGTGAAACAGCTCTATCAGGACTTTTTTGTGAGTAATCATGCACAGATTACCATCACCGGTGATTATCAAGCTCAGCCCATGCTTAAATTGCTGCAAAATGAATTTTCAGGATGGAAAGCCCAACTGCCTTATCAACGTCTAAGTTCTGATTATCAGGCTTATCAGGCGCAAAAAATCCATGCTTTATCAGAACAACGTGAATTTGGTAATTATCAGGCCATTTTGACTTTACCGGTGGGTTCTAATCATGCCGATGCGCCAGCATTAATGGTGTTTAGTTATATCTTGGGTGATTCGCAACTCTCTTCACGTTTAGCCCAAGAACTGCGTGAGAAAAATGCGCTGGTCTATGGTTTTGGCAGTGATCTTGATCTGGATGAATGGATGGATTCAGGTGCATTGACTATTGAGGCTAACTACACGGCAGCGAAGTCAGCACAAGTTTCACAAGGGGTACATAAAGTGCTGAATGATTTACTCACTAAAGGAGTAACTGAACAGGAGCTGGAGGCGGCCAAAGCCAATATTCTGAAAAAACGGGTGACTGCTTTGGAAGATGAACGCAATATCCACGCAATGCTCATGCCGCAACTGGAACATCAGCGCGACTTGCTGTTCCGTGAAAAACGTGACCTGGCTTTGGCTAAATTGACCAAGGCAGATGTAGATGCCGTGATCAAGAAATATGTCAAACTGGGTCAGCTGGTGGAAGTCATGGCAGACCAGTATGGAAAACCACAAACCAAGTCATGATTCTTAATCCTTCTTCCCATTTTCCCTCTCCTTCTAGGAGAGGGTTAGGAGAGGTGATTAAAGCCGATAAAACTGCTTCGCATTATGGTGAAACACTCGTTCCAAGGCATTAGGATCACACGCCACTACTGCATCACTCAAGGCATCAATGATGTTGAGTAGTGAACTACTGACCCGATCCATAGGGAAATTGGAAGCAAACATGACCCGGTAACTGCCAAAATTCTGTAGCACATGACTGATCAGGGGTAGCACCAGATCATAGATTTCCTGCTTGCTGGCTAGACGACCTTGCTTATGAAATTGATGGCCTAATACCGGCATCAGTAAACCTGACATTTTGGTATAGACATTTGGACACAGGGCAAGTTCAGCCATATCGTCTTGCCAGCGGACCAGAATATTTTCACGTGCGGTTTTGGTCAGTCCGGTAATTGAGCCGACTTTTCCAAATAATCCGGCAGGTGTGCCGAAATGATCAAGCACAATTGAAGTTTCCGGGAACTGTTTGGCTAGGGCAATTACATCGCTGAGTTGAGTCGAATAAACCCAGGCATCAAATGTTAAATTGTTTTGTGCGATGGCTTCAAAACCTTTTAAAAACTTTTTATTGCGGTATAAATGTGGTTCATCTGTCCAGGCATGGATTTCTTTATCCTCATGCAATGCCGCCATTTTGCGAATACCTTTAAAGCGCGGTGAAGCTTTCTTATGCAATTGCAAAATCTTCTTGAAATTACTGTCCCTCGGATCTGCTGTTGCCACAATGCCACCGAGTTTGACCGTTTCTTCGTTAAAAGGTAGGGATTCAATAAAACGGGTTTCCCCAATCACGCCTTTACCTTTATTTTTATGCCAGCTGGCTTCGACATGCACCACTTGTTCTACCTGATAATGGCCAATATCTTCGAGATAATTTTCCGGCAAATAAGGCGCCGTCACATGATTGGTCAAGCCAATGGTTTCGATCAGGTCATCGGAGTTCACCAAACGCACAAATTTATCTAGCAAATAAGGATGTTTACCCAATAATTTAACCGCCAAAGCCGCTGCATGGGGCGTGTTATAAGGATCCCATTGGTGAATATGCGAGTCAATAATTGCAAAATCCAGCTGTTGCATGTGTGTCCTTAGTTCAGCAAATCTCTGTTATTTAACCATACTGTAAAGTGCCTTGGCTTTAAATGACCTTTTATCCAAAAATTCAGGACATAAAAAAAGCCCTGATGGCATTGCTGTCCCATAATTTGAGTTTTATTTCAGCACCAAAGCGACATGATGATATTTTGAATTTAAGTTATTGATATTTATTTGTATTTTGTTTTTTTCACAGTCTTATCTTTTCTTTAAAAGTTTAAGTCACTTTGTGTAGGCTGAATCCTACTTTTGACAGACCAAAAGTAGGCAAAAGTCTTTATTCCCTATACACGACATCCTGTCGTGATGGGGAATGTGTGGCATCCTTGCCACACCCACAAATCAAACACCTGGAATTCCACTAGGGGACAACAGAGGCCCTAATGGGCTTTTTAACTTCTGATCAGTGCTGATGATCATGGTCATGCTTGTTGGCATGAAATTCTTCGTTATGACGGAAGCGAAGATAGTTTTCAAACTGTTCGCAGTATTCGTCATAGTTGTCTTCCAGCATCATCTGGAACTGCTGCATGATGTAAGACATCACCTGATCTTTGGCGTCACGCATTTCATTGCCATCTTTAAAATTGTTGGCCGCAACCCAGGTATTAAAACGGGCAGTGGCGAACAACATGGCAGCACTGACTTGTCCGCGCATTTCAGCAGGTTTTACTTGGGAACCTTTTTCAACACGACAAAATTCATTGGCCTGTTTAATAAATTCATCAGCACGTTCAAAAAAAGCAGCATTTAACGCTTCTTCTTCGGTTACATCTGTTGCTTCAATCTTTTGAACCATGAACTTTTCCTGCAAATACGATCTAATGGCATATTATAGGCAAAGCCTTGCAGAAACTAAACCTTTGGCTTAATCTAAAAATAGCCTAAGCATGAAAATGGATACTCCAATGCAAGATGCCATTGCCGTACAAAGTCTGAAAAGTGATATCGCCTTATTACGTCAAAATATTTGGCCGCCAGCAAATCTGGCCAATGTAGAAGGCTTGCCCATTTATTATGGGTCTAAAAAAGAAGTCGATGAATTTTACCGGCAATGGACCGGTTTAATTGAAAGGGCACAAGACCTGTTTCAGCCTTTTATGGAGGATGAAACCATTGATGCAGTGCATTTACCCAGCCATTTGAATTTGCCGCTGTTTTATTTTCATGTGGATCGCATCCGGATTAACAAAACCCGCGCCAAAGAGTCGAAAACTTTTCGTGGTATTGCCAGCCTGCTCGAAAAATGCGGGAAATATCCACCCGAGCAGATTCAGGCCATGAGTACCTGGTTGGAAAGTGATGATACCGCAGCCTTGGTAGCACATCGTGAATTTATCGACTTGCGCACTTATGTGTTTCAGCATGGACAAAGCGAATATACACGCACACGGTTTTATGTGAATGGAATGGTACTCAGTACAGAGCCACATTTTGAACTGGTCGATGCCCGCGATAAACCGCGTAAACAGCGCAATGATAGTTATAGCGATCCATTGGCGGATAATGGAACCTGGAAAATTTTTGGCAAATATCGTTAAGCTACGGAAATATTTAAATCTGATCTGTGCTTTGCATTACCAAAAAGTGTCGGTTTTCGCATAATCTTTTAGATGGGCTTGTGCCTGTTGCAGAATGTATTCTTTCTCACTGGCAATCCAGCCTAGCGCAAACCACAGTTTTTGTTTGCGTTTCACCATATCCTGGAACAGTGCTTCGGCCACCATCAAATCGTTATATTGTCCTAAACTTTCTTGAGCCGGTTTTAAATCTTTGAGGTAACGCTTTATTTCCTTGCTCGGATACAGTGAAGCCACAAATTCTACCGAATAACGTAAACGTTTCATCCGTTTGCGGGTGCGATGCCGGGATGGGATATCCAGTTCTAGAAACTGATCGGCATCCTGGCAAATTTGTTGATGCATTTTTTGCAGTTTTTTTGCGATATCTTTTTTTAATTGCGGTTTTTTCTGCTTTGTACTGGTCTGATGGACAAAGCGCAGCAGATTCAGAATCAATTCAACAAAGTCTGAAGAACGTAAAGATTCATCAATGGCAATGCTGGATTCTTCAGGTGTATCCGGAAGCTGAACCAACGGTGCACCGGCCTGTTCGAGCTGGGGTAAAAGTCCTTCACTCAAGGCATCACGGTCACGGGTTGAACCGAGTTGGCGAAACAGATGCGTCAGTTGTTCCTGCCAGTCAGCATCGATATCTTTTGACCAGTCATCAAAAACACGCAAAGCACTTCTTAAACGGCGAATGGCCACACGCGTCTGGTGAACGTGTTCGCTATCATACTGTGCGGTAGCAATGACTGATGCATTCGGCAACAGATGCTGCAAGGCATTATTGATGATCTGCTTTAATACGTGATCGGTTGAGTCCTGTTGATCCAGTTGAAGCGGGCTTGCAAATTGAGCGGCAGGATTTTTTAAATTCTGTGCCAGTAAATCTCCGCGTTGAGCTTTACTGCGTACATCTAGCCATAAATGATAGCGCTGCACCCAAGGATGAATAAACTTGATCAGGTCTTGTATGGAACCTTGTTTAAGCTCAAATTCAATTTCATAAATCGGCACCGTTTGATCGTTATGATGGATCTCGCCGCGATCCAAACTGACTTCAATTTCTGAACGGTTAAAATGAACCAGGTGTACCAGGCGTTGGACTGCTGTTTCATATTGCACAATCAGGTTTTTAGCCTGTTTGCCCAAAGCATTTTGCAGCAATTGTTTTGCTTGCGAATTGGACTGATAAATTTTTAAATCCAAAGTTGGATCTTTGATCTTGCCTAAATCTTTTTCTAATTCAAAACGTTGTAAGGAATGATCACTAGGGGCTTTTAAGGTTTGTATCCAGTGATCATCTTCAAGACGTTGCCGTAATGAAATATTTTTTTTAGCCAAATGCCGTTCGGGAGTGTCATAGTATTTGGCATATAAAGAAATCAGGCGAGCATTCTTGTTCAAGAAGAGCTGATAGAGCTTTTCTTGTTGTGAGGCGGGGATCTGAAATTTTAATTCTACTTCAAGCATGTTAAAACTCCTGACACTTCATCATCGATCGGGTCATAACTTTTATTGTAAGCCAGTGTCAAAAAAAGAGTAGGGTTTTGCGGATAAGTAGATCAAGCGTATGTCGACCGATTCATGGTGTGCATAAAAAGATCGTGGCATACGCTTTGATTTTGCTGGTTTAATTTTGTTGGTTTGGTTTTACTGGTTTATTTGTTATTTAATAAATTTACGGCTCACCAGGAATTGTTCTGTCGCTTCAAGCAGGTTTTGTGCATAGACTTCCTGTTTCGCTGTCAACCAGCCCAAAACAAACCAGTCACTGGCTTCCAGTTCAGTTTGCTGAATATATTCGGCAGATGAAGCCAGAATTTGATATTCACTGGCTGCAAGTTGAGCATCATTCAAGGCTTTGCTGTATTTCTGCAGATTCTTGACATCATAAATTGAAGTTAAAATCGGGAAGCTGAATTTCAGTTCATGAATTTTAGTGGCTAACTGATCCAGACTCTCAAAATTGGCAATATCGGCAGCCAGGAGATGTTCTTGAAGCTGTTTATATTGATTCTGCAGGGTATTTTGGGCAAACCATTTTAAGTCATAGGCTTGGGACCTTTCTTCATGGTCCAGGCCAAACATCAATAATTCCAGATAATGATGCACGTTTTGCGTTGAACGGACCAGATTGGCCAGCTTTTCTTTGGCATACAAAATATCTTTGGCTAAATTTGACGCCGTATTCGGATTTTGTAAAAACGCCCCTAAAGTTGACTGCATGTGTTCCAGATGCTGTAAGTGATCAAATTGTTGTTTAAATGCTCCAATTTGCATCGCCCATTTGTCTGAAACCGCCTCATTCCAGTCTTTAAATAACGACAGGGTCAAATGCAAATGATCCAGCGCAATTTGTGCCTGCTGAATATGAGTTTGCTTGGCAACGCCCGCAGCAATAGCCGCGATATTCGGCAGTAAATGTTGTAACTGTTGGGCAATCAATAAACGTAAATTTTTATTGGCAGCATCTTTTTTACTTAAGTTAAATTCTTTGGCAGATTTTGCTGGACTCACCGGTTGTTGAATGGCCAAAAGATTACCGATTTCAGCCTTACTGCGCACATCCAGCCAAAGCTGGTATTTTTTCACCCATTCAAAGCTAAAGGCCAGCAGTGACTGGACAGATCCAGCTTTAAGCTCAAATTCAACTTCATGTACTTCTTTTTGGGCTGCTTCAGTGCGGACTTCACCGACATCTAAACTGACTTCAATATCGGTTTCTTCAAATTGCATAACGCGGAAAGTACGTTGAATGTCAGTTTCAAACTGAAGTTTAAGCTGATCCTCTGCATCACCCAAGGCATTTTTTAAGATTTGCTGTGCTTCGGCATCTTGCTCATAAACAGATAAATCTAGCTGGGGTGCCTCTTCATGTTCCCCCAGATCATGGTTATGCTCAAAACGATGTAAATGACTTTTACCAGCCGCTTTTAAGGTTTGAATCCAGCGCGTGCCTTCAAGGCGTTGTCTTAAAGCTACCCCATGCTGGGAAAGTAGACGTTCTGAAGTGTCATAATATTTGGCTTTGAGTTGAATAATTTCAGATTTTTTAGGATCTAATGCTTTCAGTAAAGCATTACGTCTTGCTTCAGGAATTTGAAATTTTAATTCAACTTCAACCATGATCTTTCATCCTAATTTTTTGATGCGATGTCAGCAATGCCACACCTCATCTATAGCTTACACATGCGTTATGAAATCTATTCTTTTATAGCGCCGGAATTGTATTGTTGATTCTAGGCTCCTGATTGTAACGAAAATGATTTTTGATGTAAGACTTGACGAGTGGATTCTTGAGTAATTGCTTTGGAAATGATCAAAAAAATGATGCAGGCTGATACTTTAATTTGGATAAAATATGCGCTAACTTAAATAAAAACAGGGAGGGAATGACCATGAATACAACGATTCAGCTCAAATTTGAACATCATCCAGAACCGGAATTTCAGTTACCGCTTCAAAACTATCATGAATTTTATCGGTTTTATTTAACTGAGCATCGTAATATCATGAGTCGCCGCTTGCATGTATTCGGCAGTACTGTCGGGGTATGTTTATTGAGTCGCGCTATTTTAAAAAGAAAGCCCAAATATCTGGTCTATGGTTTGCTGGCGGGTTATGCTAGTGCATGGGTAGGACATTTTCTATTTGAAAAAAATAAACCGGCAAGTTTTAAACAACCGCTGTATAGTTTTATTTCAGATTGGCGCATGTTTTCTGATGTGCTGCGTGGCGATTTAAGTTTAAAAAATCGCTCGCTGGATAAAATTCAAAGTTAGTTAAATTAAGCCTGTTTTGAAGTAAATTGAAGTAAATCTGCAAAGTTGCAAAAAATTACTTCAAAAAAGATGAAAATTGACACTGAGTGGACTTGCAATAATAGAGTGAATATTCTATTAATAGCACAGACGCTTAAGAAGTTGATTTTTTACTTCCCGACTGTCCGAATGTTAAAGTTTTCCAAGCCTAGAGTGACCTTCTCTAGGCTTTTTTTATATCCAGAATTTTGTTGAAAGCTACGCACTTTAAAATGGGGATTTATTATTCGGCGAAAATCATTTATCAGGATAAAAGACCTGATGCAATCTGAGCGTAATGAAACACTAAAATAGGGCGATTCTCTAATCTTTAGTTCGCTTCCCCAAGCGCGTTTGATCACCAAAGATTAGAGAATCTAATCAAGTTTCCAAATTTTATTATTATATTGTCATTATTATTTATTGTTGTTCTGTAGCTTTATTAAACCGATTAATACCTACATGAGCTATCACTTAAAATAGGTATTTTTTTCACTTTTTTGAAAAAATGCACCACTACTATGTTTTTTGGTTTTTTGCAAATTTATTGGTTTTATTCCTTATGCAATTAAGCTGGATGCGCTGAAACTTGCTGTTGATGTGCCTATAATAGGGCAGTTTTAGTTTTGGCAGTTTGTTATGCGCGGTTTATATCTGATTACCAATGATGATCCTTTAGAACTTTTATTGGCGAAGTTAGAAGGTGCAATGGCGAATGGTGGTGTTGCGGTACTGCAATACCGTCGTAAAAAAGTCGCCAAAGAAGATCAAATTTACGAAATCGAGTATATGAAAGCCATGTGTGCTGAATATGGCGTGCCTTTCGTGATTAATGATGATCTTGAAATGGCGGTTCAATACGGTGTTGGGGTTCATCTTGGTCAGGATGATGGTTCAATCGTTGAGGCTGTGGCTCGCTTGCCAAACCATGTATTAATCGGGCGTAGCTGCAATAACTCACTTGAGCTGGCTGAACAAGCGATTGCTGAAGGCGCAAATTATGTGGCATTTGGTGCAATTTATGCGACTGAGAGTAAGCCGGAAGCCGGAAACATTGGTCTGGAAACCTTGAAACAGGCTAAAACCCAACTGAATGTACCTATTTGTGCCATTGGTGGTTTAACCGTTGAAAATTCAAAGATCGTGGTTGAAGCTGGTGCAGATTATTGCGCCGTGATTAGTGATATATTAGGTCGTCCAATGAATGCCATTCCTGAGCGTTTAGATGAATGGTCTGCACTTTTTCAAGACAACCGTTAATAAAATAGATTTAGATTGATTTAATTTTGAGTTGAGTAAATTCATGAGCCTATCTCCAAAGCAAGAACAATTGTTTAAACAAGCCAGCAAACATATTCCGGGTGGGGTGAATTCACCGGTACGTGCGTTTAATGGGGTGGGTGGTACGCCTGTATTTATTGAAAAGGCCAAAGGTGCCTATTTATACGATGTCGATGGTAAACGCTATGTTGACTATGTCGGTTCATGGGGGCCGATGATCTTGGGTCATGCGCATCCGGAAATCATAAAAGCCGTTCAGGAAGCAGCGGTTGATGGTTTAAGCTTTGGTGCACCAACCGTGCATGAAACAACTTTGGCAGACATCATTTGTGAAATCATGCCATCGATTGAACTGGTTCGTATGACCAACTCAGGTACTGAAGCGACCATGACCGCCATTCGTTTAGCACGTGGTTATACCGGTCGTGACAAGATTGTAAAATTTGAAGGCTGCTACCACGGCCACTCAGACTCGCTTTTAGTTAAAGCCGGTTCAGGCATGTTGACCAGCGGCGAAGGTGAAGCGACTTCTGCGGGCGTGCCTGCTGATTTTGCTAAACATACTTTAACGCTTCCATACAATGACATCGCGACTTTAAAAGAATGTTTTGCTAAATTCGGTTCTGAAATTGCCGGCGTAATTGTTGAACCTGTAGCGGGCAATATGAACCTGGTGAAACCGATTGATGGTTTCCTTCAGGCAATTCGTGATGTATGTGACGAACATGGTTCTATCTTCATCATTGATGAAGTGATGACCGGTTTCCGTGTCGGTCTTGGTGGTGCGCAAGCGCATTATGGCGTAACACCTGATTTAACCACTTTAGGTAAAATCATTGGTGCAGGCTTACCGGTAGGTGCTTTCGGTGGTAAACGTGAAGTGATGGAATGCATCGCGCCTTTAGGTAAGGTTTATCAAGCAGGTACATTGTCAGGTAATCCATTGGCGATGCGTGCCGGTATTGAAATGTTCAAGCATTTACGTACCGAAGGTTTTTATGAAAAATTAACTGCACAGCTCGAAAAATTGCTTGCCGGGTTACAAGCTGCTGCGGATGAAGCTGGTATTCCATTCAAGACTCAACAAGTGGGCGGTATGTTTGGTTTGTACTTCACCGATCAAGAAGACATTACCAGTTTCGATTCAATGTTGAAATGTGATGTTAATGCTTTCCGTAAATTCTTCCATGGCATGTTAGACCGTGGTGTGAACCTTGCGCCATCTGCTTTTGAAGCTGGATTTATTTCAGCTACGCATTCTGATGAAGATATTGAATTTACTATTCAAGCTGCAAAAGAAACCTTTGCGGAAATGAAAGCTTAAGCATTTTATTTTTGCAAAATATTAGGCCCGAATTCGTTCGGGCTTTTTTATAAAGAATTTTTTGAGGATGAATATGCAAACCAAACATTATCTGACGCTGAGTGATGCCGAGTTTTTATTAAATCATGCACATCAATATGCTATTCAGCACAACTTTAATGTCAGCATTGCTGTTGTGGATGAAACAGGAAATTTGCTGACAATGAAGCGCATGGATGGAGCATCGCCTATGACAGCCAATCTATGTTTAGAAAAAGCCAAATGTTCTGCGATCAGCCGCCGTCCTTCCAAGTTATTTGAAGATATTATTAAAGGCGGTCAAATGGGTTTTCTGACTATGGAAACTTTTTCTGGGATGCTTGAAGGTGGTGAGCCGATTATATATGAAGGGCAATTAGTGGGTGCGATGGGTGTGTCTGGGGTAAAGTCTTTTCAGGATGCGGAAATTGCACAAGTGGCGATAGAGAAGTTTTTGGCGCAGGTTAAAGGCTAAAATCAGTTATATTTTTTAATAAAATTAAATATTAAAGTGTAATTTTGATTAAAACTTAATTGTGGATTGAAAAGAATCAATAAAAGCCTAATAATTTTTAATTTGGGCTTTTAATCGATTCATAAGCCAATGAATTAAAATTAATTAATTTTAAAATTTTATGTGATGTGCATTATGTTAGTTTTAGAGAAATTAAAAAATAGTTTTTAATCAAAAAATACATATGAAAATAATCGATCTACACCATATCCTCTACCCAATGGTGACATATTATCCAAGTAATGATGAGGTCATTAGCTATGGACTCGATTTTGATATAACAATTCATTTAGAAAAATCCAGAAATAGTCAGCAATGGTGTTTGAGCTTCATTGAAAGAGGAGTCTTACGGGAAGATACTTTATATTTTACAAATGAGTATTTGGCTTGCTTGGGATTCTTAAAAATTGCAACTAAGATAATTTCGGATATTCCAGATGAAATGAAAGTATTAGATTATCGTGAAGGGGTATGGTATTTATTGGAAAAACAGCAAGAATTCTTCTTGGACGTGCAATGCGATCTTCGCCATTATAGTTATTCTTGGAATATAAAGTTAGATTTAAAGGAGATTCTTGAATATAGGGCAAAAGGAAGAAAAAGCCTCGATGATCTTGCTGAGAAGATCTATTCATCTCAACCATTCTATGAAGAATCTATTTTTCATTTTCGTAAGTTAGATCAGAAAATTAGTGCTGAAGAAGAAAATGCAATTATAAAATTTAATCAAAAAAGAGCTGAATATGTTAAAAAACACTATAAGTCTTTTACAAAATCTGATCCATCGATTGATGTATCTAAAAATATTATTTCAAAAAACATTCCGTATTGGTTCATGCTAATTTTTTCAGTAACTATAATATCGATAATAGCTAAATATTTTCAGTGATATTTTAGTTAGTGAATAGCATCATTTAAAAAAAATTTAACTACTTTCAAACTTATCAAGCAAGTTAATCTAAGCTAGCATATCGTAACTTTGCAAGTATTAGATGAATCATCTCCCATGCTTTACCCCATGCCCAAAAAAATCCAACTCGCACCATCACAAGCCAAATGGCAGCTTTCATCCGCTGAATCTGTCTTAGTACTGGTTGGATTACAAAATTTAAGGATGATGGCAGGCATACAAGACAGCGACCTGATGACTCATCTGGTTCAGATCAGCAATAAAGCCAAAGCACTTGATATTCCAATTGTTGATTTGTGCGGCGATGATTTGATGCAGGGCATGCAACAGCTCGGGGAATATGCAAGCACACATCCACAACTGATTTTTGCGGGACAAGTCACACCTATGCTCAAGCAAATACTGCCACATATACAAAGTGTGACTGAGCAAATCTGTATAGTGGACGATGCTATTTTCTTGTCCGCTCAAGAACAGCATATCCAGTGGATTGAAAATATCTCGGCACAAGGTCTTCATCATATGAATAGCTATAGCTTGACCCGGCTATGGGATTTAAGCGCGCCGTCCAGTTATATGCTTTCCAGCAAGGGCATCATGCTGGCTGTTGCTGAACAACTGAACATGGATGCACTTGAAATTGATCCTTATGTCGATTTGAAACAATACGGTCTGGATTCAGTCGCCATTGTCACTTTGGTCAGTGTTTGGCGTGCGCATGGTGCAAATGTGCGATATGAAGATGTTTTAGCACATCCTTCTTTGCATGACCTGGTGAGTTTTATATTGCAATCAGTGCATTCATAAGGTGTGATTGAAATTTTTTTTACTTAAAATCGGAAAAACCGTCGCCAATTCCGTCATTGTGCATTGTAATTCTGTGCCAAGCTTTCTATTATTGCCGGCTCGTTTTCGCGATCAGCCTGGGATTGAACATTGAGTAATTTTCTAACCGAACATCTGATACATCGTGATCAAGATTTTATGGTCATCCATAAACCTGCAGGTGTGCTCACTGTTCCCGGTAAAACCGAAGATTTGCAAGATTGCGTTATCAACCGATTATTAAAAATAGAACCAAAAACCTTGCTGATTCATCGTCTGGATCGTGATACCTCCGGCATTCTGGTCTTTGGCCTGACCCGATGGGGGCAAAAAACTATTTCCCGCCAGTTTCAGGAACGCCAAACCGACAAAACCTATCAAGCTGTGGTGGCAGGCCATCTTGAAGGCGAAGGCACGGTTGATGTACCTGTCGTTTACGATCCGGAACATCCACCCTTACATATTGCCGACCCAAATCACAACAAGCCTGCACTGACACATTGGCAGGCGATTGAACATTTTGAAATTCAGGGACAGGCGGTGACGCGTGTCAAACTGAGCCCGATTACCGGCCGTTCTCATCAGCTGCGTGTGCATATGCAATATTTAGGTCATCCCATTATTGGCGACACCTTATATGCGACTCCTGAGCAGCAACTGTTGATGCCGCGGCTATGTTTACATGCTGAAAGTTTAAGTTTTTATCATCCACAAACAGAAGAACTGTTGGAGTTTTATGCTCCGGTTCCTTTTTAAAGTAAAAACTTTTTAATCCTCATCGATTTTGCGCACTTTTTAGTGGGCTTTATGTCAAAATATATTGCTTAAAGACCTGGTTTTTTGCTCAAATACCAACCAGATTTTGGGCTTGAAATTAGTGTCCTCATTTTTAGATAAAGGTGGAAAAATTGCATCAGTTTGCTATTGGTCAGCGTTGGTTATCAGATACGGAAACAGAACTCGGTTTAGGCGTTCTAATAGACGTAGATGAACGATCGGTTAGCATCTTATTCCCAAAAAGTGATGAAACACGTGTCTATGCACGTAACAATGCACCTTTATCGCGTATTGTATTCAACGTGAATGATGAGTTGCAGGACCAGGAAGGCGCCAAATGGACCGTTGAGGGTCTGGAAGACCGTCATGGCGTGGTACGTTACAACGTGGTGCGCCGTCTGGAAGATGGTTCAGAAGAGCGTAAATCCTTAAACGAAACCCGTATTGGTGCGACCATTCAGCTGTCTAAACCGCTTGACCGTTTGCTGGCAAGTCAGGTCGACTATAAAGAATGGTACGACCTGCGAATTGAAGCCTTGCTGATGCAAGCCAATATGAAAAACAGTCCTTTACGCGGCATGATCGGAGCCCGTGTCGGCTTGATTCCACATCAGCTGTATATCGCGCATGAAGTCGGTCAGCGTTTTGCACCACGTGTTTTGCTTGCCGATGAAGTAGGCTTGGGTAAAACCATTGAAGCGGGTCTGATCATTCACCAGCAACTTAAAACAGCACGCTCAGAACGTATTCTGATTTTGGTTCCAGATTCACTGCAATATCAGTGGATGATTGAGATGCGTCGCCGTTTCAATCTGCAGTTCTCTTTGTTTGATTTGACCCGTACCGCTTCGATCAAAGAACATGATCCAGATTTAAACCCATTCCTGACCGAGCAATGCATTATTGCCAGCGTTGACTTGATGGTCGATCACGAAGATTTACGTGAGCAGGCTTTGGAAGCCGGTTTCGATCTTTTAGTGGTCGATGAAGCACATCATTTGATGTGGAGTGAAGATGAAGGCGGTAATGACCGTTACGACCTGGTTGAAGAACTGGCGGAAAAAACGCCGGGTGTGTTATTGCTTACGGCAACACCGGAACAACTCGGTGTAGAAAGCCATTTTGCCCGTTTACGTTTGCTCGATCCCCAGCGTTTCAGTTCACTCGATCGCTTCCTCGATGAAGAAGAGCAATATCACCAAACAGCTAAAATTGCTGAAGTGCTGATGTCGGATATGCCTTTGGAAGAGGGGCATTTAAAAGCGATTGAAGGCTTGTTGGGGCATAGCATTCAGGATGAGCCGGAACAACGTTTCCGTGCTATTCACGAATTGTTGGACCGTCATGGTACCGGCCGTATCTTATTCCGTAATACCCGTGAAGCGATTCAGGGTTTCCCGGGTCGTGACTGTCAGCCAGCACCTTTGCCAGCGCCTGCAAACTGGTCAAAAGATGGTAAGTTACGTGAGCAAATGTGGCCTGAAGAAGCCCAGCTGGATGGTGCGTGGATGGAGCATGATCCACGTGTGATGTGGCTGATGGAAATGCTGCGTACCGAATTGAAACACAAAAAAGTGTTGCTGATTGCGCGTAGTGGTCCAGTGGTTGAAGCCTTGGAAAATGTCTTACGTTTACATGCCGGTATTCGTACCGCGATGTTCCATGAAGGCATGAGTCTGCTTGAACGCGATCAGGCTGCGGCTTACTTTGCAGAAGACTCTTATGGTGCGCAGATTTTACTGTGTTCTGAAATTGGTTCAGAAGGTCGTAACTTCCAGTTTGCCTCTGACCTGATTCTGTTTGATTTGCCAGCCAATCCGGATGTGCTCGAACAGCGTATCGGTCGTCTGGACCGTATTGGTCAGGAAAACCGGATTCAGATTCATGTGCCTTATTTGCTAGGCACTGCGCAAGAACGTATGTTCCGCTGGTACAACGAAGGTTTAAATATTTTCAGCAATATTTCACCGACTGCACAAACCTTGCAAGAAAACTTTATTGTGAAATTAAAAGACTGTTTATTGGCAGATTTAGGCCAGCAGTTTGAAGATTTGCTTGAAGAAGTCAGTGTGCAGCGTGAAGCTTTGGAAGCTGAATTGCAGGAAGGTCGTGACCGTCTGCTTGAATACAACTCTTGCCGTCCAATCGTGGCGCAAGAAATTGTGCAGGCACTTGAAAACTATGATGACAATACCACCTTGCCAATGTTTATGAAACGCTTTATGGCATCGACCAATATCGATTTTGATGAGCAAAGTAATGGTACCGTGATCATCAAGCCAACCGATCAGATGCAGGTACAAGGTTTGTCACTGGATGAAGAAGGCATGACCGCGACTTTTTATCGTGATCAGGCTCAAGTCCGTGAAGATGCCCAGTATTTGACCCTTGAACATCCATTCACCGAAAGCGTGATGGAAATGATTAATACCCAATCTTTTGGTAGTACCAATGTTGCGGTATTAAAATCAGCAGCCTTGCCACAAGGTTCGGTATTGCTGGAAGTCTGGTTCAAGGTAGATGTGGTTGCACCGAAGGCATTGAACCTGCCATCAAGCTTGCCACAACAGTTGATTCGCGTATTGCTGAGTGAAAAAGGTCAGGATTTATCTGAAAAGATTGCACCAGAAATTTTGAAACCTTATCTGCATCATCTAGATGGCAATAGCTGCCGTCAGGTGGTGAAAGCGCGCCGTGAAGTGATTGAAGCGCGCTATACGCAAGCTTTGGATATTGCTAAATCGGCATTGCCAAACTTCAAGCAGCAGGCAAAAGAAGTCTACGGTAATAAATGGCAATATGAAATTGACCGTTTGAGCTATTTGAAACAGTTCAATCCAAGTATCCGTGAAGATGAAATTGCACGCTTGCAGAAATTCCAGAAAGAAGGCTTGAACTTGCTGGATGGTTTATCGGTAACACCAGAAGCAATTCAGGTGATGGTGGTAGTTAAACCATAACTGTAACTTACTTCCTCAAATAAAAAAGCACCTACGGGTGCTTTTTTATGGCCTGATCTTAAATAGGAGCGAGCCACAACTCATCTAGCTTAAAATTCAACTCATGCTAAAATAAAAAAATTATAAAGTATTAAAAGAATAACAATGACTCAATCTTTAATCACCCTCGGTTCTACAACTTCACACGGCGGTATCGTCTCCGAATGTGATCCTTCTTTTATCATTAATGGTATAGCGGTGCATTTGCACGGTATGAAACATTATTGTCCGAAATGCAAAACAGTGGTATCTGCCATTGCAGCAGTACAGTCTACTATTGTGAAAGGACGTGGAGTGGTGATTGCAGGAGACAAAACGAATTGCGGAGCAGTCTTTTTAGGTAATCAGTTTCTGGTGGTTTCAAAAAAATAATCACAAACCAAGCAACCGGTTTTGTCCAGTTATTCAAAGCCCTTGAATTGACTTGCAAGTCAGTGAATCATGCATTTATGGATGTCATCTACGCCAATTTTTCCTTAAGCTAATATCCTGTTAATTAGATCAATGAAACAAGAGCAGGGATATATGGCAGATGAATTATTCAGGAAAAATGCGATTCATTTTACCCATGCCAATGGCATTCCTTCGGCCACGTATCAAAAATTTTTTAATTGTTTCAAAGCAGATTTTAATTTAAAGGCCATCCCGATCATTGGTCTGGATCAAAAATATCCAGTGACCAAGTCCTGGGATTATCTGGTTGCACAAGTTATTGCCGATATTAAACAGCAATTTCCAGATCAGCAGGTGATTGGATTAGGTCACTCATTTGGTTCTTTGCTCACTTTAATGGCGGCATATAAACGCCCCGATTTATTTTCACAACTGATAATCATGGATCCGCCTTTTGTGATCGGGCCTAAATCTGCCATTTTCGAAGGCCTGCAAAAACTGAAGTTAAAAGCGGTCGATAACATTACTCCAGCGGGCATGACTTTGAAACGCAAAGATCATTGGAGTAGTCGGGAGGAAGCCTATCAGTCTTTGCGTAATAACCGCTTGTTTGAAAAATTTGATGCTGAGTGTTTTGATGATTTTTTTAGCAGTGGGATCAAGGATGACATAGCACGGGGCGGAGTTACTTTAACTATTCCTAAATCTACAGAAGCAGAAATTTTCAGAACTGTGCCGGCCTGGTGGTGGCGTACACCACGTAAAGCACCTCAAGTTCCGGTACATCTAATCACCGCACAACAGAGTCATTTTTATAAACAGGGCTTGCCGCAAGGGATGAAAAAGGTCTATGGAATTGAATTTAGCGTGGTTGAAGGCAGACATATGTTCCCTTTAGAACAACCGGAAAGCACAGCCCAATGGGTGAAAAAGATTATTTCAGCACAGCAAGGTATTTAATGCACAGTGAAGAATTCATAGGTGGATTCTTCACCAGCAATAACATTATAAATTATCGGATTTTTGATTCATCTAGATGGCGTGAACCTTCTAAAATCATACGAATCATGATCATGGTTTGTTCGGCAATTTCCTTGCGTTCAGTCGCAGAGATATCTATCACTGTTGCACCCATGTTAAATACCAGTTGGGTAATGGCTTTTGCAGCAATGTCCGGGTGAGAAAGTCTGCTGTTATTGAGTCGTTCTAAGCGAATGAGGTCGTCCTGCAATTCTTGCTGAAAATAATTTAACTGACGTTGTACTGCTGATTTATAAGATGCAGAGCCGGTATAGGCTTCACGCAGCAATAAGCTTAAATTTCCCTCATCTGCATCTAATTGTTCAATAAAAATTTCAACTGAACTGCGAATAATGCTGTTTTGCTTAGAGGCCTTTAAGCGTGCCTGATGCAAAATTTGACGTAATACAATCCCCGCACGATCAATCAATTCAATCGCGAGTTCATCTATATCTTTGAAATGTCGATAAAAACTATTGGGAGCAATACCTGCCTCGCGGGCAACTTCACGCAGGCTTAAGGAAGATATACTTTTTTGTGGGCCGATTAAGTTCAATGCAGCCTGAAACAGCTCTTCTTTGGTAATTGTTGCTTTTCGACCCACAGTGCGGACGATCACCGGTTCATGAACAAAATTCTGTTTATCAACAGGGGCATCAACATTTTTTTTGATAGAAGACTGGTTCATATTTTTCAATGGATTAGAAACACAAAAACATTATAACGGTTGCATTGCAACTTGGGAAATGAATAGAAACAATACAAATATATATACAAATATATATACATGTGTATAATAATTAAAATTCAATCGCGTGGTACTGACTATGCATGTTGTAGAAAAAATGAAAACATCTCCCTTAAGTTCTCTTGCTGATACTGTTATTGATCAGCATGCAGCCAATTTCTGGTTGCAAAAATTCAATTCGCTTTGGTCAATCAATCAAGCGTTAGGCAAAATTGTGCAAAAAGAAAATTCTGCACAAAATATGATGAGTTTGACCATTCAGGTGAACCGTCATTTTAAAATGGGACAAGCAGGGCAACATCATCCAATCTTTGTAGAAGTGAACGGTGTACGTTATGAACGTAGCTATAGCTTGACTCAGCTTGATGCTCAACATGTATTGTTAAGCGTTAAAAAAGTAGATCAAGGTAAAGTCAGTTCCTGGTTGGTGGAACACGCTCAAGTTGGCGACATTCTTGAATTTGGGCAGCCTTATGGCGATATGCTGTTACCTAAGCAGGCCCAAGCGATGGTATTGCTTGCTGCCGGCAGTGGCATTACTCCAATGTTAAGTTTACTCAAAGCACTCTCCAAAACAGATCGCATGACTCAGGCACCCATCCGGTTGTTGTATTGGGTACGAGAATATGCCGATGTGGCCTTTAAAGCGCGTTTCGAGAAACTAGCTGAACAGTATCCGAATTTCTCATTTCAGGTTTTTTATACCCAGGAAGAAAATGCTGGTGAACGCTTAAACCAAAAGCATTTAGCTTTGCTGGAAAATATTGAAAATAGTGTAGTTTACGCTTGCGGTCCATCCGGATTTGTAGCACAAGCAGAGCAGCTGTTTGCCCATGCGCAGAGTTTCAAAAGTGAAGCTTTTAGTATGTCTCCAGTTGAAAATTCTGATATCGGTTTTGTGAATATCACTTTACGTAAGTCTAATAAAGTCGTTGCTATTCCTAAAGGGCAGTCCATTTTAACCAGTCTTGAACAGCAAAATATCAAACCGACTCATGGTTGCCGTATGGGCATCTGTAATAAATGTGTCTGTAATAAAGTTGAAGGTTCAACCAAGAATTTGGTGAACGGTGGTCAGAATTCAGAACCTGGTAATTTATTAAAAATCTGTGTCAATTCAGCACAGTCTGACCTTGTCATTGATTTATAAGTGAGACAAATATCATGAATATGCCTGTTAAAATAGAATATTTTAAAAATCCTAAAAATGG
Organism: Acinetobacter sp. UBA3106; assembly: GCA_002365595.1. GTDB lineage: Bacteria > Pseudomonadota > Gammaproteobacteria > Pseudomonadales > Moraxellaceae > Acinetobacter. The sequence goes on along the minus strand of DFAM01000001.1, from coordinate 8,809 downwards.
TGAGCTCACACAATCTCAATTGGATGATTTGGCTCGTGAGCTGGATGCCATCAAACAAGAAGTACTGGATGATATTGGCGAAAAAGACGCAAAATACATCCGCCGTGTTTATTCAACCATCCGTTATGCTTCAATAGCTGGACGTGCCTGCTTATTTGCTGGCTGGTTCCCGCCGGCTTGGGTTTTAGGTACCGGTTTACTTGGTTTTGCCAAAATCATGGAAAACATGGAACTTGGCCATAATGTTATGCATGGTCAATATGACTGGATGAATGATCCTAAATTCCATGGTCCAAGTTATGAGTGGGACATCGTGGGTACTGCAGATAACTGGCGTCAAACTCATAATTATAAGCATCATACCTATACCAATATTAAAGGTATGGACGATGATATTGGTTATGGTTTACTTCGTCTGTTCCCGGAACAACGCTGGAAGCCAGGTTATCTTCTACAACCGATTTATGCGATTCCATTTTGCCTGTTATTCCAGTGGGGCGTAGCCATTCAAAATCTGGAAATAGGTAAAGTATGGAAAGGCCGTAAATCTAAGGAACAGGCTAAAAAAGAATGGCAACCGATGCAGAAGAAAATTGGCAAACAATTGTTTAAAGATTATGTTTTCTTCCCATTGATTGCTGGTCCAGCAGCTTTACCTGTATTTACTGGTAACCTGGTAGCGAACGGTATCCGTAACATCTGGACATTCAGTATTATTTTCTGTGGTCACTTTACTAAAGATGTTGAAGTATTCCCGAAATCAGTGCTGGAAAATGAAAGTCGCGGACACTGGTATATGCGCCAGATCCGTGGTTCATCAAACCTCACTGGTTCAGAAGCATTCCATATTTTGACCGGTCACTTAAGCCACCAAATTGAGCATCATTTATACCCTGATGTTCCAGCACGCCGTTACCGTAAAATGGCGCCTAAAGTACAGGCAGTATGTGAAAAATATGGTTTAAATTACAATAATGCCAGCTTGGTTAAACAGTATGGCAGTGTCATTAAACGTATTGCTAAATTCGCATTTCCATTCAAGAAATAATCTTGTTGCAGTAAAAAGCCTCTTCTATTGAAGTGGCTTTTTACTCATGGATATGTGTCTTAAGTATTTTGATTAAGTCCATGTAGTTGCCTTTTTTTGTCTCATTCAGGACCTGCGAAATTTCCTGTTGTGTCCAGCTTTGACGGCTCGCCTAATAAGAAAATGAGGACAATAAGACAAATGGTTTTCTCCAAAACAAATATATATATATGCCTTTGACCAGTTTTGGAGGATTAGATAAGTTCATTATGCGAATATCGCAATATGATTTTTTTTAATAATATAAATTTTATTTTTATAAAGCATTATTTTAATTTTACTTTTATTAGAATATTCTTATTAATTGAATAGTCTGAAAACAAACCGGAACAGAGTGTTTAGCTTTTAAATAGCAATTTTTTGTATCTTTTTGGGCAATATGGGAATCGTTTCATTACCACCGACCATATAAGCATAATTAGCCATCGCCAACATTTCTTGATCTTCATGACTATTTCCATAAGCATAAATCACGTCATAATCATCTAAATGATAGTTTTCTAAAATTCGTAGCTTTTTCTGTTCCGAACTGCAATCTGGAGTGGTGTATTGTCCGGTATAGACATTATCGATTATTTCAGTTCGGGTACAAATCAAATCTATATCTAATAAATCACAGATAGGTTTGAGATAAATATCTACCGAAGCTGATACCAGAACGACATCATCACCTAAGGCTTGATGCTGTTTGAGTTGTTTCAGCAAGCTCGGATTTAATTGAGAAATTAAATTAGTCGCATATTCCTGGGCAATGTGCTGTAACTCCAAAACGTCTGTATGACTAAACATGGCACGAAACAATTTGGAACGCATCGCATGCGCAGGATAGATATTCAGGTAATAAGCCTGAATCCAAGGCAGGATTTTAATGCCTTGTTTGACAATATGGCGTTTGGATAAAGCGTAAAAGATAAACCCTGTGAAACTGTCTTTGGTGCACAGGGTTCCATCAAAGTCAAAAAGAGCTAAATTTTTATTCTTTTGGCTCGTTGCATACATGATTGGTATCTTCCATTGACGCGAGTTGCAAACCAATTGGTATTATAATCGCGGCTTAACTTAGGACCAGAAATAACCACTTCAGGCATGATAGCATATATGGGTTCTTTACCTGTTTTCTCTTGGTAAAGCTTTGCTACAGCACGATAAGTTGCTGTATCTTCAAAGTCTTTTTCTTTTTCTTTTTTTAAGTCTGCACGAATTTGGCGTGGAGTCACTAAAATATTATTGCTGGCAAACACGCTAATCAGTTCGCGTTCAGACTGACTCGCTGCAGAACGGATTGAACCATCTTTACTGTATAACAATAGGTCACCATCAAGGTCCAGTTCTGCTACCGTTAAATCATTCAGCATGCTTTGAAAAGCCGCATTGCGACTGGAATACATGCCGGAGTTATAATCTGCAAAACGATAAATCGCTTTATTGTAATCGGCAGGGTACATCATTAAACGGTGAATACCATAATACAAACCGCCATATTGACTGTATAAGTCGGTACGTAATTCGGCAATATTGCCGCCTTGACGTTTATGTTCTTTAGCATAGCCAATATGAACCTGCATTGAACCTAAAGTGGTAATCGGATTTAATTTTTCACCAATGTCTTGTCCAACCAGTTTGGCTGCGCCTGTGAGTGCGCTGACATGATAATGTTTAGACATATAAGCAAAAATTTCACGATATAACTCATCCAATTCACGTTCAGTTTTTACCCGGCGCATTTGGCTTAAATAGTTGTCTTCAGGACTCGGCTGATTTTTTAAGACTTGCTGGAAATAGCCTGCAACGGTTCCGCCAATAGAATCACCTAATTTATCTTTAAATTTTTCATCCATACGATCTTGTACTTCTTTAACCGCTTTTTCACCTAAGCCTGGAACTTGGGGATCAGCAACGAAGTTAGATTCCTGGTCGACGACAGCCACAATACTGCAAATATTTTCTTTGGTCTGGGGAATACCAAGCTGATCGGTAATATCGAAAATATCTTTGGCCCATGAGCTTCGATCATGTACACGTGGCGGAACAAGACGCTTGATTTGATCTTCTTCTAAAGTGGGTTCATGATTTTTTGACCACCAGGAGTTATCTCCACAAGCCACTAAGCTAAGTGACAAAGCAAGAATACTCAAAGATTTAATACGAGATGAAATAAAAAGATTTTTTTTCATAATAATGAAAACATATTCCAAAAGGATGAGCCCATACAGCAGATGCAGTATACTATGTCAGTCGAAAAAGTGATGAATTTATATGTATATTGGTCCATATCAACTGTCAAATAATTTAATTGTTGCTCCCATGGCAGGTGTTACGGATCGTCCCTTCCGGACGCTATGTAAATATTTTGGTGCAGGGCATGCGGTCAGTGAAATGATGACTTCAGACCAGACCTTACGCATGAGCAAGAAAAGTCTGTACCGGGCCAATTTTGATGGCGAACTGGCCCCAATATCCGCGCAGATTGCCGGTTCAGAACCCAGTGAGCTGGCAGAAGCGGCGCGTTATCAGGTGGCGAATGGTGCGCAAATTGTTGATATCAATATGGGTTGCCCTGCCAAAAAAGTCTGTAATAAATTAGCGGGTTCTGCATTATTAAAAGATGAAGATCTGGTTGCGCGTATTTTAGATACCGTCGTGGCTGCTGTGGATGTACCGGTGACTTTAAAAACCCGATTGGGTTATTTAAATGGCCATGAAAATATCCTGCGGGTGGCAAAACGTGCGGAAGAAGCGGGGATCGCCGCATTAGCGTTGCATGGTCGTACCCGTGAAGATATGTACTTGAATACCGCACGTTATAGTTTGATTAAAGAAGTCAAACAAATGTTGAATATTCCCGTGATCGCCAATGGGGATATCGATAGTCCGGAAAAAGCCAAATATGTGCTCGATTATACCGGAGCTGATGCAGTGATGATCGGACGCGCTGCACAAGGTCGTCCCTGGATTTTTCGTGAAATTTCCCATTATTTAGCTACAGGTAAGCAGTTAGTGGCACCGGATATTCAAGAAGTGAAAGATGTCTTGTTAGGACATTTATCTGAACTTTATGACTTCTATGGTGAATATTCAGGTTGTCGCATTTCACGTAAACATATTGCCTGGTATACCAAAGGCTTACGTTCAAGCAATGAATTCCGCCAAAATATGTATAAAGTTGAAAGCACAGCTGAACAATTTAAAGTGGTTGAAGACTATTTCAATCAGTTACTTGCCCAAGGCCAGATTATGAGTGATGTGCAGGTGGAACAGGTGAACTTGCTCGAAACCAAATAGCCTTTTATTCGTTTGTTATTTTCGTTATTTCAAATAACTCACTGCTCTTTATTTCAAAGCCATTTAATTAAAAAAGAGCAGTGTTGTTTTCTTTATCAAGACTATTTTGCGTAATTTATATAACAATACTCAAAGAATTACATGCGACAACATCTCATCACTTAATCGTGACAGTTATCGAACATAGCTCACTGACATTTGCTCTATGCTAATTTTGATCAGCTGAATAAGCCGACTTTTAAAATATTTTATTCAACTTATAAAGCTTATTTATCTATAGATCATAGAAATAACATAAGGAGAAAGAAAATGGTGGATAACAAGCGGCCAGTTCCAGATATTAATCCAGCCACAACAGAGCTGTCTCCGGAACGGAGTGATGCATTAAAGAGTGAATCATTAAGATCTAGTCCACATACAGATGATAGTGCGCGTCCTGAGCTGAATTCACCAGCGACTGACAGCCATCGTGTACCAGATATGAATGAAGCAGGTGATCATCTGGCTGCGACCAGTGCCGGTACTTTAGGCGGTGCTGCTATAGGGGCTACTTTAGGTATGGTCGGTGGTCCTCCAGGTGCAGTGGTGGGCGGTCTTGTCGGTGGCATTGTTGGCGGAATAGCGGGTAATGACATTGCAGATAAAGCTGATCCCGATGAGGAAGATGCTTACTGGCGCGAACAGCATCGTGAAAGACCTTATTTTCATGAAACTCGAAATACCTATAACGATTTAGACTATGACCGCGATTACCGGGGTGCTTATCAGGTCGGATATGGCAATCGATCTCAATACGATCGTAATACCGAGTTTGAACATGTAGAGCCGGAATTACGAAGCAAATGGGAAAGTACCAAGGATCAGTCTCGCCTTAGCTGGGAAGAAGCCAAATATGCAGCTAAAGATGCTTGGCATCGTGCTACACGTTAAGCTGTTCCCTATAAAAAACCTCTCCGATGAGAGGTTTTTTATAGATTTATTTCAGAAGATTAGGCTTGGCTAATTTCCAGAACCAGCTGGTTAATTAAATCTGCAGCTTCCATTTCCCGGATCTGGGCAACATTTGTGCCTGCCCAAAAAGCCCCAAAACCATGGTCGCCCTGTGAAGATGCTGCGGCATACAACTGTTTACCCAGGTCATAACAATAAGGATAAGTAGCGACCTGAGGTCGTTCAGGACGATCAATCTGGGTATGCCAATGGTTAATTAAACCGCGGGCAGGGCGCCCGGAAATGCTGGCAGTAATTTGAGTGATGGGTTTGCTAAACAGGGCTTGCCGATAGGCTGTATTAGCATTGGAACTTTTGCACTGTACAAAAGCAGTTCCTAATTGCACAGCTTCCGCTCCCAACTCGATTAATAGCTGGGCTTGCCGGCCATTCATAATCCCGCCAGCAGCTACCACAGGTTTGCTACAGTATTGTTTTAATAATTGCACCAGATCGGAAGTTTTGACTGCGCTATCAAAGGTATCATTAAAAATACCGCGATGTCCGCCGGCTTCAATGCCTTGCGCAATAATAACATCAATCCCAGCCGCTTCAATTTCCAGAGCTTCAGCCAGATTGGTTGCTGAAACCATGGTAATAATGCCAGCCGCTTTTAAAGCTTGAATCTGCTGAGCATGCGGAATGCCGAAGTGGAAACTTACGGCTTTAGGCTTGGTTTCTAAAACCAGGTTTAAATAGTCGTCATTATCTAAAAAACTGGGATAAATACATTTTAATTCGGTTGGCGGAGTAGCATGATACTTTTTAAATTGAGGGGTTAAATATTCAATCCACTGATCTGCGACATTTTTGTCGAGTGCTGTGCTTTGATGGCAAAAGAAATTGACCTGAAATGGCTTATGAGTAAGGGCCTGCGTTTCTAAAATCTGCTGACGTGCTGCTTCAACTGAACTTGCACCCAAACCCAATGAACCTAAACCACCTTGATTGGACACCTCAGCCGCCAATTGAGGCGTAGAAACACCTGCCATCGGTGCAAGGAAAATAGGATGTTTAATCTCAAGTTGTTCTAATAAAGTCATATTCAGTTCCTCCTCATTTATATCACTTTGCCCAAGCCCTCTAAATTAAGCAAATAATATTCGTTATTTTTTTATGAAATAAAAAAGCTTTTTAAACTTAAAAATCAATGGAAAAGAAATGATAAATAACACGTCAAACCATGTCGCATAAAAGACCACTGCACATACTGGCTGAGTTAAAAATTTTATAATACCTATTCATTTTTCTGGCGCTGTTTACCCATGTCTGATCGTATCCGTGAAAAACTGCAAATTTTAGCCGATGCTGCCAAATATGATGTGTCGTGTTCGTCCAGTGGCAGTAACCGAAAAAACAAAGATAAAGGTTTGGGCAATACGGGTTCCGGAATTTGTCACAGCTATACCGAAGATGGGCGCTGTGTATCTTTGCTTAAAATTCTATTTTCCAATGTCTGTATTTACGACTGTGCTTACTGTGTATCGCGGCGCTCCAATGACGTGAAACGGGCAGCTTTTACCGTGCAGGAAGTTGTCGACTTAACCATGAATTTTTATCGCCGTAATTATATTGAAGGTCTGTTTTTAAGTTCAGGAATTTTCAAGTCGGCAGATTACACCATGGAGCGAATGCTTCAGGTGGTGAAAAAATTACGTCTGGAAGAAAATTTTAATGGCTATATTCATTTAAAAACCATTCCCGGAGCATCTCAGGAAATCATTACCGAAGCGGGTCTGTATGTCGACCGGATGAGTATTAATCTTGAAATGCCGACTGAAGCAGGCTTGCAAAAATTCGCTCCCGAGAAAACCCATGCCGAAGTGCAGAAAGATTTGGGTATTGTGCGTGACCGTTTAATTCAGTTTAAAGATGAACGCAAACTGATTCGTTCCGTTCCCAAGTTTGTACCAGCAGGGCAAACCACACAAATGGTCGTGGGCGCACATAGTGAAACCGATCAGGATATTATTTTAATGGCAGATCGTCATTACAAGGAATTTAAACTGAAACGGGTGTATTACTCGGGTTATATCCCGATTAATGAGCAGGAAAAATCCTTACCGGCGATTGGTTCCACACCGCCATTATTAAGAGAAAACCGGCTCTATCAAAGTGACTGGCTGATGCGTTTCTATGGTTTTGATGCAGCAGAACTGGTCGATGAAAAACATCCGAATTTAGATTTAGAGGTCGATCCAAAATTAGCTTGGGCCTTACGTCATCCTGAGCAATTTCCAGTAGATCTGAACCGGGCAGATTACCGCATGATTCTGCGCGTGCCTGGCATTGGCGTGCGTTCTGCTAAAAAAATTGTACAGGCACGACGCTTTGGGAACATCCACATCGATCAACTAAAACGTATTGGCGTGGCATATAACCGGGCACAGCATTTTATCCGCTGTGCCGATACGCCAAAATTTATTAAGGACCAGTTGCCGAGTCAGATTCGTAACCAGATTTTGCAGTCGGGACAGTCGAAATATACTCAGCAGTTATCGCCACAATTGGGCTTTGGTTTTTAATGGCAACTTACTGTTTTGATGGCAGCATGACCGGCCTGTTAAGCTGTGTGTTTCGTGCATTTCAATTTAAAGAGTTTCAGGTCAATGTTACCCGTGATGAACATGCGCAAAATGGGCTGTTTGATGATTTTATTCAGGTAGTTTCGAATGAAGAGCATGCACAGCGGGTCTGGCAAGGATTAAAGCAAAAAACATCAAGTCAGAGTCAGCGCAATTTTTACTATACGTTTTTATCCGAAAATCAAACTGCTGATCAGCACCTGTTTAACTATTGTCTGTATATTTTCCAGCATCAATATAAAGTCGATGAAAATTATGGACATCCCGATGTGCTTGCTTTAGCACAATGGACCAAGCAGGTGGGACGTGAAAAGCATCGTATGGAAGCTTTTGTGCGTTTTAAAAAATGTCAGGATGGTTTGTTTTTAAGTCTGGTCCGACCTGATTTTAATGTCTTGCCACTGATTGAGCGGCATTTTAAAGCCCGTTATCAGGATCAACGCTGGCTGATTTATGACGAAAAGCGCAAATACGGTATTTATTATGATTTGCAACAAGTGCATCAAATTGAAATGAATGCTCATGAAGTGGATACCAAACTCGCCAGCGGTTTTAGTCAATCTTTTACTATTGAGCTGGATGAGCAAGAATTACTGTATGACCAGCTGTGGAAAGATTATTTCCAGAGTGTCAATATTCAGGCACGGCAAAACATGAAATTCCACATTCAGTATGTGCCGAAGCGTTACTGGCGTTATATGAATGAAAAATCAATTTAGCTGAAGATTTCAGGCATACTATGGCGGATTTTAGTGATGAGGATAATTTTATGATGAAGCCGTTTATTTGGGTGAGTTTAATTTCAAGCATACTGATTTCAGCATGTTCATCTTCAGAACAACAAAAAAACCAGATTGATCCTCAA
>DFAM01000004.1:5637-27497 GCA_002365595.1 Acinetobacter sp. UBA3106 | reverse complement strand
GATGAGAATCCGCTGAACCTGCTGAGACTCATCAATGGGGAAATGACCCGGGATAGAATTTAAAAGAGAAGGCAGAAACAAGAATGCGGGGGGAACTCTATTTGTCTTGAAAATTGAGTTTTGACCTAAAAGTTTATCAGTACATTTTTATGTGGTTTCAAGAATAGAAATCACATAAATTAAAATTTTTTAAGACGTTTTCTATATCTTTCCGAAACATGCGCATCACCTTGTATCACCAAGTTACAATATTAGACAGTGATACAAGCTTGCAGGCGGTTTAGGGTTCAGAGCAAATCCCCAGAAATAAAAAAACCTCCTAAATTATTAAATTTAGGAGGTTTTTTACTTATACAAATTATAAGAAATCTATATAAAAACTAATCTTGGTAGGTATAAGCAGACTCGAACTGCTGACCTCTACGATGTCAACGTAGCGCTCTAACCAACTGAGCTATACACCTAAGTGCTGTGAATCATATTCATTTTTATTTTTTAAGACAAGTGCTTTCTATTATTTTTTAAAGTATTTGCACAAGTTTTAAGCATTTGTCTAAATTGCTTTATTTGCTCAGGATTTTGCATTAAAGAATATTGCTGTTGCTGATAATGCTGTGCCGTTTGAGCAAATATCTGTTGCTGATCCTGCTCTGCCCGTTCAGCCAAACGTAGCATCCAGCTATAAAACGTTTCTGCAGGTTGCTTGTGCAAGCTGAGCTCCAATTTTTTTGAAAATTGTTGAATGGCGCGATCATAAGCTGAAATTGACTGACTATTTTGATAAAAAATCCAGATAAAATAAATCATCACCACCAGCAGAATACTTAGTAACATGATGATGCTACTGGCATAAGCATTTTTAATCCCCAATTTGGATAACCAGCCTTGCTGCTTTTCAGCATCATAACCCACTACCTTGCTTTGCCATTGATAACTTGCATAGTCACTCCAGATTCGTATGTTTTTCATCACGGCGAATTGGCGGTATTTCCACTTTTGCTCTTTATTTCCCAATATACTGCGATCACTTTCAATATAATTTTGCATTCCCCCATCGATACGCTGTGGCGCAATAATTGCTGTAGGATCAATCCTTTGCCATTGTCCATGCAATCGCACCTCTGTCCAGGCATGTGCATCAAGCTGGCGTACTTCCCAGCTGGCACGATCCGGTGCAAGTTGCCCTCCCTGATATCCCACTACCACACGTGCAGGTATGCCGACATAACGCATCAGCAAAGCAAAACTGGAGGCATAATGCTCACAAAAACCGCGACGTGATTGAAACAGGAATTCATCAATCCGGTTTTCTCCCAGTAATCCCGGATTCAAGGTATAGGCAAAATCATTATTTTTGTACCACTGCAAAATATTATTTACATAGCGTTCAGGTTGCTGTCCGCTTTGCCTAAACATGTCGACTGCAAATTGGCGTGATTGTTCATCTAAACGCTCTGGAATTTTGGTATTGATCTGTTCCAGTAATCCTGTTTTATCTTCTTCTGGCTGAATATTTCCTAACCACTGCAGGGCAATCGGCTGACTCTGCAAAATCTGTCGCACAGGAGTAATACTGCCATCCTGTTTTAATTGATGGCCCTTCTGTAAAGGTCGTGATTGTTCGAGGCCCATAACCCACAGAACATGAGGATCAGCCGCTAAATACTGATAATCAAAACTGGATTTGCTTTTTTTTAAACCTTGAGTTGAAATCGGTTTTTCATTCACCCAGCTGCTGGTCCAGGTTTTCCCATCATACTGGTCTAAAACCATAGCTCGCCAATACAACTCATTGCGGTTGGGTAATTGATTCACATCACCAATAATTCGAAATGCCAGACTGCTCGACTGTGACAACTCGGCAATATCACCTGGCGACATGCTGTCACTCATTCCCGTGACACTTTTTTGTACGGGAATCGGAATCGCCCACAGTGGCGGCAACCGCGGAAAAAACACAAACAGCAAGATAAAAAAAGGCAAAGCCAGAACCAGAAATTTACCTACATGTTTTGCATCACTTTGTAAGGCGCTGGATTGATCTTGCAATTGTCTAAATTCATGGGTCTGTAAACGGTACAGGCCTATCAGACAGCTGAGCAAACACAGCAGCACCATCGACGCCATCCAGATCGACTGGCTATACAAGAATGAACTGGCACTGACAAACATGGCAAAATTAAACAGGATAATTACATCACGTTTATTCTTACTTTCTAGGGCTTTGGCGAATAAAAAAGTCGATAAAATGGCAACGCCGGCTTCTATGCCAATAAACGTTTGATAGTTAAAATAAATTGAAGCCAAGGCAATTAAAGTCAGGACAAAAGTCCACATTCTGGATAAAACCTTGGACTCATCTTTTAAGCTATAAAATAAAAAAAGAATAATCAGGGCAAAAATGAGGCTCAATAGCAGCGGATTAAAAATAAGCTGTGCCATCAGTAGCAATGACAGGGTTATGAGTATCGAGGTTCTAATCTGGGCATGAATCATCATTTAAGCCTGCGCTAAAAGTTTTTTGGCCTGTAACAGCTGATTTTCACCCAGACCTACAGTCAATTCAGCTTGCGGTAAAAACACCGCATATGCACAGTGTATTTGCTCACACTGTTCAATGAGCCCCATCATTAGACTTAATTTTTCTTCATGCTCTGTACTCGGCATATGCTGATAATGAATCTCAATATTGAGCTGCTCATCATGCTGTTCAAATACCTTGATATATAGACCTTGTCCGCGCGCTACCTGCTTCCATGACACAGCCTGCAAGCTATCTCCTGCTTTGAAATTGCGCAGTTCATGAAATTCATCCATATCCGGTTCTAAATTTTGCTGGTGCTGCTTATTTTCTGCAGCATAAAAAGCCGCTCTAGGGGCCACCCATGAGGTTTCTTTTAAATAAAAATAAGTCCAGGCACGTACCAGTCCAAAAGGATACACTGAATACATCTGGATGGTGGGATAATCAAATTGTCCTCTTTTATCAGTAAAAAACGACAGGGTCATGCTTTGCTTCAATTCTGAAATAAATATTTTTTCTAAATGCTGACCGGTTTTAACCCACAAATAACGCGGCTGCCTTTGCGCTTGCTGAAAATGTAATTGTAAATCCAGTTGATGACCCGCCTGCCCGACTTCATTGACTGAAACCTCAAGTTTGAGGCCATGTAACTGCTTAAAGGTTAAATAAAAGCTGATACATAAGATCGCACTGACCAGAAAGCAAAAACCCAAAATCAGGTTATTGGCATAATTCACCCCGACAATGAAGGTCAGCAAAATCAACACCAGATACAAATAACCTTGCTGATAGATAAAAATCAGGATGTCTTTTTGCGAGAGCTGTTTGATTTTTTTAAATTGAAAGCGTTTTGCCAACCATTTTTGCCAAGGCTTGGTCAAAGGTGTAGTCAATTGAGTCACCCTTTAGCTAATATGAACTTGCTGCATCAGCTGCAAGGTTTCTGCTTCGCTCAAGCCAATACGATGCGACACCACAGCAGCAAATACCGCTTGCACATCGTCAGGAGTCACATAGCTGCGCTGCTGTATAAAGGCATGCGCTTGAGCTGCTTTTTTCAAAGCCAATAATCCGCGGGTCGATAAGCCATGACGACTTTTACGGGTCTCGGCCGCCAGATCCAGTAGGTAATCCAGCAATGCATCGGCAATATGGACTTGGGTCACCAGTTGCTGAATCGCCAGAATTTCATATTCGTCAAAAACATGTTGCAATGTGGCAATCAAGGCATAGCGAGAATCTTGCTGTAATAACAGTTTTTCTGCTGAACGCGACGGATAACCCAGCGATAAACGCATTAAAAAACGGTCTAGCTGGGATTCTGGCAAGCTATAGGTTCCGCTCTGGAACAAGGGATTTTGTGTCGCAATCACCCAAAAAGGTTGCGGCAAATCATACCGCACCCCATCAACCGTTACCCGGCCCTCTTCCATGGCTTCCAGTAAAGCACTCTGGGTTTTAGGACTACAGCGGTTAATTTCATCTGCCAGCAAAATTTGGGTGAAAATTGGCCCCAGCTTAAACTCAAACCGGTGCTCTTTTTGATTAAACATATTCACCCCAATCACATCGCTAGCGAGCATGTCATTGGTAAACTGAATACGCTGAAACTTCAATCCGGCAATATGCGACAAGGCACTGGATAAAGTGGTTTTACCGAGTCCTGGCAAATCTTCAAACAACACATGTCCACCGGACAGCAAACAGCACAAAGCCAGTTTGGTCTGGTGTTCCTTATCCAAAATAATGTTATTGATTTGAGCCAAGAATGCCTGAATTTTTGCAGCATAAGATTCCACCTGAAAATTCAGCTCTTGCTGCGCTGGTGTGAGTTCTTGTTTTTGAACTTTATTCATACCCCAAATCACACTCTTTCCTTAATAAAAAACGGTGCATGATTAACATACACCGTTTTTTAATTTTTCCAAACATATCAGAAGATTTACTGACAAATGTGGACTGATCTTAGCAAGGACATTTTTTCATGCCACCGCCCGCACTTGGATAACGTGCATCCACGCAGTAACGGTAGAATGTTTTGGCATCCATTGGAACCAGCTCCGGGTGATTCTTTTGCATATGCTCCAGATAGGTCTGATAATCCGGCACACCCACCATCAAGCGAAAACTTTGCTGTAGACGTTGCCAAATGATCTGAATGGTTTTAATCCCATTTAACATGAAAAACTTTTTCGGCTGAGCCAGCACGGTAAATTTAATGATTTTGCCCAACGCCAGTTTTTGGCGAATTTGATCTTTTAGACTCATTTCACCTCTCCTGCTGGAACTTTGTCACTATAAATAGCTTCTGCTTCTTTCACGCTTGGATTAGGATCTGCCAATGCACGGCGAATAACACCAATGGCAGCAAATACCATCACAATTGCCACAATCATAAAGAAACCGCACAGTACCGCATTAATCTGATTGGAGAATACAATCGTTTGCATTTCAGCAATGTCTTTGGCTGGCTTTAAGATTTCTCCACGTGCAATTGCATCAGAGAATCGGTTGGCTTGTGCCAGGAAACCGATTTTTGGATTTTCATGGAAGATTTTTTGCCAACCTGCAGTCATACAGGTGATAAATAAGAAAATGGTTGGAACAATCGTGATCCAAACATATTTCTCTTTTTTCATTTTGAACAGAATGACCGTACCTAAAATCAGTGCCATAGCAGCCAGCATTTGGTTACCAATACCAAATAAAGGCCATAAGCTGTTAATACCGCCCAGTGGATCCACCACACCTTGATAAACAAAGAAACCCCAACCTGCAACAGCCACGGCGGTTCCCACCAGATTACCAAAGAAATTGTGCGATTGTTTCAACGCAGGAATCACGATACCCACCGTATCCTGAACCATGAAACGGCAAGCACGCGTACCGGCATCTACTGCAGTTAAAATGAATAGCGCTTCAAACAGAATCGCGAAGTGATACCAGAACGCCATCATGGAACGGTTATTGAAAATTTCCGTAATAATGTGTGCCATACCAATCGCAAACGTTGGCGCCCCGCCAGTACGCGAAAGAATCGAGCTTTCACCGACTTCCTGAGCGAGTAAAGTCAATGCTTCAGGCGTTACTACAAAGCCTAGAGTACGCACTGCTTCAGCAGCACTTTCAACCGTGGTGCCTAATACCGCAGCAGGTGCATTAATTGCGAAATACACGCCCGGCTCAAGAATGGTGGCACAAATCATCGCCATGACAGCAACGAAAGACTCCATCAACATACCACCGTAACCTATTACACGAATATCAACTTCATTTTCAATCAGTTTTGGTGTGGTTCCTGAAGAAACTAGAGCGTGGAAACCTGAAATCGCACCACAGGCAATGGTAATAAACAAGAATGGGAACATAGAACCTGCAAATACAGGACCCGTGCCATCAATGAAATGCGTTACAGCAGGCATTTTCATTTCAGGCAATGCCACCATAATACCGACTGCAAGACCGGCAATCACACCAATCTTCAAGAAGGTAGAAAGATAGTCACGTGGCGCAAGCAGTAACCAAACCGGCAAGACTGAAGCCACGAAACCGTAAGTGATTAAACACCAAGTCAGTTGCGTACCTGAAAGGGTAAACATTGGCCCCCAATAAGGATCAGCTGCGACATTGCCACCGTACACAATCGCCAGCATCATCAGCACAAAACCAATGATTGAAACCTCGGCAATTTTCCCTGGACGGATATAACGCATATATACGCCCATAAACAAGGCAATTGGAATAGTTGCTGCAATACTGAACACACCCCATGGACTGTTAGTCAAGGCTTTCACGACTACCAATGCAAGCACTGCAAGAATGATGATCATGACGCCTAATGCACCCAGCATTACAATCACACCCGCAAAGGAACCCAGTTCTTGCTTCGCCATTTCACCGAGTGAACGACCATCACGACGGGTCGAGATAAACAACACCAAGAAGTCCTGAACGGCACCTGCCAGTACAACGCCCACCAGCAACCAGATGGTTCCAGGCAAGTAGCCCATTTGTGCCGCAAGAATAGGCCCAACGAGTGGTCCGGCACCTGCAATGGCGGCAAAGTGGTGTCCAAACAAGACATATTTATTGGTTGGAACATAATCCAAACCATCTGCCAGACGGTGAGCGGGGGTTAAACGTCGTGCATTGAGTTCAAAAACTTTATTGGCAATAAATAAGCTATAGAAGCGATAAGCGATGCTATAGACACAAATGGCAGCTAAAACCAGCCAAACTGCATTGACATGCTCACCTCTGCTGACTGCAAGTATTCCAAATGACACCGCACCTAGAACTGCCACCAGAAGCCACACTATTTTGGAAGTCATTGATAACTTCGGTTGAATTGTTTCCATGTAAAGCCCTCATATCTAATGCATAAATCAGCGTTCATTTTTTATTGTTCGGTATACTGCTGTTTCTTCCCTTGCGACTGTACTCCTCATATTTTGCTTTTCATGTAATACTTTGGCATAAAAAAAGGGATGATTTTCATCATCCCTTTCGATAATAGTCTATTTTAAAACCATTATGCACGTTCTAAATAGTCACCAGTACGAGTGTCTACACGAACGCTTTCTTCTTGCTGTACAAATAATGGTACACGAACAACAGCGCCAGTTTCGAGTTTAGCTGGTTTACCGCCGCCACCCGAAGTATCACCACGTACGCCTGGATCAGTTTCCACGATTTTCAATACTACGAAGTTTGGCGCACTTACTGACAATGGAACACCATTGAACAACATAATTGTACAAAGTTCGTTGGAGTCGTCTTTTAACCATTTTGCAGCATCACCCATCGCTGTTTTATCAGCAGTGATCTGTTCAAAAGTTTCAGGATCCATGAAGTTCCACATTTCACCATCGTTATACAAGTAGTTCATTTCTACTTCTACGATGTCTGCGCCTTCCAGTGTTTCATTGGATTTAAAGGTTTTTTCTAAAACTTTACCTGTTTTAAGGTTACGCAGTTTTACACGGTTAAATGCCTGACCTTTACCAGGTTTTACATATTCATTTTCCATGATTGAACATGGGTTGCCGTCAAGCATTACTTTAAGACCTTGCTTAAAGTCATTTGTAGAATAATTGGCCATGAAAGGCTCGCTCCAAACTTACTAACTTAAATCTATTAATGCTAGACTAGCATTATTTTTAACACGTAGCATGATAAACTATTTGTATCAAGAGCAAAACTGGCAATCTCAACTGAGTGACCTGATTACGGACCCTTTAGAGTTGCTTGAAGCACTTCAGCTCTCGCCTGATCAATTATTATCAGGGGCAATCCTGGCTTCTGAACAGTTTAAGTTGCGTGTTCCGCGTGCGTTCGTCGGAAAAATGAACATTGGCAACCCGCTTGATCCCTTGCTGTTACAAGTATTGCCCCATCATCTGGAACTTGAAGATCATCCCGGTTTTATAACTGATCCTTTAGGTGAAGAACAGGCCAATCAGCAACCCGGTGTACTGCATAAATATAAATCACGTTTTTTACTGACTTTAACTGGTGCTTGTGCCGTTCATTGCCGTTACTGTTTCCGTCGTCATTTTCCCTATCAAGAAAACCTGCCCAAAAATGAAGACTGGTTAAACATTAAACAATATATTGAAAATCAACCCGATATAAATGAAGTCATTTTGAGCGGTGGTGACCCGCTGACCCTGTCAAATCGAAAACTTGCGCTGTGGATTGAACGTCTTGAGTCAATTCCGCAAATTAAATTTTTGAGAATTCATTCACGGGTTCCTGTGGTAATCCCCAACCGTGTCGATGAAGAGCTGATTTCCCTATTAAAAAACAGTAGGCTGCGCATTATTCTAGTGGTACACTCCAATCATGCTGCTGAACTGGACGATTTTACCTGTGCCAAACTTTCAGCGTTGGTTCAACACCAAATTACCGTGCTGAATCAGGCAGTTTTATTAAAAGGGGTTAATAATTCTGCGCAAGTATTAGTGGATTTAAGCTACCGCCTGTTTGAGGCGGGTGTGATGCCATACTATTTACATGTATTAGATAAAGTAAAAGGTGCCCATCATTTTGATCTAAATCCTGAAGAAATTAATCTTATATATAAAGAAGTTTTAGAGAACCTGCCGGGATATTTGGTTCCTAAACTCGTTAGGGAAATAGCGGGCGAAAAAAATAAAACACCGCTTTTTGGAGTTTCAACTTTTTGAGTTAATAATAACGATGCTTATGAGTAATTCAGATATCTTCCAGACACCAACAGAGTTAAAGTTGGATAAATTAAGCTTCTGCCCGACCAATGCGAAGGGGTTACAAGAGTGGGTATCCAATTTATCCATTCTTCAACTGGGAAATTCTTCCAAGGAACTTTTCAATGCATTGCTGGAGATATCAGAACTTAAGTGTCCTGAAATGTTACGTTTTGATTTAATTCAAATTCTGCATCCTACCTTGGATAATGTTTTAGGCAGCCTGGAAAAACATTTTTTTAATCAAGGCCTTATTACCAATGACCGTAGTGACCAGATCATTGAACTAGCGATGCTGCTGCGTAGTCATTTTGCTAAAATTTATATCGATATTTCAAAACGCTGCAACACTCAACTCAGCATACAAAAGTTTTCTCTATTTGCATTCAATCAAAAGAAAAGCTTGCAAACCGCCAGAATCGTGTCTACTTATTATGCTTTGCAGCAATTGTCTTTATTGCTCTATCAACAACACTTGTTATACAGCACGCCTTTATTTGGACAATGGTTAATCGCGCATCAACTGATTGAATGTGCAATTAAAAATAATTTTTATCAAACCAATATTAACCAGATTTTAGATACGCAGCATCCTTTGCAGACCATTACCCAAGCTTATTCACAGCTGGTATTGCTGGAAATTCTAAATACCCATCAAATTCGCCCGTCAGAAATGCAAGGCTTATATTTATGCAGTTTTGACTGGGCAAAACTGGTTCATGTGTTACCTAAAGAAACTACCCTTTCTCGCTATATTGTTGATACCAATAAAGACTATCCGCCTGTTTTTAATATCAATCAATCCAGTTTATATAAGCCAACCATTTATATTTCAACGCAACATTTATTAGATCATCTGTCCGAAACCCAAACCAAAAAGTCGGGTTATTTATCGCGTAATGAAAAGTTATTCCTAACACCGGCATTGCACTTTCATATTCATAATCTGCTTACCACCAATACAGAACGTCGTCATGAGCGTTATGAATATTCTGCACAATTACAAATCTGTTTTAGTCTGTCTGTGGCGCACTTTTACCTGTCCAAGGGCAAAAACTTTCATGAGACTCTGGATTTAGATACCAATTATCAATTCCATAATGAAAGCAGTTTCATCAATTCGATGAATTCAAATATTCCTGCTGAAATCAACACAGCTAAAGTTTTGGATCGCGAAGCCAAACAAATTTATCCAGCAGAAGTTCTAGATATCAGTGTCAATGGTTACAGAATTAAATGGAATGGTGTAGCACCTTCACATTTAAAAACTGGCGAATTTATTTTGATTCAGGAAAATACGCATAGTCCTTGGCGTGGCGGAGTAATTCGCTGGATCAAGCAATCTACGGAAAAAAGTCTGGAAATCGGACTTGAAGTCTTGGCACAAGATTTATTCCCTTGTGCGGTCATGATCAAAACAGATCGTCATAGCAATAATTACCAACCTGCGCTGATTGTTCAGTCCACCCAGCTTGATGAAGAATCAACCAGTCTGATCGTGTCTGGTTCACATATGTTTAGAGAAAAACAAACCATTCATTTACGCTTAGGCCAAGAAGAAATAAAAATTTATTTAACTAAAGCGCAAATCATTACACAGAGTTTTATTCGCTTTGAATTCGAGTTACTCAATGAGCAACAAGAAAGCCTGATCAAAAACTTTATTCATAAGCAAACGAATGAAATCAAGAATCACGATTTATGGGAAGCATTGAAGTGAGAAATCCATTATTGTCTAAAAAGTTAAAACGTACTGAAACACGTTTACTCATTATCGATGATAATCAAATCCGTTTTAACCAGATTCGTGATCTTTTAACATCGAGTGAACATGTGGTACATGCCACCTTGCTTGATGATTTACAAAATTTCGAAAAACAATTACATCACACTTGGGATCTGGTTATTTTTGGTCGTGCTTATGACTTAAAATATGAACAGGCTTTAAGCCTGATTCGCTTATCCAAACAACCCAACTTACCCATGATTTTGCTCAAACCTGAGGATTATCAAGCTGACCAGTATGCAGCATATATTCGTAAAGGAGTTTACGATATTCTGAATCTGGATTATCCAGATCGTTTTTATTTGGGGCTTTTACGTGCACTTTCACTGAGTCGCTTAGTCCTGACTCAACAACATTTAATGGAACAGCTAGAAACAGCTCAAACCCATGCCCAGTCTTTAGTTCAAGAGAGCAATAAAGCCATTGCACTGATTCAAGAAGGCATTCATATTCAGGCAAATCCTGAATATTTGGCACTTTTTGGCCTTAAAGATGAAGAGGATATTGCTGGACTTCCCCTGCTCGATCTCCTTCAGCCTAAAGATTTAAATGATTTTAAATTACGTTTTAAAAAGATTTCTCAAGGTCAGTTCGATTTAGGGCGTTTTGAAATCAATAGCCTGAATAATCAGATATCTATCCCAAACCCGCTTAAAATTGAGTTTTTGCCATCTACGGATGAAGAAGATGCAGTTCAAATTACCGTTGATATTGAATCTTTATCCCCTGGTCAGACGACATCAGCGACAGCGGATGCTCAAAAGCCAAATACCTATCAGTTGATTAATCGTACAATTACTCAACAGCCTTCTGATATTAATGCACTGGTTCTGTTCTCTTTGACTTCCTGCCCTGACAGCATTTTTGAAGGCGATTGGGATACTTTCAAAAATTATTTCAGCCATATCAAGGAATTTTTAAAAGAGCAAACCCATGTACCCTTATTTCAAATGAGTTCTGGGATTTATGTCGCTTTGTTCCAGGCAGAGTCTAAAGCCAAGTTAGAGTCCAAACTTATAGGTCTAAGCTCGCTGAAAAAACCGCAATTATTGTCAATTAATCAAACCTCTTATCCGCTGAATCTCAGAATTGGCTATACGCTATTAGAAACTGAAATACGTGACGAAAAACATTTTGAACAATTTATTGCTTCAGCTTATAAGACCGCTTTACCGGAAAATCAGCCGACTCCAGCACTTGAACTTGAAGCACCTTTAGATCTTCCAAGCATTGAGTTGCAACAACCGAAAATTAAGGCAGTCTCTAGTTCACCTGAAGCAACGTTACTCAGAGCTTTACAACAAAGTTTGGATCGTGGGGAAATTCATCTTAAATATCAGCAACTTTATGACAAGCAAGACACCAATTTATATACTTATGAAGTGACCAGCGGTTTCATTTATGAAAACGCCTGGAAAGATTTGTCCAGTTTGAGAGAACTTGCAGAAGATCCTGAATTATCTATTAAGCTGGATCGCTGGATATTAGTGGAATCATGTAAACAACTGCATAATTTCATTACTCAATATCCTGAAGCAAAATTGATTGTAAATTTGAATAAAGCGGTTCTATTCCACGACCGAACCTTCCCTGAGTTTATTTCCAAACTCATTACCATCATTCGCAGCAAATTAAAACATCCGCTAATTTTACAGTTTTCGGAAGAAGATATTAGTCAAAATATTTCAGATGCCCAAAAGCATATTGCCCAGTTACGTCAATTTGGTGCTGAAGTCGCTCTTCGAGACTTTGGTAATACCATTTATAGCGAATCGATGTTACGTCAACTTGATCTTAATTGTTTAACTTTACATCCAAATTTGACCAAGATGTTGCAGGCAGAGAAATCGACGCAGGAATTACAGGAAAAGCTGAGCTCTTTCCATGAAATTAAACCTGGCGAAATCATGCTACGTGATCTGAATGACATGACCCTTTTCGCAAATGCCTGGAATGTGGATGCACGTTTTATTCAAGGTGACTATTTCCAGAAAAAACTGGATCATTTGATTGATGTACAAGACCAATAGGTCTTGTATACGGTCTGCAATTAAATTCCTCACTAAACAACAGACATAAAAAAACGGGCAAGAAGCCCGTTTTTTTCATTCTGGGTATTAACGTTTGATAGAACGTGACATACCAGCAAAACGTTGTTTGAACTTGTCGATACGGCCGCCAGTGTCCACATTCTTTTGTTTACCAGTATAGAATGGGTGGCATGCTGAACATACGTCTAGGTAAATAGTTTCTTTACCAAGAGCTGAACGAGTTTCAATTACGTTACCACATGAACAAGTAGCAACTAATTTTTCATATTTTGGGTGAATATCGGCGCGCATCGTCGATTACTCCTAAGTTAAGAAAGGCTTATGCTGTCATCGCAATTGATCACTCTCATGATTCATGAGGAAAAAAGCTTCTTCAAAAAAAAGCGAGACCAACACCATAACAGACCATTCTTTTGGCCCACCGAGACGGATACCGTCAGAGCTAAGCACAACAAGTGGGCGTAATTATACGTGAAAAACTAACAGATAGCGAATTATTCTTTACACTCTTCTACAGCATAGTCCTTCTCTGGATGTTTCGACCAATAATTGGCAATGACACCACAGACCATGAGCTGAATCTGATGGAAAATCATAATCGGTAAAACAATCATCCCTAAAGGTTGCCCAATAAACAGAATTTGTGCCATTGGCACCCCACTGGCTAGAGTTTTTTTGGAACTACAGAAAAACATCGCAATCTGGTCTTCCCGGTTAAAACCCAGCCATTTGGGGATGTATAAAGCCAGCAGCATGATGAGGGTTAAAAACACTGAACAAGCCAGAGTCAAAACAAACAAGGTTTCCCAACTGACTACGTCCCATAATCCTGCAACGACTGCCCCGCTAAAAGCACCATATACCACCATCAGAATAGTGCCCTGATCGAATGCTTTGACAATACCGGGCAATTTCAACATATATGGATAAACATAAGGGCGTAATATCTGCCCCAATACAAATGGCACCAGTAACAATAAGGTAATTTGAAGAATTGAGGAGGTAGGATCAAAGCCATGTTGCGACTGACCTAAAATAAAGAAACTGACCAATACCGGGGTAATGAACATCCCGACAATATTGGAAAATGAAGCACTGCACACCGCACTGGCCACATTGCCTTTTGCCACCGAGGTAAATGCAATGGAAGATTGCACGGTTGATGGCAAGAAGCACATGAACAGGAAGCCCCAGTACAACTCTTTTCCTAACAGCGGTAAAAGAATCGGTTTAGCCATTAGCCCTAAAAGCGGAAACAAGGCAAAGGTGAAAGCAAATACCACCACATGAAATTTCCAGTGCATGATGCCCTGCACCACTGCTTCTCTGGACAGTTTTGCACCATGCAAAAAGAATAGAATTGCAATTGCTACCGAGGTGATCACACTAAAAATATCTGCAGCCAAGCCCGATATGGGCAGAATGCTTGCCAAGATCACCATCACAATCAACAAAATAGTAAAGCGATCCAATGCCAATAATTTTAACATTGCTACTTCCTGTAATAATTGAAAATATAAAAAAGCCCAATAAGTGAATTTACCTACTGGTAAAGTTTCATCTTACTGGGCTAAATAAATAAAGCCAGTTTTTCAACTCAATGTTGAATATTTAGTTTATCTATATCACTTTATAAAAAAGTCTATTAGTTATTACGGGCATCTTTATCTTGCTGAATCAGCTCGATTTTATAACCGTCTGGATCTTCAACAAAAGCAATCACGGTAACGCCGCCTTTCA
This sequence comes from Acinetobacter sp. UBA3106, assembly GCA_002365595.1. Taxonomy (GTDB): domain Bacteria; phylum Pseudomonadota; class Gammaproteobacteria; order Pseudomonadales; family Moraxellaceae; genus Acinetobacter. The sequence continues at coordinate 13,169 of DFAM01000004.1, read as the reverse complement.
TGGGACCTGCTTCACGCACGACATTACCACCGCGCGCCTTGATCTCTTCACAGGCTTTATAGGCATCATCTACTGCAATGGCAATATGACCATAAGCATTACCCAGTTCATAACTTTCTGTGTCCCAGTTATGGGTGAGTTCCAACACAGTATGATTTTCTTCATCACCATAGCCCACAAAGGCTAAAGTGAAACGACCTTCTTCATAATCACGTTTACGAAGCAAAGTCATACCGAGTACTTCAGTATAGAACTTTAAGGATTGTTCTAAATTGCCTACACGTAACATGGTATGCAGCATGCGCATCTTTGATTTTCCTAAGTTATCAATTTTTATAGACACTATAGGGATTTCATGTGGAAAATTCAATTTAGCAATAGGATTATAGAGAGTATTTAATGTCCTACTCCCCTGTGATCTTGACATTTTTAAATCAATATCGGGCTTAGCTGCGTGTGTTGTCTGATAATTATTTACTTTATCGGGCTTAGCTGCGTGTGTTGTCTGATAATTATTTACTTTTACTTAGGCTATTTATAAGATAATTTTGAACTTTTACAGTGTTTTTAGCTAAATAAAAAACCCATTTCCTCCTCAAGAAAAAATAGGTTTTTCATTCAGTTTTTAAAATTTGAGCTTAGCTAGATTGTTGCTGCCCATGTTCACGCAGTAACTTACCTACCCACACCACCAATATTAAAATTGGAATACCAATCAGGGTGGTCATAAGGAAGAAGTTCGGATAACCGATATTGGTCACGATCGTTCCCGAATAGCCACCTAAAATCTTCGGCGTTAAAGTCATGAGTGAACTAAAAATGGCGTATTGCACTGCCGTGAAAGACACACTGGTTAAACTCGACAAAAACGCAATAAATGCGGCGCCTGCCAAACCGGATGCCAGATTATCGACAATAATGGCAAAATATAACCACAGTGAACTATAAGGTTTAATCACCTTGCCGCTAATTTCCACCTCATCAGCCGATTGAATATTGACGGCCGCTAAGGGCTGAACATCAAGATCCAGGCCTTTGGCTACACTTGAGTTCATATCCACAGTATAGCCATGCTGTGTGCTTAAAATGGCTTTGTCGTTATCCATCACTTCAGCCACTAACTGTTTCGAGGCAGAATTTGCCAAGATTGCACCTGGAATAGCTGCGCTAAATACACCTGCTTTATCCAGATTGGCATCAAATTCTTGATTATCCAGACGCAGGACTATTTTTTGCGTTTCAGTTAATGGCTGCCCAAAATACTGTCCTCGCATCACCAAACTGTTTTCTTTTTCATCTGGCGTAATGGCATTATCACTGGTTACCGGCAGAATGTGCATGCCAGTCTGTTGGGCATTTAATTTTAGATATGGTATTTGCGTAGTGACCGGAGCTTGAGCCTCATCCAGGTATTGTACGGCAACCTGTATGTCATTGGCTTGGGCTAACACCTGAGCGGGTACCTTCATTTTCCAGTAACCCACTTCATCCGATTGCACCTGATACTGATGCTGACCTACCGTGACTTGCACATCATGTGTAGGCTGTCCAGATTTGACCAAACCAATAAAGATCAGATTGGTTGAGCTGGCCAACATGGCACCGACAAACATCAATTTCATAATGTTCATACGCTGTGCCAGCAAACCACCCAGAAAACCACCGACCAGACTGAAAATCACCCCGTAAATTTTTACCGCTTCGGCAATCTGCTCTTTGGTGAAGTTTAAATCCTGGTAAAACACATTGGAGATGACCCCGGCAATAATGTCGGAAATACGGTAAAAACCAATTAACAACAACAATACTAAGGCCAGTTTTACACCATAACGCCTAAAGAAATCGGCAATCGGACTGATCCAGGTTTCCACAGCCATTTGCTTATTCACTGCGCCCATTTTTACCAATAATGAGCCCAGTAATACAGCTACAGCAGCAGATCCAACAAAACGTAAGGTTTCAAAGCAGAATAGCAACAACGAATCGGTAATTGCGAATTGTGCTTTCACAGATTCGGTTAAATTTCCAGAAACAATATAACTGACTACGAAGCCAATCACGGCAACAAAAAATACGGCGACCAGACGATAATAATCACTACGCTTATAATCTTTATAAGTACGTTCGACATGCGGTTCACGAATTACTAAAGTGGTGACAATTCCGACCAGCATGACTGCAGCCATGACTAAATATGTAATTTTCCAGGCGCTATAAATATAGTTGCCTTTGGCCGTACCAAGCGAGGCCGCAAGGAACAATGCACCCGCCCCAGCGACAATCATCCCGATGCGATAACCAGCATTATAAGTGGATGCCAGGACGGTCTGCATTTCAGTTTCTGCAAGTTCAATACGATAGGCATCAATCACAATATCCTGAGTTGCAGCCGAGAACCCCAGTAACACGGCTCCTGCTGCCATCTGATATAAATAGCCCTGACCAAGTGCCGGATTTGAAAAAGCCATAATACAGATGGCGCTAATAATTAAAACCTGCGCAATGAGCAACCAGGCCCGACGTCGCCCCAGCTTTTTGGTCAAGACAGGCACCGGCAATTCATCAATTAAAGGCGCCCAGACAAACTTGAATGAATACCCCAGTGCTGCCCAGCTAAAAAAGGTCACTGCACTTTTTTCAATGCCCGCTTCACCCAACCATAAAGACAAACTGGAAAAGATTAAAAGAATGGGAATACCGGCTGAAAAGCCTAAAAACAGCATGACCAGTGCACGACGATCAAGAAAAGCAGTAAAGGCTGATTTCCACCCTGGAGATTGTATTGTCATTGCGTTGTTTTTTCTGCAAAACTGAATGCTGCTATTCAAACGCGTAATAAGTTCAGTTTCAACAATAATTATGAAATCATTATTTTATTTTATCGATAAAAATGACCTGCGCGCTTGAATTTTTCAACTAAACCTGTATACCTTAAATCTCTATTGCAATATTTTAGTTTTGGATTTAAACAGTGCCCCAAAAACTCGATCAAATGAATTCTTCATTATCTGCAACTACTCCAGTGAATCAACCAGACCCTATACAAAGCAGTTTAATTTCAGCATTCGATCAACCGGAAATTCAAAACACCCTGACCCAAACACAGCTTCATCCCAAGCAGCTGACGCATACGCCTAATCTTGAAAAAATTCCTGCGTCAACACGAAGAATAAAGCCGCTGAATGACTTTCTTGGGCAGGATCGCGCGCGTGCCTCTGTTGAAGCAGGCATTGCCTTGCCTTACTCTGGCTATAATATTTTTGCAGTAGGCACAGCAGGCTTAGGTAAACGCACCATGATCAAGCGTTTACTGCGACAACATGCCAAGACCATGCAAACGCCAAATGACTGGGTTTATGTCAACAATTTCAAGTTGCCCCGTCAGCCCATTGCACTTGAACTTCCGCCAGGACAAGCACCTAAATTCCAGACCCTGCTGCATCAAACCTGGCAAACCATTTTAAAACAGCTGGAACGACGCTTTACTGCGGAAACCTATCACAACCGTATTGAAATGATTCGCGAGCAAACCGGCGATGAACAACAATCAGCCTTGGTGGAACTCACCAAAGAAGGTGCAGATTTTGATTTAAAACTGATTTCGCAAGATGATGAACACTGCTTTGTACCGGTTCACCTGAAAGACAATGAATATCAGGAAATGTCCAAAGAAGACATTAATGCCCTGGATAGCAAACAGCGTGCAGAAATTGCATCGAATATTCGCTACATGAATAAAAAATTGGAGCGTTTGGGTTTGCATTTAGGTGATCTGGAAGATGATGCCCGCGATCAGGTTCAACATTTAAACCGCGACATTGCCAAACAGGTGGTGATGCCGCGTATTGATGTTATTCAGAACAAATATCCAGATGTCGATGGCTTGACTGAATATCTGCAATATTATGCTGACGATATTATCAATAATGTAGAAATCATCCTTGAACAGGAAGAAGATGATTTTGCTCCTGGCATTTTTAGTCGTGTGCCTTCACGTTATCAAGCCAATATCATTGTTTCCTATAAGCCAAATAGCGGTGCACCCGTCATTTTTGAAGATTTCCCTACCCACTACAACCTGTTGGGACATGTGGAACAACTCACTCAAAACGGCACCATCACCACCGACTTTACCCTGATTCGTCCAGGTGCACTGCATAAGGCCAACGGCGGTTTTCTGATGCTGGAAGCTGAACAGTTGCTGGAACAGCCTTATGCATGGCAAGGTTTAAAACGTGCCTTGAAATCTGGAAAATTAAAGCTGTCTTCTCTTGAACATATGCTGACCTTAACTGGTAGTATCTCCATAGAACCAGAGGCTATTCCATTAAATATCAAAGTGATCTTGCTTGCAGAACCTGAAATTTATTATGAAATTCTGGAACTGGAACCTGAACTCGGCAGTGTGTTTAAAATTCGTGCAGACTTTACCGACACATTACAACGTAATGACACTAATGAACAAGCCTATATGCAATTGATTGCAGACTATGTTCAGGCCGATAAACTCTTGCCTTTCGACCGTTCTGCGCTGGCTGCATTACTCACCGATTCAAGTCGCCAGGCTGAAGACCAAAGCTCATTGTCATTACATGCCTTAACTTTGGGTGATCTGATCCGCGAAGCACATCATCATGCCGCTCAGGCCGGTGATAAAACCGTTTCAGAAAAGCATATCAATACCGCACTCGATCACCGCAAGTATCGCTTGGGTTATTTACGTGAATTGTACTGGCAAGATTTAACGCGTGGCACGCAGTTAATTGAAACCAAAGGCCATCGTCTAGGTCAGATCAATGCCCTGTCAGTCATTCAATATGCCGATGTCGAATTTGGCTTGCCTTCACGTTTGACTGCATCGGTCTATCAAGGTGGCGGTGACATTCTGGATATCGAACGTAGTGTCGAACTGGGCGGCTCACTGCATGCCAAAGGTGTATTGCTGATGTCGAGTTTCCTGAAAGCGCACTTTGGCCGTGAACAGATGCTACATTTTTCGGCTGCCCTCGCCTTTGAACAAAGTTATGGTCAAATTGATGGTGATAGTGCCACCGTAGCTGAACTTTCCGCACTCATTTCTGCCATCAGCCAGTTACCAATTGATCAGTCCTGGGCCATTACAGGCTCCATGAATCAGTTGGGTCAGGTTCAACCGATTGGCGGTGTGAATGCCAAAATTGAAGGTTTCTATGATGCTTGTAAATTACAAGGCTTGACTGGCAAACAAGGGGTGATTATTCCACGTCAAAATATGGAACATCTAATGTTACGTCATGATGTGATTGATGCTGTAGCCAAAGGTCAGTTCCATATTCATGCCATTGAAACCATTGATCAGGCTTTAGAACTTTTGATGGCACGTCCTGTAGGCACACTGAATAAAAAAGGTCGTTACAGTAAAGGTTCAATTTATGCTGCCGTCATGGAGCAATTAGAATATTGGCAGGCGCTGGAAGATGGTGCCGAACTGGAAGAGGAACCGAAGAAAAAGAAAAAAAAGAAGAAAGACAAGAAAAAAGCCAAAACTGAAATAACACCTGATGAAACGGTAACAGCAACATCCGTTGAAGCCACTGCAAATGATCAGGACAACAGCTCAAAAGATGCCTGACATTTTTTGAGACATTAAAAAAGCGCCTTCAAGGCGCTTTTTTATTACAACATCATCACACTGAATTAAGCTTCAGGTGCCGGGCTGTACTGTTCTACTAAAGGCTTTAACTCACCTTTTTGGAACATATCAAGCATGATATCGCTACCGCCGATTAATTCGCCATTGATCCACAACTGCGGAAATGTAGGCCAATTTGCAATTTGCGGTAAAGTTGCACGAATATCCGGGTTTTCCAAAATGTTTACATAGGCAAATGGACGACCAATTTGACTGAGTGCTTCTACCGCACGTGCAGAGAAACCACATTGTGGAAATTGTGGTGTACCTTTCATGTAAAGTAATACTGCATGTTTAGCAATTTGGTCACGAATTAACGCTTCAGTATCGCGTGCTTGTTCAGTCATTGATAAATCCTCAACTAATCTGCTTCGCATTATACCCAAAACTTAGCAAAACAGTATGTCTAAAGCAATAATTCCATTTTTATTTACATTTGGGCTTTTATTCTGTTCTGGATTTTGCTTATATAAACTTTTATTTTTCCCTCCTAACAGATAAGAGTTAGTCATGAATAACATTACCCTTGCTCCTGTGCAAACTGATCAACCATCTCATTTGATGCCGGTATTTGGCCGTCAGCCGATCAGCTTTGTCCGAGGACGAGGTTCTTATCTTTATACCGAAGATGGCACTGAATATTTAGATGCCTTAACAGGTATTGCAGTATGTGGTCTAGGTCACTCTCATCCTGCTGTAACTGAAGCCATTGTAGAACAGGCCGCTACCCTGATGCATACCAGCAACATTTTTGAAGTGCCGTGGCAAACGGCTGCTGCACAAAAACTTGCTGAAGTTTCAGGTATGGAAGAAATTTTCTTCTCGAATAGTGGTGCAGAATCAAATGAAGGTGCCATTAAAATTGCGCGTAAATTTGGCCATATGCAAGGCATTAAAATCCCAAAGATCATTGTGGCAGATCATTCTTTCCATGGTCGTACTCTGGCGACTCTTTCAGCGACAGGCAATAAAAAAGTTCAGGAAGGTTTCGCACCTTTGGTTGAAGGTTTTATTCGTGTGCCATTTGGCGATATCGAAGCAATTGAAGAAGCTGCAATTCACCATCCAGATATCGTTGCGATTTTAGTTGAACCAATTCAAGGTGAAGGTGGTGTCAACACGGCACCTCAAGGTTTTAGCTACCTTGAAGAAATTCGTCAAATCTGTAATCAGCACAACTGGTTAATGATGCTGGACGAAGTTCAAACCGGTAATGGCCGTACCGGTAAATACTTTGCTTACCAGCACACCAATATTGTGCCAGATGTACTGACCACAGCCAAAGGCTTGGGTAATGGCTTCCCGATTGGTGCGGTGATGACCCAAGGCCGTGGCGTAGGTGTGTTAACTGCCGGTAACCATGGTTCGACTTATAGTGGTACTGCGCTGGGTTCACGTGTAGTTTATACCGTGATTGATACCCTCCAAAAAGAAAACCTGGTTGCAAATGCTGCGAACATGGGCAGTTATATTGTTGATCAATTAACCCAGCAACTGGCTGATCAGAACATTACCGTTCGTGGTTTTGGTCTGATGATCGGGATTGAATTACCAAAAGATTGTGGCGAATTGGTCAATGTTGCACGTGATGAATATCATTTAATTATCAATGTGACGGCAGGTTCTGTGATTCGTTTATTACCGCCACTGAACATTAACCAGCAACAGGCTGATCAATTGATTGAACGTCTGGTTAAAATGATCAAGAATTACTTAGCTTAAGCCTTCGATGCAATTAAAAAAAGCCGCTTATTGCGGCTTTTTTTATACTTAATTATTATGAAGCTGCTTGATAAATTCTTCCGCCGGGCAACTGGCTAAAATATTGTTTTAATGCGTCTAAACAGCGATGAACCTTCAT
>DFAM01000004.1:0-5544 GCA_002365595.1 Acinetobacter sp. UBA3106 | reverse complement strand
ATATAAAATTCGTGCAATACCATGCCCTTGCAAACATAATGACTTTGCCACCAGAACGTTATTGGTACTTAAACGTGATTTCATTTCCAGATTAACTGTTTCACCCAACGCTGCATTTTGAAATGAAAAATGTTGATAATTTTTCATTATATTGACTGGAATCAGATCATGATTATTTAGGTCTTCAGGTCGTGATACAGGTGCCGATTGATTCAAATAACTTGGTGAAGCCACCATCACCTGCTCAACCAGAGCCAATGGCACTACATTCAAATTATGATCTTCTATTTTTGGACTCATGCGTAAAGCAATATCAATCCGCCCCTCGATTAAATCAATGTATTGATTATCTGCCTCTACATGTACATCGAGACCACGGTGCGCCTGCATCCAATGAGATAGTGCAGGAATCACATGATTAGCACCAAGTTCTGGGGTTGTGGCAATGCGTAAATCCCCAACCAAGTCATCACGTAACTCGTTGATACGGATTTTTCCGCGCTCTGCAGCGGCGAGCATTTCTTGACAGCTGTGGAAAAAAGCTTGTCCGGCTTCAGTCAAATTTAATTTTCTAGTCGATCGATGTAGAAGCTTAACTTCCATTTCATTTTCTAGAGAACGAATTTGCTGACTCACGGCGCTGGTCGTGATTCCTAACTCACGTGCAGCACCGCTAAACGAGCTTTTTTCAACAACACAAGCAAACACACCCATTGCTCGAAGTTGATCTAACATAAATTTCCCTCTGAACTTATGATTACTTTATCTTTCCGATAAAAGCAACTCATTGTATTATACGGTGAAATTTATGTTTTGTATTCTTAAAATTTAATTTATTGGTAAAACATTAGTCGGATTGATAGGTTTACCGTTTAGACGTACCTGGAACTCGAGCATGGTCCGATTGGCTCCTGTTGAACCCATTTCAGCAATTTTCTGCCCTGCTGTCACATTCTGGCCACTGCTGACATTCATTTTACTGTTATGCGCATAAGCAGTAATGTAGCCATCTATATGTTTAATCAGAATTAAATTACCATATTCTTTTAGACCATCTGCTGCATAGACCACCTGACCATCTGCCGCTGCAAAAATTGCATCTCCGGTATTACCGCTATAACGAATGCCCTTCACATTTGCAGCAAGATTAAAGTTTGCAATCACGGCGCCATTACTTGGTTTTACCCAGCGCAAACTAGAGACTTGCGAGGAGACTACAGGTGCCGTGGTGGTGGTTACCGGAGCAGGCCTATTCACCGGTGCAGTCGGAATTTGAACGGTTTGACGTTGAATTGGCGCTGCTTGTGTCACCGCTTGAGTTGTCGTGGTACGACGTGAACCTGAATCTTTTAAACGTAAAGATTGACCAACATAAATGCGATATGGCGCCGTTATATCATTCATATCAGCAACACTGGTATAAGCTAGACCATAACGTGCAGCAATCCCGCTTAATGTGTCTCCAGATCGAACTGTATAGTAGTCTGGTGCAGTGGCATAACGTGTTGCATTATGAACTTGTGGTTTTGAAGCACAGCCGCTCAAAATAGCAGTTGCAATAACAGCTGTAGACAACACCATGGTTTTCAACAAGCCTGCAGGCACAGCAAATAAGCGATACGATGACACCAAGTGCATTAATCTTCCTCTCTACACATAAGTCAATTTTAGGTTTGCGCTAAGATTAGCAAAAAAGCTTCTGAAAAATATGTTCAATTCTGCTTTTTCACAAAGTTATAACACTACTGGCCACTATTTAGAAAACTGTGCATGTAATGTGTGTAAAATCTCATAATTAGTGGCGTCCATTTGAATTGGCGTAATACTGACGTACCCATTTGCCACCGCAAAAAAGTCCGATTCGATTTCGGTTACACCTTTTTTGGGTTCAGCCACAGCCTCTCCTGACAAGCCAATCCAGTAAACCTGGCGTCCACGTGGGTCTACATGACTGGTAATGGGTTTAGATTGACTGCGACGTCCCTGATAAGTAATTTTCGAACCTTGCAATTCAGATACATCTGGAATATTCACGTTAAAAATATGGCGTGGAGGTAAAGTCGGCAGACCTTGGGCAATAAAATCATGCACCCATTTTGCGGCCACTGCATAATCATTCGGACTGTCATAAGAACGTACATTTGGCCCTGCCATAGATACGGCAATGGCAGGTTGTTTCATCAGGCGCCCCTCAAAGGCTGCTCCGACAGTGCCTGAGTAAAGTACATCATCACCCAGATTTGCCCCGCTGTTAATTCCGCTAACCACCAGATCAAATTCAAAATCGAATAAACCGTTCATGGACAGATAGACACAGTCTGCAGGTGTTCCATTGACTGCCCAGACATCTGCTGAAATTTGAATCGGTCGTAAAGGGCGATCTAAAGTCAGTGCGCTGGAAAAACCACTGCGTTCACTTTCAGGGGCAACAATGACGACACGCCCCAGAGGAGCCAAGGCTTGAGCCAAGGCCTGAAGACCGGGAGCAAAAACGCCATCATCATTGGCAATTAATATATTCACTTAAACATCTCGTAAAGGTTAAAAATGACTGATCAGAACATTTGATTGAATTGTATAGAAAATTATATATATTTGACGCTCAACATCCATTCAAAAAGTGTGATTTAAAAAATGATTAAAAGCATATCATTTCGTGGCTTATTGGGGTTAGGCATTGCAGCATTGTTATCTTCCACTGTTTTAGCCGATGAAGGCTTATCTGTGGAAGAAGCCAATACTATTGTGAAAGAAGATATTGCTTCAACTCAAGTGATGGCTGAAGTATGCCCTGCCATTGTGGGTAAAAATGCAAAATTTGATCAAAACATTCAGCTGTTAATTAAAACTTATCTGCAAGACTATTCAGATAAATCCATGACTTTTGATAAAATTCAGACAGATTCAGAATATAAATCTGTGCTAGAGGAAGCGCGTCAGGCAGCAAAAGAAACCAGCAAAGATGAACAACAGTCGGTTTGCGATGATGTAGTCAATTATCAGGCTTAATATAGAGCACTTGTTATATATAGAATAATCAAGATATTAAGCGTTTTGTAATGATTCCGGGCATAAAGAAGAATTCTTTTTATACCTTTTTTTAACTCTTTTTGGAGCAATTTTTTTTATTGACCGGGTCGTTTCAACAGCTTCAATACATTTGTGTACTTACAATTACCAAAAATTTCGTTAAGCTTATTTTTATTGTGATGTTTTTAAATAATTTAGGTCTGTTTAATGAAAGTATCCCTGCTCAAATCTGTTTCCCTAGGTTTATTCACCACTGCTCTTATGACAGTTTCAGTGACTCATGCAGCTACGCAAAAAGATGAAAATATTGAAGTTACTCCATTACAAAAAGTGACTCAACAAGAACTGGCCGCCATTTATGTACTTTCAGAAGTCTGCCCAGGTTTAGTCAAAGATAAGGCTCAGTTTGAACAAGGATATTCCAAACTGGCTCAGGAATATTTACCCGCAGAAAAAGATGCTGTTTCTACGCTATCAAAACTCAGCAAAGAGAAAAAATTTAAGCCTATTTTAGCTGAAGCACGTAGCGATGCGAAAAAGGCCGGAGATGCAAAAAACCAGGAGATTTGCCAAGAACTCTCTGCATACAGTAAATAATACCAATTGGTTACAATACTTTTGAAATAAGCCGATTCTCACGGTAGAAGTCGGCTTTGCTTTGTCCTAAAATGCAAAGCTCTTTGTGCTTATTATTAAGATATTGGAACCACCCAGAATGACCCACAAAAGCGCCCTTGCTGCATTATTACTATTGCCGAACTTCACATACGCAGCAACTGTCTTATCTGCTCCGCCAGAACTCAATAATAAATCTTATGTGTTAATGGATTATGAGACAGGGCAAATCCTCGCATCAAAAAATGAAAATGAAAAATTAGCACCGGCTTCAATGACTAAAATGATGACCAGTTACATCATTGAACAAAAGTTATTGAGTGGTGATCTCACGGAAGATGAAAAAGTTCGCATGAACGAATCTGCCTGGTGTCGTGGTAGCAGTACAGAATCATGTATGTATGTACCACTCAACGGCACTGCAACAGCATTAGAAATGTTACGTGGGATTATCATCCAGTCAGGTAATGATGCTTCAAAAGCCATGGCAGAACACATTGCGGGCAATGAAGGTACTTTTGCCCACATGATGAATCAGGAAGCAAAACGTATTGGCATGACCAATACCAGCTTCATTAATGCAACCGGTATGCCTGCTGAAGGTCACTACTCGACTGCAAAAGATATGGCGACACTTGCACAACATATCATTCATGACAGTTCAAAGTATTACCCAATCTACTCTGAAAAAGAATTCACTTTTAACGGCATTAAACAAGGCAACCGTAATGCCTTGCTTTATACCGACCCAAGTGTAGACGGTTTAAAAACAGGTCATACTGAAGAAGCAGGTTATTGCTTAACCACTTCTGCTAAACGTGGTCCACTACGTTTAATTTCAGTGATTTTTGGCGCGCCAAGCATGAACGAACGTGCATCACAAACACGTGAAATTTTGGCTTGGGGTTATGCGAACTTTGAAACCGTTAAGGTTCAACCTGCCAATCAGGTTTTGGCCAAGTCAAAAGTTTGGTATGGCAAAAGCAACGATGTGCAAATTGGCCTGGCAGAAAACTTTAATGTGACTATGCCTAAAGGCGAAGCCAATGCCATTAAAACCCAGTTAGTCGTTCAGCCTAAATTGACTGCACCACTTAAAAAGGGTCAAGTGGTGGGTAAATATGTCGCTAGCCTGAATGGTAAAGTGATTGCAGAAAAACCGCTGGTAGCTCTTCAAGCTGTTGAAGAAGCGGGTTTCTTTGCCAAAATGATTGATCACATCAAACAATTCTTCGCAAACTTGTTCTAAGTTCAGCTTTAGACTTAAGTTAAGGCACCCACATTTCGGTCTGGGTGCTTTTTTATTTTATAATACTTGATAACTACAGATTGAAACCTTCACATGGCTAAAAATATTCGTCCCTATTTAGATACCATTCCGCAAATTGATGACTCTTGTTATGTTGATGACATGTCAGTGGTCATTGGCGATGTAGTACTTGCTGAAAATGTTTCGGTATGGCCCTTTGCGGTGATTCGTGGTGACGTGAATCATATTCACATTGGCAAAAATTCCAATGTACAAGATCATGCCATGTTGCATGTGAGTCATAAAAAAGCCGATAAACCCGAAGGTTCTCCGCTCATTATTGGCGAAGATGTCACGATTGGTCATCATGTCAAACTGCATGGCTGTACCATTGGCAATCGCGTACTGGTTGGCATCAGCAGCATTGTTTTAGATGACGTCATTATTGAAGATGATGTGATGATTGGTGCAGGCTCTTTGGTTCCACCACGTAAACGTCTGGAAAGTGGTTATTTATATGTTGGTAGTCCGGTACAGAAAGTCCGTCCACTCACAGATAAAGAAAAAGAATTTTTACCTTATTCAGCACGGCATTATGTGAAGGTGGCGAATAATTATTTGGATCAAAGTTGTGTTATTCCCAAGTAGAA
>DFAM01000020.1 GCA_002365595.1 Acinetobacter sp. UBA3106 | reverse complement strand
GGTACCCGCTATAAAGTTGTGGCCGATATTATTCATAATATTAATTCCTTAAAGAGTAATGACTGAGCCAATTGGTAGTTCAGGTTGAGTAGGTGCGAGTTTATTTACCAATGGTTGACCAAACTCTTTCATTTCAATTTCAAATTCATCGCCAATTTCAGCTTTCATACCATCTGCAAAAGACAAGGTCGCTGTACCGAAGTAGTGGATATGTACATCTCCAGGCTTGAGGAACTGTTGATATTTGAAATGGTGATATTCAAGATTAGTCAGGCTATGACACATATTGTCTTCACCTGAAAGAAACTCTTTTTCCCAGATCACTTCACCATTACGTTTCAGCCGGCTTTTACCTACCAAATGTTTAGGCAGATCTCCCGTTCTTAATTCCGGGCCATAACTGCAAAAACGTAATTTTGAATGTGCAAGATATAAATAATTACGGCGTTCCATCACATGATCTGAATATTCATTGCCTAGTGCAAAACCAATACGATACGGTTTTAAATCCGGGCCAATCACATATAAACCGGCAATCTCAGGTTCTTCACCCCCATCTTCAGCAAAAGGAGGCAATGGTAATTCTTTCCCAGGACGTACAACAATTGAGCCATCCCCTTTATAAAACCATTCTGGTTGTGCACCCACCTGACCTGCTTCAGGTTTACCTTTTTCTAGTCCCCACTGGAACATGCGCATGGTATCTGTCATCGAAGCCGGATCATTCAGGTTCTGTTGATGCATCTTGTCGCGTGCGGATGCTGATCCTAAATGGGTCAAGCCTGTTCCCGAGATAAAACAATGAGCAGCATCCGGATGATCCAATGGTGGCAAAACCTTATGATGCTCTAACAGCTCAGCATAGTCATAACGTTGTTCTACAAAACCTAATATCTCAACTTGCTTTTCAAGCGAAAGACCTTTTTCTATTGCTAATAATGCAAGCTCACGTACAGTAGTCACTGTATTAATCTGAGATACCTGATTGTTTTCTACGACGCCTATTGCACGCTGATTAGAATGATCTTCAAACTGAATAATATTCATGCTGCTATCCTTTAGCATTTTCATTAATGTTCATTGTTTTAGATGTTTTGGTCTCAAATTTTGCATAGACGAAATATGTCAAAATCAAACCAAAAATCATGACTATTGTTAAAAAGTACAAACCTGAAGCCATGTTGCCGGTGTATTGCTTCAATAAACCAATTCCAAATGGACCGATATAACCACCCAGATTTCCAACTGAGTTAATAAGAGCAATACCTGCTGCTGCGCTGGCACCTGTCAAGAAGCGTCCAGGAAGTGTCCAGAATACGGCTGTGGTTGAAAATAGACAGAATGCAACAACAGAAAGAGCGATCAATTGCATAACAGGAGAAGTTAGCCATGCACTAAAGAACATGCCACAAGCTCCTAAGGCATATAAGAAGCTCAGGTGTCCATAACGGTCATTTAATTTATCTGTACTGCGGGGAATAATAAGTAGACCAATAATTCCGAATACATAAGGAATACTTGAGAGAAAACCTACTTGTAAATCTGAACCACCACTAAACTGCTTGATAATGGTGGGTAACCAGAGATTTAAGCCATAAATGCTTAAAGTGACGGGTAGATAATACAAAGCAAGAGTCAATACACGCTTATCTTTTAAAGCATGAAGCGGATTTCCATGACGTGTTTGATCATATTCAGCTTCATCTTTAACCAGCTCATTACTTAACCAAATTTTTTGTTCATTACTCAGCCACTTAACACTATTAATTTTTTCTGGAAGATAAAGCAAGGTAGGTAAAGACAATAACACTGCCGGTAAACCGACCATCACAAATAACCACTGCCAGCCATGCATATTGGCAATACCGTCCATGCCCAATAATGCACCTGCCAAAGGCCCGGCTACCATCATGGCAATCGGCTGAGAAAGAATAAACATCCCCATGATTTTTCCACGATGGCGCACTGGATACCATTGGGTGATCAGATATAGTACTCCTGGAAAGAAGCCAGCTTCAGCTACACCGAGTAAAAATCTGAGGATATAAAAACTGTAAGGTCCTTGAATGAGTGCCATTGCCATGGTGATTAACCCCCATGTAAGCAGAATTCTGGCAAACCACTTTCTTGCGCCAAACTTGTCTAAGAGTAGATTACTTGGCACCTCAAATAAGAAATAACCAATAAAGAATAAACCTGCACCTAATCCATAAGCCGCATCACCTATTCCTACATCTGCCCCCATATGTAAATGAGCAAAACCGACTGCCGCACGATCAATATAAGCAACTAAATATAAGACCACTAAAGCGGGTATGAGCTTAAATGTTACCTTCCTGATGACATCCTTCTCGAATTCCATATTCGACTCCATTTTCCATTTCTAGTTTTAGCTTCATGCTGAAAGAGGAATTTACCAGAATAAAATATAGTATTACTATTTAAATTGTAAACCCTTTTAAAAGCATTTTATTTACTGTATTTTAGTTTTAATGTTTTTAATAGTAATACTATATAGGGATATAGAGATGTCTAACAAACAACCTTTACGCTCAGCTGCATGGTTTGGGACAACCGATAAAAATGGATTTATGTATCGTAGTTGGATGAAAAATCAGGGGATTCCAGATCACGAGTTTGATGGACGACCAATTATTGGTATTTGTAACACCTGGTCAGAATTTACACCTTGTAATGCACATTTCCGTAAAATTGCTGAGCATGTCAAAAAAGGTGTTTTAGAAGCTGGCGGCTTTCCAGTTGAGTTCCCGGTTTTCTCCAATGGAGAATCCAACTTACGCCCTACTGCAATGCTTACCCGTAACTTAGCCAGTATGGATGTAGAGGAAGCAATTCGCGGTAACCCCATCGACGGCGTTGTCTTGTTAACAGGTTGTGATAAAACGACTCCTGCTTTGCTCATGGGTGCTGCAAGTTGTGACGTTCCTGCAATTGTGGTGACAGGCGGTCCTATGCTGAATGGCAAACATAAGGGTAAAGATATCGGTGCGGGTACTATCGTCTGGCAGATGCATGAAGAATTAAAAGCAGGAAAAATTGATTTAAATGAATTTTTATCAGCTGAATCTGGTATGTCACGTTCAGCAGGAACCTGTAATACCATGGGTACAGCTTCTACAATGGCATGTATGGCAGAAGCTTTAGGAACCTCTTTACCCCATAATGCGGCAATCCCTGCGGTAGATTCTCGTCGTTATGTATTGGCGCATTTATCTGGTATGCGTATTGTAGATATGGTGAAAGAAGATCTGCGTCTTTCTAAAATTTTAACTAAAGAAGCTTTTGAAAATGCTATCAAAGTTAATGCTGCAATTGGTGGTTCAACCAATGCTGTTATTCATCTGAAAGCAATTGCTGGCCGAATCGGGGTTGATCTGGAACTGGATGACTGGAACCGTGTGGGTCGCGGTATGCCAACCATTGTTGATTTGCAGCCCTCAGGGCGCTTCCTGATGGAAGAATTTTATTATAGTGGTGGATTGCCAGCAGTATTACGTCGTATGGGTGAAAATAATCTACTTCCCCATCCTCAAGCATTAACTGTCAATGGTCAATCGATCTGGGAAAATTGCCAAAACTCCCCTATCTACAATGATGAAGTGATTCGTCAAATTGATAACCCACTTCGTAATGATGGGGGGATGTGTATTCTTAAAGGTAATTTGGCACCAAAAGGCGCTGTATTGAAACCGTCTGCGGCCTCCCCTGAATTAATGAAACATCGTGGACGTGCTGTAGTCTTTGAAAACTTTGATGACTATAAGGCACGTATTGTTGATCCAGATCTTGATGTAGACGAAACCTGTGTCTTGGTACTCAAGAATGCCGGTCCAAAAGGTTATCCAGGCATGGCAGAAGTCGGAAATATGGGATTACCTCCAAAAATTCTGGCAAAAGGAATTACCGACATGGTTCGTATTTCTGATGCACGAATGAGTGGTACTGCATATGGCACGGTAGTCTTGCATGTTGCACCAGAAGCTATGGCCGGTGGTCCTTTGGCCGCTGTTCAAAATGGTGACTATATTGAACTCGATGCTTATGCCGGAAAATTACACCTGGATATTTCTGATGAAGAATTGCAGCAACGTTTAGCCAATTTACCAGAACCACCAAGACCAAGCTTTATTGGGGGCTATCGTCAGCTCTATGTAGATCATGTACTTCAGGCAGATCAAGGCTGTGACTTTGATTTTCTGGTAGGTTGCCGAGGCTCTGAAGTACCCCGACATTCACATTAAGTGGCTAAAATTTAGATGATCTTGTGAAATCATAAGGTCATCTATACCATAATGAGATCATAAATGGTCAATTGTAAAATATGAGTAATGCCGACTATAAAAATCCTGTTCCAAGTAAAAGCCAACATGCTCTTATTGTTCAGCAATTAGGTCTAAAAATAGTATCTGGCGAAATACCGGAAAATGCAAAATTGCCTTCAGAGGCAGAGTTATGTGAAGAATTTCAAGTCAGTCGACCGGTATTTCGTGAAGCTATTCGTGTTCTGAATGCCAAAGGCCTGACCTATTCTCGCCCTAAAATTGGTACGGTTGTTCGCCCTAAAGATGAATGGCATTTACTTGATCCGGATATTTTATACTGGCTTATACAATCCACCCCTGAAAATGAATTTTTTAAAACTTTATCTACTGTACGTCGTGTATTAGAGCCGGAATTGGCTTATATCGCAGCAAGTACGGCGACAGAGGAAGATATAGCACGCATTAAAAAAGCGTATGCAGGGATGGAACAGGCAGAAAGTATCGAAGAGTTTATCCAGCCGGATATTGACTTTCACCTTTCAATTGCCAAAGCAACTCATAATGATTTATTGGCATATATGTCAAAAATGCTGGTTTTACCTTTGCAGCAGGCAATCCAGGTTACCAGTTTAAGACCGAATTTACAGAACCATTCATTGCCTCGGCATAAAGCAATTTTAACTGCAATTGAAAATAAAGACCCTCTTTCTGCACGTCATGCCTCGCTGGTGCAGTTAGAGGATACTAAAATGGCATATGATTTAATTAAAAAATAAGTCATACGCAGTACCACTATGTAGACATTAAAGATTTATGAATACCGTAAAAGTTACCTGTGTTGAAAAAGGCGTATTACTAAATAAAGCATTTCAATTTAATTTCCCTGTTGAATACACTGAATATGAGCAGTTAAGTCAGCAACAGTTTTATGATCAGGTCCATGATCAGGATGTGCTCATCATCAGTGACCTGAAAGTTGATGAACAGATTCTGGACAATAATCCGAACTTAAAGTTACTGGCACTTTGTTCCACAGGTTACGATCATGTAGATGTCGATTTATTAAAGTCTAGAGATATCAAAATCTGCAATATTCGTGGCTATGCTGGCGATGCAGTGGCTGAACATGCATTTGTCCTGATGATGAACCTGATCAAAAATTTCGACTCCCAAGTTAAAGCGGTTCGCGATGGGACCTGGTCAAATAGTCCAGTATCTTTCTATCTTGCAGCGCCCATCCGTGAACTCAAAAATAAAAATCTGGTCATTGTAGGTAAGGGCGAAATCGGTCAATCGCTTGCAGAAAAAGCCCAGGCATTTGGTATGAAAGTTACCTTCAGTGAACGTAAGAATGCTACCACCTGTCGTGAAGGATATGTTCCATTTACACAGGCAATTCAGCTTGCTGATGTGCTGTCCTTGCATTGTGAGTTGAATGATGAAACCCGTTTTATGATTGATCGGACTGTACTCAGTCAAATGAAAAAAGATAGCATTTTGATTAATGTAGGCCGTGGCGGTTTGGTTCATAGTGAGGATGTTGCAGAAGCATTAATGAATCAGCAGATTGCAGGTTTTGGTGCAGATGTGCTGGACCAGGAGCCTCCTGCAGCCGATCATCCCTTGTTAAAACTCAAGCATCCAAATGTCATGATTACAGCGCATATTGCTTGGGCTACTGATGAAGCTCAAGAACGACTGTTCTCTATTTTGGAGAGTAATGTGAACCAGAATATTTTAGGTCATGATCAAAATCTGGTTTAGTTCAATTTATAAAAGAGAGTATTAAATAAAAAAACTAATATAAAAAATAGGACGGTTCATTATTAAGATGCCCGTCCTATTCATTTAGCTGGATGAAACCCACATGAAAGCCAAATCCTTTAACTCAAATATAAAAATGGATAAGACTGTAGCACCCTCAATCCATGAGGAAACTACAGTCGAAATTTATGGAATTAATCAGGAATTAAACAGGTTTTAAATGATCTTTCTTGTCCAGATAGCCCAAGATAACTTGCAGCAACACACCAATCAATGCACAGACTGACATTAAAATAAAGCAAAGTGTATAACCGGTTGCATTATGCCATCCTCCAAAATTCGTCAGTAATGAACCCATGAGAATGGGGGCAATCGCTCCTCCCACATAAAGGGCCACGGTAATGATACTGTTCGCTGTACCCATGGCATCTTGCTCGGCATAATCTGATGCTGTGGCATAATAAATTGGCCAGATTGCATTGGCAGAGAAACCAAAAATTAATTGAATAATAATGACAGAAATTACACCTTGGGTTAAACAGAAACTGGCAATACCAACAGCCATCCAGATTCCACAAAGAATGAGTGTTTTACGGCGTCCAATTTTATCGGACAAAGAAGGCCAGAAAATTTGCCCCATAATTCCTGTAATTGTAAATACGGCACTTAAACCTGCCGCTTTAGCAAGATCTAGTCCCACAATATTATAAAGATATGCAGGAAAAATAGTCAGGAAACCAAGATATACAATGTGTGTAATTAAGGTACTACCCGCCGTAAATAAAATACCGCGTGACTTTAAAGTTCTTTTTAAGGAACCTTTCTTCGCAGCAGCTGGATTTAAGGATTTGGTTTCTAGACATGGATTATCTGTCGGTGGAGTAAGTCCTCGATCTATACATGCATCATGAAACTCATCATAGCGTTTCTTGTTTGAATAAATAGCCCAGAATGTTAATACCGGTACTGAAATCATGATGCCGAGATAAAATGCATAACGCCAGTTTTCAGGACCAAAATAATAAATAATTGATGCCATTACTACCCCACTCAGCATTGCACCAACGGGATAACCAGCATGGTGGGCACCGATTGCAAATCCTCGGTGCTCTTTAGGCCACCATTCTGCAGTGTTACTCACCCCGATGGGTTCGGCTACCCCACAACCAATGGACACCAATATCCGTAAGATAACAAACTTATAGAAAGTATTACTAAATGACATGATGCCAGAAAGTAAGGACAGAAAAGTAAATCCGACAATCAAAGGCCACTGGAACATAGCACGTTTCCAGCCCGGTGCTTTTAAATCACAATAGGCACTTACCGGAATACTGAGTAAGGCTAGGGACACAGTAATAGCGGCAATGGTATAGCCCCACTCTGTGGGTGTAAGAGAGAACTCTTCACAAATCATGACTGCCGCGCGGAATATGAGTTCACGATCATATGCAATAACCAGCCAGATTAACCAGCAAACAACAAGAGACACCCATGAATGCCGATGAACTTTTTTTAAACTCATTCTCTTTCCCTATTTATTAACCACCTGAAAATGGTTAATTCCATCCATTCTTATTCTGAATAATTTTATTTAATAGAGAATTTCTCTATTTAATAAAATATAAAAAAATATAGTTCTATCGATTTTGAAATTCCAATTACATTTTCCCAGCATTCGATAACTCAGTCCTATCGATATATATTTTATTTTAAAAAACATTGATTTAAAAATAGATATTAAAATGTATTAAATATTTTAGAATTAAAAATAATATATTTAAAATAAAAAAACTGGCTATTTAAAAGCCAGTTTTAAAAAATATCAAGAGATATAGCTATACCTCTATATTATTAAGCCTTTTTAATTCACGAATTAATCCTGAATGATCTAAGGCTCCATCGCCATGATGGACCATATCTGAAAAGAGCTGATCTACCAATTCCGCTACCGGCAACTTTAATTTTAATTTCTGTGCATAATTTATAGCAGTATGAGTATCTTTTAACTGAGTACTCGCTGCGCCTCCTGGTTTAAAGTTTTGACTTAACATACGTTCACCATGCTGTTGCAAAATAGGAGAGTCAGCAAATCCACCAGTTAATGCCTGCTTTACTTTATAAGGATCAGCCCCGCCTTGCTGAGCAAAGAGCAAACCTTCTGCCACGGTAGCAATCGTACTCGCCACAATCATCTGGTTAACCAGTTTGGCGAGCTCTCCACATCCGGCAGCGCCCACCAAGACTGCTCTGCCCATAGAATTTAGAACAGTTTGGGCTTCAGTAAAGGTATCTTCCTCACCACCCACCATAATAGCTAGAGTCGCATTTTGTGCACCTTTTTCACCGCCTGAAACAGGTGCATCCAGGTATCTTAATCCTAAGGATAAACATCGTTCATTTTGATGTTTTGCAGTTTCTACCGGGATTGAACTCATGACAATCACAATACTATTTTTCTTTAGTTCAGAGATCGCTCCATCTTTTTGGAACAGGACTTCATCACAAGTTTTTCCATCACTCAGCATTACAATAAGAAGATCAACATCTCTTCCAACTTCCGATAGCTGATGACAGACTTGTGCGCCCGCCTCTTCTAATGTTTTCAATTTAGAAATTGTTCTATTCCAAACCTGAACCTGGTGACCATCCTTGATTAAGTTCATAACCATGGGTGTGCCCATAATACCGGTTCCCACGAATCCAATCCTTGCCATGTTTTATACTCCTTGATTGGGTTGGGCTTTCAGATTTAATTTTTCTTTTTCTATCTGTTTGCCATTTAATCGCGCGAGTACCAATAACCCGATCCCGCCAATCGCAACAAATCCAGCGATGACTAGAAATGCAGTAGTATAAGTACCAGTCGTGGTATATAAGTACCCTGTTAAATATGGCCCTGTAAAACCACTTAAGTTACCTACAGAGTTAATCAGTCCAATACCAGCGGCGGCACCTACTCCCGTCAATGTCTGACCTGGTAGTGTCCAGAAAATGTTAATCGCACTAAACACTCCAATTGCCAGGAAAATAAACCCAACAATAATAGCCCAGGGCTGGTTGACAATTAATGCGATTGCAATTGCACTTGCCGCCATAAGAGCTGCACAAGCACCATGCTTATGACGTTCCTGTTTACGATCCGAGCGTCGGCTCCATAAAATCATACCTACAGCAGCGAATGCATATGGAATTGCAGTTAAAAGACCATTTTGAATTAAACTGATTTCCATGCCAAAGGTATTACGGAATGACTCCAGCACACTTGGCAAGAAGAAGAACATGGCATTTGAACCAGAAGTAATGCCAAAGTAAACAATGGCCATAATCCATACCAATGGATTTTTAAACACTTGTTTAATAAGCGCTGACTTAGTTAAATGAGAGTCAGCAGCTTCAGTTTTTTCAAGTTCTTCTCTCTCTAAAGTTCTCATTAACCATTGACGCTGTTCTGTAGTGAGCCACTGAGCTTCTTTAGGCGTATTGGTTAAGTATTTAAGACAAATGATCCCTAGAATGATGGATGGAATGCCCTCAAGCACATACATCATGCGCCAGCCTTCATAACCGATAGTATTACCCCATTGCATCAGTCCAACTGAAATAGGTGCGCCAATAATCTGGGCAATTGGGAGACCTAAATAAAATGTGGCAAATACACGTGCACGATATCGCGCTGGAAACCACAAAGTAAGATAGAAGATCACACCAGGAAAAAAGCCAGCTTCCGCAATACCAAGTAAAAAACGCAAAACGATAAATTGGGTTCCATTTTGGATAAAGCCCATTAAGGCAGCAATGATTCCCCAAGTAATCATGATACGCGCGATCCAGATTCTGGCACCGAAGCGATGTAGCAGTACATTACTCGGAACTTCGGCAATAAAATAACCAAGGAAAAAAATACCAGCGCCTAAGCCAAATATCGTTTGAGTAATGCCAATTGCATCATTCATATGCAAAGCAGCAAAGCCGATATTTGTTCTGTCTAAAAATGCCATTACAAACAGAATAATAAGAAAAGGAATAATTCTTTTTGAAATACGTTTAATGGTCTGCTCTTCTAAAGCAGATTTAGCTTGAATATCTTCCATAATACTGTCTCACTTTAATTAGCTATCTCAGCTATTAATTCCTGGGTATCTTCAATATGCGCCTCGATGATGCTTTCAAAATTCTTATCCGCTTTGAAACCGAGTGATTCAGCATATTCAGCTTTAACTCGCACTGGCCAACTTTTCACAATACGTTGAATGGTTTTATCTTCTTGCCACTGCACGAGATCTACTGCGGATTTTCCTGCAATTTTTTCTAGGGCTTCCAGCATTTGCTGAACGGTCACCGTTAAACCAGGTAATGGAATAATGCGCTGATCGGATAACTGATCCGGAGAAATAACCGCTGCGTGAATCATTGAGTCAACACAGCGACGTGGAGAGGTGATAAATACTGGCGTATCAGCTTGGACAGGACAAACCGCAGTTTCACCTTTGAGCGGTTCACGAATGATCGAACTAAAAAATGTTGAAGCAGCTTTATTGGGCTTACCTGGACGAACAACAATTGTAGGTAAACGTAATACTCGCCCATCAATGAAGCCTTTACGTGAGTAGTCTGAAACAAGTAATTCGCCTACTGCCTTTTGCATGCCATAGGACGATTTAGGTGTGACGACCGTGTCATCTGTAACTACTTCTGGTAGAGCACCTCCAAATACAGCGCAACCGCTGGCAAAAATAAATCGGGGTTTGATCCCGTGCTGTCTTACCGATTCAAGTAAGGTCAACAAACCATACAAATTGACTTCCATACCTAGATCAAAATCAGCTTCTGCAGCAGAACTTACCACAGCAGCTAAATGCCAAATAACATCTACATTTTTAGTAATTTCTAATACCTGTTTTTTATCAGTAATATCGCCGATCACAACCTGAATTTTTGGATCTTCAGGAATGTCCTCTCCTGCAAAGGCATCGAATAATATGATTTTTTCTACGGATTGAGCAGCTTGTCCATCTAGTTTGATAGTCCCTAATTTCAAGATTTTTCTAGCTATCTGTTTGCCTATAAAACCAGTTCCACCAGTAATAAGTATATTCATAGGTAATCCTTCCCTAATTTAAGAATCAGACGATTTACATCGTAGATGAGTCAAATTAAGGAGGATGATTAATAATTACCAATGAATTATTCCTCAATATCGATAACTTTTTAATATCAATATGAATGCGTAATTCAATAGAAATTTATATTCAAAGACTTATATACCTAATTCTTATTATTTTTTATTTCAGAATATCGCTACTTTAGGTTTAATAACTTCTGTTTATCAAAGATTGATATTTCATCATTAGTAATTTCTTAAACTAAATTATAATTTACTTAGAAAGTATATTATTTTTCAATAAATTGAATGCCTATTAAATAGAGATCATCTTTCAGGATAATGTAAATGGAAATTAAAGTATTTGTTGATGTTAAGACACGTTTAGGTGAAGTACCGACATGGGATCCTGTTCGTCAACGATTATTTTGGGTAGATATATTTGACGGTCGCTTGTTTTCCTGTGATGAGCAAGGTAAAGACCTGAAAGCTTGGGAAACCCTTCAAAAGATCGGATCTTACGCATTACGTGAAAATCATAATGGAGCAATTGTTGCATTAGAAAATGGGCTGCATAGCCTAGATTTTGATACTGGCGATTTAGAATTTATTGATCACCCTGAACCAGATATGCCTTTTAACCGTCTGAACGATGGAGGTGTAGACCGACAAGGTCGTTTTGTTTTTGGATCGATGAACCGTATGGAGGAAGATAAAACCGCCTCTTTATATCGTTTAAATACAGATATGACGGTTCAGAAACTAGAAGAAAATATCAATACTTCAAATGGGATATGCTGGAATCCAAAAGGTAATAAGTTCTACTTTACAGATACCTGGCAAGGTGAAATCTGGTCATACGATTATGACAGTGCAGATACCGGTTTAACGAATAAACAGGTTTTTTGCAAAATCGATACGCAAGATGGCGGCTCAGCAGACGGATCAACTGTAGATAGTGAAGGTTATGTCTGGAGTGCGAAAGTATATTCAGGGAAATTGGTACGTTATGCGCCTGATGGCAGCATAGATCGAATCATTGAAATGCCGGTTAAAAAAGTGACCAGTCTGGCGTTTGGGGGTAAAGATTTAGATGTGCTCTTTGTTACCTCTATGTCTCAACCTCCACTACCACGTTTTCCCGGAGACAATCAGTTGCGTGGTAGTGTATTTGCCATTTATGGATTAGGGATCCAAGGTGTCGCCGAAACATATTTCAAAGGTTAAATGCCATTTAATCACTTGGCTGATTTAATTAGCCAAGTGATATTTATAGCTAATTCTGCTTAGCCTTTCCTAATAAAATTTCTATAAATGTTTGTGCAATTTCTGAAATTGGTTCGTTTTTCCTCGTCAAAATACCGTAATCCTGGGCATCTAAAATCAACTCGGTTTCTATAATGCATAGTTTCCCGTCTTTCACCTGTTGAGCGACCATTGCTTCAGGCAGCATAGCGACCATGGGAGCAGTTTGTATAATCTGTAGGAAAGTTTGCATGGACATGGTATTGACCGTATTCAAAGGGACTTTAACATTTGCGCGCATAAATGCCGCTTCCATACGTTCACGAATTGGTGTTCCTTTAGGGTAAACCACCCAAGGCCAATCCATGAGTTCGTTCAATTTACAAAATTTCTTTTGAGCATAGGGATGCTCATGATTAACCACAATACAAAAAGGCTCAGGTCCTAAGGGCTTAAAATCAAAAAATTGCTGTTGTGTTGCCTGGGTAAATCGGCCAACCGCTAAATCCAGTGTATGTTCACTGAGCATTTCCATTAAATGATCACTGGTCTGTTCAACAACATCAATGGAGAGTAATGGCCATTTCTTTTTAATCTCAATCACAGAATTTGGAATGACAGACGCGGTTGCAGCAAAAATTCCACCTACTTTAAGAAATCCATGTCCACCTAGCCTCAGCATTTCAATATCTTCAACAAAATGTTTGGCATCATTCAGGACCCGCTGTGCATAACAAATCACATGCTGCCCCAATGCTGTTACAGGCATACTTCTCGGTAAGCGTTCAAAAATAGAAAAACCCAGCATATTTTCAATTTCTTTCAGCATCTTACTGATCGCGGGCTGACTTAAATTCATCTGTTCAGCTGCTAAATGCATATTTTTAGTTCTTGCCAAAGTCTCCAATAAAACCAAGTGCCTATATTTGAACCAATTATTGAAACTTGAATAATTTAAGTCTGCCATTTAGAAATCCTTTTACCAATAACTACAGGTTATTAATTATTAAATTATTATCATTGGTATTTATTAGAAAGGAATTCTACGATGATTTCAATTATAAATAGAGTTGCTTTACATGAAATTTACATTAAATTCAGCCAATTCATTGCCAGTGGATGGTACACAAGGATGCTTAATTGGGCGAGCATGGGTACCGCATAAAGTTGCTGGTCCATCGCCAGTGATTTTGAAAGGTAATCAGGTTTTTGATATTTCTAGTCATTTCAATACGATCTCTGAATTATTAGAAACTGATTCCCCGATCTCGGCTCTCTCTAAAATTGAAGGTCAATTGATTGGGAATATTGATGAAATTTTTGCAAATACTTTGCCTGAGCCAGATCCAAGTAAAGCTTATTTTTTAGCACCTATTGATCTGCAAGTGATTAAGGCTGCAGGAGTAACTTTTGCTGCAAGTATGCTGGAGCGGGTAATTGAAGAACAGGCTGCAGGAGATGCGGATAAAGCGCAACACATTCGGGAAATCGTGCAGGGAGTGATTGGAGACAGTCTTAAATCTATTCAGCCTGGCTCTGTAAAAGCACTTGAATTAAAAAAATACTTAATTGAACAAAATATGTGGTCTCAATATCTTGAAGTTGGGATTGGCAGTGATGCAGAAATATTCACCAAAGCTCCTGTTTTAGCAGCCGTAGGTACAGGTCAAAATATTGGTATTCATCCAAAATCAGAGTGGAATAATCCTGAACCTGAAGTGGTTCTAGTGGCAAATAGCCAAGGTGAAATTTTAGGTGCGACTTTAGGTAATGATGTCAATCTGCGTGATTTCGAGGGACGTAGTGCCCTTTTATTGAGCAAAGCTAAAGATAACAATGCCTCATGCGCAATTGGTCCTTTCATCCGCTTATTTGATCAAACTTTTAATTTGGATGATATCCGCTCATGTGAGGTAGAACTCAAAATTGAAGGAACGGATCATTTTGTCTTGAATGGTTTAAGTTCCATGTCTCAAATTAGTCGTGATCCAGAAGATTTAATTCAACAGACTTTAAATGAAAATCATCAGTATCCGGACGGATTTGTACTATTTTTAGGAACATTATTTGCCCCTACCCAAGATCGAGAAAAACCTGGAGCGGGCTTTACCCACAAAGTTGATGATGTCGTACGGATTCATACTCCTAAACTAGGCACTCTTTACAACACTGTAACGACCAGCGACAGAGCATCACCTTGGAATTTTGGCATCAACTCATTGATGCAAAATTTAAAGCAGCGTGAATTACTATAGTTTTCACATATTATCCCTAGGTTGAATGGTATTCCTAAATGATTAGCTTTAGGGTTGGTCTCTGCCTTTCAAATAAATAACTGCTTCCCATATTGCTCATTTGCATAATATTAAAGTTAAGGATCTGGAAATGAATAATCAAAGTAAACGGATTTTTTTACGTAGCCAGGAATGGTTTGATGATCCAGAACATGCAGATATGACAGCTTTGTATGTTGAACGATATATGAATTATGGTTTGACACGTGATGAGCTTCAGTCCGGTCGACCAATTATTGGTATTGCACAGACAGGCAGTGATTTAACTCCTTGTAATCGTCACCACAAAGAATTAGCAGAACGCGTTAAGGCCGGTATTCGTGATGCCGGTGGTATTCCTATGGAATTTCCAGTTCATCCAATTGCAGAACAATCACGCCGTCCTACTGCCGCGCTTGACCGCAATTTAGCCTATTTAGGTTTAGTGGAAATTCTCCATGGCTACCCGCTTGATGGCGTGGTCCTGACCACTGGTTGCGACAAAACCACACCTGCCTGCCTCATGGCAGCAGCCACTACCGATTTACCGGCTATTGTTCTTTCAGGTGGACCTATGCTGGATGGCCACTATAAAGGTGATTTAATTGGATCAGGTACAGTGATCTGGCATGCACGAAATTTACTGGCTTCTGGTGAAATTGATTATGAAGGGTTTATGGAAATGACCACTTCAGCATCTCCATCAGTTGGGCATTGCAATACCATGGGCACGGCACTTTCCATGAATGCCTTGGCTGAAGCCTTAGGTATGTCTTTACCGACGTGTGCCAGTATTCCTGCGCCTTATCGTGAGCGTGGTCAAATGGCTTATGCGACCGGTAAACGCATCTGTGAGATGGTCCTTGAGGATTTAAGACCCTCAAAAATTATGACCAAAAAATCCTTTGAGAATGCGATTGCTGTTGCCTCTGCTTTAGGGGCTTCAAGTAACTGTCCTCCCCATTTGATTGCGATTGCACGCCATATGGGTATTGAGCTGACGCTAGATGATTGGCAGCGTGTAGGCGAATCTATCCCACTGATTGTCAATTGTATGCCTGCAGGTAAATATCTGGGTGAAGGTTTTCACAGAGCTGGTGGTGTTCCCTCAGTATTACATGAACTGCAACAAGCAGGTGTTATTCATGAAGATTGTGCAACAGTGAGCGGCAAGACTATAGGTGAAATTGCCAAGCAATCTAAAACCTCAAACGCTGATGTAATTTATCCCTATCAAGAGCCGCTTAAACATGGCGCCGGATTTATTGTACTCAGTGGTAATTTCTTTGATAGTGCGATTATGAAAATGTCTGTTGTGGGAGAGGCATTCAGGAAAACCTATTTGTCTAATCCGCAGGATGAAAATAGCTTTGAAGCTCGAGCGATTGTCTTTGAAGGGCCAGAAGACTATCACGCCCGTATTAACGACCCCGATCTTAATATTGATGAAAACTGCATCTTAGTCATTCGTGGTGCAGGTACAGTCGGTTATCCAGGTAGTGCTGAAGTCGTAAACATGGCACCTCCTACAGAGCTAATCAAAAAAGGCATTGATTCTTTACCTTGTTTAGGTGATGGTCGCCAAAGTGGAACATCAGCCAGCCCTTCTATTTTAAATATGTCACCTGAAGCAGCTATTGGGGGTGGGATTGCATTGCTCAAGACCAATGACCGTTTAAGAATTGATTTAAATAAACGTTCTGTAAATGTACTTGTTTCTGATGAGGAATTAGAACGCCGCCGTCAACAATGGAAACCTGACTACCCTGCATCTCAAACCCCATGGCAAGAAATGTATCGCAAGTTAGTAGGACAACTTTCTACAGGTGGATGCCTGGAACCAGCAACCTTATATATGCGTGTCATTAATGACAAAAACTTGCCCCGACATTCTCATTAAATCGAATCTAGGACTAATCAGATGAATACAATTGGACACAACTTTATAGCGGGTACC
>DFAM01000014.1 GCA_002365595.1 Acinetobacter sp. UBA3106 | reverse complement strand
GAGAAAACCTTAGCCATAGAACAGCAGTACCGTTTACCGATTGTGCTGAGTGGTGTAGAAGCTCCGTATATGCAGCGCTGGTTAAAAGCGCATGATGTCGATGCAAAACTGCTGGAAGACCGCAGTATGAATACCTGTGAGAATTCACGCTTTAGCTCGTTATTGTTGCAGAAAAAAGGCGGAGCGCCACGGGTTATTTTGATTACTGACCGTTATCATATGCCGCGTACACGTCGTTTATTTGCATTGAATGGTATTGAAACTGTACCCGTAGAAGCACCCATGCCAACACGTCTGACAAACTGGCGTCCAAGTGAACAAAATTATGACCATAGTCGCCGTGCCAATTATGAAATGTTAGCCACTATTCGTGATATCTGGTTTGGTTCCAGTGATTGCCGAGAGGTACCTTAATGCCCGATATTCCATTTTTGAATCCTACCATTTTAAAACAGCTGGATTTACCCATACCCAGTCGAGAAACTACCCCGCAATTGCTGGAAGCTTTAAATCTGAATAAGCCCTATCAGCCTTCGGTAGAAATACAGGCCTATCGTAAATTATACGGTTTGCATTTACTGGATTGTGAGCACTGGCAAGGTTATGTGCAAATGCCTTTGTTTAAATTGCACGTTCAGGTATTTCAACCGAATCTGGAAAAAATTGCCTTGCCGAAAATACGAGGCACGGTATTTTTACTACATGGCTACCTGGAACATAGCGGAATTTACCAGCCGATTATTCGTGAATTGCTGGAACAGGGCTTCAGTGTCATTACTTATGATTTGCCCGGTCATGGCCTCAGTGACGGTTCGCCGGCAAATATCAAGAATTTTGACCATTACCAGCAGGTATTGCATGCGGTTTATCACTACATTAAAAATGCCGAGCAATTACCAAAACCCTGGTTAGGTATCGGGCAGAGTACCGGTGGCGCGATCTGGATGCATCATTTACTTGAATTTGCCCAACGTCGGGAAAATCCCTATGTAGATCGTGTGTTATTGCTTTCACCGCTGCTTCGACCAGCCAAGTCGGCATGGTGGCATAATTCGGTGGGTCTGGGCATTATCCGGCGGATTAAGCGTCAGGTACCGCGGCATTTTAGGCGTAATAATCATAACCCTGAGTTTTTGCGTTTTGTCCGTTTAAAAGATCCATTACAGCCGCGTATGATGGGGATGGACTGGATTTTAGCCATGTCAAAATGGATGCAGGAAATGGAAGCGCGTCCCGCTTGCCGCATTCCAGTCTGGCTGGCACAAGGTGCACAGGATCAAACGGTTGACTGGCGCTATAATATCGAGTTCATTCGACGTAAGTTCCGTTTGCAGACCTTATTGATGCTGGAAGAAGGCTCACATCAGCTGATTAATGAACGTGCTGATATCCGTGCGGCCTTAACCGGGTTAATTCCGGCTTTTTTACATGCCCAAAGCTCGTCTGGTTATTATTGATTTACTTTGCATGACTACCTGAAAGAGGCTCATGTGGCACTGCTGTCCCACAGTTAAATTCCAGGTGTTTGATTTGTGAGTGTGGCAAGGATGCCACACGTTCCCCATCACGACAGGATGTCGTGTATGGGGAATAAAGACTTTTGCCTACTTTTGGTCTGTCAAAAGTAGGGTTCAGCCTACACAAAGTGACTTGATCTTTTAAAGAAAAGACAAGGCTTTGAAGAAAAATTAAATATAAATATTAAATACTTAAATGCAGAATGTCATCATATTGATTCGGTGCTGAAAATAAAATTCAAATTATGGGACAGTACTGGCCCATGTAGCCTCTTTGTTGATTCTTTGAAATGCAATTCACTTTGAATTTGTACCGTGATTAAAACCGATCTGCATGGGCTAAATTCCAGATCCGATAATAGAAGTTTTCGGTATCTTCAGCTTTGCAGTTGAGTAATTCACCTTCTTTTAACCAGAAGTGTAGCTGGGCGTAGTTTTTAATTTCACGGTCATTAATGCGCTGGGCTAAATGATGCGGCTTGATATCCGCTGGATGTTTTAAACCCGCGACTGCAATCATTTCCGATAAGGCACGCAGGGTATTTTTTTGAAAGTTCACAACACGAACGGCCTTGCTGGGAACATGCAGGGCTTTTTGCCGTTCCTGGTCTTGCGTGGTAACACCGACCGGGCATTGGTTGGTATGACAACTTTGCGCCTGAATACAGCCTATGGCAAACATAAAGCCACGTGCCGAATTGACCCAGTCTGCTCCGATCGCCATGGTACTGGAAATATCAAAAGCACTGATAATTTTGCCGCTTGCGCCTATCTTGATTTGATTTCTTAAACCTGCACCGACCAGGGTGTTATGGACAAACAATAAACCTTCCCGTAAAGGCGTACCCACGTGGTCAATCAGTTCAATCGGGGCGGCACCACTCCCACCTTCAGAGCCATCTACCACAATAAAGTCCGGCACAATTTGAGTTTCCAGCATAGCTTTGACAATACTCATAAATTGCCAGGGCTGGCCAATGCAGAGTTTAAAACCCACCGGTTTACCGCCAGACAGTTCGCGCAGTTGCTGGATGAAATGCATCATTTCAATGGGGGTGCTAAATGTAGAATGCTGGGCCGGAGAAACACAATCATGTTCCCGGCTGACGCCACGGATCTGGGCAATTTCCTCAGAAATTTTGCTTTTAGGCAAAATTCCGCCATGACCCGGTTTTGCCCCCTGAGACAGCTTGATTTCTATCATCTTGATTTGCGGTAACCGGGCTTGCTTGGTAAATTTTTCTGGATCAAACTGTCCCTCCAGGGTGCGGCAGCCAAAGTAGGCACTACCCAGCTCCCAAACAATATCTCCGCCATTTTCCAGATGATAAGGACTGATACTGCCTTCACCGGTATCATGGTAAAAATTGCCCATTTTCGCCCCCAGATTCAATGCGCGAATGGCATTGGCACTCAGGCTGCCAAAACTCAGGGCAGAGATATTCATAATGGAAGCGCTATAGGGCTGCTTGCATTGATGATTGCCGATTTGAATACGGAAGCTTTCAGGATCGGCAGGTTTGCATGGGGTAATGGAATGGGTGATAAAACGATAATCTTGCTGGTAGACATTAATCAGGGAACCAAACGGTTTATCGGCATTTTTATTCTTGGCACGTTGATAAACCAGACTGCGCTGCATCCGTGAAAATGGCAGGGCATCCTGATCGTTTTCTATAAAATATTGCCGGATTTCCGGACGAAAATCTTCAAAAATAAAGCGGAAATGTCCAATGAGAGGATAATTTCTCAGGATCGAATGCTGGTTTTGCAAGATGTCATATATACCTACAAGCGTTAGAATTCCTGAGATCAGCCATAAAGAATTCAGAAAGGGATCTGAAAGAAAATAATGAATAGACTGAGGCTCATAGATAATTCGAAACCAGCTAATCGTTAAGGTAATAAAAATACAGCTAAACCAGACTGAGTATCGTGAAAAAAAAGTATTTAAAAGTCGATGTCTGACGGCTTGGGCTGGAACTGGCATTTTCATGTTTTCCATTGAATTATGCATACCATGAATCTGCCTATTTTATATACACTGCACAAGTTCTGATTTGTAAAACCGCGAAGAGTGAATCAGGGTAAATCTTAGGCGGTAAGTTTGAGTACAGGCATTCTGGAATTGAATGAAAATTCGATGGAATACTACAGGTGAGTGATATATAGGTGATATATCAATACAGGGAAATAGAAATTCAGAATAAATGCTTAATCAATAATCAGCTTAACACTGCTGATCTTATGATTTCTCAAAGCTGCGATTGTGGATTACATTGATTTTAACTTAGCCACAGAGGTTAAATGATATGACCATGAAATCCATTCGATATAATAGCGGAGACCTGGCGTGCTAAAGCGCGATATGCTTTTCTCCATATGTAAATTCAATCGTCATCAAGCTTTATTTGGGGTTGACACAATAAAGCTGGATGTTCTGGAAACCTACAACACAATACTAATAATAGATCCAAGCAGAAATATTCTATAGTCCCAAAGATTGGGACTTTTTTTATGCTGTAGGCAAATGATTTTATTCATCAGCAATTTCACGAACAGCATTAAAAACTTCAATCGGCTCAATATGCTGAATCTTGTTGCCGAATCCTCTTAACCACCAGACCAGTTGTGAAGTAAAAGGTACGGTTGCGCTAATTTGCGCTAAACCATTATCCAGTTTTTCAATCGTCTGGTCCTTGCTGAGCTGGCTTTCATCAAAATAATGTGCATCATCTTCAGTCATAGTAAGTTTTAATGCCACATTTTCGGTCGGCTTGGTATAGTCAACTCTAAAGCCTAAGGCACCGGATTCAATATAGGCATCAATATCGAAGTTAACCGGGTGCATCGCGCGCGAATTTAGCACAATTGCCGATCTAAAACGATGCAGGGCAAAGGTCTGAATGTCGGTTTTATCATGGCGGGTACAGATTAAATAAATAATTGCCCCTTTTTGTACCAATGCTAAGGGATTCAAAATATAGGTTTTTTCTTCTCCTGAATGGCTACGGCCCTGATAAACACATTCAAGCTGCTTGTCTTGTAACAAGCCTTCATAAATGGATTGCTGCGCCAGTTTATCCACTACAGGAGGAATCAGCGGTTGAGTCGCCGGGACAATACGCACGCGGTTAATCCATTGCCGTACATTGTTCTGGGTCGACAAGCTGCGACGTGCCAGATCGAACCAGGGATTCATCTCTTCAATCAGGCTAGGCGGTAACAGGTGTTTTAAGTGCTCTTCGACCATCATAAAGGTGACTGCTTGCGAGCTGGTCATATGCGGCAAACTTTGAAGCGGTGCATCGGAACGCCAACGCCAGCCTTGAGGTACAGTTTTACTGCTTTCAATCGGAAAACGTAACGAGATCTGATTTAGATCACGTTGAATGGTACGCAAGCTGATATCAATACCTTCACGTTGCAAAATTTCCTGTAATTCACGGGTGCCCATCCATTTCCCGGTAGAAAGACGAGATAAAATTTGCCACTGACGATACAGGCTATTGGAAGTTTCTTTTTCTTGTGAAGACATAACTAAAATTAAAGATCGATTAGGTTGTTTATATATCCATTAAATAAGGAACACAATAAAAAAACTGAATTTTTTCGCAAGTATTGCCGCCTGATACGCCACATATTTTGTTTCATCTTCATACAAAAATACTTATGAATAAACATAACAAGCATAGAACAATCACATAAGGAGAGATTGGCATGTTTGTTGCTAACTTTTATTTACAATAGATAAAAAAATGAGGTTTGTATGCTTAAAGAGAATCAAGATACAAATTCGATTGCTTCATTAGAAAATTTTGCGAACAGTAATAATATAGGGACCGAACACAGCGTGACTACAGTAACTCAGGTAAAGCCACAGAATAAGGTAAATGCATTATTTCAACAATTTAAATCACATTTTTTTAATGAGTTAGTTGATGACCGAAACATGTCGGGGGAAACCTGCCAAAAAATCGAACACTGGTTGTCGCAGCATACTCTGGAAGAACTAAAGCAACTGAATCAGGCGGCTAAAGAACATTTTTTATATGAGGGCATTACGTTTACTGTATATGGCGAATCGGAAGGAATTGAAAGAACCATTCCCTATGATTTG
Organism: Acinetobacter sp. UBA3106; assembly: GCA_002365595.1. Lineage (GTDB taxonomy): Bacteria > Pseudomonadota > Gammaproteobacteria > Pseudomonadales > Moraxellaceae > Acinetobacter. Next base: position 41,147 of record DFAM01000014.1, on the reverse strand, counting down.
ATTCCGCGTGTAATTGAAAAAAAACAATGGAACAAAGTCTCGCTAGGCTGTGCACAAAGGGTGCGCGCACTGAATTTATTTTTACATGATATTTATCATCAACAGGATATTTTAAAAGCCAATATAGTGCCGGAGTTGCAGGTGATGGCGCATGAAGCTTATCAACCACATATGTATGCTCATGATCTAAAAGGAAAAATTTACAGTCAAATCAGCGGTATCGATATTATCCGTGACCGTCATGGTGAATTTTATGTGCTAGAGGATAATTTAAGAACCCCATCTGGCGTGTCTTATATGCTGGAAAGCCGAAAGATTAGCCAACAGTTAATGCCACAACTTTTCCAGCAAAATAATGTGCTGGCTATTGAGCAATATCCTCAGTTACTCAAAGAAATCCTGGCTGAAAATGCCTATGTAGACAATCCTTTTATCGTTGTCCTGACGCCAGGTCGTTATAACAGCGCATATTATGAACACTCTTTTCTGGCAAGGGAAATGGATGTGCCTTTAGTGACATCACGTGATCTTTTTGTAGAAAACGACAAGGTTTATGTCAAAACGATTCGTGGCAGGCAGCAGGTTGATGTAGTTTATCGAAGAGTCGATGACGACTATCTCGATCCTTTATGCTTTAAACCGGAGAGTACATTGGGCGTTCCCGGCCTAATGTCGGCGTATTTAAACCACAATGTGGTGATTGCCAATGCACCAGGTACCGGTGTAGCAGATGATAAATCGATTTATCCATATGTCGATAAAATGATTCATTTTTATTTGGGTGAGCAGGCTATTTTAAAAAATGTACCGACTTATTTATGCCGGGAAAGTGAAGATCTGGAGTATGTCTTATCCAATCTGGAACAATTGGTGGTGAAAGAAGCCCAAGGCTCGGGCGGTTATGGCATGTTAATTGGTCCGCATGCATCGGCTAGCCAGATTGAATCTTTTAGAGACAAAATTATTGCGGCACCGCATTTGTATATTGCACAGCCAACACTCGATTTATCGGTTTGCCCGACTTTGAATGATTTTGGGGTGGCAGAGCGACATATCGATTTAAGGCCTTTTGTACTCAGTTCGCCCTACAGAACAGAAATCGTACCGGGTGGCTTAACCCGGGTGGCGATGCAGGCAGGGTCACTAGTGGTAAATTCTTCACAAGGTGGTGGCGTTAAAGATACCTGGGTTATCGATAACCTGCATTCATAAACCTCTAACCCTGGGAAGGAAATTATGATTTTATTAAATAGCAATGCTCAGCATATTTTTTGGTTAGGTCGATATTTAACCCGGATTCAATATGCATGTGGCCAATTTCCGTTTCTGGAGAATGAAGAAGCGTTGCAATACGCCCATGCTTTTTGCTTGCCTGCTTTTGATGCAAGTTCACTTAATTCATTATTACTCGATGCTGAACAGCCTTCATCTTTTCATCAACAATTTCAATATGCCAAAGATAATATTCAGGACTTGCGCGGGGTATTGACAGCAAAAGCCTACGCCGAATTGAATCAGCTGATTAAAAATGCCAATGCCAATGCGACTTATATCTGTGATGTTGCAGCAGATTGCCACGATGTTATAGAAGCTGAATCTGAAGATGTGTTTCTGTTTTTTAATTTGGGACAAAATATTGAGCAGCTAGACCGGCAAATTCGTTTAAAACAAGACCAGAGCATAACTTTGGAAAATCTTGATAAAATTGTTGATTTATTGGCACAGATTGGCTGGGACAGGCTGGATCGTGCCTGGCAGAAACTTAAATTAAACCCGGATAGTAAGAATTTTTATCACTTTAGTGATCATATTCAAAACCTGTTTGAGGTAGATATATGAAGTTGATGATCAATCACCAAACGCATTATCAATATAGTGATCAGGCCTGCAACAGTATTCAGTACATTAAAATGATGCCAAGCAGCAATGCGCATCAGCAGGTTTATTGCTGGGATGTGAGTGTGCCGGGGCAAAAAGAAATAAAAAACGACGCCTTTAATAACATCTGGATTACCAGTTCACAGCGACAACCCTATCAACATATGTCTATCATGGCGCAAGGTATTGTCGAAATTAACCCGGATACGCAATTCGGGGTAAATATTGACATCAATCCGCAAATATTTTTGCAGCCTACAACAAGCACGCTGTGCAATGCAGCCATGAAAAGTTTTGCCGAATGCTATGTGCCCCGGATCAACCGGGCTAACTTGATGGTGCTTTCTGAAGCAATACTCAATTATATTCCTTATACGCCTGACCGTACTTCGGTGCACACTTCGGCAATTGACGCTTTTCAATGCCAAAAAGGGGTGTGTCAGGATCATAGTCATGTCTTTATTGCGATGTGTAAACATTTGGGCTTGCCGGCCCGTTATGTATCAGGTTACTTGTTTGTACCTGATACTTCTCATCTGGCCAGTCACGCTTGGGCAGAGGTTTTTTTTGAAAATACGTGGTATTGTTTTGATACCAGCAACCAGTTATTTACCCCGAATGCACATATTTATGTTGCCATTGGTCGGGATTACTGGGATGTTGCGCCAGTGCGAGGCATACGGGAGCGCGGGGGAACTGAATCCATGCACTCTATCGTTCAAGTGCTCGCTTGCTGAAAATTTAAAGTCATAAGGAGTTTCTCATGACTTATTGTTGTGCGCTACGGTTAAAAGACGGTCTGGTTTTTGTAAGTGATACCCGTACCAATGCAGGGGTTGATCACATATCGGTATTTCGTAAGCTCTATATTTTTGGTATAGAAGGGGAACGATTTTTAACGATCCAGACATCGGGGAATTTAGCCACAACCCAAGCCGTGATTGGTCATTTAAACAATCATCTGGAACTTAAACAGGAACCGAACTTATATAGTGTTAATACTATGTTTGAAATGGCGGAACTGGTGGGGCATACCCTGAAAAAAGTGATTGCCGATGTGGTTGAAGATGCTCACACGCATGAACAAAGTAATTTTTACTGTAGCATTTTGCTGGGCGGGCAAATTCAAGGCTCAGAAATGCAGCTGTATAATATTTATCCGCAAGGTAATTTTATTTGTGCAACAGAAGATACGCCTTATTTTCAGATTGGCGAAAGTAAATATGGCAAGCCGATACTTGACCGTGCCTTAATTTATGAAATGCCTTTAGATGAAGCTGTACGTTGTTGTTTAATTTCTTTTGATTCCACCTTACGTTCTAATGTTTCTGTGGGTATGCCACTCGATACGGTGGTGTACAAAAAAGATTCTTTACATATTCCGAATGGCAAACGGATTTATGAAGAAGATCCATATTTCTGGAAACTCAGTAAACAGTGGTCAGATACTTTGCGCCGTGGCTTGCAGGAATTACCTATCCCGACGGATGATTACCTTGATTAATAAGCGCTTATAAAATTAAATAAAAAACCCAAGTAGAAACTTGGGTTTTTTATTGGCTTTTAAATATTATTTTCTTAGCGGACGTGCACTTAAGCGACATAGCAGTTCATAACCAATGGTGCCATTAGCTTCAGCAACATCATCAACCAGACGGTTTTTACCCCACAGTTCGACTTCAGTCCCCAATGGTGCATCCATACCGGTTACATCAATGGCAATCATATCCATCGCAACGCGGCCAATAACACGGGTTGCTTGACCATGAATTGCGACATAGTTCTGTTTAGGGAAAGCGCGAGGGTAGCCATCACCATAACCAATGGAAACAATGGCCAGGTCCATTTCCTGGTCAGAGGTAAAGGTTGAACCATAACCGACATGTTCACCCGCCTGAATATGGTTAAGCGCAATAATTTCCGCACTAAAGGTCATGACTGGTTTCAGGTCCAAATCATGTACTGATCGATCTGCAAACGGTGATGCACCATACAGCATGATTCCTGGACGAACGAAATCAAAATGTAATTCAGGCCATTTATAAATGGCAGCCGAATTACAGCAAGAACCCATTACAGGTGCACAAGCCTCTTTGACTTGCAGGAACTGATTTTTTTGTTGTTCATTTAAAGGATGATCGGCATCTGCATTGGCAAAGTGCATGGCAAGTACACAAGTAAAACCTTCAGCTTTTAATGAATTAATTACTTCAATGATTTCGGGTACTTTAAACCCAAGACGGTTCATACCGCTATTCAGCTTAACCCAAACTTTTAATTTTTTACCAATGTAAGCGGCTTTATGTCTACGTAACCAGTCTACTTGTTGCTGATGATGTACCACACATTCAATATTGTTCTCTACCACAACCTGCATTTCATCTTCAGAAAAAATGCCTTCAATCAGGGTAATCGGTTGCTGATAACCAAGCTCACGTATTTCTAAAGCTTCTTCCAGGCAGGCGACACCAAAGGCATCCGTTTCTCCTAAGGCTGCTAAACAGTCTTTGACTCCATGTCCATAAGCATTGGCCTTAACCATACTTACAATTTGAGCAGTTGGTGCAAGTTGTTTGACACGGTTTAAATTATATTGAAGGGCTTCTCTATCAATATAAACTGTTGCTTGGCGCACCCTAGTTACTCCTTGGGGTTACAATGAAACATTACAGCAATTTGTTATCGCAAATTGCTTATAAGCTACGTAAGAATATTATAGATATGCTTGGTGATCTCAGTTCTAAAAATGAGGAACGTAAGCAAAATGGAGAGTGATATTGTAGTCCTCTGACTGGAAATAAACACTAAATTAAAGTGTATTTTTCACCAAATTTTAAACAGGAAAAATTTATGCAATATTCAACAATGATGAATTAAAGTCATAGAATGAGAAAAATAACAAAAAACGAGGTCAGCGCCCCGTTTTTTTATGTCTTATTCTTCATCATCATACTGCGAATAGAACTCAGGTGATAAATTACTAAAGCGGGTATATTGACCTTCGAAGGCCAGACGCACAGTACCGATTGGTCCATTACGCTGCTTGCCGATAATAATTTCAGCAGTACCGGCTTCTTTGGACTCCTTGTTATAAACCTCATCACGGTAAATAAACATAATCAAATCGGCATCCTGCTCGATCGCACCGGATTCACGCAAGTCGGACATCACCGGACGCTTGTTTGGACGGTTCTCCAGCGAGCGGTTAAGCTGTGAAAGGGCAATCACCGGACACTGCATTTCTTTGGCTAGTGCCTTCAAGCTGCGGGAAATTTCCGAGATCTCGCCGACACGGTTATCACCCATACCGGGTACTTTCATCAGCTGTAAATAGTCGACCATGATACAGCCAATTTTTCCGCCATGCTGTTTGGCAATACGACGGGCACGGGCGCGTAATTCCGTAGGAGGCAGGGCAGAAGAATCATCAATGTACAGGTTTTTTTCTTGCAGCTGTAAAATGGTTCCAGTCACTTTAGACCATTCATCACCGTCCAGTTTACCTGCACGCAAATGACCCTGATGCACTTTACCGTATGCAGAAATCAAACGCATCGCAATCGAGTCGGCTGGCATCTCCATAGAAAAAACCAGGGCAGGCAAGTCGCAGTTAAACAGCACACTTTCCACCAGATTCATGGCGAAGGTGGTTTTACCCATAGATGGACGTGCCGCGACAATAATCAAGTCACCGGCCTGCATGCCTGAAGTTTTGTTATCTAGTTCCACGAAGCCTGAAGTTAAACCGGTAATGTTGCCTTCCATTTGAGAAAGTTCATTTAACTTGTCAAAAACATCGGCGACTACGGCATTAATCGGTTTCGGGCCTTGTGCTTTGGCATTGTTGTTATGCTGTTCAGCAATGGAAAAGATATTGGTTTCAGCCAAATCTAGAATTTCACTGACACTGCGACCTTTGGTGTCATAGGCATTCTGTAAAATTTCAGAGCTGACTTTAATCATGCTGCGTAAAGTTGAAAACTCTTTAATTTTATTGCCATAGGTTTCCAGGTTATAAAAACTGGAAGGCGAATCTGCCATCAATTGCATTAAATATTCTTCGCCGCCGACAGCATCAAGCAGATTCTGTTTAATCAGCCAGTCATTGACCAGAACCGCATCATAAGGCGAGTTTTCCTGTGCGAGTTTTTCGATAGCACGGAAAATATATTTATGCCGGGTTGCGTAGAAATCATTTTCACTTAATACATCACCGACTTGCTCAAAAGATTCGGCTACCGTCATGAGCGCGGCAAGAACCGCTTGTTCAATTGCCAAGTTATGCGGAGGGGTACGAAACTCTTTGAGTTGGCCTGACTCATTTGCTTTATTATCTGATTTAGCTGAGTTAAGCATAGCGCTGGCATTCGCCTGTGACATATAAAACCCTAATTTTAAATGCAATAAATGAGTAATTTTAAAAAAGTGCCGAAGAATAAAAAAGGTATTATCTTCGTATAAGCAGATGATACGCGCTCTTAAAAAAAATGCGAATCGAAAATTTCATTTATTTAAGTAGTTAAAAACAGTCAAAATAAATGAACTAAACAAGCACTTTAGCAGCTGATTCAACTATTTTGACTATTTTTAAAGATAAAAAAAGAGCATGCAAAAGCATGCTCTTTTTCTTGCAAGAAATTACTCAGATACGATAGTAACGAGAACTTCAGCAACAACATCATGATGCAATTGGATTGCGATGTTGAATTCACCAGTGTGACGAAGCGCACCGTTTGGTAAACGAACTTCTGCACGGTCAACTTCTAGACCAGCATTAGTTAAAGCGTCAGCGATGTCACGAGTACCGATAGAACCGAATAGTTTACCTTCGTCACCAGCTTTAGCAGTGATTACGATGTTAACTTCGTTCAATTGGTCAGCACGTGCTTGAGCAGCAGCTAAAACGTCAGCTTCAGCTTTCTCAAGTTCAGCACGACGAGCTTCAAAAGCAGCAGTGTTAGCTTCAGTCGCTGCCACTGCTTTACCTTGAGGGATAAGGAAGTTACGGCCGTAACCAGCTTTAACTGATACTTTATCGCCTAATTTACCAAGGTTTTTAATGCGTTGTAATAAGATAATATCCACAGCTCAACCTCACTTATGATTGTCAGTGTAAGGGATCAACGCTAAGTAGCGAGCTTGTTTGATAGCAAGCGCTAATTGACGTTGGTAACGAGCTTTAGTACCTGTAATACGGCTAGGAACAATCTTGCCGTTTTCAGTGATGTACTGTTTTAAAGTATCGATATCTTTGTAGTCGATGTACGCAACTTTCTCAGCTGTAAAGCGGCAGAACTTGCGACGACGGTAAAAACGTGCCATTAATGTTCTCCTTATGCTTCAGCAGAGTCTTGAGATTGTTGTGCTTCTTCACGTTGTGCTTTACGCGCACGCTTTTCTTCAGCACTTTTAGCAAGCAATGATTCTTCAGTGATTGCGTTTTCACGACGAATAATAACATTACGAAGGATTGCATCGTTATAACGGAACAATTCTTCTAATTCATTAAGCGTAGTTTGACCACATTCAACATTCATTAAAATGTAGTGAGCTTTATGAATTTTGTTAATTGGGTAAGCCAATTGACGACGGCCCCAATCTTCTAAACGGTGAATTTGACCTTCAGCTTCTTTGATGTGAGTTAGGTAACGTTCTACCATACCCACAACTTGATCGCTTTGGTCTGGATGTACCAAAAGTACGATTTCGTAGTGACGCATTGTCAGCTCCTTACGGTTTATACAGCCTCTTCTAATACAAGCAGAGGCAAGGAGTCACAACTAAAGTTGTGTCGCATAAATTGCGAAGCGTGAATTTTAGAGCGTTTAAGATTGAAATACAAGGTATTCAATTAAAAAGCCCTAAATAAATTCAGGATTAGGTAGATCTGGGCTTACGGAGTAAAAAGACAATATAACCTTTGAAATTAGGATCTGTGGATAAATGGCGAGGTGCTTGCCAGTATCCGTGCTGCACTAAACCAATTTTATAGGGCAATTCAAGCTGAGATACTTTGGCTAAATAAGTCGCATAGTTTGGAATTGTGCTTGAGTCTTGATAGGTTTGGATGGCAATTTCGTCAATACTTTGCCTGAATAAGGCAAGGGTGCTTTGATTTTGAACATTAGTCCAATCCAATAAACCGGTAATACTTAAGCGGTATTCGCTGGGTAAATGCTGTCTAAATTTTGCAAGAAATACAGCATATTGATGAATATTTTTGGTTCTGGCATCAAAATCAATTTGTATACCTTGCACCATATTTCCAGCATTTTTCCACTGATTTAGCCGTTGTATCACCTGTTGAATATTTTCAGGTGTCCAATTCAAATGATGGCTACGCACGACTAACCAAATAGTTTGAGCAGGCTTTTTTAAAATATGAATACCTTGAGGTATAAATTGGGATCGCTGTCTTGATCGATTCCAATTGATTTCACCTTGTAAAATATAGAGTTCTTTTGCTTGCTGTAAATATGAGGCGCTGGAGATATTGCCCCAAATCCAGAAATTAGAATAATGAGCAGCATCTACAATTTGAATGTTGGATTTAGCCTTCGAGTTTAGATCTATCTCTTTGGAGGCAGATGGTTTGGGCGTACATGCACTCAGCAATATCATCATGCATAAAAATAAAAAGCAGTTTTTAAGCAACCATTTGCCTGCACAATGTGGCATAAGGGGTTACCAATAATATTTCAAAGATTTAGCCCAACTTGTCTCGGGATAATCACGTTTAATTTGGTCATACCATTGTTTACGAACAGATTTTGTAACATCTTGATTCTGACATTCATTTATGCCGCTAGGTGCATAACATTGAATTGCACGAAATAGTGCATATGCAGTCAGTTCAGACTTTTGGTTCATCTTAATGATCTCTTTATAGGTATTTCCACGCGCAAAATAAGACCCTTTAAAATTTTGTAGGGAATTGTCATGAGTATAGCTTAAGTCGACAACCTCATAGGCTTGCGGGCTGCGCGTATATTCACCCAAGCAAAGTTTTACTGTGAGATCTTTAGGATTACCTTGTAGTTGCTTGGTTAGGCTGAACAAGTCAGGACATTTGATTGAATTACTAATATTCGTACCTTTCCAAATGAAATTTGCGAAGGCGGGTTGGTTGCTGAACTTTTCAAGTGCATTTTCCCCTGAGTGATATTGTGCAGCGTTACTAGGCAATACAGCATAGGCTTGATTGAATAACTCGAAATTTTGAAAAGCGAGTGACTTATTTAGTACTGTATAGAGTGCTACATTTTTTTGATCTTGTGTCGCACTTGAACTCTTGATGATCTGCATCAAACTTGTTTCATTTGCGGCATCCATTAAATATTGCTTCTGTAAATATGCTTGCTTAATTTTTGTATTTTGGCCAATAAATTGGCTTAAATTTTGTTGTTTGGCATAGTAAGGGTACAACATCAATTCGAATACACCACGTTGTTCAGCTGTTTTACTTATGGAGAGTAAATTTTCCCAATATTGCTGAGCAGCTGTTATTGAGCTATGACTTTCTAAAATACGACCTTTTAAAACCAGCTGACTTAATTGTAGATAGCTGCCAATACTGCTGGGCATATTCTGAGGTAGATATTTCAACGCTTCTTGCGCTTTATTTTGTACATAGTACAAATGATTGGCTTGTAAATACTGGAAAAGTTCAGGCTGATCTTTAAAGTAATTTTTTTGTGCGTTGAGTTGATTCCATGAAATAACCACTTCATCATCCGATTGTTTCTTCCGCATATGCATCAAGTCATAAATGCTGAGGAAAAAGGGATCTTTTAAATTTCTGATATTGAAATGATTGGACTGAAATACATGGCGATCCATTTCATAAGCTAGGTTAGGAAGTTCTAAGTTATAAACACTAGATTTCGGATTATTCAGTTGCCAAACATATTCATTGACTAATAAATCATGTTTTCCACTCAGCCAAAAACCACGACGTAAATAACCACGTGCACTTGCGGCATATTGACCGTGAGGATAGAGCTTAAAATACTGGGTGATATTGTTGAAAAAATTAGTAAGTAGTTTTTGATTGATTTTGTCATGGTCTAAATCACCATATTCACCGACACCACTTTGATATACCTCATTCAGAGAACTGCGAATCAACATATATTGTGAGGTTTCTTTAAGCCATGCTGAATCCACTTGGGTGAGTACGGTGTAAATCTTGGTTGCTGTAGAAAAGTTAGTTTTGTAAAAAGAAATCGATGCATTTAAATAAGAAGCATATTGGCGAGCAGCAGATGACCAGTTGGGATTGATTTGAATTAGTGCCAATTTATTAGCGCATTCATCAATTTTTTTTCTTTCGCGAATTAAACTATCTTTTTCTACGGTTAAAAGCTTATTGTCCGTTTTGACTTGTTGAATGAATGCTGCTGAACCATGTTCTAGGCTATTACAATGCTCGTTGTAACTTAATGCTGGCATACTATGTGGTTTGCGAGCATTGGGAGTTTTATTACTACTTGCACTTAGCATATTTGATGCTTCAAAAGGGACTTTACTATAAGTAGTCATCCAAAGTGTGGATTTTGTTTCTTCAATATTAGTTTTTGCCAAACCTAAATCACTGAGCAAAAGCAACATATTGACTTGATTGTCATTTGCGGGTGTTAAAGCAGGGAGTGAATTACAAGAGGTATAGGCATTGGTTTGAATTGTTGTTGAAGGCTCGCAGTAATTATCTACTCCTGCTTGGGCGGGTATATGGTAGAAAAGAGCAAAAGGAATAAAAGAACAAAATAAAGCTTGGTTGAATAATTTAAGTGAAGAGTTCATATATGTAGTAATTTATTGTTGTTGGCGCAATGGTAGCAAGTCGTTGCTATAAACAGAAGGGTATAGGCATAAAAAAAGATAGAGCAGAACTCTATCTTTTAAAAAAATACGATGGGTAGTTGTGGGGCAGTTGAAGTGAAACTAAACAAGAGACTGATGACCGTGATCAATTTGACAGAGAACATAAAATATTGCTTTGCCCATAACTGATCATTTTCAGCTTTAAAACCTTGAATACTCAAATACACCCAGTACAAACAGAAAAGATTCAGTACCACCACATACATCCAATTTGCATAACCATAAATAAATAATCCATTCATGGTAATACAGAACAATACAACGTAGATGAGTGACTCAATCTTGGTACGGTGAATTGATCGTGCTACAGGTAAAATTGGAATCCCTGCATTTTTGTAATCTTCAAAGCGGTAAATTGCAATTCCCCAAGAGTGAGGCATTTGCCAAAGTGCATAACCAATAAAAATAAGTAAAGCACCCATGTCAAACTGATTTGCAACAGCGGTATAACCAATGACCGGCGGAGCCGCACCAGAAATACTACCGACAATGGTTTGGTGAATGGTTGTCCGTTTTGTCCATAAGCTGTAAAAACCAACATATACAACAAAACCAATCACAGCGAATAAGAAAGCGTACTCATTGACCCAGAACCATAAAATACTAAAACCAATGAATCCCAACACAAAGGCATAAACCAGAGCCACAGGAACGGAAATTGATTTTTTAACCATCGCACGATTTTGCGTACGTTGCATTTTTTGGTCGATGTCTTGGTCAATGATGTTATTGACCACACAACCCGATGCCACAACCAGGGTGGTACCAAGAAGGGTAATGAGAAGAAGAAGGAAATCTACAGATCCCTGAGCGGCTAATAAAAAGCCGCCCAGAGTGGTAACGAAGTTACCAAAGAGAATTCCTGGTTTTGTCAGGAATAGATACTTTTTCAGCATGATGACCAGTTTAGATCATCATGTTGTAGTGAAGGTAGTTCATGATCCATACAGAACCAACTAAAAGAATAGCAATGGTTAATACTGTATAGATAAATGCAATCACGTTCCAGCGTTGCTCTGAAGAAGAGTTCATGTGCAGGAAATACATTAACTGTACAAGAATCTGAGCAACTGCAGTAATCGCAATTACAGTAATCAAGATACCGCGGCCAAAACCACCCGCCATGACCATACCGAATGGAATTACGGTCAGGATGACAGACAGAATGAAACCAACAGTATATTGCTTGAAGTTACCGTGTGCTGCACCAGCAGAGTTATGATCGTGACTCATTAGAGAACTCCCATCAAGTAAACTACGCTGAATACACAGATCCAAACGATGTCAAGGAAGTGCCAGAACAAGCTTAGGCAAGCAAGACGACGTGTATTTGGTAGAGTCAAACCATTTTTCTTGATTTGAATCATTAACACGATCATCCACACCAAACCTGAAGTTACGTGAATACCGTGTGTACCTACCAACGTAAAGAACGAAGATAAGAACGCACTTGTACTCGGACCATAGCCTTCATGAACTAAATGATTGAATTCATAAAGTTCCATACCAATGAAGCTGGCACCGAATAGCCAAGTCACAATAAGCCAAATAATAACTTTAGAAGCGTCTTTTTTGTATGCAGCAAGAACAGCAAAACCGAATGTTACAGAAGAGATCAAGAGAGCAAAAGTTTCAGTTAAAACGAAACCTAAAGACTCACCAAAAAGCTCTTTTGCACTTGGAGTACCAACTGGAACATGACTGCTTAATACAGCGAACGCGATGAAAAGTGTCCCGAATAAAATCAAGTCACTCATCAAGTAAGTCCAGAAACCAAAGACGGTGATGTCAGTGTCATCGTGATGATGATGCTCATCATGTCCATGGTTGTCGTGATGAAGTACTTCAGCCATAGTCTTAGTCCTTCTTCAAGTGTTTTTCAAGTTGAGCATAACGTTCAGCTTCAATGCGTTCAACTTCAGCAGCAGGAACATAGTAATCCACTTTCTTGGTGAAAGAAGACACGATGAAGCTGATGATTGCAGCAATGAAGGTTACCGCTACTAACCACCAAATGTGCCAGATTAAAGCAAAGCCCATTACAGTAATGAACATCGCAATAACAAAACCTGCAGCACGGTTGGTTGGCATATGAATATCTTCATACTTAGTAGGTTTAGCGTATGCAATACCGTTTTCTTTATCAGTCCAGAAAGTATCAATGCCATTGATCTTTGGAAGATAAGCAAAGTTATAGAACGGAGCAGGAGATGAAGTCGACCATTCAAGCGTACGGCCATCCCACATATCGCCAGTAATGTCGATATTTTTTTCGCGTTGTAAGAAACCAACCACGATTTGCATAATGAAACATGCAATACCAAGCGCAACAAGAACTGCACCAAACATTGCGATATTTACATAAGGATCCCATTCTGGGTTGTCAAACGTATTCAAACGACGAGTCATACCCATGAAACCAAGGATATAAAGTGGCATGAATGCAAAGTAGAAACCGAAGAACCAGAACCAGAATGCTGCTTTACCCCAAGTTTCATTTAATTTCCAGCCAAACATTTTTGGCCAGTAGAAAATGATACCCGCGAACATTGCGAATACAACACCACCAATAATTACGTTATGGAAGTGAGCAATCAGGAACAACGAGTTGTGTACCAGGAAGTCCGCTGGTGGAACTGCCATCAATACGCCTGTTAAACCACCGATACCGAAAGTCACAAGGAAGCCAAGTGTCCAAAGCATAGGAGTTGTAAAGGTAATGCGACCCTTGTACATGGTGAATAACCAAGAGAAGATTTTCACACCAGTAGGGATGGCAATAACCATGGTCATGATACCGAAGAACGCGTTAACGTTGGCACCGGCACCCATGGTAAAGAAATGGTGAACCCATACAACGAATGACAATACTGTGATTGCTACAGTTGCATACACCATTGACTTGTAGCCAAACAATGCTTTACGAGAGAAAGTCGCAACAACTTCTGAGTAAATACCAAATGCAGGTAATACCAAGATGTAAACTTCTGGGTGACCCCAAGTCCAAATCAAGTTTACATACAACATTGGGCTACCACCCAAGTCATTTGTAAAGAAGTGGAAACCGAAGTAACGGTCAAGCGACAACATTGCAATCGTTGCAGTCAACACAGGGAACGCTGCGATAATCAATACTGCTGTACATAAAGATGTCCAGGTAAAGATTGGCATATCCATAAGTGTCATGCCAGGCGCACGCATTTTAATGATGGTAACGAAGAAGTTAACACCAGTTAAAAGTGTACCCAGACCTGAAATCTGCAGTGCCCAAATGTAGTAGTCCACACCTACGCCTGGAGAGTATTCGATACCTGAAAGAGGAGGATAAGCCATCCAACCAGTCGCAGCGAACTCACCTAGAGCAAGTGAAGCCATCATTAAGCCTGCAGCACCGGCGAATAACCAGAAGCTAAGCGAGTTTAATAATGGGAATGCAACGTCACGTGCACCGATTTGAAGCGGTACAGAGATGTTCATTAGACCAACAACAAGACCCATTGCCACGAAGAAGATCATAATTACGCCATGCGCAGTAAAGATCTGATCGTAATGTTCTGGGTGTAAATAACCTTCACCGCCACCTTTTGCAAGGAATTGCTGAAGACGCATCATGATTGCATCGGCAAAGCCACGCACAAGCATGACAATGGATACAAAGATATACATGATACCAATTTTTTTATGGTCTACAGAGGTGAACCATTCAGTCCACAAGTAGTTCCATTTTTTAAAGTAGGTGATACCCGCAACAACTGCAAGGCCACCTAGGATCATCATAGCAACTGTAACCAGCACGATTGGATCGTGTGGAATTGCATCAGAACCTAACTTACCTAAGAAGCTCATGTCTTATTCCTCTACAGAAGCAGTCGCATGTTCAACATTTACATGAGCTTCAGAAGCGGCAGCTTCGTGACCAGCAGCTGCTGAATGATCAGCACCGTGGTAATTACTCATGTATCTGTTAATCACTGATTCGAACAATTTAGGCTCTACTGAAGAATAATAAGTCACTGGATGTGGCTTAGTTGGATAAGGCTTCAACGCTTCAGCTGCAGCCTTCTCTTCAGGAGTTTGTGCATTCACAACCATTGCTTCGATTTGGTGCTTAGAACGGTTTCCGTCACGTAAGGTTGCAAATTCAGCTTGATCCAAAACAGTTTTTTGAACTGCTTGAGGATTTACTGAAGTACCATTACCTGCTTTAACAGCAGCTACCCATTGAGCGAACTGAGCGTCAGTCACAGAGTGAGCACGGAAATGCATTTGCGAGAAGCCATAACCTGAATAGTTAGAAGAGAAACCGCGATAGCCTTCGGCTGGGCTAGTTTCATCTGCCAAGAAGTTCAAGTGAGTCTGCATACCTGCCATTGCATAAATCTGACCAGACAATGCAGGAATAAAGAACGAGTTCATTGTGAAGTTAGAAGTTAAACGAAGGCTAACCGGAGTTTTTTCTGGGAAGCGGAGCTCGTTAACAGTCGCAATGTTTTGTTCTGGGTAGATGAAGATCCATTTGAATTGTTCAGCAATAACCTGAACAGTTAAAGGTGCTTTATCTGACTCGATTGGACGGTATGGGTCATACTTGTGGGAACCCCACCAAGTTAACCAAGCTAAAATACCAATAATAATGACAGGGATACCCCATACTACAATCTCAATTGCAGTTGAGTGTGCCCATGTTGGTTTATAGTCTGCATCTTTATTCGATGCGCGATATTTCCATCCAAACCACAATGCCATAATTGCTGATGGAATAACCACCAAAAGCATTAAATAAATCGCAGTCATCATCAGGCTACTTTGACCTTCAGCAACTGGACCTTTTGAGTTTAGAAGTACCATATCACCGCCACACCCAGTCAAGAGTGCAGCCATCGCAGATAAAGACAATACAGCTAAAATCGTTTGTCTCATTTTACAACCTCGGTGAAGAGTCCCATTCCCTAATTTAATATGGGGATAGCGATTAAAGTGTCGCATGATTGGAAATGTTTATTTTTCACTTAGAAAATCTAAGCATAGTAAATCCTTCCCAATCATGAGACACCGCTACGTTGTAGGGCATTATGCCTTATATCGAGAAACTAAGCTATATGTAAAGTGGCTTTAAATACCTGTTATAAAAACTGATTTTTTTAGTCGGAATTGAACTTTTATTATATGAATTTTATTTTAATATCAATATTCTGGGGGAAAAACAGGGATATAAAACAATCCCTGTTGAATTGTATGGTTACTGTTTGACCACTTTGGTTTTCGCTAATTTATCATGCAGGGTTTGGCGTTTTTCGCCAATTGCGAATACATGATCAAGAATTGTAATAAATGGCATAAATAGCAAATTTAAAACAATAAAAATAAAGCTGCGTAAAGTGAAAACACGCATCAGACTGGGTTTTTCACCACTGTCGGCATCTACAATTTTAATTTTAGTCAATTTTTTACCGATACTTTGCCCTGATTTTGCTAACATAAATGCCTGAATTCCAAGCATAATGATGATGTATACACACATCGCTTGCCATGCTTCAGCCGGAATTAGAGTAAACAATTGCTGTTGTAACTGCGTGGCCTGAGTTGCACTGTCCGCCGATTGCATCTTTTGCTGAATCTCAGATAACTGGTTAAATTGATCCGGTTTTAGAAAAAAAGAGGGAATCGCTGCGGCGGGTAACCAAAGCAGTAAATCGATAATTTTTGCCAGGATCCGGGTGCTAATTGAAGCGAGTTCATTATTGGATACGGCTCTTTTTTCAACTTGAATTTTACGAATAGTAGAATTTTGCAAAGGTGTTTGCTCAGGGAAAGGGGCAGGAGCTGTATAACCTTCAGGTTGATATACAAGTTTACCTTGGGTTAATTCACCTAAAGCTCTCCATTCGGTCATGCCTTGATGCCAAGCCAAATCTGTAAGCAGCACTTGCTGGCTAGCGAGCATTTGATTTAACTGCTCTAAGGTGTATGGACCAGCTTGTTGATTATTACGAGCCAAGTAAATTTGCATAAATATTAAATCTCAAAACGTAAATTAGGTTTGTAGAGCAAACCCTTAAATTATAGATGAAAAAAAAGACCCAAATGTGGGTCTTTTTTTAACATAGTTTCTTAAGCTTGTTGAGCTTTTTCTTCAGCAAGGAAGAACCAAGTGTCTAAAACCGAGTCTGGGTTTAAAGAAACAGATTCAATACCTTGTTCCATCAGCCATTGTGCAAGATCAGGGTGATCAGAAGGACCTTGACCACAAATACCTACGTATTTGCCAGCTTTACGACATGCATGGATGGCCATAGAAAGAAGTGCTTTAACCGCTGGATCACGTTCATCAAACAGGTGAGAAACAATACCAGAGTCACGGTCTAGACCTAGGGTTAACTGAGTCAAGTCGTTAGAACCGATAGAGAAACCATCGAAGTGTTCAAGGAATTGTTCAGCTAACAACGCGTTAGTTGGCAATTCACACATCATGATTACTTTAAGGCCATTTTCACCGCGTTTAAGACCATTTTGAGCCAACAGTTCAATCACACGTTTCGCTTCAGCTACAGTACGTACGAAAGGAATCATGATCTGAATGTTGGTTAAGCCCATCTCGTCACGTGCTTTCTTCAATGCACGGCATTCAAGTTCAAAGCAGTCACGGAAGTTATCAGAAACATAACGGCTCGCGCCACGGAAACCTAGCATTGGGTTTTCTTCTTCTGGCTCGTACAATTTACCGCCAATCAAGTTCGCGTATTCGTTTGACTTGAAGTCAGACATACGAACAATCACCGGTTTGTCAGCAAAAGCAGCAGCTAGGGTAGAGATACCTTCAACCAGTTTTTCTACATAGAATTCGATTGGAGAAGAGTAACCCGCAGTACGCGCCATAACAGCTGCACGAGTTTCGCGTGGAAGGCTATCAATATTCAACAATGCTTTAGGATGTACACCAATCATACGGTTGATGATGAATTCTAAACGTGCAAGACCAATACCTTCGTTCGGAATTTGAGCGAAGTCAAATGCGCGGTCAGGGTTACCCACGTTCATCATGATTTTGAACGGAAGTTTTGGCATAGATTCGATAGAGTTGCGTTGAATTTCGAAATCCAAAGCACCTTCGTAAATGAAGCCTGTATCACCTTCAGCACAAGAAACAGTTACTTCTTGACCATCAACAAGTACTTCAGTGGCATTACCACAACCTACAATTGCAGGTACACCTAATTCACGTGCAATGATTGCAGCGTGACACGTACGACCACCACGGTTAGTGACAATCGCAGCAGCACGTTTCATCACTGGTTCCCAATCCGGGTCAGTCATATCAGATACAAGTACGTCACCGTCTTGTACCTTGTCCATTTCTTTGATTGAAGAAACGATACGAACTTTACCAGAACCGATACGTTGACCAATTGAACGGCCCTCACACACCACAGTACCTTTTTGTTTAAGCAGGTAACGTTCCATTGTGCCGACATTTTCACGGCTTTTTACAGTTTCAGGACGTGCTTGAACGATATAGATTTGGCCGTCGTCGCCATCTTTCGCCCATTCGATGTCCATTGGAGAACCATAATGGTTTTCAATGATTAATGCCTGTTTAGCAAGTTCTTGCAGTTCGTGATCATTTAACGCGAATTGTTGGCGATCTTGTTTTTCAACATCTACCACAACAACAGATTTACCTGCAGAAGCTTCTTCGCCATAAATCATTTTTTGGTGTTTAGAGCCAAGATTACGGCGCAGGATAGAATGTTTTCCTGCATTTAATAATGGTTTAGACAGGTAGAATTCGTCAGGGTTTACTGCACCTTGAACGACCATTTCACCCAAACCATAAGATGCAGTAATAAACACCACATCACGGAAACCAGATTCTGTATCTAGGGTAAACATTACACCCGCAGCGCCAGTTTCTGAGCGAACCATACGTTGTACGCCAGCAGAAAGAGCAACAACATCATGTGCAAAGTTTTGGTGTACACGGTAAGAGATTGCGCGGTCGTTATAAAGAGAAGCAAAGACTTCCTTAATCGCGATCAGAACGTTTTCGATGCCACGGATATTCAAGAAAGTTTCTTGTTGTCCCGCAAAAGAAGCGTCTGGTAAATCTTCTGCAGTTGCAGATGAACGAACGGCAACCGCGATATCAGGGTTGCCGTTAGATAATTCTGCAAAAGCGGTGCGAACTTCTTTTTCCAGTTCTGCCGTAAGCGGAGTATCGACAATCCATTGGCGAATTTTGGCGCCACTTACTGCAAGCGCATTAACGTCATCAACATTTAAAGTTGATAACTCTGCGTTGATTTTAGCGTTTAGGCCGCTTTGCTCGAGAAATTCACGATACGCAGCCGCTGTGGTTGCAAAGCCACCCGGGACTGATACACCAGCATTAGATAAGTGGCTGATCATTTCACCCAGTGATGAGTTTTTCCCACCAACGAGCTCAACGTCGTGTTTCCCTAATTTTTCTAGACCAATTACGCGCGCTTCCAAAGTTGTTACTCCACTTTTGCAGTATTAATCACTATCTTGGCATGAAATTATAACAAATCGCCTGGCTTTTTGATTTACTCGGCGACAGTCATGTAAGATCGGTTTACTATAAAGATTTTACAGCACTTAGACAAATATTTAAGGAGAATTTTAATGTCAGAAGGTAAACAGATTAAGCGCAGTGTTTTTTTTATCTCTGATGGTACTGCAATTACTGCTGAAACCCTTGGACACTCACTGTTAGCACAGTTTCCTCATGTAGATTTTGACATTCATATTATTCCTTATATTACTTCAGAAGAGGCTGCAATGAATGTTGTAGCTGAAATTAACCAGCGTGCCGATCTGGACGGGCAACAACCTTTGGTGTTTGATACCCTGGTAGACCCTTATGCGCGTGATATTATCAATACTGCAAATGCGGTAAATCTTGATGTTTTTGAAGGGCTTATTGGTAAGTTGTCTGAGGTTTTAGGTACTGCGCCTACAACTTTAGTCGGACAAACCCATGCTGTAACCGACTCTGAGTCTTATAAAGCACGTATAGATGCAGTGCATTTTGCCCTGGATAACGATGACGGCGCTCGTACACGACATTATGACAAGGCTGATTTAATCCTGATCGGGGTTTCCCGTTCTGGTAAAACCCCAACCTCAATTTACCTGTCATTACAGTTTGGAATTCGTGTGGCAAATTATCCACTGACCGAAGAAGACCTGGATGACAACCGTTTACCGGCGGTATTAAGAGCACACAAAAATAAGCTATTTGGCTTAATGATTGATGCAGAGCGACTTGTAGCGATTCGTACCGAGCGTAAAGCCAATAGCCGTTATGCAAGTTTCAGTCAATGCCAGATGGAACTGCGTGCAGTAGAAGGTATTTATATTTCAGAAGGGATTAAATATCTGAACGTTTCTGAAATGTCGATTGAAGAAATTTCAACTCGGATTTTACAGATGACAGGTTTAAAACGTCGTATTGGGTAATTTAAAAAAGGAGTTAAATCAAAGTTTAACTCCTTTTTTTATCATCGAAAATAAAGAGAGTATTTATATGAATAAAGTATTAAAAACAAGAAAAATAGCGCTTTGTTTGGCTGTGGCCAGTCTGATAAATATTCCGGTTTTCGCAGAATCTGTGCAGGATTTTGAAACCCAAATACTCAAACAATATGATCAAAGCCGTTTAACAGACCGTTATGAAAGTGATGGAATTAATCAACAGGCAGCTTTAAAAATAGCCGATTTTATTGAGAGTCATCCGCAAAGTTTTGACTATAATTTTAAAAATCTAACCAGTAAAAACATGATTTCTATCTATTATAGCCCTGATCGAAAGCTTAAATTTTATACATTTGATGTCTCTGCAGGCGGCACAATGCGGGAATTTGAGTCCTATGTGCAATTTAAACAGGGCAAAAAAGTAGTTACTCAGGCAGTGAAGGATGGGGGATTTATCCGATCTGTTCAGCAAACGCAGTTGAACCAGCAAACGGTTTATCTCATTTCCAGTACTTATGTCGGCAGTAGCTGTGTTGGGGCTTATGCTTTACAGGCAGCACACATCAAGAATGCAAAATATAAAGCTATTAATGTGTTTAAAACCAGAACTCAAACCATGAACCATATTAATGTTGATTATGACTGTAATTATTATCCCCAAAATATAGAGCCTTTTAATATGAACCGGCACTATATTCGTATGTCCAAAGAACTTAACCATATAGATATTTTAGTCATCAGACCATCTGGTGAATTAACCCAAAATTATTTGCGTTATCAAAAGACTAAAGATCATTATCAATATATCGGTACGGTAAAATAATATATAAAAAAGAGACATTACTGTCTCATGGCTCATAGCATAGGCTCGTAAGGTTTCGTTAATTAAATAGCTTTGATATGTTTCGACTCTTTGCCTATTCGAAGATTTAAAATCATCTTATAGTCGTTAGAAGCATTTACTGCCGCAGTTTTCAATAAAATCAAATCTCATTTATATAGGCGATCTCTTGCTTTTAAGAGGCCAAAATGAGGATCTTAAAATATATTTTGAATCCCTAAGAAAAGCCTTGGTTATTTATACACAACATCTTGAGCCAGTTTTAAATACTGCTTTAAAAGGCAGCGTAAGGAGGGAGACACTGCGTGTCTCCAAAATCTGCTTTAATTAAACTCTGGAACAGAAATAGCATGACCCTCTTTTTTACTGTTAAAGCGATTAATAGGTCGTAATAATTACATCTATAATATGTTCAACACCTTCCATGCTTTGGATCGCATTTTCAGTAATTTTTACCACAGGCCAGGTAATCAGCTTGCAGTTATCCCGTTGTAGTGCAGTGTAATAACTATCCGATTTGAGAAATATCTTATTGCCAGCTGCCGAATTGGGCATAAGCTGGCGTTTTAACCAGGTATCCTGAACCTGGGATTCCAGATAGCGAATAGCCAATAACGATTTGATGCGGTTATTAAATAAACGACGATTCTTGATAATTAAAGGATGTGAAAGCAGTTTGTGAATGCCTCTTTCAGTTTGCGGCAAAATGAAAAGCGGCATATTTTGAAAGACTTTTACAAATTTTGCAGTATTGCAGATGTGCTCCAGATGCATGACTGTCATTTGGTTGCCCCCCACAACAGCTACATTTAAATCTGTAAAATCAAAGTTTTTAATATCTTCAGCAGCAACAATTTTTCCCTGGAATTTCTGGAAAAAATCGGATGAATTTTGAAAGAACCCATCCAGCGGATTCTTTTTCTTGTTAACCATTTTTATATCCTTTCTTATTTTTACTTCGTTGCAGTTGGTTCTGCAGTTAACTGGTATATCCAAGATGGAACTTTGGGTAAAGATTTTTCTGGAATCTTGTCAGTCATCCTTACCATGATATCGACCGGAATATGGAACCATTTTTGCTTGCGATCGACCACTTTGTAAGCATGAAACTGGATAATCTGATACCAGGGATTACGACGTCCCGCTGCAGTTCGGCCACCAATTCTAGAAAATTTGTTCATTGCAGCATAGAGTTTTTCTTCTGCAAGGCCCAATTTTATAACATTGTCACGCATTTTATTAATTAGCGGTAAATAAGCCAAAATACCGAGCATTATGCGTGGGTCTATGGCTCTGGCAGCCATCTGAGCAAGTTGAATAAAGCTTTTGTTATAGCCTTGGGCTTCCATCACACTAAAACCTACCCCAAGGTGACGTGCTTCATCGCCATTGATCAGTTTAAATGCCTGATGACAAACAGGATCATCGACGCTGTCGAGCAAAAAAGTACATAAAGCACCATCCAGGGCAACTTCCAGCATTGGAATGACCGCACCTAAAATATAGAAGGGCATGTCATCTGCATAACGATCTAACCATTTAATAATCAGGCGCAGATTTTTATTGGGTTTGGGAATGTCATCTTCCAGCATATTCCAGCGTTTCATTAATGCCATTTCTGCATTGGCATGGCGCTGTTCTTCTGCATGAAAGATGGCATACATTTCCGCCAGCACCGGATTGGGCGCTTTTTTTGACATCGCGGCAAAAGCACGTGCACCCACATGCTCAATCCACATTAAATCAGCCATAAATTCTTTGAGATTTGGCCATTGTTCAGCCGTGATCAGCTCTTTTCCTGGGGCAGTCCAGTCAATATCAGATAAAGTCCATTGGGTATTTTTGACCTTATCCAGCATTTTTTCCAAGTCGATTGAAGCCATCCTGTATACCTGTAAAATCATTATTTAATTACAAGTGTATGAAAAAGCCGGGCAATGTAATTTGCCTAAGTGCTTAAACTAGACTGAACATTTTTATCAATGATTTAGTGTGCTGATTTATTGGAATAATTTATTTAACTATTTGATATATAAAAATAAAGACTTGTCATTAGGGGCCAGGTTTTATCTTTAAAATGTATAAAGTTGTTTAAGGATGTGGAAGGATACGATGAAATATAATGGCTTTGATGTCAGTTAATTTTTCCATCTTCCTGTTGTGGACTGGGCACTTCTGTAGATGAATAGTTTGGTATGTGGGTGGCTGGGATGCATCCGCAAATAGTCTAAATCACGGATATTCTTTTACGCGGCAAGAGCTAGGCTTATTAAGGTATTGATTCATTTTATTTTTCATTTTTGTATTTGATTGTTTTTTATATATTTATTATGCCTAAGCTAAACAGATCGTAAACGTTATCCAGGCTGATCTGAGACATGGATGGAAAATAACAAAATTATTGCGGTTTAATATAAAAAATAGCACCTAAAAAGGTGCTATCTGAAATTTTTAAACGATCAAGAATTTTTGATATTCATTAACAATTCAAAGTTCTGAATACGTTTATCCGTGTCATAGATGTCACAGGTAAAAATAAACTCATCAACCTCGTATTTTTCTAACAGCTTTTCTAATCCGGCTTTGACTGTTTGAGGTGAACCAATTTGGGCCAGTGCATAGAAGTTATCCACCGACATTTTTTCCGCTGGTGACCACAAACCTTCCATGGTTTTTACCGGGGCTTTAAGTTTTAAGCTTTGTCCACGCATTAAACCCAGTACACGCTGATAGGCACTGGTGGCTAAATATTCAGCTTCTTCATCGATCTCAGCCACTACAGTAGGAACACCCATGGAAATATAAGGACGTTCCAGATATTCAGACGGTTCAAAGTTCTCACGATATAGCTGAATCGCTTGACCCAACATACGCGGCGCAAAATGTGAGGCAAATGAATAGGGAAGTCCTAATTTTGCAGCTAGTTGCGCACTGAACAAACTTGAACCCAGCAACCAGACTGGAACATGGGTGTTTTGGCCTGGAGTTGCCACAATACGTTGATGCGGAACAGGTTCTTTAAAATATTGCAGTATTTCCAGCACATCTTGTGGAAACTGGTCTTCGGTCTCTTGACGACCACGGCGTAAGGCACGCATGGTCACCTGGTCTGTACCTGGAGCACGTCCCAAACCAAGTTCAACACGATTTGGGTAAAGGGTTGCCAAAGTACCAAATTGCTCTGCAACCACCAAAGGAGCGTGGTTTGGTAACATAATACCGCCGGAACCTACCTTTAAAGTTTCGGTATTGGCAAGAATATAACCCAGTAACACGGCAGTTGCCGAGCTGGCGATTCCATCCATATTGTGATGTTCTGCCAGCCACAAACGTGTGTAGCCCAATTGTTCGGCTTTTTGCGCCAGTGCTAAAGCATGATGTAATGAAAATTGAATGCTTTTATCATCACGGACGGGTACAAGTTCAAGAATTGAAAATTGGGTGTCTTTTAATGAGCGCATTTGTTTTCTCTAAGATCAGGGCTAAGAAAAGCATACGCTGCCTGCTTGAACTTGTATATCGTTTTTTTTCGATATATTGCCATTCTGAGTATGAATTAAGTAATTAGGCCACTTAAATAAAAAAAACACCCGAAGGTGCTTTAAATTGAATCTTTAGAATTAACGACGCTTGTTCCAGCCTAAATGACGGCCATTGTCGTGACGGTCATTGTAACGGTAGCTATTATAACGACGGTCATAACGGTCATTATAGCGACGCTCATCACGGTCATATCGATCATCATAACGACGGTCTTCGCTTACTTTTTTACCCAAGATTGCGCCACCGGCAGAACCTAAGCCCGCGCCAATATAACCACCGTTGGTACCACCCATATTTTTACCTACGGTATAACCGCCAGCACCACCCAAAGCTCCGCCAATTACCGCACCAGTACGGTCACGTTTGTTGGCAGCAACTCCAGCACCAGCACCGCCACCAATGGCAGAACCAATCATTGCACCAGTCGTACCACCCATTTGTTTACCGACTGCGGCACCGACCACGCCACCCAGGGCAGAAGTTAAGGCTGTATTTGTTGTATTGCCTGCATTGGCTGTAGTCATAGTGAGAACAGATGAAGTCACTACAGCAGCAAGAATGATAGAATTAAATTTCATGACAAACTCCTTTAGGAAGCTTTTGTTATTTCTTGAGTTAAATGTAAGCAAAGATTTAGAAATGAAAATGGATGAGTTGTTGATCATTTGTATTTTTTATCTTCCATATTTGTTCATAATTTGCCCGAAACAACATAATAAAAATCAAAAAAAGCACCCGAAGGTGCTTTTAAAAATCTGAGTATTAACGACGATTGTAACGACGGTTGTTATAGCTATTATAGCGGCGGTCTGTGCGATCATCATAACGACGGTCTTCTGATACCTTTTTACCCAGTACCGAACCACCTGCAGCACCTAAAGCAGAACCGATATAACCACCGGTTGAACCACCCATGCTTTTACCTACAGTATAACCACCGACACCACCTAAACCGCCACCGATTGCAGCGCCAGTACGGTCGCGTTTGTTTGCTGAAACAGCCGCACCGCCAGCACCACCAATGGCAGAACCAATCATGGCACCGGTATTGCCACCCATGTTTTTACCAATCGCTGTGCCGACTACACTACCAAGCGCAGAAGTTAAAGCAACATTAGTCGTATTGCCTGCATTAGTTGTTGTAGTCGCAATAGCAGAAGTTGCAATTACTGTAGCAAATAAAATTGAATTAAATTTCATGGTAAACTCCAGTTGGACGCTTTTGTTATCTATTGAGATAAGAATAAAAGAAAGTCTGGCATTGAAGATGAATGGGTTGTTAAGGGTTTGTATTTTTATCTGCCAAATTTATCCATAATTAACAGGCAATAAGGGCAATAAAAGAAAAAAGCACCCGAAGGTACTTTTTTGTTGTGTTCACAGATCGTGTATTAACGATGGCTGCGATAGTATTTTTTAGAGTGTTTTTTGTATTTACGTTGGTCAGCACGACGGTCTTCTGATACTTTTTTACCCAGAACCGAACCACCAGCAGCACCTAGCGCTGAACCGATATAGCCACCAGTTGAACCACCTACACTTTTACCGACAGTATAACCACCCACACCCCCTAAACCGCCACCGATTGCAGCACCAGTACGGTTGCGTCGATCAGCAGAAACCGCAGCACCACCAGCACCACCAAGAGCAGAACCGATCATTGCACCGGTATTACCACCCATTTGTTTACCAATCGCAGTACCTGCTACGCTACCTAATGCTGATGTTGCAGCAATACGAGTAGAGTTGTCTGCATGAGCAGAAACAGTAAACATTGATGCAGTCGCCATTGTTGCGCTTAATAATAATGCATTAAGTTTCATAGTTAACTCCGTGTTCAAAACCTGAACGTTGTAAGTAAGTTCTTTCAATGCCGGCAAATGTAACAAAAATTTTTTCCAACAATGTGGAGAGGATCAACTAGAGTTGTGGTGTTTAGTGTCTGCTTTGTAAAGTTTCTTTAACAATGTTGAATATTGCTCGTAAAATATGCATTTACTCGGGAAATATGAATAAAACTAGCATAGATTGAGCGTTCATCTTGAAACAATCACTTTTGATATGAGCTTTTGTCCCCACAATATCTATGTCATTTCACCCTTAGAATCGTTACACTAGGCACAATTTTTTTGCGCTGATCTATGTCCTATAAGGCATGGAGATAGCCTTTGTATTGAGATATTGAGCAAAATGAAAGAATCGTTACGTTTACGATTAGATCAACTTTCTGACCGTCACGAAGAATTAAACGCATTGCTTGCCGACGTTGAAGTGATTTCAGATAACAAACGCTTCCGTCAATTGTCACGTGAACATAGTGACCTATCCGAAATCACTGGGGTCTGGACTAAATTCCGTCAAGCCGAAGAAGATATAGAAACTGCTGAAGCCATGTTGAGCGATCCTGACTTTAAGGAAATGGCTCAGGAAGAAATCAAAGACAATAAGGCGCTGCTGGAACAACTGGAAGCAGACCTCAATATCTTGATGATTCCGAAAGATCCAAACGATGCCAACTCTGCCTATCTGGAAATTCGTGCCGGAACCGGTGGTGATGAAGCTGCGATCTTCTCGGGCGATTTATTCCGTATGTATAGCAAATATGCTGAAACGCAGGGCTGGCGTCTGGAAATCCTGTCTGAAAATGAAGGTGAACACGGCGGTTATAAAGAAGTCATCTGCCTGATTAATGGTGAAGGGGTGTACGGTCGCCTGAAATTTGAAAGTGGCGCGCACCGTGTACAACGTGTACCTGCAACCGAATCGCAGGGTCGTGTGCATACTTCAGCATGTACGGTTGCCATTTTGCCTGAAGTGGATGTGGATACTTCGGTAGACATTAACCCGGCAGATTTGCGTATTGATACTTATCGTGCATCCGGTGCAGGTGGTCAGCACATTAACAAAACCGATTCGGCAGTGCGTATTACCCATATTCCAACCGGTACAGTGGTTGAATGTCAGGATGAACGTTCACAGCATAAGAACAAAGCCAAAGCGATGGCACTTTTGGTTTCACGTCTGGAAAATGCCAAACGTGCCGCAGCTGATGCAGCGACTTCAGAAATGCGCCGTGACCTGGTGGGTTCTGGTGACCGTTCGGAGCGTATCCGTACTTATAACTATCCGCAAGGTCGTATGACCGATCACCGTATCAATTTAACTTTATATAAATTAGATGCCGTAATGGAAGGTGATTTGACCGAATTGCTTGACAGTTTGCACCGTGAATATCAGGCAGATCAGTTGGCACTTCTTGCACAGCAGAATGGTGGCTAATGAATATTGCACAGGCCTTGGCCTTACGTGGTGATGCAGAAAGCTATGAACGCCAGGAAAATGCATGGTTACTTGAGCACATTACCAAAATTGATGCTTTTGATTTGCCAATGAAAAAAGATCTGCAATTAACAGCAGAACAAGAGCAGGCATATCGTAGTGGTCTGGCACGTATTGCAGCAGGTGAACCTTTGGCTTATGTCACTGGTTCACAGCCATTCTGGACACTGGATTTAAAAGTGACTCCAGATACTTTGGTGCCGCGTCCAGATACTGAAGTTCTGGTTGAAACTGTACTTAAGTTAGACTTGCCTGAAGATGCCCGAATTGTCGATTTAGGCACTGGAACCGGTGCAGTAGCCTTATCGCTTGCTTCTGAACGTCCGGATTGGTCGGTTACTGCCACAGATATTTATGAACCGACTTTAGAAGTAGCACAATTTAATGCTGAAAAGCATGATCTTGAACAGGTCCGTTTCCTGTGTGGTTCTTGGTTTAAGCCTTTGGGACGTGAATTCTTCGATGTCATTGTGTCTAATCCGCCGTATATCGATGCAGATGATGTCCATATGCAGGATTTGGCTACAGAACCGGAGCGTGCTTTGGTGGCAGATAAACATGGTCTTGCCGATCTTGAGCACATTATCCAGCAGGGTAAAAAGCATTTAACTGTGAATGGCTGGGTTGTACTTGAGCATGGTTATGATCAGGGTGATGCTGTGCGCCATATCTTTATCCAGGCAGGGTATAAAGAAGTCAGAACTGTGAAAGATTATGGCGGCAATGACCGTGTGACTTTAGGTCGGTGGCCACATTAATCTTAAAAAAGATAAAAAAATAAAGCGCATGATGCGCTTTATTTTTTGACCACATCCCGCCAGCGTAACAGCCAGTTTTCAACAATTTTCATTAGGTTATCGCTAATTTTTCCTAAAATCGCCAATAGAATAATCGCAATAATGACAATGTCAGGTCGGGACGTTTCCCGTCCATCACTGAGTAAATAGCCAATGCCTTGAGTTGCGGCAATTAGTTCAGCAGCAATCATAAACATCCAGGATAAACTCAGGCTATTACGCAAACCGGTTAAGATACCGGGTGATGCGGCAGGAAGAGTAATGTCTTTAATCTGTTGAAAATATTTCAAGCGATAAACTTGCGCGACTTCAATCAGTTTGCGGTCTACGCCGTGAATAGCTGAAACGGTATTGGTATAGGTTGGAAAAAATGCACCAATGGCAATCAGGGTGATTTTAGAGGCTTCATCAATACCTAACCACAGCAGTAACAGAGGAATCCAGGCCAGACTGGGAATAGATTTAATGGCTGAAAAAGAAGGTTCCAGGAATTCTTCAGCTTGCTTGTTTAAACCCACAAAAATCGCAAAAACCAGCGCAAGTCCGCTACCAATAAAGAAACCTAAAAATACGCGCCAGGTACTGGTCCAGATATGCAGCCATAAATCACCCGCAGACAATTCCAATAAAGATTGCCATAAGCTGCTAGGTGCGGGAAGCAGATAAGCCTCGATCAATCCTTTCTTAACCAGAATTTCACACAGAACCAGCAGCAATACAGGAATAACCAGTCCTTTCAGCTTGCTTATGAATTTCAACCGGCGGGAAAAAGGGTTCTGTTTGACTTCTGTGCTCGGCACAGAAGCCTTTTTGCTTGCTACAGGAAAACTCATTATTTGCCTACAATCTTTTGTGCATATTTGGCATCAAACAGTTGATCAATCACCTGATTGACATTGGTACCACTGCGTACCAGTTCTTCCTCCGTCAAAATGCTGCCGGATTTTTTTAATGCATTAATGTGTTTGGCTGTTGGAATGTTTTGATCAAAATTGGTTCGGCTGAGCTGAAGTTTAGCCACAGGAACAGGCAATTTAGATTCTCGCGCCAGCAATTCAGCCAATTTAGATGGATTGGCTTTGGCCCATTTTCGTGCCTGTTCGTAAGCTTTAACCACAGCTTCAATCGCTTCAGGACTTTGATTGGCAAATTGTTCTTTTACACTGAGTACGCTGTAGCTGTTAAAACCGACATTTCTATACAGTAGTTTTGCTCCCGACTGTACCTGCGCCGAAGCCATTAACGGATCCAAGCCTGCCCAGGCATCAACCTGTCCGCGTTCAAGCGTTGTTTTACCATCCGGATGCTGCAAGTGCACAAGTTGAACATCTTTTTTATTTAAGCCAGCAGTTTCAAGTGCCTGTAAAGTGAAAAGGAAAGGGTCGGTGCCTTTGGTTGCTGCAATCTTTTTACCTTTTAAATCTTTTATCGTTTTAATTGGAGAATTTTTGGAGACCACTAAAGCCGTCCATTCCGGCTGACTCTGAATATAAATAGTTTTAATCGGACTACCATTGGCACGACTAAGTGCAGCGGCCAAACCTGCGGTAGATGAGAAATCGACACTGCCACTATTCAGATATTCAAGAGAACGGTTGCTGCCTTGACTAAAGACCCATTTAATTTCTGTTTTAGGCAATGCTTTTTCTAAAAGTTTCTGTTCCTTAACCACCAGGCTGGTAGGAGCGTAGTACGCATAATCCAGTTTAAGGGTATCGGGAATAGTTGCAAAACTGTATTGACTGGCCAAACCGAGTGTAACTGCGGTAAATAATATTTTAGTTTTAAAAGTGAAAGAGTACATATAAACCCCATAAAATTGTCTAATTTTGTATGGGAGCTGATATTGCCAGTTATTATGAGGAAAAGAGAAAACAGTAATTTTTATAAAATTATCTTAATTTTGCATATGTTGAATTTTATATTTTAACTACCTGAATTTTATTAAATTAATTTTTATTTTATTGAATTTTATGCTTTATATCAAAAAGATAAATTGCAATGAATAAAATTAAAATAGGGTTGGTTTACATTAATAACATACAATGAAATTTCATTGTAATTACATAAAATATACTTTTAGTTAGATAAAATACAGTCTATCACTCGAATCGAAATACAATATTTAAATAGAAGACTATGTTCAATTAAAGATTATTTAAAGGTAAAGTGATTTGTTCTCGATATCTTTTATCTTTATATTGGAAGGAAACATTGGAAAGCTATTGATTGATGCCCTAAAAGTGACTCAGAATAGCTTGATTGATTCGACACAAATCGATCAAAAACTAGAGCTTTGAGTTAATGCCATGTTTTAAGAAAATGAATAAAAATACCGTATAAATGTGTATACAAATAGGTCAAATTGAGCCAAAAAAAGCGGCTGAATGAAGCCGCTTTTTAATTTATTTTAACTTTATACAGGGAAATCTTGCAGACAATCAGAAATTTCTAATTGAGTGAGCACATCTGTTTCAAGTGCCAGACCAAGTGCTACAATTTTCGCTGTATCTGCAAGATATTGATCATCTTTTAAGGCAATGCCGCTTTGCAGGGCTTGAATACCCTCAGCGCTAATATCTAGTGCTTTTGCTGCTTCAATGGCATCTGCACGGTTGAAGAAGTTCACCACCACATTTTGAAGTGCTGAATCAGAAGTATTCAAAATACCTTGATTGAATAACTCATCAAATTGACTGGTATGAGAATGAAGAGAATGAGTAAAATTTTGCACCAAGCTTTGCTCTAGTACATCAATCATCTTAAGCATGTCAGAACCTTTAATTTAAGGTGATTACACGGGGAGGAATTACAGCAGAGAGGCATAAAGATATACCTTTAAATTGATTGAAAAGTAATCTATTTTGTCACTTTTTGCAATTAGATTCCGACGAAAAATAGATCAATTTTTTAAACTCATGAAAAGCAAAGAATTATTAAATCATGAGAAAAGAAACTCTATTTTATTAATTAGATTAATTTATAGATCCTTGTTTTGGCGATAAGCACCTGGGCTGACACCCGTCCATTTCTTGAAAGCACGATGAAATGCACTTGGATCGTGAAAACTTAATTCATCGCTAATTTCCTGCAAGGTTTTTTCAGTTTTAGTCAGAAATTCAATGGCTGTATCACGTCGGATATCATTTTTCAGCTGCTGATAACTGACGCCTTCGCTTTTTAAACGTCGTTGCATCGTGGCATCAGACATATTTAAACGCTGGGCAATTTCATTGAGTTCAAGCCATTCGGCAGGTGGAACATTCATTAAATGTTTACGGATTTGAGAACTAATGGCATGCGGATTTTTAAAACGGACTAAAAGATTGTGCGGGGTTTGTTGAATAAACTGATGCCAGGATTGTTTATCCTGTTTAATCTGAATATTTAAATAATTGGCATCGAACTGGATGTAGTTTTCATTGCTATTGTATTGAATATTTTCACAAAAACGGACTTTATAGTCTTGATCATCCAGTGGTGCATCACACTTGAGCTGAATCTGATTCAGTAAAACTCTTTGTCCGCTTAACCAGCACATCAAACCATGAATCAGCATTAAATAGGTGGCATAGCTGAACATTCTTTTGGTCTGTTTTTGCTCATAAATTACGATATAAGCATAGTTTTCCTGAACAAATAATTGGCTAACAAAATCATCCAGAATCAAATTTAAAAATTGCAAAATCTGTTGCAGGGCTTTTTCTAAGGTTTCTGCGTGTATGACAGACTTGGATAAAAGCTTAAAACTGCCGCGGCGCATGGGGTGACTGTCCATACCAAAAAATTCGTCATTCATGACATCGGCCAGTTCAGTCCAAAGCTGTGCATATTGCGATACAGAAACACGGGCTTTACTGGATTGCATCAGCTCAGTCTGAATACCGGATTTGACCAAGATGTTCTGAGTGTTCAATCCCTGATGCTGCGCAGACAGCAATGCTTCATGCACCAGACTGATTGAAATTGTGCCTTTACTGTAATTTAGGTCTTGTTCATTCATTTACAGATATCCGTATTCCGTATTTTTACTGCCGTGACTTGGATTGGCCAAATCCATCATAAAGGATGCAATATTTGGAAATTGTACTCTAGCTTGAGTGCATTTACTCTGCATCTTAAGTCGAGTGTTCATTCAAAAAATTAACAGGAATAGAAGATGAAAATTCAAGGAAAAGTGTTTGTGGTGACAGGTGGTGCATCAGGTTTGGGTGCAGCCACAGCTACTTATCTGGTTGGGCAAGGTGCAAAAGTCATCATGGTCGATATGAACCAGGAGCTGGGTCAGGAAATGCAGCAGCGTTTGGGTGAACACTCTGTTTTTGTCAAATTGGATGTGACCGATGAACATGCAGTCAAGGTTTTCTTTGAAAATATTGAGCAGCAGTATGGTCAGTTAAATGGTCTGGTGAACTGTGCCGGGATTGCACCTTCAGCCAAAGTGCTGGGTCGTGATGGTATTCATGATTTGGGCATGTTCCAGAAAGTACTGAATATTAATGTCAGTGGCACCTTTAACATGATCCGTTTTGCAGCAAGTTTGATGGCGAAATATCAATTACAAGCGGGCGAAGAAGAGCGTGGTGTAATTGTGAATACCGCGTCAGTGGCTGCATTTGAGGGACAACTTGGACAGGCTGCGTATGCCGCATCAAAAGGTGCTGTAGTGTCTATGACTTTGCCTTTGGCACGTGAGTTGGCACGTGAAGCCATTCGTGTGATGACCATTGCGCCAGGCATTATGGAAACACCAATGTTAAAAGCCATGCCGCAAAATGTTCAGGATGCGTTGGGGCAGATGGTACCGTTTCCACCGCGTTTGGCGAAGCCGGAAGAGTTTGCGCATTTAGTTGGTCATATTTTTGAAAATACGTATTTGAATGGTGAAGTGATTCGTTTGGATGGCGCGATTCGTATGCAGCCGAAGTAAATTAGTTTTTTCTACTAATAAAGACCTCTACAGCTGCAAATTGACAGTTGAGTTTAAAGGCTCTGCGTAAGCATTCATTTTCTTTTGAAGGATCAAAAGAAACAAAAAGCCTTTGCGAAACTGAAGATACATCCCTGTATCTCAGTTTCGCAGGCGACCTCCATGTCGCCCTACGCGATAGCAACGACCTATTAACATTTCAGTAGCTCTTTTTCCTAAATCATTTTTTAACTACTACAAGTTATTCTTGAAGCCAAAATTAAAAATAGATTTGAGCAAGTATTGGAGTCATGAGTGTGGCATGGATGCCACATGTTTCCCATCCCTTGCGCTGCATTTTAAAGCAGTGCTTAAAACTGGCTCAGGATGTCGTGTATGGGAAACAAAAGGTTTTTGTCTACTTTTGACCTTTCAAAAGTAGAAATACTGCCTACGCAAAGGCAAAAAAACTGAATCAATCAAATGAGGCAGTGCTGATTTTTAAAAATCCAATATTGAATATTTTTTGACTTACACAAGTTATCTAATATTCAAAGCAAAATTTATAAATTGAAAGAAAAAGGACATTCAATGATTTTAAATGATGAACAAAAGATGGTTCAGGATATGTTGCGGGATTATTCGCAAAACAGGTTAAAACCTACTGCCGCAGAACGTGATAAAACTGCACAATTTCCTGCACAAGAACTGAAAGAACTGGGTGAGCTGGGCGGTTTGGGCATGACCGTATCCGAACAATGGGGCGGTGCGGGGCTGGACTATGTTTCGCTGGTGCTTGCCTTAGAGGAGATTGCAGCAGGTGACGGCGCAATTTCGACCATCGTCAGTGTGCAAAATTCGCTCCCTTGTGGCATTACCCAGCGTTACGGTACAGAAGAACAAAAACAAAAGTATTTAACTAAACTGGCGACAGGCGAATGGCTTGGATGTTTCTGTCTCACCGAACCGCAAGCCGGATCAGATGCCGGTGCACTGGAATGTAAAGCAGAGCGTGATGGAGATTTTTGGGTACTCAATGGCACCAAACAATTCATCACTACCGGTAAACATGCCCAAGTGGCAATTGTCTTTGCAGTGACCGATAAAGCCGCAGGAAAAAAAGGTATTTCCTGTTTCCTTGTGCCTACCGATACAGAAGGTTATATCGTTTCGCGTCTTGAAGAGAAAATGGGTCAACACTGTTCAGATACCGCGACTATTATTTTTGAAAATTGCCGTATTCCTGCTGAAAACTTACTTGGCAATGAAGGAGAAGGCTACAAGATTGCATTATCCAACCTTGAATCCGGCAGAATCGGGATTGCCGCACAATCCGTAGGCATGGCGCGTGCTGCACTGGATGCTGCGGTGGAATATGCCAATGAGCGTAAAGCTTTTGGAGTAGAGATCGTACAGCATCAAGCTGTGGCATTCCGTTTGGCGGATATGGCGACCCAGATTGAAGCTGCACGACAACTGATTTTCCATGCTGCCACCTTAAAAGATGCAGGGCTGCCTTGTTTGAAAGAAGCTTCTATGGCGAAACTGTTTGCCTCCACCATGGCAGAGCGAGTGTGCTCTGATGCCATTCAGATTCATGGCGGTTATGGCTATGTGTCTGATTTTCCAGTAGAGCGTATTTACCGTGATGTACGCGTTAGCCAGATCTATGAAGGGGCTTCGGACATTCAGCGTCTGGTCATTGCACGCGAGGTGACTAAAATTTAAAACGGTTAAATTTTAGACTTTAGTCGGTGCTCAAATCCTGCACATTTTTTGATGGATTCGGAAATTGCAGGATGACATTAAGCATGTTTATCTAGGTGAATAGTGAAGTTAAAAGATTAAAAATGCTGAATGCGTTTTGGCATTTTAGGAATGAGAACAATAAGCAAAATAGATCAACAAAGCAGGAGCTTTGTTCAATAAAATAACGGATGAGAGGTTGTGGTCATGAAGACATTAGAACAGGCATATCAAGAGTTTAATTTTGATGATTTTCTAGCAGAACAACTGGTAGGTACCGCAGACTCAGTCAATGCCTATGTTGAATGCTGCGAGCGTTATCTCGGTTTAAATAAAACAGCCTTAATCTGGGAAGGCAAAAATGGCGAATCTGCCGAATGGAAATTTGAACAGCTGGCAGAAGCGTCTGGAAAACTGGCAAATTATTTTAGCTCAATTGGCTTAAAGTCAGGTGATTGCATTGCCGGTTTATTGCCGCGTACGCCTGAATTGCTGATTACTATTTTAGCCACCTGGCGCATGGGCGCAATTTACCAGCCCTTGTTTACAGCCTTTGAATCCAAAGCCATTGAACACCGCATCAATACCGCCAAAACCCAATTGATTGTGACCAATGCAGAACAACGAACAAAACTGAACGGTGTCACTGTACCGCATATTCTAAGCGTACATCCACGCGATGCTTCAAGCCATGCAGATGCCGATTTCTGGACAGAACTGGCTGGGCAGTTAGAATCTTTTGAACCGGTAATGCAGACTTTCGAAGATGATTTCCTGATGATGTTTACCTCAGGAACTACAGGCTTGGCAAAATCAGTACCTGTGCCTTTAAAAGCAGTATTGGCATTTAAGGGTTATATGACCCATGCTGTGGATTTGCGTGAAGAGGATTCTTTCTGGAATCTGGCCGATCCCGGTTGGGCTTATGGCTTGTATTATGGCATTACCGGACCTTTAAGTCTGGGTCATAGCATTATTATGGATGAACGTGCGTTTAGTGTAGATAACGCCGTGCAGATTATTAAAAAATATAAAGTCAGTAACTTGACCGGTTCACCAACGGCATTTCGCATGTTTTTCGGATTCAAGGAAAAATTTGATCCATCCATTAAAGAACATTTACGTGCCGTCAGTAGTGCTGGCGAGCCATTAACTCCAGAAGTGATTCACTGGTTTAATCATGACCTGAATGTCAATATTTATGATCAATATGGTCAGACTGAACTGGGGATGGTGATTGCCAATCACCATGCTTTGGAACATGAAAAGAAAGTCGGTTCCGCAGGTTTTGCCAACCCGGGTCATCGTTTTGTGGTCTTGAATCAAAATAATGAAGAGGTGGAAAGAGGTGGAATCGGCACTTTAGCCATCGACTTTTCTCAATCGCCTTTAACCTGGTTTAAAGGTTATGGTGGCAACAACCGTAAATCATTTGTCGGGCATTATTATTTAACCGGTGATACGGTGAAATTAAATGAATTTGGCGGCGTAGATTTTATTGGTCGTGCTGACGATGTCATTACAACGTCTGGCTATCGTGTAGGGCCTTTCGACGTAGAAAGCACTTTACTGGAATGTGCTGAGGTTTTGGAATCTGCCGTCATTGGCAAGCCAGATCCGGAACGTACTGAGGTGGTCAAAGCTTTTGTGGTGCTTAAACCGCAATTTTCAGCGTCAAACGAGTTAAGCCATAAACTTCAGGAATATGTACGCTCGCGTTTATCTAAACATGCCTATCCTAAAGAAATCGAATTTGTGGAAGGCTTACCTAAAACCACAAGTGGTAAAATTCAACGTAATTTACTCAAGCAACAGGAAATTGCCAACATGCAGGGAATTCAGAAAGTCAGTTAAACCCTTTTTAGTTTTTTAAAGTTTCATGCTCTTGCACCCGAAAGGGTGCTTTTTTTATTTAATCCTATGTAATTAGCATATTGAACTATAATTCATCCTGAACTTTAATAAACAATATTAGTCGATAGGGATTGCCAAGTGACCGATGTAGATATGGACGTAGAGTTAAGCGATGAAGAAATGCATCTTTACAGCCGGCAAATTTTGCTGGATGGCTGGGACATTGAAGCACAGGAAAAACTGAAACTTGCCAATGTCTTGATTGTCGGTTGTGGTGGTATTGGTTGTACCACAGCTGAACTTCTAGCTCGAGCAGGTGTGGGGCAAATTACTTTAATCGATGCCGATATAATTGAAATAAGTAATCTACAGCGACAAATAGCCTATGTAGAAGAAAATATTGGCTTTTATAAATCTGAAATACTGGCCAAGCGTCTAAAGCAGATCAATCCGCATATCCGGGTTGAATCTCAAACAGTAAAACTGGATGAGAGTAATGCAGAAGCATTAATTTCAGCTCAAGATCTGGTGTTGGACGGCTGCGATAATTTCACCACACGTTACCTCGTCAATCAGACCTGTAAAAATTTTAATGTACCTTTAATCAGTGCTTCCGCGATTGGTTTTCAGGGACAAATGTTTATGGTTGAAGGCGAGTCGGCCTGTTATGAATGTCTATTTCCCAAAGAACAGCATGCCAATGAAAACCTGCGCTGTGCAGATTCTGGCGTATTAGCCACAACACCGAATGTGATGGCAAGCTTGCAAGCGCATCATGCCTTGCTATATTTGGGTTTGGGCAAAACGCCACTCAAGCAAAAACTGATGCTTTGGGATGGTTTAAGCATGAAACAACGTTTACTTGCTTTCGAAAAAGATACAGATTGCCCAATCTGTCAGGCAAGATAAGCCTGCAAACGCATATTTTTTTGCTACACTCACTACAATTTAATTCTACTTAGACATTATGAAAAACAATATCTGGTTAGATGGACTGCGTTCAGTTGCCCGCGTAGGTGAAACAGCTGTTATTGCAGCAAAAGCCGGCATTAAATACGCCACAGAAAAACCAAGTAACGCAAAACTGATGCGTGAAACTTTTGAATCCTTAGGTTCAACTTATATCAAGCTCGGACAGTTTATTGCCAGCACACCTTCATTATTTCCACGTGAATATGTGGAAGAATTTCAAGGCTGTTTGGATCAAACCCCATCTTTACCCTTTAGTTATGTGCAAGGCGTATTGGCTTCTGAATTTGCAGGCAGAAATCTGGATGAAATCTTTGCTTCAATTGATGAAAAGCCTTTAGCTTCGGCCTCTATTGCACAAGTGCATGCAGCTAGACTTGTAACCGGTGAAGATGTAGTGATTAAAGTGCAAAAGCCGGGTGTAGAAACCATTCTATATACCGACTTAAACGTCTTGCACTGGGCCACCAAGGTTTTGGAAAAAGCGGTACCAAAAGTTAAATTTGCATCACTTGCCGATATAGTCGATGAAATTAAAACCCGTATGGTGCGTGAAGTCGATTTTATTGAAGAGGCGCAAAACCTGGATGATTTTGTCAATTATCTGAATGTGACGCAAAACTCAAGAGCCACTGCACCCAAAGGTTTATCATCAATATTCTACCCGCCGTGTACTGACTATGCAGCGCTTGTATGGTGTGCCTTTGACTGATTTTGATGTAGTCAAAAAAGTATCTAAAGATCCATCCCAAGTATTAATTACCGCCATGAATACCTGGTTCGGTAGCTTGATGATGTGTAAAAGTTTCCATGCAGATTTGCATGCCGGAAACCTGATGTTGCTAGAAGATGGTCGTGTTGGTTTTATTGATTTTGGTATTGTCGGTCAGCTAAAGCCTGAAGTATGGACAGCGTGTATCGCCTTTATGGACGCGCTGCAAAAAACCGATTACAACTTGATGGCAGAAAACATGCTGAAAATGGGCATGACGGACAAGAAAATTGATACTCAAGTCCTCGCAGCGGATTTGGAACGTCTATTCAGTGGTGTCCTTTTAGCTGATCCTCAAGAATTGTTGACTTCCAATCCGGCAGATTTAAATGACATCATGATGGATATGGTGGCAGTAGGCGAGCGTCATGGTATTCGCTTCCCGCGTGACTTTGCCTTGCTGTTTAAGCAAATGCTGTATTTCGATCGCTTTATGCGCATCCTCGCACCATATACCGATATTTATGCAGACCAAAGACTGCAAATGGTGCAAACTCTTGATCCAAATGTGTTGTTAAAAAACTAAGTGATTAGTTTGAAAATCTCCCTAAATCCCTCTTTATAAAAGAGGGACTTCAAAGCTCCTCCCTTTTTTAAAGGGAGGTTGGGAGGGATTAAAAAATCAAATTCAGTTAGGTGGGGATATGGACGCAATTATCATTGAAGGTTTAAAGGTCGAAACTGTGGTGGGATGTTTCAATTGGGAACGCCAAATCATGCAGCCTTTAATGCTGGATATGACCATTCAGACCAGTCTGGAACAGGCTTCCAATTCGGACAAACTGGAACATACTTTAAATTACGCTGAAATTTGCGAGATTTCTGTCAAAGTCATTCAGGATGCCAAGCCGGAATTGATTGAACATGCAGCAAAACTTGTGCTAAATGCGCTTTTTACTACCTTTCCTACAGTAGAATCGATTATGATTACCATCCGTAAGCCTGCCATTATCGCGCAAGCAAATTCTGTAGGAATTCGTCTTGAACGCCACCGAAACGATATTCGCCTTAGCTCTGGCGAGTAATTGTCATCCACAACAACATTTTCAAAACGCTATCAATGTAATCTCTCGTCTGGGAGAGGTGCAATTTTCTAAAATTTATGTGATTCCGTGTCGTGATGCTGTGGGGGCGGATTATTGGAATGCTGCATGTTTATTGAAAACTGCAATGTCAGTTGATGATGTCATTACCTTATTAAAAAAAATGGAAACAGATTCTGGTCGGGTGCGTCCTTCGCATCAAATCTCCTTGGATGTCGACTTAATTGCATGGGGACAAGATTTACAGCACATGCAGTTTAATCCTAAAAAGTTGCCATTGGCTTTAGATGTCAAAATACCGATGCTTGATATTTGGCAAAGCACTGATTTTCAGCACGACAATCATCAATTTCCAGTAGTGAATTGGATAAATTAAGACTAATTTTCTCAGGTATAAGCGGATTTAACTGATTAAAAATAGCCTAAGCTATATAACTTAATCTATTTGCTTAATTTTTTAACCGGACCCTAAAAATTGAATGAAAGGTGAGGGCTTGTGGTTTGGGTCATTGCAATTATATAAATGATTAAATATTAGGCGTTAAAAGTGATAAATCATCAAAAAAGTCCAATCGGTGAAGATGAGGCCTGTTAATAGACTTAAATTAATAATTTATAAAAATAAATTTTAGATTTTGCATAACGTGTATTATGTTAATTTTAGAGTATCTTTAAAATATAGGTCATTGAATGTATCAAGAATATAAACAACTTTTAAAGATTAAAAAGTACTTTGTTATTTATATACTCTTTGGAATTCCTATTCTCTTATTTTTTTATTTTTTATTTTTTGACTTACTTTAACGTTAATATTTCAGTAATCACACTTTTTTTAATTATCACAGTCTTATTACTTATACTTTTTAGTAGCTTATTTCCCTATCGAAAGACATTTGTCCTTGGTGTAAAAAAAAAGTTTCTTTACTGAAAGTGCTAGTATAGATGGAATTAGCCTCATATTTAGAAAAAGATGTCAGCATTGTGGAATGCCTAAAAAGCTCAAAAATCAGTAGGATTTAACTTCATTTAACATAATGGTACTAATACGAAATTCATATGTAACTCCAAAATAGAAATG
>DFAM01000006.1 GCA_002365595.1 Acinetobacter sp. UBA3106 | reverse complement strand
ATGTGCATTCTACAGTATTTCCAATCCAATGCAACACCCTTTTTTAACTTTTCATACTGTCAGGATATTTTTTAGTCGTTTTATCATTTTTTCCTACATATTTTGATCAAATTTGTTTTAATACCTGTATTCAAAGACCTGTTAATATATTTCATTACGTATTTTTAGCTTTAAGTACCGACTTAAATAAAGCTCTAGGATTTTTTATGCGTCACTTTCATTATATTTGGGTTAGTCTTTTATCAGTAGGATTAAGTTCTCCTGTATTTGCGCAGGATGTAGCTTCTCCTTCTGAGCCGGAAACTACATCAGAGCTAGAATCTACTACAGCACAGCCGCAGCCTGCACAGTATCCCCGTATTGAAGCCTTAAAAGAATTAAAAAATATTAAAGCCAAAGATTTGAAAGTGAATGCAAACGCAACTCAGCCTGAAAACCAGAAAGATCCTTTACAACCTTTAAATAGACAGATTTTTGCTTTTAATGATGTATTAGATCGTAACGTTGCCCGTCCTCTCGCTATTCAATATAAAGAAAAAGTTCCTACTGAAGTGCGCGGCTCTTATCGCCAGTTCCGTAAAAACTTAGGCGAACCGTGGAATGTGGTAAACCAGTTAATTCAAGGTCGTCCTCTTCGTGCTGCTGAATCTTTAGGACGTTTTACCATTAACACCCTGACTACTTTAGGCTTTGCCGATCCGGCCCGAAGAATCGGGTTATCTGCTGAAGACGAAAACTTTGGTACAACGCTGGGTTATTACGGTATTCCTTCTGGGCCATATCTTGTGCTACCTGTTTTTGGCCCAAGTACATTTCGTGATGGATTGGGCACCCTTGTAGACAGTCAAGCCCGCCCACAAAAATACCTTCTGGAAGATCATGACGGAATTTATTGGGCCGACCAAGCTTTACGCGGTATTGATGCCCGATCACAACTTTTAGAAATTGAAGATGTGTTACAAGGAGATAAATACGCTGCAATACGCGATATTTATTTACAGCGTAAAAATTTCTCCATTGCTGAAAAGAAAGGGCTCGAACCTGAAACCATGTTCATTGAAGATGATGAAGACAGCTCTGAAGATCCGGATCAACCAGATAACTCCGATCAATCCAATAATGAAACATCTGAGGATAATTTAGACACGACAACGACATAAGTCGTATCTATTTAATAGAAATATGATCAGTACAGCATCTTCCTTTGCTGATCATTAGATTGTTATAGTACAACTCTAGATGTTATCAATTTAAGGATCATACAATTTTTTTATGTATTTCATTCAACCGACTCGCAATATTCCTTA
This sequence comes from Acinetobacter sp. UBA3106, assembly GCA_002365595.1. GTDB lineage: Bacteria > Pseudomonadota > Gammaproteobacteria > Pseudomonadales > Moraxellaceae > Acinetobacter. Next base: position 51,678 of record DFAM01000006.1, on the reverse strand, counting down.
TTTAGATCAGGTACTCAGTACACTCCCCAGTGTGCAAATGATTCACATAGATGATATTGATTTGTATGATCCAACTATCTTGGCTATTGCTGATGTGCAAGACTATCTCGCGCATCAGTGGTCACTTCCCACGATTGTGCTGGCTTTTGAAAATGAAGGCACCGCTTTAGCCCAAGCATGGGAATTGGGCGCTTTGGCTGGCTGGATCTGGAACAAGCTGCCACGTGATCCGGAAGACTCCTTACTTAAAATTGATGCGCAATATAAACGCAATCAGGATAGCCGTGACTTGCCCTCTGCGGCTTATTTACAAAAGTGTCTGCTTCCCAATCCTATAGAACTGATGAATTATAAGGTTGAAACCTTATTCCAACCGTCTGCCTATCTGTCTGGCGACTGGTACGATTACTGGAAAATCAGCGATAAAGAAATCATGTTTTATCTGGCAGATGTTTCCGGACATGGCGTTACCAGCAGTTTATTGACCTCTTGGATGGCGGCTTTTCATGGCCGATCCAAAACACCGCGCGAGTTGATTAAAAAACTCAATGGCATGCTGGTACAGGAAAATATTGAAAAGCACATTACCATGATTGCCGGAGTTCTCAATTTAGAAACTCATCAATTACGCTGGTCAAGTGCCGGACATTATCCACCTGCCATCATTATTGAACCCAACCAGGCGCCGAAAATCTTAAATACCAGCAGTTTTCCTTTGGGCCTGACAGAAGACCTTGAAGTGGAAGAGTTTGAATGTGTGCTGAATCGTCATGCCCGGTTTATTATTTGTTCTGATGGTGCACTCGAACCTTTTGATGGCGGACTGAATGAACAATTTGAAAAATTAGTCTTTCATTTGCAAAATCAATCATTCCAAGCACCTGAACATGTGGCAGATGACATCGCCATCTTAAGTTTACGCCGAATGAATTAATCGTATAATCAATACGTTAACTTTCAACTAAGCTATATACGACTGTTAGCTACTTGAGTCTATAGTGGCCCTATGTGATAATTTTAAGATCCTTCTCTGCAAATGGCATTTATATGTCAACAGGTCATGTTGAATATGCAAGCTTGAATGGAACGCATATTTTTAAGCTTATTGGCGAAGTGCGTGCTCAATCTTGTATCAGTCTAGACAAACTTCTTAGTCGAATTGAACAGCAATCAAATGTCGTTGGGGCAATCGTAGATTTAACCCAAACTACATTTATTGACAGTACGGTTTTAGGTGTACTTGCCAAGCTTGGTTTAAAGCTGAAGCAAACTCATCAGATTCAGGCTGTCATGTTATCTACCAATCCAGATATTACTACCTTGGCCAATAGTATGGGCTTGGGGCAGGTTTTTGTGATTTTAAATTACTGCGGTGATCCGAAAGTATGCACCCGTGAGTTAATTGAAGAGCACATTACCCATAATGTTATGTTAACCACTGTTTTAGATGCCCATAAAACATTGATGAAGTTAAATGAAAGTAACCAAAACATGTTTGAGCCTTTGGTGAAACAATTACAAAAAGAACAAGAGAGCTTAGAACAAGTGTCTCAGCAAAACGTATAAAAATATTTTTAGAGCTTATCTCCTATGACTTTACTCTCTGTTGTACAAATGAATTCCCAAGATGATATTGAAGCCAATTTCATTGTGATCGAGTCATTGATACAACAAAGTAAAGCCGGTGGTGCAGAGCTGATTGTTTTCCCGGAAAACTTTGTCTGTTTTGCCGCGGGAAAACAACGCGACACCGCAGCGCAGTTCGAAGCTATTCAGCAGCGTCTGGAAAAGCTGGCACATCAATATCAAATCTGGATTGTGGCAGGCACTCTCCCATGCCCGTTCCGTCCAGATGGCTCTACTATTACGGATGGTCGGGTACGTACGGTCAGCCTGTGCATTAGCCCGGAACGCACTGAAGCACGTTATGACAAGATTCACCTGTTTGACGTACAAGTGGGTGATGCGGTTGGTGGATATCAGGAATCGCAATTCTTTGAACCTGGAACAGATGTGGTCGTTGCCAAAACCCCGTTTGGTAATATTGGTCTGATGGTGTGCTATGACTTACGCTTTCCTGAATTGGCTTTAACTTTACGTAGCCAAGGCGCTCATATGCTGACTGCACCAGCTGCATTTACCTACACAACCGGTCAAATGCATTGGCAGTTACTGCTTCAGTCACGTGCGCTCGACAGCCAGTGTCAGGTTTTAGGCGCAGCTCAACAGGGCTGGCATGGCGAGAAACGTCAGACTTGGGGACATGCTGCCGCAACCAATAGTCGCGGTGAAATTTTAGATATCGTGCATACTGAAGGCGCAAGTTTGATTACTGTACCTTTTGATCTAGCTGAACAAAATGCCATCCGCAGTTCTATGCCTTTAATTCAGCATCGTAAAATCATCAATTTCTAATTCACCTGCCTTAAATTGAATTTTTAGCTTTAAATTTCTATAAAATTACAAAATCACTGCTTATTCTTTCTACAAAATCCCACACCATAACAGCTTAAATAAAAACGTAGAGATGATAAAAATGGCCTTAGAAAAAGCAGTCTATACAGCAAAAGCCAAAGCAACCGGTGGTCGTGACGGACGTGCAACCTCATCTGATGGAATTCTGGATGTTCAGTTAGCCGTGCCTAAAGAAATGGGCGGACCGGGTGGTGGCACCAATCCTGAACAACTTTTTGCCGCAGGTTATTCAGCCTGTTTTCTCGGTGCCATGAAATTCGTTGCCAATCGAGATAAACTCAATATCAGTAAAGATGCTTATATTGAAGGTGAAGTTGGAATTGGTCCGATTCCAACTGGCTTCGGAATTGAAGTAACCTTGAATATTCATTTAGAAGGTATGGATCAAGCAGAAGCACAAAAACTGGTGGATGCTGCGCATATTGTCTGCCCTTATTCCAACGCAACACGTAATAATATTAATGTGACTTTGAATGTGATGACCTAAGTAGAATCTAAATCTATCCTAAAATAAATCAGATAATTTTAGGATAGAGTCTATTCATCACATCTCAAATTTCTCATCCACATAAATTAAACTTGTTGATCTGATTCACTTAAAAAGTCAGATAAATGTCAGGTGAATCTAGCCATTTAGGGAATATCTCCAAACCCCATAAAATATATTGAGTTTTATTAAAAAATAATTTGCTGAGAAAAAGTCTCAACAGCATCATTAATTGAGATAAAAAGCTCAGAATCTAAGATATTTTTACTTTGGAGATGATTCGAACTAGGTAAAAGTTTTATCAAAATGAAGCCCAGCTAATCCCAGTCATCCGACTGCCCCATTTCGCGCTCAACTGATGAAAATAATTACCGAACTTTGTTAAGTTCGGCAATTTATCAAATCATAAACAGTAAACAGAACTTCGTTTTAATCCGCAGCTTCATTGGTGACGCGTAGTACTTCTTCCAGAGTGGTTTTTCCTGCCAGTACTTTACGCAGACCATCATCACGGATTGAACCGGACTGTTTACGTGCATAACTTTCCAGCTCATATTCAGCCGCATTGCCATGAATCAGACGGCGCATCGGTTCATCGACAGGGACAATTTCATAAATCGCTGTACGTCCCATAAAACCGGTATGCGCACAGTGATCACAACCTTTCGGTTTCGGTAACTTCAGTTCAGCTCCGACATCCAGATGCCTGAAAATTTCGGTTTCAAACGCATCTGCGTCATGCCAGGTGGCACAGCGTGGACATAAAGTTCGAACCAAACGCTGGGCAATGACGCCAATCAGAGAACTGGCCAATAAGAAAGGTTCAATGCCCATATCTTTTAAACGGGTGACCGCACCAATTGCCGTATTGGTATGTAGTGTAGATAAAACCAAGTGACCTGTTAATGATGCCTGAACCGCAATTTCTGCCGTTTCCAGATCACGAATTTCACCGACCATTACCACATCTGGGTCCTGACGCAGCATGGCTTTTAAAGCACGAGCAAAGGTCATGTCCACTTTAGTATTGACCTGAGTTTGTCCAATGCCTTCCAGCTGATATTCAATCGGATCTTCTGCCGTTAAAATATTTTTTGAACCATCATTCAAGTCTGATAAAGCTGCATATAAGGTGGTGGTTTTACCCGAACCGGTGGGTCCGGTCACCAGGATAATGCCGTGTGGACGATGCACCAGATGAGTTAAGCGTTCATAATCCGGTTGCATCAAACCCAAGTGGGTCATATTGAGGCGTCCAGCCTGCTTGTCGAGCAAACGCATCACCACACGTTCCCCATGCGATGACGGCAACGTCGAAACACGGACATCCACTTCACGTCCAGCAAGGCGTAAGGAAATACGGCCATCTTGCGGAATACGCTTTTCAGCAATATCCAGTTTAGCCATAACTTTAATTCGTGACACCAACAATGGTGCCAGTTCACGCCGCGGCTGCACAATTTCACGCAGCTGCCCATCGACACGTAAGCGCACCGACAGTTTTTTCTCAAAAGATTCAATATGAATATCGGAAGCGCCCACGCGAATGGCTTCTGACAATAAGGCATTGATCAGCCGGACAATCGGTGCATCATCTTCCTGATCCATCAGGTCTTCAGCTTCGGGTACCGAGTCGGCCAGACTGAGTAAATCAGGATGATCTTCCAGACCGGCAGCCACCTGTTGCGATTCACCGGTATCGCCGGCAAAACTGGAACTGAGTAACTGGTGAAATTCCTGTTCACTACACAACTGGTGCTGTGCAGGATGACCCAAATAGCGACGGGCTTCCTGTATTGCCAGCAACGGCGTATTTTCACGACGTACAATAAATGCCTGATCACCCTCGTAACGCAGCAATACGCCATGACGCTTGGCAAAACTATATGGTATTTGTAATTGTTTAAGTACTTGCATCAAAGTTTATAATGATGAATAAATTGATTTGAGTGTACTCTAAGCATAGGACAGCGTGAAGTCTGTTTTTCATGATTAAGTTATAAAGGAAATATGCCGTTGTCTAAAAACGATGAATTGATAGATGCAGAGCAGCCCAATTTAATCAAATGGTGGGGCGAACAAAGCTTTGAACTGAATCAGCCTAAAGCCTGGCAGTTTGGTTCACTGTTATTTCGTCTGACTCGTGGTCTACAGGAATGGCGCCTAGAATACCATCGCCCTCAAGTTCAATATGACTATGAACAGAAGTGGCATGCGATTGAAGATCCCAATTTTGGCTTTCCACAGCCGGTCAAAGTAGAACGTTATATGTTTAAGTCAACGCAAGATAAGTTACAGCTTATGCCGCGTTTGGCGGATCGCTCGGTGGTGATTAAACCGGTTGATCCTATTTATATCCCAGCAGGACAGCGCGGTACGCTGTATATCAGTACCCCGTTATGGATTGCAGGTTTTGTCGAAGGACAAAAAGATCCGCTGTTTGATATTCCAGTCATTCTACCTAAGGACACCTGGTTTGGCCCGAATCATCGTACCGGTGAAATTTGTTATGCCACCTCGGTCGATGGCCGTACTGAATTACATCAACTCAAGCCACGCGCTTTTCGCGCGGTGACCCCGATTGAATTCCATAATACCAGCCATCAACAACTGCGCTTTGACCGGATGAATGTGCCGGTTTCTGCACTTCCCCTGTTCTATAGTGAAAGTACCGGACGCTTATGGACTTCACAGATTAAAGTCTTACATGAAGGTTCGGATCGACCGCCACGCATTCGAATTGAAAACCGTACCCCGCCTCATGCAGGCGAAGTGATGTATCTGCATCCGCCACGTGCTCCAGCCAGTGCTTTGTTTAATATGTTTGACTCGTTTTTCTAGGGGGCATTATGGCAGACTCCAATATTCCAAAAGAAATTACCAGCAGCATCAAAGGTATTTTTACCAATATCAATACCGAACGCCTGACTGAAATTATCGTTGCCATTGTGCTGTGTTTTATCGGTTTTTTAATTGCACGTTTTGTCTCCAACACCTTTATTCGCACCATTGGTTCACGTTTTAATGCGCACCAAAGTCTGGTTTGGCGCCGCGGGATTTTTTATTTCATCTTCCTGATCTTTGTGATGGCCAGCCTGAAAGAAGCCGGTTTTAAACTGAGTGTATTTTTAGGGGCGGCAGGTATTTTAACGGTTGCGCTGGGTTTCGCATCACAAACTTCGGCCTCGAACTTGATCAGCGGTTTGTTCCTGATTGGGGAAGGTTCTTTTGAAATTGGTGATACGGTACAAATGACCTTGATTCGTGGTCATACCATTGAAGGTGAAGTGATTTCGATTGACCTGCTTTCGGTAAAACTGCTGACTCAGGACAATGTGTATGTCCGCGTGCCGAATGAACAGCTGATTCGTGCGCCCGTCTACAACCTGTCCAAATTCCCGATCCGGCGGATTCCAATTACCTTAGCCATTAATTTCCATGAAGACATCATTAAAGTTCGTGAAGTACTACTGGATGTAGCCAATAAATATCCATTGGTTCTGGCTGACCCTAAACCGGCGGTTACGGTTACAGCCTTCCGCGAATCATCCATTGAACTGTTATTTGCGATTTGGTGTGATCGTGAAAACTTTTTAAAAGTGCGTGACGAAATGCAGGAACGCATCCGTAACGGCTTTTTGGATAATCAGATTGAAATTCCTGTACCGAAAATGGGCTTTGTGGACCGTCCTGCAACTGTTCAGCCATTGAATGAAGAAGATATTGATCAGTACGCGAATGCTAAAGAAGTGAATCGTGAGGCGCGCTTGAAATAGTTCTTTTAATCATTTAATCCTCCCCGACCCTCCTTTATAAAAGGAGGGAGAATCCAGTCAAATACTTATTAAGATTCGAGTCCCCCTTTTATCAAAGGGGAATTTAGGGAGATTTTTGCGGCAGAGAACTTTCAGGAATCGGGGCAATATAGGCAATCAGCAACATCACAAAACCTGCACCCAGAAATGAAATCACCCGGGTTAAGGTCCCGATATGCGATAAATCGAACAGCACCAGTTTCAAGGTCACAATCACCAAAATACTGCCACCCAAAATCCAGACTGAACGCAACTTTTTACGACTGGCCAGACTCATGGTCATAAAGGCCAAACTGACCCACAACAAAGTCAGACTCAGTTGAACGGTTGCATTCCCCCATACCGCCAGCTCATTAAACGGCGTACCCAAATAAACATGTAATGCACGCAGCACGATATAACTGCTGAGCCAAAGCAAACTCAGCACCATCAGCACCGCGACAATGCCTTGATCCAGTCCCGATTTAACCTGCAAGGACAACATCCAGATAAAGCACGCCAGCATGGCAATACTGACCAGATCAAAAGGATTGATGATCGGCAGGATATAACCCTGAAAGGCCTGCTGGGTAAACAGTTGCGAACAGACAATCCAGGTTGCCATCAGCAGCAAACTACTGCGCGCTTGCCAGAACATTTTCCAGTCCGGATTATCCAGTTGCCAATAACACCAGGCACAGAACAGTAAAGGTAAAATTACCACACTGATATAAGGCATGCCGGGAAATAGCGTTAAGCTGGTCATGGCCAGACTGGTCAGGGTACCGAAACTGACCCATTCTTTTTCAGTACGTACGCCCAACAGCGGACGCAGCCACAATATAGTCAGCATCAATCCGGAGAGTGCAAAACCTAGACGGTCAAACATCGTGGGCCAAATAATCATGCCCTGCTGACTTTGATCAATCACAATAATCAGGGCAAATACAAACACCGGAATGAGGCCCAGCCATTTCGGAAACAGCCATGACCATGTGGCTTTACAACGTAGCAGGACTTCATTCATCAGCAGATAGAAGCCACTGACAATCAACAGACTCATCACCAGCTGGCTGGGATGCTCAATTTCATCGAGTAACAGCACAATCAACATCGTAGTTGCAGACAACATCTGCAGACAATGAAAAGCGATGGTTGAATTGGTCAGCTGATTCCTAAAAGATTCTCGGCCATTCGCGACTAATACCACAGCAAAATAGCTCAGACATAAGCCCCAATACATTTCATTGGGAAATTCATTTAGCTCTACCAAGTAATACAAACTAGATAAGCCGGCAACAATCATCAGTCCCATAGCCAGATAACGACTGATCTCTGACTGACGATACAGGGCATAAGTAAAAATGATCAACCCTTCCACCGCCCAGCCAATCACGCTCCATTGTTCATGCAACAGAATCGGTGGAATCAGGGCCAGGAAAATCAGCATTAAACTGAAATAGCTTTGTGAAATCAGCTGCACCGTCTGATGGCGTTTTGAAAGTTGATACAGACCTGCGTACACAGCTGCAAAAGCCAGACTCGCTCCGGCTTGCCATCGTATCTCTTCAAAATGCATCAGATAAATAAAAATATAACCGACCAGAGGTGCACCAAAAATCAGGGCAATATCTAAAGCAGGTTTCAGTTTAAACTGAGCCAGATCTTCTTTGGCCAGCAGCTGGCTGAAACGAAAACTCAGCCAGACAAAGATTGCCGTATGCACCGCCACCAATATGGTTAAAGTATTTTTTTCAAATTCTTTGCCGTGATAAAAGGCATAACCCCCTCCCACAAAAACCGTCATTAAGAAAGCAATTTGATTCAGCATTTTCCATGGGCGTAAGGTACTTAAAATCGCAACGGCCAGATTGATCACCACATAATAGGCAATCAGTTCAATCGCTGTCGCATTGCGCACCGGCAAGGTAAAAGGAGCAATATAGGCAATGATCATGGCCATCAGCGCCAGTTCAATGGATTGCTGTTTTAGACTGAGGATCAGGGTCACGCCCATAATCAGGGCAAAACATACTCCAGCGATGGCGAGCGTTGGAATCACGGCATTGTAATAGGCAAAAAACAGGGTCAGAAATAATGCGGCTAAGCCTAAACCTTCCAAGGCTAAGGCAAAGCTGCGGTTTTTACTTTGCATCCAGTAACCAAGTCCCGTCACTGCCGCACTGACCGCTGCTACAATCGCCAGTTTCAAGGCCAGACTGAGTTGCCAATGTTCGGTCGCAAAGCGCAATAACAAGATGATGCCGATGACCAGCACCAAGATCGCAACTTTTAATACTGGATTGCCTTGAAAAGTCCACTGCTTTAACTGTTCAATCAATCCCGAGTTAGATGGGACAACTTGAGATTCAGGAGGTTGAGCTGGTGGATTTTCAACAGTCGAATAAGCCAGCGTTTGAGTATGCTGCAATCGCGTTTGAATCTGGTTTAATAAGCCTTCTAAACGGCGTAACCATCTGAGAAAGAAAAAAATCCAGCCTGTGATCCCCACCGCAATTGCAAACTCCCAATCGAGAATGCCACCGACAATGGCAATAATAGAACACAAATATAAAGGAACTTTAGAGGTTTCCTGGACAGAAAGATTTTTTGTTTCAGCTATTTGTATAGTTGGGGACTGAATGGCATCGACATATTGCATGATACTCACCACAAAGGCCAAGCCACACAAATAAGTAAATGTGCGTGCCTCTAGAAACCATGCACCCACCCCGACAATAATCAGCACCATCAGCCAAATCATCCGGATTTCGCTCTGCCCTTTCCCCATTTTTTATTTATCTCAATCCTGATTAACTTGATCATACATCAGCTGTGACTTTGATTTTTAAGCATTCATCAGATATTCGGTAACATGCTTGTTTGATGATGTGTCTATGTTCATCGGCAAAATCACGTACAATAAGCTCGTTATTTGAATTAGGAATCTTTCAATGCCACCATTTGTTTTGGTCGATGGCTCATATTTTTTATTTCGTGCATACCATGCACTACCGCCCCTAACCACTTCGACTGGTTTACAGACCAATGCAATTCGTGGTGCCATTTCTGCCATTCAAAAGTTGATGCGCCGTATTCAACCGACGCATATGGCGGTGATTTTTGATACGCCTGAGCCGACGTTCCGTCATCAGCTTTCACCGATTTATAAAGGTGACCGTCCAAGTATGCCGGATGAACTGTCGCAGCAGATTCCCTATCTTCACAACCTGATCCGCGCTTTGGGTATTCCTTTACATACCCTTCCCGGTGCTGAAGCGGATGACGTGATTGGTACTTTGGCTAAACGTGCCGAAGCTAAAGGTTATCAGGTGCTGATTTCGACCGGCGATAAAGACATGGCGCAGCTGGTTACGGACAAAGTCACTCTGGAAGACAGCTTTAAAGATAAGCCGATGGATGTAAATGCTGTCTTTGAAAAATTCGGGGTATGGCCAAATCAGATTATCGATTATTTGACTTTAATGGGCGATGCTTCCGATGGCATTCGTGGTGTACCGGGTGTCGGAGCGAAAACCGCGGCCAAACTTTTGAACGAATATGGTTCAATCGGTGGCATTTTAGAAAATGTCGATAAAATTAAAGGCAAAGTCGGTCAAAGCATTAAAGACAATGTGGAAGGCATTACCCTGGATCATCAGTTGGCCAGTATTGTCTGCGACCTGGATATGGGTCTTTGTTATGAAGATTTAAAACTTGGCGATCCAAATGTTGAAGAACTGCGCCGACTCTATACCGAACTTGAGTTCCGTAACCAGTTACAGTCGCTCGATCATCCTAATAATCCGAATAATTCAGTCTATAAACAGGCGGCTAAGAGTATTGAGACTGATATAAATACCACAGCTGTCATTAACACTGAAGATGAGGCAGAGCTGACCAGTGTGGATGATCAACTCGGAAAAGCCAATTATCATACCGTTTTAACTCAGGCTGACTGGGACAACCTGTTTACTCGTTTCAGTACTGAAAAACGCTTTGCCTTTGATACCGAAACCACCAGTCTGGATTATCGTATTGCGGAGATGGTTGGCTTTTCGGTGGCATTTGATGCCAATGATGCTTATTACATTCCGCTGACCCACGACTATGAGGGTGCACCGGAACAGCTGAATCGTGAAACCATCCTGGCGCAAATTAAACCGATTTTAGAAGATGCTAGCGTTGAAAAAATTGGACATCATTTAAAATATGATGCGCACATTTTGCAAAATCACGGTATTGAACTGCAAGGCTGGTATTTCGATACCATGCTGGCCTCTTATGTTCTAAATTCAGTGGCGACCCGTCACGGTATGGATGATGTGGCCCGTGTTTATCTCAGTCACTTAACGACCACTTATGAACAAGTGGCAGGTAAAGGGGCCAAACAGAAAACTTTTAACCAGATCGAGATTGAAACAGCTGCGCATTATGCCGCTGAAGATGCGCATGTGACCTATCGTCTTTACGAAGTCTTGTCGAAGAAATTACAGGCCATTCCTGAACTGAACAATATTTTGCACAATATTGAAATGCCGGTGGCGCGTGTACTGACTGTCATGGAAGAAAATGGCATCGAACTGGATCTGAAGTTTTTAGATCAATTGAGTGTCGACTTTTCTAATACCATTCAAGACCTTGAAAACCAGATTATTGAGTTGGCAGGTCAACCGTTTAATGTCAGCTCGCCCAAACAGGTCGGTGAAATCCTGTTTGACAAACTCGGACTGAAAGGCGGCAAGAAAACAGCAACCGGTCAATACAGCACCAATGAAAGTATTCTGGAAAAGATTGAACATCCGATTACCGATTTAATTTTGCAATACCGTGGTCTTTGTAAACTGAAAAGCACCTATACCGACGGTCTGCAAAAACAGGCCAACAATGACAGTGGCCGTGTGCATACCAGTTATCATCAGGCACTGACAGCTACAGGTCGTTTATCCTCAACCGATCCAAACCTGCAAAACATTCCGATTCGTGAAGAAATTGGCCGCCAAATTCGTAAAGCCTTTATTGCTCCTGAAGGCCGCATCGTGCTGGCAGCCGATTATTCACAAATTGAACTGCGTTTAATGGCCCATCTTTCCCAGGATGAAGCCTTGGTCGATGCCTTTAATCACGGTCAGGACGTACACCGCCGTACTGCTGCCGAAGTGCTGGGAATTGCGCTGGAAGATGTCACCAATGACCAGCGTCGTCAGGCCAAAGCTGTTAACTTCGGTCTGCTCTATGGCATGTCCGAATTTGGTCTGATTCGTCAGCTTGGCTTTACCCGTGAAGAATCACAAAACTACATCAAGCAATATTTCCATCGTTATCCTGGCATTTATGAATATATGCAACGTACGCGTCAGATCGCTTTGGAACAGGGCTTTGTCGAAACCATTTCAGGTCGCCGTTTATATACCCCTGATATTGATGCGCGCAACATGATGGTGCGTAAAGCTGCTGAACGTGCTGCCATCAATGCCCCACTTCAAGGAAGTGCTGCAGACATCATTAAAATAGCCATGATTGAAGTCGATAAAATGTTACCGAAAGATCAGGCTAAAATGCTGTTACAGGTACACGATGAATTGGTATTTGAAGTTGATGCCGAGATTGCCGATGATCTGGCACCGAAACTGGCTGAAGTGATGCAATCGGTAATCCAGCTTTCCGTACCGCTGATTGTCGAAGTCGGTAAAGGCATGAATTGGGATGAGGCGCATTAATCCACAGATTTCCCCTCTTTTTAAAGAGGGGTTAGGGGAGATTCCTTTTCCCTCCTTCTAGAAGGTGAGGAATATATTCAGCAAGAGGATGGAGGTCATTTTTTAAAGCCCCTCTCTTGCGTAGCAATGCTACTCATCTCTCAGAGTGAGAGGAATTTTTCCAATAAAAAAGGACTCTATCGAGTCCTTTTTTATTGTCCAGATTTTACTGGCTAAACGTTAAAGTCCGGTCAAAAGTGCAATTGCCACTTCATTCATAATAATTTCAGCAATATATAAAGCAAAGAATGCCACAATTGGAGACAGATCAATCATGCCCATATTCGGCAAGATACGGCGGAACGGTGCCAGTAAAGGTTCTGCCAGTTCCTGAATCACTTCAATATACGGTGAACGGGACTGGGTAAACATCACCACCCAACTTAAAATAATCGTTGCAAAAATCAGGTAACGACAGAAACGGATCAGGTCTTGAATCATGGTGACGAAGGTTAAAATCACCAGATGTACCGGACTGTTCGGCATAGCCCCTGAAAGGTACATTACCCCAAAAATCTTGAGTAAATATAAAATTACCACCAATGCTAAAGCTGCCAAATTAACGCGGCCTTTTGCTACTGTTGGAAAAATACGCCCAAACACATCCACGATTTTTGTCGCTTTTACCGTAGACATGACCACGGGATTATAAGCATTCACCGCTGCAAGCTGCATAAGAAAACGGAAAAACACGAGCAAAATCGCTACGTTAATGATAATGCCAAAAATTAGCGCAGAGTTTGCACCCATACTGGAACTTTCCTAAATAAAAACGAGTTATTTGCTACTTTCACTTAGCTCTTGAGCAAGTTCCTGACTGCGCTTTTGTGCTGCAGCCAAAGCGGCCTGAATATTTTGAGAGATTTGTGCACGGTCAAACACTTCAAGTGCAGCCTGAGTCGTGCCGTTTGGAGAGGTCACATTTTTACGCAGTTCTGCCGGAGTATTGGAACTGGTAATCGCCATTTGTGCCGCACCTAAAGCGGTTTGTAAAGTCAGTGCAGTCGCTACTTTCTCATCCAGCCCCAAGTTTTTACCTGCACGAATCATGCTTTCCATCATATAGAAGAAATAAGCGGGACCCGAACCTGACACTGCCGTTACCGCATCAATCTGTGCTTCAGAATTCACCCAAAGGGTTAAACCGGTTGCAGCTAAAACCTGACTGGCCAATTCACGATCTTGTGCATTCACCGCTTCGGTTGCATACAAGCCATGTGCTCCGGTTTGTACTAAAGCAGGCGTGTTCGGCATCACGCGAACAATGCGATCAGTTTCTAAAAGATCGGCAATGGTCGCAATTTCAGCACCCGCCACAATCGACATCACCAATTTACCATCAAATAAACCTTTTAGTGGTTTTAATACACTGGCCAATACTTGCGGTTTTACTGCAAAAAGGACGATATCGGCATCACGAATGGCAGCAATATTATCATCGGTCACCTGTACATCTTTTTCTGCTAACAAAAGACGGACTTTCTCGACCGGATCAGAAACTGTAATACGTGTTGGTGCTAAACCCCGTGAAATGAGCCCGCCAATTAAGGCTTGAGCCATATTTCCGCCACCAATAAAACAAATATTACAATTTAAAGCTGCACTCATGGATTTATACTCGACTTAGAATTTTTTAACTAAGAGATTAAATTTGGTTGCCATCCACCGACTTCACAATATTCAGATTGAGCTAACCAAAACCCTTTTGGTGTAAAAACACCAAGCATAACATTATCTATGCTTAATATTTGAATTCTATGACGCTGCCAGGGAAAAATTTGTGCTTGCTGAATGGCTTTTTTTAGTGGCCAGGTCCCGACTCGTCCATATAAATGTATTTTTTCTCCACCTTGTCGCAGCACCAGATTCAGTTTTTTTCCCAGCAATGCGGCTGAAAGACCTATTTTTGCAGTTTTAGTAACATAGTTTCCTGAAAGAACGTCAATCCTTTGATTTAACTGCAAACACAGGGTTTGTTCAGCAATATCCCTTTCATTTTTTTCAGCCAAATATTCTGCGGCACTTAAGCGGAAAAGTGTCTGCTGATAGCGCAGATAATAATATTGATTCCAGTGCAATGCAGCCTGAGCATCAGCTTTGGACTGAATTACTTCATGTAACAAGCGCTCCACCATCTCAAAACTCGGACGATAGCTATCCTGCCCCTTCATCCAAGCGGATAGCAGTTGTCTTTGACGTGCACTTGATAATTGAGATAATTTTTTTAAATCCAGTTCAGTGGCCGATCCGCAAAGTGCTAAATCTTGTTGCAATACTTCTTGCAGAATTTCGTCAGCATCCTGCATAAGATAACTGGTTCGGCTGAGTGCCTGCTGCATTTTAGGATAACGTTGTTGCAACAGCGGCCACAATTCATGACGGCACCAGGCTCGATCATAATAAGTATCTAAATTGGTGGGATCTTCAATATTCTGCACATTCAGCTGGGCGGCCCATTGGCAAATCTGCTCACGCGAAAGATCCAGCAGCGGTCGCCAAATGGTGAATTGCTCACGTACATCCACCTGTTTCATCGCAGCCAGTCCATGCACACCGGCACCTGAAAGTAAGCGCAACATTAAGGTTTCAGCCTGATCTTGCTGATGATGCGCCAGAACTAAAATTTCATTGGGTTTGAGATGTTTTGAATAAGCCTGATAACGTGCGTTACGGGCTTGATGTTCCAGATTTCCTGCTTGCACATTGACCGCTTCAACAATATATGGGACTTTCAAGGCCGCGCATTGATCAGATACAAACTGGCCCCAATCGGCACTGATGTTTTGTAACTGGTGATCGATATAGATCGCGCGGATTTTTTCAGGAAATAAATCAGACATCAGATGTAAAAGCAGCATGGAATCCATGCCGCCGCTACATCCAATTAAGAAAGTGCTCTCGAGAGGAAAGCACTGGATTTGCTTTAAGACGCTAGACCGGAATTGTCGCTGCCAAACTTCATTAAACGCTGGTAACGTGCTTCGCATCTTTCATTCGCATCCATCGATTGCAATTCTTCTAAAGCCTGTTGTAACACATCTTTAAGGTCTTGCATCACTTTTTCAGGCTGCAAATGTGCGCCTTCACCTTCATCAACCACGTATTCAACAATGCCCATTTGTTTTAACTTTTCAGCAGTTAATGCCAGGGCTTCACTGGCTTGTTCTGCTTTCTCGGCTGTTTTCCATAAAATGGATGCACAACCTTCAGGAGAAATCACAGAATAAATACTGTGAGACAGCATCACGACACGATCTGCCACACCAATACCCAGTGCACCACCTGAACCGCCTTCACCCAATACAGTTGCAATTACTGGAACTTTCAGGCTTGAAAGCTGTGCCAGACTGGTGGCAATGGCTTCTGCCTGACCGCGTTCTTCTGCGCCTACACCCGGATATGCACCCATAGTGTCAATGAAGGTAAATACCGGTAACTTGAAACGCTCTGCCATATCCAGCAAACGCTGTGATTTACGGTAGCCTTCAGGATTACTCATACCGAAGTTGTGTTGCAATTTTTCACGCGTGCTGCGGCCACGGTGTTGCCCAACAATCATCACTGGCTGACCATTAAAACGTGCCAAGCCACCGATCATTGCACCATCGTCACCAAATACCCGATCTCCATGTAAAGCATCGAATTCAGTGAAAATTTCACCAACATAATCCAAAAATTGCGGACGTTCTGGATGACGCGCAATTTGAACCGTTGTCCATGCTTTAGATTGAGCAGCTTTATTTTTCATAGGTCGACCATTATCCCTAAATTAACAATAACTTGTTAACCAATCACTTGTTAATAGATAAATTGTTCCGACTGAATATTCAATTCAATATCCCAATGCTTAAACTGCACCTGTTCATCATGCAAGTCTGCTACAAGCAAAGGCCATTGTTTGGCATCGCCAGAAACGCTGAGTTGCCATTGTTGCTCATTGACAACACTTAATTCAATGGCAGGAAGCATCTCATCGCTACGACTATGATTCAGCAAAACAGCTAAACGAAGCAATAGACATAAGTACACAAGTTTGCTACCACCGACTTTTGAAACATCCACTCGTGCATCACCACGAAGTTTACGACGATGATGAGCGACCAAATGTGACAAATGGTTTTGATCAATTTGCGAGAAACCGGGAATATCCGAATGTTGCAATAAATAAGCCCCGTGGCGATGGTAACCACTGTGACTAATCGCCAAACCAATTTCATGCAAACATGCAGCACGACGCAGTAAGTCACTGTCATCATTGGTTAAATTCAGAGATTTCGCAACACCGTTAAACAATTGCTGCACCGTATTGGCTACACGTTCAGCTTGTTTGGTATCTGCATTATAGCGTCCCATCAAGGCATGCACAGAACGGTCACGAATATCTTCATGCTGGAAACGTCCCAACAAGTCATACATCACGCCTTCACGTAAAGCCCCATCTGAATAGACCAGTTTGTCTAAACCCAAGACATCAAATACGGCATATAAAATGGCAATCCCTGCTGGCAAAACTGCTCGGCGGTCTTCTTTTAAGCCATCAAATTCCATTTCAGTGACATGCTTATATTTAAGCAGCTTGTCTTTAAGTTTTTCCAGACCTTCACGGGTAAGCTCTTCTTTTTCATTGCTCCAGCCCATGTTCACTGTAATCTGACGACAGGCTTTAATGGTTCCGCTTGAACCGACTACGGTATCCCACCCTGCCGCTTTATAGGTATTGGCAATTCCTGAAATTTCTTTGCGGGCAGCAGTCACCGCTTTATCGAAACTTTTCTGGTTAATTTCGCCATCCATAAAATAGGCTGTGGTAAATGCCACACAGCCCATTTGTACAGATTCAGTATGAATCGGCTCAAATGCTTCGCCAATAATCAGTTCAGTTGAACCACCACCAATATCAATCACCAGACGACGGCCACTGTTGGCCATGGTGTGTGAAACGCCTAGATAAATCAGACGGGCTTCTTCACGACCGGCAATAATCTCAATCGGCTTGGGTAAAATTTCAGCAGCTTTCTGAATGAATTCGTGACCATTTTTTGCCTGACGTAACGCATTGGTCGCGACAATACGCAAGCGGTTGGGTTGCACAGAACTCAGACGCCCGACAAAACGTGCCAGACAGGCCAAACCACGTTGCTGTGCAGCTTCGGTCAAATTTTTATTTTCATCCAGACCCGCTGCTAATTGTACTTTTTCTGACATCGAAGCCACTTTTTTTACTTCGCCATGATCTACACGGGCAATAGCCAAGTGAAAGCTGTTCGACCCCATATCGATGGCAGCAAGTAACTCTTCATCAATCAAAAAATCAGACATTATTCAAACGAACCTATAAGAATTATGCTTAGAGTAATTCACATACATGCAATTTAAAAGCCATTTATGAGCTCAAATGAAGCAGTTTTTTAATCCATTAAAAAATAAACTTCTTTGCTCAATTATTTTTTCAACAATGCCCCGTAATTCCTAAAGTCAAAATAACAAATAGATTTTTAGCAAGTAATGAATTTGTGAGTGCAATAAGGAGGCTATTTATTTCCTATCGTTTACCCTGCATTTTAAAGCAGTGTTTAAAACTGGCTTAAGAAGTCATTTATGGGAAACAATAGGTTTTTCTTAGTGCCTTAAACGATATTTTGAGATTTTGATTTTGAACTTTCAAAACTAGATAAACTCCCTCCACAAACGCATTAGAATTGAATCAATTCAATAAAGCAGTGAGGGTTTAAAAATTCAATATTCAATCCTTTTGAGGTATGAAAAGATCAATTGTAGGACACGATAATCAATATCGTGAGCATCAATTAGACAAACTCAATATAATGGTTGAAAATTTACATATCCCTCTACATAGTTAAACGAGGCTATGTAATACTTATAGTTATAGAACTAACTTAAAATTTTATTTGGAGCATATCCATGTCTGGCAATATCGTAAACACAACTGATGCGAACTTCGAAGCGGACGTTTTACAATCTGACGTTCCTGTACTTGTCGATTTCTGGGCAGGCTGGTGTGCACCGTGTAAAGCCATTGCCCCTGTACTAGAAGTACTGTCTACAGAATTCGAAGGTAAAGTTAAGATTGTTAAAGTTGACGTAACTGCTTGTGAAGCGACTGCCGTAAACTACAATATCCGCAACATTCCAGCTTTATTAATGTTTAAAAATGGTGAAGTTGTCGCTCAACAAGTCGGTGCTGCGCCAAAATCTAAATTGACTGCTTTCATTGAAGAAAACATCTAATTGAAACCAGTGTAATTTGATACAATACGCTATCTCCGGATAGCGTATTTTTTTCGTCTATAAATTGACAAAAATATGATTAGCTCTTATATTGCTTGTTCAAGGAATAAAGGATTTCTAATCCGCCATTTTCTTACAAGACACAACACATAAGATCGCCGCTCGGCAACAGAAATTGTTTTTACACTTTTCTCTTCGAAACAATGAATCAGACCTCTGAATTGTTATTGTGCAAATACAATTGCGTTACTTTTATTGCGTGTAAGCGGCTCAATGTTGCTCCCTTTTCTCATCCATATCCCAGAATTTTAATTCTATCTGACCCCCTATGAATTTAACTGAACTCAAGAAAAAACCGATTGGCGAACTCATCAAGATTGCCGAGTTTATGGGCCTAGAAGGAATGGCTCGTAACCGTAAGCAAGACATCATTTTTGCCATCTTAAAACGCCATGCAATGAATGGCGAAGAGATTTTTGGTGATGGTGTTCTGGAAATTCTGTCTGATGGTTTTGGTTTCCTCCGCTCAGCAGCAGGCTCTTATCTTGCTGGCCCAGATGACATTTACGTCAGCCCATCACAAATTCGCCGTTTCAACTTACGCACCGGTGATACCATTACCGGCACAATTCGCCCACCTAAAGAAGGCGAACGCTATTTTGCTCTTTTAAAAGTTAATCAAATTAACTACGACACGCCTGAAAACTCACGTAACAAAATTTTGTTCGAAAACTTGACCCCATTGTTCCCGACTGAACAATTGGTGATGGAACTGGGTAATGGTACCACTGAAGATTTGACTGCCCGTGTGGTTGACTTGGTAGCTCCTATTGGTAAAGGCCAACGTTCTATTATTGTTGCGCCGCCAAAAGCGGGTAAAACCATGTTGTTGCAAAACATCGCCCAGTCGATTGTACGTAACAATCCTGAATGTTTCCTGATTGTGCTTCTAATTGACGAACGTCCTGAAGAAGTAACCGAGATGGAACGTACCGTTCGTGGTGAAGTGATTGCTTCAACCTTTGATGAATCACCAGCTCGTCACGTACAAGTGGCTGAAATGGTGATTGAAAAAGCCAAACGTTTGGTAGAGCACAAAAAAGATGTGGTCATTCTGCTTGACTCGATTACCCGTCTTGCACGTGCCTATAACACCGTAATTCCTTCTTCAGGTAAGGTTTTGACCGGTGGTGTAGATGCACATGCGCTTGAACGTCCAAAACGTTTCTTCGGTGCTGCACGTAATATTGAAGAAGGTGGTTCACTGACCATTATCTCTACTGCCCTGATCGAAACAGGCAGTAAGATGGATGAAGTGATCTACGAAGAATTCAAAGGTACAGGTAACCAGGAAATTACACTGGATCGCCGTATTGCTGAAAAACGTGTATTCCCGGCCATGAACATCAAGAAATCAGGTACGCGTCGTGAAGAGCGTCTCATGAGTGAAGATAACTTACGTAAGGTCTGGATTTTGCGTAAATTATTGCACACTCAAGATGAATTGGCTGCGATGGAATTCTTGCTGGACCGCATGAAAGAAACCAAAACCAATGATGATTTCTTCGATCAAATGAAGCGTAAAGCCACCAACTAAGCTGGTTGTTATTCTTTTTTATATTAAAAGGCTATCTCAAGGATAGCCTTTTTATTTGGTTGACTTAACTTACATAAAGCTACAATTGCTCAGTTTCTATGTAAACTTAATATGTAGGTTAATCTTCCTTTTAAATCTTAATTTTAAAAAACTTTAGTTTTTAGCGAGTTATTTAGTACTTATCCAATATAAACCTTCCAATTGATTGTTATTTTCTGTTAAAAAAACGCTCACTTTTTGTCTTTTTTTGCATTTTTTAACACACGCCTAGTAGTAATTCAAAATGCGCAGTGATAGCATATTCGCAGACCAGTTAGACTGCCTTTGCATTGTTACTGCCTAACAAATTTTAGGAAGAATAAAAGCACTCAACAGGCTAACATAGGTTATTTTTAATCTCATATTTTAGAGAGTGATGCCATGTTATTCAAAAAAATCGCTATTGCTGCTGCAGTTGCTACTACTTTAGCTTTCGTTGGTTGTGCTAAAAAAACTGAAGAAGCTCCTGCTGCTGATGCTGCTGCATCTGAAGCTACTGTAGCTGCTTCTGAAGCTACTGCTGCTGCTTCTGCTGCTACTGTTGAAGCTTCTGCTGCTACTGAAGCTGCTGCTTCTGCTGTTGACGCTGCTCCAGCTTCTGAAGCTGCTGCTTCTGCTGCTCAATAATCTTTACGATTATTCAGTAAAAAAAGAGAGAGCCTTTTGGCTCTCTTTTTTTATGACTTAAATAAAGTTCAATCATATAAAAATGCATGAAACGATCTAATTTACAAACACCACTGTTCCGTACTGTTTGAAACAAAAGACCCTCTTAAAATTTAAAACAAAAAAAAGCAGATCAATCGATCTGCTCATTTCCAACGCGCTGGCGGAATTTCTGTCCTGCACGGAAGGTAACTACACGGCGTGCAGAAATTGGAATTTCTTCACCCGTTTTCGGGTTTCGACCTGGACGTTGGCGTTTATCACGCAACTCGAAGTTACCGAAACCTGAAAGTTTAACTTGCTCGCCTGAGATTAGCGCTTGGCTAATCTCATCAAAGAACAACTCGACCATTTGTTTAGCTTCACGACGGTTTAAACTCGTGAGCTCACTTAAATGATCAGCCATTTCTGCTTTTGTTAGTGCTGTCATGAAGCCCTCAATGTCGCTTGGTAAGTGTTTTCCAACACTTGAAGGATATTATCCATACCTGATTTAATTTCAGCATCTTCCAGTGTACGGTTTGGATGCTGCCAGAGAAGTGCAAATGCCAGTGAGCGTTTCCCTTCTTCTACTCCTTGTCCAGTGTACACATCGAATAACCATGTCGAGTCTAGCAGCTCCCCACCTGTTTTTTCGATAAGTCCCTGAATTTCGCTAACATTAATCTTATCATTAATTAAAAGCGCAATATCACGTCTTACCGATGGAAAACGTGATAATTCTGTAAAATTAGATACATAAGTTTGCAAAATAGCCTTTTGATCGAGTTCAGCGACCCAAGACATGCCCAAATCGAGCTCATCTTCCAGAGATGGATGTAGACGACCGAGATAACCTACTGATTTTCCATCTACTAAAATTTCAGCAGATTGACCAGGATGTAACCAGCTGCGCTCCGAACGCACATATTCAACTTTCACTCGTGCTGCCGCTAAAATTTCTTCCACTTCACCTTTAAGGTCAAAGAAATCCATCGGCTGTGCTTTACCATGCCAAGATTCAGCAGTTTTAGCACCAACAGCAATTAAAGCCAAAGTCGGAATCTGTTTTAAATCATGAATGCTTTTTGCATCCTGATAATCAAAACGTAAACCCAGCTCAAAGAAACGCACGCGGCTTTGCTGACGGTTGATATTGTACTGTACACATGGAATCAGGCTAGATAGCAGCGTCGAACGCATCGCAGCCAAATCACTTGAAATTGGATTCGCCAACATTAATGGGTTAACTGCCGGGTTCAATTGCTTTTCAAGCTTGGCATCGGCAAAGCTAAAGCTAATCGCTTCTTGATAACCTAAAGTCACCAAGGTTTGACGAAGTTGAGGCAATTCAAACTGGTCTTGATGTTTTGCCAGTTTTACATCAATTACAGGTAAGCTGATTTGAATATTGTCATAACCGTGAATACGTGCCACTTCTTCAATCAGGTCTTGATAAATAGCCATGTCATAACGGTGTGAAGGAGGAACAACACTCCACTCGCCTTCTGCTTTGACAGTGACTACACAACCTAAACGCTGCAAGGCATCGGTAATAAAGTCAGATTCAACTTTGTAACCCAATAATTGATCGACTTGAGCTTGATTTAGTTCAATTGCATCACGTGTTGGTAGTAGCTCAGCTTTTTCTGCCACGGTAATTGGACCAAACTCACCACCTGCCAGGTCAGCAATCAGCTGTGATGCGCGGTGCATAGCGATCAATGGTAATTCAAAATCGACACCACGTTCATAACGCTGAGAAGCATCAGTATGCAGGCCAAAGCTACGCGCACGACCGGCAATATGCAGTGGCGCGAAGAATGCTGATTCCAGGAAAATTTCAGTGGTTGCATCACTGACTGCTGAAGACAAGCCGCCCATGATCCCGGCAATTGCTAATGCTTTTTCATCATCTGCAATCACCATGACATTATCTTGCAGCTCAACTTCTTGCTCATTCAACAGCACAAGTTTTTCGCCCGCAGTCGCTTGACGAACATGCACAGCACCTTGAACCTTGCCACCGTCAAATGCATGTAGCGGTTGACCCAGTTCCATCAAGACGTAGTTGGTAATATCCACCAAAATGCTGTGCTGACGGATACCAGAACGGGCAAGTGCACGCTCCATCCATAGTGGTGTCGCAGCTTTGGTATTGACGTTTTTAATGACACGGCCTAGGTAACGTGGGCAACCTTCAGTATCAAAAACAACTTTTTTCTCATCAGAAATGGTCGCAGCCACTTCCTTGATTTCAGGTGCGTTAACTGGAAGTTGATTGATTACCCCAATTTCACGGGCAATACCGCAAATACTGAAACAATCACCACGGTTTGGCGTAATACTGATATCAATAACGTTGTCATCAAGGTCTAAGTATTCACGGACGTTCACGCCTACAGGTGCATCGCTTGGTAGCTCTAACAAGCCATCAATTTTATCTTCAAGATCAATTTCCGAAGCACCACAAAGCATACCTTGTGATTCAATACCACGAAGTTTGCCTTTTTTGATTTTAAAATCACCTGGAAGTACAGCACCAATGGTTGCCACTGGGGCTTTCATGCCGGCACGTACATTTGGTGCACCGCAAACAATTTGTAATGGCTCGCCAGAACCAATATTTACCGTGGTCACACGTAAACGGTCAGCATCTGGATGTTGTTCTACAGTCAGTACTTCACCTACAACCACACCTGTAAAAGGTTTAGCCGCTGGCGCCAATTCATCCACTTCCAGACCAAGCATAGTCAATTGATCAGACAGTTTTTCACTATCAATAGCTGGGTTAACCCAGGTGCGTAACCAATTTTCGCTAATTTTCATTTCTATAAAGACCTATAAATCTAATTTCTTGAATCCCGTCTAACTCTCTATTTTTCAAAGAGAGACCCCTGTTTCATATTGAAAATCCCCCTCTCCTTTTAGGAGAGGTCAGGGAGAGGTTAATAAATTCGTTTACGCAAACTGGCGTAAGAAACGCACATCATTTTGGAAGAACATACGTAAGTCATTCACACCGTAGCGAAGCATGGCAAAGCGTTCCACACCTAAGCCAAACGCAAAACCTTTGTATTTTTCAGAATCAATACCTGCTGCCTGAAGTACATTCGGATGCACCATACCGCAACCTAAAACCTCTAACCAGCGACCGCGCTCATCCATAATATCGACTTCTGCACTTGGCTCAGTGAACGGGAAGTAAGATGGACGGAAACGTACGGTTAAATCTTTTTCAAAGAATTCGTTCAACAGGTTAATCAACAAACCTTTCAATTCTGCAAAGCTGGTATTTTCCGCAATGTATAAACCTTCAATTTGATGGAACATTGGCGAATGGGTTTGATCCGAGTCGCAGCGATAAACACGGCCCGGGCAAACAATACGAATCGGTGGTTGTTGGGTTTCCATGGTACGAATCTGCACACCAGAAGTATGGGTACGCAATAAATGATTCACATCAAAATAGAAAGTGTCATGCATGGCACGTGCAGGGTGATGACCCGGAATGTTCAGGGCTTCAAAGTTGTGATAATCGTCTTCAACTTCAGGGCCTGTCGCAACAGTGAAACCGGCTTTGGTAAAGAACTGGCAAATACGTTCTTGCACTTGAGTCACAGGGTGAATACTGCCCACACTTTGACCACGGCCTGGCAAGGTAATATCAATAGTTTCGCTAGCAAGCTTTTGTTCTAATGCAGCTTTTTGTAATTCAGTCTGACGAGCCGTCAATGCGCCTGTAATGGCTTCACGAACCGCATGAATTTTGGCCCCAAAAACTTTACGTTCTTCCGGGTCCATTTTACCCAGTGCCTTGGATTGTTCCGCGAGCTGGCTTTTCTTCCCTGTAAATTGCACTCGTACTTGATCGAGTGTAGCAAGGTCCTCTGCTGCTGCAATCGCAGCGAGCGCTTCAGTGGTCAGGGCTTCCAGTGACATAGTAACTCTCAAAGCAACAATTTAAAAATATAATAAAACCCCATATTCTAACAGTTTTTGAACGTATTGATGAAGTTCCATATAGAGGAAAAATTAGATTAGCATCCAGATTTATAAAAAGTATAAGATAAAGCCAATATTTATGAGATCAATAACAATGGCACTCGATCAAATTTGGAAACAACAACTGACATTGGTTACATATGGCAATGAGTATCTCCGCCAAAATTTGAGTTTTACTCATTGGGTACAACATGCCATTTTTAACCAGCATAATTTACGTTTCCGTGATCTGATGTCACAGCATTTACTGGCCCAGCATTTTCAAATCTGGCTGGAAGGCCTGAAAAAACGAGGAACTCAGCGCATCAGCCTGCATAGTTCCAGTTTATTAAATGATGAGCAAAACCCGAATGCCAATATCGAATTGCTTGCCATTCCGCATTTTATTGTCAGTCACGAGCAGAATAAAAAGACCGCCTGGATTTTTGGCAAGGAATTAGCTGAATGGTATAGCGCCGATCATGACTATGAAGCACCCAAGCCGCAGCAGGAACAGTGCCGTCAGGAAACCTTCTGGCGTTTCGAGCTAAACTCAAAACTGGCAAAACGTATTGAGGCCGATCTGCAACAGCCGAATTGGGATGACATTCAGATTTATACCAATAATGAATTATTCGACAGCAAGTTTGCGCAGGGCTTTATTGAACCTGCAAATCGCGACTATCCTTATTATGGCATCCCGAAAACTGCAAGCGAAAATGCGGATGGCTCACCATTGTTAGAGACTAAATATCTGCCTTTACTGCCAGGTGAGTATCAGGCAGATTATGCACATATTACCTTACATCGTTTAGAGGCTTTATCTGGTTATATTAGACAACAACAGCAGCATCCTTATCATGCCGATGGTAGTGAACTAACACCCGAAGAACAGCTGAATTTACGCCATTTCTCACAGAAGCTGGACGATTTAACTGCAAAATTTATTGTTAAAGTTGCCAATCATTATCAGTCCGCACGACTGACCAAAGTTGAAGTTGCCAACCCTCTGGATGGTGCAGCGGCTATTCCGCCTAGCACAGCACAGCTAAAAAGCCATCCTGCACATACCTCACATAAGGTGGGCACATCCGGGGTCATCAAACTGATTTTGCTGACAATCATCATTTGTGTACTAGCTTACTATTTTGGGCTTTAATTTTTATAAAGCGGCTAAAAACTGCTGAGCCTGTCTGGAGGATTTCAAATGGATCCAGCGAATATGCTGATACTGCGGATCCTCCATCATGCTCAAATATTTTTTCCGGTTTTTCTGGTGGGTTTTGATCATTCACCAGATAATTGAATCCCGGCTTAACATTCGACCGAAACTTTCTGTGTTATTGGAACTTGGCCAAAGTGTTCGGCCCGTTACTGCACGTTGTATTGCCCGCTTTAGCGATTGCCACATATTGACATGAAAGGGAATGTCCAGCCAGATTACCACATCAACCTCGCGCCATTTCACCGGAATGCTTCGCGAGTAATTGCCGTCAATCACATAACCCGTTACTGTGTGATTCATTTGTGTCGTCAATTTAGCCAGGAACACCTCATCTGCACTTTGTTGCCAGTTGTCCTGCCAGAACAGATCATCCAGCTCAATGTGCTGTAGCCCGAGTTTTTCTGCAATCGCCTTGGAAAATGTGGTTTTACCCGATGCAGATGTCCCGACCACATTAATGCGTTTCATCATGATGTAGCCTTTAGCAATTCAATAAAATGATCCAGATTCATAAGTGGTATTTTTAGGTCAAATAATAGAAAAATACTTTGGCTTTTTTGTTGAAGTAGGTTGAATAAATTTATACGTGATTTATGCATTTTTATTTTATATACAAAGTTTGAATGAACCCGAATAGCTAGAATCGCGTTCATCCATCTTCATCTTTTTTTCTGTTTAAACTGATGGAGCAGTTTCAGTTTTAGGCTTTTTCAATGCCAGTTTTTTTAATACTTCTGCCACGGCCACCATGGCAAAACTTGAAGTCACCACTACAGCCGAGCCATATCCGCCACAGCGCAAGCCGGCACTGGCACACACCTCTGCGCCTGAAAATGGATTATCAACCGAATAAACGCAGCTAATGCCAAATTTTTCTTTGGGCTTTTTGCAAATCCCCTTGGCACGTAACTGACTACGCAGTTTCGCCAGCATTGGGTCTTGTTCAGTTTTAGACAAATCGGCAACACGGATTTTTAAAGGATCCAGTTTTCCGCCAGCCCCGCCCGACACAATTAGAGGAATTTTGTTAAAGCGGCAATGCAGCATTAACGCCAGTTTGGCTTTAACGTCATCAATACAATCGAGAACGACATCGGGGGCGTTGGCCAACAGTTCTTGGACATTGTCTGGGGTTAAGTAATCATCCACCAGATTAATCTTGATCCGTGGATTAATCGAATGACAGCGCTCAGCCATCACTTCAATTTTTTCCCGGCCCAAGGTCGAGCCCATGGCCGGTAATTGACGGTTAATATTCGATGCAGCCACCACATCCATATCAATCAGGGTGAGTTCACCAATACCGCTACGTGCCAGGGCTTCAACCGCCCAGGAACCGACGCCACCAATCCCGATCACTATCACATGACTGTGTTCGTAGTGACGAAAAGCCTCATCTCCATAAATTTTTTCCACCCCGGCAAAACGGCGCTCATATTCATCATCTTCAGGAAGATCAGTCATTCGTCATCTAACATCTAAAAAAACACCGCTGCATTTTATCAAATTCCAGCTGAATCCGATAACCTATCTCTTCGGAATCGTTCAGCAGTTATAACAAAGCATAAAAAAGAGGCTTTCGCCCCTTTTTCTTTGAACCCTGTTCACTCCTCTTTCATCACTGTTTATGCTCTCTTTATTTTTCTCCCAGAGGAAGAACTAAAAAGCATGATGAAAGAATCCTGTTACTTATTCATAATGAAAAAATATTCACGATAATATTTAAGCTCTGCAATCGAATCGCGGATGTCATCCATCGCCAGGTGTGAAGCATTCTTTTTCAAGCCGCTCATAATTTCTGGACGCCAGCGTTTTGCCAGCTCTTTCACTGAAGATACGTCCAGGTTACGGTAATGGAAGAACTGTTCCATTTCCGGCATTAAACGGTGCAAGAAACGGCGGTCCTGGCAAATCGAGTTACCACACATTGGAGATGATTTTGGATTAACCCATTTTTTTAGAAATTCCAGGGTTTGCTGTTCGGCATCTTGCGCGGTCAATTTACTGCGGCGTACCCGCTCAATTAAACCTGACTGTCCATGCTGACGGGTATTCCACTCATCCATTGCATTGAGTACGCGATCCGACTGATGCACAGCGAGCACCGGACCTTCCGCCAGAATATTCAGGTTATCGTCAGTCACAATGGTTGCAACTTCAATAATTTGGTCGTTATCTGTATCCAGACCTGTCATTTCCAGGTCAATCCAAATCAGGCGGGTATCAGGAGTGCTGCTCATAAATGTGCAATCTTATTAGGCTTAAAAACCGCTAT
The DNA here is from genome assembly GCA_002365595.1 of Acinetobacter sp. UBA3106. Taxonomy (GTDB): domain Bacteria; phylum Pseudomonadota; class Gammaproteobacteria; order Pseudomonadales; family Moraxellaceae; genus Acinetobacter. The sequence continues at coordinate 23,149 of DFAM01000006.1, read as the reverse complement.
AGTAGCAAATTTATTGCAACTTGGCTGTAACTCCTACCCCGCTTCATGCTATTTTTGCCATTCTTAGTCCATGCTTTTTTTAGGATATGAATGGCTTTAATTCGTAAACGTCGTTTAACTGAACAGCAGCAACGTCGCATTCAGAAACAACATCAAACACGTCAAGAAGAAATCGACACTTCAAGTGACCTAGAAGGCTTGGTGGTTCAGCACTATGGTCGTCAACTTGAGGTGCAAGCCCTCTCAACGCCTGATGAGCATCCGGTCAAGCCTGTCGTTGCAGCAGGTGAACCAGAACCTTTTTGGAAACCGATTGAAGTCGGCAGTGTATGGCGCTGTCATACCCGTACCAATCTGGAAGCGCTGGTCACAGGTGACCGGGTTAAATGGCAGGCCGATCCGAATACCGGTCTGGGTATCATTACCGCCATTCACCCTCGCCAGTCCTTGCTGACCCGTCCTGACCGTTATCACAAGGTCAAACCGGTCGCAGCCAATGTCAGCCTGATCGTGATTGTTTTTGCATCTTTCCCGGAAGTTGCACCGAGTTTAATTGACCGCTATCTGGTGGCCTGTGCCGATGCAGACATTCCGGCACTTCTGGTACTCAATAAATCTGATTTAATTAAAGAAAATGACCCAATTTTAGACTTGGTCAAAGAATATCAGGCCTTAGGTTATGAAGTGATGCAAACTCAATCGGATGGTGATTTAACTGAACTAGCAAAACGCCTAGCCGGTGAAACCGTGGCCTTTGTCGGTCAGTCGGGCGTTGGCAAAAGCTCACTGATTAATGCCATGGTTCCAGATGCCGCACAAAAAACCAATATCATTTCGGAAAACTCGGCCCTTGGTCAACACACCACCACATCTACCCGCTTAATTGCATTTGGTGAAGGTGCGGCACTGATTGACTCGCCGGGAATTCGTGAATTCGGTTTATGGCATTTGGAACTAGACAAGGTGCAGCACGGTTTTCCTGAAATTGAAAATCTGCTCGGACATTGCCAGTTCCGCAACTGTACGCATAAGCATGAAAAACAATGCGCTTTGCGTCAGGCAGCCGAGTCGGGTGAAATCTTGCAACGCCGTTTAGATAGTTATTTGCGTTTAATTGATGAAATTACCGAAGCGCAGCAAAAAAATTAATTTTTCTTAACCCTTAGCCCTTGAAGCGGTGATTTTGATCGCCATATTTATAGGCTATACTCTACGCAATTTTGAATTGTAATTAGGTGACTTGTGGAACGTTGGTTCGAATTTATGGGTAATCACCCCTTCTTGTTTGGAACACTTGGGGCGTTGGTTGTTTTGTTCTTTGTTTTAGAAGGACAACGCAATGGTCGTAAAATTTCACCACAATCTTTAGGCATTTTAGTGAAAGCTAAAAATGCCATGCTGATTGATTTACGTGATGCCAAAGATTTCCGTGAAGGTCATATCAGCGGTAGCCGTAATATTCCATACAGCCAGATTGCAAGTCATATCGAAGAGTTAAAATCTGCGGAGCAACCCCTGGTATTTATTTGTAACCTGGGACAAATCGCAGGTACTGCTTTACAACAAGTCGGTCATGCTGACAGCTATCGTTTAGATGGCGGGATCAACAACTGGAAAGTTCAAGGTTTACCCCTGATTAAAAGCAAATAATACGCTTGGAGAATTTGAATGGCTGAAGTAATTATTTATTCCACCACCGTATGCCCTTATTGCATTCGCGCAAAACAACTTCTTGAGCGTAAAGGCATTCAATATAAAGAAATTAACTTATCTAACGAAGCGCCTGAAGTACGTGTTGAATTGATGCAGCGCACCAATCACCGTACTGTCCCACAAATTTTTATTAACGACCAATTTATTGGTGGTTTTGACCAACTTTATGCTCTAGAGCGTGAAGGAAAATTAAACGAATTATTGGCTTAACATTTTATTAAGTCACCTCTTCATATTAAGGATTAAAGAATGAGTGAACAACAAGCTCAACCGCAATTAGCACTAGAACGTATTTATACTAAAGATATTTCTTTTGAAGTACCTGGGGCGCAAGTTTTTACCAAGGAATGGCAGCCGGAATTAAATATCAATCTGTCTTCTTCTGCAGAAAAAATTGATGCAACGCATTACGAAGTGGCCTTACAAGTGGTTGTTCAAGCGAATAATGCAGGCGATACTGCATTTATCGTAGATGTGACTCAAGCTGGTATTTTCCTGATTGATGGCGTTGAAGAAGAACGCCTTCCATATATTCTTGGCGCTTACTGCCCAAATATCCTGTTCCCGTTCTTACGTGAAGCAGTGAATGATATGGTCACTAAAGGCAGCTTCCCGCAATTGCTGCTTACACCAATTAACTTCGATGCTGAATTTGAAGCAAACATGCAACGTGCTCAAGCAGCCGCTGCTGAAGGTCAGGCTTAATCGCTTAAGCCTGAATGTAAAAAAGACCGCAAATGCGGTCTTTTTTATTGGCTTTTTAAAGCCTCCCCCTTTGCCAAAGGGGGAATGAGGGGGATTTTTAACAGTTCCCTCTTTATGAGAACAGCACCCTTCATTTCCCTGTGGAAGAGAGGTTTGGGGAGATTACAGAATCCCTCCCAACCTCTCTTTAAAAAAGGGAGGAGCTTTTAGATGAATTTATTCACCATCCATCATTAAATCGGCGCTCATACCCACAGTATTAAAGCCGGCATCAACATACATGATTTCGCCGGTAATACCATTCGCCCAAGGAGAGCACAGGAATAATGCGGCATTACCGACATCTTCAATGGTTACATTACGTTTAAGTGGTGCAACTTTTTCATTCAGGTCGAGCATTTTACGGAAAGACTTGATGCCTGAAGCAGCCAAGGTACGGATTGGACCTGCTGAAATCGCATTTACACGAATGCCTTCACTACCCAAGCTAGACGCCAAATAACGTACACCCGCTTCCAAAGAAGCTTTAGCCATACCCATGACGTTGTAATTCGGCATAACACGTTCAGAACCTTGATAAGTCAACGTTAGCAAGCAGCCTTGGCGAACTTTAAGCAAAGGTTTAGCTGCACGTGCCATGGCAATAAAGCTGTAAGCACTGATGTCATGGGCAATGTTAAAACCTTCACGATCGGTAACATCGGTAAAATCACCATCTAAAGTATGCGCTGGTGCAAAGCCGATTGAATGAACCACACCATCTAAACCATCCCAATGTTTTGCCAATTCTGCAAAAGCCTGGTCAATTTCAGCATCTACCGCCACGTCACAAGGGAAAACCAGATTTGAACCAAATTGTTCAGCAAAGTCATCAACACGTTTTTTTAATTTTTCATTCGGATAGGTAAATGCCAATTCAGCACCTTCACGGTGTAAGGCTTGAGCAATACCAAATGCGATCGATAATTTACTTGCAATACCCGCAATGAGAAAACGCTTACCCGCCAATAGTCCTTGTGCCATGTGAATCTCACTCAAAATAATTTACCAGCATAATGCCAACTCTGGAGCATTTGCGAAATTGCATAATGCGCCTTTTTTTAACCTGTTGTGTAAAAACCATAAAAAATGCTCCATCATTGGGGAGCATTTTCGGATTGATCTCGTATTTAGCTAATCGACATGGTGAAAAGGATTAATCATCTCCTGATAGCATTCCTAGCAAACGCAGGAAGGAGTAATACATCCACACCAAAGTCGCCAACATGGCAATGCCACATAACCATTCCATTGCTTTTGGTGCATATTGTGCAGCAGAGGATTCAATCAGGTCAAAATCCAGAATCAGGTTTAAAGAAGCAATCACTGCGACAAATGCAGCAAAGCCAATCCCCAACCAGTTGCTTTCAAAAATGTAAGGAATACTTGAGCCAAACGCCAAAGCCATGACCATTTGCACTACAAATACCATAGCAATGGCAATGGAAGCAGACATCACCACCGCTTTAAATTTTTCTGTGGCACGAATAATCTGAAAGCGATACAGGCCAAACATCACCAAGGTAGTGATAAAGGTAGCTAGCAAGGCTTGTAAAGGAACTCCAGGAAATTTTAGCTGGAATACCACCGAAATTCCGCCTAAAAATGCCCCTTCAAACAGCGCATAAGGAATGGCCAAGGTTGGTGCAGTGTTCGGCTTGAAGGTAGTAATCAACGCCAGAATAAATCCACCGATTGCACCCACTATGGCAGCGGAATAGGCAATCGAGATATTCAGGGTCATAAAGCTATATAAAAACAGTGATAAACCAACCACAGCAGCAATGACTGTCAAAAGCACCGATTTTTGAATCGCACCTTGCACCGTCATGGTGTTGTTAAAATCGCTATGGGTTTCCACCCGGGTCAAAATGGGGTTATTACTTTGCATAATTCGCTCATTCTTGTCATTTAGATTTTAAAAATAGTATAGACAGCTTTTAAGTATAGAAAATGGATTTTTTAGCATTGCAAAAAAAGAACGTTTATCCATCAAGCTCTATTCATAGCAAAGCATGTGCCTAAATACGAATATTTATCGATAAAAGGTGATTTTATAATAGCTTTTATGACCCTAGTCTTAATGCATCAAAGGAATTCTGCCACAGCTGTGCGGCAAGCCTGGCCTGATCCATATTCAGCGTTTGCGCCAATCCATCCAACACATAAGGTAAATTGACTGGCGTATTGCGTGTTCGATGCTCAGTAGAACTTTGACAGCATAAAGGCGTCATATCGGGACAGTCGGTTTCCAAAACCAGATGTTCAGCACCAATGGCCTGAACGACTCGATGCAGTTTTTTGGCATTCGGATTGGTAATTTGTCCGGTGACACCTATTTTAAAACCGAGTTTAATAAAGGCCTTGGCTTCTTCTATCCCGCCACTAAATGCATGCGCAATCCCACCTAGACTAAATTGCTGCTGTTTTAATAGGGCCAGTGTTTCTGCATGTGATTTCCGGATATGCAACAACACCGGTTTATTATACTTTTGCGCCAACTCGAGCTGTGCAGCAAAAAAATCTTGTTGCTTCTGAAAAAGTTCAGCCTGCTTGTGCTGCTTCAAAAAAGTATCTAGGCCAATTTCACCAACCGCGACACAATTTTCTGTTTTTAATAATAATTCTAAATCTGCAAGATGTGAGGTTTGATGCTGTTCAATATAAAAAGGATGCAAGCCCGGCGCCAGATAACTTTGTGGTGCATCTTTTAATTGATTGAGAAAATGCTGACTGTAGAGCAGATCCTGAAAGCGCGACTGGACAAAACCAATCAGAATTAAGCGTTCAACCCCCACTGCCTTTGCCGCATGCGCCAGTTGTTCCCGATCCGCATCGAAATCGGGAACATCAAAATGGGTGTGGGTATCAAACAGTGAATAAGACATCAAGATTGGGCTTTATTTGCCACAGGCGTACTTGTTGATGCAGCATCATTTTTGACTTCAGCCTGAGGCAAATAAGCTTTCTTCAACACGGTTTGCAACTGCGCATATGGAATGGTTAAACGTGGCAATCCCACCACATAAGGTCCGATTTCATATTCGTCATATTGTAAAATCAGGCCCTGATTCGATAAATAGAAATTATCCGATAACGTAAATTTCCATGCCTGTTCGTATTCGTCCACACTGTTGGCCAGTTTGGAATCGATGACCCAGCGCTTGAACTCTTCATGGGCTTTTTGTTCCAGTGCGGCTTTCTGGTTGGGTGCCAAAATATCATCCAGTTCGACTAATTTTTTCTTTTTCAGGTCAAAATTATAATAGTGCTGTGAAGATGATCCATGCGCGCCGCCCAAATAACTACTGGAATTTAACACCACGGTTGCCAAAGGTTGGCCTGCATTGAGAATTTTCGGTTTAATCATCAGACTAATCTGATGATTGGCACTTAAGGCTTTGAGCTCTTTATCGAGTGATAAGAATGTGGTCAGATAAGGCGCAACCTGTTGTTCCAGTTTCTGCTTCGGTGTTTGAATTGAGGTGGATGCAGCAGTTTCATCGGCTGGAGCTGGAGTTAAATCTTTCGATTTTTCAGCCGCAGTCGTCTGCTGGTCTGTCTTCAGCGCTTTTGGCGAAATATCTAAAGTTTGATCCAGCTGTTTTAAAATTTTTTGATCGATAAATTCATCAATAAACGCCTGGTTACTGGAAAGACGCTCAATATTTATTTCAGGGCAACTATTCCCATCACATTCAGGCAAATTTAAAGTTAACTTTTCAGTGTCTCCAGCCAATTTTAAAACTTCAGCTTGAGCAGCTTGGGAGTGGGTCGCCTTGTCCTCTTTAGGCTCAGGCTGTTTAGGTTGGCATGCCGTTAATGCAATTGCTGTAGCAATAAGACTGAGGGTAAATATCGTTTTATTTTTTAGCATCATCTGACCTATAAACTTAAATTTGGTAAATGGAGGTTTACTTGATGTCTGTATTTTTTCCGGATGACTAAAACATATGCTGATACGCGTCAGCTTTCAATACCTGTTGAGTTTGCGCCTGAGTTAAATAAATATCCAGCTGAGCGCCATCTTTCACAATTTCATGGGTACGATAATGTAAACCAATCCCTTCCTGATCAAAGAACCAGTCTGCCTGCCCCCAATACAGTTTTTTCGGCGCTTTCTGCTTCACTTCAGCCTTTTGCTGCTTTAACCATTTTTGATAGGCCTGCTGCACAATATCATTCATTACACTTTGCTGTTTCAAATCAATCACATCCAATACAGTCACAGCTTTCTGTTTTTTACGATCTGCCACAAAAAAGTAATAACGTTCTTTAACTTTAATCCCTTCTTGGTTGGTATCTACCCCTAACTGCATCAACACATATTGATTACGCTGATAGGCAATTCGGGTATACATGGCCAATTCATAGGGTTTATTTTTGGAAAATTCATCCTGCCAGGCATCAGACTTTTTCACATAGGCATTAATGGCCTGTTGAAGACTCATCTCCTGTTTGAGTCCAATCTGATCCTGAATGACTTTGGCTTGACTCTTGGCAATCCAGTCATTTAACCAGGCATCTTCGGTATGTACCGTTTGAATACTCAGGTCAATACAGTTCTTGGTTTCACAAAAAGGCAAGGCAATTTTTGCCTCTTGTTCCTGAATATTTAAATACGGCAACACATCAGCCTTCTCGATTTTAATGACCGAAGCGGGCGACTGCTCTTGATCTTGTTGTTTGGAGTCTTGTTTTGAAGCATCACAGGCACTGAGCATCAGACCAATGGCGATTACGGATGCAGCTCCTATTTTCCCGTTCATGCTCACTACTCTTCTTCTTTAGTAATTCATTTATCTGAAGGATTTTAATAAAACAGCTTCATAAAGAAGCTGTTTTATTTTTGGTTATTTTAGTGCTCGCGTGTCGCACGGAACTGGATATCCGGATAACGCTCTTGCATCAATTGCAAATTCACACGACTTGGCGCCAGATAAGTCAAATGACCACCACCATCTAAGGATAACTGATCATGTGCCTTTTTCTTGAATTCGTTGAATTTCTTTTCATCATCACATGAAACCCAACGTACGGTATTGATGTTCACAGGCTCGTAAACACAATCAACCTTGTATTCTTCTTTCAGACGATACGCCACCACATCAAACTGTAGCACACCGACTGCGCCCACGATTAGATCATTGTTAACTTGTGGCATGAATACCTGAGTAGCACCTTCTTCTGAAAGTTCTTTTAAACCCTTTTGCAACTGTTTAGATTTCAAAGGATCTTTTAAACGTACACGGCGGAACATTTCCGGTGCGAAGTGTGGAATACCGGTGAAATGCAGGTTTTCACCTGAAGTAAAGGTATCGCCAATCTGGATGGTACCGTGGTTATGCAAACCAATGATATCCCCAGGCCATGCTTCTTCCAGCTGCTCGCGCTCACCCGCCAGGAAGGTCAAGGCATCACTGATCCGTACATCCTTCCCTAAACGAACATGATTCATTTTCAAGCCTTTTTCATACTTACCCGAACAGATACGCATGAATGCAATACGGTCACGGTGTTTTGGATCCATATTAGCCTGAATTTTGAAAACAAAACCGGTAAAGCCCTCTTCAGTCGCTTCTACCGCACGTTCATGGGTAGGATGCGCTTTCGGTTTTGGTGCCCATTGAATAAAAGCATTCAAGACATGATCGACTGCAAAGTTACCCAATGCGGTACCGAACAGTACCGGTGTTTGACGACCCGCCAGGAATTCTTCCTGATCTAATGGATCATTGGCCATCTGCACCAGTTCCAAAGACTCTTCGAAAGCAGCAAATGCCAGCTCACCCACTTTTTCACGCAAGTCAGCATGGTCATAGCCATCACGGATTTCAATCTCGGTAATGGTCGATCCAAAACCGGCTTTATAAACATAGAATTTTTCTTCGAGGATGTTATACACGCCGGCAAAATCACGGCCTGTACCCATTGGCCAGGTAAGCGGTACACAGCGAATTTTCAGAACACTTTCAATTTCATCAAGGAGTTCTAATGGCTCACGGATTTCGCGGTCCATTTTGTTAACGAAAGAGATAATCGGGGTGTCGCGCATACGACACACTTCCATTAATTTAATGGTCCGTTCTTCGACCCCTTTTGCACCGTCAATGACCATTAATGCAGAGTCAACGGCAGTCAAGGTACGGTAGGTATCTTCCGAGAAATCTTCATGCCCCGGAGTATCTAACAGATTAATCACATGATTTTTATAAGGGAATTGCATCACAGAAGTGGTAATCGAAATACCACGTTCTTTTTCCATTTCCATCCAGTCAGACGTTGCAGCACGATCTGACTTACGGCTTTTGACCATCCCTGCAACCTGAATTGCCTTACCCCATAACAGCAGTTTTTCTGTCATGGTGGTTTTACCAGCATCGGGGTGGGAAATAATCGCGAACGTCCGTCGCTGTGCGACCTGCGCCGCTAATTCGTCTTTAAAACTCATGAAAGATACCTACTGCAGAATGGCAGTGCAAAAAGATCAGAACTGATCAATATAAAAAATTGGCCATATTGTAGCAGATCATAAAACTTTTGAAATGAACTAAACTTGTTCAGCCCGCATCAATCTTAAGTAAATAATGCCTTGTCCATTTTTTCCAGACGTTTCACATCCATCGGCATTCCCAGCAGAAAGCCCTGCAACTGCTGACACCCCAAACGGGTCAGTATGTCTGCCTGCATCGGTGTTTCGACCCCTTCAGCAGTGACCACCAGACCCAATTTGATCGCCAATTGAATAATGCTTTCTAAAATCATTTCATCTTTTGAACCGACGGCCAGGTCGCGTATGAATTCGCGATCTATTTTCAATTCATCTACGGGCAAATTCTTCAAATATAAAAAGCTGGAATGTCCGGTTCCAAAGTCATCAATGGCCAGTCTAATACCCATCTGACGGAGCCGCTCAAAACTTCGAATGGTCGAATCAACATGATGCATGGCGGTCGATTCTGTAATTTCGATAGCCAAATGATTCGGATTAATCTGATATTGATTAAATAAATTTTCCAGCGTGGAAAACAAATGCTTATGCTCAAATTGCACGGCAGATAAATTCACCGCAAGAGGAAAATAATTTGACTCATTTCGTTCCCAAATTTGAATTTGCTTACAGGCTTGCTCTAATGCCCAATAGCCCATTTGAATAATCAGTCCGGTTTTTTCAGCCCCGCTAATAAACATGTTCGGCGTCAACATTCCCAAACTTGGATGATTCCAGCGAATCAGGGCTTCTACCCCACAAATGGCATAATTTTGAGTAGTAAATTTGGGCTGATAAAACAGAACAAATTGTTGTTCCTCAACTGCCTTATACAGATCATTAATGAGTTTGGTCTGACTTTTGGTTTCCTGTTGATCGACACTGTAACTAAAAACGGAATATGTGTTTCTGCCTTGATATTTTGACATTAACATGGCTGCATCGGCATTAATCAGCAGATCCTGCAAATTATTGCCATGATCTGGATACATGGCTATACCAATACTGCAGGAAATATTAATCTCTTTCCCTGCGATTAAGAAACTGCCCTGAATCTGCCCCAATAGCTGTTCTGCTTTTGCAATTGCCTGATCGATAGTGGCCTGTTCCAGCACCATCAAAAACTCATCTCCCCCAATACGGAGCAGTTTTTCATTTTGCTTCAGGTGATGCTGAATACGGGTAGCCAGTTGCACCAGCAATTGATCACCCACATGATGTCCAAAGACATCATTCACCGCTTTAAACCGGTCTAGATCTATATAAATAAAAGCAATTTTATTATCGCTATAACGATGATCGGTAAATAAAAAATGTGAATATTCTGCCAGGAATAAACGGTTGGGTAATTTGGTTAAATTGTCCTGTACGGCCTGATTGGCAAGCTCTCGATTAGCTTTAGAAAGCTGTTTATTTCGGATTTCCAGTTTTTGTTCCATTACCGCAACACATAATGCAGCAAGAAAAATTAAGCTGGTAACTAAAATAACACATAATAAAATTAGTCCTTGCCCGGTTTGATAATGTGTAACCGGCTGATCTGCCGCAATAGCATAAAAAACAATTGCCCCCATCCCGACATAGTGCATCCCAACAATGGTCAGCGCCATCATCAATACCAGGGAAATCTTGATCATCAGCTTTTTTTGTGCTGCATTTTTATATTTAAAGGTGAGCCAGAACGTTAAACCTGCCCCCGCTATTGCAATTAAAACGGAAAAAATGGTCAGCAGAGGATCGTAATAAAGGCGATGCTGATTTACGACCAGTCCCATCAGGCCGGTATAGTGCATTCCGGCAATTCCCATCCCCATCAGTACCGCACCTAAAACAAGCCGGCCAAAAGGTAAGGTTTCTCTGGTAGTCAACCAAATGGCAAAAGTTGATGCCATAAATGCAATCACATACGAAACAAAAGTAAGTCCATAATCAAAAGAGTAATCTGCCGGTAAATGACAAGCGAGCATGCCGGCAAAGTGCATACACCAAATTGCGGCCCCGAGCATCAGACCGCTAATGATGAGCAGCATTTTTTCATATTTCTGACCCAAGCCACGAAATAATAATTGTTCAAGGGAAATTGTAAAATAACAGGCCAAAATAGCCACAACTATCGAAGCAATTACCAGGCTAAAATCATAATGTATATGAACCATATTTAGTTCCGTATAAGTTATCTTTCTTGTTTTAATCCACGTGATTCATACTCTTTATACAATTAAAAAATTTTTATCTTTTAAAGAGTAATTATAAAAACAATCAATTAAAACAAGAATCTAATACTCTTCTATTTTGGTCAAGTGATAATTACTCTATTCTTTTTTATTTCTAATTTATTCATTTTACAAAAGAAACCTAGTTCAATATTTTTACCATTATTCCTACACTGTTCATATTTTTTTTAAAATTGTTCTAAAAGCAATTTTTTTCTTTTCGTGCATACATAAATAAAAAACCAGTCAGATCAACTGACTGGTTTTTGAATATTTAAAATAAAAATACCGAATTACAACTTCTACTGACTAGCAGCTTTAGAGGATTGTAATTTTGCATAATCCAATAAAATATTGGCAGATTCGGTAACAAAGGTTTCTTCTTCCGCCAAAGCCGGTCGTTGGTTTGCCTTCATTTTTGCACGAGATTCAATCAAGGCATCAACTGAAGCCTGATAGCTTTCCCAATTGGCATAAGGCTTTTGCCCGGTTAAGCTACGACGTTGATTTTCCGCCTCTAGCGTTTTCTGCTCAAGTGCATTCAACTCGGCTTTGCGTTGATCAATATCCAGCACTACACGCTTTTGCTCATCGGTTTTTTTCGCAATGGCTTTACGTTGCTCCAGATATTTAAATTGGGGATCAACACTTACCCGCTGCTGTGACATTTGCGCCAGATTTTGCACATAAGGTTGTACCGAACCTTCACGCTTAAATGGTGCCGTTGGAATGGTATCCCATTTCAAGGCATTCTTGGCTTTACGCTCGCCAAACTCTTCGTTATAGATATCCACCAGTTTGATGTCTGGGACTACGCCTTTATTCTGGGTACTTCCCCCAGTCACCCGGTAAAACTTACGCTGGGTCAGGGTAGCCTGACCATAGGCCAAGGTATCCAGTTGCACCTGAGCTGTACCTTTACCAGTAGTGGTACTACCAATCACGATTCCGCGCTCATAATCCTGAATCGCCGCAGAATAAATCTCACTGGCCGATGCTGATGCCAGATTAATCATGACTGCCAGTGGACCTGCATAAGTTTGTGCACCACCGTCATCGTCTTCAAATACGCTGACATTGCCATTACCGTCTCGAATTTGCACCACTGGACCGGACTTGATGACCTGTCCCAACATGCGGGCAACTTCTTCAAGTGAGCCACCGGGGTTATTACGCAAATCGATAATAATCCCTTCTACATTCTTGGCTGCCAGGCTTTTTAAAGCATTGTTGGTATCTTCAGAAACTGAACGATAATCCGTACCGGCACGGCGCGCACGATAATTCAAATAAAACGACGGAATTTCAATCACACCAAAGATATGATTTTTACCATCACGTTTGATCTCTACGGTACGTGAACGGACACCGGCATCTTCTTCCTGAATCACATCACGAACCAGACTGACTGTACGTGCCTGCCCCATGGATGCACCCGCTCCCAATAAGCGCAGGCTGACCTTGGTTCCGCGCTTGCCACGAATCAGACCGACTACTTCATTACTGGCCCACCCGACGACGTCCACCATTTTATCGCCGTCTTGCGCTACGCCAATAATGCGATCGCCGGGCTTGATCTGACCTGACTTGCTGGCCGGCCCACCTTCAACAATGGTTTCAATCTTGGTGTAATCTTCATTACCGCGTTCAGGACGAATCGAAACCCCGATCCCTTCTAATTGCAAGGTCGTCTGACGGTTCAATTCCATCGCATCTACTGGCGGGAAATAGTTACTATGCGGATCATAAGTCAGCATCATCGCATTCAAAGTCTTGTCCAGGACATCATCACTTTTCACACGGCTGGCGCGTTCAAGCTGGCGAGTATAACGCTTGGTCAGAGTTTGAACTGGCGTTAAATCTTCAGGGCTTGCCAGATCCTGACCATTAGCCAGTGTCGGATCATCCTTTAAGGCTTTTTGCTTCGCCAGCTCTTCTTCTTTACTGATGGTCAAGTTAATCAGTTGAGATACCAGCATTTTTTGCCAATGCTTACGCTGCTCTTCAGCAGTCGCAAAATAAGGTGCTTTTTCCCGGTCAGTTTCAATATAAACATTTTTTTGTTTCAGATTTTGCGGCTTTTTCAATTCCGCCAACATAAACTCATAAAACTGTTTTAAGCGTTCACGATACTGTGCATGAATTAAATACGGACCCGATAAATCTCCAGCTTTTAAAGCCGCCCCAAAATTTGCACCATACTTTTTCTTATATTGTTCTACTTCAGGTGCCAAAAATAATGAGTGATCTGCGTCCAGACTATCCAGATAAAAATCCAGAATACGATTAGACGTTGCTGCATCAAGACGCTGATTTAAATAATGCTGACGATCCACCAAAGTCGCCAATTGGCGCGAAACCAATGCCTGTTCTTGGGTAGGTTGAATCGATTGAGAAACTGCCTCTGTATTATTAGCTGCAATTGCCTCGTTCATTACATGAGAAAAGAAAAATCCTCCAGTCGCAATTGCAACTGCACAAGCTAATGTCTGAAGTTTCATAAATAATTCGTACTTCCTTGGTCTTTGACCAATATTACAACGTCATTTTTCAACATGAATCGAGTATATTCAAAATCTTAAACAACTTAATATGTATGTCGTGTAGTTTTATCATATTCTGTACTGTCAAAATGTAGCAAATCATTGCAGAATTCGGGTATTGTTTTTCTTTATAAAATTCCAACACGGACACCGATATGATTGGCGCATTGATGCTAGACATCGCTGGCACAGAACTTACTCAAGAAGATATTGAACTATTACGAGCACCGCAAGTAGGTGGCATGATTTTATTTTCACGAAATATAGAATCACCACAACAAGTTCGCGCTTTAACCGATCATATGCGTCGTATCAGACCGGATATTTTAATTGCCGTCGATCAGGAAGGTGGTCGTGTACAGCGTTTAAAACAGGGCTTTACCTTACTTCCTGCCATGGGACGTTTGGGTGAACTTTATCTGACCGAACCTGAAAAGGCCGTTGATTTAGCCGAGCAATGTGGCTGGTTGATGGCTACGGAAGTACTCGCAGTTGGTATTGATTTTAGTTTTGCACCGGTACTGGACTTGAACGATGTCAGCGATGTCATTGGCGACCGTGGGTTTGCCAAAAACATTGCTGATATTGTTCCGCTTGCCAGTGCGTTCATCAAGGGGATGAAGCGTGCAGGTATGGCCAATACTGGCAAACATTTCCCGGGTCACGGTTCTGTTCAGGCAGACTCGCATATCGCCGCACCAGTCGATTCACGTTCTTATGAGGAAATCTATCAAAAGGACATGCAGACTTTCATTCAGCTCATGCCGCAACTGGATGCCTTGATGCCTGCGCATGTGATTTATGACCAGGTCGATCCAAATCCTGCTGGTTTCTCCCCTTACTGGATTCAAAATATTTTGCGTCAGCAACTCAACTTTGATGGCGTGCTGTTCTCCGATGATTTAACCATGCAGGCAGCTTGTGTTGCCGGTGGTGCAGATGCACGCATTCAGGCTGCACTTAAAGCCGGTTGTGATATGGGACTGGTCTGTAATGACCGCTCAGCAGCATGTACAGCATTAGAAGGGATTGGTGATTTACCTTTACCTAACCAGGCACGTCTGGAGCATATGAGAGGGAAAATTCCAGAAATTACGGTTGGAGAATCTTTGGACTTGGGTTCGGAATGGCAAAAAGTTCGTGATAGTATCGAAAACTTTAAAAAATCATTGAATTAATACGACAAAAGGAACACGACAAGGTGTTCCTTTTTCTTTATGATAAACACAAATAAGCCAGGTTCATTCGGTAACAAACCCAACAGAAAACAGTAATACATTAAAAACTAAAAAAACAGATAAGGTCAGGATGACATGACACAACAACTTTCAGAACATCGACATATTTCATTTACGGCCCATTACACCGGATATATCTGGTACACCATGGGCATTTCTCATCCCGTTTTTGCTACTTCTAAAGGGAAAATGCTCGCCAAGCTGGTTCACCCTTTAGAAAGCTGGGCTGAAAAATTTGTTGGTGGCAGTATGCGTACTACATTGAAACAACGCCACCGCATGATTGATCAGCATCTGACTCGGCTGATTGAACAACACTCGGATTTACAAGTGCTTGAAATTGCCAGCGGACTTTCTCCGCGTGGCTGGAATTTCCGGCACAAGTTTCCCCATATTGATTATCGTGAACTTGATTTACCCGATATGGCAAAAGTTAAAACCCAAGCTCTAAGACAGATTGATGTCCATAGTCCGGAAGTTTTATCCGTAGATTTATTCACGGCTGATTTTGAACAGGCTTTTCACGTATTTGATCCGAATCGCCCCTTGGTGGTGATTAGTGAAGGCCTGATCAACTATTTTAATAAAGACATGTTGTTACAACTACTTCAAGCTATTTACCGTTACGGTCAAAATTTTAAAGAACTGCATTACCTGACCGATATCTATCCAGAACCAGTCAAAAATAAACTGGCCAATTTTATTTGGGCCAGCAGCAAATTACTGAAATGGATGTCCAAGAGTGCATTCAGTTTCCATTTTATTAATCCTCAGCAAGCGCAGGATTTTTTCCAGCAAGCTGGTTTCGAACAGGTCAGTATTGTACAACCGCAGCAGTATTTTCAAAATCCGACTGTGCCCTTCCCCTCTGATGAAGAACATTTGGGTGATCTGGTCTGGATGATTCATGCAAGCAAAAAAAACAGCGTTATATAACGCTGTTTTTTATTGCAACTTAACCACAAACTAACTGACTGATTCTAAAACCGTCATCACTTCTTTTTGTCGTTGCACATAACGCAGTAAACGTTCAGCCACCTCAAAACTGCCATGCTTGAATAAAGCACGAACGCGTGTTGCATGAACTTCGAAAATTAAGCACTCAATTTTAAATTGGCCTTCTTCATCTTCCAGATGCAGAGCCAAGTCACGTGGGTACTGTCCAGCTTTTTCTGCCAATCCAGAAGTAAACTCCAGTAAAACGCCAAAAAAGTTTAAATCCACAATACGGGTAGACAATTGCAAATCTGAATGACGATGCGTCAATACAGTCATTGGTTTTTGTACAGCAATACGTTCTTCGCCACGGCGCTCCAGAGTCAGCAGCTGTGCACGTGTCATCGGGATAATCCCTTCTACCTCATGAATAGATTTCCCTTGCAGGAATGTTGCAAACAGACCCATGGTTTCTTTACGGCGCTGTAATTGCGGTACATGGTCGGCATTGGCAATCATGGCAAATTCCATATCTGGACATTGCAAAGCAAAATTGGCATTTTCATGCGGCAAGGTAAAGCTGTCGTATTGTCCACATGCCACCAGGACTTTACATTGCGGAATGGGTACATCGGTTAAACGCAATAACCGGCTACAGTTGATTTCATAGCGGTCTTGCTCGGTTGCAGTAAATTCCGCCATCTGTTTAAAGAACAAACGCTTTGCTGTTGGTGACATGCGGGTTTGATCGATTTTGGCGTGATTGACCAGATACAAAATCACTGCCTGACCAAACTCATCCATGCGCTGTTCATTCATTAAATGTAAAGACTCTTCCAGCAACATACGCCAGCTTTTACGGGTCTTTTGCATCACGCCCATCAAGATCATTCGATCAATCAATTCAGGACGTTGATGTGCTAAACCTGAAGCCACCACAGAGCCTAAAGACATCCCCATGACTGAAACTTTGGGAAGATTTTCTACATCTAGCCATTCACCGAGCATACGAGCCAAATCAGGTAATTCCAGTGTTCCTGCAGAAATGCCGGTATCGCGATTGGTAATTTGTTGATTGGCACCCATGGAAGGCAGATCAATTAAAATGATTGGCCCGGCACTCAGTAATTGTTCAACACAATACTTATAAGAATTAAAATTTTGGAATGCCCCACCCACAATGACAATTGGGGTGTTGTGAATGGTTTCTGGCTGAGCAATTGCCATATATTCAATTTTCCAGCCATCAATCCATGTGGTACGGGCTGGTTCTTTAAAACTGTTCCTATGGTAAAGATCAAAAAAACCAAAATTTGAGTTTGATTCTTCTACTTCCGAGTCCATTTGGATCATGGAATTCATATCCCTTCCTCCATTCTTGCCTTATTGTTATTTTGCAAGAAAATAAATATAGAATTTCTGCGCCATACTGCTTCCATTCTTCGCTGTAATTATCAGACGTCACTGTCTTTATTATTTCATAATATACAGAGGATGCTGACTCAAGCAACTGATTCTATGACCACTTATCTAAATTTACCTATAAAAGGATTTCAAAATATTAACAGCCGGAAAGTTTCAGGGACTTTTTTCTGAGCAGATGCTTCATTGTCGGGTTCCAGACTGTTACTATCGAAGGTGTAATTTCTAAGTGATCAAACCGCTATGCAAGATTCGATTGAACAATATATGCAAACGGTAGGACAACAGGCACGCCAAGCTTCTCGCGTGTTAGCAAGCGCTTCTACCCAAACAAAAAACAATGCCTTATCTGCAATTTACACTGCATTACAAGACAGTGAAGCTGCAATTCTGGCGGCCAACCAAATCGATATGACCAAAGGTCGTAACAATCATTTGGATAGTGCATTACTTGATCGTTTAGAACTTACCCCCAGCCGCTTTAAAGGCATGCTGCATGGCTTGAAAGATGTCATGAATCTGGTTGACCCGATTGGTGAAATCACGGATCTGGCTTACCGTCCTTCAGGCATTCAGCTCGGAAAAATGCGTGTGCCTTTGGGTGTTGTCGGCATGATTTATGAATCACGTCCAAACGTTACTCTGGAAGCTGCTTCACTGGCTTTGAAGTCAGGCAATGCCATTATTTTGCGTGGTGGTTCGGAAGCGCTAGAATCCAATAAAGCCATTGCCAACGCCATTCAACATGGCTTAAAAGCTTCAGGCTTACCTGAAACTTCGGTACAGGTGATTAATACTGCAGATCGTGCTGCAGTCGGCCACCTGATTACCATGTCTGAATATGTGGATGTCATTGTTCCACGTGGAGGCAAAGGACTGATTGAACGGGTTAGTAATGAAGCTCGTATTCCGGTAATTAAACATTTAGATGGTAATTGCCATGTCTTTGTTGAAGCACAGGCTGATTTGCAAAAAGCCCTGCCGATCGCACTGAATGCAAAAACCCATCGTTATGGCGTATGTAATGCCATGGAAACCTTGCTGGTTGATGAGAAGGTTGCTGAAGATTTCTTGCCAAGCATTGCTGAACTGTATGCAGAAAAACAGGTTGAACTGCGCGGCTGCCGTGAAACCCAGCGCATTCTCGGTTCAAGCGTAAAACCGGCCAGCGAAGAAGATTGGTACACTGAATATTTAGGTCCAATTTTGGCGGTTAAAGTGGTGAGCGGGATTGATGAAGCGATTGATCATATCAACAAATATGGTTCACATCATACCGATGCCATCATTACTGAAAACTATAGTCTTGCTCGCCAGTTCCTGGCTCGTGTCGATTCAAGTTCAGTGATGATTAATGCCTCTACCCGTTTTGCTGACGGTTTTGAATATGGTTTGGGTGCTGAAATTGGTATTTCCACCGATAAAATTCATGCTCGTGGTCCAGTCGGTCTGGAAGGTCTGACGTCACAAAAATGGGTTGTGTTTGGTGATGGTCAAATTCGCCAGTAATTCTCCTATTTAAAGTATATTTCAGTGTTCAGCTTCAAGCATGAGGCTGAACACAGTCACTACATTATCCCTGTCTTAAATTTCGTAACATGATAAAAATAATGAGAAAGATAAAGGGGAAATCGCATGTTTTATTATTTGATCATTTGTACCTTCTTACTGGCATTGCTGGTGTCTTTTGCAGTAATGAAAATTTTTTCTAATTCTATTAACGCCATTCTGGCCCGCATCATTCACGATCCGATTCATGAAGCTTGGGCAAAATACACCAAATTTGCTGGCATGGTGGTCGGCACTTCGTCAGGCATCCGTATTTATGATATGGAAAAATACATCACCCCGCTGACTTACACGGAAAATGACAAGAAAATTGTGATTGAACTGACCCAAGAGCGTTGGGTACTGGAAATTTACCGGACGATTATTGAAACATTACAAGGTTTGGCCTGGATGATGCTGGTGTTTTTTATGGTGGCGTTGATTGCTTATGTCATCGTACGCTGGTCAGAAATAAAATATCAAAAGTAGGCATTAAAATAACCTTTATGCTCTGCTCAAGTTGGCATGTACATGCTAGGCTGGGTATAAATGCAAAATAGACAACTGATGATTCAGTACTATTTTATTAATAAATGAAAACTATCAACTGATAAATTTTAATTATTATTGTTTTAGCGGTCGATAGTGCTTAAGTCTAATCTCCTAAAGTCTAGCTTGTGACAATAAAAAAGCTCATGGTACAACTATTAAACAGATCGAAAGATGCATACTAAAATGAATATCGACGATCACGGGTAATACAACAATTCAAGTACGAAAATTTTTAGTTAAGGAATACCTCATGCCTAAATCAGTATTAGTCATCAATTGTGGGTCATCTTCAATTAAGTTTGCATTATTGCTTGAAGACCAAGAATTCCGCATCCATGGTTTAGCTGAAAACTTAGGTACACCTGAAGCACGTATTAAAGGCGTGACAGTAGGCAATGAACCTGTTGATATTCGTATTCCCAATGCTGATCATAAAGAAGCGCTTGAAGTCGGTTTGGCGCGTCTAGCCAACTATAAGCCTGATGCCATCGGTCATCGTATTGTCCATGGTGGCACGCTCACCAAAGCTGAATTACTGACTGACGACATTATTGAAAAAATTCGTGCAGCGACGCCACTTGCACCGCTACACAACCCTGCGCATTTAGTCGGTATTGAAGCCACCCAACGTCTTTTCCCGGACTTGCCGCAAGTAGCCGTATTTGATACCGCATTCCACCAAACCATGCCGGAACACGCGTTCCGTTATGCATTGCCAAAATTCTTATATACCGAGCACAATGTACGTCGTTACGGCTTCCACGGTACCAGCCATGCTTATGTATCTGAACGTGGTTCAGAATTGGCGGGCAGCTTTAAACAAGGTGGCTGGTTAACGGCACACTTGGGTAATGGTAGCTCGACCTGTGCGATCTGGAATGGTCAAAGTGTCGATACTTCAATGGGCTTAACCCCACTTGAAGGCATTGTGATGGGCACCCGTAGCGGTGATGTCGACCCAAGCTTACACAGCTTTCTTGCCAGTAACCTGGGTTGGGATGTCTATAAAATTGACAAGATGCTAAACAAAGAAAGTGGTTTGCTGGGTTTATCAAACAATCTTTCAAATGACATGCGTACCCTGATTGAAGCCTCAGAACAAGGCAATGAAGATGCCACGATTGCGATTGAAGTATTCTGCTACCGTCTTGCTAAATCTTTGGCTGCATTGAGCTGTGGCTTGCCACGTCTGGATGGTCTGTTCTTTACCGGTGGTATTGGCGAGAACTCGGCGTATATCCGTGAAAAAACCATGGCTTACCTACCTCATTTCGGTTTCAACTTAAGCAAAGAACAAAACGATAATTTGAAACGCGGTACAGAAGGTCGTATTGATACAGGCACAGGCCCTCAAATTTGGGTCATTCCAACCGATGAAGAAGGCCGTATTGCCAAAGAGACTGCGCACGTTGTAAAAGGCGAGGTGAGTCAGGCAACGGCAAAAAAGTCTGAAGCAGATGTAGCGATGGCTTAAGTCATCGCATATTTTACAATGCGATTATTCATCCTTTTATTTAGAATCAAACTATGAAAACAATTTTACTCGTGCCAACTGGGGAAGGTGTAGGCTTAACTTCGGCCGGCCTAGGCTTAATCTATGCTTTGGAATGCCAAGGCATAAAAGCTGGTTTTCTGAAACCTTTTTCACAAGAACCGCAGCAAGACTTTGATCGCTCAACCGCACTTTACCGTCATTTATCGAATAGTGGAACGGTAGAACCGATTCCTTATACTCGTCTCACTCAGCAGCTCAGCTTAGGTGAAACTGATGAATTGCTTGAACAGGCTGTTCATTTGCACCGCCAAATTGCCAAAAAGCATGACCTGATTATTGTGGAAGGTTTGGTTCCAAATCATCGTGATGCCTTTGCTGCAGAACTGAATGCGACATTAGCTCAAGCACTGGATGCTAAAGTCATTATTGTCAGCAATGCAGACATCAACAAACCTGAAGTTGCGGCAGAAAAAGTTGAAAATCAATTACGCTATTTGGGTGGAGCAGCCTCTACCCGTAATGCTGGCGTATTGTTTATGCGAACCAAAGGCTTAGCCAAAGATTCAGCAGAAATCCCAGTCACGTTTAATCCAAACTTGCGTTTAATTAGTGATACCAACAAATTTGCTGCACAAATTCAAAAAACCCATGCCCATATTGGTTCTGAAAAACTGCCCGTGATTGGCCTGGTTCCTTTCAGTAACACCTTGAGTGTGCCCCGTATTTCCGACCTGGCAGCCCATATTTCAGCAAGCTGGATTAACCAGGGTGAAGCAGCCACACGTCGCATGTTACACAGCAGCCTCATCACTGCAAATATAGAACATGAACTGACTAAGTTTGTTGCAGGCGAACTAATTATTAGTGCCGCTGACCGAATTGACGTTTTATTGGCCAGCAGTCTGGCCAGCAGTAATGGTATTCCTTTGGCAGGATTGGTTTTAACTGAATATGCTGAGCCGAATCCCGCTGTTTTAGCATTTTGCCAGTCGGCCATGAACCATGGCTTACCGGTTCTGCATACTGAATTAAGTGCTTTTGAAACTGCGCAAAGTCTCGCAAATCTCAGCAATGAAATTCCAGTCGATGATATCGAGCGTGCAGAACAAGTTTCACGCTTCGTGTCTAGCCATATTAATGCGGACTGGATTGCTCAGCTGATCAATGGTTCATACAAAGCACGTTTGTCCCCTTCTGCATTCCGTCATGAACTGGTGCAAAAATCAATTGCGGCGAAAAAGCGTATTGTCCTTCCAGAAGGGGATGAACCGCGTACTATTCAAGCAGCAGCAATCTGTCAATCTCGTGGGATTGCCCACTGCATTCTGCTGGCAAAACCTGAAGCTGTGGTTGAGGCCGCTAAAGCACGTGGAATTGAATTACCGCATGATTTAGAAATTCTGGATCCAGACCTGATTCGCGAAAATTATGTCGAGAAAATGGTCGAGCTACGTAAAGGCAAGCTCAACGAATTGCAGGCACGTGAACAGCTGCAAGATACCGTGGTACTGGGTACCATGATGCTGGCTCTGGCTCAAGTCGACGGCTTAGTGTCGGGTGCGGTACATACCACTGCCAATACGGTTCGTCCTGCATTTCAGCTAATTAAGACCGCACCAGATTACTCACTGGTATCTTCTGTGTTCTTTATGCTGCTACCGGATGAAGTCTATGTTTATGGTGACTGTGCCATCAATCCGGACCCAGATGCAGAACAACTGGCAGAAATTGCAATTCAGTCTGCCGACTCTGCCAAAGCATTTGGTATTGACCCGCGCATTGCCATGATTTCGTATTCAACCGGTACCTCTGGTGCAGGTGCCGATGTAGAAAAAGTTGCGAAAGCCACTGAAATTGCCAAGCAACGCCGTCCAGACTTATTGATTGATGGTCCATTGCAATACGATGCAGCATCAGTTGAAAGTGTCGGTCAATCTAAAGCTCCTGGCTCACCAGTTGCCGGTCGTGCCAATGTATTTATTTTCCCTGACTTGAATACCGGCAACACCACCTATAAAGCAGTACAACGTGCTGCAAATGTGGTGAGTGTAGGCCCAATGCTGCAAGGTTTAAATAAACCGGTGAATGACTTGTCACGTGGTGCTTTGGTGGATGATATTGTATTCACAATTGCTTTGACTGCGATTCAGGCAGAGCAGCAAGCTGCTCAATAATTTTTTAATTCAAGTTTTCCGAACCATCTGATTGAAAAATCGGGTGGTTTTTTTTATGGGGTGTTATTCCCAAGTAGAAAT
>DFAM01000007.1:64128-102852 GCA_002365595.1 Acinetobacter sp. UBA3106 | reverse complement strand
ACTTCACGAATAGAATGGCGGGTAAACAAAGTCACCGGAGTTTTTGCATCAGGCAGTAAATCAAGCGCCTTCAGCATACTTGTAGGGAGTAGATCTAACGCCATGAAGCAGCCAAAAAATTAAACATGGGTACATCCAACACTATAGCATGTTCAAGCTTCAGCTCAATGAACGTTCGCCATAAGTTCTAGCGTCTGGAAGGCTAAATTTTTCATTTTTTCATTTCGAAATGCGATAAAACCACCGTTCAGCAAACTGTCACGCTGATTGTATACAAAGGGTCTGCCCTTAAAATCGACCAGACCACCACCGATGCGCTCAATCAGGCATTGCCCTGCACTGGTATCCCACTCGCTGGTCGGATGGAAACGTGGATAAATATCTACTTTTCCTTCCAGCATCATACAAAATTTATAGGCACTCCCCGCCTTGAACTCCACAATATCAACTTGCTGCTTCAAAATGCCTAGGTATTCGGCATATTTGGGCTTGTTTTGACTACTTTGACTTAAACCAACCTGTACAGTTTTAGACTGCACATCATCGGCATATTGCAGCCACTGTCCCGTTTCAATCTCAAATTTTAAGGGCATGCCTTGTTTGGGACAAAAATAGATCGTTTGCTCACCCGGTATGGCCAAGACTGCAAACGTGGTATATGCACCTTCTACCAGACTCAAGTTAATTGTAAATTCGGGACGTTTATGCAGAAATTCCTTGGTGCCATCCAAAGGGTCAAGCAACCAGAAATTTTGCCATTGCTTGCGCTGGGTATTGTCACCTTCTTCAGATAACAACGAAATGTTCGGAAAGGTAGTTTGTAATACCTTGGTGATAAAGGCATTGACCCGATAATCTGCCTGAGTCACGGGTGACTGGTCACTTTTATGCTCGACATCGAAGGTTTCACCTGCACAATAGGCCTGATATTCTGCTCGCAAAATTTCACATGCCTGTGTCACAATGGGAACCAACTGTAAAATCAAAGCATCTTGCGGTGCTGTTGTTGCTTTAAACATAGATTACCTTCATATGCCGAATTATTCAGAAAAACCCACCATCATTTTTGATATGGATGGTACGCTTCTTGATCTTGCCTATGATGATTTCATCTGGAATCATCAGCTTCCCATTCGCTATGCGCAAAAGCATAACTGTACACTCGAACAAAGTACCCAAGCGCTATTTCAGTTTTATCAGCAATATAATCATACCTTAAACTGGTATTCCACACGTTTCTGGAGCTCGAAAGTAGGTGTAGATACACTGGCCCTACAACACGAGTTCAAACACAAGGTGGCTTTACGTTCAGGCTGTATTGAATTACTGGAATATCTTAAAAGCCACGGCTATGCCTGCTGGATAGCAACCAATGCCGATTGCGAAGGTTTAAAATTTAAACTCGAACAAACCCAAATTGCGCATTACTTTGATGTGATTGTCAGCAGTGAAAGCATTGGCTATGCCAAAGAATCTATCGAATTTTGGCAAAAGCTTCATGCACTGCATCCTTTTCCGGTGGAACACGCCTATTTTATTGATGACACTGAAAAAGTACTCAAAGGTGCAGAAAAATTTGGTATCCGGCATTTAATTACCATTGCCCAGCCCTCATCTAAAAGAGAGATAAGAACTGAAAGCTCTTATCCTATTTTACAAGATTTGACTGATTTAATGGTGATCTTAGAACAAGCTGAGGATCTGAAAAAATATGCCTAATTCTTCTCAACAAAACCATGTTGAAAGTATGCGTGTTGATAAATGGTTGTGGGCAGCACGTTTTTTTAAAACACGTTCAATATCTAAATCTGCAATTGAAGGCGGCAAAGTCCATCACAATGGTGAACGGGTTAAAGTTTCTAAAGAGGTGCGTGTCGGGATGGAGCTGACCATACAGCAGGGTTTTGACCGTAAAACTGTGGTGATTAAAGCTTTGTCGGGTATTCGCGGTGCAGCACCGATTGCCCAGCAACTTTATGAAGAAACTGAAGTCAGTGTTGCAAGACGGGAGTTGATTGCTACCCAAAGAAAGTTGCATAATCTAGCCCGACCTGAACATCGGCCAAGTAAAAAAGATCGACGTCAAATCAGTAAATTTAAACAAGATAATGATCAGCAATTTGACCAAGACTGGTCTTATAGTCATGATTAATTTAAGCGTCATATTCTGTCGTACTCGACCGAATTGATATAGAACATAAAGAATGAATCTGTCACTATACTTGGGTGGAACACGTTTGAAAGTAACACATCCACTTAAGTTAATATTTCTGTGACATCGTTTTGAGGTTGTGAGATGGATGATAATAAAAGCAAGGCGCTGAACGCTGCCCTAAGCCAAATTGAAAAACAATTTGGTAAAAACACAGTAATGCGTCTTGGTGATAACACTGTACAAGCCGTTGAAGCGGTTTCTACAGGTTCTTTAACCCTGGATATCGCACTAGGTATCGGTGGTCTGCCTAAAGGCCGTATCATCGAAATCTATGGTCCTGAATCATCAGGTAAAACCACCATGACCTTGCAAGCTATTGCAGAATGTCAAAAAGCTGGTGGTACCTGTGCCTTTATTGATGCCGAACATGCGCTTGATCCGCAATATGCACGCAAGTTAGGCGTAGATATCGACAATCTGCTTGTGTCACAACCAGACAATGGTGAACAGGCGCTTGAAATTGCCGATATGCTGGTACGCTCTGGTGCAATTGACATGATCGTTGTCGACTCCGTGGCTGCCCTTACGCCTCGCGCTGAAATTGAAGGCGAAATGGGCGACTCGCACATGGGTCTGCAAGCCCGTTTGATGAGTCAGGCATTACGTAAAATTACCGGTAATGCAAAACGCTCTAACTGTATGGTGATCTTCATTAACCAGATCCGTATGAAGATTGGTGTAATGTTCGGTAGCCCTGAAACTACCACTGGTGGTAACGCGCTTAAATTCTACGCTTCTGTACGTCTGGATATCCGCCGTATCGGTCAAGTGAAAGAAGGTGACGAGATTGTTGGTTCTGAAACACGGGTTAAAGTCGTGAAGAACAAAATGGCGCCTCCGTTTAAAGAAGCGTTATTCCAGATTCTGTATGGTAAAGGTGTGAACCAACTGGGCGAACTGGTTGATCTTGCAGTAGCTCAAGAACTGGTACAAAAAGCGGGTGCCTGGTACTCATATCAAGGCAATAAAATTGGTCAAGGTAAAAACAATGTGATCCGCCATTTAGAGGAAAACCCTCAAATTGCACAGGAACTTGACCGTCTGATTCGTGAAAAGCTGTTAACCCCTGTAACTAAGCCAATTGAAGAAAAAGACGAAGAAGAACCAGACTTTCTAGATGCTTAATCAGCATGATGTTAAAGTCGAATTTTTCCAGTTAAACTGTAAAACGCCCTACGGGGCGTTTTTTATTTGATGTGATCTAACCCTTATGAGCAATCCAAAATTTCCCAACATGCTTGACTATGAAACGCTCAAGCAACAGTTTGATGAATCAGCACCAGAATCCCCACATTCAAATGTATCTACAGATTCAAACGCCTTACATTTTGAAGCTCCATCTGAACCAAAACCTCAAGGCCTGACTGGAACACGCTTACGTTCCTATGCTTTTGCTGTACTGACACGCAAGGAATACTCGAAAGCAGATCTGATTGAGAAACTTGCGCTTTATGCAGTGGATCGTGAGGAAGTGGTTAAACTGGTGGATGAACTGGCAAAAGAAAATTATCAGAGTGACCAGCGTGTCGCTGAAATGATGCTGTCGAGCCAAAAACGTAAAGGCAAAGGCCCTAACCGCATTAAGCTGGCTTTAAAATCAAAAAAAATTGATAGCAGTTTAATTCAGGACGAATTAAAAGAAACCGACTGGAATGAACAGGCCTATCAACTGAAAGTAAAAAAATTCGGACTGGCAGTTGAAAAAGAGCCGAAACTGAAAGCCAAACAAATTCGTTTTTTGATGTATCGTGGTTTTGAAATGGATGCAATTATGAAAGCAATTGGCCGTAAACCTGAGGATTAATATCATTATTCGCAGAATTCGGAATTCTGTTCAATCCCGATGACGATATGAATAATTCATTAAAAAATAACCACAAAGCTTCGTATTGCTCCAAATACTCATACATTCTCATTTTAAGACGGTTTCGCCCTTTTAAATAAAAGATTGATGTGACTAAATCCATTTACCCTGCGTTTATCAATTGCTTCTATTTGTGCCAGGTCAATAATTATGGTTTTTAAGCCACGAATTGTTAAATGCTCATCATCCAGAACAAGCTTATGATGTCACAAACGAATGATATAACTGCGTGATAGTAAGCAACTAATCATGCTCAACAAGGAAATGAACATCTTGAGAGCAAAAGATTGCAATGAAATAAGCAATAACGCGATCAAAATAGAAATAAGCATAACGATCACATAGAAAATACTACGTGTAATTTTAAAATATAAAATAATAGATGAGACTAAAGGAAAGGATGACTGTGTCTTTTTTTAATTATAAATATGGTGGCAACCCTACCAGCAAGCCTTCGGCACATCATATTTCCACTACCGTTGCTACCTTCCGGTCCTGGCGGGGTTCGTGGAGTACAATTGCGAAGTAACCGGCAGGGCTACCATTGCAAGAACAGAGTATAGAGATTTTTAATCAACTTGCAAGTCTTCAAACCCATTTTCCAGCAATATTGCTTTTATTTGATTATTTAAAAAACAATATTGATTAAAAACAGTATTTTTGGATATTTTTTATCAGTCCAATCAATTACTTTAAGACTACGACAAGATTGTAAACACATATTGCATTTTATGGACCGGACGTTTTTAATGTCGTCATGTCTTTTAAATGGTCACGCTTTAAAACCTTGGGTTTAGAAAGTACCAAAGAATACAAAATGGATGTTTTTTTATGATGCTCAAACAGCATGCTTTATGTGTACTCACCTTATTGGGTTCCGCTTCACTTTATGCCAATGTTCCAATTGAATCACGCGGCTTGAGTCAAAATAACGCTATTGACCTGAGTGCCAACAATGTTGCCATTAACTCAGGCGCAACTGTGGCCAATGTGCCAACCAACCTGAATTGGCAAATCATGCAAAAAAACCAGCAATTAGAAAATGACATTCGTGCATTACGCGGAAAAATTGAAGAACAGGACAACGAAATTGAACAACTGAAACATGAACTGGCCAATCGATATACCGATTTGGATCAACGTCTAGAATTGCTGCAACAAAAAGTAGATCCCGAAAGTGCAGCGCCAGAGGAGGATAACCAACAGGATACGTCTCCCAGCACCGGCACAAGCACCCCAGCCCCAGTAGCATCTTCTACGCCATCAAATCCAGCGACTGCCGCAGCCGCTAAACAAACTGTTCCCGCTAGTGCTGAACTGGATAAGGCAGCCTACACTGTTGCATTGGATGCCTATAAACAAGGCGGTGCAAAAAAAGCCATTGCGCCTATGCAAAACTTTATCAAGAATAATCCCAATAGTGTCTACATCAGCAATGCTTATTTTTGGCTTGCTGAATTTAATTTGGCGATTGAACCGACCAATTATGTGGAAGCCAAAAAGAACTATAATATTGTGGTTAATCAATACCCCAATTCTGCAAAGGCATCACGTTCTGTTTACCAGCTCTACAACATTGCCAAAGATGTGGATCACAATACAACGCTCGCCAACCAGCTTAAAAGCAAATTACTCAAAAATTATCCTAAATCTGAAGAAGTTGGATATTTAAAGAAATAAAAAACAAAAAAAAAGACACCTTAATGGGTGTCTTTTTTTGACCAGCATATTCAATTAACGAACAATACCACGCTTCGATTGTTCCAAAGAATCAATCAATAACTGGACTTCTGGCGCTTCTGGCAGAATATCATTACGAATCTGCTGAATTGCTTGCTCAGTGGTTAAACCTTCTTTATAAATCAATTTAAAGGCCTGACGTAAGGCCTGAATGACGTTTTTAGACCATCCCTTACGACGCATACCTTCAACATTCATCGCAAAGGCATGTGCTGGATTACCCGAAACCATCACATAAGCAGGGACATCCTTTAAAATCAAGGATGCTCCACCAATCATGCTGTAAGAATCAATTTTACAGAATTGATGAATACCCGAGTTACCACCTACAACCACATAATCACCAACATGAACATGTCCAGCAACGCCGACATTATTGGCAAAAATATTATGATCACCCACCATACAGTCATGTGCAATATGGGTATTGACCATCAATAAATTATGACTGCCAATTTTGGTAAGACCGTGATCTTGAGTGGTACCACGATGCAAGCTGCAATGCTCGCGAATGGAGTTGTGATCGCCGATTTCAAGCCAGGTCTCTTCACCAGCATATTTTAAGTCCTGACAAACTTCACCCACACTCGCAAACTGGAATATTTCATTGTTTTTCCCAATTCGAGTGTAGCCACCGACCACTACATGTGAATGTAGCTTGGTGCCTTCACCAATGGTGACCTGTGGCCCAATAATACAATAAGGACCAATTTGCACATCTGCAGCAATGACTGCAGAAGAGTCAATAATGGCGGTTGGGTGAATTAAATCGTTATTACTCATGCCTGCTCTATTTTCTGATGCGAAACCATAATTTCCGCGGTAGTTGCTACAACGCCATCCACTGTGGCTATACAATTATATTTGTAAATGCCACGTTTGTGCATAACCAATTCTGATTTTAATACCAGTTGGTCACCAGCAACGACCTGTTTCTTAAAGCGAACCTTTTCAGCACCCGCAAAAAGAAACAAAGAGCCTTCGCTTGGCTTTTCATTATTCATGATAAAACCAAGTATACCAGAGACTTGAGCCAATGCCTCAACAATCAATACACCTGGCATAATTGGATAGCCAGGGAAATGTCCCTGTAAAAACTCTTCGTTGATTGAAACATTCTTATAACCCACGATGCCATTATCGGTCACATCAACAATACGATCGACCAATAAGAATGGATAGCGGTGAGGTAAATATTCACGAATTTGTTGAATATGCATTGGCAATTCAGGCTTCGTAAATGCAGGAGTATTAGACTCAGTCATCATAATTCTATTTACGCTTAAAAGTTGATTCAAGGGACTCGATTTGAGCCTGTATATGATCAAGCCGTTTCACTAATTGGGTCAATGGCACATCTGCTAATTGTTTAAAGCGTACTGCCGCCCGTTTCCAGTGCAAACTTTCTAGCATCGGCGTACCAGAAGAATAGCTCCCTGCCTCAGAAATACTTTTTGTGACCATTGACATACCGGTAATTGTCACATTATCTGCAATATTAATATGACCTACTACCCCTACTGCACCTGCAAATACACAGTTTTTGCCAATTGTAGTACTCCCTGCAATACCACATTTTGCAGCAAGCGCTGTATTCGCACCAATTTTTACGTTATGGGCAATTTGCACAAGATTATCAATAATGACACCATCTTCCAGAATAGTGTCATCAAGTGCACCGCGGTCAATACTGCAATTTGATCCAATGCGTACATCATTACCAATTTTAACTGAACCTAATTGGGCAATACGATGCCATTTCCCCTGATAAGGCGCAAAACCAAAGCCTTCTCCACCAATCACGGTATTGGCATGAATACGGACACGGTCACCGATCTGGGTTTCACCGGTTAAAGTAACATGTGAATCAATAAAACATTGCTTGCCAATTTCCACATCATCATCAATTTTTACATGGGATTGAATGACGGTATCATCCCCTACTACACAATGTTCACCAATTACCACATAATGCCCAATATAGGCACTATCGGAAATTAGCGCAGAAGAATGAATTTGTGCTGTACTTTCTATCCCCCGATGCTCATTTTTCTTCTCAAATACATGCGTCAGGATAGCAAAAGCAAGATAAGGATTGTCCACGACAATAAAGTTATTGTGCGTATCTAACTGTTCTTTTAGAGTTGAAGTCACGATCAAGGCACCGGCTTTTGAAGCACGCGCCTGATCCAGATATTTATCAGCGTTTACAAATGCAATATGTTTCGCTTGAGCGACATCCAGGCTTGCCAATCCTTGCAAGATTAAATCAGACTGACCCACGTGCTCGCCTTGTACCAGACGAGCAAGATCTTCTAAGCGAAATTGTCTATGATTCATTGATTACTTAATAACGTTAACCTTTTGAATCATTTTATCAGTTAAATCATACTTAGAGTCATAAGCAAGCGCGGAATTTTTATTCAAAACAATATCCAAATTATTTTCTTTACGCAATTGTTCTGCCACTTGCTTGATTCGACCATCTAAAGTCTTATTCATCAGCTGAATTGTAGATTGAACAGTCGACTGTACGCTTTGCTGCAGCGTATTAAACTCTTTTAGCTGTGTCTGAAATTGCGTAGACATTTTTTGCTTTTCAGCATCGGATAAATTAGGAGTTTGTTGAGCACGTTGCTGCAGAGCTTCCAGTTCTTTAGCCAACTGTTCTAGCTTGGTGGTTTGCGGCTTTACTTTTTGCTGTAAAGAAAGATTCTGCTGTTTTAAATAAGTGCTATTGTCTACCACTTTTTCCAAATCAACTACACCATAACCTGCAGCATGAACCGCCGAAGTACTTGCCACACCAGTAAGAACCAGGCTCATTACTATTTTTTTCATGCAAATATCCTTTTTTAAACCCATTGAGGGTCGCACTTAGAAAGTACGACCGATCTCAAACTGGATATTTTTAGTATTATCACCGTCTTTTTCATTTAACGGATAAGCATAACTGAGAGATAGTGGCCCAATCATGGTAATCCAGGTAAAGCCTACACCTACGCTATAACGCATGTTACCCGCATCAAAGCCAAAATTATCTTCACAATACTGTTTTGCATCTACTTGAGGATTACCAGAATTCAAGTATAAGTTTCCTTTTGGAATATCACACTGGGTATCAAATACTTGTGCACCTTCAGCAAACAGTACCGGACGAACCTGACGTGTCCAATCGCCTTTAAACGGTAATGGTAAAGCCAGTTCAGCACCAAACTGTACTAGAGCATTACCACCGACTTCTTCAGGATCATAATCTTGGGTTTGAGTTTCATTAAAAGTCACCCCAGGATATCTCGGACCTAAAGTACTGTTATCATAACCACGCACCGAACCAAAACCGCCGGCATAGAAGTTTTTATAGAATGGCAAATCATTACCATAGCCTAATTTACCATAACCGCGGAGCACAAAGCCCTTGCCTAAAGGCTGGAAAGCTTGGGCATCATAAGTAACTTTTTGATACTCAACATCACTGCCCGGTAATGCAATTTCACCATTCACACGATGTGACATACCGGATGTCGGGAATACAGGACGGTTTAATGTATTATAAGACCAACCTAAATTAAGATTATAGGTTAAGAATTCACCATTGAACTTGTTGTCAAATGGAAGTTCTGCTCCCGCTGGACAAGAATATAAACCAGTTGCTGGATCTTGAACTAGAGCAACGCCACATCTTGTACCTGTATCAGTGGCTTTACCACCATTTGCCAATAGATAGTCGCGCACATAAGTAGAAACATATGGACCAGTCGTTACTTCAGTCTGGTCAATATTTAAACCTGCACTAACACTCTGGTTTTCATCAATTGGATAACCAAAGTTAATACCACCACCAAAACTATCCGTCACATAGTTGTTAACGTTATAGTCATCATCCAGCTTGGTTTTACGGTAATACATGTTATAACCGCGACGTACACCATCAATAGTAAAGTACGGATCAGTCACACTTAAATTATAATAATCTTGTGTTTCTGAACGGGACAAATCAATCGAAACACTATTACCCGTACCCAGGAAGTTAGTTTGACTCAAGCCCGCCTGGAAGGTCACACCACCACTTTGCGAGAAACCTACAGCCAAAGTACTGGTACCTGAATGCTGCTCTTCTACATTGACGTTTAAATCCACTTGGTCAGGTACGTTAGGAATACGCGCCGGTTTAATATCGACAGTTTTAAAGAAACCTGTTCTTTCTAGACGAACCTTAGATAAATCGATTTTTTCATTGCTGGCTAATGCTCCTTCCATCTGGCGCATTTCACGACGCAATACTTCATCGGCAGTTTTGGTATTGCCGGTAAAATTAATGCGACGTACAGTAACTTGCTGACCCGGATTAATATAATAATTCAAATCAACCAATTTGGTTTCTTTATTAATTTCAGGAACAACATTCACTTCAGCATAGTAATAACCGGCATTACCATATTTGCGCAATAAAAGCTGTTTAACTGCATTCACTTTTTCTTGAGAATAAGTTTCGCCATCTTTGTAAATTTGCAGTGCTTTTAATTCTTCAGGTTTGTAAAGCGCATCGCCCAAGAACTTGCTTTGGCCAAAGCTGAATTGTTCGCCTTCTTCTACCGCAACTTCAACAAAGATATTCTTTTTATCTTCACTCAAGTTCAAACTAGAGTTGGTGATATTGAAGTTGATATAACCTTTATTCAGATATAAAGCACGCAAGGCTTCAAGGCTGGCCGCCATTTTTTCACGCGCATAGCGATCGTTACGGGTAACAATCGAACTCCAGCTACTTTCTTTAACGGCAAAAGCCTGTTTAATTTCGCTTTCTTTAAAAACGGTATTGCCGATGATGTTGATATCAACAACTTTAGCCGCCTTACCTTCAACAAAATCAATAGTTAAATCTACACGGTTATTGGGTTTGGCAGTCGTAATGACCTTAACGTCGGCATCGTAACGACCTTGCTGCATATACTGCTGTTCAAGCTCGGTTTCAATGGTTTGCAAAGCTGATTTTTTCAAAACCTCGCCTTCTGCAATACCCATTTTCTTTAACCCATCTTCAAGGGCTTCTTTAGGAATAAGTTTATTTCCCTTAAACTCAACCTTTGAAATGATCGGGCGCTCTACCACGGTAAAAACAAGCGTATCTGCTTGTTGAGATGCTTTAATATCATCAAACAGGCCAGTGGCATACAAAGCACGAATCGCATTTGCAATAGTCGCATCGTTGACACGATCGCCAGCATTGACAGGCAACATCCCATAAACATTTTCTGGCGTTAAGCGAACAAGTCCGTCAATTTTGATATCGCGGACAATGAATTCATCTGCTGCATATACTTGTTGTACTGCTGCCATTGCACTAACGAGTGCCAAAGGCATAAATAAATGTGTGTGCTGCATGCCAGTCTTTTCCGATGTTAATTTATTACATATTTACGTTGTTATAAACGCATGAAGTCATTGAATAATGCAAGGAGCATCATACTACCGAGCAGTACCATACCAATTTTTAAACCAACCAATTGTATTTGTTCAGAAACAGGTTTACCACGAATTAACTCAATAAAATAGTAAACCAGGTGTCCACCATCCAGCATAGGTATAGGTAATAAATTCAAAATACCCAAACTTACGCTCATTAAAGCCATAAATGAGATAAAGGTTTGCCAGCCCATTTCTGCACTTTGCCCTGCGACCTTGGCAATGGTGATCGGTCCAGATAAATTATCCAGTCCAATTAAACCACGTATCATTTTGACAATCGAGTTCAAAATCATACCTGAAATTTGACCGGTTTTATCAACCGCCATAACCAATGCTTCAGTCGGACTGTATTGAATCGTTTGCTTATATTCTTCAGGAATGGTTATTTTCCCAGGACTATTTTGTACACCCAGCACACCTGAAACATTGCCCATGCTGTCACGCTTAGCTTGTGGCATCACCTGCAAATGTAACAGTTGATTTTGACGTAATACATCTATTTTTAATAATTTTTCTGGCGAAGCCTGAACAACCTGAACCACATCAAACCAGTCATTCATTTTCACGCCATCAATAGCAACAATTTTATCGCCTTCTTTCATTCCTTGACGAATTGCCGCACCATCTTCACTAAGTTTAGCGGCAATGGCAGGAATATGTGGACGATATGGCATAAAGCCTAAACTGTCTAATGCCGATTGATTCTGATTTTTTAAGAAATTTTGGATAGGTAAATTAAAGGTTTGCAACTGACCGTGACGATCTGCCTGAATCTGAATGGAACCGGTTTCACCAACACGATCGACCAAGGCGAAATTCAACTTTTCCCAGGTATTAACAGAGGTGCCATCTACTTTGGTAATTTTATCGCCCACCTGCATTTGCACTGTAGCCGCCGGCGTATTTGGTAACACTTTACCAACACGAGTATTCAATTGTTCCTGCGATGGAATAAATAGAACCCAAAACAGTAATACAGCAAAAACCAGATTGATCAATGGTCCAGCAGCCACAATTGCAATACGCTTCCAGGGATGCTGACGGTTGAATGCTTTGGGTAAATCTTCCTCAGCAACGCTGCCTTCCCGTTCATCCAGCATTTTTACATAACCACCTAATGGCAATGCCGAAAGCTGATATTGAATGCCCGAATTTTTAGAAGTCCACTTGAGCAAGGTAGGCCCAAAGCCAATGGAATAAACTAAAACTTTAACGCCAAGCTTACGTGCAACAATATAATGTCCAAACTCGTGAATCGCGATAAGCGGTCCGAGTAGGAGAATTGCTGCCACAATAATAAACAAGGCACTCATATTTTAGTTTCCTTTATGGATGACAATTTGCTGTGCCACAGATCGCACCATTTGATCGACCTGCAAAATACGTTCAATCGATTCTGCAGCGCCGCCTTCAACCTGATTTAAAGTCTGTTCGACCACTTGAGCAATGTCAGTAAAACCAATGTTGTTTTGCAAGAAGGCAGCAACAGCAATCTCATTGGCAGCATTTAAAATCGCAGGAGCCAGACCACCACTTTGCATGGCTTGACGCGCAAGTTTTAATGCCGGGAAACGTATGGTATCAGGTTCTTGAAAATCCAGTTGTTGATTGATAAACAGGTCAAGTGCTGGTACATGCGTTTGAATACGCTCTGGCCATGCCAGCGCATGCGCAATAGGTGTACACATATCAGGATTGCCCATTTGTGCCAAAGTCGAACCATCCACATATTGAACCATAGAATGAATGATACTCTGTGGATGTACCACCACTGTTACAAACTGTTCTGAAATTGCAAAGAGATGGCAGGCTTCAATGAGCTCCAGCCCTTTATTCATTAAGGTTGCTGAATCAACTGAAATTTTCTGACCCATAGACCAGTTGGGATGTTTACACGCTTGTGCAGGTGTCACATTCTGTAATTGTTCAAGACTATGATTTAAAAATGGACCACCCGATGCGGTCAGCAGAATACGTGATACACCCTGTTTCGGTTGCCCATTACGCTCTGCCTGAAAATAACCCGCAGGCAAACATTGGAATATGGCATTATGCTCTGAATCAACCGGTAGTAATTCTGCCTGATAATCACGTGCTGCCTGCATCATGATGTCACCAGACATCACCAGTGCTTCTTTATTCGCCAGCAAGACACGCTTACCTGCTTTAACCGCTGCCAAGGTCGGCAATAAGCCCGCAGCCCCCACAATGGCTGCCATCACCACATCGACATCTGCGTGTTCAGCAACAGCAATCAAGCCAGCTTCATCAGTCAAGATTTCAATATCTGTTAAAGACTGTGCATTAAAATATTGCTGTAATTCTTTCAATCGACTTGCAGGAACAACCACCACTTTTGGTCGATATTGTTTGCATATTTCAACGAGCTCTAAAATTCTGCTATGCGCAGTGACTGCAAAGACAGAATACTTTTCAGGATGCTGCTGCAGAATTTTTAAGGTACTTTGACCGATTGAACCCGTTACACCTAATATACAAACAGATTGTGACATCTATAAATCTACACCAATAAATTTTAAAATATACATGCCGGCTGCAAAAATTGGAGCAGCTGCAAGCAATGAATCAATACGGTCAAGCACCCCACCATGTCCTGGCAGAATACGACCTGAATCTTTAATTCCAGCGCGACGTTTAATCATGGATTCAAACAAGTCGCCAAGAACTGAACTGAATACGGTAATCACAGATAAAATCAAAAATAGAATATGCTGTGCAAGGGTTAAGTCCAGATACAGGACTTCTACGGTTACCACAATCAGCATGGCGGTAAAAATACCACCGTATAAACCTTCTACTGACTTGTTTGGACTGACATTTGGAGCAAGTTTGTTCTTGCCCAATTTACGCCCTACAAAATAAGCACCACTGTCTGCACCCCATACCAGTAAAAACAGGTACATCAGCCACCATGGTGAGCTCTTCCAGACAGAGAAAATTGCAGTAACTGCAGCAGAAATCAGAATAAATCCAATAATCTTCAAGCTGGAATTGTACCATCCATCATAGTTTGGATAGGATTTAACCCAAAAAATACTACAGATCCAGCAAAGAATGGAAGCCGCCCAAAGCAGCAAAGCGATATCACTAAAATATAATGCCAAAGTTGCTAAAGCGGCAGTGGCAAGTCCGTAAACCCAAGCGAAAGGTTTAACAAGATTTTTATTTTTTCTTGGCATGAGCTTAAACCACTCATACCCTGCAACCCCTGCTGCAACAATCATCAGCATAAACATTGGATACTGAGACTGTGTAGCAAACATACAGCTCAGTACGACTGCTACCAATACCAATGCGGTTATTATCCGCTCTAACATTTATTAATTCTCAATTTTCTCTTGCTGGATTTGTTCCGAAGTCTTACCAAAACGACGTTCACGTCCAGCAAAGACCGCGAATGCATCATCCAACTCTTCTACAGTAAATTCAGGCCACAAGGTGGGGGTAAAATAAAGTTCAGCATACGCCGCTTGCCAAAGTAAAAAATTCGACAAACGATAATCACCACCTGTACGAATCAGTAAATCTACAGCAGGTAAATCGGCCATGCAGACATGTTGCCCAAATAGCTCAGCATCAATATCTTCAAGCGCAACTTTTTTAGCCAGAACATCTGCTGCAATCTGTTTTGCCGCCTGAGCCATATCCCACATACCACCATAACTGATGGCAATGGTCAAAGTCATGCTGTTGAAATTAGCAGTCCTTTGTTCGGCTTGCAACATTAACTCACGTAAACGGTCAGACAAACGTGAACGATCACCAATAAACCGCAAAGCAATATTGAACTTTTCCATCCGTGGCAATTGCTCATGAATGGTTTCTTCTAGCAAAGCCATGAGCAAATCAACCTCAAACTGAGGCCGATTCCAATTTTCACTCGAAAAAGCAAAAACGGTTAATGCTTGAATTTGATTTTTTTTACAGTGTTCAACAATCGGATCGAGGACATTTTTACCTTCGCGATGTCCTGCACCTTTTTGCATTTGCTTTTTTTTTGCAAAACGATTGTTGCCATCCATGATGATGGCAACATGTTTTGGAAGAAGCGTACTCTCTTCTGATACGGTCATTAAATCTTAGACCTTCATCAATTCAGCTTCTTTAGCAGCCAGACGTTTTTCAACTTCAGCAACAAATTTATCGGTGATTTTTTGAATGTCATCACCAGCACGGCGCTCATCATCTTCAGAAATTTCTTTTTCTTTCAACAATGCTTTGATGTCGCCCAAAACATCACGACGAATGTTACGAATGGCAACTTTGGCATTTTCCGCTTCATTACGCGCAACTTTCTGCATATCACGACGTGTTTCTTCAGTTAATGCAGCCATTGGTACGCGAATCGCATCAGCAGTGATTGGGTTTAAGCCCAAGTCTGATTCACGGATTGCTTTATCAATTGCAGAGACCATGTTACGTTCAAAAGGTTGAACCAACAAGGTACGCGAGTCTTCAACACCCACGTTCGCCACCTGGTTTAAAGGCACATCCGAGCCATAGTAAGGAACCATAACGCCGTTCAGGATTGATGGATGCGCGCGTCCTGTACGAACCTTGGCAAAACCATGTTCCAAAGACTCAAGCGTCTTGTTCATACGGTCTTCAGCGTCTTTTTTAAGATCGTTAATCATGTGATCTTCCTTACTTAATTCTAAGAGATGTAATAACTAAATAGCGTGTAGTATAAAGAGCTTTCAGGCTCACGTACATTAATTCGTAACGTGAGTACCCTCTTTTTCACCCATAACCACTGAAAGTAATGAACCCGCCTTGTTCATATCGAAGACTTGAAGTGGCACGTTATGGTCACGACATAAGCAAATCGCCGTTAAATCCATCACACCTAATTTTTCATCAAGTACCTGATCGAAAGTCAGGGCTTCGTATTTCACGGCATCATCATATTTGCTTGGGTCTTTGTTATAAACACCGTCAACTTTGGTTGCTTTCAAGATCAGATTGGCTTCAATTTCGATACCACGTAAGCAGGCTGCTGTATCTGTAGTAAAGAACGGATTACCTGTGCCCGCAACAAATACGCACACTTCGCCTTGAGTTAAATGACGAATGGCATCACGGCTAGAATAGGACTCAACCACTGTACCAATGGGCAAAGCAGACATTAAACGGGTTTTGATGTTACGGCGTACCAAAGCATCACGTAATGCCAAACCGTTCATCACAGTTGCCAGCATACCCATCTGGTCACCGGTTACACGACCAACCAGACCGTCTTTTTGCAGTTGGCTACCGCGGTACAGGTTACCGCCGCCTACCACGATACCCACTTGCACACCCAAACCAACCAGGTGAGCAATCGCTAAAGACATTTGATCAAGCACAGTGGCGTCAATCCCCATGTCTTTGTTTCCAGCAAGTGCCTCACCAGACAGCTTTAACAAAATACGTTCATAACGGGGCTTTTTTGAATCCAACATCAGGAAATCTCCGAATCTTCCAATATCTAAATTTTTTTTCGTATATTTTAACTACAGATTTAAGCTGATTTAATCTGAATTAACTTTGCATATAAATCATATTCATCTGCATCGGTAATTTCGACTTCAAGCAAATCACCTGCTTTAATCTGGCTTTTATCAATATCTTCTACAAAAACATTACCATCAATTTCAGGTGCATCAGCATAAGAGCGTGCTACAGCAACCGGGAATTCGTCTTCCAGCTCATCTACTAAAACAGTCATGGTTTGACCAATGCGTTTTTGCAGTTTGGCTGCTGAAATTTCCTGCTGTACTTGCATGAAACGCTCGTAGCGGTCTTGCTTGATTTCTTCAGGCACATGATCTGGAAGATCATTGGCTGTCGCACCTTCTACAGGTGAATAGGTAAAACAACCTACACGATCAAGCTGAGCTTCTTTAAGCCATTCAAGCAGAATCTGAAAATCTTCTTCTGTTTCACCCGGGAAGCCGACCACGAAGGTTGAACGGATCACAAGTTCCGGACACTTTTCACGCCATAATTTTAGACGTTCTAAAGTGTTTTCACTATGCGCTGGTCGCTTCATGAGTTTTAAGATGCGCGGACTGGCATGCTGAAAAGGAATGTCCAGATACGGCAGGATTTTGCCTTGGGCCATTAAATCAATGACTGCATCGACATGCGGATATGGATAAACATAATGCAAGCGTATCCAAATCCCGAGTTGTCCCAAAGCTTCACACATGTCAAAGAATTTGGTTTTAACCGGCTGGCCGTTCCAGAAATCAAGCTTGTATTTGGTATCTACACCATAAGCAGATGTATCCTGGGAAATGACCAGGACTTCTTTTACACCGGCTTTTTTCAGCGCTTGAGCTTCGCTTAAAACCGAACCGACTGGACGTGAAACCAGATCACCACGCATGCTTGGAATAATACAGAAAGTACAACGATGGTTGCAGCCCTCTGATATTTTTAAATAAGCATAGTGTTTCGGGGTTAAACGAATGCCCTGTTCAGGCACAAGGTCAATAAACGGATTATGCTTTGGCGGTTCTGGAACATACTCGTGTACGGCTTCCATCACTTCTTGATATGCCGCTGCACCAGTCACTTTGAGGACATTCGGGTGCATTTGGCGAATTTTGTCTTCATCTTTACCCAAACAGCCTGTCACAATCACACGACCGTTTGCGCTCATGGCTTCGCCAATTGCATCTAAAGATTCTTGTACTGCAGATTCAATAAAACCACAGGTATTCACAACAACTAAATCAGCACCATCGTAATCCGATGCTACATCATAACCTTCAGTCTTCAACTGAGTTAAAATTCGTTCGGAATCTACCAATGCCTTAGGACAACCTAAAGAAACAAAACCGACTTTGGGGGATTTCATGAATCTGCGCTCCACTATAATGCGCGTATTGTATGTCTTTTCCGATTATAAAAACAGGTGGAATCCCCACTCTTTGCATTACGCACCAAAATATGCCTATATTTTTACCAAATACCTTAAATGCACCATTTTGATTCACTAACAATTCCATTTCCAGTACTATGAAATTGGAATTCTGTGCACAAAAACAAAAAAGCACACTTTTATAGCGGCAGAATTTTTATTTCTACAGATGCTCAAAGTTGGCGTGCATTTTGCTTTATTTCGACAACGTTTAACTCGTTGAATGTCCCATAGCAGGGAGAAATGACAAGAAGTGCAGATGCCATTGCGCTATTTTAACTCAGGATGCTTTCGCAAATGGATCAAACCGTCGCTATCGACTACCGCCTTTTAGTGGATAATTTAACCACTGCAATTTTATTGGTCGACAGTAATCTGAATATTTTCTATTTAAATTCTTCTTGTGAATCCTTATTCGACATTAGCTTATTACGTGCAGCGGGGCAGCCGGTTTTAAATTTACTGCATATGCCAGATGATGAGTTCAATACCGAAGAAGCCTTACTCAATACCTTTAATACCGGACAACCTTATACGCGCCGGGAAGCGGCCATTAGCGTCAACTTTAAAGATATTCATGTGGATTATACGGTTTCACAAATCAATTCAGAAAAACCCTATCACCCGCTGTTACTGATTGAACTGAACCAGATTGACCGGATGCTGAAAATCTCCAAAGAAGAAAACCTGATTCAGCAGCATCAAGTGGCCCGACAACTGATTCGCGGTGTCGCTCATGAAATCAAGAACCCTTTAGGCGGTATCCGCGGCGCCACCCAGTTACTGGCGCGTAGCCTGAATGATCCACAATATGAAGAATTCACCGACATCATTATTAGCGAAGTAGACCGCTTACGTAATTTGGCCGACACCATGCTCGGCTCACGTCAGTTGCCAAGTTACGAACTGGTCAATGTGCATGAGCCTCTAGAACGTGTGCGTTCGCTCATTACCAATCAAACCAAGAAAAAAATCAAGATTACCCGTGACTACGATCTGTCTTTACCCGATGTTATGGCAGATCGAGACCAGCTCATTCAGGTCATGCTCAATATCAGCGTCAACGCCGTGCAGGCGATGATGGAAAATAAAGAATTCTTTGTTGACCATCAGCCTGAACTGATTTTAAGAACACGCATTCAGCGTCTGGTCACCATTAATGGTGTATTAAAACGCTCTGCGGTTCGTATTGATATTGAAGACAATGGTCCGGGTGTCCCTGAAGACATCCTGGAATCAGTGTTTTATCCCTTAGTCACAGGACGTGCTAAAGGCACCGGGCTCGGTTTGAGCATTGCACAAAACATCATGCACCAACATAGCGGAATGATTGAATGCCAATCTGTTCCGGGAAAAACAGTATTTAGCTTATATTTACCTTGGGAGTCTAACCATGTCGCGAAATAAAATATGGGTCATTGATGATGATCGTGCCATGCGCTGGGTTTTGGAAAAAACCTTTAAAGAAGAAGGTTTCGACGTAACCAGTTTTGAAGAAGCACAATCTGCACTGGATCAGCTCAGCATAGATGCCCCCGATGTGATTTTAACGGACATTCGCATGCCGGGCATTGATGGCCTGACGTTTCTGGGCAAAGTCAAAGGCACGCATCCTGATTTGCCTGTCATTATTATGACCGCGCATTCAGACCTGGAATCTGCCGTATCCAGCTACCAAACTGGTGCTTTTGAATATCTGCCAAAACCGTTTGATATTGATGAAGCTTTGGCACTGGTCAACCGTGCCATTTTGCATATTGCCAAATTACAGCAGCAAGAATCCGCCAAAGCCGCACCAGCCATTCAATCGACTGAAATTATTGGTGAATCTCCTGCCATGCAGGAAGTATTCCGCGCCATTGGCCGTTTATCGCAGTCGCATATCACCGTATTGATTAATGGTGAATCCGGAACCGGTAAGGAACTGGTTGCCCATGCGCTACACCGTCATTCACCGCGTAGCAGCAAACCTTTCATTGCCTTGAATATGGCTGCCATTCCTAAAGACCTGATTGAAACAGAACTTTTCGGCCATGAGAAAGGCGCATTCACGGGTGCCAACTCGCAGCGTCAAGGCCGTTTTGAACAGGCCAATGGCGGTACCCTG
Organism: Acinetobacter sp. UBA3106; assembly: GCA_002365595.1. Classification (GTDB taxonomy): domain Bacteria; phylum Pseudomonadota; class Gammaproteobacteria; order Pseudomonadales; family Moraxellaceae; genus Acinetobacter. Next base: position 82,529 of record DFAM01000007.1, on the reverse strand, counting down.
TTTCTAGATGAAATTGGCGATATGCCATTTGAAACCCAAACCCGATTATTGCGTGTCTTGGCAGATGGTGAATTCTACCGTGTTGGTGGACATATTCCGGTTAAGGTTGATGTACGTATTGTCGCGGCAACGCATCAAGACCTAGAAAAACTGGTGCATGACGGACGCTTCCGTGAAGATTTGTATCATCGCCTGAATGTGATCCGTATTCACATTCCAAAACTGGCACATCGCAGTGAAGACATTCCAATGTTGGCGCAGCACTTCTTGGCCCGTGCAGGTAAGGAATTAGGCGTTAATCCTAAAATCTTGCGTCCTGAAACTCAGGAATATATGCAACAACTGCCTTGGCAAGGTAACGTGCGTCAGCTGGAAAATACCTGTCGCTGGCTGACTGTGATGATTACTGGACGTGAAGTTTATCCTGAAGACCTACCATCTGAATTGAAACAAATTCCAATTCAGCGTTCAGGTGAAGATGCACCAGCACACAATACCTTTGACCGTATATCACTGCATCACTGGGATGAGTTATTGGGTCAATGGGCGATCCAGAAACTTAAAAATGGTGAAATGAAGATTCTGGACATTGCCACCCCCATGTTTGAACGCACTTTAATTACTGCCGCTTTGCAGCAAACCCGTGGCCGTAAACGCCATGCAGCTGAATTACTGGGCTGGGGACGCAATACCTTAACTCGCAAACTAAAAGAACTTGGCATGGACACTGCCGATGATGATATAGAAGAAGAAATCGAAAGCTAAATTTCCCATAACTCATAAAAAAGCGCCTCAGGGCGCTTTTTTATGGCTGTGTTTTTATAATTGTTCAGTGCCTATACGGTAAAACCCACATAACGAAAATACCCTTCTGCACCCAGATCTGATTTAAAAATCAGATAATCAGGATAAGTTGCTTGAGTGATTTCGGCAAACATATTCACCTGATCATCATTGGCATGCAGATCATCTACAGTACGTGGCATGCTTTGCTCAAATTCATCGGTCATATATTCAAAGCCGATATCCATGGCAATAAATAAAGTATGCTCACAAGGTTGCACATACTGCTCTTCAGCCCAGTCAATGACATTTTGCTGGCAATGTGGGCATGCAATATTATCTGTTGCCTGAATGGATAATGAAATAAGTTGATAAGCCATATAAAAGTTGATCTGTTGTACTATGCATGCATTTTAACAAACTATTTTCACTTGGCTATTTTTTCAAAGCAGATTTGCAATAAAAAAGGGAATCCTTAAGATCCCCTTCCTTATACTGTTACGTTTCTATTTATGTGCAGCTTTATAACGTGATAATGCCGTCACAGCCACTGCCGAGATCGCCACAGCAGGTAAACTGGCCATTAAAATACCTGTGGTTCCCAAACCCAGTGCCAAGATTTTCCCAGTCAGTAACGGACCCGTCATTGCACCTAATCGACCCAAAGAAATCGCACTGCCCACGCCTGTCACTTTACCTATGCCTGAATAGAAAATCGGTGAAATACCATACAGAATCGATTGCCCGCCAGTAGAGAATATTCCACCCATCACTCCAGCCACAATTAATACAGGTACAGATGTAGTCGTGAACAATAGAACCAAAGCAATAAATAAACCGCTATAAATAATCGCCGCCATTTGCCAAAGTTTTAAACGATCTAGCAAATAACCCAAAGCTAAAGTACCAATCACAGCACCGACCTGGAATACCAGCATCACCATAAAAGCTGGTGATTTTGCTAGCCCTTGCTCCATCAACAAGTTCGGTAGCCAGCTAATCAGAATATAATTGATCATCAGAGTAAAGAAGAATCCCACCCAAAGTGGCAGAGTATTTTTATATTGTTGGTTTTTAAATAGAACTTGAACCATACCCGGTACAGCTTCAGCAGAAACCTGTTCAATTGCCACTTTCTTCGGCTTGTCTTTAAGAATCATTGCCATGAATGGGAGCAGTGCCAATGGTGCCAAGCCTCCAATCAGGAAAAGCGTATGCCAAGAAATATCTTTAAATAAGATAGCCAAGCCCGCAACGAAGATTGCGCCTACCGGTAATCCGCAATACATCAAGCTGTTCAGCTTGCCACGATTGGCTTCATTCGCCTCATCACCCACCACGGAAATCATGGTCGGCATTGCAGCGCCTAAACCTAATCCGGTAAAGAAGCGCGCTGCATATAAAACTTCAGCGCTTGGCGCGATTGCAGTCAATGACATAAACACGCCGAAAATTGCAATTGACAGCATTAAAACTTTCTTCTGCCCCAAATAGTCAGCAACACGACCACCAAAGAATGCCCCAAATAACATTCCAAATACACCTAAACTAAATACATAGCCCATTTGCACTTGACCTAAAGCAAATGTTTCAGCAATTCCTTTTGCTGCAATACCGGGAGCTTGAAGATCAAAACCTTCAAAAAATGCGACCCAAAAACACAAAAAGACGATTAAGAATTTCTGCATTTTACCTGTTTGTATTTGTGCCATGATTGACCTCCGTCCATAGTAAGCAAATTGACTTGTAGCAATCTGCTTCACTATTTTCAGATCAATCTGTTGAAATAAATACCACGACAATGGTCGGGTTAATATCCCAAATGAATTCAGTCAAATCATTCAGTTATATTAAAAAGGCTATCTACCTATACATTTCAAGTCTTAATATTATATTTTTTATATGAAATACAAAAACTTAATAAAACAGAAGCTTGTAACTATGCAATGATAGATTTAAACAATAGTTCATAAAATTCTTCCATTATTTCTTCCAGAATTTCCATTTGCTTGGCTTTGGTATTTTTTCCTCAATACGTGCCAAACCTGCAAGCGCCTCCTTATTCATTTGACTATAACGACTTAAATATTCAGGATTAAGCTGCCCAGCCACATATTCCGGCCACATGCTTTCAGAAGGCTTGCGCAAAGCGCGTTCATACCATTTTTGCGCCAACGCCAAGTTTTGATTAAAGTACAGGCCATTTTCATATAAATAGCCCATTTGATATTCCGCATAATAATTTTTCTGATCTGCTGCTTTTTGAATCCAATAAGCCGCTTCTTCCAGATTTTTTTCAGTATATATGCCCTGCAAATACCAATCCCCCACTTGCGACTGTGAAGCGATATCTCCCTTTTGAGCATTTAATAGAAACAGCTTAAAGAACAGCGCTTTTACTTCCGGCATGTGAAGCAAACTGTCTATATTGCGAATTTCCGCTGAAATTTGGTCAATCGAATAGCTAGCAGCATGATTAAGCGCATATTCAGCCTGCTGAAGGGGACTGTCCTGAGTAAATTGAGCAAGAAGCTGCGCCGCTTCAGCCTGCATAGCCTCAATACCCGAGATTCGCGCCTGAAGAACAACATTCAAATGTTCTTTAGCTTTCATGGCATCCTGCTCAACACCCCGCCCATCAATATACATTCGGCCTAAACTTAAATCCGCAGCAACAACTTTTCCGGCTGCCTTCATATACAGCGCAGCAGCTTTTTCCAAATCTTGAACAACACCTGTCCCATTTTCATATTTATCAGCCAAATTATTGATTGCGATAATATGATCTTTATCAGCAGCTTTTTGATACCAGTAGACAGAGCGTTCATAATCTTGGCCGGTACCAATACCATCCTGATACATCCAGCCCAGCTGATAAGCTGCATTGGACATATTGCTGAGTTCTTCATCTGGCGCTTGCCTTGCAATTTTTAAATAAAGCTGAAGCGCTCTTTCCGCATTGACTGCATTAGGATTTGCTTCACGATAGCCAGCATGTGCAGAGTGCAGAAACTCAGTCAGCCAACCAAAGCGGCAATAACCTGCAAGTGCCATGACTGCCGGCCAGCTTCCCAGCTGAGCTGCCTGTTCCAGCAGCTTTAAACTTTGCTGAAAATCCTGTGGGACTGCACTGCCCTGCGCATAGCATTCCGCCAGCATATACAATCCGACTTTGTCCTTCCGCTCAACTGCTTTGAGCAGCCATTGCCGTGTTCCTTCATAGTTTCTCTGCAGCACATTCCCTAAGCTGAATTCCTGCGCCAAAGTACACATAGCCGGTGAAAAAGATGAGGTCGCAGATTTGCGGAGCAAATCAATATATGTGTGATGATCTTGATCTATCCGTGCCTGCTGCGCCTGAAAATGCTGGTATATGCCAGGATACACTCCTGCACGCTGATCAATCATATTTAAGATTCTAAGGCCATGACCCGATTGAATATCCTCGAAATGCTCTATACGGCCAATCAACCCCAAACGAATAGCAATATCATCAGCATTTACCAGCCAGCGCGTTGTCCAATACAGCTCGGGCACATCTTTTGCCAGCATTACTTCCGGCAAAGGTTCAAAATGATTTGGCCGCTCAACGGTTTTACAGAACATTGCAGGCGACTCAACCTCTGGATGTATCAATGAGACACCGATCACTTCTCCCGCATTGGTTTTAACAATATCCCATACCTTCATTACAGGCTGACGCCAATGATACATTCCCCCCGCAGGCGTAAGATTCAGAACAATATCCCCTGATCGTATTTCTTCACCGCTTGAATAGCACAAGTCCATGTACAGCCCTAATTTTTATAATGATTGAGCTTATTTATACACAAAAAAGCCCGCATTGCGCGGGCTTTTTTCAATATTTTTTTAGAACTTAAGCAGATTTTTTTGCCTGATTATTCTTCCGGATGGTAATCATCACCAGTTGAACAGCGGCTGGCGTTACACCCGGAATACGACCGGCTTGAGCAAGCGTTTCAGGACGAACATCTTTCAATTTAAGCGTAATTTCACGAGAAAGACCAGAAACCACATCATAATCAAAGTCTGCAGGAATACGGGTTTCTTCCAGACGTTTCATTTGAGCTACATCTTCTTGCTGACGGTTGATATAACCTTCGTATTTCACAGCAATTTCAATTTGCTCACCGACAAATGCAGATACTTTTGAATCAGTCAATTCGGCAATTTGTGAGAAGTTGATATTTGGACGCTTCAACAAATCAATTGCAGAACACTCTTTAGACAGATCCGCCCCAGTCATTTCAACGAATTTTTTACCCATCGGGTTATTCGGTGCAGCCCAAAGATGTTGCAAACGACCTTTTTCCGTTTCTACTGCTTCCATTTTTTCACAATAAGCTGTCCAGCGTTCATCATTCACCAGACCCATTTCACGGCCGATTGGGGTTAAACGCTGATCAGCATTGTCTTCACGTAGCATCAAACGGTATTCTGCACGTGAAGTAAACATGCGGTACGGTTCTTTGGTACCTAAAGTAATCAGGTCATCGACAAGTACGCCCATGTACGCTTCATCACGTTTAGGTGTCCATTGTTCTTGATCCCATGCACGGCGCGCAGCATTCAAACCGGCCAATAAACCTTGCGCACCCGCTTCTTCATAACCGGTTGTACCGTTAATTTGACCGGCAAAGTACAGGTTATTGATGGCTTTGGTTTCTAACGAGAATTTCAACGCTTGGGGGTTGAAGTAATCATATTCAATGGCATAACCCGGACGAAGAATGTGTGCATTTTCCATACCACGGATTGAGCGAACCAATTCGAATTGAACATCAAATGGAAGCGATGTTGAAATACCGTTCGGATAAAGCTCGTGTGTATCCAAACCTTCAGGCTCTAAAAATACCTGATGTGAATCTTTATCGGCAAATTTGTGAATTTTATCTTCAATCGATGGGCAGTAACGTGGACCCACACCTTCAATCACACCGGTATACATCGGTGAGCGGTCTAAACCGCCACGGATAATATCGTGAGTACGTTCATTGGTATGTGTGATGTAGCAGTTAATCTGTTCCGGATGCATAGAGGCATCACCCATGAATGACATGGTTGGAGACGGGAAATCACCCGGCTGTGGCGTCATGACAGAGAAATCAACTGAACGTGCATCAATACGTGGGGGTGTACCTGTTTTTAAACGCCCTACTGGCAAGTTTAATTCACGTAAACGTGCTGCCAATGAAATTGATGGCGGATCACCGGCACGACCACCGCTCGATTTCTCTAAACCAACGTGAATCACACCACCCAAGAATGTACCTGTTGTTAACACGACAGTTTTCGCATCAAAGCGGATACCCATTTGGGTTACCACACCTTTAACGGTATCGCCTTCCACAATCAGGTCATCTGCAGCCTGCTGGAAAATATCCAGGTTCGCTTGGTTTTCCAATGTTTCACGAATCGCAGCTTTAAAGCGTACACGGTCAGCCTGCGCACGCGTTGCACGAACCGCAGCACCTTTACGTGAATTTAGAATACGGAATTGAATACCGCCTTTATCGGCCGCCAATGCCATGGCACCGCCCAAAGCATCAATTTCACGTACCAGATGAGATTTACCAATACCACCGATGGCCGGGTTACAGCTCATCTGCCCTAAAGTCTCAATGTTATGAGTTAAGAGCAGAGTCTGTCGACCCATACGCGCTGCAGCAAGGGCTGCTTCGGTACCTGCGTGACCGCCACCGATAACAATGACATCGTAAACTTTAGGATAATGCATAATGGTTTGAGAGATAAAAAATGATGACGGAGTATTATATCAAAACTGAACAAAATAAGTTGACAAAATGAGTCGAATTTATTGATGAGAGTTGAATTGATTTGCAATCCCTTAATGTTGCAATGTAATCCGGATTTTCAGACTCGCTATAGAAATTAAACATTTAAGTAAAGTTTTTTACTTGAATAGCATTGTTTAATTTTAATTACTTTTTAAGCTATAGGTTGGGTACATTACTAACAAAGGTATAAAAGATGAATAAGAATATTGTCCTCTCATCCATTCTCTGTGGCTTGTGTCTTGCACCATTTGCAGCTTCAGCAAATGATAAAGTCGAAAAAGTATATGATGCTCAAAGATACCAAAAGGTATGTAAAGGAAAGAGCCAAGGCGCACCAGTCAGTTTTGCATATCGCGGTATTATTTGGAATGGTACTTGTGAACCTCAATTCTTCCCTTCTGCAAAAAATTCTTCCATTACAGGCAATGAAGCTGAGCTAAGCACCGCATGTAGTGGAGATACAGGTGCAACCACAGCGACTATCAACGGGACTGAAGTGAAAGGCAAATGTGCTTTAGGTTTCATGCCTCCTCGTCCTTCAGCTCAATCACAAATGCAAATGCAACAATCCCAACCGCAAATGCAGTCTCAACCGCAAATGCAACAGTCACAACCACAAATGCAAACTCAACCTCAAATGCAGTCACAACCTGAGATGCAACCGCAACAATCTCCATAAAAAGTTAAATTAATTCAAATTATTAACGGGTAAAATAGTTGAATTTTACCCGTTTCATATATTGCTTATTTAAAAATCTTGTTTAAACTCTAAGGAGATCAAAGGATAAAAACAAAAAAGGATATTCCATGGATTCAGGACTCTTTACCCTTTTTTTACCCCTTATCATTGCCTTTATGATGATTGGTTTAGGGCTTGAACTTACTGTTAAAGATTTTCTTCGTATCCGTTATCATCCTAAAGCTATTTTTTTAGCGTTATTTTCACAACAAGTGATTTTGGTTGGCATTGCATTTTTTATTTGTATTTTATTCAAACCGTCTCCACTTTTGGCGGTAGGCTTAATGCTGCTTTCTGCTTCTCCAGGTGGTCCTACAGCAAATTTAATTAGCTATATTTTTAAGGGAGATGTGGCATTAAATCTTACCCTTACCACTCTTAATTCTATTATTTGCATTTTTACCCTGCCTTTTATTGTTAATTTATCCATGCATTATTTTTTAGGCGAATCGCAAAGCATTAGCATGCCTATTGAAAAAATTTTCCAGGTATTTTTAATTATTTTTGTTCCGGTTTGTATAGGGATGCTGATCCGTTTCCTGACCCCCAAAACTGCATTTCGCCTGAATAAACCGATGCGATTATTTTCGGTTATCTTTTTAATTTTAATTTTGTTGTACGCGCTGTATATAGAAAGATTCCACGTCATTGAATATTTTACCGAGATTGGCATTGCCATGGCCTTATTTTGCCTGATCAGTTTTTTAGTGGGCTATCTGGTTCCGTATTTATCTGGAGTTTCCGAAAGACAGGCTCGTGCATGTACCTTTGAAGTGGGAATTCACAATACTGGTCTGGCGCTGACAATTGCACTTTCAGTATTATCCAATACCACCATTGCGATCCCGGCAGGGATTTATACTATTTTTATGTATATTTTCGCCTTTGCATTTGGTTTTATCCTGACCAAAAACCCACAACTGCTGAATAAAACCAATACACGCACTTTAAATGGCTAAACGACATCTGCCCTGTTGAGACAATACTTTAATCAACACGTATATGAGTCATCAGTTTAAAATTTTGTCATTCACTCTTCTAAAATCAACCATGAAAATGCCTCGCTGCAGAGGCATATATATGAAATTCACTCCTTGTTATTGATATCAAGCTGGAGTATTAAACCATATATATATTTGTTCATACATCTATGTGATCACCAGAGCTGCATAGTAAAAAAATCAGTAAAAACTTAACTCAACAAGAATAAATAAGACAGGAGATTTCAAATGGATTCAGGAATCATCACTATTTTACTGCCTTTGGCGCTAGCTATTATTATGGTGGGCTTGGGCCTGGAGCTCACGCCAAGAGACTTTGCCAGAGTCACAAAACACCCCAAAGCCGTTTTAATTGCGCTATTTTGCCAATTAGTCCTTTTAGTGGGTATTGCATTTGTTCTGTGTAAGGTTTTGGCTCTCCCTCCTTTGTTGGCAGTAGGCTTAATGCTGCTTGCAGCTTCTCCGGGTGGCAGTACCGCCAATTTGTTTAGCTATCTATTTAAAGGTGATTTAGCACTCAACATCACCCTGACTGCAATTAATTCAGTGATTGCTGCGCTAACCTTACCTCTTATTGTCAACTTTGCCATTCAACACTTTATCAATGACGGACAACAGATTAACTTACAGTTCAGTAAAATCCTGCAAGTCTTTGCCATTATCATTGTCCCGGTTTGTATAGGTATGCTGATCCGGCACTATGCCCCACATTTCACAGAAAAATTAAATAAATCACTACGCATCTTCGCTGTTCTATTTTTAATCTCCATTATTATTGGCGCAATTGTCAGTGAACGTCAGAATATTACTGAATACCTGGCTCAAGTGGGCATTGCAACTGCGCTGTTCTGCATGTTCAGCCTGTGTATCGGATACTTCTTGCCGCGGCTGTTCGGTATTAACAGTGCACAAGCACGTGCCTGTGCCTTTGAAATTGGCATTCACAACAGCACCCTGGCCATGACTATTGCACTGACCGTGATGGCGAACTCCACCGTTGCCATGCCAGCTGCAGTATATTCCATTTTCATGTATATCTTCGCCGCGCTCTTTGGCATGTTCTTGAATAAAATCGCGCCACATCCAGCGCCTATAGCGACCTGATTCAGCTTGCATAATAAAGGACGTCAATGTATGTCCTTTTCTTTTTTCAGGATAGTTTTTATCAATATATAGTGGTTTCATCCTGAGTTCCGTTACAATGGCATCTTTATAAAGACAAATTTAGGTTATCTCCGTGAAGTGGTTACAAATTCATATTACTGTTGAGCAAGCTCAAGTTGATTTTACTGAAACCCTGTTAAGTTCATTAGGTGCGGTAAGCGTAACTTTAGATGATGCTGAAAATCAGGACTTGCTTGAACCGCTTCCAGGTGAAACGCCTCTCTGGAATAAAGTGATTGTAACTGGCATCTATGCGCAGGAAGAAGACGAAGAAATTGATGTAGATGCGCTAGTGACCTTTATTACTGCACAGATGCCTGAGGCACCATTACGTTACGAGTTTATTGAAGATCAGGAATGGGAACGTACCTGGATGGATGCCTACGAACCTATTCAGATTGCCGAGAAATACTGGATTGTACCTGAATGGATGGAAGCTCCGGAAGCTGATGCCGTGAACATTAAGCTTGATCCAGGTCTGGCTTTTGGTACTGGTAACCATGCCTCAACCTTCCTTTGTCTGCAATGGCTCGGTCAAACCGATGTGAAAGATAAAATTGTGATCGACTATGGTTGTGGTTCAGGCATTTTAGGCGTTGCCGCTTTATTGCTGGGTGCAAAAAAAGTGTATGCCACTGATATTGATCCGCAAGCTGTGTTGGCGACCCAACAAAATGCCGAACTGAATGGTGTACTGGAAAATCTGTTTGTAGGTCTGCCAGACGAGTTCAATGAAGAACTGAAGGATCAGAAAGCCGATGTGTTTGTTGCCAACATTCTTGCAGGTCCTTTAATGGCCCTTGCGCCTGAATTCGCAACTTTGGTTAAATCTGAGGGAGAGTTCGCACTTGCCGGTATATTAGAAGAGCAAGTTGCTGATGTTTCTAGTGTTTATTCTGAATTTTTTGATATACTGCAAATCGAAAAACGTGACGAACATTGGTGTCGAATTTCGGGTAAACGCCAAAATACCCAAGCAAACCTTGAATAGACTATGAGCGAAAAACAAACCTCCTGCCCTAACTGTTTGACCAAGTACAAAGTCTCTGTGGCTCAACTTACAGTTGCTCGCGGGATGGTTTGTTGTGCAAAATGCTCAACCAATTTTAATGCCTTGACCCATCTGGTGGTAGACAAAGAAGAAACTTTCTCTACTGCCACTCAAACAAATTCATCTTTAAATCCAGTTCAAGAAGCCTATGCATCTCATGAACTGTCGTCTGATCTGTTCATTGGCAATCAAAAAGCAGAACAACATTTATTAGACATTTACGATCGTAAAGTCGAAAACTCAAATATTGATTTAAAGACCTATCTGAATAACTTAAATTATTTTAGTACTGATCCTATTGGCAACTATCCCGCACTGAACTGGTCAGAAAAAGCTGAACAGGAAAAAAAATATGGTGCGGGGCATTATGTTTTATGGGGGATAATTAACTTATGTTTAGTCAGTTTACTTATTTTGCAGTTTTTCTGGTTTAATCCGAAAATTTTAAACAACAGTCCGGTCATTAGTGCTCTGTTTAATACTGCATGTCAGGCATTTAAATGTTCAATTATGGAAGAGAATTATCGTCTGATCTCCACCAACAAGGTAAAGGTTAAACAAATTTCCCGACAAAAAACCCAGTTCACTGGAGAACTGATTAACTATCATACCCAAAGTTTGGCCCTTCCAATGATCAAGGTAAATTTGAAAGAGAATGGGGAAACGATCTCGACCTATTCCTTTATGCCTTCTGAATATTTAATTGAAAGTCTTCAAGGAATTCAACGAATCCCTCAGAATAGTCCTTTCAAATTCAAATTTAGCATTCCGGTAGCACGCAAAAGCTTTGACACTTATAGTTTAGAAATAATTCGTCCGTAATATTGAAAAAAACTATTAAAAAATACAAAAAAATGTAAAAAAAATGCAGTTTTCTTGCTCACTTTTTCTTAGACAATGCTATCATACGCGCCACGAAAGCTATGTGCTACAAACTCCTCGATAATTTTCACAACAAAATCGTCTAACTGAAATGCGCTTTATTTGATATTGCGTATCGAGTAGATTTTTTTGTTTTGATTTTGGTTGGTAACAAATATTAATCTATTGTTACGCTTAAATTTCGATCAAAAACGTTGAGTTGTGGCAAGCTAAATGATCAAGTTTTAGAACTCTAGCTTTAGGATCTAAAACTGGAGTTCATTTAATTTTTATAGACCACTTTTATATATCTCTTTACCCAAGTGATATTTTGATTTTTCGGATTAATTCGCATGAATAGCAAATCTCCTATTTTTACTGCACAATCTGATGTCGCTCTTCGTATCCACGTAGATCGCGCAGTTCGCCATTATTTTGCACAATTGCAAGGCGAGCAACCCTCTCAGGTGTATGACATGGTGCTAGCAGAAATGGAGAAGCCTCTTCTATCTGTAGTTCTTGAATATACGCGTGGTAACCAGACACGTGCTGCCGAGATTCTCGGACTAAACCGTGGTACTTTACGTAAAAAGTTGAAAGCTCACGGTTTAATGAGTGAATAAATGATAAAATGCTTGCGGCTTCCGCAGGCATTTTTTTTAACCTGCATTTTGCTAATTTGTTTTAATCTGTTCCTTTGAAAACTGTGACGAAGATCATGACTATTAAACGCGCTTTAATCTCTGTTTCTGACAAGACTGGTATTGTTGAGTTTGCACAAGACCTTGCTGCTCTTGGGGTAGAAATTTTATCTACTGGTGGTACATACAAATTGTTAAAAGACAATAATGTTGCCGTAGTTGAAGTTTCAGAGCACACTGGTTTCCCAGAGATGATGGACGGCCGTGTAAAAACACTACATCCGAAAATTCATGGTGGTATCCTGGCTCGTCGCGGTCTAGACGAAGCTGTGATGGCAGAACACAACATTGATGCAATTGATTTGGTTGTAGTTAACCTTTATCCATTTGCTGCAACTGTTGCAAAACCGAACTGTTCACTGGCAGATGCGATTGAAAACATCGACATCGGCGGTCCTACTATGGTTCGTGCTGCTGCAAAAAACCATGCATCTGTAGGTATTGTGGTAAATGCATCTGACTATGCAACTGTAGTTGCCGAGCTTAAAGCTGATGGTGCTTTATCTTACGCAACACGTTTTGACTTGGCGGTTAAAGCATTTGAACATACTGCGCAATATGATGGCATGATCGCTTCTTACCTTGGCGCTCGCGTAGGTGTCGAGGAAGGTCAGGCAGACAAATTTGCACGTACTTTCAATACTCAATTGAATAAAGCACAAGACCTTCGTTACGGTGAAAACCCACATCAAGCTGCTGCTTTCTATGTAGAAGCTGATGCGACTGAAGCATCTGTATCAACTGCGAAACAGCTGCAAGGTAAAGAACTCTCTTATAACAACATCGCAGATACTGACGCAGCACTTGAATGTGTGAAATCATTCGCGAAACCTGCTTGCGTGATCGTTAAACACGCCAACCCATGTGGTGTTGCAGTGTCTTTAGACGGTATCAAAGCTGCTTATGACCTTGCTTATGCAACAGATCCTGAATCTGCATTCGGCGGCATCATTGCATTCAACCGTGAATTAGACGTTGCAACTGCGCAAGCCATTGTAGATCGTCAATTTGTTGAAGTGATCATTGCACCGAGCGTTGCTGAAGGCGTTCTTGAGGTTACTGGTGCGAAGAAAAACGTACGTGTTTTAGTTTGTGGTGAACTTCCAGCAATCGATGCGCGTCAATCGCAACTTGACTACAAACGCGTAAACGGCGGTTTACTGGTTCAAGACCAAGACTTGGGCATGATCACGAAAGATGATCTTAAAGTTGTGACCAAACGTGCACCAACTGAGCAAGAAATTGACGACATGATTTTTGCCTGGAAAGTTGCGAAATACGTGAAATCTAACGCCATTGTTTATGCTAAAAACCGTCAAACCATTGGTGTGGGCGCAGGTCAAATGAGCCGCGTAAACTCTGCTCGTATTGCTGCGATTAAAGCTGAACATGCTGGTCTAGTAGTTGAAGGTGCTGTAATGGCGTCTGACGCATTCTTCCCATTCCGTGATGGTATTGATAACGCAGCGAAAGCGGGTATCAAATGCATTATCCAGCCGGGTGGTTCTATGCGTGATGAAGAAACAATTGCTGCTGCTGATGAAGCTGGCATTGCAATGGTCTTCACTGGCATGCGTCATTTCCGTCACTAAGACATAAATTTTCAATAATTTCATATCCTAAATAAGGATACGCGGAAACGTCATCCGCAACTGTTCGAGGCAGAAATTTATAAAATATATAAAGTTTCTGCGAGGCACTTGATCATTGATGAACAATGACGAGTTTTGCGGATGACAATGGTTTTGCCTACTTTTCCCGTAAGAAAAGTAGGTCGAACCGAAGGTTATTCCAGCATTACAGACTTTATTGAAAAGACGCCGTCGTGATTAATAAATTTGATATACTTAGATAATAGATTGTTATTTAAGAATTATTAACTTTAAGTCTTTCATAAAGTCCTCTCCTATTTTTAGGCTGAGGACTTTATGTCATTTTCGATTCATGGAGTATGAACCGATGAATATTTTAGTTTTGGGTAATGGTGGTCGTGAACATGCATTGGCATGGAAAATCGCGCAAGATGACAAAGTCGCAAAAGTATTTGTAGCACCGGGCAATGCAGGTACTGCAACAGAAAATAAATGCGAAAATGTTGCCTTAAATATTTTAGACAATACAGCAATTATCGACTTTGCAAAAAACAATGCGGTTGATTTAGTGGTTGTTGGTCCTGAAGCACCACTTGTAAATGGTGTTGTGGATGCTTGTCGTGAAGCTGGCGTTAAAATTTGGGGTCCAACTCAATTTGCTGCACAACTTGAAGGCTCTAAAGCATTTGCCAAGCACTTCTTAAAACGCCACAACATTCCAACTGCTTTCTATGACGTGTTCACTGAAGTAGATGCAGCAAAAGCATTTGTTGAAAAAAATGGTGCGCCAATCGTGATCAAGGCTGATGGTCTTGCTGCGGGTAAAGGCGTGATTGTTGCCATGACCAATCAGGAAGCATTCGATGCGATTGATGACATGCTTGCAGGCAACAAATTTGGTGATGCCGGCTCACGTGTGGTGATTGAAGAATTCCTTGCAGGTGAAGAAGCGTCTTTCATTTGTATGATTGATGGCGACAACATCTTGCCAATGGCAACTTCGCAAGATCACAAACGTATCTTCGAAGGCGACCAAGGTCCAAATACTGGCGGTATGGGTGCTTACTCTCCTGCGCCAGTTGTAACGGCTGAAGTCTTTGAAAAAACCATGAATGAAGTGATGCGTCCTACCGTTGCAGGTATGAAAAAAGACGGTCATGTTTATACAGGTTTCTTATACGCAGGCTTGATGATTGATGAACAAGGTCAACCTAAAGTGATCGAGTTCAACTGTCGTTTTGGCGACCCAGAAACACAACCGATCATGATGCGTTTAAAATCATCTTTAGTTGATTTGGTTGAAGCTGGTATTGAAGGTAACCTTCCTGGGGAAGCTGAATGGGATGAGCGCAAAACTGTTGGTATCGTACTTGCATCACGTGGCTACCCTGAAACTTCAAGCAATGGTGATGTGATTTCAGGTTTAGACACTGAAATGGCAGATGCGAAAGTGTTCCATGCAGGTACAAAAGCCAATGAAAATGGTGATATCGTAACAGCTGGTGGTCGTGTACTTTGTGTGACTGCACTCGGCAATACGATTGGTGAAGCACAAGCAAAAGCTTTGGAACTTTGCCAAAAAGTGACTTTTGACGGCGTTCAATATCGTAAAGATATTGGTTACCGCGCAATTGCACGTGAAAATGCTTAATTAAAATTAAGAATAAAAAACCCGCTTAATGCGGGTTTTTTATTTATAACAATAAACTTTTAAGCTCTAAATTTAAGACAGTCAATGTGATATTTCACTCTAAAAAATCCAATTTGTTTTAAACTATACTTAAGTAAATGTTTTTAAATAACTAAAATTTATTTCGTATAAGGTGTATTAGGTTAATTTTAGTTTTTATAATTTAATCACATTTTTGATCGGTATTCTTCAAGGTTTAGCTTACAACCAATATATGATTTCTGCTGATTTTCATGAAACTTATTAAAATCATCCAAACTAGAATCATCATCAAGATTGTTTTGCTTCACCCATGCTTTATAAGCAGAGAAATTCTGAATCACAAAATCTAATAAATTTACTCTAGCTTTGGTTAAGTCACACCACTTACTTTTAGATTCCAGTTTTTCTGAAAATGGAACTTTTTTATCATCATAATCCCTAGAATAGATCATATTATTAATTATGGCTTTATTGAGTTCACCATTTAAATTTCGATACTGTTGATCAAATTCGTCACTAGATAAAGCAAAACAACTGCTACTAACAAATAATAGTATAAAGCTTAGTAATTTCATTATTTTAAATACCCTAAATTTTCATTTATTATAAAAGAAATTTCATCGAATTCTGAGTCTATTTAACATAATAGTAGTTATAATATAGGAAATCGGAGACGTAAACCCGAAAAGCCAACTTTGAAACAAATTGGTTTCTTTCTAATCAACATTGAAACCTTTTGCCAATAATTTCGTTAAAAAAGCTGTCGATTTTATCATTTTTCTGATTTCTCAACGCTTCATTTCCTGAATAATCGCCCAATTCTTAAAAGCAATATTTCGTATAATAACCTGTACTCCTCTCCCATCTCTCTTATTTTTCAGTAACCTATTTACTAGGTTCTTTTTATTTTGAATTTAAGCGACAAGCCCCCCCCTAAACATCAAGAAATAAAATTAAAAATATGAAATTAGCACTTATCCATTTTTCATCTTTGTATTTTCTAAAAATTTATATAGAAACAAAATTCTTTTAATTATCAGTTTTATTCATTGTAATAAATTTAATCTATTGTTTTATGAGTTAATTTATTAAAACATCTCACTTTCTTATATAAAATCAAGCTAAGTATCAGATTTATAATTACTATTATGCATAATAAAAAATTGCTATCATTACTCAAATTTAAAGTTAGCCTGAATGAACAAAGCTGCTTTGATACAGCGAGACTTGCTATTCTCAGCTTTGCATTGATCAGGTTATGCGACTGATATCTGATTGCATTGAATTTCAGGTCATTTTAAAGTCGTATGCATCAATCGGTTTTTACTGATTCAAGCTTGATTTAATCTCTCAATACAATAGATTCGTAAATTTAAAGCCAAAATTAAATTTACTTAGGATGAATACATGAAAAAGCTCCTTGGTCTTGTACTAGGCTTAACCGTTGGCTTAGCTGGCTGCGGCAAACAAGAAGCACCTGCATCTGATGCCGCTCAAAATAAAGATTCTTCGGGATTACAAACTGTCACTATGGCATCTACAGGTTCGGATGCTGAAGTTTGGCGTTATATTGCTGCCCTTCCGGAAACCAAAGCTGCCGGCATTAAGCTAGAAGTGAAAAACTTTACTGACTATGTGTCTATGAACACTGCTGTAGCCAATAAAGAAATTGATGTGAATGCATTCCAGTCTTATGCCTATCTGGTTGCTTTCAACGAGTCCAATAAAGACAAGATTGCCCCGCTTTCTACTACTTACCTTGAACCAATGGGTATTTACTCAAGTAAAGTGAAGAAACTGGATGAGTTTAAAACAGGTGCAACCATTGCCATTCCTAATGATGGGGCAAATGAATCACGTGCATTATTGTTACTTCAATCTGCCGGTTTGGTTAAGTTAAAACCTAATTTTGACAATGTAAAAGGCACACCTGCTGATGTTGTTGAAAACAACAAAAAAATTGTGATTAAACCTATTCAGATGGCAACTGCTGTACGTGTGAAAGACGAAGTCGATGCAATTGTATTGGGTAATACCCTGGCAATGGAAGGTGGCTTGAATGTGCTGAAAGACTCTATTTATTATGAGCCAATCGACCAGAGCACCAAAATGAATGTCAATATTCTTGCTGTTGCAGCTGACCATCAAAATGACCCTGTGCTGAAAAAAGTAGGCGCGCTTTACCACACCGAAGCCGTGAAAAAATTTGTTCAGGAAAAATTTGCTGGCACTAAAGTTGACGTAAATAAACCGATTAGCTATCTCACTGAAGCAAAATAGTAATATAATTGGTACATCTAAACAGGCAAAGTTTCTTTGCCTGTTTTTCTTTTTATAGATAGTTTTTGACCATATGATTGAATTTAAAAATATTTCAAAACACTATCAGCTTAAAGGTCAAACAATTCGTGCCCTGGATCAAATTAATTTACAGATTCCAGATGGCAGTATTTTTGGCATTATTGGCTATAGTGGTGCGGGTAAAAGTACCTTAATCCGCCTGATTAATTTGCTCGAACGACCAAATGATGGTCAAGTCATCATTAATCAAAAAGACTTTACTGCATTGGATGCACGTTCATTACGTCAAGAACGTGCCAATATTGGTATGATCTTTCAGCATTTTAATTTGTTGCAGAGCAAAACTGTCGCAGCCAATATCGAAATGCCAATGAAACTGTTGGGCTGGAGCAAAGCCGAGCGTGAAAAACGTTTAGCGGAATTGCTCGAGTTTATTGATCTTAAGCATAAAAAAGATGCTTACCCGGATGAACTGTCTGGCGGTCAGAAACAGCGTGTCGGTATTGCGCGTGCCCTCGCCAATCATCCGAAAATTTTACTCTGCGATGAAGCGACTTCAGCACTGGATCCGCAGACCACCAAATCTGTTTTAGATTTGCTTAAAAAGATTAATAAAGAACAAGGCATTACCATTGTCATGGTGACACATGAAATGGATGTCATTGAAACTGTGTGTGATTATGTTGCGGTGATGGAACAGGGTCAGGTGATCGAAAC
>DFAM01000007.1:45577-63939 GCA_002365595.1 Acinetobacter sp. UBA3106 | reverse complement strand
GCCATTAAACAGTTTGATATCAGCTTGAATATTTTGTTTGCCAATATGACTGAAATTAACGGTTCAGTGATTGGACAAATGTTTGTACAGCTATTGGGTGATCCTGCTGTAATTGAACAGACGATTGCTTTTTTCCAGCAAAATGGCGTCAAAGTTGAACGATCTGGAGTCAGCGCATGAGAGATTTAATTGTTCAATGGCTGACAGAAATCACTGCACCGTACTGGAAAAGTTCACTTTCAATTGACCAGTTTGTTACCGCCCTGCAAGAAACTTTCCATATGGTGTTTTTTGCGATGCTGTTCGGCTGTATTTGGGGCTTTATTCAAGCCATCATTTTACTGGTGACCCGTCCTCACGGCATTCTGCCAAACCGGGTGATTTATCATGGCTTAAACCCGATTGTAAATGCGCTGCGTTCCTTGCCGTTTATTATCCTGCTGATTGCCTTTATTCCGCTGACTAAATTGTTGGTGGGTACCTCTATCGGTACATGGGCTGCCATTGTGCCACTGACCATTTATATTGGTCCGTATATGGGCCGGTTAATCGAAACTTCATTGCTTGAAGTAAATGAAGGCATTATTGAATCGGCACAAGCCATGGGTGCCTCTCCCCTGCAAATTATTTTCAAATTTATTTTGCCTGAAGCACGCAGCTCGCTGATTTTAAACCTGACTACAGCCACCATTAGCCTGATTGGCGCAACGGCGATGGCAGGTGCCGTGGGTGCCGGTGGGATTGGTGATCTGGCCATTTCCTATGGTTACCAGCGTTTTGATACCAGTGTGGTCATCCTGACCGTCATTGTCTTGTTATTGCTAGTACAATTTGTACAAACCTTTGGTGAATGGCTATCACGCTTAAGATAATCCCCATCATTGAATGCCCTCAATTGAGGGCTTTTTTGTATCTAGAAATGCGATTTGAAATACAGCGTGATTTCCAATCTAGATGCAGTGTTTCAAAATCGTTGAACCTGCTGGTATAGCTCTCATCATCCATTCAGCTGCAAAAAGCCGAATTTTAAGCTTGAATTAGCTAAATATTAATCCATGACTTTTATTAGAGCATGCTAAACTATCCAGTGGTTTTTGCAGGGACTCATTTATGCACTTTGTTCATCTTGGTATACATACAGAATTTTCAATTACAGAATCTATCGTACGTGTATCTGATCTTATTAAAGCTGCTGCAAATGATGAAATGCCAGCACTGGCGATTACCGACTTATCCAACCTGCATGCTGCAGTAAAATTCTATAAAAAATGTCTCGATAAAGGCATTAAACCCATTTTAGGTTCAGAAATTCGCCTGAATAATGCTGAACACCGTGTGACATTGTTGTCGATGACCAATAAAGGCTGGCGTAATCTGACCGAACTGGTATCTGAAGGCTTTATTCGCGGTCAGCAACTCGATATTCCATGTGTGCAAAAAGACTGGATTCTCAATCAGCATCAAGACCTGATTGTGCTATTGGGCATGCAATCTGATGTCGGCAAAATGCTGATCACTTCAAATCCAGATAAGGCTGAACCCCTACTTCAGGAATGGATTGAAAAATTCGGCAATCGGGTTTATTTGGCTTTGAGTCGTACTCAGCGTCCCGATGAAGAGGCCTTTATTGAAGAAGCGGTTAAACTCGCTAAAAAATATAATATTGGTGTAGTCGCGCATAACGATGTGCACTTTATTAGCCGTGAAGATTTCGAAGCGCATGAAGCGCGTGTCTGTATTGCCGATGGTTATGTACTAGGCGATAACCGTCGTCCTAAAACTTATAGCCCAGAACAATATTTCAAAAATTCGCTAGAAATGACTGAATTATTTTCAGACATTCCGACCGCAATTGAAAATACCTACCATATAGCCAAACGTTGTAACGTTACCCTGCGTTTAGGCTTTAATGACTTACCGGACTATCCGATTCCGGAAGGTCATACCATTGATACCTACTTTGCGCATTTATCCGAACAGGGTCTGGAAGAGCGCTTAAATTTCTTGTATCCGCCTGAAAAACGTGATGAAGACTGGCCTGAAATTCGTAAACCCTATGACGAACGTTTAGCCTTCGAAGTGAAGATTATTCTCGACATGGGCTTCCCGGGCTACTTCCTGATCGTGATGGACTTCATTCAGTGGTCCAAAGGTAATGGTGTACCTGTCGGTCCGGGTCGTGGTTCGGGTGCCGGCTCACTGGTAGCTTATAGCTTAAAGATTACCGATCTTGATCCACTGCGTTACGACCTGCTGTTCGAACGGTTCCTGAACCCGGAACGTGTATCAATGCCCGACTTTGACGTCGATTTCTGTATTGCCGGTCGTGACCGCGTGATTGACTATGTGGCACGTACCTATGGCCGAGATGCCGTATCTCAGATCGCCACTTTCGGAACCATGGCGGCCAAAGGTGCCATCCGGGACGTTGCACGTGTATTGGGTAAATCCTATGGTTTGGCAGACCGTATTTCTAAAATGATTCCAACCAAACCCTTAGGTTTGAGTCTGGAAGAATCGCTGGAAGCTGAGCCACAGCTTAAGGATATCGTCACCAACCCATCCAACCCAGACAATGACGATGCCGCTGAAATATGGGAAATGGCACTCAAACTTGAGGGTATTACCCGTAATACCGGTAAACATGCCGGTGGTGTGGTGATTGCACCGACTAAGCTGACCGACTACTCAGCGGTAATGTGCGATGCCGATGGAACTAACCGCGTCGCACAATTTGATAAAGACGATGTGGAAGCTGCCGGTCTGGTCAAATTCGACTTCTTGGGACTGCGTAACCTGACCGTAATTGAAGATGCCATCAAGCATATCAACGCTCGGGCAGATATTACTACACCTGTCGATATTTCTTATATTCCACTCGATGACAAACCGGCCTATGAGGTATTTGCGACTGCCAATACCACAGCGGTATTCCAGTTTGAATCCGTGGGCATGAAAAAAATGCTCAAGGAAGCACGTCCAAGCAAATTCGAAGAAATTATTGCCTTCGTATCGTTATACCGTCCAGGTCCAATGGATCTTATTCCTGACTTTATTCACCGTATGCATGGTGGTGAGTTTGAATATCTGCATCCCTTATTAGAAGGTGTGCTGGAACCGACTTACGGGATTATGGTGTATCAGGAACAGGTGATGCAGGCAGCACAGTTCTGTGCCGGCTATAGTTTGGGTGGTGCGGACTTGTTACGCCGTGCCATGGGTAAGAAAAAGCCCGAGGAAATGGTCAAGCAGCGTCAAATCTTTATTAAGGGTGCTGCTGAAAAAGATATCGATGAAGCCACAGCCAACCATATCTTCGACTATATGGAAAAATTCGCAGGCTACGGTTTTAACAAATCACATGCGGCTGCCTATGCGCTGGTTGCTTATCAAACAGCCTGGTTAAAAGCGCATTATCCTGCTGAATTTATGTCAGCGGTGATGACATCGGAAATGCAAAATACCGATAACGTGGTATTCCTGATTGATGACTGCCGTCATAACAATCTGGAAGTGCTGCCTCCTTCCGTGAATATGTCGATTTATCAGTTCCATGCCAGTGATTCAAAAACCATTGTCTATGGTTTGGGTGCAATTAAAGGCGTAGGTGAAGCGGCCATGCAGTCGGTGATTGATTCACGTACACAAGAAGGTCCTTATAAAGATTTATTTGATTTCTGCCACCGTGTAGATATGAAAAAAATCAATAAGCGCACCCTTGAAGCACTCATTCGTGCTGGTGCTATGGACTGTCTGGGTATTGAACGTGCTGACCTGATGGCACAACTGCCAGAAGCCGTACAAGCGGCTGAACAGGCGCGTTCAAATCGTGAATCCGGCATTATGGATTTATTCGGTGAGGTTGAAGAAGTTCAGCGCAAACCTTCAAAACCGGTTAAACCGTGGTCCGATGAAGTCCGCTTAAAAGGTGAAAAAGATACCTTAGGACTGTACCTGACCGGACATCCGATTGATGTTTACCGTCCAGAGCTAAAAGCATTTATTTCGCAGCGCATTAATGAACTGACGCCTACACGCCGTGGTGTGACCACGGTATTTGCCGGTCTGGTGGTGGATATCGCCAACTTCCCAAACCGCATGATGGTAACGCTAGATGATGGTACCGCCCGTATTGAAGTATCAGCCAATCATGAACGCTTCCAGCGCTTTAAAGACATTATTCAAAATGAAAAAGTGGTGGTGATTGAAGGCGAAATTTATGAACGTGAAGGTTTTGACCGTCCAATGGGACGCCTGACCAAAGCGTTTAGCCTGAATGAAATACGTCAAAAACGTGCCAATAGCATTCAAATCAAGCTGAACCCGGAACATCTAGGCCCAGCATTGAGTCAAGATTTACGCAAGATCTTAACGCCATTTTGTAATGTGGATATGTGTAACCATATTCCAGTGCAATTACATATTGATTATCCTTATGCGTCCGCAGATATCAACTTGGGCTTAAACTGGAACGTGGCTCCTCTGGATGAACTGCTGGCGAAATTACGCGACTATTTCGGTAAAGACGTGATTCATATTGAATATCAGGTCAAATCCAAAGCGGCCAAAGCCGTGAGTTATGAGCAGGCCAAGCCTGCAAATGTCCCGCCTCCTCCAGCCAATGTGAGCATGGATGAAGCAATGGATATGTATCAGGCTGAAGCCAGTCAATATTCTTAATTTTTAAATATTTAATTCTAATCGGACACATTATGAGTCAAGTTGACAATGCTGTGGTTTCAGCACATCTCTCCCATGTGCGTATTGTCATGGTCAATACCACCTTACCTGCAAATATTGGCAGTGCCTTACGTGCCATGAAAACCATGGGCTTATCCAAGCTGGTGCTGGTTGAACCTAAAACCTATCCGCATCCGGATATTAACGCCTTGGCCGCAGGTGCTACCGATTTGATTGAACAGATTGAAATCGTACCCACTTTAGAAGAAGCCATTAAAGATTGTCATCTGGTGTTTGGAACCAGTGCGCGTAGCCGTACCATTCCCTGGCCTTTGCTCGATGCCCGTCCTGCAGCCGAGAAATCCCTTCAGGCAGTGGTACAAGACAAACAGGAAATTGCGGTAATTTTTGGCCGTGAAGACCGCGGTCTGACCAATGAAGAACTGGCAATGGCCAATTACCATGTCACTATTCCGGTCAATAGCGATTATGGCGTACTGAATGTCGCTCAGGCCATTCAGGTGATTTGCTATGAAATGCGTATGGCCGCCATGGCATTGACCGATCAGGCTGAAGACCCTAACGCCACCATGCATGTCACTGATGAAATTGACATGCAGTGGGATGTACCTTTGGTGACCCATGAACAGATGGAACAGTTTTACCCGCATATTGAAAAAATGCTGGCAGAAATTGAATTTATGGACCCGAAAAACCCACGATTGTTGCCTTTACGCTTGCGTCGTCTATTTGGACGTATACAATTAGACCGTATGGAATACCATTTACTTCGTGGCATCTTTAGCCGTGTACAAGCATTGAATAATGGTACATGGAAAAAATCTACAGACAAAACAACCGATTCTTCAGAGGATCAATCTAATGCTTAAACAGCTCAGAGAAGACATACAGGCTGTATTCGCGCGCGATCCTGCAGCACGAAACACCTTAGAAGTTCTTACTACCTATCCAGGCATACACGCACTGATTATGCACCGTATTGCCCATGAACTTTGGCAAAAAGAGTGTAAAGGCTCTGCTCGCCTGCTGTCTTCTTTTAGCCGTTTTGCAACCGGTATCGAAATTCACCCGGGTGCCAAAATCGGTCGCCGTTTCTTTATCGATCATGGCATGGGCGTGGTGATTGGTGAAACTGCCGAAATTGGTGATGATGTCACGCTTTATCACGGCGTCACCCTTGGCGGTACCACCTGGAACAAAGGCAAGCGCCATCCTACGCTGGAAGATGGTGTAGTTGTGGGTGCAGGCGCCAAAATTCTGGGACCTTTTACCGTGGGTAAAAATGCCAAAGTCGGTTCCAATGCGGTGGTGACCAAAGCCGTACCGCCCAATACAACTGCTGTTGGCAACCCGGCCCGTTTCATTACCAAAGATCAACCGAAGGATGCTGAAGAAGCACGTCGTCGTGATTATGCGGAAAGCATTGGCTTCCAGCCTTATGCGGCAACTCAGGACCAGTCTGACCCGATTCTGGATGGTATGCGCGTGTTGCTAGACCGGATTCAACTCAATGAAAAACGCATGAATACCTTATGTCAGCGTCTATCATTGCTTGATCCGAGCTTTAAAAAGCAGCAGCAAAATGAGCAACCTTTTAGTGTTGAAGAACTTAAAATTATTGAAGATGTGCGCCGTGAATGTGAAGCACAAAGCAGTCAATCCAAAGCCTAAAGCGCTGTTCTGAATCTTAACAAGCCCTTACTTGTATGTTCCCCAGAGTTTTTTTAGACTGAGGAACATACCTATTGACCAATTTTTAAAATTAAATGAACGGATGACCAATATGACCCTTAAGCCTTTGGCATGTACATTGATTGCTATTTCTTTACTTTCAGCATGTAGTTCGACCCCAACAGAAAATAAAAATACGAATACACCCATCGTTTTCACTGAACCGGAATTGACTGCTCCATTCTATGCGCTGAATCCATTTAACTATGATGCACCGCCTCCATTTGAAATTGCATTAAAACAAGCAGCGGCACAACCAGTGACTAAAATGGAAGTTACCCTGCCGGGTGATCCGACTAAAAAAGTAATTTTAGATGTCAATAAGCTGATTATTCCTACAGTAAACAGCAATCAACGTAATCTAAAATATGCGGTTATGGCGGGTGACAATGAATTTGATGTGACTGAAATTGATGACTTCTTGCAACTGGTAGAAGGCAAAGCGCGCCATTATCCGCCTCGTTTTACTGAGCGTCAGGAACGTAAAGGCTTTGAAGCGAAACTGAAACAGGTGACTCAGCAGCTTGATACCCTGGCTTCTAAAGACAATGCTTCTTTTGATGTGTTGATCCGTGCATTTAAAGCCAGCGTGATGGCGCGTAACCTAGACTTGGGTTCAGTCTATACCACCAAGTCTTTAACCTATGCACAGCGCATTTTAAAAATGAACACAGATGATGCCGAAGCAAACTTCTGGTTCGGTTTTGGCTTATCTGAAGGTGGTGGTCAACGTGAAGCTATTTCTTATTTAGACAAAGCCATGAAAGCTGGGGTGCAGGAAGCGTATTTATCCGCGGCAAATAATTACATTGCCATGGAGCAAAAGAAAAATGCGATTCAGGTATTGAAAAATTACAAAGTCAAATATCCGCAAGAAGCTGAAGTGGCTGACCGTTTAATTGCTGAAATTGAAAAGCAAGGCCGCTGGAATGTATGGCAGGTGCTTAATCCGACTCAAACACCTTAAAGTTAGATTGTTCAATTAGCCTTTTAAATAGACCGCTCAAAACGGTCTATTTTTTTATGCACGAATTGAAAATTAGAAGAAATATCGTATGATGAAGAAAAATTCAAACAATACTTAGTTGACAATCTTTATGCCAAAACCAATATATAAAGTTTTATTTGCCTCGCTGCTGAGTAGTTATTTGCTTACAGGCTGTCAAATTGTGAGCGTGAAAAGCCAAGGCATCAATGTCACAATTGCCAATGAACGTGAAAGTATTCTTACCCGCAATAAATTAAGCGAAGCCAGTTTAAACGTACTGTCCATGACCGGCCGCGAAGCCCGAATCTGTTCCGATGAACCTGACCAGTGTATTCAGGAACTGCAACAGATTCCGCAAATTCAGGATGAGCAATTGCTCTCTACATCCAGTGAAATTTACCTCGCCAAAGCCTTGGAATTTGAAAACTCTTCAGACTGCAAAACGGGAACTTTAACCAGTACCCGATCTGAAGAAAAACAAACACAGCAACAAGTGACTTATGATAAATGTCTGGATCAGCAACTGTATATGCTGGATAAAAGTATCCGTTATAGCTACGCCTACATGTTTAAAACCAAACGTCAGCCCTCGGACCGCATTTTTGACAACCGGCAAGTTCAAATACGTGACTTTTATAATTTAGCCTTGGCTAAACTGGTCACTGCCTATGCCTTGCGCCACAAACCTACTGTAGTTGACCCACAGGTCAAGGTGGGCAAAAGTATTTATCAGATCAACTTTGATCACTATCCCCAACTGAAAAACCAGAAAATTGAACAACTGCTTTCCAGTTATAACCTGAATTTTTCAGGATTACGCTCAATCAACCGTCGTGATGGTTTTGGTTCAGAATTTGTCCTGGTTCTACCGCAGGTCAAGGATGATATTGGCGAAGGGAAAAATAAATATATTATTGACCCGATGAATTTCAGCTACAAAAACGGTGTCAATCCGAATATTCATCAGGCTCGTTATTTAGCGGCAACCCTGACTGCACAGCCTAAATCGGCCAGAAATATAGAAGATATTTTAAACAATGCAGAATTTGAAATAAAAGCTTTTGATCCTTACAAATATGATCAGGTCAATATGGCCGGCAAAACCTATCCGCTAGCTGGAAACTTTTCTACCCCTTATGGCTTATGGCTGGCACAAAATAATCTTGGCAGAGCGGCCTACTTAACCTTGATTGATCGTGATGATCATCTAACCATGCCGCATTTATATATGCTTGAACCTTATAATCCGAATAAAAAAGTGATTGTATTGATCCATGGCCTGGCCAGTAGCCCCGAAGCATGGATTCGGCTTACCAATGACATTATGGGCGATACGGTGCTACGAGAAAACTTCCAGGTCTGGCAGGTATTCTATTCAACCAATATGCCGATTATGGAAAGCCGTTTCCAGATTTATGCCCTATTGAACCAAGCCTTTGCCCAGGTTGATGCCAATGCCCCGGCCAAAAAAGATGCAGTACTGGTTGGACATAGTATGGGCGGCATTATTGCCCGACTGTTGGTCAGCGATGCCGACGTGACCAAAAAAGCCTTAGCCATGATGAATAATCGCCAGTTAAACAAATTTCAAAAATTACCGATTATTTCGCAACGTTTAGTGATCAAGGACATTCCTAATTTCTCTCGTGCGATTTTTCTGGCTACTCCGCATAAAGGAACTGATTACGCTGATCGCTGGTTTACCAAGGCGGCGCGTAAAATTATCCGTATACCGAGTGCATTTCTCTCTGCTGTAGGCGACACATTACAAAGTCAGGATCTGGATTTAAAAGAGCTGTTACAGCAGATTGATCATGGCCTGATTCAAAATGGACCGAGTGATTTAAGTTATCAGTCCAAGTTTATTGAACTAACTAAAAACATTAACCCACGTAAAGGATTGGCTTTCCATTCCATTATTGGCAATATCACCGACAGTGATGACATCAATGTGATTACTGACGATGTGGTGCCGTATAAGAGTGCCCATCTGGACGGTGCGGTTTCGGAAAAAATTATTAAAGGTGATCATTCCATTCAGGAAACCCCTGAGGCTATTTTAGAATTGCGTCGTATCTTGCGTCTGCATCTGACCAAGCTCGGTTTACATCAACCTTAATGTCTTCTTGAATTTTCCAATTGCATATCGGCCGGCAATCTCATTTCCATTGTCGGTCGATCTGCCCTGCGATAAAACCCCTCCAACTGTTGTCCTAATTTTTGTCCATTTACTGCAAAGCATTTTTCGCAATTCATGCAAATTTGATAAGATGTCTGAGCGAATGAAACTGCGTTCTTTCATAGATCATGTTGGCTTGAAAATAATAATGATAGCAAAGTCACAATCTAAGATTGAGCGATGAGAGTTTTAGACTTGAATTTGAAATTGGTGAGACAGCCAAGTTTTTTAACGATTAGATCTATTTAAATATTTAAGGATTTTACCTCAATGAGTTACCCGGAAATCATGGCTGATCTTTCCACCTTAACGCCAATGATGCAGCAGTACATGAGCGTCAAAATGCAGCATCCCCACTCCCTGATGTTTTATCGTATGGGTGACTTTTATGAACTGTTTTTTGACGATGCCCATAAAGCAGCCAAATTATTGGGGATTACCTTAACCCACCGCGGTAAGGCCAATGGCGAACCAATTCCCATGGCAGGTGTTCCTTATCATGCTGCTGAAGGCTATCTGGCCCGTCTGGTCAAGAAAGGCGAAACCGTGGTCATTTGCGAACAACTGGGTGAAGTGACTGGTAAAGGTCCGGTTGAACGCGGTGTAGTGCGTATTATTACCCCGGGTACCCTGACCGATGATGCGCTATTGAATAGTCATCAATCTTCCAATCTTGTGGCACTCTGTCTTCAGCAAGGTCAGATTGGTATAGCACTGCTCGATTTAAGTGCCGGTATTTTCAAGGTACAGCAACAGGAGTTTCAACAAGAGCAACTGGCGATTGAGCTTTCGCGCTTAATGCCAAGTGAAATTGTGGTAGATGAAGATATTGTTGATCCTAATATCATTGAGCAGATTAAAAAGCAGCTCGACTGTCCTGTAACCCGTCGCCCGAATGTCGATTTCAACCTGAACAATGCACAAAAAACTTTATGTGATCAGTTTGCAGTAGCGACTCTTTCTGGTTTTGGGATTGATCATTTACCGCTGGCCAAGGCAGCGGCAGCGGCACTGATTCATTATGCCAAAGAAACCCAAAAAACTGCTTTACCGCATATTCGCTCCATTCAACTGGAACAAAGCAGTGATTTTATTGCGCTGGATCCGGTCACGCGTCGCAACCTGGAATTAGTCGAGCCATTGTTTGATCATGGCACATCATTATTCCAGCTGATCAATGACTGTCAGACCGCCATGGGTGCTCGACTGCTCAGTCGTACTTTAATGCAGCCATTACGCGACACCAAAATACTGGATGCCCGTCTGGATGCTATTGCTGCCATGTTGAATGGTTATCATGAAGCACCAATTCGTCTGGTGCTGAAAGATATTAGCGATGTTGAACGTGTGCTGAGCCGTGTCGCTTTGGGTAGTGCGCGTCCGCGTGATCTGGTCCAGCTGCGTCAAGCCTGCGCCCAGATTCCCCTGCTACGTCATGCCATTCAGCCCATGATCCAAACTAGACAGTCCGCGCTGATTCAGCAACTGGCGGATGAACTGGGTGATTTTCATGGCCTACATCAACGCCTGATGTCTGCCGTTGTCGAAAATCCTCCGGTATTACTCCGTGATGGCAATGTCATTGCAGAAGGCTTCGACAGCGAACTGGATGAGCTGCGCAAAATCCGTGATCATGCCGGCCAGTTCCTGATTGATCTGGAAACCCAAGAGCGTGCCAATACCGGTATTTCTACCCTGAAAATTGGCTATAACCGTGTCAGTGGCTACTATATTGAACTAACCCGCGCTCAAGCCGAGCAGGCACCGGATCATTATATTCGTCGCCAGACCTTAAAAAATGCTGAGCGTTATATCACGCCAGAACTGAAATCTTTTGAAGATAAAGTCCTGTCCAGCGAATCACGTGCTCTTGCGCGTGAGAAGATGCTGTTTGAAATGCTGCTGGATGAATTGCGTCAAGACATTGGCAATTTGCAAATGATGAGCAGTGCCATCGCACAGATTGACATGTTGGCCAATTTTGCCCATCAGGCACGTTTACGCAACTGGTCCCGTCCAGAATTCAGCCCTGAAATTGGGGTTAAAATTGTTGCCGGTCGTCATCCAGTCGTGGAAGCTCTAAGCAAAACCGCTTTTACCCCAAACGACACCACTTTGGATTTTAACCACCGTATGGCCATTGTGACCGGTCCGAATATGGGCGGTAAATCGACCTTTATGCGCCAAACCGCGCTGATCAGTTTACTGGCCTATTGCGGTTCCTATGTTCCTGCCAAATCGGCGCTATTAGGCCCGATTGATCGCGTCTTTACCCGGATCGGTTCAGCAGATGACCTGTCTACCGGCAAATCAACCTTTATGGTAGAAATGACCGAAACTTCACAGATTCTGCATCATGCCACCAACCAATCTTTGGTGCTGATGGATGAAGTCGGACGCGGCACCAGTACTTACGATGGTCTGTCTTTGGCTTGGGCCTGTGTCATTGATCTGAGTAAACGGATTAAATGTCTGTGCCTGTTTGCGACCCATTATTTCGAATTGACTGAACTGGGCAAAGAATCAGGAATTGATAATTACCATGTCACAGCCAAGGAACTGAACGGTAATTTAATTCTGCTGCATAAGGTGCAACATGGCCCTGCCAGCCAAAGTCATGGCTTACAGGTAGCCAAATTGGCCGGGATTCCTGCTAGCGTGATTAAAGAGGCGCAAAACCGGTTAAGGATTCTGGAAAAACAGCAACTTCAGCATCAACAACTGAGTAAAGCTGTACAAAATGACCTGTTTAGCGCAATTGATGAACCTACAGTTGAAATCATAGAGCGTGTGGTAGAAATTGAAAAAGAGATTCCTGCACTGAATCTGTTAAGGTCGCTGGATGTGGATAATCTTTCTCCTCGCGAAGCCCTGCAACAGATTTATGCATTAAAGGATGCACTAGAAGGCTAATTTTAATCTGGCTCAGAAAAAGACTTCTAAATAGAAGTCTTTTTCATTTACTACATATATTTAATGAAATATTCAATTTTTATCAAAATTAACAGCCCTATATATAACAAATATCAATAAAAGCAATTGTTACTTAGCAGCATTTTTGCCTAAAATACAGCAAGAGTAATTAGAACCAAATTTTTTAGGTAGCTGTCGCCATGACCTTTGTTGTCACTGAAAATTGTATTAAATGTAAATACCAAGACTGCGTTGAAGTTTGTCCGGTAGATTGTTTCTACGAAGGTCCAAATTTCCTCGTAATTAATCCAGATGAATGTATTGACTGTGCACTATGCGAACCAGAATGCCCGGCAAATGCTATTTTCTCGGAAGATGAGTTGCCAGAAGGCCAAGAAGTCTTTATTGAACTTAATGCTGATCTTTCACAAAAATGGCCAAACATTACTCAAATTGGTGATCAGCCTGCTGACCGTGAAGAATGGAACGGTAAAACTGACAAGTTACAATACTTGGAAAAATAAGACCGTTTTCACACTTAAAAAAGATCAGCCCATGCTGATCTTTTTTTATACTGAAAAAATACATTTGATTGCAATATTTTCAAATTTTATCCTTTAAATTAGATTAAAATAACTCGTATTTATAAATATCTGATTTCTATAATGAAGCATGTTTTAAAGGGCTTACTGGGCTTGAGCCTGGTCCCACTTGTCATGATTGGATGTACCACATCTCCTCAGAAACAAGGGCAAATACCCGATGGAAAACGGATCTTCATTCCCCAGGAACGCATTATTCTTGAACGCCCAATTCCACCTAAAACAGTACCTTATGTTTATAATTCATGGGTAGCGCTAG
Source organism: Acinetobacter sp. UBA3106 (assembly GCA_002365595.1). Taxonomy (GTDB): domain Bacteria; phylum Pseudomonadota; class Gammaproteobacteria; order Pseudomonadales; family Moraxellaceae; genus Acinetobacter. The sequence continues at coordinate 50,566 of DFAM01000007.1, read as the reverse complement.
GTGATAATTTGCATCGTGTCCGTGAATATGAAGTTTTTCTGGAACGTAATGGTGTGGGTAACATTATCCCGAGTTTTGAATTATTACGTACCGCGCGTGACTGGCAAAAATGTGGCCGCTCTCAATACATGATTCCAAATCGTGAATTATGGAATAATCAAATTGCAACTTTGCGCGTATTTAAATATCTGGTTGCCGCCAAAGTGCTGACCGACTTTGAAGTGACCTCGGTTTATCGGGATTTGCCACTGAATCAATGTGCGGGTGGCGCAAATTCGTCACGCCACTTGTTTAATTCAGCCATCGATTTCCGTATTGGGCCTGAACTTCCCCAAGCACAAGATTATGCATTTATTGAAAATACCAAATTCAAATTATGTCAATTCTGGGCACAGCACGGACAAAGCCTGAATATGGGACTTGGGCTCTATGCTTCGGGTCAAATCCATATTGATACTCAAGGGTACCGTACCTGGGGTCCTGACCTGTCGCGCCACAGCTCGATGTGTAATTTTTAAAATTATATATTTATATCAAAAAGAGATCTCGGTGATCTCTTTTTTATTGCGCTATTTTCAAGAAATCCAAACGATAAATTGCACTCTGAAAGGAAAGGTTTAAAATGCATGCATCGCAACAAAGGTGACCAGACTATGCAACAAATGTGGACAGAGATTGATGCCTACATCGATTCACATTTAATTCCAGAAGACCCTATTCTGCAACAGACATTAAAAAACACTGAAGATAAAGGTTTTCCAGATCACCTCGCAGTCGCGCCCAATCAGGGCATGCTGCTGCAAATGCTGATTCAAATGAACAAGTGCAAGCGTGTGCTTGAACTGGGTACCTTTGCTGCCTACAGTACCATGTGGCTTGCGCGTGCTCTGCCTGAAGATGGTTATATCCTGACTATTGAAGGTCGTGATACCCATGCAGCCTTGGGTCAGGAAAATATTGATCATGCCAAACTTCCGCAGACTATTGAGCTTAAAGTAGGTCGTGCAGCTGACGTCTTGAAAGCATTGCCTGCAGATTTTGAACCCTTTGATTTTATTTTCATTGATGCCGACAAACAGAGTTATGCGGAGTATCTGGAACTGAGCCTTAACCTGTCGCATTCAGGTACTATTATTGTGCTGGATAATGTAATTCGTGCCGGCGAGATCATTAATCCAGAAAACCACAAGCCAAGTATTGAAGGCATTCGCGATATGTTTGCAGCCTTGCAAAAACATCCTCGACTTCTGTCTTGTACTGCATTACAAACAGTTGGAAGCAAAGGGCATGATGGCTTCGCTATCGCCATAGTGAAATAATATGACACAAAGGTTAAAAAACAATCTTTTTGTTTTTTTCTCTATTTATTAATAAATTACAAACACTGTCCATATAGTTATCCACAAGTTATGCGGATAACTATGACCAATTATTAACCATATTCATCAAGTAATGATTAACTTATTTCACCACCAATAATGGCACGGTTGAATTTCGGAATATACTGGTTGCCACGCTACCCAAAAAGAACTGGCGAATTTTACTGTGACTAAATGCACCCAGTACAATCAGTTGTATACCATGTTCGCTTTGGTATTCCAGTATATTTTCTGAAACATCGCCGTAACGGTATTCTGTAATGACATCAAGATCTGCATCACGTAAATACTGTGAAGGTTCATTCAGTATTTCCGGATGATCACCGACATATAACAAATGACATTGTAATAATCTGAGTAAATCACTTTGCGCTACACGTTTCATCAGGTTAACGCAGGTCGGTGAATATTCATAAGCAAAAATAAAGCGTGTTGGGGGCTTAAACTGCTCTCCGACAGTCATCACGGTACATTTTGCGCCACGGATAAAATTTTCCACATTACTGCCGATTGGCTTGTTTCGTTCCGCAGAACGCTCTCCCACCCGGCCAATAACGGCGATATCATCTTCTTTCAGCACTTGAAAACTTTGCTCTAGAAAATCGCCTTTTTCTTGCAGGTGTGAGGCAGTGAGCTGGTACTTTTGCTGAATCATTTCAGAAATATGGTTTAGAAGATTATTGCTGTAATCGAGTGCCAGCTCACTTTGTTTTTGTTCAAGTTCTGCCAGTTCTTTGAGTAACATTGCATTACTTTCAAACCCAATTACCCCACTGATTTCACCCAAATGATAACTCGCAGGGTAATAATCTAAAACCTGTAATAATACCAGTTCACGTTGTGTCTGCTTTGCAACCCATGCCGCAGCTTCAGCAACCGCGTTTACACATGGAGAAGAATCAATACAAGCGATTACACGTTTCATTTTCGCCTCGCTTTTCGCCAATCCAGGCTTTAAGTCTAATTGTTATTTTTAACTTAGCATATCTGTTACATACTTTGCATGCTTTTATGTAATCGAATTTTCACCCCAATTCATCTTCATTTTATTGATTTTTTTTAATCGCGATGCCGAATAAATCTGGCCGGATTACCCGCAACAATAGTGGCTTTTTCAACATTTTTTGTGACCATGCTATTCATGCCGACAATGGCATGCGCATCAATCTTTACCCCATCCTTGACCCCGACATGTGCACCCAACCACACATCTTGCCCAATCTCGATCCCCTGAGAACGTACCGCCTGCTGGTAAATGGGCTGCGCAAGTTCCATGCCGTGGTCAAAAGCATAGAGATGGCAATATGCGGCCATACGCACCTGATCATGCAGCTTGATCCCCATACGCCCCCCATCGAGAATACAGTGATGGTTGATGGCGACTTCATTGCCAATTTCTAAAGGGCCATGCAAGGTACAATCTGCGGCAATAAAGCAATTGTCTCCAATCGTAATTTTCCGGCCCGGCTCGGCAAAAATATGGGCCAGTGGTGAAATGAAACAGTTTTCACCAATTTCCACTGTTTCCATTTCCATCAAATAAGCTTGATATTCTTTTTGCCACTCTTCCGCCCAGCCGCGATTTTTCGGTTTTAATGACCAGTACAGCCAAGGCATGTAGTTCAAACGATGCTTATGCTGTTCACGATATTTTAATAACGGATCTTGTTCAGTCATGGTCTGACTCTTCTACAATTTTCAGTTGTTCACGACCACGGGTCACATCCTGAATTTTCAATAACAAGGGTTCTATTTGATGAACTTGTAACAAGGCTTCCACCTCTACGCCCATCGCAGTATATTGTTCTTTAAACTCGATCTGTTGCTGGTTTAATTCATACTGAAAAATGGCCCATTCGTTAAACTGACAGGCAAAGCTGACTTTCTTCTTTTCGATCAGTTCGATTTTTTCCGCCAGTAACAGGCACTGCCCTGCACAACCGCCATAGGCACGAACCAGACCGCCCGTTCCGAGTTTAATCCCTCCATACCAACGATTGACCAGAACGATGATATTGGTCAGTTCATTACCTTCAATGGTGGCCAGAATGGGACGTCCAGCAGTTCCCGATGGCTCACCATCATCATTGAAGCGTACATGGTGGCCGATTTTCCAGGCCCAGCACTGATGTGTTGTGGTGCTATCTTTATGCAGCTCTAAAAAGTTTTTGACATCCTGTTCATTTTCTACTGCTGCAGCAATCGCCTGAAAGCGACTTTTTTTAATGTCTTCTTCAAAAGTAACGGATGAGGCAATGGTAAATGGCATAAATCTGGAATAAATAACAGCACTACGCCAGTATAGCCTGTTTTTAACCGCTTGCAGATACAAAAAACCTCCTAGCTCAAGGAGGCTTTTTAAACAGGTCTATAAATTCTAATTAACGTTCACGTAAAGCTTCCTGCGCTTTATTGAATGGCTTAATCAGGTAATCTACGACAGACTTTTCATCCGTTTTAATATCTACCGTGGCTACCATACCTGGGGTAATACTGAATTGCTGGCCTGCCTTATTGCTCAGCTTATCGGAATTGCAATACGAGTAATTGCGCGGTAACGTTTAATATTAACAATCGCTGTAGCCGTTTCCTAAGCCATGTTATCAATGCTGATTAAAACGCCTGTCTGTTAAGTTGCGAGCTTGGCCTGCTGAATATCTACGCTACTTTTTTTGACCTTGCCAAAATCATAGAGTATTTGAATCGCATTTAAGCTGATCATTTGACTTCCACGCTCACCAGAGCTCAAGTCGCCCGTGGAAATTTCTCCTGAAAGCTGTGGATAGTAACCAGCTTTAGTAATATCGATATAAGTATTCTAAACAGCCAATTCCGATATGTTTTGGGCTATTTCCGGATTACGCTGTAATGCCTTGAGAATAGTGGCATTAAAGGTTAATTGAGTATCAGGTTGAGAAACTGCCTGATTTTTTGAAAACACCTGCGGGCGATTGGTTGCTGGTATTTGCGGTATTTCGCGGACCTTAGAGGTATCTAATTGAAAGTTACTGAGCGCATGAATATCTGCTTTATTGTAGTTTTCATTGGATTTTGGAACAAAAAACCTGACTCATGCCTGACTTAAATGACTGCAAAAACGCTTGTGAACTGTCTGCCTGAGCATAGCTGATATGCAAAGTCACGCTACAGATCAGACTTTGCGTGCTTTTTACGAGAATTTTTTGGCATAAAACCTGTTATTGTGATTCTTTAGCATCATGTGAATGGCAATTATTTTTATGAGAACTTACGCATTTAATCCCTAATACGCCTGTTATTATTAAGTAATTGTCTTTTTTTATACTTATTAATATAAGGATGATCTTGTCACTTTTTAATACAAAATCATCCTTTTTTAAAATAATAATTAAACTGTAAAATCTTCACCCAAATAAACTTTACGCACAGTGTCATTTGCAAGCACTTCTTGCGGGGTACCTTCTGCAATTACCGCACCTTCACTGACAATATAAGCGTGCTCACAAATGGCCAAAGTTTCACGTACATTATGGTCGGTAATTAATACCCCAATGCCACGATCTTTAAGATTACGAATAATATCCTTGATATCCCCTACAGAAATAGGATCGACCCCGGCAAAAGGTTCATC
>DFAM01000007.1:35393-45438 GCA_002365595.1 Acinetobacter sp. UBA3106 | reverse complement strand
AATGAATCCTTGATGTGACTGATTTTAAAATCGGCCAGTAATTCATTCAGACGCTGTTGGCGTTGCTGCTTGTTTAAATCCTTACGGGTTTCAAGAATTGCCATAATGTTTTCAGAAATAGTCAGTTTTCTAAAAATGGAGGCTTCTTGCGGCAAATAACCAATCCCTTTACGGGCACGTTCATGCATGGCTAAATCTGACAAATCAAGATCATCTAAATGAATTTCGCCTTTGTCCATGCGGACCAAACCGACCACCATATAGAAACTGGTGGTTTTACCTGCACCATTCGGACCCAGCAAGCCGACAATCTGGCCACTCTGCATCTCGAAAGAAACGTCCTTCACCACCCATCTTTTACTATAATTTTTTGCCAGATGCTTAATACATAATGTTTGGGGCTGATTTAGCGATTGATCCATTAATCACGTGCTCCTGGGAAAGATTTTGAGCTAGATGGTGGAATAACAATTTGCACACGACCTGAAGATGAACCAGTGCTGTTTGGCGTACCTGTCGCCTCTACATCACCTTTGTTCATGCTGTATTTTAAAGTATTACCGCGAATACTTGCCCCATCTTGCTGTAAAAATGCATTACCAGACAAGGTGATAATACCGGTTTGGGCATTATAAAGAATCTTCTGTGCCTGACCTTTGGCCAGACCTTTATTGACTTCAGTCTGCTGCTGGAAACGTGCCGGACCACCAGTCGCCGTAATACTGCTAATCTGTTTTTGACTGTTCAGATTGGCAACAATAGAGTTGGCTTGCAGCTTCATAGTGCCCTGTTCAATGATGACATTACCGGTATAAGTGGTCACCCCGGTTTTTTCATTATAAGTTGCACGGTCTGCAACCAATGAAATAGGCTGATTTCTGTCTGAAGGAATGGCAAATACCGCTGCCGACGAGAATACAACCAAACCGACTAAAGCTGCTTGCTTAAGCAAGGTGTTAGAAAATGTAAGCTTAAGATTTTGGTTCATATTTTCCTCGAATATTAAAAAATTCGTATTGACCGTCATTTAAATTGGCTTTCAGACCTTGGCTTACAAATTCAGCTTGAGGAGATTGCACAATGACCTGTTTATCTGTTTCAATTTGCCGGGTTTCAGGATATCCGGTTAATTCTTGCGTCTGAAACTGCATTTTGCCTTGTTGCATCAGCTTGGTTGCCACGACATTGCCTGACAAAACCACGCGTTTATTATCATCATAACTGTTCGCCACTTTGGCATAGAAAGTAGCATCGACCGCGCCATCTTTATACATTGACGCATTCAGATTGATGAGTTTTGCTGTCTTTTTTTGCATGTCCTGCTCCATCCGATCGACCTGCGCACGGACATACAAATTACCGTTTTCATCGGTTTGAGTCAGGTTAATTTTTTCAGCGGAATAGGTCATGCTTCGGGCCGAGTCAACCTCAAGCTTGTTACCCTTACCGCTGTAATAGTAGTAACCACCACTTATAGCTGCAATTGCTATAGCAGTTACGTATAAAACTTTTGTATCCATAAGTGTGGTACTTAACTCAAGTTCAATGAATTGTTTAACAATTAATGTGGGACAGCGGTATAAGTGTCAAGCAACTGTTGGTAAGTTCCTTTCGCCATCAAAATCATGTCACAGATTTCACGTACCGCACCACGACCACCCATCGCCTGAGTGACCAGGTCAGCACGGCGTCGAACTTCTACATGACCATTGGGAACAGTTACTTTCATACCGGCAATGGCAAATGCCGATAGATCAGGCCAGTCATCGCCCATATACAAACAGTCTTCTGGAGCAACATTCAACTGAGCACAGGCTTCACGTAAGGCTACACCTTTATCTTCACGACCCTGGAAAACCAGGTCTACACCCAGATCAGACATGCGCTTTTCCACAATATTACTTTTACGTCCAGTAATAATAATGACTTTGATACCTGATTTCTGTACAAGTTTCATACCTAAACCATCACGGATATCAAAGGATTTAATTTCATCTCCGCTATTGGTCAGGGTCACAAAACCATCACTCAGAATTCCATCGACATCAAGCACCAAGGCTTCAATATGGCGCGCCTGTTCCAATAAAATATAAGATGCCATTTATTAATTCACCCCGGCTTGAATCAGGTCATGCATGCTAATCACACCTATAACCTTATTTACATCATCGACAACAACAAATTGATTGATTTTCTTTTCGTTCATACGCTCTAAAGCTTCAACAGCACGTGCTTCCTGGGTAATGGTCAATGGATTTTTGATCATCACTTCTGAAACAGGCAGGTTCACATCAAAGCCTTGTTGCTTATCAATTAAACGACGTAAATCACCGTCGGTAAAAATCCCGAGCAGTACGTCATTTTGATCCACAATTGTGGTTAAACCTAGGCGTTTATTTGAGATTTCGTATAAAACCTGATTCATTGGTGTATCTGGAGATACTTTTGGCAATTCTGTGCCGGTATGCATGAGGTGTTTTACATGCAGCAACAATCGTTTACCTAAAGCACCTGCCGGATGTGACATGGCAAAATCATCAGCAGTAAAGCCACGTGCATCCAGTAATGCTACAGCCAGTGCATCACCCAAAGCCAAAGTTGCCGTGGTGCTTGACGTTGGTGCCAGACCGAGTGGGCATGCTTCCTGAATATTGCCTAAAGTTAAGGCCACATCTGCATTTTGCGGCATCGGGCCTTTGTTGTCGCCACTAATGGTAATTAAAGGAATTTCCAGACGCTTGATTAGAGGCATGAGCATCATGATTTCATCGCTCTTGCCCGAGTTAGAAATAGCAATGAGCACATCGCCAGGAACCAGCATACCTAAATCACCATGCCCGGCTTCACCTGGATGCATAAAGAATGATGGCGTACCCGTAGACGCAAAGGTGGCTGCCATTTTACGGCCAATATGCCCTGACTTCCCCATGCCGGTTACGACTAAACGCCCTCGGCACTGTAAGATAATTTCACAAGCACGGCTAAAACGATCATCAATTTGCGCCGCCAATATTTCCAGTGCTTGTTCTTCTATACGCAAAGTTTCTAATGCAACTTTTTGAAAGTCTATTTGATTTGGCATATTTGGTGGGTTCAAAATAGGTTTACCTTTACTCTATACAGAGTTGATTCAATCAAGCAAAAAATAATTTTCGCAATTTTATCATATCTATGCAAATGTCACGTTTCTAAATTACAAGATTTCAATAATTGTGCAGAAATTATGACGAGCTGGCATGCTTTTAATCATTATCTATCAAAATGCACTTTTCATTACTCAATTGTTATTTCCCCTATTCATTGCTGATTATTTTTATTTGCAATGTGTCATCTTAGATTATCAGCCATGACCTTGAACGTTCGCATAAAGGTATATTCCCTAAAAAATTCCTGCATTTTTTCGTTTTAACTTTATGAAAAAAAGTGCTTAGGTTAAGATTGGACACCATTTTCAATAAGCTTCTAGAAAACCTATGCAACCATTTGTTCTATATAACTCAGAGCAACGTAAAAAAGTTGAATTTGTTCCACGTAAAGCAGGACATATCGACATGTATGTGTGCGGTATGACGGTATATGATTACTGTCATATTGGACATGCTCGGGTCATGGTTGCATTTGACTACATTATTCGTTTCCTGCGCAGCCAGGGCTGGAACGTCAAATATGTTCGTAACATCACCGATATTGATGACAAAATCATCAAGCGTGCCAATGAAAATGGTGAAAGCATTACTGCATTGACCGATCGTTTTATTCAGGCCATGAATGAAGATGCGGAAAACTTGGGCTGCTTACATCCAGATGAAGCGCCTCGTGCCACAGATTATATTGACCAGATGCAAAACATGATTGGCAACCTGGTTAATAAAGGCACGGCTTATCCATCTGCAAATGGTGATGTATATTTTGAAGTAGAAAAATTTGCCAAATATGGTCGTTTGTCTGGTCGTAAACTGGAAGATATGCAAGCCGGCGCCTCGGAACGTGTCGATGTTGAAGTTGAAAAGAAACATCCTTTTGACTTTGTACTTTGGAAACATGCCAAAGAAAATGAACCGTCATGGGCTTCACCTTGGGGTAATGGTCGTCCGGGCTGGCACATTGAATGTTCGGCAATGTCCACTTGCTGCTTAGGTAATCATTTTGACATTCATGGTGGTGGTTCGGACTTAACCTTCCCGCATCATGAAAATGAAATTGCACAGTCTGAAGCCTCAACAGGCGAACAGTATGTAAACTACTGGATGCATGTCGGTTTTATTAATGTTGATGGCGAGAAGATGTCAAAGTCTTTGGGTAACTTCTTTACCATTCGTGATGTGATGGATAAATTCCACCCTGAAGTGATCCGTTTCTTTATTGTTTCTTCGCATTATCGCAGTCCTGTAAACTTCTCTGATACAGCACTGAAAGAAGCAAAAAATACCCTGTCACGTTTCTATCATTCATTTAAAGCTTATCAACAAGTGTATGGTGAAAAAACTGTTGAAACTTTAGATGAGGCTTTAGTAGAACGCTTTAATGCAGCAATGCGTGATGACTTCAATACAGCTGAAGCAATTGCTGTGTTATTTGAAATTAATAAAGAATTGAACCGTGCTGTTAAAGATGAAAATGCTGAACAGGCTGCGCTGTATTATTCAACCTTGCGTCATTTGACTGATATTTTAGGTTTGGTGCAATACAATGTAGATGACTTCTTGAAATCAGATATTGGTCAGGAAGCTCTAGGCTTGTCGGAACAACAGATTGAAGATCTGATTCAGCAACGTAAAGACGCAAAAAAAGCCAAAGAATTTGCCAAAGCCGATGAAATTCGCCAATCGTTACTGGATCAGGGTGTGGTTCTGGAAGATACCCGTCAAGGAACTATTTGGCGTCGTGCTGATTAATTAAACATTTGGAAGCATAAAGAGTTGACAGTTGAATGAAACTCTCTATAATTCACTTCCATATTGCGGGAATAGCTCAGTTGGTAGAGCATAACCTTGCCAAGGTTGGGGTCGGGAGTTCGAGTCTCCTTTCCCGCTCCAGAATACGAAAAACCCTCATCGAAAGATGAGGGTTTTTTATTGCTCTATTTTTATAAGATACTGAATTTTACTAAAAGATAGATAAAAAATTTAAAAAAAAATCACCACCCTGTTTTAACCTGTTTGAGTCATTTTAAAACATAGATACTTCATCTGATTTCTACCTTCTAATAGCCCACTCTCTAAAGACAATTCAATAAAGATAAGCAGAGAAACGCATCTTTTTTATACCGACTTGATCTTTAATTTTCTACCATCAATCTAGAAGATATTTAAACTTCACTAATGCTTAAAAGTGGAAGCAATTTTTAATACTCACTATTGTTGATGATCAGAAAAATACATTCTGTTCGACAAAAATTCTAGTTTTACCTAGCGGTATTTAATTTCAAAATACTCAAATTAATATTAAGATATAAATGAATTATAAAGTGAATAGGAAGCAATATTAAATGTCGATGGATAAGTACACAGGTCTGGAATTTTTAACTGCTGTCAAAAATGGTGAAATCCCTCATGCACCGATGGCTAAAACTATTCCTATGCAACTGGTTGAAGTTCAAGAAGGCTATATTATCTATGAAGTCACCCCTGGCGAAGAGCATATTAATTTGCAAGGCGGGGTTCATGGCGGATTCTGTGCGACCATTTTAGACAGTGTAACGGGTGCCGCAGCGCATACCCTTATGGAAAAAGGGGGCCGTTTTGCCACGACTGATTTAAATATTAAAATGATCCGCCCCATGCAATGTGGAAAAACCTATCGCGGTGTAGGAAAAATTATTAATCAAGGACGCACGCTGGTGATGACTGAAGGTCGTATCATTGATGAAAACGATAAAATTTATGCACACGGCACAGCAACTTTAATGATTATTCGCAAATAAAATTTAAGCTTTATTTTTTAATTTTAGAGCAAACATCTTCCTGATTCTTGCTCCTTGATTAGACTAATGATTAATAGAAAATTTATCTAAAAATCTATCCAACTTCATTGCTAATATTATTCACCATATGCAATAAACGTGGTGCAATATCATCTTCCAGTTTGGCACGATTCAAAATAAAGCTTGGTCCACCACAGTTAAATACCAGTAAACCATGTTGCTCATGATAATAAGGTACCGCTACCGAGTTCACATCTTTATGCCAGTCACCGACCGAGAAGCAGTAACCAAAGTCTTGATAATCTTTAAAAGCCTTATCGAGCTCACGGTTGATTTTCATCCAGTCTTCTTTATGTTTGATACGGATAGCATCCAGCAAAAACTCACGCTCATCCTCTGGCATTGCCGCGAGGCAAGCACGACCCACCGAACTTAAGTGAATAGGCAAATAAGTACCCACTTGGCGACGCATGGTCACATTGCCCTTGCCTTGCACCACATCCAGATAGATCATATTCAGGCGGTCACGGGTTGCCATTGCCACAGCAGCTCCGGCGTAATCTGCCAGATCTTTCATATAGGGATGAGCAATTGAACGAATCGAGAGATTCGACAACATGGAATATCCAAAGGCAAGCACGCCAACAGAAAGCTGGAATTTACTTGAATTAGGCACCTGTTTTAAGTAACCCAAGCGAGAAAGTGTATGGGTCAAACGGGTAATGGTAGGTTTAGGCAAACCTGTCATTTGCGACAATTCCTGATTGCCCAGATGCTGATGTTTGGCCGAGAAACAACGTAAAAGTTCTAATCCACGGGCAAGAGCAGTAATATATTGGCGATCATTTTCATCTTGCATATCCTCAATCGGATGCAAAAGTTCATGTCTTAATGGAGCCAGAAGCTGCTCCGCCTGTTCCGATTCTGTCACTTTCGTCATTTAAATTGCCCAGATACTTAAATTTTGTTTCGCATGGCGAAAATTATAATATAAATATTGTATTAATAGCAAAGAAGCAACTTATTAAAAGTTGCTTCTTTATCAAACACATTTAATGTTTATGTGAACTATCCAATAATACCTTGAGCACGTAATGTTGCTATTTTTTCAGCATCAGTCACACGGGCTAAAATTTCATCGGTATGTTCGCCCAACATTGGCGGTGCTTTCTTATATTCTACTGGTGTACGGGAAAGCTTGATCGGTGAACCAATCACTTTAAGTTTATCTTTTAAAGGATGTTGCATTTCAATCAGCATATTACGTGCCTGAACCTGAGGTTCTTCAAATGCCTGTTCCAGGTTATTAATTAAACCTACCGGAACTTTAACGGCATGAATCGCTTCTACCCAGTGTTTTGCAGTATTGCTGAGGAAGTGAGCCGCCAATAAATCCCCAATTTCGCTACGGTGTTTAATCCGTAGGGCATTGGTGGTAAAGCGCGGATCATATGGCAGCTCAGGCAAACCAATTGCGGCACTTAAAGCGACAAACTGCTTGTCATTACCACAGGCAATAATAAAGTCCTGATCTGCAGCTTTAAAGACCTGATAAGGCACAATGTTGGCATGGGCATTACCATAACGGCCTGGAACTTTTCCAGATGCCAGATAATTCATACCCTGGTTGGCAAGTGTAGCTACCTGCACATCCAGCAAGGCCATATCAATATATTGACCAAGACCGGTTAAAGTACGGTTCAACAAAGCTGCCTGAATAGCAATGGTTGAATACAAGCCGGTGGTTAAATCAGCAAATGCCACACCGACTTTTTGCGGGCCACCGCCCGGCAAGTCATCTTTTTCACCGGTTACAGACATGAGACCGCCCATACCCTGAATGATAAAGTCATAACCCGGTTCAGGTGCACGCGGTCCAGTCTGGCCAAAACCGGTGATTGAGCAATATACCAGTTTCGGGTTGACCGCATTTAAACTATCGTAATCCAGACCGTACTTTTTCAGTGAACCTGCCTTGTAGTTTTCAATCACCACATCAGATTCAGCCGCTAAAGCACGAACCAGCTCCTGTCCTTCCGCTGAGGAAATATCAATTGCAATAGAGAGCTTATTCCGGTTTGCAGATTGATAATAAGCTGCTTCACGTGTGTCTTCACCCTGATCATTCTTCATCCAGGGTGGACCCCATAAACGCGTGTCATCACCCGTTTTTGGACGTTCAACTTTAATCACTTCTGCGCCTAAATCCGCCAGGATTTGACCACACCAAGGACCTGCCAGTACGCGACTTAAATCCAGTACGCGAATACCTTCTAATGCACCCATGTGTTTTCTCTTTTATACGCGTTCAATAACCATTGCGAGACCTTGTCCCACACCAATACACAAGCTGATCACAGCATATTTCTTGCCGCGACGTTGCAGTTCACGAGCCGTGCTGAGCGCCAAACGTGCACCTGAAGCACCCAGTGGATGACCGACTGCAATTGCACCACCGTTTGGATTGACACGCGGATCATCCAGTGCAACGTCCAAACCTCGTAGACATGCCAGCACTTGAGATGCAAAAGCTTCGTTGATCTCAATAATGTCCATATCCTCCAAAGTCAGGTTGGCACGTTTCAGCGCCAGCTTGATCGCCTCCACAGGACCTGCACCCATAATACGAGGTTCAATGCCTGCAGCACCTGATGACAAAATCTTGGCAATCGGTTTGAAACCTAAAGTCTGTTCAGCCTGTTCAGAACCGATGATCAATGCCGCAGCACCATCATTCACGCCTGAAGCATTACCCGCAGTTACTACACCGCCTTCGAACAAGGGTCTCAGTTTTTGCAGGGCTTCCATATTAGACGATGGGCGCGGATGTTCATCAACTGCGACTAATTTAGGCGGTAACTTACGACCTTGTGCCACTTCAACAGGCGTAATCTCACCATCAAAGAAACCTTCTTGACGCGCAGCTTCATATTTTGCTTGAGATGCAGCAGCGAAACGATCCGCATCTTCACGGCTAATGCCATATTCAATTGCAACGTTGTCACCGGTTTTTGGCATGGTGTCATCGCCAAACTGTTTTTCAATCGCCGGGTTGGGGAAACGTGCGCCAATCGCAGAATCAAACACTTTAAAGTCACGACCAAAGGCTTTTTCAGATTTGGCAAAAACAAAAGGTGCACGTGACATCGACTCAACGCCACCTGCAATGAAAATGTCGCCTTCCCCACAGCTGATCGCACGCGCAGCATCAATCACAGATGCCAAGCCTGATGCACATAGACGGTTCACGGTTTGCGCTGGGGTTTTTACATCTAGACCTGCAAGCAAGGCTGCATGACGCGCAATGTTACGACTGTCTTCACCAGCCTGATTGGTATTTCCAAGGATCACATCATCATAGATATTGTTTGGCAAATTATGTTTTTCAATCAGGGCTTTAATCACGCCTGCAGCCAAGTTGTCTGGGCGAATCGTAGCCAGGTCACCCGCATGACGGCCAAATGGAGTACGCAATCCATCATAGATAAATGCATTTAACATAAGAAATTCCTTTTCGTTCGCTTAAACAGCTGCAATATGAAGTAAAGATAAGTTCAGTTGGGCACGACGTTTTAACCAAGGACTTGGGCGATAACGTTGATCACCGGTGTTGGCTAAAATGCGCTCTAAAATAAGCAGGATCCGTTTGGCACCGAGTACATCACCCCATGAGATTGGACCATGCGGGTAACCCAAGCCAAGCTTGACGGCTTTATCAATATCGGCTGCCGTGGCAATTTGCTGCTGTGCGATATCGCAAGCCAAGTTCACCACCATCGCCAAGACACGCTGCGCCACAAAGCCCACACTTTCGGCAATCACAGAGACACCATGATCATTTTTCGCAAATAATGCATGGGCTTGGTCGATATATGTTTTTTGAGTTGCGATCGATGGCATCAGGGTGCGATGCTTGGAAAAGTCAGTCAACATATCAATGCTGACTGCACGGCTCGCATCGACACCAAAACGTAATGCCGCTGTAGTGGTATCTTCACCATATGTTGCCAATAGAATCAGGCTGTCCGCGGCAGGTGTTTCTGCAGCATCAATCACTAAACCTTGCTCACGAATATAATCACGTAAGATGCTGGCATCTTGTTCACAATCCGCTTTGATCCA
>DFAM01000007.1:0-35338 GCA_002365595.1 Acinetobacter sp. UBA3106 | reverse complement strand
AAAATCGATTCCATCACCGGATGCGAAACATCCAGTGCGGTTAAGTCAAATAACTCAAGCGGTCCCATACGGAAACCGGCACCCTCACGTAAAATACGGTCGATTTCAGAGACCGAGGTTACGCCTTCACCCAAGGCTTTTAAGGCTTCAGTGCCATAGGCACGGCCTGCATGATTGACGATAAATCCAGGGGTATCTTTGGTACGAACACCAAAGTGGCCCATACGCTGTGATAACTCGAGAAGATCAGCAATTACCTGCTCATCGGTTGCCAGACCGGCAATCACTTCCACAATTTTCATCAGTGGAACAGGATTGAAGAAATGGAAGCCCGCGAGACGACCCTGATGCTCAAGATTGGCAGCAATCGCTGTCACTGAAAGTGACGAGGTATTGGTCGCTAAAATGGTATTTTCTGACACAATCGCTTCAAGCTGTTTAAACAAGCCTTGCTTGATTTCCAGGTTTTCAATAATCGCTTCAACCACCAAATCCACGCCTGCAATTTGCTCAATACTGTCGAGTACTGTAAACCGAGCTAAAGTTTCCTTTAGCACTTCTTCAGTGAATTTGCCTTTGGCTTGAAGTTTTTCCAGCATGGTTTTGAGCTTGGCCAAACCTGCTTCAGCAGCGCCGGCTTTGGCATCAAACAAACGCACTTCAAGACCGGCTTGCGCTGCAATTTGCGCAATGCCCATGCCCATTACACCGGTACCGATCAGCGCCATAGATTGAATGGTCATGTCTTATTCTCCAGTGTACTGTGCAGGACGTTTTTCAAAGAAAGCATTCACGCCTTCTTTCTGGTCTTTGGTATCAAATAGAATCTGGAATGCCTTACGTTCAAGCGCCAGTGCACCCTGTAAAGATTGATCCTGACCCAGGTTGGTCACTTCTTTAATTTGCTGAACCGCAATTGGAGAAAAACCAGCAATGGTTTTAGCCAGTTTTAAGGCATGCGGAATGGTTTGCTCATCTTCCACCACTTCTGACACCACGCCCATCTGGCTGGCTTCTGCCGCACTAATGAATTTGCCTGACAAAACCAACAGCATAGTTTGGAATTTGCCAATCGCACGAAGTAAACGTTGTGTGCCACCTGCACCCGGCATCAAGCCCAGTTTCACTTCAGGCTGACCAAATTGAGCAGACTGACCGGCAATAATGATGTCGGCATGCATCGCCAGTTCACAGCCGCCACCCAAGGCATAACCATTCACAGCGGCAATAATCGGCTTGCTGCAATCCACCAGGCTTTGCCAATATTGCTCGGTATGGCGTAAATACATTTGAGCTGTGGTCGCAGTGGTGAAATCTTTAATGTCAGCACCCGCCGCAAATACTTTTTCCCCGCCGGTCAATACGATGGCACGTACCGATGAATCCTGATTAAGCTGCTGAAAAGTTTCTGAAAGCGCCTGACGTAATTCCAGATTCAGTGCATTTCTTGCTTCCGGGCGATGAATTTCTACAATCGCCACGCCATCTTCTTGAATGGTGAGTTTCAATATTTGGGTGCTTTCCATAAACTTCTCATTTCGCAGTGCGGTACTTTATTTGCAATATACATAGTTTTATCAATCATTCAAGCCTATTTTATAGTATTTAAAATTTTTTATCGGGGTATAAATTTATTAAATATTAGATAAAATCAATAACTTAAATAAATTTTATTATTAAAAATAAAATACCGCATAGCGATATATACTTTCGTACGTATTGTTTAGTTGCTTTTTTTTGATTAGTATCCGAATAAATTTAGCTTAGTGACTAGATCTTGTTCGATTTCTCCCTATTGAAAAATGAACAGGATTTACATCCTAAAAACGGAGTTAGGACATGATTCGCGATCAGGAAACCTTAGATCAATTAGTCGATATGATTCGTCAATTTGTTGAAGGTGTATTAATCCCAAATGAAGAACTCGTTGCTGAAACGGATGAAATTCCTGTGGAAGTCGTACAGCAAATGAAAGAGTTAGGTTTGTTTGGCTTAACCATTCCTGAAGAATATGAAGGTCTGGGCTTAACCATGGAAGAAGAAGTCTATGTTGCCTTTGAACTTGGTCGTACTTCTCCTGCCTTCCGTTCACTAATTGGCACCAACAATGGTATTGGTGCTTCAGGTTTAATCATTGATGGCACCGAAGAACAAAAACAATATTTCCTGCCTAAGTTAGCCAGCGGTGAAATTATTGGTTCCTTCTGTTTAACCGAGCCGGATTCAGGTTCTGATGCCGCATCACTCAAAACGACTGCAGTGAAAGATGGTGACGAATACATTCTTAATGGGACTAAACGTTTTATTACCAATGCACCGCATGCTGGTGTATTTACCGTCATGGCACGTACTAACCCTGATATCAAAGGTTCTGCTGCTATTTCTGCATTTATTGTCGACAGCAAGACACCGGGTATTTCGCTCGGTAAACGTGACAAGAAAATGGGCCAAAAAGGTGCTCACACTTGTGACGTCATTTTTGAAAACTGCCGTATTCCTGCCTCTGCACTTATTGGTGGTGTTGAAGGCGTTGGTTTTAAAACTGCGATGAAAGTTTTAGATAAAGGTCGTATTCATATTGCTGCACTGAGTGTGGGTGCAGCAACGCGTATGCTGGATGATTCACTGCAATATGCAGTTGAGCGTAAGCAATTTGGTCAACCTATTGCCAATTTCCAGCTCATTCAAGGCATGTTGGCCGATTCAAAAGCTGAAATTTATGCAGCTAAATGCATGGTACTTGATGCAGCACGTTTGCGCGATGCAGGTAAAAATGTCAGCACTGAAGCGTCTTGCGCGAAAATGTTTGCCACAGAAATGTGCGGTCGTGTAGCTGACCGTGGCGTGCAAATTCATGGCGGTGCTGGTTATATCAGCGAATACGCAATTGAACGCTTCTACCGTGATGTTCGTTTATTCCGTTTGTACGAAGGTACAACACAAATTCAGCAAGTGATTATTGCGCGTAACATGATTAAAGATGCTACGCGTTAACGTTTTGGCTGAGTCACACTCCTTGCGGCTCAGCCTTTTTTATTAGGGTAATGGATTATGACGATCAAGAACACGATCTCGACAATCGGTCCTAACACATGGAAAGTTGCTTTTGTTTTCGCATTCCTTGCGTTACTGGTCGATGGTGCTGACTTAATGCTGTTGTCATACAGCTTAAACAGTATTAAAGCTGAATTTGGCCTAACCCCTGTTGAAGCAGGTATGTTAGGTAGCTTTACGCTTGCCGGTATGGCAATTGGTGGTATTTTTGGTGGCTGGGCATGTGACAAATTCGGTCGTGTGCGTATTGTGGTTATCTCTATTCTACTGTTCTCTGTTTTAACCTGTGGTCTTGGTTTTACCAACTCGTTTGCAGAATTTGGTACTTTACGTTTCTTTGCTTCTCTAGGCTTAGGCTCGCTATATATTGCCTGTAATACCCTTATGGCAGAATATGTGCCGACCAAATTCCGTACCACGGTACTGGGTACGCTTCAAGCAGGCTGGACAGTAGGTTATATTGTTGCAACCTTGCTTGCCGGCTGGTTAATTCCAGATCACGGCTGGCGTGTACTGTTCTACGTAGCAGCGCTCCCAATCATTATGGCTGTTCTGATGCACTATATGGTTCCGGAACCAGCTGCATGGCAAGAAAACCGCTTTAAGAAAGTGGAAGCAACTACAGCCAAAACTGAGTCGACCTGGAAACTGATTTTCCAAGACAAGCGTAACCGCAATATGTTTATTCTTTGGGCACTGACTGCAGGTTTCCTACAGTTTGGTTACTATGGTGTAAACAACTGGATGCCGACTTACCTGGAAAGCGAACTAGGTATGAAGTTTAAAGAAATGACGGCTTACATGGTCGGCACATATACCGCAATGATTTTAGGTAAAATTCTTGCTGGTTATATGGCAGACAAATTGGGTCGCCGTTTCACTTATGCTTTTGGTGCGATTGGTACAGCCATCTTCCTACCGTTAATCGTGTTCTATAACTCGCCTGAAAACATTCTGTATCTATTGGTGATTTTTGGTTTCCTTTACGGTATTCCATACGGTGTGAACGCAACGTATATGACAGAGAGCTTTGCAACCAATGTTCGTGGTACTGCAATTGGTGGTGCTTACAACGTGGGCCGTCTAGGTGCTGCAATTGCGCCAGCAACTATTGGTTTCCTTGCGAGCGGCGGTTCGATCGGTTTAGGCTTTGTGGTGATGGGTGCAGCATACTTCATCTGTGGTGTGATCCCAGCATTGTTCATCAAAGAAAAGCAGTACGATCCCCAAAATTCATAATCTATAAGATGTCAAAAAAAGCCTCCTTGGAGGCTTTTTTTATGCACAATCCTACCCTCAAAGTGCTATTTTTCTGTATTCACCCATGATAAAATATCGCTAAGCGAAATTGAGTTTTACAAATTATGGAAGATTTAGTCCGAGAATCAATGGAGTTTGACGTCGTAATCGTAGGCGCAGGCCCGGCGGGTCTGTCTGCGGCGATCAAAATCCGTCAGCTTGCAATTAAAAACAACCTGAATGATCTGTCCGTTTGTGTGGTGGAAAAAGGCTCTGAAGTCGGTGCGCATATCCTCTCTGGTGCTGTGCTTGAACCGCGTGCCATGAATGAACTGTTCCCGGACTGGAAAGAACAGGGTGCCCCGCTCAATGTTCCGGTGACCGAAGACAAAACCTACTTCCTGCTGTCGGATGAAAAATCTCAGGAAGCCCCGCACTGGATGGTGCCAAAAACCATGCATAACGATGGCAACTATGTCATCTCTCTGGGCAATGTGGTGCGCTGGTTGGGTCAAAAAGCCGAAGAGCTGGAAGTATCGATCTTCCCGGGCTTTGCCGCTTCAGAAATTCTGTACCATGCTGATGGTTCAGTCAAAGGCATTCAAACCGGTGACATGGGCATTGGTAAAGATGGCGAACCGACGCATAACTTTACTCCAGGTTATGAACTGCATGCCAAATACACCATTTTTGCTGAAGGCTGCCGTGGTCACCTGGGTAAACGATTAATTGCCAAATACAACCTGGACAAAGATGCCGATCCGCAGCATTACGGGATCGGGATTAAGGAACTCTGGGAAATCGACCCTGCCAAGCACAAGCCAGGTCTGGTGATGCATGGTGCTGGCTGGCCGCTTTCTGAAACCGGTTCTTCAGGCGGTTGGTGGTTGTATCATGCGGAAAACAATCAGGTGACCTTAGGGATGATTGTGGATCTGTCCTACACCAACCCGCATATGTATCCATTTATGGAAATGCAACGCTGGAAAACCCATCCTTTAATCAAGCAGTATCTCGAAGGTGGCAAGCGGATTTCTTATGGCGCGCGTGCCGTGACCAAAGGCGGCTTTAACTCACTACCAAAATTCACCTTCCCGGGTGGCTCGTTAATTGGTGATGATGCCGGCTTCCTGAACTTTGCCAAGATCAAAGGTTCACACACGGCAATGAAATCCGGCATGCTCTGCGGTGAAGCGGTATTTGAAGCCATCGCTGCCGGTGTAGAAAAAGGCGGCGACCTGGCTGTTGCACGTGTGGTTGAAGGCGAAGATTTCTTTGTTAAAGAATTAACGGCTTATACCGAGAAGTTCAACAACAGCTGGTTGAAAGAAGAGCTGTATAACTCGCGTAACTTTGGTCCGGCAATGCATAAGTTCGGTCAATGGATCGGCGGTGCGTTTAACTTCATCGACCAGAACGTGTTTAAGGTACCGTTTACCCTGCATGACCTGGTGACGGATTTTGGTGCCTTGAAAACTGTAGATGCAGTGAACTTTAAGCCGAATTATCCAAAACCGGATGGCAAGCTGACTTTTGACCGTCTGTCTTCGGTGTTTGTATCGAACACCGTGCATGAAGAAAACCAGCCGGCCCATTTAAAGCTGACTGATGCTTCGATTCCGGTGAACGTGAACCTGCCGAAATGGGATGAACCTGCACAGCGCTACTGCCCGGCAGGTGTCTACGAAATCATGGAAAATAATGACGGATCGAAACGTTTCCAGATCAATGCAGCCAACTGTGTGCACTGCAAGACCTGTGACATTAAGGATCCGTCTCAAAATATCACCTGGGTAACGCCGGAAGGCGGTGGTGGTCCAAATTACCCTAACATGTAATGTTAGGGTAATTCTTGTGCTGCAATGCAGCGCATACCCAACTATGTAGCATTATTAATAACGCTTCATTTATTTTTTTAGGTAAAAACCGTCTTTTCGAAGGCGGTTTTTAAATGCGTACTACAATAAAAATCAGGACGGATTCTATTTTGAATTATTCCACTTCAATCCGGATATTATTCACCATAAAACAAAACTCCGAACAAATTTTAAAAGAATTGGGCTATGAATCCGAAACGATCCAAAATCTGATTGATCGAGCCATCATTTAATAGACTCAGCCTTACTCTTTGTCCAGTTTCATCAGGCCATGCCACTGGATTTTTTTTATATAACATCTAAGCGATTGATCATTTAATTTTTATTATTTTCTGATATTCATCAAATTTTTACGTGCTGAATAATACCTTTTTATCCTTTTACATTGCTTATCTCTGGCTATGCTACTCTTAAAGCAGATCACGAATCTTGCAACAAGAGGACAGTATCATGGAGTATTACCAACACATTTTAGTTTCTGTCGATGACTCGCCGATTGCCGTAGCTGCAGCTGACCAGGCCATGATTTTAGCCAAGGCTTTTGGCAGTAAAGTCACTATTGTCAGTGTAGTGATTATTGATCCTTTGACCAGTGTCAGTTTTTATAAAAATGTTCCCGGCGTCACTGATTATTTTATGGAAGCCAAAGCCCATGCCAAAAACATTCTGGCAGAGCTTGGACTCAAATTTACCAATGCCGGGATTGAAACCCATACTCAGCTTTTAGCCAAACAATCGCCCAGTGATGCCATTGCTGAACTTGCAGATGAACTAAAGGCTGATTTAATCGTAGTTGGATCACATGGTCGAACCGGTTTAAAAAAAACCTTCATTGGCAGTATTGCCCAAGATATTCTGACTGCCAGTCATGTTCCCGTGCTTGTGGTTAAACATACTCAATAATCATTTTTACTCTGCCTTTTTCTATGCCATTAACCGGGCTAGTAGTTAATGGCTTTCAAGCAATGAAGCTTTGTAAATGATCTTTTAGGGTATTGTGCTCTGCTCTACTGATTTTATTTCTGCATTATTTTTTAAAGATTTAAAACCCTGAAGATGAGCTAAAAAATCATCTCATGGATTCTATAAAAAAGATCGATCTACGACCATAAACCTATACGCATAAATAGAATTAAGGCATAAACTTTGGCCACTTCTTTGTTATAGATATTAAAAGAGTAAAAACATGTCACAACAAGATTTTGAAAATGGTTTAAAAGTTCGTACTGAAGTCATGGGCGAAGCTTTTGTAAAACGTGCGCAGGACAATACTGTGCCCTTTACTCAACCTTTACAGGACTGGATTAATGAACATGCCTGGGGTTCAACCTGGCAACGTGAAGGTGTTCTTCCACGTAAATATCGTTCACTGATCACCATTGCCTTTTTAACTGCTCAAAAAAGCCCAACTGAACTTAAGGGACATGTTCGCGGTGCACTCAATAATGGTGCAACAGTAGAAGAAATTCAGGAAGTGTTATTACACAGCTTGCCATACTGTGGCGCTCCTGCTACTCAAGAAGCCTTTCGTGCTGCACTTGAAGTCATCAATGAATATCAAAAACCTGAATAATTTATTTTGATTTTTATAGCGATAGCTTAAGCAGTTTAGGATTTAAATTGCTTAGGCTATTTTTCTTTCTGATTAAGTAATTAAATCCTCTCAGTTTAATAGGTTTAAGGTCTCATTCATAAATCAAAAAATGCTCCATATCAGTTTTTTTAAATTAGCACGGCCTTATTTGCTTGATTTTATTTTGATGCCTTTGCGCAGGCACGACTCTACTTTTGAAAGGTCAAAAGTAGACAAAAACCTTTTTTTTTCCCATACACGACATCCTGAGCCAGTTTTAAGCACTGCTTTAAAACACAGCGCAAGGGATGGGAAACGTGTGGCATCCATGCCACGCTCATGAATCTAATATTTGATAAAATCTATTTTTTATTTTAGTTTTTTTAATTATTTGTAGTCACTGAAAAATGATTTATAGAAAACGTCTAATAAAGCTGTAATCCATCTTGACTTAACTTCAAGGTATCCGCTTCTAAATATTCCAGTTCTTCAGGATGATGCGTGACATAAATCATCGGTAAATCCAGCTCATCTTTCATCCGTTTAAAAAACGGTAAAATTTGCTGCTTTAAATGTGTATCCAGCCCCGTTAAAGGTTCATCCAATAACAATAAATTTGGTGAAGACAATAAAGCACGTCCAATCGACACACGCTGTGCTTGCCCACCCGAAAGTTGATGAGCTTTACGCTGAATTAAAGGGCTTAATTCCAGTAATTCCACGACTTCTTCAAACTGGAATTTTCGTTCCGGTTGAGCTACTAATTTTTCTGCATAGCATAAATTTTGCTGCACATTCATATGAGGAAACAGCAAGGCATTCTGGAAAATGAGAGCGATTTTACGTTGATGCATGGGCACATGTATGTTTTGCTGAGTATCAATGAATACCTGTTCATTCAACTGGATACAACCCTGCTGTGGCTTGAGCAAACCCACAATATTTTTTAGCAAGGTGCTTTTACCACTCCCCGATGCCCCTACGATGCCTAACAGCTGTTGCTGCATCTCCAGTTCAACACTCAAATTAAAATCAGCGTGTTGATATTGAAAATCACATTTCAACATATCAGCCTCCTAATTTCCGTTGATACTTTTGCAGAATAAAATAATTGGCGATCAAGGCTGAAAATGCCAGACACAAGGATAATATCACCAACCGTATGGCAAATTCTTCACCATCAGGTTGTTGCAAGAATGAATAAATCGCAATGGGAATAGTGCGGGTTTCACCTGGAATATTCCCGACAAAGGTAATGGTGGCACCAAATTCTCCCAGACTTCGACTAAAACACAGGATGCTCCCGATCAGCATTCCCGGCAGTGCCAAAGGCAGGCTAATACTGCAAAACACTCTGAACGGACTTGCGCCTAATGAACCGGCCACATGTTCCAATTGTCGATTAATCAATTGAAAAGAAAGGCGAATCGGCTGCACCATCAAGGGAAATGCCACAATCATCGAAGCCAGTACTGCCCCCTTCCAGTTAAATGCCAGTTCAATCCCCATTGCATTCAGATATTGCCCAATCCAGCCTTTATTGCCAAACAGGACCAAAAGCAAATAACCCAAAACCACGGGCGGCAAGACCATCGGCAATTGCAAACACGCTTCGACCAAAAATTTCAGCCTGAATTCATGGCGTGCCAAAGTCCAGGCCAAAGCCACTGCAAACGGTAAACAGATGACCGTTGCCCATAAGGCCACTTTTGCCGAAAGATATAAGGCACTCAGTTCTTCGGGACTGAACATTGCTTAGCGCCCCCTATGATTGACTCATGCGAAATCCGTATTTTTGAAAAATGCTTTTTGCCTGCGCACTGGTTTTTATAAATTTTTCAAATTGAATGGCGTCTGTATTTTTTTCGCCCTGTTTGGTCAAGGCAATCGGATAAATAATCGGATGATGCGAATCTGCCGGGAAGGTTCCAATAATTTTTACTTTTTGGCTGATGAGTGCATCGGTTTTATAGACAATTCCCACTTCACATTCACCCCGTTCGACAAATACCAAGGCTGAACGCACATCATCCGTACCAACTATGCGACCATTCAAACTATTTAACCAATTCAGCTTAATCAAACTCTGTTTGGCATATTTACCCGCAGGAACGGATTCCATTTGCCCGGTACAGAGATGTCCTTTAAAAGATTGCGCAAAATTAAAACCGGATTGGGCTTTAAAAGGAATATTGAGATTTTTTGGACTGATCACCACTAACTGATTAAACAATAAGGGCTTGGCTCTTTTTTGATGAATCAGGTTCTTTTTGATCAGGTAATTCATCCAGTCGACATCTGCCGAAAAAAAAATGTCGCTGCTGGCACCTGCCTCCAGCTGTTTCGCAAGCGCTGATGAAGCTCCATAGACCGGTACAAGATTGGTTTTGGGATACTGCTTTTGATATATTTTTTCAAGATCAGTGATGGCATTGGTTAAACTGGCAGCAGCATAAATTCTGACTGTTTCAGCATGGGCTACTGAAAGTGAAGCTGCTAGACATACTGAAAAAAAAAGGGATTTTTTCATGATTCATTTGCCCCTTAATGAGTAAATAAACCGTGCACAATATGTCCTTCAGATAAAGCCACTCCCGCAGGAATTCTGACCAGACAATTGGCCTGCATTAAATTGCTCAGCATATGTGATTGCTGTTTAGACAAGCTTCTGACCTTGAGCAAGCCCTGATCAAAACTGGCCGACATTCTTAAAAAACGTTCCCGGCCATCCAGTTTCACCTCATGACTCAACACGGCGCTAAACCAGTTCGGTTGCTGTTTTTGTCCTTGCAAAGCCTTTAATACGGTTGAGGTATAAATTTGCATGCCCACATACACGGCTGCAGGATTGCCCGGAAGTCCAAGCAGATAACAACGCGTGCGGTCAGCTCGAGTTAATTCTGCAAAAAACATTGGTTTACCCGGTTTCTGTTTCACTTTCCAGAACACTTGCTCAAAGCCTAAATCGAGGGCTACTGGTCGAATAAAATCATAATCTCCAACCGATACACCGCCGGTGGTTAAAACCAGATCATAAGTTGCCGATAGTGTTTGAATTAATTCTTTCACTGCATCTTCTGTATCAGCCACATGGAAAATTTCAACCTGCTGTCCTTGATTCTGAAACCAGGCTTGAATTAACGGCCCATTGGCATCAAAAATTTTACCTGTTGCAAAGTCCTCTACACTTTCCGCAACTTCATCTCCGCTAATCACCACTGCAACTTTGGGATATTGAAAAACTTCAACACTTTGAATGCCTGCCATACTTAAAGAAGCAATGGCTCCGACTGAAAGTAACTGGCCCTTATTGGCCAACAGTTGTCCAATTGAAATTTCTTCACCCACATTGCGAATATCAGCATTGGCATTTAAGTGTTCAGTGATTGAAATTCTAGTTGAATCAACAACATGAACAATTTCCTGACGGGCCACGGTGGTTGTGCCAAAAGGAATTTTGGCACCGGTGAAAATCCGCACCGCTTGCCCTGTTTTGAGTTGTAACTCAGATGAATGCCCTGCTTGAATTTCACCGATCAGTTTAAATTCACTATGCGGCGCAATTGCAGATTGGGCACAAATTGCATAGCCGTCTACCGCGCTTTGCGAAAATAAGGGCAGATTAATGGTGGAATAAATATCTTGCGCTAAATAACGATTTAAAGCCCGATTTAACCGCAGACTTTCCGTAGCAAGCCCTTGGGTATTCTGCAAAATTAAATTTAAAGCGTGATCTACCGTAATCAAGCCCGGCTCTGCGCCACATCCAGACATTTTGCTATTCATTGGTAACCACCTGGATGAGGAATATTTTTTTGTACATCAAATAAATGCACCAATGCTGGCAGTACTGCAATCAAGGATTCTTTCGCCCCCTGACGACTGCCGGGCAAAGTCATCACCAGACTGTTATCGATATAACCGGCCACACCACGGCTCAAGGCCGCATACGGCGTGCGCTTTTGCCCAAAACTGCGTGAAGCTTCCATCAGTCCGGGAATTTCCCGTTTTAATAAAGGTTGAATAGTTTCTACAGTAAGATCTTTCGGCCCCAGCCCTGTTCCACCCACAGTTAAAATCAGCGGATAGTCATTTTTTTGCTGTTCAAGCAATGCCAATAGTTGTTCCGGACTGTCAGGAATGACGTGGTAAGCAATATCGCTAAAATTGGCTTCCTGTAAAATTTCCAGCACATTCTGCCCGGCAGTATCCGGTTTTTTACCGGCAGCCACGGTATCGGACAATACAATAATCGAAGCCGGCATGGCTTCTTTTAAGACACGGGTAAAATGGGACTTGCCACCTTTTTTCTTTTGTAATTTAACCTGGTCCAGACATAAGTCTTCCGGTTCGCAATGCGGTTTCAGCATGTCATACAGCGTTAGCCCGGCCAGACTAACTGCAGTCAGGGCTTCCATTTCCACCCCGGTCGGCCCAATGGTTTCTACAGTGGCAGTAATCTCGACATGGGCATCAAACAGTTCATATTCCACATCGGCGCGGTAAATCGGTAACGGATGACACAGCGGAATCAGCTCATCGGTACGTTTCGCCGCTAAAATTCCTGCAATATGTGCCGTCTTTAGCGCATCACCTTTTTCAGTATTGCCGTTACGTAACAACTCGATGCAATGTGGCGGTGCATGCAGAATTCCTGTAGCCACTGCAGTCCGATAACTTTCTGCTTTCATCCCGACATTTTTCATTGCATGTTCCTATGATTCATTTTCAAAATATTGTTCAATTAAAGCGGCCATTGGTAGATCGGCACAGTATTGTCTTTGGCATGATCTTTCGCATGGTCACAATGCTGATGATCATGCTGTTCAAATGAGTCTGCAGGATGATGATGTAAATGTGCTTCATCTACTTCATCTTTACGGATACAGCAGCCTTCTACATATTGGCTGCTACCATCCAGATAAAATTCTTCTTTCCAGACTGGAACCTCATGCTTGACCCGTTCTACCGCTTCTTCACAGGCAGCAAAGGCTTCCCTGCGATGTGCCGCATAAGCAATGGCAATAATGGCTTTTTCACCAATATCTAAAGCCCCAATCCGGTGAATCACCCGAACATAGGACACGCCATATTTATGCTGAATCTCCTGCTCAATCTGGCGAATCATTTTTTCCGCCACGGGTGCATAAGATGTGTATTTCAGCGCTTTAACCGCTTTACCTTCATGATGATTACGCACTGTGCCGACAAAAACCCCAATACCGCCACATTCTGGAAAATGTTCAATCTGATCAAAGCTGTCTAAGGTTAAGGGTGTATCCTGAATTCTGGAAAATGCTTTCAGCTGTTCCATTTCACCCCCCTGCTACCGGTGACAGCAGCACCAAAGTGGTGTCTGCATGGAATTGAGTTTGACGTGAGATAATGTCCTCGCCGATAGCACAGGCACAGCGTTCAATCATGGTAAAAGCTGCCGGATACTCCTGCCCAACTTGAGCCAAAACTTGTGCAACCGTACTATATGGGCTGCACGTCATTTCCAGATTTGCAGGTAACTGACGTTCTACTGCACCGAAGGCTTCAATTTTAATTTTGATCTGTGACATCTTAACCTCCAAGCATGTGCATGCTGATTTTTCGACTGTTTTTATTCATGCGCTGATTTTCCAAATGTTGTGCTATGCCGTGATAGCCTGATTCTTTGTTCCAGATATACTGGGATAACGCAGCATGCAAGCTCAGTTCACTCAAAGGTTCAGAAGCGTTCAGGGCTTTAATTTCAGTTTTTAGATTTAAACCTTGAGGCGCAAACAGGCAGTTATAGAACTCACCTTGTGCGGTTAAACGTACCCGGTCACAAGTGCCACAAAATGAATGGGTAATGGTGGATATGATTCCGACTGGATGACTATCAATAAAATACTGTCGTGCTGGCTCTGAACTTGAACGAACTGAAGGACTCTCTTGGCTCGTTACTGCAAATTCAGTATTTAATATTTTTAAAATTTGCTGCTCACTGACTACATGCTCGCTCGACCATTTACGGTCACCATCCAGGGGCATAAATTCGATAAAACGTAAGACAATTTTTTCTTGAATCGACCAGCGCGCCAAAGGCAGAATCTGATCGTCATTCACGCCCTTCATCAATACACTATTGATCTTGATCGGCAACCCTACCGCTTGCGCTGCCTGAATTCCTTCAAGGACAGGAGATAAATCTTTTTGGATCAGCTGTTTAAATTGCTGGGCATCCAGACTGTCCAGACTAATGTTTAAATCATCCAGTCCGGCCTGTTTTAACGCTTTTGCATATTGTTTTAAATAATGTGCATTGGTGGTCATGGAAATGCGTTTCAGCCCGAGCTTTTTTAAGTCTTGTAACTGAGCAACAAAATGCACCACGCCCTGACGCATTAATGGTTCGCCGCCTGTAATGCGAATAGATTCAATACCACGGCGCACCATAAAATCACAAAACTGGTAAAGCTGTTCAAAACTGAGCAAGTCATGTTTTTTCATCCATTCAGGATGTTCCGGCATACAATAGACACATTTAAAATTACAGCGATCGGTTACTGAAATTCGCAATTTGCGCTTGCTGCGACCAAATTGATCGACAAATCGTGTATTGGTTTCAAGCTCTGTCATCATATTCATGTTGAACATCCATCTTCAGGCATCTTGCTGTAATCGCACAAGTATTGTGCGCAAGGTTTAAATCGCCCCATCTTGTTATAATTAGATTTGCAATAAGTGTTCCAACTTTGTGCTCAAGAAGAAATTTTCATGTTTAGTGCAAAAATTTAAGTTGTTGATACTGCTGCAGCTCATCCAGCGAGTTAATACTGTGAAAAAACAGGGCATGATTTTCAAACCGTGCCACTTGAGCGTGCAAATCCAAAAAACACTGCCTTAAACTGCGCTGCTTTTGCTCAAGATGCATAGTAAGGATGCGTAAGCTGCTGCGCTTGACCAGACAGAAGGGATACAGGGCTGTACCATTGATTTCTACATACGCCACTTCGACCAGAGTGTTTTTACTCAAAGCCTGATGCAGCTTAAGAACAACTCTTGCAGGAATAAAGGTGACGTCACAGGGAATGAATAGCACATAATCGGCCTGTACATGGGTCCAGGCACTTTTCATTCCCATCAGCGGACCTAAAAATCCGCTTTCATCATCCTGATAACAATGAATGCTAGGAATGATTTTTTGATAAATTGAATAATCACGATGACTGTTGATCCATATCTGTTGAACACTGGATTTCAGCTGTTGATGGATTTTGATCAGTTGAATCTGGTCATCAAATTGCTGTAACAGTTTATTGATACCATTCATCCGTTTTGCCTGTCCGCCGGCTAAAATCACCAGATCGGTGCGCGGATATACCGAAAGTTTTAATTTTTTTCTCATTCCACCGCCTCCATTTGACAAGCCTTGATTAAGCCACGAATTTCAGGCAAACATGAACCGCAGTTGCCGCCCGCTTTTAAGCATGCAGTGACCTGTTTTTCATCGGTGATATTTTGGGTTTTAATAGTGTCAATAATCCGGTTTTTACCGACCTTAAAGCAGCTACAGACCAGTGGTCCTTCATTGTTCGCCATCGACATCGGTTGACCGGCAAGCAATGCCTTACGATGCATGGCACTTAAACGCTCACGCTTAAATAAACTGGCGACCCAGTCCCGATCTGGCAACAAAGCCTTAGGTGCAATATACAAACTGGCAATTAAATGGCCATCTTTCAACACCACGCTGTGACTGATATGCGCAGTTTGATCTTCAATGTTCAGCCATTCAAAACTTTCATCCTGAAACGGTAACAGTTCTTTCAAATGCTCAGTGGTCTGGGTAAATTTTTTACGGTCTGCCAGTTCATAGCGCAGAGCTTTAGTAGTGGTAATTTTCGTCCACCACACCGTATTTTCAATCGATGTTTGTACGATTTTTTCAAAGCCCTGACGCACATAAAACACGCCTTGCCACTGACTATAAAAAGGATGGATGATCACCGGGGTATGTTTAAACTCAGGCTCACCGGAAATTGGATCGACCACCGGATTGACCACTTTGCCAATACGCGCATCCGACGCAACTTGATCATTCCAGTGAATGGGTGCAAAAACCTGTCCCCGACGAATATCATCACTGACCGTGGCACGTAAAACACAGTTGCCCCATTTCGATTTGACTTCTACCAGTTCGCCATCTTTGATCCCGTATTTCAGGGCATCATGCGGATGGATTTCACAATACGGTTCTGCACGATGGGTACTTAAATTGGCAGATAAACCGGTACGGCTCATGGTGTGCCACTGGTCACGAATCCGGCCGGTATTCAGCACCAAAGGAAATTCGCTACAGATTTGATTAACCGGATCTATCGCGGTAATGGCAATAAATTTAGCCTTGCCATCGGCATAGCTAAATTGCCCTTCGGTATACATTCGAGCGACTGCATCATCTTGTTGATGTTTAGTCCAGACTGGCCACTGCACCGGTTGCAGTTCATCATATTCGGTTTTATTTAACTCGCTTAAAGCCTTTAAATTGAAATAACGGAAATTTGGCGTATCAGCGCGCAGATCTGGCTCTGAATTTTGTTCAGCTGAGAGTCGTGCATGTTCCAGAAAAATGTCATGGCTATTGTTAAAATCAAAACCGCTAAAGCCCATTTTTTTAGCGACCTGACTAATCGCCCACCAGTCGGCTTTAGCCTGTTCTGGCTCTTCTAAAAATGCACGCTGTCTGGAAATACGGCGTTCAGAATTGGTGACGGTACCATCTTTTTCACCCCAGCCTAAAGCCGGTAGCAGCACATCGGCATATTGTGTGGTGTTGGTGTCTTGGCAAATATCCGACACCACCACAAACTCACATTTTTTCAGAGCACGTTTGACCTGATCAGCATCGGGTAAGCTCACCACCGGATTGGTGGCCATAATCCAGATGGCTTTAATTTTGCCACTTTCTACCGCATGGAATAAATCAACGGCCTTGAAGCCAGCCTGCTGGGCAATATAAGGGCTTTGCCAGAAGTTTTGCACCAGTTGCTGATGGTTTTCATTTTCC
The DNA here is from genome assembly GCA_002365595.1 of Acinetobacter sp. UBA3106. Lineage (GTDB taxonomy): Bacteria > Pseudomonadota > Gammaproteobacteria > Pseudomonadales > Moraxellaceae > Acinetobacter. Next base: position 18,552 of record DFAM01000007.1, on the reverse strand, counting down.
AGCTCCAGATGGGCCGCCAGCATGTTGGCTAAACCGCCCACCTCACGACCACCCATCGCATTCGGCTGCCCAGTCATGGAAAATGGCGCCGCACCGAGTTTGCCAATTTTTCCCGTAAATAAATGGCAGTTGGTTATACTATTGGCTTTATTTACCCCTTGAGAGGACTGATTCACCCCCATGGAAAACAGGGTCATCACTTTTTCAGTTTGGGCAAATTTCTGATAAAACACTTGCAGTTTTTCCAGTGAAATACCAGTACGCACTACGACATCATCAATGGACGATTCAGTTTGGCTGTGTGTTAAAGCTTGCTCTAAGCCTTGGGTATGTGCAGCAATAAAATCCTGGTCTGCATGACCATTTTGCGCCAGATACTGTAATAAGCCGTTAAATAATGCGACATCCTGCCCCGGTAAAATCGGCAAATGTAAGTCTGCTGCTTCACAGGTACTGGTAAAACGCGGGTCAATCACCACTACAAACAGATCACGCTGTTCTTTGGCTTTCATGATGCGTTGATACAATACCGGATGACACCATGCGGTATTGGAACCGACCAGTACCACCATGTCGGTATGTTCAAAATCTTCATAGCTCGCCGGAACAATATCTTCACCGAAAGCACGCTTGTGTGCCGCAACCGCAGACGACATACAGAGTCGTGAATTGGTATCGATATTGGCTGTACCGAGGTAACCTTTGACGAACTTGTTTACCACATAATAATCTTCAGTCAGCAATTGTCCGGACACATAGAAGGCAATGCTGTCACGACCATATTGATCAATACATTGCTGAAATTTATTGGCAATTAAATCCGTTGCGGTATTCCAGTCGGTCTTTTCACGCTGATTCTTCCTGCCGAGCATGGGATGAAGAACACGTGTTTCCAGCCCAATTGTATCGGCCAGATTACTGCCTTTAATGCACAGTTTCCCGTAGTTGGATGGATGGTTGACATCTCCTGCAACTGAGACTTTTTGACCTAATGCTGTGTCCTGTACAGTCGCAGTGACACCACACCCCACCCCACAATAGGGACAGGTGGTATTGGTGATTTTGGTATTTATTTCTGTGGAGCTATGCAGTTCCATAACGGGAATACTATTCATGGATGCTCCTTTCTATCGAATAAATTCACTTGAATAATTTCTTCTATTTTCCAAGCTATCTAAATCTTTAGAGTTCACGTAAGTATGTATTCTCTCGAGGTGGCATGGATGCCACCGTTTCCCATCCCTTGCGCTGCTTTTCAAAGCAGTGCTTAAAAAACAGCTCAGGAGGTAATGTATGGGAAACAAAGATTTTTGTTACTTTTGATCTTTCAAAAGTAAGGCTAATGCCTACGCGAATTCAATTAAATCATTTCGGTAATTGAGGCATTGCTAAAATTTAAACTCTTCTCAATTACCCGTTTCAAATCAGCCTGCTTTCTTTAATGCAAAATCTTTACCAAAGAGCAATTTATTACGAATATTACTGATTGGCGTTTGATCAGAAATCAGTTCTGCATACCAGGCACCATCTTCAGTATCGCCAAACAATACTGCACCAATGACTTTATCTTTTTGAATAATAATGCGTTTATAAATCTGACGCTTTTCATCATTCAAGATAATATCTTCAAAATCATCCTGCGGTTCAAAGTTCCCCGCTGAAAATACATCACAGCCACTGACTTTGAGTTGTGTCGGAACCGTCGGTGCTTTAAAGGTTAAGCTGCCGTGTTCAGCCAGATGTGAGGCACAAATAAAGGCTTGGCCCCAAAGTGGTTCAACCAGACCAAAGGTTTGATTACGGTGCTCAATACATTCACCCACCGCATAAATACTCGGGTCAAAGGTTTGCATGGTGTCATTGACGATTACGCCACGGTTACAACGTAAGCCAGCACTTTGCGCCAATGCCATATTCGGACGGATGCCCACAGCAAAAACCACTAGATCAGCATCCAGCACTGTGCCATCTTTCAGCCTGATTTGAGTGACATGACCCTCTTCGCCAATCAGCTGTTCAGTATTGGCTTGAGTAATGATGTTGATGCCCTTCGCTTCAATACTTTGTCTTAACAAGCTGCTTGCACGACTATCCAACTGACGTTCCATGATGCGATCCATCAAATGCAAAACCGTCACATTCATACCGCGTTGTTTCAGGCCATAAGCTGCTTCCAGCCCCAGCAGACCACCGCCAATCACCACTGCATTTTTCTTGGTTTTGCAGTAATCCAGCATGGTATTAACATCATAGATATCACGAAAACTGATCACCCCTTTTAAGTCCGAACCGGGAATAGGCGGAACAAAAGGTTTAGAACCTGTCGCCAGAATTAAACGGTCATAATCTACCACCAGGCCTTTTTCGGTATAAACCTGCTTGCGTGGACGGTCGATTTTCACCGCAGCATCACCGGCAATAAAGCGAATGTTTTTGTCGCTATACCAGGCATGTGGATGCAGCATGATGTCATCAATAGTTTTATCGCCCGACAATACTGGTGAAAGCATGATGCGGTTATAGTTACCCCACGGTTCTTCGCCAATGACTGTCACTTCATAACGATCTGGTGCCATATCCAGTAAGTCTTCCAGACAGCGCATACCCGCCAGACCATTACCCACCAACGCCAGTTTCATCTTTTCTTGGGAAGTGCCGTTATTGGTGATATATGTTTTTTGCGGTGTAGGACTAACCCAAACCTTGCCATTTTCAATCTTGCTTGGGAAAACCAGTAACTTTTGATCTTTATCTTCCAGACAGCGTCCGGTGGCCAGACTGAAATGCTGCTTGTAGATGGGAGATGCCACGACACGCTCGCCCTGCAAATCGCCAATGATGCCGCGCGACATGACAAAAGCTTTGCTAAACGGATCTTGATTGCTCAAGGCATAGACCCGTTTTTCATTACCGACACGGAAAATGGCAATTTGCTGATTTCCAATTAATGCACCCACACCGGTATTCGGGGTAATGTCATCCAGTGCACAAATTTCCAGCCATTCCAGCTCATTGGTTTTATTCATTTCTTTTAAAATTGTCATCATCTTTCTCCTTTATTCTTTTAAGCTTCAACAACAGGAATACGCGTCACATCACGTTCAGCCTCGGTTTTTGGACGGATTTGCCCGCGAACCTCAGCGAATTGGATGTGTGGATCGTTTTGTTGTTCAACTTTTGCATTGATAAAGGTGATGAAGCGTTTACGAACTTCCGGATCTTCCACCGCGGTACGCCATTCATCTTGATAGGTGCCGACCACATGGTTCATACGGCGTTCCAGTTCAGCAGCCAGACCCAGTGAGTCATTTACCACCACATCTTTTAAATAATCCAGACCACCTTCAAGGTTGTCACGCCATACCGAAGTACGTTGCAAACGGTCTGCGGTCTGGATATAGAACATGAAGAAACGGTCGATATAACGGATTAAAGTTTGCGTATCCAAGTCAGATGCCAGCAATTCTGCATGGCGTGGTTTCATGCCACCATTACCGCAGACATACAGGTTCCAGCCTTTTTCAGTGGCAATCACCCCGACATCTTTACTTTGCGCTTCGGCACATTCACGGGTACAGCCCGATACCGCCATTTTCAACTTATGTGGTGAACGTAAGCCTTTGTAGCGATTTTCCAGGAAGATGGCCAAACCGACGGAGTCATCCACCCCATAACGGCACCAAGTACTGCCGACACATGATTTCACGGTGCGGAGTGATTTACCGTAAGCATGACCCGATTCAAAACCGGCGTTGATCAGTTTTTCCCAGATTTCAGGCAACTGATGCACTTGGGCACCAAACATATCGACCCGTTGTCCACCGGTAAGCTTGGTATATAAACCGTATTCTTTGGCAATTTGACCGATGGCAATCAAGCCCTCTGGAGTGACCTCACCTCCAGCCATACGTGGCACGACTGAATAAGAGCCATCTTTTTGGATGTTACCGAGATAATAGTCATTACTGTCTTGCAGGCCAGCATGGCTTGGTTTGAGTACAAAGTCATTCCAGCAAGATGCGAGAATATTTGCCGCAGTTGGTTTACAGATATCACAGCCGATCCCATGACCATGTTGCCCAATCAAATCATCAAAAGTTTTGATTTCATTGACCCGTACCAGGTGATACAGCTCCTGGCGTGAATAGGCAAAGTGTTCGCAAAGGTGGTTGTTAACAGTCACCCCTTGGCGTTGCAATTCAGATTTCAATACTTGTGTCACTAAAGGTGCACATCCGCCACACGCCGTTGCTGCTTTGGTACATTTTTTCAAGGCACCGAGCGAGGTGGAACCATCAGCGATAGCACTGCAAATATCAGCTTTAGAAACGTTATTACATGAACAGATGGTTGCACTGTCCGGCAGTAAATCGACCCCGCTACCGCCTGTTTTCGCTGATGATTGTGCATAACCCGGCATGATCAGGCTTTCTGGATTTGCCGGGATAGCCAGGCCATTCAGCATCATTTGCAGCAGGTCGTTATATTCTTTGGCACAGCCCACCAGAACTGCACCGAGTAGCTTGGTTTTTTCCGCATTCACCACGATTTTTTTATAAATCATGGCATCTTCATCGGCATAGAAATAGCTAAGTGCATTCGGTGTCATGGCATGCGCATCACCGACGGATGCGACATCTACACCCATCAGTTTTAATTTGGTACTCATGTCTGCGCCGGCAAATGAATTGCAGGCCTGATCCATGACATGCTTGGCTGCAATACGCGCCATGTCATAACCCGGAGCCACCAGACCATAAATTTTATTTTGCCACAGGGCACATTCACCAATCGCGTAAATGTCCGCATCAGAAGTTTGGCAATAATCATTGATTACGATACCGCCACGCTCACCGATCGCGAGACCACTTTGACGCGCCAATTCATCACGCGGGCGAATCCCGGCAGAGAACAAAACAATATCGGTTTCAAGTTCAGAACCATCGCCAAACTTCATCACATGCGTGGTATTTTCACCCGCCTCAATGCATTGTGTAGCTTTTTGGGTATGAACTTTTACCCCCAGATTTTCGATTTTTGAGCGTAAAACCTTACCGCCAAAGTCATCAATTTGCACCGCCATCAAGCGAGGGGCAAACTCCACCACATGGGTTTCAAGGTTTAAATCACGAAGGGCTTTTGCCGCTTCCAGACCGAGTAAGCCACCCCCAATCACCACACCGGTTTTGGCATTTAAACTCGCAGCACGAATGGCATCCAGATCTTCAATGGTACGGTATACAAAACAGTTTTCGCGCTCATTCCCTGGAATAGGAGGAACAAAAGCATAAGAGCCGGTTGCCAGCACCAGTTTGTCATATGCAATGACTTCGCCATGATTAGTCGTAACAGTTTTATTCAGGGTATCTATTGCAGTAGCTTTGGTGCTTAAACGCAGATCAATTCCATAGGCATCGGCAAAATCCGCACGGCATAACGTTAAGTCTTTAGCTGATTTACCAGTGAAATATTCGGTTAAATGCACGCGGTCATAAGCTAAACGTGGTTCTTCTGCCAGAATGGTGATTTCAACTTCGTCACCTGCATGTTCAAGAACCGATTCAATGAACTTGTGCCCTACCATACCGTGACCAATCATGACTAATTTCATATCAATTCTCCTAAATCTTTTTTACTTAGCCTTGAGCCATGTTGTTACGTTCAAGCACTGCCTGTTCAAACAGTCTTTGTTCTTTTTCCTTATGTTCAACCGAGAAGCGGATCATCAGTACAAAGCTTGCAGCAATCACGACCAGTCCACCCAGAGCCATCAAACAGGTTTGAATATCCAGCATGCCTTTCAGCAAGAAGCCTGCTGCCACTGCACCGACGTTACCACCCGCACCAATAATACCGGCAACACCGCCTAAAGCATCACGGTCAATGAATGGCACCAAGGCATAGGTTGCGCCACAAGCCATATGGGTAAACAGTGCGAATACGGTCATCACCAGAATTGCGAGAACTGCGGTATTCATTTGTGAGAACAAGATCAGGAACAGACCTTCCATCAGAATCATGCCGAACAGCACTTTGGTACGACCATCCAGGCCTTTTTTAATTGCGACTTTATCTGAAACAATGCCACCTAAAGCACGGGCAAACAGTGCCAGTAAACCGAAGATCCCTGCTGCCAGACCTGCTTCTTTCAAGCCAAAGCTAAAGTGTTCAACGTAGTACATCGCTACGATGTTATGAATGAAGATTTCGATGCCGAAACACGCAGCATAAGCACCAAATAAAATCCAGACCCGATAGTTACGTGCAGCGTGCATCAGAATCGCCATGCCGCCTTTTTTATCGCTACCGACATGAATGCCTTGTGCACGAAGTTCTTTAAAGTTGCCTTGCGGACAGTCTTGGGTGAATTTCCAGTACATTGCACCAACAATAATCATCAGAATACCTGGCACCAATAAAGCAATTCTCCAGCCCATTGCCTGTTCAACACCAAACATCACCAAAGCAGCCAGCATTAACGGCATTAAGGCTTGCGTTGCTCCACCGCCGGCATTACCCCAGCCTGCCGATGCAGCATTGGCAGTCCCAACCACATTCGGTGCGAACATAATACTGGTGTGATATTGCGTGATCACAAAGCTGGCACCAATCGCACCAATCAATAGACGGAAGAAAAGGAAAGATTCATAGCTATTGGCAGAGGCCACACCAAAGACTGGAATACTGCCGATAATCAGTAGTGCGGTATAGGTTTTACGTGGGCCATACTTGTCACACAATGGTCCAACAATCAGGCGAACTAAAATGGTAATTGCAACCGCGGCAATATTGATATTGGCGATCTGGTCTTTGGTTAAGTGAAATTCACCTGCAATCACAGGCATCAAGGGTGCACAAGCAAACCAGGCAAAGAAGCAGACAAAAAAAGCGAGCCAACTCATGTGGAAGGCTCTCATCGCTGCGCTGTTAAAACTAAAAAGACTTATTTTTGTAGCTTTCTTTTCATATAAATTTGAAGACATGGCCTTCTCCTTCCTGAACTGAACGTATAGGGCTATCTGCTATGCGGATCGCTGCACACCAGATTCGATCAGAACGGACGTCGTTGGCCGCCTTACAAATTTTTATAGAGTCGTCTTTGACTCAGTAGGATTTAAGCAATGACTGTGCCAACAATAAAAATATATTTATAAGTGATTATTTATTATAATTTTTTATTTAAATTTTATTATTTTTTGAGCAAATTTACTTATTGCTTTGTTCTGCTGAACAAGCCACTGGCTATTTGTAGCCAGCCTGATTGTGCTTCGTTGTAGCGCATTTTTGCCTCAAGACAGTGCACATCTGTATGACGTTCAATATTTATATCTGATTTTTATAATAAAAATAATATTTTAATAATTTTGGCATTTAAATTGCTTTTGCTAAGATAGAAATTTTTCTGGCTTTGCTTGATGGTATTTAGCTCAATATGCCAAAACTGAAAATTGCACTGATTGATGACGATCAAGAACGTGCCAACTTTATAAAAACTTCCCTGATCGAGCATCATTTCGAGGTGGTTGCCTGCCTGACGATCAATCATTTAAGTCTGTTCCGTCTAGAACAGTTGCATGCAGATATTATTTTGCTGGACATGGATCATCCACATCGTGACATTATTGAAAGCTGTGTTAGCCATTTCGACTTACCCACCGTACTGTTTACTAAAAACAGTGACAAAGACACCATTAAAAGTGCCATTGATGCCGGGGTTACCGCTTATATTGTCGATGGCATTGATCCAGCCAAGCTGCAAAGCATTTTAGAAATTTCGATTGCCCAGTTTAAAAAACATAAAAAATTGCTGGATGATCTGGAAGATACCAAAAATAAACTGGCTGACCGCAAAGTGGTCGAAAAAGCCAAAGTGCTGATGATGCAATTGCACTCCCTCTCTGAAGATCAGGCATTTCAATTATTACGGAAAAATGCCATGAGCCACCGCATGACTATTGGAGAAATGGCACGGCGTTTATTAGATGCCCAACAACTTTTACAAAACCAATTCAAGGATTAGGCCATGACAGCATTAGAAAAAACCAAAATCCAAATTGGCTACATTCCCCTGCTTGACTGTGTGGCCATCCTTTGGGCCAAACAACGCGGCTTCTTTGATGAGTTTGGTCTGGAGATTACTTTAGTCAAGGAAGCCTCATGGGCCAGTTTAAGAGACCGGCTGGCCTTTGGCTTTTTGGATGCTGCACATTGTCTGTCTGCCATGCTTCCTGCCGCCGCGCTGGGTGAAGACCAGCTCGGTATTCCCTTACAAACGTCTTTGGTGCTGAGTCATAACCGCGCCTTTATCAGTCTGAGTCAGAAATTATGTTTTGACCTGCAAATTTCATCCCAAGATAACGCGCAACAAACGGCACAAAAATTAGTCACTGCGATTCAACAGCAAAAAAACATTCAGCTGGCGCATGTGTTTAAACAGTCGATTCATCATTATTGTTTAAGAGAATGGCTTGCACTCGCGGATCGTGATGTTGCGCAGCACATGAAACTTGCGACACTTCCACCACCTTATATGGTTGAAGCTTTGAGCAATCATGTGATTGACGGTTTCTGTGTCGGCGAACCCTGGAATACTCAAGCTGAGCTATTGGGCATCAGCCAGATTGTGGCATCCAGTCAGGATATTATTCCCAAGGTTGCAGATAAAGTTTTGGCAGTAACCGCCGACTGGGCAATGCAACATCCCAATACACACCATGCTTTAACTCAGGCCATTCAAAAAGCGCAACAAGAACTAAAATATCTAGAGGATTATACTGAAGTCTGGCAAATGCTGATGGATTTCAATATTATCCAGTTTCACTGTTCAGACAGCATTCATGTACAAAAATTTCATTCTATTCAAAATATTATCAGAAACTTTGTCGATGAATCATCTCAGCCTAAAATAGAAGACTTTCAATGGCTGATTCAGCAAATGGTTAAATGGGATCAAATCAGCATCAGTGAGGCAACTATTGAAAAGATCAGCCAGAACTGTATTTTATCCTTCAACCATTAACATAAACCATCGCTCCAGCCATACAAACTCCTATAAGGTGCCGGAGCTAAATCACTCATTTTAATTATTTTTACTTGCGATCAGATTTTTTTCTTTTATTTCTATTTCGGTGATTTTCCACAAATTTTCTCCACATTTTTCCGCTATCTTACGCAAAATTACATTTGGAACATTCAATAATGAAACGCATACAACCGCGTTGGCAATTAAGCGCATTAAGTTATGCCTTGCTCACTTTCATATCCCCAACTTGGGCTGCTGATACCACTACAAATACAGCGACCACAGACAGCGCTGCGCCCCAAACTGATTCGGTACAAACACTGGCCACTTTAAAATTTGAAGCCGCTCCAGCCCAAGCAAAAGACCCGGATATCAGTGCGGTCGCGAAAACTATTGTCACTCGCGAAGAAATGCTGCAATTCGGCGATCAGTCGGTGAATGATGCCCTACGTCGTGCTGCCGGTTTTCAAATGCCTACACCCGGACAAGGTCCACGTGGGGGTGGCGGTGCTTCAGGCATGCGTTTTCGTGGTGGCGGTGCCCCGGTATTCTTAGTCAATGGTGAACCAGTACAAGGCGGCCCACGTGGTGGCATGTCTGTCGTCGATAGCATAACTCCAGACATGATTGAACGTATTGAAATCACCAAACAACCCAGTGTCGCTCAGGCTTCTGTAGCCTCTTCCGTAGTCATCAATATTATTCTTAAAGAACCCTTGGATAATGCCCGCATCAGCGGAACAGTCCGTGCTGGATATGGTTTGGCAAAATCGGATCAAAAAGAAGAACAGCGTAAAAACCTGAGCTTACAAATGGATGGGCGGGATAATGCCTGGTTATACAGCCTGTCTGCCAACCAAATGTGGAATGACACCACTTCAATCACACAGACTCAAACCAGTACCGAAACACGTGAACAAAAACGCATTACTGAACGCAAGTCACAAATGCTGTCGCCACGGGTTGAATACGAGTTAGATGACCAGCAAAAACTGGTTGCGGAACTGTTCTATCGCAATAATGAAAGTGACGGTAGCCGTGGCAATCAGACGCAAAATGATAAAAATGACAGTATCCGTCTGAACACGCGTTATGAACGCAAGGATAAAGGCAATACCGACAAGATTCGTCTTTCTGTAGAACAGCAAAATGAAACTGAATCGACCCAGTCACCGCTATTCAGCAGTTATGCCGATGAAACCGTCAATGAATATGGTATAGCTTATGATGGTGTGCGCAAGTTTGATGAAACCAAACAGCTGAAATTTGGTACGGATATCCGTTCGAGTGAGCTTGAAAGCAATATTAGCGACACACTGGATGAACAGCGTTATGCCTTATATAGCGAAGGTAGCTGGAAGTTTACCGACCGGCAAACCGTGACTTTGGGTGCGCGTCAGGAATGGATCAATCGTTCCGGACTGGTGGATTATAGTGACCAACACCTTAGTCCTGTTCTGGCACATCGTTTTGATTTTGATGATCACTGGTCATTGCAAACCAATATCAGCCAGGCTTTTCGTAGTCCAAAAACCGACCAACTCTTACCTACGGTTTCCGTTTCTACCGATAGCGATACCGGTAGCCTGAACAACCCGGACCGTGGCGGCAATCCAAATTTACGTCCTGAAAAAATTACTGCCTTTGAATCCACTCTGGGTTACAACACCCCTGCAGGTGGCATCAACATCACGGCCTATCAACGTGAGATTGATGATTACATCGAAAAAGTGATTCGTCAGGAAGGCACACGTTTTGTGGAACGCCCACAAAACCAGGACAATGCCACCACTTATGGGGTTGAAATTGCCGGTCGTTATGCATTAAAGCAAACGGAAAATGGTCATTCATTCATGTTGAATGGGCAACTGTCTACGGTGCGTGCAAAAATTGAAGATGAAAACCAGCAACAACGTTTAGCCAGTGATGTTGCGCCTTATACCGCAAGTGCCGGTTTGTCTTATAATTATCAGCCTTGGCGTCTTTCCAGCAGTGTCAATCTGAACTATGTTCCTGAATTTACCCGTGCCCTGGATAATCAGCCTTATGACCGGACCAGCAATGAACGGGTGAATATGGATATCAGTGTGACCAAACGCTTTGATCAAGGCTGGGCAACGATACTCAGTGCGCGTAATATTTTTAGCACAGATTATAAAGAGCGCTTAAATAATCAGTCTGATGGAAGCCTGTATGAGTCACGCGTGAGTCAAGCCATTCCAAGTGTACTCATTAGTGTAGAAAAGAAATTCTAAACTGAAATAGAAAAACCGGTGCCAGACACCGGTTTTTTACTAAACTATTCCTTGTATTCCATCTTGCCTGTTTAAGCTGATCAGCCTAAATCTTTGGATAGGCTATTTAGCTTCCCCATTCAAGTGAATCCTAAACCAGCAAGGCTTTCAACAGACTTGCTATTCTTAAAGTATGCTGTTTATTGCCCTTTTGTTCCATGACCTTATGCTCAATGCGCCATAGATAATCAAAAATTTCAGACTCGCTGGCATCTTCATTCAGCATATTAAAAATTTTAGGTAAATAATCCTCATATTCATCCCGCATGGATGGATTACAACGAATGCCTAAGGGATCCCATTCCTGCAGTAAAATTTTATGGATGGCATGCAATAAGGTGACATCTTTCTTTTGTGCGGCTTCCATACTCACCCCCTAAAATTTAATATAATAATCATATAAAAAAATAGTTTTTTTATGAAAGATAATCAATTCATAACAGAAAAACACTTATCTATAGCGCTTTCAGATTTGTTGTTAACTCTTTTTATCCCTAAAAAAAATAGTTTTTTTATATTATCTTTCATTCCAAAAGTTGTATCACTCATTTAGCGTAATTCCAACCCCTTCCTCTATTTTAATTTTGCATTTAAATTTGCACAATCCCGGCAGGAAAAAAATTTAAAAATATAAGAATTTAAATGGTAGGTATTTGGTAGGTGGGATTTTTTTCTGGTTCCTTTGATACTCAATTGACGGTGAGAGTCACCGATAACAACATACCAATGGTAGAAGGAATCGCACCATGGCTTTTAAAAATATTGCAGATCAAACAAACGGTTTTTATATTCCCTGTGTCTCTCTTTTTGGTCCAGGCTGTGCCAAAGAAATTGGCGTAAAGGCACAAAATTTAGGTGCTCAAAAAGCATTGATTGTGACTGATGCAGGTCTTTTTAAATTCGGTGTGGCAGACACGATTGCCGCTTACTTAAAAGATGCTGGCGTAGACAGTCACATTTTCCCGGGTGCAGAACCGAATCCAACCGATATCAACGTACATAACGGCGTACAAGCCTATAACGACAATGCGTGTGATTTTATTGTCTCTTTAGGCGGTGGCTCATCACATGACTGTGCCAAAGGAGTTGGTTTGGTCACAGCGGGTGGAGGTCATATTCGTGACTACGAAGGGATCGATAAAAGTACAGTTCCGATGACTCCGCTAATTGCAGTGAACACCACGGCAGGTACAGCCTCTGAAATGACCCGTTTCTGTATTATTACCAATACCGAAACCCATGTAAAAATGGCGATTGTCGACTGGCGTTGTACCCCACTCATTGCCATTGATGATCCTAAACTGATGGTTGCCAAACCTGCCAGTTTAACTGCGGCAACAGGTATGGATGCTTTGACGCATGCTGTTGAAGCGTATGTATCGACAGCAGCCAACCCAATTACCGATGCCTGCGCAGAAAAAGCCATTAGCATGATTAGCGAATGGCTCAGCCCTGCGGTTGCGAATGGGGAAAATCTGGAAGCCCGTGATGCCATGAGCTATGCACAATATCTTGCCGGTATGGCATTCAACAATGCTTCGCTAGGTTATGTCCATGCCATGGCACATCAGCTCGGCGGTTTCTATAACCTGCCGCACGGCGTATGTAATGCAATACTATTGCCGCACGTCTGTGAGTTTAACCTGATTGCCTGCCCTGATCGTTATGCCAAAATTGCACAGTTAATGGGTATAGATACTGCTGGACTGACCGTAACCCAAGCGGCTTATGCAGCTATTGATGCAATTCGTGAATTATCAGCATCGATTGGTATTCCTTCAAGTTTGTCGGAACTTGGTGTGAAAGAGCAAGATCTTCATGTGATGTCTGAAAATGCACAAAAAGATGCCTGTATGTTAACCAATCCCCGCAAAGCAACACATGATCAAGTGGTGAATATTTTTAAAGCAGCGTTAAAGGCGAATGCTCAAGTGGTCGATATATTCAAAGCGGCTATGTAACAAAACTCTCCACTCTCCCACTCTTTACTTTGTTACTACTTTTGGAATATCACGTCCCGGTGATATTCCTTTTTTTATTTTAAAATATGTAATTGCTATTTCCACCTTCCCCTCATTCAGTTTATAAAGAAGGCAACCTTTACCGGAAATACTCAATAAAACAATGAAAACTATCCTGATTACCGGTGCAAATGCAGGCATTGGTCTAAAAACCGCAGAACAACTTGTAAGCGAAGGTCATCACCTGATTCTTGCCTGTAGAAATTTGGTCAAAGCGCAACAGGCAAAACAGCAACTGCAACAACTGGGCAAAGGTCAGGTTGACCTGATTGAACTGGATTTGAACAGCCTGGAAAAAGTCCAGCAATCGGCTAATGGAATCCTGTCCAAATATCCTCATATTGATGTATTAATCAATAATGCCGGATTAATTTCAGACCAGCTCGACTCCACCGAAGATGGCTTTGAAAAACATTTTGGGGTGAATTATCTGGGACATTATTTATGGACTTTAAAATTATTACCGCTGTTAAAAAAATCCACGCAAGGTCGAATTATTCATTTATCTTCCATTGCACACTGGGTAGGCAGCATTCAGCCAGAAAAGTTTCTGGCAAAAAACAATCCGCATTATCGGACGTTTAGCAGTTATGGCAGCAGTAAATTACAGAACCTTTTATTCAGTAATCAGCTGGCCAAACAACTGAAAGGCACCTCCGTCACCAGTAACGCCCTGCACCCCGGTGTGGTCGATTCAGAACTGTATCGCCAGTTACCCAAATTTCAGTACAAATTGGTATCATTGGCTCTGATTCCGCCTAGCAAACCGGCTGATCTCATTAAAAAAATGGCGTTGGATGCCTCGTGGGCGAAAAAGAATGGCAAATATGCCAGCGTACAAACACCCGCCATTTCATCTGCAAAATCCAGAAACGCGCGACTGGCTCAGGAACTGTATGACCGATCTTATGAGTTGGTGAAACAGTATTTATAAAACCATAATCATCCTTAGCGGTTTTTATCTTGAACAATGGTTTTTAAGATTTCTAGTTGATCGTTAAGGATGTAAATCGTATTTTTAACTAATCCATTAAAATTAAAAAAATTGAGTATTAAAATGACCAACCAGACGATCGAACCACTTTATCAACTGGATGTATTAGGTCCAGGCTATGAACAGGCAACACTGGATTTCCCGGATGATTATGAAGGACAAGTCACTGCAACGTTAATTCGAAAAAAAGCAGCGCAACCCACACATAAAGCCGTGTTATATATTCATGGATTTATCGACTATTTTTTCCAGACCGAGATGGCTGAACAGTTTAATCAGCATGGCTTTGACTTTTATGCGCTGGATTTACGTAAATATGGCCGCTCGCATCTGCCTCATCAAAAATATTATAACGTACGTGAAATTGCTGAATATGATGCAGAAATTACTCAAGCCTTAGACATTATTGGTGCAGAAGGCCATGATGCAGTACTGCTTTGTGGACATTCGACAGGTGGCCTCACCACAACACTTTATGCCGCCCATCATCCCGATCATCCTTTAATTAAAGCGCTTTGGGTGAATAGTCCCTTTTATGACTTTAATATGAATCCGATCAAGAAAAAACTGGGCCTACCAAACTTAAGTCGCGTCGGTAAAATTTGCCCGGATTTAAAATTCCCCAGCGAATTGAACAAATGGTATGCAACCAGTTTGCACAGCAGTTTAAAGGGAGAATGGGACTTTAATCTGGAATGGAAACAAAAGACTTATCCGATGGTTCGCTTGAGTTTTGTAAGGGCCATTTATGAAGCGCAAAAAGAAATTCATCAAGGGGTGAGCTTAAGTATTCCTGCTTTAGTCATGCATTCGCATCAAACCAAAAATCCGAAAAAATGGCATAAATATGCACAAACTAGTGATGTGATTCTGGATGTCAAACATATCGACAAATATGCCAGAAAAATGAAAGGCGATGTCACCATCAAAGAAATAAAAAATGGTTTACATGACTTGGTGCTGTCAGAAAAATCGGTGCGCGAAAATGTCTATCAACAGCTGTTTGAATGGTTAAAGCAGAAAGGTTTATAAAGATAATGACGTAATATTGGCCTTAATTATCTTTAAATTTTAGCAAGGTTTGATGCGCAGGATGCGTCTTGGGCATCAGTTCAATTAAACGTTCCACTGCATCAATTGCTTCTGGAAAATGCGCCACATGTTTCAGTAAAACATCGGTTTCGTTGGCCTTAAAAATAGCATCACTTAAACGGGATTCCAGACAATTGCGCCAGGCACATAAAAAAGGACTTTCCGTTTTTGCCAGAAAAACTCCGGTGCATAGTTTTAAGGCAGAATCGATATAACCGGCATCTAGAGATTGCTCGGTGAGTAAAAAATCAGCCTCGACATGTGCCAGTAAACGGTAAGGCCTGGATCCGAGCATACCGCCTAAAATATCGCGCAATTGTGACATTTCCGCTTTAAGTGTGCCGATGCTGACTTTGCGTTCACCATACAAAGCCTGATGTAAACTGTCCAAACTTAAGCCTTGCGGACATAGCGCCAAAATGGTCAAAATTTCAATTTGCCGCGGGGTGAGCACCAAGACTTTGCCATTAAACAACACTTGTGGCACGGAAAAAGCCCGGATAAACAAGCGCTGCTTTTGATATTCCAGTAATGCAGATTGAATAATCGAAGCACAGCGTTCAGCAGCAAGCAATCCCAAACTGTTGTGCTTTTGCCAAGTGGTGGATAGGTCAATGACGCCTAAAACCTGTTTTGAATAAGGATCAATAATCGGTGCCGCATAGCAGACCCAATCATGAATGGAAGACATGTAATGCTCATTGGAAAATACACAACTGGACTGCTGGGTTTTCAAGGATAAAGCCAGAGCATTGGTTCCGACTAGTTCCTCGCGCCACTGCCCGCCTTCAATAAAATGTACACTTTCCGCCGCACTTTGCATTTGTGGACTCGACGCTGTCCAGATAATGGTACTGCCAATATCTCCAACCGCCAGCACCATGGAAGATTGCTCTGCAATATGTTTTAAGTCTTGTGCACAATGCTGCAAAGCATGTTCCAAAGCACTGGGATAGGTTTCTTTTTGTAAATGAACTAAGGGCGCCGCTGCACGATCTTTGGGAATTTCAGCAGAAGTTGAGCGTTGCCAGGAACTGACAATACTTTGTCCCAACTGTTCCGCATGCAATGGAGAAAGACTGCTACTTTGCCTAAATTGCTCAATTTCATGTCTTTTTTGCATCAAACTTTGCTTATTCATCATTCCTTATTCTCGCAACAATTCATGACTTACATCCACTGTAATCGTTATTTTTAAGACTGTTTGGAAAGATTGTAAACCTTCTTGTCTCCAACCTTTCTCCAACCTTATTCCCTGTATGCTAATCAAATAATGTACAAAAGTACCTTATACCAAAGCTGTAGATGCGGTTTAAAACACTAAAATAAGCAAAGGAAAATTCATATGCGTTATGCCGATCCTAATCAAGATGGTTCAAAAGTTCAGTTTAAAGCCCAATATGAAAACTTTATTGGCGGTCAATGGGTCGCCCCGGTAAAGGGTGAATATTTTGACAATATTTCTCCTGTCGACGGTAAAGTATTTACCAAAGTTCCGCGCTCAAGTGTTGAAGATATTGAATTGGCACTCGATGCAGCGCATAAGGCCAAAGAACAATGGAATAAGTCCTCGCCGACCACCCGCTCGAATATGCTGTTAAAAATTGCCGACCGTTTAGAAGCCAATCTAGAGCTTTTGGCGGTGGCTGAAACCTGGGATAACGGCAAACCGATCCGCGAGACGCTGGCGGCAGATATTCCTTTGGCGATTGACCATTTCCGCTACTTTGCTGGCTGTATCCGCGCCCAGGAAGGCGGCATTTCAGAAATTGATGAAGACACCATTGCCTACCATTTTCATGAACCTTTAGGTGTAGTGGGACAAATTATTCCCTGGAACTTCCCTATTTTAATGGCGACCTGGAAATTGGCACCGGCATTGGCTGCAGGTAACTGTATTGTTTTAAAACCGGCTGAGCAAACCCCTGTCAGCATTCTGGTACTTGTCGAACTTATTCAGGACCTGATTCCTGAAGGTGTATTAAATATTGTCAATGGTTACGGAATTGAAGTGGGTCGTCCACTGGCAACCAATCCACGTATTGCCAAAATTGCCTTTACCGGTTCGACTTCAGTCGGCCAGCAAATCATGCAATATGCCACTGAAAACATTATTCCGGTCACGCTTGAATTAGGCGGTAAGTCACCGAACCTTTTCTTTGAAGATGTCATGGATCAAGATGATGATTATTTAGATAAAGCATTAGAAGGTTTTGTCATGTTTGCCCTTAATCAGGGGGAAATTTGTACCTGTCCTTCTCGTGCCTTGATTCAGGAAAGTATTGCCGATAAGTTCTTAGAGAAAGCGGTTGAACGAGTTAAGCGCATTAAAACTGGCCATCCGCTAGATACTGAAACCATGATTGGCGCTCAGGCATCACAAGAGCAGCAAGATAAAATCTTGGGCTGTATTGCCACAGGTCGTGCAGAAGGCGCTGAAATATTAACCGGTGGCGGTGAACGTTGTGAAGTGGGTCAAGGTTTCTACATTGAACCAACCATTTTCAAAGGCACCAATGACATGAGAACTTTCCAGGAAGAAATTTTTGGACCTGTACTTGCTGTTACCACCTTTAAAGACTTTGATGATGCGATCAAAATTGCCAACGACACTATTTATGGTTTAGGTGCCGGTGTCTGGTCTCGTTCGGCACATACCTCTTACCGTGCTGGTCGTACCATTCAGGCCGGTCGTGTATGGACTAACTGTTATCACATCTATCCTGCGCATGCGGCATTCGGGGGTTATAAAAAATCCGGTATTGGACGTGAAAACCACAAGATGATGCTGGACCATTATCAACAAACCAAAAACCTGCTGGTAAGCTATTCAACCAAACCTGCTGGTTTCTTCTAAACATAAAACGCTATAGAGCATAAAAAAGCGAACTTCGGTTCGCTTTTTTGTTTTAAATAGCAAAGAAGCAACGCAGAAATCTTCATTTTTCTCGGTATTCAGGCTAAATTGCTCTTATTCCAGATACCTTAAAAAAATAGCATGACGACTTTATCTCCAGATTTTTCAGACACCATTTATGCCATTCAACATCTTGCCTTTGAAGACTTGGGCGCACTAGAAGATGTGTTTTATCAACTTGGCTTTCGAGTGCGTTATTTTGAAGCCGGTAT
>DFAM01000013.1:171861-176197 GCA_002365595.1 Acinetobacter sp. UBA3106 | reverse complement strand
GACATATGCTGTCTAGATTTTTTATTCATCGACCGATTTTTGCAGGTGTTTTAGCCATTATCTTGATGGCTTTTGGTGTTTTCGCAACGCTCAATTTACCGGTAGAGCGTTTTCCTGACATCGCACCGCCACGCATTAGTGTAAGTGCCAGCTATAATGGTGCTTCAGCAGAAACGGTTGAAGAAAGTGTCACCCAAGTGCTGGAACAGCAAATTAAAGGCATTGATCATCTGCTGTATTTCAGTTCCAGCAGCGATTCATCCGGACGCAGCCGCATTAACATCAGTTTTGAAAATGGCACCGATCCGGATACGGCGCAAGTCCAGGTACAAAATGCGATTAATGGTGTACTGAACCGTTTACCGGATGATGTACAGCGTCAAGGGGTCAATGTATTCAAGTCACTGGGTGATACCCATATGGTCATTGGTCTGTATGATGCCTCGGGTAAAAGTGACAGTATTGCCTTGTCCGACTATATGCAGACCCATCTGGAAGAAGAGCTGGCGCGTATAGACGGCATTGGTGAGGTGGATGTTTTTGGTTCGCAATATGCGATGCGCATCTGGCTGAACCCGTTAAAATTAAAACAATACAATTTAATGCCGAGTGATATCCGCGCAGCTGTTGAAGCTCAAAATACTCAGGTTGCAGCAGGGGCAGTGGGAGATTTACCTACACTTGAAGACCAGTATCTCAATGCCAAGGTTACTTCCGGCTCACGTTTAAAAACAGTGCCTGAATTTGAAAATATAATTGTCAAATCTGCGCGTGATGGCAGTTTTATCTATTTAAAAGATGTCGCCCGGGTAGAACTGGGTGCAGAAAATTATCAGGCCATGAATACCATTAACGGCTTTCCTTCTGCCGGGATGGGTATTTCGCTGGCTTCTGGTGCCAATGCCTTGGCGACCTCAGCGCTGATTCAGGCTGAGGTGGAGCAGATTTCGAAACAGCTTCCTGAAGGCTATAAGCTGGTTTATCCGCGTGATAATACGCCATTTGTCAAAGAATCCATCAAGGAAGTGGTAAAAACCCTGGTGGAAGCCGTGCTGCTGGTGATTGTGGTGATGTTCCTGTTTCTGCAAAACTGGCGCGCGACCCTGATTCCTGCAGTTACCGTACCGGTGGTGCTGCTGGGTACCATGGCAGTCTTGTATGTACTTGGTTTGAGTATCAATACCTTGACCTTGTTTGCCCTGGTCCTGGCAATCGGCTTGCTGGTAGACGATGCCATTGTGGTGGTGGAAAATATTGAACGGCTGATGCATGAGAAAAATTTGACGGCTAAAGAGGCATCGCTTGAATCCATGCAGGAAATTAGCGGGGCACTCATCGGGATTACCTTGGTTTTAACCGCCGTATTTATTCCCATGGCATTTTTCGGCGGTTCAACCGGGGTAATTTACCGACAGTTTTCGATCACCTTAGTAGCAGCCATGGCTTTATCACTGGCTGTCGCCCTGATTTTAACGCCAGCTTTATGTGCCCTGATTTTAAAGCCGAATCCACAGCCTGCCCGATGGGCGGTCTGGTTCAATGAAAAACTAGATCATTTAAAGCATCGTTATTTAAAATTATCCAATCTGAGCCTGCAGCATAAGGGCATTTGCCTCATTATCTTTGCTGCACTGATCAGTGTGTTTGCGCTGTTCTATCGCGCTTTGCCGACCAGTTTTATCCCCAGTGAAGATCAGGGAATTCTCAACGTGCAGTTTAGACTGGTAGACGGTGCGCCAATGTCGAAAAGTTCTGAAATCGGTGAGCAAATTAGACAGTATTTTCTAGAAAATGAAAAAGACAATGTAAATCTGGTGATGGTGCGTTATGGCCGTAATTTTTCAGGCACAGGACAAAATTTGGGTCAGGGTTTTATTGCCTTAAAACCTTGGGATGAGCGTTCTGGCGATGAAAACTCGGCACAAGCCATCCGGGAACGTGCCTTAAAGCATTTTAAAAAAAATCCGAATGCACAAATTAATGTGACGATGCCAGCTTCGGTCAGTGGTCTGGGTCAGACTGATGGACTGGACTTCTGGATTCGAGATATCAATGGTCAGGGTCGTGCCTATCTGGATAGCCAGTTCAAGCAGCTACAGCAACAGGCAAAACAATACACAACTTTTGAAAATCTGGACAAGCGGTCTAATCCAGATAAGGCAGGACTGAAGGTGAATATTGACCAAAAGCTGGCGATGGCGAATGGACTGTCGCAAACCGCTATTAACAGTACCTTGGCCAGTGCATGGGGCGGCAGCTATATCAATGATTTTATTGATCGTGGCCGGATTAAACGGGTGATGATGCAGGGCGACGCTGAATTTCGTTCTAAACCTGAAGATCTGCAATACTGGTATGTGCGTAATGACTTGAATCAGATGGTGTCATTTAGCAATTTCGCCAATGTCAGCTGGAGTGGCGGGCCAGATGTGGTAAACCGCTATATGGGCTATACCGCATTGCAAATGGAAGCCGATACCGCCAAAGACGTCAGTTCCGGTGTCGCAATGCAGGATGTGGAGCAGCTGGTTGCAAAACATCCGGGTATTGATGTGGCATGGAGCGGATTGTCCTATGAAGAAAAACAGTCGAGCAATCAGGCTGTATTGCTGTATCTCATTTCAATCGGTTTTATTTTCCTGTGTCTGGCTGCACTGTATGAAAGCTGGTCTATTCCTACGGCGGTATTAAGTGCGATTCCTCTAGGGATTGGCGGTAATATCCTGTTCAGCTATTTTGTCGGTTTTCCAAACGATATTTATTTCCAGATTGCCTTACTCACCACGATTGGTTTGTCCTGTAAAAATGCCATTTTAATTGTCGAGTTTGCTTCACTGGCCGAGCAGCAAGGCCGAAGTGTTGTTGAAGCTGCGCTGGAAGGGGCAAGTCTGCGTTTGCGCCCAATTCTGATGACTTCACTGGCTTTTGGTGCCGGGGTGATTCCACTGGTATTTGCCTTTGGAGCAGGGGCTGCCAGCCGTCAGGAAATTGGGGTGAGTGTTTTAGGTGGAGTGATTTTCGCGACCATCTTGGTGCTGATCTTTATTCCTTTCATGTATGTGCTGATTCGTACACTGATGAAAACCAAACCAAAAACATGATCTGATCCAATTTAATCCTTCAATATTCCTTGAGCCAAAGAAAAATATTGAAGGATTTACGTATAATATAAGGCTGTTCAATAACTGAGCTATCCATGTAAATATCTCAGTTAAGTAAGGCTGTAAGAGTTTTTTGGGCATTGTGCCATTACTTTATTAATCATATCGATACACAGCTTATAGAAAAGATATGGTGTAATCTCAATCATTTAGATGAATCATGTCTTTGGAAAAAGCGATGCCCGAACAACAACAAAAACTCAGCCAGCAAGAAGTCATACGTCTGGAGCGTGATTTAGCCAAATTCGCCAATATGATGGACTCAGTGGTACGCATTCCCTTTACCAAACAGGGCGTTGGTGCAGATGCTGCTTTAAGTACCATTCCGGTTGCTGGAGACGTTGCAGGCTTTGTGTTGACCTGTTATGCAATTTATAAAGCCAAGCAGATTGGAGTGCCGCAAAGCAAGCTGAATCCTGTGATGAAACTGGCCATGATGGATGCGGTAGTCGGTTTTATTCCGGTGGCTGGAACGGTGTTTGACATCTTTATCCGTCCAAGTCGAAAAGCTTTAGCAATTGTGCATGAGCATATTCGAGAGGAATATCAGATTCGCAGTGATGTACATGTGGTTCATCCTTTTTTGCATGAAAGCCTGGAACGTAGACAGCAGAGCTCAGCCTTCTGGCGAAATCCGGTGGTAGTCTGGATCTGGTTACATCTTCCGGACTTGTTGGGTGTTATTTTTATTGTTTTACTGGTCATTGCCATGTGGTTGGGGTTGAGCTGGTTATGGCAATGGTGGCAGGGTATGAATGCTGTTTAATTCAAAAGATAAAGTCTATAGATTCTATTGCCGCGAATTTACCCGTGCTTAATGTTGAAGACAGCACATTGAGCTGAAATTGATATGTTTTGGATAGGAAATATCAACGATAGCCTGTTCTGTTTTATCCGTTAACATTAAAAAAGCCTCCATGTGGAGGCTTTTTGATCTTCAATTTAATCAACGAAGATTATGGACAGTTTAATTGTTGTAATGCAGCAACACGTTGTTCAATTGTAGGATGGGTCTGGAACAAAGCAGCCAGGCTGAAACCTTGTTCTCTACCTTCTGCAATTGCAAAGGCTTTCATCTCTTTCGGCATTTGATCAGGGAGTTCTGATTCTGCCTGTAAGCGCAATAATGCAGAAATCATGGCCTGTTTACCGGCTAAACGTGCACCTGCTTCATC
>DFAM01000013.1:108344-171724 GCA_002365595.1 Acinetobacter sp. UBA3106 | reverse complement strand
ACCATTGGCAACGTGACCAATTTCATGCGCCAATACCGCACGAAGTTCGTCTTTATTCATACGTTCAAGCAAACCTGTTGAAACCGCAACTAAAGCGTCGTTTTTATTCCAACCTGTGGCGAAAGCATTTGACTGATAAGAAGGGAAAACACCCACTTCTGGCATATTAATGCCGGCACGTTGAGACAACTGTGCAATTTCTTGTAACAACCATGCTTCTGCTTGATTACGAGGCGCATTCGGGTCAATTAATTCTGTCCCGGTAGATTTTTTTGCCATCCATTTCGACATAAATAGCGAAATGAGAGAGCCAACCATACCAAAGACAAAACAGATCACCAGTAAGTTGCCTAGATTTAAGCCACCCGCGCCATGGTAACTACCGACACCGAAGAGTGACAAGATAATGCCAGCTACTACCAGTACCGCGAGGTTGGTTAGCAAAAACAAACCAATCCGCATCATTGAGAAAATCCTCTTATAATAAAAAAATAATCTGATTTATAAATCAAAAATCATCTCAGTAAATATGAGGTGTAAGTCTTAAAAATTCAAGGAAAAATTCATAAAACTCTATAATGATGCAGTTTCTAAAACAATTTAATTATCAGCGATTGAAATTTTTGCTGAAGCCGTTGCATGTGCCGTGGCATATGAGCCTGAAGGGGCGTCAGTAAAACTCCCGTCAGAGGCCATAATAATTTGCCGTTGTGCACTGTATTGAGGGGGCGAGCTGGAAGAGGACTCATCAGAACCCGATTGCGCAATAATTCTTGCATTATTGCTATAAGAATCATGATTTGAACCAGAACTGCTGGCAATGCCGTTGGAGTATAAGTTGCTATAACGGCTGCTGACCCGTCTGACATAATCCTGGGTTTCTTTAAAGGGAGGAATACCGCCATATTTGGCGACATTGCCTTCACCTGCATTATAGCTGGCTAAAACTAAAGAGGTGTTGCCATTAAAACGTTTCATCAGCCAAGCCAGATATTTTGCTCCACCCATAATATTTTGATGTGGATCGAAAGCGTTGGAAACATTAAAGCGTCTGGCAGTGGCAGGCATGAGCTGCATCAGTCCTTGTGCCCCTACAGGCGAACGTGCATTAACATTAAAACCTGATTCAGTATGCATGACCGCTTTAATCAGGCCCTCAGATATGCCATGTTGAGAAGCGGCCTGTTTAATAATGGGATCAAAAGCATTTTTATTGCGACTATAACTCGGTAGAACCGAAGCTTCAGATGAGCCCCAGTTACTATAGCTATGGATATTGCTGTCTGGATAATAGGTCTTTTTCTCGATTTTAAGATGGTTATAACGATTTTTCTTATTGGTGAGCAAAGTCGTACCATTTGAATCTTTTAACTGATAAATGGTTTGGCCGGCATAACTGGTCGTTGCAACAGAATGAACTGCCACAAACCCCAAAAAATAAAGTCCAATTTTTGCAAAGTTATTTTTCATTTTTATAGATAGAAAAAATCTGTTCCAAACATTACAAGTGGAGTTTAACAAAAAAAAACAAGATGGAAAGTATTACTACAAAAAAATCACCAATAGTTTGTAAAAATCAAGAGCCGTTTGTTGAGATAGTAATCAAAAAATTTTTTAATTTTTTTTTAATCAGGATAACTTGACACACTTAAGTCATTGATTTTAAATAATAACAAAATTGATCAAAAAATGATCAATTTAAATAGAAGCCTTAAATAACAGGTCCGACACCTTGTCAAGCGATTTAAAATCCACAAAGTTATCCACAGGTTTTGTGGACAACTGTGGAAAAGTACAAATAGCAAGCATTGTGGCTAAAATATGAACTGGCAAGGTCAAAATAAACTTAAACGTTTTAGATGAAAAAGGTATTAATAAGCAATTTGCAGAAATTACATTCTTTTGGTGCTTGTTAAGTCTGAATCGGATAAAATTGCGCGGTATTTTTATTTATGGGTAAATCTCGTCTATGTACTCGCCAGTTGAGTCCGAACAAGGATTTAATTTCAAACCAGAACTGCCAACTAGTTCGGCATATTACCGTTTGTTGAAAAAGCTTCGCCGTCAAGTCGGTCATGCCATTCGTGATTTTAAAATGATCGAAGAGGGCGACAAGGTAATGGTGTGTATTTCTGGTGGTAAAGACAGTTATACCTTGCTGGATATTCTGTTGCAGTTCAAACGAATTGCACCGATCAATTTTGATGTGGTTGCAGTGAACCTTGACCAAAAGCAGCCGGGTTTCCCTGAAGATGTCTTGCCACGTTATTTAGAAGAAAATAACATTCCTTATTATATTCTGGAAAAAGACACCTATAGCATTACCAAAAAATTGACCCCTGAAGGCAAAACCTACTGCGCCGTATGTTCACGTTTACGTCGTGGTTCATTATATGGCTTTGCACAGGAAATTGGTGCGACCAAAGTGGCTTTAGGTCATCACCGTGATGACATTATGGCGACTTTTTTCTTGAACCTGTTCCATGGCGGCAGCTTGAAGGCTATGCCACCAAAACTATTGTCATCGGACAAGAAAAATATCCTGATTCGTCCGCTGGCTTATGTGGAAGAAAAAGACATCATCAAATATGCGGAAATGCGCCAGTTCCCGATTATTCCGTGTAACTTGTGTGGTTCACAGGAAAATCTACAGCGCGCGATGATTAACAATATGCTGCGTGAATGGGATGCTCAATATCCGAAACGTTTACACAGTATTTTTGGTGCCATGCAGAATGTATCGCCTTCACAACTGGCGGACCGCGAATTGTTTGACTTTGAAGCTTTAGATGCACAACGTGAAATTGATTTTACCGGCAGTTGCTCAACTGAAGAAGAAGGGCAAAATAAACGGATCAATATGGTCAATTTAGGTTTTGCTGCAGAATAAGAGTATTTTCAGACACCAATTTTAGGATTGGTGTCTATTTTATATATCTGATTTATTTATAAATGTATTAAAAACATAAAAATTGAACGCATCGTACAAAAAACGTTAAGCAGAAAACAATTTTACATGCTATAACAATCTTCAAGCAAAATAGCTTACCAAAGATGTTGTCTGGATAGGCGACACAAATGAACAAATAAATTGAGGAAAGATCATGCCTGCCTTTTTAACTGATGATTGGTTTTCAACTGTAGAAACATTAACTACGCAAGCTGGTGATTTAAACTTGCCGCCGGCACTGGCAAATTTAGCAATCAACTTGGTGGTGTCTGATACACAAGGTAATACTGAACTGTCTTTGGATGGTGGTGCAATTAAAAAAGGTCTATCTTCAAATGCCAAAACTACTTTGAACATGGATGGTGAAACTCTTCGTAAAGTGTTCCTGGAATTTGACATGGCTGCAGCAATGCAAGCATTTATGACCGGTAAAATCAAGGTTCAAGGCGATATGTCACAATTAATGGCTTTACAAACAGCGAAGCCAAGCCAAGAACAAAAAGATTTATTCAAGAAAGTACTTGAGCAAACAACTTAAGCTATTTTGCTAAAAAATCATTGCTTGAGTCATTTTAAGCATAAAAAAAGCTTACCCTGAGGTAAGCTTTTTTTATGCCTGTAAGATATTAAATATTCACTAGCTCTGAAGTTTTAATATGTTCTAAATAAGCACGGATACGGGTGACATACTGCACCGCCTGACGGTAACGACCATTGCTGGCCTTGTTACGATCTAAGTAACTATATAGATTGACCCAGTTATTCGGGTTTTTACCTTGGGCCTGAATACGCTTTTGAATCTGATTCACTGCGCCCGGTCCCATATTATAGGCAACCAGCGCGTACCAGTTACGGTCAGGTAAAGGCACATCTGAATAGCGACTTAACATCTGGTCATAATATTTCGCACCACCTTCAATACTTTGAGCTGGGTCAGTTCGGTTACTGACTCCCATGGCTCTTGCAGTACTGTTGGTCAGCATCATTAATCCACGCACACCGGTAGGTGAAACAGAATTCGGTTTTAAATACGATTCCTGATAACCAATCGCTGCCAATAAATGCCAATCTAAATCATATTTTGCTGCAGTATTTTTAAAGCTGGCTTTATAAATCGGCATACGTTGATTTAAATCACGCTGAATACTATCCCATGAGTGTTCTTGCACCACATTCTGATTATAGAAGGATGCCAACTGGCGAATTGCACCCGACTGTTTACCTTTACAGACAAAACCGCTGGCAGTTTGGGTAAGCGGATCATCTGCATGTCTAAATACCCAATTCAGTTTGGTATTTAAGCCATTTTGTTGCAAGCTGCTGATATCACCACAGGTAGCTGAAAAAGAAGTCAAACGCTTTTGTTCAATTTCACTGATATTGGCAGTCGTCATGGCAAAGTTGGCTTTACCCTGTGAAACCCATTTCAGTGCTGTGGCATTATCCGGCACCGTTTTAAACACCAGCTTAACATTTAAGCTGTTGGCATAGTTACGTGCCAGGTCATACCCAAAACCATGTTGGTGCGAACCATCTTTAAAAACTGTGGTTGAATTTTCTACTGAAACCACAGTGAGCTGTTTGCCGCTGACCACAGAATCATATTGGAACGACTTACTTGCATTGATACTATGAAAAGGAAATAACAGGGTACTAAATGCAAGAATTTTTAATGAGAGAGAAGAAGTTAATGAGTTAAGGCAAAGCCTCGCCCCAGAAGTTGAACTACTGTGCATGTTGTCTCCGCTACAAGTAATTTATGCCCTAAAAAGTAAAGGCGCACAGCCTCAGACTTTTTCAAGTTTGATAAATTCAATAAGGGTTGGGCAGTCATGACGTCATTCAAAATGACATAAGATTAAAAGGAGAATCATGTAGAATTTCTACATAGATTAAAAATTAAACAATCTAAAAACATGCGCGCATAATAAGGCTGAAAAATATACTTGTCAAATTTTGTACGAAAGTTTTTAAAAATTTGTAACATAACAAACTAATTTTATTAGGGAATTAATTTTATAAACTTTAGTTGTGTGTAAATAGGGGATAGAATAGACAATTCTTGTAAGCAAAATGTAAGCATAACTTCAAAAATTATCATGAAATCTAACTTAATTACACGTGCTGGACATGACAAATTAGCCGCAGAATTACAACACTTGTGGCATGAAGAACGGCCAGAAATTACTAAGAAAGTGAACTGGGCAGCTAGTCTCGGCGATCGTTCGGAAAACGCTGATTACCAGTACAACAAACAAATTTTACGTAAGATTGACCGCCGTGTTCGTTATCTGGGTAAGCGTCTGGAAGAGCTGCGCATCATTGATTTTTCTCCCGAACAAGAAGGCAAAGTATATTTTGGTGCCTGGGTTGAAATTGAAAATGAGGAAGGGGAGCAAAAAACCTTGCGCATAGTTGGTGTAGATGAAATTTATGATCATCATCCGCAGCATATTTCCATTGATTCGCCAATGGCACGAGCTTTACTGGGAAAACAGGTCGATGATGAAG
Organism: Acinetobacter sp. UBA3106; assembly: GCA_002365595.1. Taxonomy (GTDB): domain Bacteria; phylum Pseudomonadota; class Gammaproteobacteria; order Pseudomonadales; family Moraxellaceae; genus Acinetobacter. The sequence goes on along the minus strand of DFAM01000013.1, from coordinate 166,263 downwards.
TGAAAGTAATGACTCCCTCTGGTGAAAAACTATGGTATGTGAATGTAATTCGTTATGAAAAGCCTGAAAATTCAGCAAATTAACTTGTTTTGTTTTTATTTTAAGCGATTGATAAGAAAAACATGGAAAAGTATTTGCCAAGTTAGGATTTTATTTATATCATAGCCGCCATTGGAAGCGTGGCAGAGCGGTTTAATGCACCGGTCTTGAAAACCGACGAGGGTGCGAGTCCTCCGTGAGTTCGAATCTCACCGCTTCCGCCAAATTCAAAAGCCCTTGTGAAAACAGGGGCTTTTTTAATGTCTGTGACTTTGTCCAGATGTTGAATTTCTATAAAAATAGATTTTAAAAAGTATGTATTTTCTGATTTCTAGCTGAATAGTTACCGAAGAACTTGATCGTAAAATTCAGCAGAAATTTATAAAAAACAAGACTAAAAAAAGGCCATTATGACTGTGTAAGGGCTTTTTATATCGGGAGCAATATCAAATCCGGTAGATATAAGTTCAGTCCCTATATTTTCGAAGAGTATGAATAAATAAGCCGTTATCAATGTCTATGTTTAATCAAATGGTTTTACTGTATTGAAGTTAACAATTCCTGTTGCATCCAGTCGACAAATTTTTGAATTAAAGGCGAGCTTTCCTGGCTGGAATGCACCAGATAATAGGCACGCCGACCTTCCAGTTTTTTAGTAGATGCAATCACCAATTTTTTTCCCTGTAATTCCTGTTCAATCAGCATTTGCGGAATCAGTGCCATGCCCATGCCATGATTGGCCGCTACAGCGAGCATGGAAAACAGTTCATGTCGTTGACCTTCAAAAGGATTGGCATGCTTGATCTGATGATGGGCAAACCATTCTTCCCAAATGCTCGGACGGGTGGTCTGCTGGAGTAAAGGCAGCTGTACCAGTTGCTCTGCATCCAGATCAAAACTGATTTCATTCACCATTTTGGCAGCTGGAAAGTGTTTATGAATAAGTGCTGGCGAACATACTGGAACTACATCTTCATGCATTAAATAATGGGTTTGCGTGCCGGGCCAGTGTTCAATCTGCTGCGGTGTGCCGGCATAAATGGCAGCATCAAAGATATTTTCATTAAATAAAAACGGTTTGGTACTGGTTTCCAGATGCACGGTAATTTCAGGGTAACGGGTATTGAAACGATGCAATTTAGGCAATAACCAGCGGGTGGCAAAGGTCGGAACCACGCCCAATTTCAGGGTGCCGCCCAAACCTTTATGCGACATGACATCCAGCGTGCTTTGTTCAAGCCCACTTAAATAAGGCTGAATGCTTTTATAATATTGCTGCCCGGCATGAGTGAGTTCTACGCCATGACGGGTCCGGGTAAATAAACTGACTCCCAGAAATTCTTCCAGTTGCTGGATTTGCCGAGAAACCGCACTTTGGGTGATAAAAAGTTCCTGAGATGCATGGGTATAACTGGCATGTTTTGCAGCCGATTCAAAGCAGAGCAGGCTCTGGAGTGAGGGAATACTTCGACGCATAGATAAGTTCTTTTATCTGGAAGATATTTCAAAATGACATAATTCAAACAGCAACCTATTCGACTTTAGTCTTTAAATCTATTTAAGGTGATTATTGGCAGAGCAGTATAAGCACACAAAAAACCAAAAATTATTGAGATATGTGTAAATGGAATATCTGCATGCAAATTTATCGTTTGAAAGATTGGCTATTCAAACATAGCATCGAATCAAACAAAGAAAACTGATCTCAGGCAGAGGAAGCGATGAATCAAATGGTGAATACTAAAAAAACGGTAAAGGCTCAGTTCAATTGGCAAGATCCATTTTTACTGGAACAGCAATTGACTGAAGAAGAACGCATGATTCGCAATACGGCGCAGGCTTACTGTCAGGACAAATTACAGCCGCGTGTGCTGGAACAGTTCCGCCATGAAAAAACTGATCCAACAATCTTCCGTGAAATGGGCGAACTTGGCCTATTAGGCCCAACTATTCCAGAACAGTATGGCGGTGCTGGTCTGAATTATGTCAGCTATGGTCTGGTGGCGCGTGAAATTGAATATGTCGATTCCGGCTACCGTTCTATGGCCAGTGTACAAAGTTCACTGGTGATGGTGCCGATCAACGAGTTTGGTTCAGAAGAACAAAAACAGAAATATCTCCCGAAGCTTGCTACAGGTGAATACATCGGTTGTTTTGGTTTAACCGAACCGGATCATGGTTCTGACCCGGGCAGCATGATTAGCCGTGCCAAAAAAGTCGACGGTGGTTACCGCTTAACTGGTGCAAAAATGTGGATTACCAATAGTCCGATTGCAGATGTTTTTGTGGTCTGGGCCAAGGAAGTGTCTGCTGAGGGCAATGTGGGTGATATCCGCGGCTTTATTCTGGAAAAAGGTTGGGAAGGGCTTTCGGCTCCTGCCATTCACGGAAAAGTGGGCCTGCGTGCTTCAATTACCGGTGAAATCGTGATGGATAATGTGTTTGTTCCAGAAGAAAATGCTTTCCCTGAAGTGCGTGGCTTGAAAGGTCCATTTACCTGTCTGAACAGCGCCCGTTATGGCATTGCCTGGGGCGCGATGGGTGCGGCAGAATTCTGCTGGCACACGGCGCATCGATACACCATGGACCGTAAGCAGTTCGGCCGTCCACTGGCTGCCAATCAGCTGATTCAAAAGAAACTGGCGGATATGCAAACTGAAATTGCCTTGGGTTTGCAGGCGGCGTTACGTTTTGGCCGCATGAAGGATGAAGGCATTGCAGCAGTTGAAGGCACTTCATTAATCAAGCGCAATAACTGTGGCAAGGCTTTGGATATTGCCCGTGTAGCGCGTGACATGATGGGCGGCAACGGCATCAGCGATGAATTTGGCGTGGCGCGTCATCTCGTAAACCTTGAAGTGGTGAATACTTATGAAGGTACCCATGATGTCCATGCTCTGATTCTGGGTCGTGCGCAAACCGGTATCGCGGCATTTTGTAATTAAGTCATTTTAAAAAAATAGGGATGTTCACTCGTGAACATCCTAGAGATGTTTTGTCTCAAAAAAATCACTGATATCGATAAAGGATTCATCGTGAAACATTCTTGTAAAGCTCTGTATTTGCAAGCTTAAGTTCAAAATATATATAGATAAAAAGAATAAAGAACCGTTTAGGGCAAATGTAGAGACATGGGACTGCCGATGACTCATTTGGGAAAATGAGGTAATAAATCATGAACAATGACGTTCAAACAAGTGCAGGAACTCCAGCGAGTTCTTTGTCACGCAATATTGGAACCTATGAAAAAATAGGACCCAACACTTGGAAGTGGGCCTTGCTATTTGCCTATTTTGCCATGGTGGTAGATGGTGTGGATATCATGTTGCTGTCTTATAGTTTAACCAGCTTAAAGACCGAATTTGGATTGTCGACCTTTCAGGCCGGTGCACTAGGCAGCGCATCGCTCGCCGGGATGGGTATTGGTGGAATCTTGGGCGGCTGGGCATGTGATAAATTTGGCCGTGTTCGTACTATTGCCAACTCAGTGACTTTCTTCTCGATAGCCACCTGTTTGTTAGGTTTTACCCATAGCTTTGAGCACTTTATGGCACTGCGTTTTATCGGAGCTTTGGGTATTGGTGCACTATATATGGCCTGTAATACTCTAATGGCTGAATATGTGCCAACCACTTACCGTACAACGGTATTGGGTACGCTACAAACCGGTCAAACAGTCGGTTATATTGTTGCAACGCTATTAGCAGGTTCAATCATTCCAGATCATGGCTGGCGTATTCTGTTCTTTATCACCGTGATTCCAGCATTTATCAACATCTTCCTGCAACGCTTTGTACCAGAACCAAAATCATGGCAGCTAACCAAATTGAATGCCCTAAAAGGCAAAACTCAGCCTACAGCGGTGGTGGCTCAGGAAAAACCGAAAAGTGGCAGCATCTACAAGCAGATTTTCAGTAATTTTAAACATCGTAAAATGTTTTTGCTCTGGATGAGCACAGCTTTCTTCCTACAATTTGGTTATTACGGCATTAACAACTGGATGCCAAGCTATCTGGAAACTGAAGTTCACATGAACTTTAAGAGTTTGACCAGCTATATGGTGGGTTCATATACCGCCATGATTCTCGGTAAGATTCTGGCAGGCTATCTGGCAGATAAATTTAACCGTCGTGCGGTGTTTGTATTCGGCACTCTTGCCAGCGCTGTGTTCTTGCCAGTGATTATCTTCTGCAATACGCCAGACAACATTCTGTACTTGTTGGTGACTTTTGGCTTCTTGTACGGCATTCCATATGGTGTAAATGCGACCTATATGGCAGAGAGCTTCTCTACAGATGTACGCGGTACAGCCATTGGCGGTGCTTATAACATCGGCCGCGTCGGTGCGGCAATTGCCCCAGCGACGATTGGTTTTCTGGCATCGGGTGGTACATTCACCATGGCCTTTATTGTGATGGGTGCGGCGTACTTTGTCGCAGGTGTGTTACCGGGTCTTTTTATTAAAGACCGTCAGTATGATCCGCAACAACAATCATAATCAATCATAGGAAGATGTTCATGCGGCATCTTCCTCTATAAAGGAATGACAATGGGTGCATTACAGGGAATTCGGGTTTTAGATTTAAGCCGCGTACTGGCAGGTCCGTGGTGCGGACAGATTCTGGCGGATCTAGGTGCTGAAGTGATTAAAATTGAACGTCCGCAAGTCGGTGATGATACCCGTATGTGGGGACCACCATGGATGCCAGATCAACAGGGCAATGCCACGCGGGAATCGGGCTATTTTCAATGTGCCAACCGCAATAAATATTCAGTCGCCGTAGATATATCATCAACGCAAGGGCAAGAGATTATTCGGGAGATTGCCAAAACTGCCGATGTGGTGATTGAAAATTATAAAGCCGGTTCACTACTCAAATATGGACTGGATTATGCAACACTCAGTGCCTTAAATCCACAGCTAGTGTATTGCTCGATTACCGGCTTTGGCCAGGATGGACCAAGAGCGGAAGAACCCGGCTATGATTTTATTATTCAGGGCATGTCGGGTCTGATGAGCATTACCGGTGAAAAAGACGGTGAACCGGGAGCGGGTTCACAGAAAGTGGGTGTAGCTGTGGTCGATATTCAAACCGGCCTGTATTCTACCGTTGCCATTCAGGCTGCCTTATTGGCACGCTTACACACTGGACGCGGGCAATATATTGATATGTCACTGCTGGATGTACAGGTGGCAACCTTGGCCAATCAGGGCATGAACTATCTTAGTACCGGTCTATCTCCGAAAAGGATGGGAAATAATCATCCCAATATTGTGCCGTATCAAACCTTTAAGGCTAAGGATAAGGAATTTATTATTGCCTGTGGCAATGACAAGCAATTTAAGGATTTGTGCATTGCAATTGGCTTGCCTGAACTGCTGGAAGATGCAAAATTCCAGCGCAATCAGGACCGGGTCAAGCACCGCGATGAGCTAATTCCCTTATTGTCTGAATATTTCCTGTCGAAAAATGCCAAGGACTGGGTCGAGGCCATTCATGCCATGAAAGTGCCTGTTGGGGTGATCAACTCGGTTGAAGATGCACTGGCTGAGCCTCAAATTCAGCATCGTGAGATGGTGGTAAATATTCCACATCAATTAAATGATAACTTTAAAGTGATTGCTTCCCCCATCAAGCTTTCAGATACGCCTGTGCAATACCGTCATGCACCGCCACAACTGGGGGAGCACACGCAACATATTCTTTCTCGCTTTAAATCTCGGGATGAATTACAGCTGTTAAAAGCCCAGGGCATTATTGATGGTGAAGTGGCTTAATCCAGCTAATTGAAGTTTTAGCTTTTCCTGTCTTGACCGGATGTTAAACATATCCGGTCTTTTTTATTGAGTTGATTTATTGGTTAATAGTACCATGCTTACATGGTCAGATTTGGCTGCAGGCGTTATCATAACGGTCTTCAAGTCATTGGAACGCACTATGAAAATTGTCGCAGATGAAAATCTGGCATTTACTGAATATTTCTTTGCCGATTTTGGCGAAATTCAGCAGGCTGCAGGGCGAACATTAACCCATGCGGATGTGCAAGATGCAGAAGCGTTACTGGTGCGTTCTGTGACCCAAGTTAATGCCGAACTGGTTCAGGACACAAAATTAAAATTCGTCGGTAGTGCGACCATTGGCACCGATCATCTGGATATTCCTGCCCTAGAACAACAACATATTGCCTGGTCAAATGCCGCCGGTTGCAATGCGCAGGCGGTTGCGGAATATGTCATTACCGCTTTATTGCATTTAAAACCTGAACTGATCGATGCCAATGAAGGCTTTACTTTAGGCATTGTCGGTCTGGGCAATGTCGGTTCACGTCTGGCTGTTATGGCCAAACTCCTAGGCTGGAACGTGATTGGCTATGATCCCTTTGTACAGCGTGAACATGTGCAGCATGTTGAATTTGAAGAATTGCTAAAAAAAGCGGCTGCCATTTCGACCCATGTGCCATTGACCAAAACAGGTGATCATCCGACTTACCATCTCATCAATGCAGAAGCTTTGGCACAGATGAAACCTACAGCCATTTTAATTAATTCGGCACGAGGGCCAGTGGTTGAAGAATCGGCCTTAATTGCTGATATTCAACAGACACAGCGTCCCGTGGTTCTGGATGTTTTTGAGCATGAACCTGAAATTTCAGTTGAGTTGCTGGATTTAGTCACGTTGGTGACACCGCATATTGCTGGCTATAGTCTGGAAGGCAAGGCACGCGGTACGCAAATGATCTACGATGCATTCTGCAATACCTTTCATTATCCAGCGACAAAGCAATTTGAAACGCAATTGCCGGTGTGTGAGCCATATTTTAAAGAGCGCGATTTAAAGGCGGTGTTAAAACAGTATTTAAGCCAGATTTATGATATTGCCCGTGATGATGCCAATTTACGTAGCTGCTTAAAAGACGGCAAGGTTGATCAAAAGGCCTTTGATTATTTACGCAAAACCTATCCCTTACGCCGTGAATGGGCAGCACATGGAGGGCCTGCGGCATGAGTCAAACTGTCACTTATCAGCCGACTTGTGATTTAAAGGCCATGCAGGCACGGGCCAAAATGTATGCGCAAATCCGCCAGTTTTTTGCCGAGCGGGATGTACTGGAAGTGGAAACCCCAATCTTGTCACAAGCCGGCGTTACGGATGTACATTTAGCCTCTATACAAGCGCGGCGACATGTAGGAGGTAAACAGCAAACTCATTACCTGCAAACCTCACCGGAATTTGCCATGAAACGCTTGCTTGCCAGTGGCAGCGGCCCGATCTATCAAATCTGCAAAGTCTTTCGTGATAATGAGCATGGGCGTAAGCACAATAGCGAGTTCACCATGCTGGAATGGTATCGTCCCGGATTTAGCCTGAAAGATTTGATGTTTGAAGTGACGGACTTGCTCAATGTGACTTTAAAACAGCGCTTTGGTGAAGTTCGTCCGACGATCCTCAGCTATAAACATGCCTTTATCGATCGTCTAGATATCAATCCATTACAAGCCAGCGTAAAAGAATTAAAGGATTGTTGTAACCGGGTCGGTCTAAATTTGGACCTGGGTGATGACCGCCTGGGTTATATAGATTTGCTCTTTTCGCACTTTGTTGAACCGAGTCTGGGTTTTGACACGCCGGTATTTTTAACGGATTTTCCAGCTGAACTGGCGTCCCTGGCCAAAACCCGGATTGATGAAGATGGCGAACTGGTCGCTGCCCGTTTCGAGTTATATATCGAGGGTTTGGAATTGGCGAATGCCTACGATGAGCTGATTGATGCCGATGTATTGCGTTCACGCTTTGAAGCGGATAATGCTGAACGTGCAAAGCTCGGTTTGCATGTGATGGCGATTGATGAATATTTGCTGGCCGCTTTATCTCAGATGCCCGAATGTTCAGGCATTGCCTTGGGGATTGACCGTTTGTTGATGGTCGCGACTGAGCAAATGAAACTTGAAAAAGTGATTACTTTTCCGGCGGATATTTCCTGAGACAATTATATTTGATCAGTGAATCGTCGGATTTGCTGATCAAGGCAAATATTTGGTAAAGCCTATACTATAAGGCTCGAAACCTTGGCTTAAATAAAATGCATGTGCAGGGTAGCGTTCAGCTCGATTGCCACTGTTAAGTAAAATCCGTTTTAATCCACGCTGTTTTGCTTCCCGTTCGACTGCATTCATCAATATTTTTCCGATTCCTTGTCCACGATGGGCTTCATCGATTACAAAGGCTTGTATACGAATAAAGCCATCATCAAATTCCCAACTGTATTGTTCAATAAAGCCTGTATAACCAATCACCCGATGTTGATTTTCAATGACAAGAGTGTGGCAAAGTGGGTTTTGGTGAATGTGCTGCCAACGTCGCTGAATATTTTCAATACTCGTGGGATAGCCCAGTTGAAGGGTAAGCTGATGAATCGCTTCCAGATCATCCGATAACTGTAAAGGTCGAACAAGGAGGGTCATATATGAAAAAATCTTGGAAGTTTTTTGTATGATAAAACACTTTCAAATTCTTAACATGGAATCAATTTCAAACCAGTTATACGAATTTTGTCTATCCATATTCCATCTAGATCTGTCATGGAAATTTAAAAAGCACCCTTAGGTGCTTTTTTTATACGACTACAGCAAGCTGCCGTGCTTTCAATTCCTCAATCGCTTTAATGCGTCGCTGAATCAGCATTTCCCCAATATCGGGTCCCTGAATATCAGGCGGTAAATCTTGAGCCTTGATATTACGTACTACCTGCATGGCATCCAGTACATATTTTGCCTGAGGATATTCTCGGTCTTCCAGACCCAAACGGCCACGAGAATCACATTCACAGGCTTGAACATAAGCTTCTACACGTTCAGGGCGCCGTAAGACATCTAGCCGTTGCAATAAACGCCATAAAGTACCCGGTTTTAAGGTCAGTGCCTGATGGCATTTTAAATGCTCTTTACATACCGCAAGCGCCAGTTGCTTGGTATTGGTTGGCACTTTAAGACGGTCACAAATTTCGGTGACCGGTCTGACGCCACGTTCTTCATGCATGATATGACGTGGTAATTCATCTTCCGGGGTGAGTGCCTTGCCCAAGTCATGAACCAGAACGGCAAAGCGTACATCTAAAGAATAGTTGGCTTTACAGGCCTGTTGTAAGGACATCATGGTATGAATACCACAATCAATTTCCGGATGATATTCAGGGCGCTGTGGAATACCGTAGAGGGCATCAAGTTCCGGGAACAAGACTTTCAATGCACCACACTCACGTAATACATGAAAATATTCGTCCGCATGATTTTCCATGAGTGCACGTGAAGTTTCTTTCCAAACACGTTCAGAAATCAGGGCATCAAGTTCGCCTGATTCCACCAATTTTTTCATTAAAGCAAGAGTCTCTGTGGCAACACTAAAACCTAAGCCTTTATAGCGCGCAGCAAAACGGGCAATACGCAGTACCCGTAGCGGATCCTCTACAAAGGCATCTGATACATGACGTAAAATGCGCTGTTCCAGGTCTTTCTGACCTTGATAGGGGTCATAGATGTTGCCATCGTTATCCATGGCCATAGCATTGATGGTCAGGTCGCGACGAATCAGGTCATCTTCAAGACTAACGGTAGGATCGGTATAAAATTCAAAGCCATGATAGCCACGACCGGATTTTCGTTCGGTGCGTGCCAGTGCATATTCTTCTTTTGTTTCGGGATGTAAAAAAACAGGGAAATCCTTACCCACCGGCTGATAGCCTTGAGCAAGAAGCTGGTCGGGCGTTGCGCCAACCACAACGTAATCTTTTTCCTGATAGGGGTGTCCGAGTAAGTGATCTCGTACTGCACCGCCTACTAAATAAACTCGCATGAAAAAACCTCTATTCTTCAAGCAATCATGCTACAGAATAGAGGTTTTCTCAAGTCACAAAATGTGATCTAGCTGACTAAATTAAAGTGCTGATTTTTCATTTTCCTGAATTTCAGCAACAGTTAATGCAGTCATATTGACTAAACGACGGGTTGTGGTCGTTGGTGTCAAAATGTGAACAGGTTTAGCTGCACCCAACAGGATAGGGCCAATGGTCACGTTATTACCTGAAGTTGATTTCAACAGGTTAAACGAAATATTGGCAGCATCCAGATTCGGCATAATCAACAAGTTTGCAGAACCTTTGAAACGCGTATTTGGGAAGGCAAAATGACGAATATTTTCATCAAGTGCTGCGTCACCGTGCATTTCACCTTCAACTTCCAACTCAGGTGCAGTTTCACTTAAAATTTCAAATACTTTACGCATTTTTTGCGCGCTTGGATCTGTTGGATCTGAACCAAAGCTTGAATGAGAAAGCAAGGCTACACGTGGCGTAATACCAAAACGACGTACTTCTTCAGCAGCCAAAATGGTCATTTCAGCCAACTGTTCAGCCGTTGGGTTACGGTTGATATAGGTATCTGCAATGAACAGGTTACGGTCTTCAAGCATCAAGGCATTTAGCGTGAAGAAGGTATTATGTCCATCTTTTTTGCCAATCACATTGCCCACGAAGTCTAAGTGAATGTCGTAACTTGAGTAGGTACCACATAACATACCATCAGCCAAACCGTGTTTTACCAGCATTGCAGCAATGAGGGTAGAACGGCGACGTGATTCACGTTGTGCATACTCAGGTGTTACCCCTTTGCGTTGCATGATGTTGTAGTAGTCATCGGCAAATTTTTCGTAGTGCGGGTTTTTCTCCTGGTCTACGATTTCAATATTTACACCATGTTCAAGACGCAAGCCCAATTTTTTGATGTTTGTTTCAATAACTGCGGTACGACCGACCAGAATCGGTTGAGCCAAGCCTTCATCCACTGCAATTTGTACTGCACGAAGTACGCGCAGGTCTTCACCTTCTGCATAGGCAATACGTTTAGGATCTGATTTTGCTTGAGCAAAAATCGGTTTCATCATGAATGCAGAGTTGTAAACAAACTCGGACAAGCGTTGACGATAAGCAGAGAAGTCCTGAATTGGACGAGTTGCAACACCTGAATCCATTGCAGCTTGTGCAATTGCAGGGGCAATTTCAAGAATCAAGCGTTGGTCTAATGGACGCGGGATCAGGTATTCACGACCGAAGGAAGCAGATTTTTCACCATAAGATGCAGCATCGGCTTCAACATGTGCCATACGAGCAATTGCGTGTACACAAGCAATCTTCATTTCTTCGTTGATGGTGGTTGCACCAACGTCTAAGGCACCACGGAAAATGTACGGGAAGCAAAGCGCGTTATTCACCTGGTTTGGATAGTCTGAACGACCAGTTGCCATGATCACGTCATCACGTACTTCGTGAGCATGTTCAGGCAGAATTTCCGGGTCCGGGTTAGCCAAGGCAAAGATAATTGGATCTACGGCCATGGTTTTGACCATTTCCTTGGTCAAAATGCCGGCAGCAGAAAGACCCAGGAACATATCAGCACCGCCGATCACATCAGCAAGTTGAGAACCTTCAATGTCTTGTACATAACGTTTTTTGGATTCATCCAGACCTTCACGTTTGGTCGTTAACAGACCGCGTGAATCGGCTACAACGATATTTTCTTTTTTTGCACCTAAAGCACAAAGCAAGTCTAAACAAGACAGCGCTGCAGCGCCGGCACCTGAAGCGACAATTTTAATCTCTTCAATTTTTTTGCCGTTTAATTGCAATGCATTGAGCAGAGCAGAACCCACAATAATTGAAGTACCGTGCTGGTCATCATGGAACACCGGAATGTTCATGCGTTCACGAAGTTTTTGCTCGATATAGAAACATTCAGGCGCCTTGATATCTTCAAGGTTAATACCACCAAAAGTAGGTTCTAAGGCAGCAACGATGTCGACAATTTTATCCGGGTCGTTTTCATCAATTTCGATATCGAATACATCGACACCCGCAAATTTTTTGAACAGTACGCCTTTACCTTCCATCACCGGTTTGGAAGCCAAAGGACCGATATTCCCTAAGCCCAGTACCGCAGTACCATTACTCACCACCGCTACAAGATTACCGCGTGCAGTATAAAGGGCAGCGGTTGAAGGGTCACGTTCAATCTCAAGACATGGTGCAGCGACACCAGGTGAATAGGCAAGCGCTAAGTCACGTTGATTGACCAGTTGCTTGCTAGGTGTGACGCTAATTTTTCCTGGTGTTGGGAATTCGTGATAATACAATGCCTGTTGTTTTAAAGATTGATCGTCCATCTGTATCTCGTTTGTTACTGAGGTGATCCAGCAAAACTGCTGGTTTTTTGCTTGATTGGGTCGAATATAACATTTGTTGCGACCTTAGCACAGTCGCGTATGTGTCTTTTTCCGGCAAACTTGGAATTAGAAAGGTTGACTTATATCAAGAAGGTATAAGTCGATGTTGTTCTAGGTAGGTAGTCGCTTCTTTTTCAGGAAGGGGTTTTGAAAATAAGAAACCTTGTGCAATATCACATTCCAAATCTTGCAGGTATTGCAGTTGTTGCTCGGTTTCAATTCCTTCGGCAACCACTGTGAGTCCCATAGCTTTGCCCATGGCAATCATGGCACTGACAATTGCTTCCTGTTTGTTTTGTCCAATCTTGGAAATAAAGCTGCGGTCAATTTTTAAGATATCAATTGGAAAATCAGCAAGATAAGACAAGGATGAATAGCCGGTACCAAAGTCATCCAAAGAAATATGAATATGACGTTTTTTAATTTCATTCAGCAGGTTTTTCACTGTGACTGAATTTTCCAGTAAGGATGACTCAGTAATTTCCAGTTCCAGGCTAGAACCGGAAATTTTATAATTCTGAATGGCATGATCAAGGTCTTCCAGGAGTTGACCGCGTTGTAATTGCTGGGCAACCACATTGACAGATACACATATATTATTAAAGCCTAACTCATTCCAGCGGCGAATTTGTTTGGCAGTTTGTTGAATCACAATTTTGCCAATATCCGAGATCAGACTGGTTTGTTCTGCCAGGGGAATGAACAGGTTAGGGGGAATTATTCCCTTGCTTGGATGATTCCAGCGCACCAGTGCTTCAAACCCATAAATATTTTGATCACTAAAATTTATTTTCGGCTGATAGTAAACGATCAGTTCATTGTTATTGATGGCATGACGCAAATCGCGTTCCAGATAAATACCTTGTTCAAGTAAAGCGGTATTGTTATTGGAATAGAAACGACAGGTATTGCCGCCCAGATTTTTAGCTTCAGTCAAAGCCTGCTCAGCGCAATTATTCAGATAATCCAGCTGACGTCCATTTTCCGGATAGAACGCAACCCCCATAGACAGGGTAATAATATGGTCCTGTTCAAAAATATTAAACGGCAAGGAAAATGCTTTGGTGATGCGTTCACAATGTTGCTGAATAGATGGGCGAATATGTGAAATCTCATACACAATGGCAAAGTCATCACCATTTAGATGCGCTACAAATAATGCTTCGGCATTGGTCAGTCGCAATCGTTGTGCAACTTGACGCAGTAACTCGTCACCACCGCTATTGCTTAAAAACTCATTGAGAGGTCTGAAGCGGTCAATATTCAAACGAATCACGGCCAGTTGTTTGATTGAATCTTTTTGACTGACTAAATATTGATGTAATTGGTAGTTGTAATAAAAACGGTTCGGTAAATCTGTTAAAGGATCGTAATTCTCTAAATAAGACAAACGCTGTTCTTGCAGTTTACGTTCAGTGAGATCGGAAACAATACCAATATAATGGGTGACACGATTTTGCTCATCGGTAATGGCATTAATGCGCATCCAGATGGTCAGTTCTTTACCGGAAAGGAATTTTTCATGCAGTTCACCGTCAAACTCACCGATTTTTTCCAGTTGTTGAATAATCGAGTAATGGCTGCTTCTTTGCTGGGATTTATAATTCGCCGTAATATCAAATAAATTTTTGCCAATAATATGCTGATGTGAAAAGCCAGTGAGCTGTTCATAAAATGGATTGACATCGATATAGCATAATTGATCATCGAGAATGAAAATGCCTTCGGCTGCTTGCTGAAGTACGCTTGCGGCTAATTTCAAGCGTTCCTGATCGGTACGTTCCTGATGAATGTCACGACGAATCCCCACCATACGCAGGGGCTTTTTATTAACCGGATCTCGAGCGATGACCCGGCCAATATCGTGAACCCATTTCCACTTGCCGCTACTATTCTGAATGCGATAGCTTGCTTCATAGAGTGGTGACTGACCCCGTAAATGTTTTTTCAAGGCCTGCTTGAACTGGTCAATATCATCCAGATGAATAATATTTTGCAGTTGATGATGATGCAGTTTAGAAGGTTTGAGAGTCTTTTGCTGTTTCGAATCCGTCACCAGAATTTCACGATCTTTGATATTCCAGTCCCAAGGGCGCAGTCCGGCAATTTCATGCGCCAAAACCAGGTTCTGTTGCTGGTTTTCCAAATCGGTATTCATTTTGGCAATATCAAAAGTTCGTTCTTTAACTTTCTGTTCAAGTAGCTGATTATTTAGTTGTAATTGCAGCTCAATATCTTTCGATTTGTTAATTTCAGTTTGCAGCTGTTTGCATAATTCATCTGTCCACAAAACCTGTTGTTTGGCATTTTCAACTAAACGGTTGTTTTTTGAATAAAGGGCTGAAATGCGCTGATGAATACGAGAAGTGGTATTGGCGCATAACAACATGACAATCAGGGCAAAATTTATGGTCAGATGGAATAAATGATTTGTTGTTTCTGTGCTGATAAATTGTGAGGCCAAATAAGGAAAAATAGCCGGTATAAATGTCAGGCAGAAATAGTTTAAGCGCTGGGTTAAAAAGGTTAGTGCAAATGCCTGACTGACGATGAGCAATAAAGCTGACAAAATTAATGCATTCACATAACTAAATGCAGGATTGTATTGCGGCAGATAGTAATAAATCAGGCTAATGCCAATCCCGATACTGCTTCCAATCAGAATGCTCTGGAATTGTAGCCAACGGTGTGCATGGTTCAAACTGAACTGATCGGGCTTAAAGTAGATGCTGGTCAGTAGGATATTCAGGCAACAAAACAGTTCAATGCCAATAAACCAAAGATTGAAATAAAGAGATGGCTTGACGTAATAAAATTGATAAATGCCATATACGTACAATGAAACGAGAACAATACTTATGAGAAAGAAGCGACTGAGCCGAATCGTATTGATAATTTGAGCAGCACTCACATGCTGCTTAATGTACTCGTCTTGAATATCTGACATATAAGCAAAAACCTTATTTTTGTTTTGCGATAAATTACTTATTAAAATTTTAACTCTGTTAAAAAACTAAACTATATTCTAAATATATATTTGTCTGTTTAAGTCAAGAGTAATAACGTTATTTGAAAAAATCAATCTAATCATTCCCCATTTATCTAAATTCTGATGAACTAGACAGTTAAGTTGTAGTTTAAAATAGATAAGGCCACAATTGGGGCGGTTTCTGTGCGTAACACACGATTGCCGATACACCAGTTTATAAATCCTGCATTGTTTGATAATTGTATTTCGGCTTCACTCAGACCACCTTCTGGACCAATCAATAATGCAATATTGGGGGTTGCAGCAGCGAGTACATCGATCTGGTCTTTATTCGGGGCAAGTACCAGTTTTGTTGCAGGTAATTCACTATTCAGCCAGTCTTGTAAAGATACAGGGGCTAACACTTCCGGTACTTTGTTCATGCCGCATTGTTCACACGCAGCGATGGCAATGCCTTGCCAGTGATCGATTTTCTTTTGGTCACGATCATATTTAAGCCGCATTTCACAGCGTTCAGACGTCAGCAGCTGGATTTTGGATACACCCAGTTCTGTGGCTTTTTGAATAGCATAATCCATACGGTCGCCTTTACTCATTACTTGTCCGAGTAAAGTGCTAAAACCAGGGGTGCGGTCGTCAGGATTGAACGAATCGACAGCAACACTGGCTGATTTTTTTGCAACCTCAACCAGTGTTACTTCATATTCACCCCCTTGTCCATTGAACAAGGTGGCTTTTTCACCGACTTGTGCGCGTAATACTTTCACCCAGTGATGAAAAACCGTTTCGGTTAATTCAACATGCATATCCACTGCTAAATCAGCTTCAATATAAAAACGCGGCATTTAAGTATTACTCACAAATCAGATATAAATTAAGCTAGGCCAAGATCGGTCACGAGTTGACGTGTCGGATCAGTGGTGTTCATGGTGTAGAAGTGCAAGCTCGGTGCACCGCCTGCAAGCAGACGTTCACACAATTTCACCACAACTTCATGACCAAAGGCTTTGATACTTGCCGTGTCATCGCCATAAGTCGCCAATTGCTTGCGAATCCAGCGCGGGATTTCTGCACCTGTACCGTCTGCAAAGCGAATCAGGTTGCTTGCATTGGTAATTGGCATAATGCCCGGAGCAACAGGAATATTCATACCTTCTTTTTGAATGCGGTCTACAAAATAGAAGTAGGCATCCGGATTAAAGAAGAACTGAGTTAAAGCGGCATTGGCACCGGCATTAGCTTTTTCGACAAAATGTTGAATATCTTTATCAAAGCTTTCTGCCTGTGGGTGCATTTCAGGGTAAGCGGCAACTTCAATTTGAAAATGATCACCTGAATGTTCACGAATGAAACGAACCAGGTCTTGCGCATAGGGCAATTCGCCCAAGCCCACCTGACCAGAAGGCAAGTCACCACGCAGTGCCACAATACGGTCAATACCTTGCGATTTGTATAAATCCAGCAATTCGGCAATACGGGCTTTGTCATCACCAATACAAGACAGGTGAGGGGCAACTGGTGTGCCTTTGCCGTTGAAGTCATTGATTGCAGCAAGTGTGCGTTCACGGGTAGAACCACCAGCACCATAAGTCACTGAAAAGAATTCAGGATTTAACAGTTGTAATTCTTTATGCACGACACGAAGTTTTTCTGCACCGACATCAGTTTTGGTCGGGAAAAACTCAAAAGAGATTGGAACACGTTTGGTCATTTTTCAAATCCTTTTTTTATCCATACTTAAAATTTAACCTCTCCCTGACCTCTCCCAAAGGGAGAGGGGAACCTCACGGTATTTAAAGTCAGGGAAAAGTCCTCTCCTTCTAGGAGAGGATTTAGGAGAGGTGTAAAATTAGTATTTATAAGTCTCAGATTTGAATGGACCTTCAACAGTTACGCCAAGGTAATCTGCTTGTTCTTGAGTAAGCGTAGTTAATACACCGCCGAAGCCAGCAACCATTGCGGCAGCAACTTCTTCATCCAATTTCTTAGGAAGAAGTTCTACACGAATCGATGCCTGTTTTTGATCTTCAGGAAGGTCAGCAAATTTTTCAGCGAACAAGTGCATTTGCGCCAATACCTGGTTAGCAAAAGAACCGTCCATCACACGTGATGGGTGACCGGTTGCATTACCTAGGTTCACCAGACGACCTTCAGAAAGAAGGATCAGGTAGTTGTTTTCATCTTCTGAACGATACACTTGGTGTACTTGAGGTTTAACTTCAACCCATTTGTAGCCACGTAAGTAGTTGGTATCAATTTCAGTATCGAAGTGACCGATGTTACAAACTACAGCGCCAGCTTTTAATGTATCTAGCATTGCAGCGTCACATACGTGATAGTTACCCGTAGTCGTTACGATCAGGTCAGTATTTTGAAGAAGGTCAAGGTTGATGTCTTCTTTCTTGCCTGTTTGTACGCCGTTTTTGTATGGAGATACAACTTCATAACCGTCCATGCATGCTTGCATTGCACAAATTGGATCGATTTCAGTGACACGTACAATCATGCCTTCTTGACGAAGTGATTGAGCAGAACCTTTACCTACGTCACCATAACCGATCACAAGTGCACGACGACCAGACATCAACATGTCAGTACCGCGTTTGATCGCGTCGTTTAGCGAGTGGCGGCAACCGTATTTGTTGTCGTTTTTAGATTTTGTTACTGAGTCGTTTACGTTGATAGCAGGAACTTTCAAAGTACCGTCACGTAACATTTCATAAAGACGTTGCACACCCGTAGTGGTTTCTTCAGTCACACCGTGGATTTTAGCAATCAGTTCTGGGTATTTTTCATGCACAACAGCAGTCAAGTCACCGCCATCATCAAGAATCATGTTGGCATCCCAAGGTTTGCCATTGACATTGATTTGTTGTTCAAGGCACCACATGTATTCTTCTTCAGTTTCGCCTTTCCAGGCAAAAACAGGAATACCGCGAGCAGCAATTGCAGCAGCAGCATGGTCTTGAGTAGAGAAGATGTTACAAGAAGTCCAGCGAACTTCAGCGCCCAATTCAACCAGAGTTTCAATTAAAACTGCAGTTTGAATGGTCATGTGAATACAGCCGAGAATTTTCGCGCCTGCAAGTGGTTTTGCTGCTGAATAGCGTTTACGCAAACCCATTAGGGCTGGCATTTCTGCTTCAGCAAGTTTGATTTCTTTACGGCCGTAATCAGCAAGTGAAATATCGGCAACTTTATAATCTGTAAATGAAGCATTAACCGCGTTCATCAGGACCTCCTAGAGAAAAAATAGATTGGATCGTTCTGTTCGCGGATGCCGTTTTTGGTTCAAAAGAGTATTTGAACCGATCGTCGAGCCTGGCGCTTTTACATTGCTATTTTTTAAAATCAGCCTGTAAAACGTCGCAGCATCCCTCGACTAGCGGGCTATTGTACTTGGAAATTGATTTTGTTCCAATCTGAAATTGATTATTATCAGCACAATCATATTCTGGATGAAAATTATGGCTTTAGAAATACCTGAAGAATTAGCGAATCTTGAAGCAAATGGCGGTATTTTTGCGGTATGGATGTTGCTGCAACATTTAGGTATCGATGCTGAAATTCAACAACTGCTAGAGGTCTGTGGATATGAGGCTGAAAATGGCACCACAACCATAGGTCTAGCTGTTGGATTAAAAAAGTTTGGTTTTAATGTGCAGTTTTATACCGATCCTGACCCTGAGCTTCAGGAGAGTGAAATACTCAGTTACCAAGAAGCCGAGCAACTGGGTTTAGCGATTTTACCTGCATTAAATTATCAGCAAATCCAGCAAGCCTTTGAGCAAAACAAATTTGTGATTGTTTATTACGATACATTAGAAAATGTCGGTAATCATTCTCTTGTTTATGATGTTAATGAGGATGAAATTTGCTTTTTTGATAGCTTTGATGCGATGTTAGCTTCAATTTTTGAACAGCAACGTAAAGCGGAAGGGATTTGCCGACAGGTAATTGTTGTTGAAGCAAATAATGATATTGAAAGTTAAGATTTAAACTGTGTAAAACAAAAGCCCATCTATTGATGGGCTTTTTAATTTTATTTTTCTTCAGCAGATTGAGCTTTATCATGCCAGTAATCGGCTTTTTCATCATCCACATCTACACCCAAACCGTGTTCATAAATGCAGGCCAAATCACGCATGGCTTGAACTTCGCCCCATTCAGCCGCTTGCTTGACCAAAGCAACTGACTTTGCGACATCTTTCTCAATCACATCGCCACGGCGATAGTAATTTGATAATTCCAAAGTCGCAGCAGGGTGTTTTTGCATATTGGCTTTGCTGAGCCAGTAATAACCTAATTCAAAATGCGCTTTTGATTCTTCAGGATCTTCTTCAATCAGGTCTTTGGCATACACGGTATAGCCTTCACCCAACCAGTACATTGCTTCAACATGGCCATTTTCAGCGGCTTTCAGTGCCCATTCTTCAGCCAGTGCAATGTCGTCGTCATTCTCGCTTTGCATATACAGTTCAGCGACTTCAAACTGAGCTTCTGCATTACCTGCAATTGCACGATTGATCAGGGCTTTAGGGAGAGAAAGTGGATTAGCCATATAAATTCCAAAGCTGTATTTTAAAAAACAGAATGTTGAACCAGTAAAAAGTCATCCCAAGAATGACCTTAAAGATAAATCAGGATGATCGAGATGCATTTTTATTTCAAGTCAAAGCACTGCTCACCATTGACTGATTTAAAGAGAATTTAAGCCTGAATAAAAAAACAGCGACCGAAGTCGCTGTCTTGAGCCTAATGAATTTTAAACTTCTTGCTGAATACCGGCAACTAGCCAGTCCTGGGTAGAACCTGCAGGTTTGGTGAAATGCCAAACTTCTGCAAAAGGTTGCGGCAAGCTGTTTAAGTCTTCGCTTACTGTACCGGTGAAGCGTACGCTCACAATGTACCGACCATTTTCAGTAGCAGAATCTGTAACCATTGCATTCAGGTTAGAGAATTCAGCAACGTCCTGGTCCTGATTCGCCATAATGTCGTTATACATCGACTGATACAGATCAGGTGTTAAATAACGTTGAATTTCAGCAATGTTGCTTGCTGTATTCATCGACTGAATATGGTTAAAGCGCTGACGGGCAACACGCAAGAATGCAGCAGGTTCAGTACCGTCTGGTAACTGGTTGCCGCTTTGTGTTGAAGCTGCACCAAAAGGCGCTTGAGGTGCTGCACCTGCAGAACCGCCTACAGACTGACCAAAAATATTGGTGCTGTCATTTGAAGTACGTGGTGCTGCAGTTTGCTGACCGAACGGTGCTGTATTGCCAGCATTGTTTGGTGCATACGGATTATTAGCGGCTAGTTTTTTTTTTGCTCCGAATTTACGGAACAAGAAGAATGCGACTGCAGCAGCTAAAAGAATCCAGATCCAGCCTGGAAGTCCGCCTTTTTCTTCCTGTTGGGTCGCTTGTGCATCTGAAGCAGCTTGTGCATTTTTATCATCTGCAAGGGCATTTGCCGCTACCGCACCCACTGCAGCACCCGCAACACCCGCAGCAACCATTTTACCTACACCTGAACCCGATTTTTGTTGGGCAGGAGCAACAGGTTGTTGAACAGGAGTAACTTGACGCGGTTGTTGGTAAGACTGGGTTGGAGCAGCAGAACGACTCATGCCATGGCTTTTACCGCCACCTGCACGTTTTGCCTCAGCCATTGGTGCAACCACCATAGCTGCCATTAAAATACCGGCCATCAAACCACGCTGTCGAACTTCCATCGATTTTTTCCTAAATAAAAAAGTAAATTGTAGCCTTATAGTTATGTAGGCATTTGTAGTGAATTTCAATATCAAATTGGTATTTTTTTTACATGAACATTCATGTTGAGGATTTAAGCCAGTTCTTCACTCAAATTCATCGCTTCAGTCAGTGCTTCATGCAGGCGTGCCACTGAAATGATCTGTACATTCGGGATCGGTTTTTGTGGTGCATTGCCTCTAGGCAAAATAATGTATTTAAAGCCATGCTTAATGGCTTCTTTTAAGCGTTCCTGACCATTTGGCACAGGACGGATTTCACCGGACAGTCCCACTTCACCAAAGACTGCCAGTTGCTGTGGCAAGGCTTTACCACGCAAGCTGGAGGCACAGGCAAGTAAAACTGCAAGGTCAGAACCGGTTTCAGTAATCTTTAAGCCACCGACTACATTGACATAGACATCCTGTCCAGAGGTTTGTACACCGCCGTGACGGTGCATCACTGCAAGCAGCATATTTAACCGGTTTTGCTCCAGACCCAGCGCGACACGACGCGGTTGACCATGCGCATCATCCACCAAAGCCTGCACCTCAACCAACAGTGGACGAGTACCTTCGCGGCTAATCATCACAATCGAACCGGGAATGGCTTCATCATAACGGCTTAAGAAAATAGCCGATGGGTTAGCCACTTCACGTAAGCCTTTGTCGGTCATACCAAATACGCCAAGTTCATTGACTGCGCCAAAACGGTTTTTGACTGCGCGAATCATGCGGTAACGTGAGTCAGACTGACCTTCAAAATACAGGACGCAATCGACCATATGTTCCAGCACACGTGGTCCTGCCAATGCACCTTCTTTGGTCACATGCCCTACTAGGAACAGGGCAGTACCACTATTTTTGGCAAAGCGGGTCAATAAAGCAGCCGATTCACGAATTTGTGAAACCCCGCCCGGTGCCGACTGCAAGGTTTCGGTATACAGAGTTTGAATAGAATCCAGAATGGCAACTGCAGGGCGTTCTTGCGCCAATACCTCGCAAATCCGTTCCACGCAGGTTTCAGCCATCACTTTAAGATGTTCTGTCGGTAAATCTAAACGGTGGGCACGTAAAGCGACTTGCGAAAGTGATTCCTCACCGGTGACATAGAGTGCAGAACTCTGTGCTGCTGCCATATGGGTCGCAGTTTGTAAAAGTATGGTCGATTTACCAATTCCGGGATCACCGCCAATCAGCACCACCGAACCTGTAACCAGGCCACCTCCTAAAACACGGTCAAATTCACCAATCCCTGTAGCCAAGCGTGTTTCATGTGAAACAGAAACTTTATTTAGGGTAGTAATTGTTGCAGCCTGGCCCGCATAGCCGCCGCCCATTTTTGGTTGTGCACGGTGACTCACTGCGGGTTCAAGACGAACTTCGGTCAGACTATTCCATTCTCCGCAATCTGAACATTGACCCGCCCATTTGGGATGGTCAGTTCCACATTGTTCGCAACGGTATACAGTTTTGACTTTGCTCATTTGAATGGTATCTATATAAATAGGAAGACGGGTGAAGAATGTAGCAATAGCTGTCTGGAAATACAATTTTTTGCATAAATTCTCGCCAAACTTTATCTTGGCACGTAAACTGCTAAAACAAGGGAAATGAAGAAAAGGAAAGTAAAATGGACCCGATTTGGATGAAAAAGCGACAGAAACACAGTCAGGCTTGAAAAATATTAAACAATCGCTCAAAAAACTTTATTTATTTATTTTAATTTGAGCTACTTTTATCACACGAAATTTGAGAGACGAAAATAACAATGTCAAATGAAAACCATAGTTCACCGACTGAAGGTGGTGAACTGCAGCGGAGTTTGTCGAATCGGCATTTGCAACTTATTGCGATTGGCGGGGCAATTGGTACAGGTTTATTCATGGGTTCGGGTAAAACCATCAGCCTGGCCGGACCATCCATTCTGATCATTTATATGATTATTGGTTTCATGGTGTTTTTGGTCATGCGTGCGCTTGGCGAACTGTTACTGTCTAACCTGAAGTACAAGTCTTTTATTGATTTTTCCACAGATTTAATCGGTCCCTGGGCAGGCTATTTTGTCGGCTGGACCTATTGGCTGTGCTGGATCACCATCGGTATTGCTGACTTATCGGCCATTATTTATTACCTGCAATTCTTTAACGGAGGGCTGCCGTTTACGCCTGGCGAAGGAGTAATGATCAGTATTGCCGCCATTGTGTTTATTATGGGGCTGAATCTGGTTACCGTTAAGCTATTCGGTGAACTAGAGTTCTGGTTTGCACTTATCAAGATTATTGCTATTGTGGTGCTCATTCTTGTGGGCCTGTGGATGATCTTTACCGGCTTTACCTCAACAGCAGGTGAAGTGGCGTCATTTACTCATCTCTGGTCACATGACGGTATTTTCCCAACCGGAGTCACCGGCTTCCTGGCAGGCTTCCAGATTGCGATTTTCGCCTTTGTTGGGGTAGAACTGGTCGGTACGACTGCGGCAGAAACCAAAGATCCAGAGCGCAACCTGCCTAAAGCGGTGAACTCGATTCCGATTCGTATCATCATTTTCTATGTGTTGGCACTGGTGATTGTCATGTCGGTAACACCATGGAATAAAATTGATCCTAGCATCAGTCCGTTTGTAAACCTGTTTAGTCAGGCAGGTATTGCGGCAGCAGCCATCATCATGAATTTGGTGGTGTTGTCTTCAGTAATGTCATCCATGAACAGTGGTGTGTTCTCAACCAGTCGTATGCTGTTTGGTTTATCGCGGGAAGAGCAAGGTCCAAAAGCTTTTGGACATTTGAATAAACGTGCTGTGCCTGCAAATGCCTTGTATTTCTCGGCAATCTGTTTGTTATTGGGTGCTGCACTTCAGTATTTCGTACCGAATACGGTTGAAGCGTTTACTTTGGCAACCACGCTTTCCACCATCCTGTTTATCTGTGTCTGGCTGATGATCATCTGGAGCTATATTGTGTATTACAAAACACGTCCAGAACTGCATGCCAAATCAACCTTTAAACTTCCTGGTGGATTGTTCACCTGCTGGCTGGTCATCATCTTCTTTATCGGCATGATTTATGTGCTGTCCTTAGAAGCTGATACCATGAAAGCGCTGATGGTCAGCCCGATCTGGTTCATTATTCTGATTATTGGCTACTTTGGTTTCTACAAACCGAAACATAAATAATCCAGCTAAACGATTAAAACGCCAGTTTCAAACTGGCGTTTTTTTTTAACACACTATAATCTCTAGCGTTTAGTGCTTTGGTCATGTCACATGATCAGGTTATACTTCTTCGAAAATATGAAATAGGTGGTTAGATGCGTCTTGTCATTTGCTGCATCAGTGTATTGGTAACAGGTTTTGCTTTAGTCGGTTGTGGTCAATCTGGAGCTTTGCAGCTACCGAGCGATCCGAATTATGACAAACGTGCAAAATATTTGTTATATCCCAATGTGGATTCCAAACAGCAATCCTCAAATAAGCAAGAAGCCGCTCCAGTAGCCCAAGAGCTTCCCGCTTCATCTGCTGAAACGAATTAATTTTCAATATCTAAACGCGTCATCGAAAGGATACATTCATGAGTTTTACCCGCATCAATGGGGTTTTGCATGCCGAGCAATGTTCTCTACAACAGCTTGCGCAGCAATTTGGCACGCCACTTTATGTTTATTCAAAAGCGACTTTTGAAAAGCATTATTTAGATATGGATCGTGCGTTTAGCTTTATCGATCATCAAATTTGTTTTGCGGTAAAGTCAAACTCAAACCTTGCGGTGTTGAATGTGCTGGCCAAGTGTGGCGCGGGCTTTGATATTGTTACTGGCGGTGAACTGGCGCGTGTGCTGAAAGCGGGTGGAGATGCCTCTAAAATTGTATTCTCGGGTTTGGGTAAGTCAGAAGCAGATATTAAAAAAGCGCTGGAGGTGGGGATTGCCTGCTTTAACGTAGAATCGTATGCCGAGCTGGACCGTATTCAAAAAGTGGCCGCTGAATTGAATGTAAAAGCCCCGATTTCTTTACGTGTCAATCCGGATGTGGATGCCAAAACCCATCCTTATATTTCCACTGGTTTAAAAGAAAATAAATTCGGTATTCCGTCTGATAGCGTATTTGAAACCTATCAATATGCTGCGTCTTTGCCAAACTTGGATGTGGTAGGAATTGACTGTCATATCGGTTCACAATTGACTGAAACCCAGCCATTTGTTGATGCGCTTGATCGCGTCATTGTGCTGATTGAGAAACTTAAAGAATTAGGTATCAATTTAAAACACATCGATATTGGTGGCGGTTTAGGTGTGACTTATAAAGATGAAGTTCCGCCCACTGTTGAAGAATATGCCAATGCACTAAAACCAGCTTTAGAAAAACTTGGTCTGAAAGTGTATATGGAACCGGGTCGCAGTATTTCGGCCAATGCCGGTGTATTGCTGACCAAAGTCGATTTGCTTAAACCAACCAATCACCGAAACTTCGCGATTATTGATGCTGCCATGAACGACCTCATTCGTCCTGCTTTATATGAAGCATGGATGGATATTCAGGAAGTGACGCCACGTACGAATGTTGAAGCGAAAGAGTGGGATGTGGTTGGCGCGATTTGTGAAACCGGCGATTTCTTGGGTAAAGAGCGTAAGCTGGCATTACAAGAAAATGACGTGCTGGCTGTATTGGGTGCGGGCGCTTACGGTTTCGTGATGAGCTCGAACTACAACAGCCGTGGTCGTGCTGCTGAAGTGATGGTCGATGGTGATCAGGCTCATTTGATTCGTGAGCGTGAAACCGTTGAATCTTTGTGGGAACGTGAACGATTATTGCCATAATGGAGATCTCTGAGATGTTTTTAGAATTTACCAAAATGCATGGCTTGGGTAATGACTTCATGGTGGTTGACCTGATCAGCCAGCGTGCCTATTTGGATACCGTTACCATTCAGCGTTTGGCAGACCGCCACTTTGGCATTGGTTTTGATCAGCTGCTGATTGTTGAGCCGCCTGATTTGCCCAATGTTGATTTTAAATATCGTATTTTCAATGCCGATGGTTCTGAAGTGGAGCAATGCGGTAATGGGGTGCGTTGTTTTGCACGTTTTGTACATGAGCGTCAGCTCACCACCAAAACCAAAATTAAAGTGCAGACCAAAGCCGGTATCGTAGAGCCTGAATTGGGTGCAAATGGCTGGGTTCGTGTGAACATGGGTTATCCTAAATTCTTGCCGAACCAGATTCCATTCCTTGCGGATGCACCTGAAAACCTTTACAGCCTGGCTTTGGCCAATGATCAAAGCATTATCATTGATGTGGTAAATATGGGTAATCCCCATGCAGTGACCATTGTCCCAGATGTGATCACGGCTGATGTCGCAGGTATGGGGCCGCAAGTAGAATCACATGAGCGTTTCCCGCAACGTGTTAATGCCGGTTTTATGCAAATTATTGACGAAAAACATGCACGTTTGCGTGTGTTTGAACGTGGTGTCGGTGAAACTTTAGCTTGTGGTACAGGTGCCTGTGCTGCTGCGGTTTCAGGTATGCGCCGTGGTCTGTTGGCTAATAATGTTGAAATTGAACTGGCAGGCGGTAAGCTGCAAATTGAATGGAAAGAAGGTGATGTGGTGTGGATGACCGGTCCAACGGCAAATGTCTATCAGGGACGTATCGATTTAAGTTACTATCAGCAATAAGTTAGATATTTTGATGAAAAAAGCACTGTCCTCATGATGGTGCTTTTTATTTGTGCATCGTGAATTGGATAAGTCCTCATGAAGCAGATAGAATGAAAATGAAAGCAAATATTGCTCTTTGTGCGGTTCATAAAACCAAGGTTTGAAATGAATTTTAATCATTTAATAAAATGGGGAAAAGCGTGATTGATTTGGATATGCAGCTACGTACTCCCGCTGATTTATTACTGATGTGGTTAAAAGAACGAGAAATTCAAAACCAGTCTAGACATACCTTGCAGGCTTATGAACGTGATGTTTCCGATTTTTTAAATTTTTGTGAGAGCAAAAAACTGAATCTGGCCAATATAGAAACCACAGATCTGCGTGAATATTTGGCCTATAAAGTGGAACAGCATGGCTTAAGTTCCAGCAGTTTACAGCGTATGCTTTCGTCCATTCGCCAATTTATGAAATGGGCCGAGCAAGGTCAGTATCTGGCGTTTAATCCGGCGGATGATTTTCAGCTAAAACGTATTCCCAGACCGCTTCCGGGCATGGTCGATATTGAAACCGTGAACCAGATTCTGGATCAGCCTGCACCTGAGAAACCGGTAGAACAGCAAATGTGGCTACGCGATAAAGCCATTTTGGAGCTGTTGTATTCCAGTGGCCTGCGTCTGGCTGAAGTGCAAGGTTTGCGGATTAAAGATATTGATTTTAACCGTCAATTGTTACGCATTACCGGTAAGGGTAATAAAACCCGTGTGGTACCTTTTGGCAGCAAGGCTCGCGATGCAGTAATGCAATGGCTGCAAGTCTATCCCTTGTGGCATGGCGATTTTGTGCCGGATGCACATGTATTTATTACCCAAAAGGGCAATCCGCTGGGTGCACGGCAAATTGAAAACCGGGTGAAATTGCAAGCCCTGCGTGCCGGGGTGAATGTGGATTTGCATCCACATTTGTTACGTCATTGCTTTGCCAGTCATATGCTCTCGAACAGTCGGGATTTACGTGCAGTACAGGAAATGCTGGGACATAGCAATTTGACCACCACACAAATTTATACCCATGTCGATTTTGATCATTTGGCCCAAGTGTATGATCAGGCACATCCACGAGCGCAAGTTAAAA
The DNA here is from genome assembly GCA_002365595.1 of Acinetobacter sp. UBA3106. GTDB lineage: Bacteria > Pseudomonadota > Gammaproteobacteria > Pseudomonadales > Moraxellaceae > Acinetobacter. The sequence continues at coordinate 138,418 of DFAM01000013.1, read as the reverse complement.
AGTCGTAACAACATTAGAATCTGACTAAATATGGCCTGGACTTTGCTTGATTATTTTAGAGTCAGCTACAGTGGTTTCATTAAAGTTAAATAAGCATATGAAAAAATATCAGTGCATAAAGATGACATTTTGAACTATTGTCGGATAATAAAAAGCCAATTTATAGGGTATAAGAATCACGTATAACCATAATGTGGATTGCATGAATAATGTATAGCGATGAAATTATTTATGCTTACACTGCGGGTCAGCTAAATATTGGAAGGAAAATGATAGGCGAAACAATGATTACAGGAATTTTAGAGAAATATGACCAGTTAACCCCTGCACAAAAAGAAATTTTTGCAGGTTATGGACTGCGTCAAGTTAAACATTTTGTAGAAATTAGTTTGCCTAATATCGAACCGGTTTTGCCTGCCCATGCGCATGTACAAGGAATCAATTCAGAAGGTAAGGTACAGGCGATTAATGATGTGACCCAGCAAACCTACCTGTGGATTTCAGACCTGCAATGGCAGGAGCGTCCAATCGCGACCTCAAATGTGGATTTAAAAGAAGACTTTTTAGCGGTTTGGGAAATATTTAATCTTCAGGCCTATGATTTAATTGATTTAAGCCACATCCATCGTGACTTTTTGCATAATCAGCCTGCTTGATTCCTTTTTAGGTTGCTAAATTGAGCTGCGGTGATTTGATAAAGCACATGTCTTTGTAAAGGGCTGCTGTCATCTAAAGCAGGGTGATTGAAGTAGTCCTTAAACTGCATGCCTAAACGTTGCATCACAGCTTGAGATTGAATGTTTTGTATTGCCGTAAAGGCCACGATCTGGTTCAGATTGAATAAATCAAAAGCAAAGTTTAAGCACGCTGTTGCAGCCTCGGTCGCAAAACCATTGCTCCCAATATTTCTGCTCAAGTCGCCAGACTATTTCGGTGCAGGGTGAAAATGTAAACTGATGGGGTTGAGCATGTAATCCGGTGCAGCCAATAAAATCACCTGTCTGTTTTAATTCTATTGCCCACACGCCCCAAGCCTGATTTTCGATCAGGCTTTGAAATTTATGCGCCAGTGCATCACTTTGTGTGCGGGTTAAGCAATCTGGAAAATAACGCATCACTTCAGGGTTAGAATTTAAGGCATAAAACGACTTAAGATCTGAATTTTTCCATGCTCTTAAAATCAAACGTGATGTCTCAAGCCGTAAACTCATTCTAGATGTCCTAAAGATCATCAAGCGGTAATTGAAAACTCTGTTTAATAATCTGACTCGGCAAATCCGTTTTTACACTGGTAATGCCATTTTTCTTGGTCAGATGCGCGGACTGAAATTTACGATAACTTTCCAGATCCGGAACCACCACTTTCAGCATGGCATCGCATTCACCCAAAATAATATAACACTCCATCACCTGGGGAAGCTCCTTCATGGCTTCAATGAAGGTATCAATGGTTTCGGCATCCTGCCCAGTTAACCAGATTCGTGAAAACAAGATGAGCTGCAAGCCAATTTTTTGCGGATCGACCACAGTGGTGTAGCTCTGAATCACACCTGCTTCTTCCAGTAGTTTCACCCGCCGCAGACAGGAAGATGGCGAGAGTCCAATTTCACGGGCCAGATCGTTGTTTTGCATACGGCCATTATTTTGCAAGGCTCGAATGATATTTTTATCAATACGGTCCAGCTTTGCTGAAACAGATTTAGAAGATAGCTTCATAAATTAGAATATAATTCGAAAAATGATCATAATTATAGAATATTTGAAATCCTATTTTGTACTATTTATTCGATACTAATTTTCACTTTCAAGACATGGAAAGGGAAAAGGAAATGTCTGTATTTGCACTGTTCGCCTTAACGGTTATCCCGCTTATTTTCACCCCTGGACCAGATATGCTGTTTATCTTGTCACAAGTGATGGGTAAAGATGCAAAAGCAGGCATGCTGGCAACTGTAGGAATTTGTCTTGGATATTTGGTCCATTCCGTTTTGGTCGCATTGGGGATCGCCGCCATCATTGTCTCTTTCCCGGTGTTATTTGAAACCATCCGCTGGCTCGGCATTGCTTACCTGTTATTTCTGGCTTTTAGTTTAATCAAGTCGGTGTTCAGTCAAAATAAATTCACGATCGAGAAAAAATCTTCGTCCAGTCCGATCAAAAAAGGGTTTTTTACTGCACTGTTAAATCCGAAAGGCATGCTGATCTATTTTGCAATTTTACCGCAGTTCATTGATAAAACCGGAAATACGGTGAGTCAGGGTTTAATCTTGTCCTTTATCTTTATTGGACTGATTTTTGTGGTGTATTGTGGCTTGAGTGTGATTTTTGCCAAGATTAGTCAAAAAACCCATATAGATGAACGTAAACAGAAATGGATTGATGGCGGTTCAGGCGGTTTACTCATGCTGGCTGCAACCTGGCTGATCATCCAATAATCGACTTTAAAAAAAGCAGGTCTTGATGGCCTGCTTTTTTTTATCTGCTACAAGTGAGCTTACTAAAATTAATTTGTTGCATGTTTAACTTAAAAAAAGCACATTTTTACGGCGAAACTTGTGAAAGAATTTGTTCAATCTGTCTAAAATGACAATTCATTACCTGAATGTTTAAATCAGGCTGCTGTACAAGAATATTAAAATATTGATGCAAAACAAGGATTAAATCAGAACTTTTGATGAGTTTAATCAGATAAAAACATAATAAAAATCAATGTTTAAAAAATAACTAAATATTTAAGTATTTCATTTGAGTAAAAACGTTTAAAAAAAATATGAACGACAAGTTCAAGGAAAATTACGCATTTTTACAGCTCTTTTGATAATTGTGACTTGACCGAAATGCCGTACACATTGCAAGATAGGGCACCTAAAAAAATTTAAGTGAAGAGTTATTATAACTTTTCTCAACATTTACATTTGCTAAAACAGCCGAGGATTACATGAAGGCTCTTGTTGCTGTAAAACGTGTGGTTGATGCCAACGTTAAAGTTCGCGTTAAACCGGACAATAGTGGGGTTGACCTTACTAACGTTAAAATGTCAATTAACCCATTTTGTGAAATCGCAGTGGAAGAAGCGGTTCGCTTAAAAGAAAAAGGAACTGTTTCAGAAATCGTTGTTGTTTCTATTGGTCCTAAAGAAGCTCAAGAACAAATCCGTTCTGCGATGGCACTTGGCGCTGACCGCGGTATTCTGGTTGAAGCTGATGACAGCCAACTGGGTGCGCTAGAAGTAGCTAAAATCCTGAAAGGTGTTGTTGACGCTGAACAACCACAATTAATCCTTCTTGGTAAACAGGCAATTGATGACGACTCTAACCAGGTTGGTCAGATGCTTGGCGCTCTACTTGGCGCAGGTCAAGGTACATTCGCTTCTGAAGTGAAAGTTGAAGGCGACAAAGTACAGGTAACTCGTGAAGTTGACGGTGGTTTGCAAACTGTTGAGCTTGCACTTCCTGCAATCATCACGACTGACTTACGTTTGAACGAGCCACGTTATGCAGCTCTTCCAAACATCATGAAAGCGCGTAAAAAACCGCTTGATACTAAGTCTCCTGCTGACTTTGGTGTTTCTCCTGCAACTAAACTTAAAACAGTTAAAGTTGAAGCTCCTGCTGAACGTAAAGCTGGCGTACAAGTGAAATCTGTAGATGAGCTTGTTGAAAAACTTAAAAACGAAGCGAAAGTGATCTAATACAGAAGGATAAAATCATGAGTATTTTAGTTATCGCTGAGCACGACAACAAAGCACTTAATGGTGCAACTTTAAACGTTGTTGCTGCAGCTCAAAAAATCGGTGGTGATATCACTGTATTGGTTGCTGGTTCTGGCGCTCAGGCAGTTGCTGACCAAGCAGCTAAAGTTGCGGGTGTAAGCAAAGTATTACTTGCTGACGACGCTGCTTATGCAAACCAATTGGCTGAAAACGTAGCGAAACTTGTTGCTGAATTAGGTAAAGGCTATACACATATCCTTGCTGCATCTACCTCAAATGGTAAAAACGTATTGCCACGTGCTGCTGCACTTTTAGACGTAAGCATGATCACTGACATCATTGCTGTTGAAGGTCCTAAAACTTTCAAACGTCCAATTTATGCAGGTAACGCGATTGCAACTGTAGAATCAGGTGAGTCTATTGTTGTTGCAACTGTTCGTGGTACTGCATTTGATGCTGTAGCAAGCGATGGTGGTTCGGCTAGCGTTGAAGCTGCTGCGTCTGCTGGTGATGCGGGTATTTCTAAGTTCATTAACGAAGAAATCGTTAAATCTGAACGTCCAGAATTAACGGCTGCTCGTATCGTTGTTTCTGGTGGTCGTGGTGTAGGTTCTGGTGAAAACTATCACAAGATCCTTGATCCATTAGCTGACAAGCTTGGTGCTGCTCAAGGTGCTTCACGTGCTGCAGTAGATGCTGGCTTCGTACCAAACGACATGCAAGTTGGTCAAACGGGTAAAATCGTTGCACCTGACCTGTACATCGCTGTAGGTATCTCTGGTGCGATTCAGCACTTGGCGGGTATGAAAGAGTCTAAAGTGATCGTTGCGATCAACAAAGACGAAGAAGCGCCAATCAATGCAGTAGCTGACTACTGGTTAGTTGGTGACTTGAACACTGTCATTCCAGAATTGGTTTCTAAAATCTAATTCCTGAACGCAGTTCAAAAAACGCTCCTGTACACGTCGTAAAAGCAATGCTTTTGCTGCCTGTTTGGGGGTGTTTTTTTATGCCTGGATTTTACCTGGATCCATTTTTAGGATGTGTAGGTGCAAGTGCTAGCATCTTGGAGTATTAGATAAAACTTTACGATTTTCATTGTCTTAAATAGTGATTCAGCTTCCATGCATTTGAACAGGTAAATTGGAGAGTGTATTTAATCGATTTATATCTTTTTTTAAGGGCCAAATAATAATTTTAACTGAATAAACAAGTTGAAGATTTAGCGCCAAGATTTGCAATTAGACATCGAATAAAATGAACTAAATCACATAAAATTCCGACAAATGAAAGTGCCTAAAAAATAAACGATAAATTATAGAAAATTAACAAGATTAAGATAAGAGATATGGCACAAAAACAACAGAATTTATGCTATAATTTATGGCTGTATTTAGACTTTAACTCAGCTTATTTTGGGTTAATTTTTTGCTAGATTGATTATATAAAACGAGCAGTTTGAACGGCTGTTTGTAATAAGGAGTATGCATGAGCGTATCGGAAATCCGACCGATTGCCATTGAGGATGAACTCAAAAGCTCATATCTCGACTATGCCATGAGCGTTATTGTTTCTCGTGCATTACCTGACGTGAGAGATGGCTTAAAGCCTGTTCATCGTCGTGTGCTTTTCGCTATGCACGAATTGGGCAACGACTACAATAAAGCATACAAAAAGTCAGCCCGTGTAGTCGGTGACGTGATCGGTAAATATCACCCGCATGGTGACTCTGCTGTTTATGAGACCATTGTTCGTATGGCGCAAGACTTTAGCTTGCGTTATCAATTGGTGGATGGTCAGGGTAACTTCGGTTCAGTCGATGGCGATAGCGCAGCAGCAATGCGTTATACCGAAGTGCGTATGCGTAAGCTCACCCATGAACTTTTGGCTGATCTGGAAAAAGATACAGTCGAGTGGGAAGACAACTACGACGGTTCTGAACGTATTCCACAAGTTATGCCGACACGTGTGCCTAACTTGCTGATTAACGGTGTAACCGGTATTGCTGTGGGTATGGCGACCAATATGGCGCCACACAACATGACCGAAGTGGTCAATGCATGTTTGGCCTATGCGGAAAACCCGAATATTTCAATTGAAGGATTGATGGAACACATCTCTGGTCCAGATTTCCCTACAGGCGGTATCATTTACGGTAAGTCAGGTATTGTCGATGCTTACCGTACAGGTAAAGGCCGTTTGCATATTCGTGGTAAATATCATTTTGAAGAAGACCCGAAAAACGGTCGTACCACTATCGTATTTACTGAAATTCCATATCAAGTCAATAAAGCAAAAACGATTGAACGTATTGCTGAATTGGTTAAAGAGAAAAAACTTGAAGGTATTTCGGAACTTCGTGACGAATCCGACAAAGACGGGATGCGTATTGCAATTGATTTGAAGCGTGGCGAAAACGCTGAAGTAATTGTGAATAACCTGTTCCAGAACACACAACTTGAAAATTCTTTCAGCATCAACATGGTCTGCCTCGACAACGGTCAGCCGAAGTTGATGAACTTGAAAGACATCATTGCAGCGTTTATTCGTCACCGCCAAGAAGTGGTGACTCGCCGTACCATGTTCGAACTTCGTAAAGCACGTGAACGTGGTCATATCTTGGAAGGTTTGACGGTTGCTCTGGCAAATATTGATGCCATTATCGAAACCATCAAAACTTCTGCCAATCCGGCTGAAGCGCGTGAGCGTTTACAAGCGGGTGAATGGGCAGGTGGCGGTGTTGTTGCATTGCTTAAAAAAGCAGGTTCAGTATCGGTACGTCCTGACGAAATTGAAGGCGAAGATCCAGCGAAACCATTTGGTCTGGAAGGTAATATTTACCGTCTGTCACCAACACAAGTTAACGCGATTATGGAACTGCGTTTACATCGCTTAACCGGTCTGGAACAAGACAAGCTACATGCTGAATATTCTGAAATTTTGGGTCAAATTGCTGAATTAACTGCAATTCTGAACGATTTCAATTTATTGATGGCAGTGATTAAAGAAGAATTGGCGTTAATCCTGCAACAATATGGCGATGCGCGTAAAACTGCTATTGTTGAATCACGTATTGATTTCTCTCGTGAAGATTTGATTCCTGAAGAACAGGTGGTATTGACCGTTTCTAAAACCGGTTATGCGAAAACCCAGCCACTTTCTGACTATGCTGCACAGCGTCGTGGTGGTCGTGGTAAGTCTGCGACTTCAATGAAAGAAGACGATTACATCCAGCATCTGATTGTGACTTCGAACCACGCAACGGTGCTTTGCTTCACTGATGTAGGTAAAGTCTATCGTCTGAAAGTATTTGAAGTGCCCCAAGCATCACGTGGTGCCAAAGGTCGCCCAATGGTGAACCTGTTGCCGCTGGATGCGAACGAGACCATTACCGCTATTCTTCCGGTGATTGATGCACCGAAGAAATTTAAAGATCGTCTGGTTGATTTTAAGGCATTTGTAAAAGCCAATGCTGCGAAACTTCAAGAAAATGAAATTATCAATTCACATTATGCTGAACTAGAAGTAGCACTTGCTGAACTTGAAGATGGTGCAGATGACTTGTCTGATGCATTACGTGTTCAATTGAAGCAATTGGGTGTTGAGCTTTCAGCAAGCGATCTGGATGATCAAGTCATTGCCGACTTTGCACAGCAAGCGGAAGCAGTACGTAAAAACTTCTATGTGTTTATGGCCACCGAGTACGGTACGATCAAACGTGTAGAACTTGAACAGTTCAGTAATGTTCGTTCGAACGGTTTACGGGCCATTGAACTTAATGGCGATGACACTTTAATTGGCGTTGCGATTACCGATGGCGAACAGCAAATCATGTTGTTCTCGAATGAAGGTAAAGCGATCCGTTTTGCTGAAACTGATGTGCGTTCAATGGGACGTTCAGCCAAAGGTGTACGCGGTATGCGTGTGACCATTGGTGCAGCGCAAGTTGAAGATGCCGAAGATGCTGATATCGAGTCAGATGATGAAGATAGTTCAGATTCAGCTTTAATCAGCCGTATTGTTTCACTGGTGGTTGTACCTGAAACGGGTGAAGTGCTGTGTGCTTCTGAAAATGGTTACGGTAAACGTACTCCGGTAGATGACTTCCCGACCAAGAAACGTGGCGGTAAGGGCGTGATTGCGATCAAGACCTCTGAGCGTAACGGTCAGTTGGTAGGTGCGGTTGCAATTGATGCCTCTAAAGAACTGATGCTGATTTCTGATGGTGGTACGTTAGTTCGTACACGTGCTTCTGAAGTTGCGCAAACTGGTCGTAATGCCCAAGGTGTTCGATTGATCCGTTTAGGTAATGATGAGTTACTTGTAGGTGTGGTTTCGGTTGAAGCTGTAGAAGAAGATGAGTTTATTGAGGCGGTTGAATGTGAAGAAGTTGTTGCCTCTACAGCTTTAATTGATTCTGAAACTTTGGTGGATGATGAAACTATCGCTGATGAAGCTGATACTGAATCGGATCTAAGAGATTCTGACGAAGAATAAGTTTTGATTTAAAAAAGAGCGCTTAGGCGCTCTTTTTTATGACTTTAAAATTAAGAAGCAACATTTCTTTTAAAATTATCATCGTTACTACAGTAATCCAGACAATCTTTGAGGATGCCTACAGCTCTATAAATATGTTCTGGTTTATCTAAATAAACTTGTCCATTAGTTAATACTTCTAGTCCTGCACGTAATAATTCTAATTTACGCTGGTCATCAATATTTATATTAAATTGAATTGTAGGTCGTTTTCGATTTACATCGTATCTAAATAACCAACGATTGTTTTTATTTTGGTATAAAACAGAGTAATAGCTTTCTGTATCTCTAGTTGCTAAATCTGATTCAGGGAAAAGTTCACTCACTATTCGAAACAGTTCTTGCTCATCTTTTGTCGTAATAATTTTGTCGTTGTCAGAATTAACAATATCTTTAAATCCTTTATCAATTGGTTGATCAATAGTTTGTTCGGATTTCGGTTCAATTGTTTGAGCGGTAATAATCGTTGGGGATGATAATCCCTTAACAACTGTATCACTGATAGCTTGTTCAACGGCTTGTTTTACAAATGGTTGTATCGTTTCTAAAAATTTAGTATTTAATTGGCGCTGAATATTTGCTTGCTGTGCAACATAGCGAACAAAATCTAAATCAATTTCATTAATACTTTTCTTAATTACTGCTTTAAATTGTTGGATATATTGATTTTCTTCTGCAAAGAAACGTAATTTTTCTACGTGGAAATTATCATGCTTAAATTCGGCTAACTGTACCAGCTCTTCCGCTTTATGTTTCATAAAATCAACGGTTAGAAATGGTTTCTCATCCATGACATTAGGATTAATTAAATCAGTAAAAAAACGCCATTCTTTACCATTGGTAATTGCTCCAATGGTAACGCCTAGACTGCTATTAAAATAACGGGATAATTGTGGGGCATGATTGGTTAGATTTGCTACATACGGTTTTGCTTCAATAAACATCACAGGTTGACCATTGCAATATAAAGCATAATCAACTCTTTCTGTTGATTTGACTCCTGGAAAATCAGCAGCAAATTCTGCTAATACTTTTGTGGGATCGTAAGGACTAAAGCCAAGAATGTCTAAAAGCGGTAAAATTAATGCTTGTTTAGTTGTTTCCTCAGTAGAGCAGTGTTCCCCAACACGTTTAACATGGTCAATATGGCTTTGAAGCTTATTTATGAAATTTTCCATTTATCTTCCTTTTGTAGTTTATTTTTTGATTAATATTTAATCAGTATTATCTTTTTTGTTTTAGTTTTCAATTGAAAACTAAATATAAGGAAAATTTTTAAAATTTAATTTGGTTGGAATTCTTTTTGTTTGTAATAAAAAAGGAAGCCGAAGCTTCCTTTTTTAATATTATAAATTATGCAGCCTGTTTCATTTCAACTTGATAATCTTTTTGCTTTTCAGCATCAAATTTACCTTCCCATTTACTGATCACAAGAACAGCTAATGAGTTACCAATTACATTCAGCACAGTACGCGCCATATCTAAAATACGGTCAATACCGGCGATAAATGCCAAGCCTTCCAGCGGAATACCGACACTGCCCAAGGTTGCCAACAATACAACGAAAGACACACCCGGCACACCTGCAATACCTTTAGAGGTAATCATCAAGGTTAGAACCAGAATGATTTGCTGAGTAATGGTTAAATCAATACCGTAAAGCTGCGCAATAAAAATCGCTGCAATACTTTGATAAAGTGTAGAACCATCCAGGTTAAATGAATAACCGATTGGAATAACAAAACTGGTAATGGATTTTGGTGCACCATAGGCTTCCATTTTTTCCATCAGGCGCGGTAATACTGTCTCGGAACTTGCAGTTGAATAAGACAGAATCAGCTCATCTTTTAGAATTTTAATAATTTCCCAAATACTGAAACCACAGAATTTAGCGACAAGTCCTAAAATAACAAAGATGAAGAAGAAAATAGCGCCGTAAACCAATAGAGCTAATTTCAATAATGGAAGCAGTGAAGCAAAACCAAAGTTCGCAACGGTAGCCGCAATCAGGCCGAATACACCGAATGGTGCAAAAAGCATGATCATGTGGGTTACTTTGAACATGGTTTCAGAAATCGCATGCAACACATCAATCAGCGGTTTCTTGGTTTCTTTAGCTAAAGACCCTAAACCAACACCAAAGATCACGGAGAAGAAGATAATTGGCAGCATATGCCCATCAGTCAGTGATCCAAAAATATTGGAAGGAATTAAAGATAAAATGGTATTCACCAAGCCATGAGAGTGACTGCTCACTTCCTGGGTGGTTTGCTGATATTGGGAGATATCGGTTTGTGTCAAACTCGACATATCAATACCGGCGCCCGGCTGGAAGATGTTTGCAGCAACCAGACCGACAATAATCGCAACAGTGGTAATCACTTCAAAATAAACAATGGTTTTGAAACCAAGTTTACCCAAATTTTGACCATGACTTGTATTGGCAATACCTAAAATCAGCATTGAAACGACAAGTGGAATGACGATCATCTTAATCAAATTAATAAAGATTGCGCCCAAAGGACTCAGCAGATTATTAATTAGAGTTTCACGATATTCGGGAGAATAATGTAGAAAAGAGCCTACAAGCACACCTAAAATGAGCGCAATGACGATTTGCCAAGCAAGACTAATCTTAATCCTTTTCATGCTAAGCCCTTAAAATCAAATTTTTAATGAAAAAGCTGCTGTAACACTGTCGATATCACATCGGCATGTTAGTGGAAGCGTGGGAATGAATCATATAAAAAATATTCATGGAATATGAACAGGGGGCTATTTTGCATCGATTAATACATTCAATCTAACTTTTTTCTTCACAATTGATTCAAAAGGTCAAAAAAAGATCATTTTTGGTATAAGAAATAATCAAATTGTAAAGTTTTATTTAATAATCTTATGACGTCATACGTAAAAGATTATTTTTGAGCAGCTCGGCTCAGCCTGAAATATGACCAAACCAGGCAAATACCAGCAAAAGTCGCCAGATAAATCATTTTCGGAATGACCAGCTGAGTTGGCACACCCATCTGGTTCAATTGAATAAACATCTGTATGCCTTGGGTGGATGGAAGTGCCTGACCCAACCATTGCATCCATTCTGGCATTGCAGCATGCGGCCATGCCGTACCTGAAAGCAAAAACAGGGGAATAGAGGTAAACACAATCACATGACCTGCACGTTCTGGCATATCCAGAAAAGATGCAATCAGCATACTTAATCCAATCACGCAGCTCAGAAATATAGGTACCGCTATGAGCATGCCCAGGAAATTACCACCACGTGGATAATCATTCAGCCAAAAGGTAAATCCAAACAGATACAAACAGCCTAAAAAGCCTATAGTTAAAATGGCACCAAACAAAGCCCAAAATTCGGTTCGAGTGGGTGCCCAGTACTTTTCACGATAGCCTGCAATCAACATGCACAAACCCAGCAGAATGGTTTGATGGATAATCAATGGAGCAACGGCCGGAAAAATATAACTGCCATAGCCAGACAGGGTATTGAACAAAGGAATTTGATGAATCGATAGTGCCGGAGAAAATTCTGAAATATTCTGAAATTTTTCAGCCTGTTCGGCCAGCGCATGTTCAACTGATGTAGCCAGCCCCAAACCAATCTTTTGGGTTTTTAAAAAATTGGCTGCACTTAAATACAAACCGATGCCGCCCACTTCACCACGTCGCAGACTGCTGGATAAGTTATCTGGTAGCAGTAAAATCCCGTCAGCCTGTTGCAGCTTAATCATCTGCTGTGCTTCGGCAAAATTACCTGTGACTGTCTTAATTTGTACATTTGGGCTTTTAGTCACTTCGCCAATAATGCTGGACGTCATTAGGCTTTGTTCTTCATCGACAATAATAATCGGCAATGATTCAGCATGTTCGGCTTTATATGCAGCCGGATAAAAGAAACTGTATACAAATACCGAGAGCACCAACGTGGTCAAAATAGAGCTATTCGCGGCAATATCTTTAAAAGTTTTAAAATAAAAGTATAGAAAGTTTTTAGGAGTCATTTTCATGCCTGAACTCCCTTTATATTCTTTTTAAGGAACAGATAGGCGGTGCTCATATAAAACAGGCAATAAAACGCTAAAACTGCAAACGGTAACAGTGAAATGGATACAGGACTGCCGATGACCCATTGTTCTGTCTGTAACTTGGCATAAGGGGTATAGGGAATAATATTGGACCAGAACTGGGTAAATAAGGGCGCATTATTTAGCGGTAAAGTTACGCCAGCAAAACTTAAAGATGACCCGCCATACACCGCAATAAAACCAAAACTTTTCGCCAGATCACGGGTGGCTAAAACCACGCTACTGCTAATAAAGGCGTAAGCGCTATAGAGAAGAAATTGCCCCAGTAGAATCATCCACAATTGACCTGCAACAAACCAGCCTCGAAATTCAATCAGCCAGAACATCCACAGCCAGGTCCAAAAGCTGAAAATCAGCACATACGTCATATTTTTGGCAAACAGGGCAAGCAAGACATTTGGCTGTGCGAGCCACTGCGTGGTGGTATTAAATTTCAGTTCTTGTCCAACTGAAAATGCCACACAACAACAGAGCAATAAATGCAAAATCGCTGGAATCATGTACGGTTCTAAATAAAACTCATAACTTAGTCCCGGATTGTACAGTGGGGAAATTTTGATATTGGGTGTCGGTGCATCCAGATAAGGAATCTGGTTTTGCAAATAACTGTGTCCAGTAAAGTCGGCCAGTGCCTGTAAGGTACTGATTAGCATGGCAGAAGAAATGCTATTGCCGACACTAAAATAACTTTGGTTATAGGCAATACTGATTTCAGCATCCTTGGCTTGAACCAGCCGTTGTTCGGCACCTTCGGGAATGCTGATATAACCCCAGATCTTATTTTGATTGAGTAGCTGTTCAACCTCATCCTGACTGTTGGAAATCGTACTGATTTTCAGGCTGTGGTTCAGACCGGCATGATGAATAATGTTTTGGCTCAGTTCACTCTGGTCCTGGTCAATAATCGCAATCGGCAGATGGCTGGGTTTGCCTTGAGCAAACATACTGGCGAACAGCACAATCATAAATGCAGGTGCCAGTGTGACCATGCACAAGTCCCACTTATGCTTGAGCAAATAGCGAAGTTCACACAGTATGCCATGCAGCATAATTAAGACTCTTTCACTTTAAACAGTACGCTCATGCCCACTTTTAAATCTGCCATTGGCTGGGCAGGGGTGAGCCGAATCTTGAAACTGCGAATATCATAGCCACCGGTTTGGCGTGTGGTTTTAATGGTGGCGAATTCACCTTCGGCATCAATATTTTTGATCTTGAACAGGGCTTTCTTGTTCAAGGCAGGAATAAAACCTTCAATCGATTTAGCCTGATAGACTTGTGCATATTGATCTTCACGAATATTCAGGCTGACCCAGAGATCATCATCCTGAATAATACTGACGACTGGCACACCCATCGCCACCAGTTCTGACACCTTGCCATAGGTTTTGGAAACGGTGCCATTGATTGGCGAAACCAGTTGGGTTTCAGCTTGCAGTGCATTGGCCTCCGCAACCGCAGCTTTGGCAATTTCCACCTGTGCATCGGCGGAAGATTTTTGTTCAGAGGTACTGCCGCGTTTGGCACGTGCATACTGCTGATAAGCTGCTTCAGTCATTTGTGCGGAGGATCGTGCTGCAGCCTGCATTTCATCGCGGCGCTGGCGTGAAATGACGCCTTCTTTAAACAGCGTGGCTCCACGCTGATAGGTAGTTTGGGCCAATTCTTGCTGGGCTTTCATGGCCTGCCAGTTGGCATATAAACTGTCGATATTTTCCTGCTGGGAACCGCGATCCGCTGTGGATTGCAAGGCTAAAGCAGATTGCAGGCTTGCCAGCGCCTGCTGCTTTTTGGCTTCAACTTCAGGACTAAATAAGCGGACCAGTTGCTGACCTTTAACTACTTTCTGTCCATCATGGATAGAAATTTCTTCAATGCGGCTCGGTACTTTGGTACTGACATGGATGGTTTCCGCTTCAACCCGTCCTTGTAGCTCAACTTCTTTGGGTTGATAACTTTTCCATAAACCAAAGCCAATTAAACCCAGAAGTAAAATCATCAGTATGCCGCCCACAGCTTTTAACAAAGCAGATTTTTTTTCATTCTGAGCTGCAGGTTCAGTAGATGCAGATTGTTCCGCATAACTGAAAAACTCATTCTCTGTATTATTTTGCTGTTCAGATGTTTCTTGAGTATCGATTTTACTGCTTTGAGCCGAGATATTGCTAGAAGTGCCTTCTAATGAGGCATTTTCTACATCTTGATCAGGCTTGTTTTGATCTTGAGTCATGGTTTTCCCCATCAAAAATTAACGAATATAACTGGTATTGCTTTGGCTGACATAGCTTTGAAACTGCTCAATCGAGCCATGGCTTTGCAGTAAAGTAGCCAGGGACATCACATATTTATACGCATTCAATGCCATCTCACTTTTTAAAGCGCTCAAAGTATTTTGTGCATCAATCACCTGGGTGGCAGTGCCCATATCTTCTTTAAAAGATAAAGTCTGAATGCGCAGGTTTTCCTGGGCGGCTTTCAGATTTTGCTGTAACAGCTGATGACTTTGCTGGGCTGTAGTCGCTTCGCTATAGGACTTGTAAATAATATTTTCAATTTCCTGTTTGGTGCGTGCTGTCAGTAGTTCTGAGGCATAACGTTGCAATTCTGCGGCCTGAACATTTTTATTCTTATCAACCCCGGAAAACAGGTTATAACGTGCCGCTACACCAACAATCCAGTTTTGCTTTTCATCCAGAGTGTATTCGCCAAAGGCAAAAACATTGGGTTTTTTCGCGGCACTTTGTGCCTTGACATTGGCATTGGCCAGCTGGGTATCCATCTGCATTTTACGAATCAGGGCTGACTGCTCCGGATAACTTTTTAACAGCGCATTCAGATTTTGATTTTGACTGGAATTAACAAATAGCGGTGTGCTCAGTTCGGTAATCTGGCTGCGCTGTAGCAGGTTGTTGAGCTGAAACAGGCTGGATCTTAAATTGGCTTCGGCATTTTGTACACTACGCTCGGCATTGTTCTTGGCTACTTCAAACTGCATACGCTGGCCTTTGCTGATAAATCCCTGTTGTTCCAGCTTTAAAGCATTGCTGTAGTGGGTTTGCATGGCATTGAAGTTGGATTGACTGGAGGTCAAAAGTTGCTTTTGCAGTTGCGTATTAAAATAAGCCTGAATCAGTTCAAAGCGTTGTACATCTTGCTCCTGCTTGCTATTCAATTGGCTGCGCTGTGCCTTGATCTGCGCTATTTCCTTGGCACTTGAAGTCAGACCACCGCTATATAAAGGCATAATCACTGACACGGTCGGGCGGATGACCTGATCATCTAATGTAACGGTGGACTCATCTGGAATTAATCCCACGCCATCCTGTATAGGTTGTTTTAAACCTTCTTTTAATGGATCGGCAAAGCCGCCCAAATTGAGTTCATCAATTTTATTATTTACGCCATTGCTCAAGGACTGTTCTAAATTGTTTTTTAAAGCCCCAAGCGGAAGATCCACTTCATTATGAAAGGCATAAGCACGGACATTTAAATCGACACGGGGCAGGCCTAAACCTTGAATGGCTTCAGCTTCAAGTTGGGAAGCCTGCTGCAGAGCCTGATTGGCTTGGGTGGTATAAGAGTCTTTGAGAATGGTCTGTTCAGCCTGCACATAGCTGATACTTTCAGCGAAAACCTGTGAAGTAAAAATCACACCCGCAGTACAAATTCCAAAACGAAGATGATGGTGTATAAGTAGAGCAAGTTTCTTTGGTAATGCAGCTAAACGCAGTGACATCGATCAGACTCTCAATTTCTTTGTAACAATTATATTGCATAGATTGAATTGTATGTCTAATCAATAAGTTGTTGTATTGTTTAATATGCATTTGTATATCAATCACGTGACGAGATTCTAAAAACTCACATCTTGCAGTCTTTATTTGCAAAAGAGCAGCCCTAAGAGCTAGTTGTCCCTTTAAACTCTGGAACACAGATTGCAAAAGGATTTAGTAAAATCCACCTTCATTGAAATTTTGATTTTAAATGTCCGACAGCATTGAAATATTTTCAGGATAATTTACTGCAAGCTACGCCCATCTGTGGTTAAATGCCATCATTTTATTGTGTTTCACTTTGAAAGGAAAAATCATGCGCGCGTACAACTTCTGTGCTGGTCCTGCTGCATTACCTACTGCCGTTTTAGAACAAGCTCAGGCTGAATTGCTTGATTGGCATGGCAAAGGTCTTTCGATCATGGAAATGAGTCACCGTAGTCCTGACTATGTGGCTGTGGCAGAAAAAGCAGAGGCAGATTTGCGTAAACTGATGAACATTCCAGAGAACTACAAAGTATTGTTCTTGCAAGGTGGTGCTTCACTTCAATTCTCTGCTATTCCTTTAAACCTGTTGGGTAAAAACAGCAAGGCTGATTATATTCATACCGGAATCTGGTCAGAAAAAGCCCTGAAAGAAGCAAAACGTTATGGCGACATTAATGTTGTAGAAGCGGGTACCAGCATTAACGGTAAACTGGCGATTACAGAGCAAAGCAGCTGGAACCTGTCTGATGATGCAGCCTATGTGCATTATGCCGATAACGAAACTATTGGTGGTCTTCAGTTTGCGGGTATTCCTGAAACAGATAAACCACTAGTATGTGACTTTTCATCGAGCATTTTATCTGCGCCATTAGATGTATCCAAGTTCGGTTTAATCTACGCAGGTGCACAAAAGAATATTGGTCCTGCCGGCTTAACTTTAGTGATTATCCGCGAAGATTTACTCGATCAGGCCAAACCTGAAATTCCAAGCATTTTGAAATACTCAGATCAGGCGAAAAACGGGTCTATGGTCAACACACCATCAACCTATGCCTGGTACTTGTCTGGTCTGGTATTTGAATGGCTGCTTGAAAATGGCGGTGTCGATGCCATGCATCAGGTCAACCTTGAAAAAGCCAAGCTACTGTATGGTTATATCGATGCCAGCGATTTCTATGCCAACCCGATTGCAGAAGCAAATCGTTCAATCATGAATGTACCGTTTACCTTGGCAAAAGCTGAGCTTGAGAAACAATTCCTGAAAGAAGCTGAAGCGAATCATCTGCTTAACTTGGCAGGTCACCGTTCAGTGGGCGGTATGCGTGCCAGTATTTACAATGCTGTACCATTAGAAGGCGTACAGGCTCTGGTTAATTTTATGGATGACTTTGCCAAGCGCAATGGTTAATCCTTAAAGCTAAAAAAGCCCATCACATGATGGGCTTTTTATTGAATAGAATCTGGGTGTTGAAGATAAGATCGTTACAATCAGCTTAAAGAATAAAGTGATGCAAAAGGTAGGCAGACATAAACATGCCCAGTACAAAAAATAGGCATGAGATGGTGTCTAATTGGAAGCGTTTAACCAGTTGATGTTCAACTGTTTGTATATTTTCTTCTTGCACGATTTTCATGGAAACTCTATTCCGATTTATTTATCGTTAATTTATATTGCTAGTTTGTATTTTTAGCATAAAAGATTGATTAAATAAAGTACTAAATAAAAATATGTAATTAAAATATTTATTTTTATTTAGCAGAATAGCTGCTGGCTTTCAAATTCCTGTCACCACCGGGCTGTGCGGGATACATAGCTTAAAATAACTCATAAAAATATAATAGCTGAGCTAACGATTTAAAATAAAAGTTTGAATTTAAAACTGTGGATAAATGTATTTTAATTTGAATTTAAAAATATTAAATATAATGCGTTACTGTGGATAAATTTTGATCAAATTGAATCTGCAGATAATAAATACTACACATAAAAAAGCAGCGCCACAGGTGCAGGAATAATCATGCGATGGCGCTGCCTGTTGTAGCCAATTATTTTTTAGCGTAAATATTCACTTGAATCCATAAATTGCCACGAATGAATTGACCAATTTCAAAGTCTTTATGCGCCTGATTTTTGGTGGCAATACGAATTAATGTGGCTTCCTGATTTTCATCATGAATTAAGGCAACGTCATACAGGGTATATGGCTGATCCATAAAAGACATCGATGTTTTACCAACAATATTGCCCTGGAACCAGGCTTCATCTTCCTGTCCCATATTTTCACCATACAGATAGGCAACCATTTTGGAAAAATCGACGGTGACCGGGTCTTTATCATCTTCCGATTTGGGTTCCCAAGCATCAATCTGTTCTTGCAAATTGGCAGGTGCCACGCCGTTATTGCGCGCAAGAATGTCATTTAAGGCACGGTGATGCTTAATGGAAGCAGGATCATCGACCACCAGTTGTTCATGATCCGAAACAGCTTCCAGTTCATAGGCCCAGGCATTGAGCTGCGCAAGATAGGGTTGATCTTTTTCGTATTGACCATGATTGACGCTATATAGTGTGTCAAAGGCATAGACAATGGTATTGGCACCCAGGTTTAAACGTAGTACTGCCTGGGTGTTGGATTTACAGGTAATAATCCGTTCAATCGTAGCAGGCACCTTATACGGGCTTTCAAAACTTGGGAAGGCTGTTTTGACCGCTTGCGGTTTGTTATTTTCAACGGCAATGACTTGGGTCAATTTTACTGTGGCTTGCTTAGGTCCCTGAATCAGCCAGGCTGATGCGTCCATGTCGCATTCTTGTTTACATAAACCCATCGGCATGATTGGTGCATCCAGGGCCAGCCCTAGCCACTTGGGTACATCTGTAGCCGGATTTTCTGTGAGCAGATTCCAATGTTCGACATGACTGCCAAAGTTCTGATCTTCAATGGTGATCAGTTCCGGTCTATTTTGATTTTTCATATTCACAATCGAGGGTTGGGTTGTATTTATCTATTAAATCGAGGGTTATTGTTAAATTTCAAGTCAAATGGTGAAATTTAACCATTAAACTCAGTGAAATGTACTCAAATTCCTGAATTTGAATACGATGAAATCTGAAATTTCGTTAAGCAAATCATGAGCATCTTGGCGAAATCTAAAAATCGCGCACCAGCTGAATCGATTTAGCCATCCTCCTGTCACAGGGAATTTGCTAAACTAGGCATAATTATTTTTAAATATGGATGTGGTGTGCTGCCATTTAAACTTTGGGTGGATGCCGATGCATTGCCTAAAATCCTGCGTGAAGTGATCATTCGCGCTTCTGATCGTTATCAGCTGGAAGTGACGTTTGTCGCCAATCAAAATGTGGGGATTACCCCGTCAGTACGGATTAATTCCATTCAGGTCATGAGTGGGGCAGATGCTGCAGATAAAGAAATTATTGAACGTATGAAAGAGCATGATATTGTCATGACTCAAGATATTCCTCTGGCTGCTCAAGTCATTGAAAAAGGTGGAATTGCTATTCATCCTCGCGGTGAAATCTATACCACCGCCAATGTTAAAGCGCGTCTGCATTTACGTGATTTTATGGATTCATTACGCGGAGCAGGTGTCAATACGGGTGGTCCGCCACCGATTTCTGAACGAGATAAACGTGAATTTTCCAGTGCACTGGATCAAACCATTCAGAAACAGAAACGTAAAACTACACCGTAATTTGAGCTAATCATGCCGTCAAAAACCAACATCATGTCCACCTATGCCTTATTGGTATTTATCTGGGCAACCACACCTTTGGCAATCGTCTGGAGTGTTGCTGATCTGCATAGTTTATGGGCTTTGGCACTGCGCTTTTTTATTGCTTTGCCTTTAGCTGTGGGCTTGTTGGTATTTTTGAAAACCAGATTACCTTTGAATGCCATTTCCCTGCATAGTTATGTTGCAGGTGCCTGTAGTTTTATTGGTTCGCAAATTTTTACCTATTTGGCGACCGGCTATTTAAGCTCTGGCATTATTGCCTTGATGTTTGGTTTGGCACCGATCATGACCGGATTAATCGGACGTTTTGCTTTTAATATTCATTTACATCGCTTGCAATGGCTGGGGATGTGCATTGCGCTATTGGGACTCGGCACCATCTGTCTGGGAGGAAGTGACCAGCATGTCCAGCCGATGGGCATAGGGTTGATGCTGATCAGTGTTTTTGTGTATTGCGCCTCCCTTTTTTGGGTCAAAAAGGTCAATGCACCGTTGAAACCCATGGCGCAGGCGACGGGCTCCATTTTGGTCTCTAGCCTGTTTGCACTGTGCATGCTGCCCTTGATCTGGCAGCATGCACCAGATCATATCCCCAATACAAAGGCATTGATCGGGCTGTTTTATGCGGTCATTATGGCTTCACTGCTCGCCATGTTCTGTTATTTCAAACTGGTACAAAATATCAAGGCGACCACGTTATCTTTGACCACCGTGTTGACGCCCATGTTAGCTCTGCTGTTTGGTGCTGTGCTGAATGATGAAAAATTATCGGTGATGGTTTTTGTGGGATCCTTTATTTTATTGTTTGGCCTGTTCGTTTATTTTTATCGTGATCTTAAGGCGAGCCAGAATCTCGCCACTAAGATCAAATCTAACCTTCAGTCTAAAGGTTAAATAACTAGTCTTTATTTTTGCTCACGATTACACATTCGGCCAGTTTTACCCGGTCTTGTGGGTGTAAGGTAATAAAATAGGCACCGGTGCGGAACTTACCGTTATCTTCTGCACGGCTATAGACGACCTGAGCAGTTGCGGCAATATGGAAGAAATTTTCAGGGTGGCTTAAAGTCACATGAATATAAGTACCTTCCTGAATCGGGCGATCATTAAAGAAACTGAAACCTGTTTCGGAAAAATTGACATGTTCCGGGATTGGTAACATGGATTGTACAATTGCATCGTACAAAGAACCGGTAATAAGGTTTAATTTCTGGTTGAATAAGGATAATATTCTAGCAATTTGTTGATCTTTTTCAGTTAATTGTTCTAATTCGTAGTTTACTGCGTGATCAAATTGATCTAATTCTGCGAGTAGTAGAAAATAGCGGGGCAGCACAAAGTTAGGATCATAAGGGTCATTAAGTGCGACATCATCAGAAATAATCTGATAATTAATTCGCAAGGCAGCATCGATTCGCGACATAACGCGGCGTTCCATATTGCCGCTTTGATGCTGTAAATTTTCCATAATTATTCCTCGGACTAAATGGTATGTTTAAACCAATCTCGCTGTACATAGGGTTGAGATATACTCGCGCACGGCGTAGTAACCACTTTATTTCTTTTATTGCTTTGGTGTCTATGATCGGTCTCACCCTAGGGGTGGCTGTATTAATTACTGTGTTATCGGTAATGAATGGCTTTGACCGAGAGCTGAAAAACCGTGTCTTGGGAATGATACCTCAAGCTACTGTTTCTTCAACACAAATTTTAACAGATTGGCCGGAACTTGCAAAAAAAGTTGAACAGCATGAACATGTCAAAGGTGTAGCACCATTTACCCAGTTACAGGGCATGCTAACTGCACAGGGCCAAGTGGCTGGAATTATGGTCACGGGCATTGAACCTGAATACGAAAAGAAAGTGTCCATTATCCAGAATCACATGATTGCGGGAAGTATTGATAGTCTGAAAAAAGGTGAATTTGGCATTGTTTTAGGTAAACAAATGACCGATTCACTGGGTTTGGGATTAAACGACAATATTACTTTAGTGCTTCCTGAGGCAACGCCGTCTCCTGCAGGAGTGGTGCCACGTTTCAAGCGTTTTAAGATTGTCGGTATTTTCAGTATCGGAGCTGAAGTAGATTCGATGATGGGTTATATCGCCCTGAACGATGCTTCAACTTTATTGCGCTTGCCGGATGGTGCCCAAGGTGTCCGTTTAAAACTGGATGATATTTTCCTGGCGCCTGAAGTGGCTGATGATATTGTTAAAGATCTGCCAAGCAATTTTTATGCATCGAACTGGACCTTTACCCACGGGAATTTGTTCAGCGCCATTCAGATGGAAAAAGCCATGGTCAGCTTGCTACTGTTCCTGATTGTACTGGTGGCTGTATTTAATATTGTGTCCTCACTGGTGATGGTGGTGACTGACAAAAAGTCCGATATTGCAATTCTGCGTACCTTAGGTGCTTCACCTTCAACCATTACCCGAATTTTTATGGTACAGGGCACCATCATTGGAGTGATCGGGACTGTTTCCGGTGCTATTTTGGGGATTATCTTCGCTTCGAGTATCAGTGGTTTGATCGGTTGGTTGAATACCGCATTCGGTTTGAACCTGTTTGATGCTTATTTCATTAATTACTTGCCGTCTTATTTACGCTGGCAAGATGTCGTGGTGATTGTGAGCCTGTCCTTGGTTCTAAGTTTCCTTGCCACAATTTATCCGGCATTCCGTGCTGCCAAAACTCAACCAGCTGAGGCCTTACGTTATGAGTAATATTGTCCTCGAAGCGAAAAATATCTCGAAAAGTTTTACTGACGGCAAGACTACGGTAGAAGTGATTAAAAATTTGTCCTTGCAGGTCAAAAAAGGCGAGTTTGTTTCTATTGTCGGTTCCAGTGGTTCCGGTAAAAGTACCTTACTGCATGTGCTGGGTGGTCTGGATTGTCCTACTGAAGGGCAGGTCTTCTTAAACGACAAGCGCTTTGATAGTTTAGGTGAAGCTGAACGTGGTTATTTGCGAAATCAGCATTTGGGCTTTGTTTATCAGTTTCATCATCTATTGCCGGAGTTTACGGCGTTGGAAAATGTGGCTATGCCATTGATGCTGCGTGCAGGAACGACCTATAAGCAATCTAAAGAACAGGCTGAATACCTGCTCAATCGGGTTGGATTATCGCATCGTATGACCCATAAACCGGGTGAGCTGTCTGGCGGTGAACGTCAGCGTGTTGCCTTGGCACGTGCTCTGGTGGCTAAACCGGAACTGATGCTGGCGGATGAACCGACCGGTAACCTGGACCGTAAAACGGCGGTGAAAATTTTTGAACTGCTGAGCGAATTACGTAATGAGTTCAATATGGCGATGCTGATTGTGACCCACGATGAACAGCTGGCACAAACTGCCGATTCGATCTTGCATATGCAAGACGGTGTCTGGATTGATGATTAAGGGTTTGTTAACATTTCATAAAGGGTTTGCGTTGTAAGCTCCAATTAAACAATGAGATATAACAGCGTAAAAATGAAATGCAAAGAAGGGCATATATTTAAATTTGATGACAAGGTTTAAGCTAATCTTCGCTTTCAACCCTTCGGGACGTGAATATTTTTTGATGCTACATCGTTGTGAACTACTCATTTAGAATGACTAAATTTCGTATTTCACGCCTTGTATCATCTAAAAAATACTCGTCGTCGCAAACATAGACGAAGTGTCAACCAACCCTAGACACTGATCGACAAATTTAAAAAATAATTGAAGCTCACTGCGGTGGGCTTTAATATTGCCAAAAATAAAAAAATTATAATCACAATGATTCAAATCATATGTATTGGCTGGGTACTGGGTATTGCAACCATGGGAAAAACCTTCCCGATCTTGCAGTCTTTATTCATTCCCTGTATCGCTCTTTTTACCCTGACTCTTATTTTAAAGTGGACTGTTTTTAAACAGGTTCATTCCTTGGGATTTAATTTTTTACAGCTTTGTGTGGGATTAAGTCTCGGGATCACACTCGGCTATAGTTATGCTGATCCTCAACTGAGTGAACGCTTACTGCTTCGAGAACAGCAGACTGAACAGGTGGAAGTAATTGCCTATATTAAAAACCTGAATGAAGAAGGCGATCAGACCATCCAGCAAAAAATACAGGTGCTGAACCGTCATAGAGAAGTGGTGCAGTGGCAGGCATTTTTAAGAAATGAAGCAAATCCAAGTTCATCTTCCGTACTTGAATTGGGTCAATATTACCGTTTGCAGGGACAAATTCTGCCCGCCCATAGTTATGCCACTGAGGGTGTTTTTGATCAGGAGAAATGGTATATCCAGCAAAATGTCATGTCCGGATTTAAGGTTAATGCAATAGAAAGGTTGTCAGAACAACAGGTGGCGGCTTTGGGTTATGGAAAATACCTAAGACAACAAGCTTCTGTTTCCAGTCAGATTCAGCTGTGGGTCGAACAGCAGCGTTTGGCGTTACGCTATTTTATCAGGCAGCAGCCGGTGCAGCATAAAGGTTTGATGCTGGCTTTATTGACTGGGGACAAAAGCTTACTGGATACAGCAACCGAGCAACTGTTTCAGCGCTTTGGCATGAGTCATTTATTGGCCATCTCTGGGCCGCATGTGCTGATTTTTGCCGTATTGCTGTGCTGGAGTTTACATCAGCTGATTCGTCGTTATCGACCCCAGCTCTATTTAAAATGGCCTAAGCAATATCTGCTGATCTGGCCTTTTTGTATTAGCGTAGCGTTGTACTGTGCATTTGTCGGCTTTGAAATTCCGGCGTTAAGAACGCTGTTGAGCTGCTTATTGATCAGTGTTTTTATCTTGTTCAAACACAAGGTCCGGCCGCTTAATATTTTACTTTTTAGTGCATCAATCCTGTTAATTTTTGACCCTTTCAGTATTTTATCGGCCGCGTTCTGGCTGTCTTATGGTGCATGCTTTGTGTTACTGCGAATTTATCAGACCGTGCAGCAGCAAAGTGGCACAGATGAGCTGAAGACTAGAATTCAATACCTCAAAATGCAGTTGAAGCTCTTAATCGAATCGCAATGGAAAATATTTCTAGCCTTATTTCCACTGATGATCCTGTTCTTTAAACAGATGGCATGGATTACGCCACTGAGCAATTTATTTGCCATTCCCTGGATTGGTCTGGTGATTGTTCCATTGGATCTGCTTGCAGCGCTGTGCTATTTCATTGCTGAACCTTTGGGCAGTCTGGTTTTTCAAATCAATGATCAGTGTCTAGCTGCTTTGCTGTTGTTAATGCAACTTTTAGATCGGCTGATTGCCCCGACATTACAACCGATTGCCATGAATTCTGTCGTATGGTTCAGTGTGTGTCTAGGCTTGATCATCCTGTTTTTACCGCGCAATGTGTTGCCTAAAACCTGGGCTGTATTGTGTTTTATGCCTTTGATTGCTCTAGACAGCAGTAAAAACGAATTTGAACTGAATGTCTTGGATGTGGGACAAGGACAGGCGATTTTTATCCGTGATCATGAGCAAACCCTGATGATAGACATGGGCGGAAATTATGATGAAAGTAAATTTAGTATTGGCAAGCAAATCATTTTGCCCTTTTTATCGGTGCAGGGTGTGAGCGAGTTGAATCAACTCATATTGACTCATCTGGATCAGGATCATAAAGGCGGTTATGAGTCGATCAAACAGCAATTACCCATCAGGCAAGTCTATTCAAATGAACAGCTTGAAGTGGCTGCTTCCAGCCGGTTTGATTATTGTCATCAAGGACAAAACTGGCAGTGGGGTGATCGGGTAAACATGACCGTATTGTCACCCAAAACCGAAAATCTGGTCTATGCCAACGCTGAGAAAAATGAAATGTCCTGTGTGATGTATGTGCAGGTGAAACATGCCCAACCTTATCAAAATTTTTTACTGATGGGAGATGCAGGTTGGCAAACGGAATATCAAATTCTGCAGGATTATCCGGATTTAAAAGTTGATGTGCTGGTTTTGGGGCATCATGGCAGTCGGCACAGCTCAGCCTACGCTTTTTTAAAGCAATTAAAACCGAAAGTGGTGATTGCATCGGCAGGGTTTCATAACCGCTATGGTCATCCCAGCGAAATAACACTGCAACGTCTCAAGCAGTTGAATATTCCGGTATTGAGCACAGTACAGCAGGGCAGTATTCAGTTTATCAGACAGACTAATGGACAGATGCAATTACATTACGCGCGTGAACAAAGACAATGGTTAAAACGTGCAACAGCCAAGCTTAAATCATAAAGCTTAATTATAAGACCTGCTCATTTGCTAATGGAATTGCTGTATTTTGAGCTGCTGTCTCGGCACGGACTTTAGCAACCAGTTCTAAAGCTTCTGGTTTCTTAAGATAGTACAGTGCATCTAATTCGGGACTGGCTTTGAAGCGTTTATAGCTCCAGTGGTAATGCTCAGGATAACGACGGATCAGGTTTTCAATCGCTTGGAAAATAATGCCGGTGCCTTGATTGGTATCGACTGTATAAATGCGATCATCAATCGCTTCAAAATGCAAATCAAAGCCCTGATCATCATTGCGCAGTGCATATAAAAACAATGTTTTGGCCTTGGTTTTTTGAATCAGTTTGGCACTCAAATTACTGGTCGCCAAAGGGAGTCCAAAATAAGGAATCATTTCACCGCCAACATTGGGTGTGTGGTCCGGCAAAATAACCGTCGTTCCGCCTTGCTTTAAGGCTTTAAAAATCTGGCGAACTCCGGATTCATCGGTAGGTACTAAAGTTGCCTGTTCACGACTGCGCGCGTTACGCACAAACAGATCGGCCGCTTCATTTTTTACCGGCTTATACATGATGGTCATTTTAGTAAATTGAGCAATATAAGCATTCATGATTTCCCAGGTACCAAAATGCGGAACAATTAACACCACACCTTTGTTTTCTGCCAGTGCATCCAGAAGCAGCTGCTTGCCATGAACTTTGTGAATGCGCGCAAGATTGGCTTCATTGCTGGAACCCCAGATACTGAAGAACTCAAAATAAGAGATCAGTTCATTGCGGATGGCTTGAGCGGTAATTTTTTCCCGTTCTGCATCGCTCAGTTCGGGCAGGGCAATATTTAAATTCAGTCGAATGGTTTCTGAAGTTTTTGAAATTTTAAGGGCATTGACCAGACCCGCTAAACCACGAGCTATAAATCGAGAAATTTGAATAGGTTGTCGGCTAATAAAATGTAAAAGACGATATGTTGTATTCTGGGAGCTTCGATCGGTCATTGTTGTATTGTCAATTACATTATGAATGGAAAAGATAAATTTATTATAAGGGAAAACCGATAATTTAGACAGATTTAACCCGATCAGTGTATATAATGAGTCCAATTTAATTCAACATTGGATCGTTTTTCATGTCCGATTGGCCACCAAAACCAGAAAATGAAATTCAAAACATACAACCCAATCCGCAAAATATAACTGGAAAAGAATGGCACATTTTAGAAAAAGCCGTTTTAGCCTCTGTAGAAGAACAGCGCCGTGCACGCCGTTGGGGCATCTTTTTTAAATTTTTAACTTTTGCTTATATCCTGTTTATTTTGGTACTACTGGCTAAAAGCTGCAGTACTTCAACGACAGATCCAACAGCGACAACCAGTTCGCATATTGCCGTGGTCGACATTATTGGCACCATTGCTGCAGACAAGCAAAGCGTGAATAGCACCGATACAGTCAAAGCACTGAAGAAGGCTTTTGAAAATAAACAAAGTAAAGCGGTAGTTTTAAATATTAATTCTCCAGGTGGCTCACCTGTTCAATCGGATGAAATCTGGCAGGAAATTCAATATTTGAAGAAAGCCCATACAGACAAAAAACTGTATGCAATCATTGGTGATACAGGTGCCTCAGGTGCATATTACATTGCCTCTGCTGCAGATGAGATCATTGTCAATCCTTCAAGTCTAGTTGGTTCTATTGGTGTGATTATGCCGAACTACGGAGTAACAGGTTTAATGCAGAAACTGGGCGTTGAAGACCGCACCATGACTTCAGGTGAAAATAAAGCTCTTTTATCGATGACTCAGCCGGTAGATGCTACACAAAAGGCCCACGTACAAGGGGTGCTGGATAATGTGCACGACCATTTTATCAATGCCGTGAAACAGGGCCGTGGGAAAAAATTGAAATCGACTGATCCTGCAATCTTCTCAGGTTTGTTCTGGACAGGTGAACAGGCGGTGAAATTGGGCATTGCAGACCGTACCGGTAGTTTAAATAGCTTAAAACGTGAACTGAAAGTAGAAAAAGCGGTGAATTACACCATCGAATATAGTCCTTTCGATTCAGTTCTGGGACGTGTGGGAAGTTCAATGGGGCAGGGTTTTGCCAGCTCAATTTCACAGCAAGTACAATCTGAACAAACGACAAAATTGCAATGAAACCACTGATCCACTTTGCGCACGCCAATGGCGTGCCATCGAAGGTCTATCAAAAACTGTTTGATGGACTGAAAGATGAATATGACATTATTTACGTGCCCTTGCTTGGTCCGGACAAGCGTTATCCTATAGACAATCACTGGCACAGCTTAACTAATCAGGTGATTGACAGCATTACGCGCCAAGCTCAGGGACGCAAAGTCATCGGCCTTGGCCATTCTTTGGGATCGGTGCTGACTTTTCAGGCGGCCTTAAAACGTCCTGAGCTGTTTGAACAGGTCATTATGATTGATCCGCCCTTAATTATGGGCAAAGACGGCTTTGCTTTGCATGTAGCCAAAACCTTAAAGTTAAAGGCTGTGGATAAGATGTCGCCGGCATCTTTATCCTTACGTCGTCGAGATCATTGGGAAAGTCGGGAACAGGCCGCTGAATTGCTTCGTTCTAAAGGCTTTTATCAACATTTTGATGAAGAATGTTTCCAGGCCTATATCGATCATGCTTTAACAGAAGACAAGCTGCGAGGCGGTGTGGAGTTGACTATTTCCAAAATGGATGAGGTGAATATTTTCAGAACCAATCCATCATTGTGGTGGCTGCCACAGCCAAAACTTCAAGTGCCTGTCCAGCTGCTGATAGCTGAGAAAGGGCCATTTATTGCACGTGGCTTTCCGCAAATAGCGAAAAAGAAGTTTGGTATTCCGTATACAGTTGTTCCGGGAAGTCATATGTTTCCGCTGGAAAAACCGCTAGAGACCGTAGAATTGATTAAGCAATTGATTCAACAGCAGGCAGCGTAATTTCTGCGCCAGTTGATCAATAAAAAATCAAGCCATAAAAAAACGCATCCTCAGATGCGTTTTTTTATATTGTAACCATTTTTAAATCTTGCAGAACTGCACCGGCTCAATCATGGCTTGACCACGATACAATACACCTTGTTCAGTATGCTGAATTGTACCCGTACAAATCCATTCTACTACTTGCGGATAAATCAGATGTTCAAGCACATGCACACGATTGGCAAGACTGATGACATTGTCATGCAGATTTACTTTTAACACGCCTTGAGCAAGTGCCTGTCCTGCATCCAGTTCAGCAGTGACATAGTGAACCGTACAGCCATGCAAAACATCACCGGTGTTCAGTACACGTTGATGGGTATGCATACCTTTGTAATTTGGTAAGAGAGAAGGGTGAATGTTGATCATTTTCCCTTCCCAAGCTTTGACAAACTTGGCACTCAAGATGCGCATAAAGCCTGCCAGCACCACTAAATCAACATCCCAGTCGAGTAATTGCTGATGCATGACATCATCAAAGGCTTCCCGATTCGGATATTGCTTGTGTTCAATAACGGCGGTTTTAATTCCTGCTTTTCCAGCGCGTTCTAAAGCATAAGCTTCAGGTTTATTGGAAATAACCCCGGCAATTTGACCTGAAAGATTGGCATCAATCAGAGCTTGCAGGTTACTTCCACTTCCTGAAACCAGGACAGCAATTTTAATCATGCGAAGTACTTATGCAAAAACCACACGGATTTTTTCGTCAGCACCTTCAACGGATTCAGCATTATCAACAATGTGACCCATAGTCCATGCTTTTTCGCCCAAGCTATTCAGCAATTCAACAGTTTTGTCAGCATCTGCTGCGTCAACAGCCAGTACCATACCTACGCCACAGTTAAATGTGCGGTACATTTCGAACTGTTCTACACCACCTTCACGTTGAAGCAGTTTGAACAATTCTGGCCATTGCCAAGATGATTCATTAATCACTGCCTGAGCGCCATTAGGAAGTACGCGCGGTAAGTTACCCGGTAAGCCGCCACCTGT
>DFAM01000013.1:40559-108243 GCA_002365595.1 Acinetobacter sp. UBA3106 | reverse complement strand
ACATAAATACGTGTTGGTTCCATTGCAACGTCTGCAAGCGGGCGACCATCCACGATTTGAGTCAGGTCAACGTTTTTTACGTCAAGAATTTTACGAAGAAGAGAGTAACCGTTTGAATGTGCACCAGAAGAGGCTACACCTACTAAAACGTCACCTGCTTTGACTTTAGAGCCATCAATAATTTTGCTTTGCTCAACTACACCTACACAGAAACCTGCAAGGTCATAGTCTTCACCTTCATACATGCCTGGCATTTCAGCAGTTTCACCGCCTACAAGTGCACAGCCAGCAAGCTCACAACCCGCACCAATACCTGTCACTACATTTGCTGCAACATCAACATTGAGGTGACCCGTTGCATAGTAATCGAGGAAGAATAATGGTTCAGCACCACAAACCAAAAGATCGTTTACACACATTGCAACCAGGTCTTGACCAATTGTGTCATGACGGTTTAAGTTGAGTGCTAAACGTAATTTTGTACCTACACCATCCGTGCCAGATACGAGAACAGGTTCTTCATAACCTTTAGGAATTTTACAAAGTGCGCCAAAGCCACCTAGACCGCCCATAACTTCAGGACGTTTCGTGCGCTTAGCGACAGATTTGATTCGATCGACTAATGCGTCGCCCGCTTCGATGTCGACACCCGCATCTTTGTAGCTTAAACCAGTGTTTGGGGTAGAAGTTGAGTTGCTCATAATGAAGTCTCCGCATTCGCGCCGCGATTATACCCGAATATACGAAACTCTTATGTTATTTATGCGCTAAAATGCTATCTTTATTCAAATATTTTAATGTCTAGAACAAATAAACTGAAAAAAGGCGAGTTTCTATGGTCGATCGCACCTCACGACGCATTTTTATACTTGCAGCAATCGCATTCATCCTTTGGGTTCTGTATTTACTTAAACCTGTGGTGTTGCCTTTTATTGGAGCATTTTTAATTGCTTATTTGTTCAGTCCATTGGTCGATAAATTACATAGAATAGGCTTGCCGAGATGGCTGGCAATTAGTGTGGTATTTGTAGGGATTGGGGTCGTACTGACTTGGGCGATGTGGTATCTGGTTCCATTGGTCTGGAAACAGCTCATGTATGCCAAGACTAGTATTCCTGCAGGTATTCACTGGGTGAACTATACCTTCCTGCCTTGGTTGTCGCATACATTTAATTTGATGCCGATGGAAATAGATACCGAGCAGATGTCCTCTGCCATTATGGATTACATTCAAACCAATTATAGTGCAGACAGTATTCAGGCTCTGGTACTGAAAGTTGCCCAGTCTGGCCTGAATTTTATTCAAATTGGCGGAACGATCATATTAATCCCGATTATTGCCTTTTATTTCCTGCTGGATTGGGATCGCATGCTAGACAGCCTACGCCGTCTGATTCCTCGTCCCTATGAAAAGACAACTTTAAACATTGTAGGTGAATGTCATAGTGTTTTAGGTGCCTTTGTTAAAGGTCAATTCTTGGTGATGCTTTTGCTCGGCGTGGTCTATGCAGTAGGTTTGCAAATGATTGGACTGGAAGTCGGTCTGATTATTGGCATGATTGCAGGTTTGTCCAGTATTATTCCTTATCTGGGTTTTGCGGTGGGAATTATTGCCGCTGTGATCGCCACACTATTTCAATTTGGTCTCGACTGGACCCATCTTGCCTTGGTGGGTGTGGTTTTTATGGTGGGTCAGATGGTAGAAGGTTATATTCTGCAACCCTTTCTGTTGGGCGATAAAATTGGCCTATCACCAGTTGCGGTAGTGTTTGCAGTATTGGCTGGTGCCCAGCTTGCCGGCTTTCTGGGAATGCTGATTGCTTTGCCTGTAGCAGCCATCATTGTTGTCCTGTTGCGTCACGTACGCGAATGTTATGAAAAGAGCCATATTTATAGACCGCCTCAGGTATTGATACAGAATACGGATATAGGGTCGGTTTCAATTGAAAGCGAAGAGGTAGATGTGGAGGTCGAGCTAAAAGATCGTCCTTCAAAAAATCTGCAAGATGCTGAAAAATCGAGTAAGATTGAATCGATAGATCATAAAGAACCTTAAGGTTAAAACTCAAATATGCGTCAATTGCAACTTGATATTGAACCTCAACTGGATGCCAGAATTAGCGATTTTTCTGGTCCGGGATGGGGTCATGTGATCGATGCAGTTCGGCAACTCCATGCCGGTTTAATGAACCGCTTTTATGTCTATGGCGGTGCGGGATCTGGCAAGAGTCATTTGCTTTCTGCTATTTGTGATTCTTATCTAGAAGTTGGCAAATCGGCAATTCAGGTTTCACTGCTGGAATTGCTGGATGCACCTACTGAAGCGATTACTTCATTAGATCAATATGATCTGGTTGCACTTGATGATATTGAAGCAATTAGTGGGGTTCCACATTGGCAAAAAGCAGTCTTTCACTTAATTAATTACAATAATGAAGGTGGCGGACAGCTGGTTTTTTCGTCGCGTATGGCACCCATTGAGTTAAAACTTGAACTTCCAGATTTACAGTCACGCTTGACTCAGGCAGTCAGTGTTAAAGTGCCATCGGGGAGTTTATATGCTGACCGTTATGCATTGGTGAACTCGGTGTTGTCACGTCGCGGAATTCATATTGATCAGCAGATCATTGATTATTTATTGGTCCATGGACCTCATCAGACTTCGGTTTTACTGCAGACTTTAGAACAGCTTATTCAACTGTTAAAAGGTGAAAAAACCAGAATCAGTCATGCCAATTTAAGACAAATTTATGCCTTAATCGATGAATATCGGTAAACAATAAAAAATCTTGAGAAATTGTTCAAGCTGTGACAAAGTACAGCAAAATAGTTCGATGTTGCAGGGAATGTGCAACTTAAGAATAAAAATATATAGAAAAATACAAGGAGAAAGGTATGCTCAAACGGAGCATAGGTATAGGGATGTTATGCGTTGCAGGACATGCTTATAGTGCCGACATTATCGTAAATACGACTGAAGATACTAAAAAAGATGACAAGGAATGTTCATTACGTGAAGCAATAGAATACGTTAATTTGGGGTTGCCTGAAGCAGGTCATTTGGGCTGTGGTGGTAAAGGTTCCAGCGCAACCATCGTGCTTGAAAAACAAACAACCTATAAGTTAGATAACCAAATTAAAATTACGGCAGCACTGACTTTAAAAACAGTGTATGACAGCAGTTTTTCAAACGATATAAAGCCAGGTTTAAATAATGCCACGATTAAAATGGTGGGCAAGAATAATATCTTTTATATTGATGATGCAACAAAGGGCCTAGTTCAAGTTAACCTCATTGAAGTGAATTTGCAGGGGTGTGATCAGAGCGTTTGTGCTAGCCAAGGCGGTTTAATTTTTAACAATGAATATCTGGTTTTAGATCATGTGAAATTAACAGGCGGTATCGCAACCCAAGGTGGTGCCATTTACAATGTAGGTGTGCCGACTGAAACAGAATCATTGTCACGTAGTCTAGTTGAAATTAAATACAGTCTGTTTGAAAAAAATAAGGCGGATGAAGGCGCTATTATTTATAGTCAGGTTCCGCAATTTAGAATATCAAATTCTGTTTTTCGAGAAAATGAGACTAATTCAGCAAGCACTGCAAATATATATTCTGCTACAGATTTAGCTAGTACAGCTTTGTCTGTGTTTCCATACATGTCCTATAAAATTGCCAATAGTACTTTTTATAAAAATAAAGGCTGGATAATTAATGTTCGTGATGGTATAGGCTTAAATAACCTAACTGTCATAGGTAATACAGCAGGGATTCAATTTAATGCGCCTGCGCAAAAAGCCTATTTAGCCAATAGTATTGTTTTGGGAAATCCATATCCTATTACTCAGGATAATAACTGTTCTTTTATAAATACCGATAAAACTTATAATCAAAATAATGTCGTGGCGAATAGTTGTACGGCAGGCGACAGTCTATATCCAAATGATATCTGGACTGGTACACAGCTCATTGCAGGTGATGCATTAGATGGAAAATGTAAAACATTAAGTGAAGATCCGGACTCATTATTATGTCCTTATTTTCAATCTGATAAAGATTTTTTAGGATATTTTCGCCCGCGTATTTTGATGAGCTATAAGAGCCTGGCTGAATCATTATTCATCAATAAAGGTAAATTTCAGGTTGATTCAACTTCCAAAGTGATGGGATGTGAAAGCATAGATCAGCGTGATAATGCACGTGATGAAGATAATGATTTATGCGATCGTGGTGCAATTGAAATTGTGGTACCCAGCACAACAGGACTTGTGGGTGAAGATTTAATTATAGGGGAAACTGCCAAAATTTCAGTAGTTAGTTATCTTAGTGATAGTGATTTGGTGCCAAAAGAAGAATGTGATGCCATATTAGGTCAAAATCCTACAGGTGAAGCATGGCAAGCAGGTTGTTTGCAAGTGGTACAGACACAAACACCTTCCAAAGGTAAGCTGAATATTAATGAAGATGGAACGCTGGTTTATACACCTCAAGGTAGTTGGCATGGTGCAGATATTTTTAAAATCCGGCTGGTGACTTCATCTACGCGTTTTAATAAAACCAAACCCTATATGGAAGTGAATGTGAATGTTGTACAGGCACCGCAAAATGCTATGGAAAGTAAGAGTGTGAACACATCAGGTGGTTCTGTTGGATTCTTCAGTCTATTTGGCATATTAGGTTTAGTTGGATTACGCCGGTATAAAAAATAATTAAGGATGATCTATGAAAAATTATAAAAAAGGATTGCTCACTGCCATGATATTGTCTGCGATGTCATTAATGGCAGCAGAACAGAAAACAATTTTTGTGAATACCTTCGATGATGAAGATAATACCAATCCCAATAAATGTTCATTGCGTGAAGCAATTAAAGCTGCCAGTTTAGATAAGGCTTATGGTGGCTGTACGCCAGGTAATACTGTCAGAGGGCAAAAAGATTATATTCAGCTTGAAGAGGGTGAATATATCCTTAATAGCGAATTAACGCCAGAATCAGAAATTTACATTTATGGAAAATTACCTGTTGATTATTCAACAAAAGATGTCTTAACCAATGAGTATCCAGCACGTCAAAATTTAAAAACTAAAATCAGTGCAAAAGATAAATCACGGATTTTCAATACTATCGACAGGGAATCAACACTGTCTTTATATAATGTTGCTCTAGATAGGGGAGCTTCAAGTGAAGTGGGGGGAGCATTGCTGATCGGTGGTTCCTTAAATATGACCAATAGTGCTATTTTAAACTCAGCTTCCGCTAAGGATGGCGGAGCAATTTATTTCGTCGCCCATAAACCAGAAAATCAAATTAATTTAAGCGGTACACTTATACAAGGTAATAGCGCAACTGAAGGTAGTGTTATTGCGATGGACTGCATGGCAAATTTGGGAAAAACAAATGCGATTATTAAAATTGATAAAAGCAGTATTGTGGAAAATGGTTCAGCAGCCAGTCTGAGTACAATCGATTTATGTGGTAGTTCAAGTGTAAGCATCACAGCAAGTACAATTGCGAAGAACACAGCAAATAGCAGTAATGGCAGTATTATTCGTGTTCTAAATACTGCAGATCATCGTTTAAGTCCAGGTTCCGAATTATTACTGCATAGTAATACCATCGTTGAAAATAATGCTCATAGTACTTTGTATTATGATGATACGGGTAGCATTTCTTTAAATTTCAATATCTTGGCTTATAATGCTGGTAAGTCATGTCGTTATGCACTAAATAATGGCGATTTGACAACTACTAAGCGTGTTATCTACGCTTATCAAAATGCGTTGCAGCTAGATCCTGGAACAGGACAGTGTGATTTACCGACAGCATCTACTGCTGGTAATACAAGTCTTAATACCAATATTAATTTAGGTTCAATCAGTATGGCGACAGTTCTGTCACCATATCAAGCTGCATCTAAATATAATTTATTTTTACCGATGTATTATCCGATTGATAATCAGAATACTACTGATTTAGTTAATACAGGTATGTCGGAATGTAGTGCCACAGATCAACGTAATTTGGCGCGTATTACAGATACTACCCATATATTAGATCCCAACTTAAATAACACCTGTGATATTGGCTCGATTGAACGCATGCGTTTAACTGCAGCTGATACGACAACGCTAACAAATAGATCTTATATAGCACTCATTTCAGATTATCAAACGCAAATTGATAAACTCAAAGAATATCTTGCTGATCCTGAGGCAGATAAAGAACTTAGAGTAAAGGATCAAGAAGACTTAACAAAATTTGAAGACTTAAAAAAATTTACCGAACAGTATGCTCAGTATCGTGCCATCTATTTTGATCCTTTTTCAAATGCTTTACCAAGTGAAGAAGCTGCCTCGGATATGGCTGGTGCAATACAACTTAAAGCACTTAATACCAATAACTATACAATAACGACCTATAACTATGGTATTGGCGAGTTTGTTGAAAAAAGCGGGGGAGGATTCGAGTTTGCCGGAACTGCTGATCCTAACTTTAAGTGTGAATGGAAAGAGGATCTAAAACAAATCATCATTTATCGTACGGATGGCCGAGTAGTAGATGGGCATGGTTACTGTTCATATACTATTACGTCTAAACAAGACAGTGCAGTCAAGTCTACTGGACTGATAACGGCAAATTTTGTCAATATTGCACCTATAGCAGAAAATGATACCTATTCAATTACTCCAAGTTCGAATTCAGTACTTAGCGTTAATCCATTAACCAATGATAGTGATGATGGGGATGGACCAACAAATCATCTAACTATTAATAAGAATGTATTTTATAAAAATGATCAGGGAGTTGAGTTACCGATACGTCTATCGACCATTCCTGCTGGTTTAATTGTGAATGCGGATCGTAAAGGTCCATGCCCAGGTAATTATATCAAAGACACCTGTTATGGTGGACAATTGTACTTTGAAGTGAAAAATAATTTTAGTCAGTTTGATTATGAACTGGATTATAATATTTTTGATGCAGAAGGAATGTCGTCAAATAATGCGAAAATTTACTTACTCAACACTGAAAAGAATACGAACAATGAAGCATCTGGAGGAGGCGGAAGTCTAGGGATATATAGTATTTTAGGCTTAGCTGGTCTTGCTTTATTTAGAAATCGTCGCAAGAAATAATATTCTAATCAAAAAAATGCCTCATTGATGAGGCATTTTTTATTTTTAAATTAAGGCTATTAATGAACAGCGATTAGAAATGATTAAAATAGAGCTGCTTGAAGAAATAACTAAACTAAAAACACCAAATAAAAGAATCTTTATCTTTTGATAACCCTTGTCTATTTAGTGACTAGTTATTTGGGGTTGCAAATATTTACTGATATATTCTGCGCGAATAAGTGGACGCTCTTCAGGTGTTGCCTTTTGCATACGGCTACCCAACTCTTTGCGTTCCTGACTACTCATTTTTTGCCAGGTTTCACGCATTTTTTGTTTTTCTTGCTCGGGAAGCTGGGTAAACCAATCCATACGTTGCTGTAAGGTTGTGCCTTGGGCTTCAGGTAATTCTTTAAGTGACTGGTAACGTTGAATGAGCGCGCGCTGTTCACTATCAGACAATGTTTCCCAGGTTTCTGCCACTTGTGTGTCAGCATCTTTGGAAAAAATCCAAAAACGTTCGAAACCAGCAAAACTGGTTTGTAAAAATCCGAGTGCACAAAAAGCAAATGCTAATTTTTTAGCTGCCATGTGGAGCCTTATCCTCACCTAAAACCATTAACATTTCCAAATCTTCAACCATTTGCGGGGATAGTTTTGGAGTCACTACAACTTGATTTTGAGGTTTTGTTGACATTTCAATGGAATTTGGCAGTACCACGAAACCTGCAATTGCTGCAGCAAGCGCAAAACCTGACATTTTCCAAAGTCCATAACGTGATGTTTCTCGTGCCTGAATTTCTTCAATGACATGATTCATCACCACAGGTTTGGCTTTGTGATGTTGTGCGAGTCCATCGAGTTTGGAAGTAACTTTTTTTAAGAAATCATCTTGTTTCATTCGGATGACCCTCCACGATATGGATTCAAATGTGCTAAAGAAGCTCGGAGACCTTGAATAGCACGGTGATAATGGGTTTTTACACTACCTTCACTGCACTCCATGATTTGTGCAGTGGTGTGTGTATCAAAACCTTCCCAAGCACGCAGCATGAAAGCTTGTTGCTGGCGAACAGGAAGCTGAGCGATAGCTTCTTGTATTTCTTCGGCAGTCACGGCTTGATCAAGAAAATCGAATGGACTAGGTGTACTTTCATCAACAATATCATTCAGTTCGATATCGTCATCATCCAAGCTGACCTTTTTAAAAAAAGAAAAAGGTTGTGCTCGGCGGACTTCTTTTCTACGCCAGTCTTGTAGTTTATGATTCAAAATGGTGTAAAACAGGGGATACCACTCATCAGTCGACTTATCTGCATATGCCTTATGCAAGGAAATAAAAGCTTCCTGCACGAGATCCATCGCAATGCCTTGTTGACCTTGAGTTGCGCTTTCCATCATCACTAAAGCACGTCCAGTCACATCCTGCATAAAAATTTTCAGGCGTTGTTCAGCCGTACTCTTGAGAGTACTCAAATTTTCCGACTGAGACGACTTCGGTGCTGAATCCATAGAGATGGAAAATCCTGTCATTGGATACCCACCATTATTTCCATATTCATAATCTCTATAACGTTGGAAATAATGGTTTGGTTGACAAAAAAATTATTATTTTTCTAGTGTAATCTATTTTTAAACATGGATGAGGGATGCTTAAAATAAAGTAACGAAAGATCAGATTTATAAACGTTGGCGTACCATTTCAAAGAAACATACAGACCCTGCAATAGCAACGTTTAAAGATTCCTGTCCACCCGGTTGAGGGATGGAAACTGCTTGTGCATGAGCAAGCGCGTAATCCGACACACCTTGACCTTCATTGCCTAAAATCCAGACACAAGATTGGGTGAGATCCTTAGAATATAAGCTTTCGGATTCATGTGAACTGGTCACGTATACAGGAATCTTGAATTGATCCAGAATATCTTCAAGTGCAATATTTTCATAAGTACGTAGTGAAAAATGAGCTCCCATTCCTGCACGAAGTACGCGCGGCGACCAAAGCGAAGCTGAACCTTTGGTACAGACGATTTGTTGAATACCTGCTGCTGCTGCAGAGCGAAGTAAAGTACCGACATTTCCCGGATCTTGAATATTTTCCAGAATCAAGGTGTCTGCTGTGAAATCCAGGGCATGGCGGGACGTGGGTAAATCTACAATCGCAAGACAAGCCAATGTCGTGCCTAGAGTGCTTAAATCCTTGTATAGAGATTCACTGATCACAAAGACTGCACCCTGATATTGTTCAGCAATGCGATCAAAATCAGGATGATTTAATGCCTGTTCAGTGGTAAAAATAGATTTGATTTTTCTATCTTCTGCGAGCCAGGCCAAACATAAGTGGGTGCCTTCAAGTACGGTTTGACCTTGTTTTTTACGATATGAATTTTGCTCAATTAAGCCACGTAAGTGCTTAATTTTAGGATTATCTTTTGATTCTAGAAAAATAGTCGGCATGGGAGATGAGATCCACGGAAGCAAGTCATAAGGACTTACTTCCGCTATAAAAAATTAATTATGGTAGTGAGTTACGAGGTCAACTTCATTTTTTGAACCAATCACCACAGGTACACGTTGATGAAGGTCAGTAGGTTGAATCTCTAGAATACGTACGCGACCCGTGGTAGATGCACCACCTGCCTGTTCCATCAGCATGCTCATCGGGTTTGCTTCATACATTAAACGTAGACGACCGGCCTTTTTCGGATCTTTAGTGTCATATGGGTACATAAAGATACCGCTACGGCAAAGAATACGGTGAATATCACCCACCATACAAGCGACCCAACGCATGTTAAAGTCTTTTTCACGGGGACCTGTTTTCCCTGCAAGCAATTCATCGATATAACGTTTTACAGGTTCTTCCCAGTGGCGTTGGTTAGAAGCATTGATCGCATATTCTTTAGTATCTGCTGCAACCTGAATATTTTCAGAAGTCAGTAAAAATTCTTTAGATTCTGGGTCAAAGGTAAAGAATACAACACCCGCACCAACAGTCAGTGCCATCATGGTTGATGGACCATAAAGAACATAACCTGCAGCGGCCTGATTGGTGCCAGCTTGCATGAAGTCTTCAGCTTTGGTCACTGCATTTTTAGCAGGCAAAATAGAGAAAATTGTGCCGACACACATGTTGATGTCAATGTTGCTTGAACCATCAAGAGGGTCAAACAGAACAAGGAATTCACCATTTTCTTGGGCAGGCGTGAAATCATCTAGTTCTTCTGACGCTAAACCGCCGACATGAGGATGAACTTTTAGCGCATCAATTAAATAATCATTGGAAATAACATCAAGTTTCTTTTGTTCTTCACCTTGAACGTTTTCGTGTTGTGCACTACCTAGCACACCAGCCAAAGCACCTTTTTGCAATAATTGATCGATGTCTTTACATGTATTACCAATTGTTTCAATAACTTGAGCGAGCTCAGGTGTTAGATTCCCGTTTTGTTGTTGTAAATATTGGGAAAGGGTGAGGTATGACATGACAGGAAAACTCCAATTAGAAAATGATAAAAAATTATCAAAAGAATATGGGCAACTATTTTAGATGAGAATGCAGTAAAAGAACAATTAAACTCGACTATTTGTCGCGATTTTACTCTTGTAAGTTTTGTGGAAAATGCTATGTTGAGGTTTATAGGTTATGGAAAACGTGATAGGAGCACAGTTATGACAACGCAAAAGTTTGATGCGACTCCAACGCCAAATGAAGCTATGAATTTAGAGGATATTTCTGTCGAAAAAGTGAAAGAAGCATGGAAAGGTTATGAGGCTAAACCTGAATACAAAGAATTCAACAAGCACGATCTGATTGAATCCATGCAACATCCAAAAGAAGAAACGAATGAATCTGAGAAGGTTTAAGGTTCTGAGTAAAATATAAAAAAGCGCTCAACTTGAGCGCTTTTTTATGAGAACCATTATTTGAGTAATGGTGGAACTGCTTCGTAGTTAATTTCTACACGGCGGTTTTCTTTCCATGCATTTTCATCATGACCTGCATTAATCGGCATTTCCTTACCATAACTTACCGCTTCCAATTGGGTTGCAGCAACGCCGTTGGTAATTAGGAAGCTTTCTACCGCTTTAGCACGACGCTCACCCAAAGCCATGTTGTATTCACGTGTGCCGCGCTCATCGGTATGACCTGTTAAAGCCACTTTTGAGTTGGCATTGGCTACAAGGAATTGAGCATGTGCCTGAAGAGTTTGATAGTCTTCATTCGACAGTTCACTGCTGTCATAGTCAAAGTGAACCACACGTTTAGCTAAAAATGCTTTATTCGCAGCAGTGACACCTTTAGAAGAAGCACCTGCCAGGTTTTGTGCATTTAAAGCTGCATCTTCACTTAAACCTTCAGTACTTACGGTGGTGGCTTCACTCGGGTTTTGTCCTGCCTGAATATCAGTGGCAGGTTTACGGCTGGCACAACCTGTCATCACCAAGGCAGTTGCCAAAATAGGAAGCGCGAATAATTGAACTGCTTTCATCTTTATCTCCATGATTATCATTACTTTAGATTAATAAAATTAATTTGAGAAATTGTTATTTAGGCGCCCAGGCCGGTTCACGAACCTCGCCCTGTTCACTTGGTAAATTCATGCGGAAACGACCATCTAGTGACATAATCGACAATAAACCACGATTTCCTTCACGGGTTGCATAAACCACCATTTGACCATTTGGCGAGAAACTTGGTGACTCATCCAGACTGGTTGGGGTAAGAATATTAGTAATACCGCTGTTGATGTCCTGAATGGCCACTTTATAGTTACTGCCACTTGGACGATGGACCAGAGCAATTTTCTTGCCATCTGCACTTAAGGTACCACGGGCATTAAATGCGCCACGGAAGGTTAAACGCTTACTTGTGCTATTGGCAAAACTATAGGTATAGATTTGTGGTGAACCGCCGCGGTCAGAGGTGAAAATAAAAGATTTACCGTCTGGAGCATAACGTGCTTCAGTATCGATGGCACTGTCATTGGTCATACGCTGGAGTTCACGTGTATCCAGATTCATTTGATAGATTTCAGGATTGCCATGCATCGAAGCTGTAAACAGCATGCTCTTGCCATCCGGTGAGAAGCTAGGAGCACCATTTAAACCGCGGAAGCTGGCCAGTTTTTCACGTTTTCCTGTAGCCAGATCCTGTACATAAATGGCTGGACGTTTGGTTTCAAATGAAACGTAAGCAATTTTTTTCGCGTCCGGTGTCCAGGCCGGTGACAAGATAGGATCACGGGACGTCAGAATGGTTTTTGGCTGTTCACCATCGGTATCGGCAATTTGTAGAGTATAACGCTGTTCTGGTGTTGCGGGGTTGCGCAGTACATAGGCAATACGACCGCTAAAATCGCCTGCAATTCCGGTCAATGCCTGATAAATGGCATCACTAATCATGTGACCAGCTTGGCGAATACGTGAAGCAGGTACAGTCAATAATTCATTTAATAGATATTGCTGTTTTTCTACATCATAAAGCTGATAATGAACTTCAAAACTGCCATTATCCGTGGCTTTTACTGTACCTGTTACGACATAAGGCACACCGGCAGCTTTCCATGCCTCGGCATTTGGAGTATTCATACTCGCTGTTGCAGGGAGGTTCTTTGAAGCGCTACTAAATTTACCTGAACGATTCAGGTCATTTTCGACGATTGGATAAATACTTTGATCATTATTAAAAGGAATAATGGCAATTTTTGGCGCTTCTTCAGGTGCCTTAGCAATTTCCAGATGCAATTGTGCATAGGATTGCGTGGCGAATACTGGGCTTAAAGCGGTCAAAATGGTCAGGCAAAGTAGATGTTTACGCGTCATTTCCATCATCTGCTACGTACTCTAAAAAATATAAATTATTGTGAATTTGCTTGCGTCACATAATGGCATGATTTTGAGTGATTGGAAGCACATCATGATGACTAAACTGTTATAAGACTGTGAAAAATGAATAAAATTTTAGCTTTTTTATCGACTGTCCAGTTTAAATGTCAAAAAAAGCCACATCAATCAAAATTTGATGTGGCTTTTATTTATCTGGCCGTAAAGCTGGAAGTAAAGGTTCTCGCTTCACGACGCGCATCGGGATCTGAAGGCATTGGATAAGGTGCAGCTGCCCGAACGGCGGCTTCTACACTGGCTTTCATGTCGGGATCACTTGAGTTAACAATCACGGATTGAACCGAACCGCTATCACTTAAAGTCACACGGGCAGTTGCTTTTTGACCTGATGAACCACTCGGAATATCCCATGCACGTTTGATTTTATTTTCAAAATCACGTTTTGCAGTTGAGGCAATTTTCTTTGCTTCAGCCTTTTGGGTTGCCGCTTCTTCTGCCGCCTGTTTAGCAGATGATGCTCTGGCTTCTTCTACGGCACGCTCACGTGCTTCCGCATCTGCTTTTGCTTTATTGGCAGCGTCCGCTTTAGCTTTATTCGCTGCATCTGCCTTGGCTTTTGCATCAGCTTTAGCTTTATTTGCAGCATCAGTTTTCGCCTTCGCAGCAGCGTCCGCTTTTGCTTTATTGGCCACATCGGCTTTTGCTTTATTCGCTGCATCTATTTTAGCTTTTGCAGCAGCATCCGCTTTGGCCTTGTTAGCCGCATCGGCTTTCGCTTTTGCAGTAGCGTCCGCTTTTGCCTTGTTAGTCGCATCGGCTTTCGCTTTTGCAGTAGCATCGGCTTTGGCCTTTGCGGCAGCTTCAGCGCGCTGTTTATCCGCTTCTGCCTTTCTTAACGCATCCGCTTTGACTTTTTCTACTTTCGCACGTTCAGCCTGATCTGCTTTACGTTTAGCATCTGCTTCCGCTTTTGCAGCAGCATCAGCCTTGGCTTGAGCCGCAGCTT
The DNA here is from genome assembly GCA_002365595.1 of Acinetobacter sp. UBA3106. GTDB lineage: Bacteria > Pseudomonadota > Gammaproteobacteria > Pseudomonadales > Moraxellaceae > Acinetobacter. Next base: position 94,273 of record DFAM01000013.1, on the reverse strand, counting down.
TTGCATTGGCTTTTTCAGCTGCCTCAGCTTGGGCTTTTAATTTATTGGCTGCAGCAACTTTTGCATTTTCCGCAGCTTGTTGCTCAGCTTTTTGCATTGCTTCAGCAGCAGCTTTGGCTTGTTGAGCCGCTTTATTGGTATCAGGTTGTTTTGGTGCCGGTGTCGGAGGTGTAGGTTGAGTAACTGGAATAACCGGAGCAGGTTCCGCACTTGGCTTGGCTGTTTGCTGAACCTGTTCAGCGACTTTTTCATGCGTAGTTTCTGCTGAGTCCGTCTGCTTTAAAGGTTGCGGCGGCAGTAAATCTTCCGGTTTAACTAAAACCGTCGTGATCTTTTTGGGAGGCTCAGGTGGTTTACTCATACCTAAAAAAAGTAAACCAGTCATTGCCACCACATGGACACCGATAGTAAATCCAAGCGCAATCGTTTTTTCTTTAGATTGTGGCTTTGTGAGATCTTTCATAAATTATTTTAATGGCTCAGTCAGTAAACCTACTTGAGTTAATCCTGCATCCTGTAGGGCAGACATGAGTTTCATGACTTCACCATAAGGACGAGATTCACTGCCGTTAATCAGTACACTCATTTGTTTTTTCTGTTCTGAAGCTTCACGTTGCGATTCAGTCAGCACAGCTTTTAATTCATCGAGAGTCAACACGTCATTACTATGTGATTTATCTTCAAGTTTAATGGTGCCATCTGTTTCAAGCGTGACAATGGCAGGGCGGTCTTCAGCCTGCATGGGTGTGCCATTGGCTTGAGGCAAATCGACTTTTACTCCGGTCGTAATCATGGGTGCAGTGACCATAAAAATCACCAAAAGCACCAGCATGACGTCAATATAAGGGACGACATTCATGTCACTTTTTAACGGTTTTTTAATACGCTCGAAGCGTCCGGAACGTTGAATCGCCATCAGTCATTTTCCTGTGTAGAACCCACAGTTTGACGTTGTAATAGCGCCACCATTTCTTCAGCAAATAAAGCACGGTCTGAATAAACTGCTTCACCTTTTGCGGTGTAATGGTTAAAGGCCAACACGGCTGGAATGGCTGCAAACAGGCCAATTGCGGTTGCAATTAATGCTTCGGCAATACCCGGAGCAACGGTTGCCAGTGTAACCTGATCGACATCTGCCAGACCAATAAAGGCATTCATGATCCCCCAAACCGTACCGAACAGGCCGACATAGGGCGCAACTGAACCAATGCTCGCCAAGGCACCCAAACCTTGTTCCAGATTACCCTGGTCACGGCTTAAGCCAACGCGTAACAGACGTTCTGTGCCTTCAATACTTTGCTGGGCCGGCGCATTGCGTTTTTTAAGTTTTAAAAATTCACCCAGGCCTTGATAGAAGATATCTTCCAGACCGACACGTTTGGAATTGAGCTGGGCATTGTTATACAGGGTATTTAATTCGGCACCCGACCAGAAAATTTTTTGAAAATGTTGATCATCGGCCTGGGCTTTTTTATAACTCATATGTAACTTGGCAATCAGATACCAACTATATAGTGATGCCAGAAGCAGCAGCAGCATTACCAGTTGAACCACAGGACTTGCTTGTAAAATAAGATCTGATACGTGTAGCGAAGATTCTAGTTGTGTTGCCATAGTTACAATGTGCCAATAAATTTTTTTAGTCTTGTCCTAATTCTTTCAGAATTAGTGTACGGATTTCTTCAGGAAGTCGTGTTGGACGCATGCCGTCTACACTGATACATGCCAATTCGACTTCACCAGATGCAAGCATGATTTCACCACGATAAATATTTTGTTGCAATACAAAAGATGTCGCTTTACACGAAACTACACTCGCTGTAACAGTAATCAGGTCATCCATCAGGATAGGACGTGAATATTTCACGTTAATTTTATGCACGACAAAGTTGTAATCTTTTTGATGCCAATAATGACTAACGCCTGAAGCACGTAGCCATTCAGTACGGGTACGTTCCATAAAACGAATATGATTCGCGTGATAGACAATGCCGCCTGCATCAGTGTCTTCAATATATACACGAATGTTGAATTCGAATTTATTCGCCATGATTGTGTCCCGTTTTTCAATTCAGTTTTATGGTTTTAGCTGTACTTTTAGCGGCTTAAAAGATCTGTGAAAATGAGGTTTTTTTCGCTAAGAGTCAAGCTGTGTAACGCGTTGCAGTTTAGCAGCTTGAGCTTTTAGTCCAATGGCACAAGGTTTCAAATGAAATCTATTCTATATTTACTCAACAAAACCTTTAGATATAAAAAAGTGAGCAAAGGATGCTCACATTTTTTTAAAAATGTACTTTATTTTTTCGCAGCTTGCATCTTTTTCCAGTCTGTCTGTACCTGTCCGGCAACTTTTGGATAATCAAGGATGAAGCGCACATGGCTTTCTACCCCAGTTTTTAAAGTTGCATTATCGACAATAAATAACGGGTTATGGTTAGGTGCGGCTTTCGCCATGTCCTGATCGGCAGGCGTTGCACCCACGAAGACAAACAAAGACGGCATAAGCTGACCATAATAGGCAAAGTCCTCACTGGCACTGGCATTGTTGTCCAGCACATGCAGTTTATCTTTGCCATTGACTTGGGCAAGTGTAGGTTGCATCAGCTTGGTTAAGGTTTTGTCATTGGTGGTTACCGGCGCATATGGCGCAATTTCCACTTTTGCAGTGACATCATTGGCTACAGCATTATGTTCGACCATTTTCGGTAAAGTTTTTAAAATGCCTTGGCGGACATCTTCACTGTTGGAGCGAATGGTACCGACCATATTGACCTGGTCGGGGATGACATTACCTGTTGTTCCGCCGTGGATACTGCCAATACTGACTACGCCCATGCCTTTGGTCAAATCTGCAGTACGACTGACTAAACTTTGCATGTTGTTGATCATTTGCGAAGACGCATAGATGGGGTCGCGGCCGAGCCAAGGCATAGAGCCATGCACCTGTTTACCATTGACTTGAATGCGCAAATGATCGGCACTGTTCAGAATCGCGCCATCTTTATACAGGATATTGCCGCTTGGCATGCCTGCCATCACGTGCATGCCGAAAATGACTTCCGGTTTTGGATTGTTCAATGCCCCATCGGCAATCATTTTACGTGAACCGATTAAATGACCTTGGGTAAAGTTATCAATATCGGCACCGCCTTCTTCCGCTGGTTGGAATACAAATACCACCGTACCTGCAATTTTATCTTTATTCGTGGCTAAAGCTTTAGCGGCACCCAATAGCATTGCGGTATGGGCATCGTGACCACAACCGTGCATCACGTGAGTTTCTGCACCCTGATAAATAGCTTTGGCTTTACTGGCATACGGAAGTCCAGTTTTTTCTTCAATCGGCAGGGCATCCATATCTGCACGTAATGCCATTACTGGACCCGGTTTCGCCCCTTTAAGTACACCAATCACACCAGTTTTGGCATAGCCTTTACGCACCTCAATGCCATAAGATTTCAACTCTTTTTGTATCAGCTCAGAAGTCTTAAATTCCATATTCCCAAGTTCAGGGTGTTGATGAATATGTTGTCGAAGCTTAATGGTATGCGCTTCTACGTTTTTAACGGAATCATCAATCCAGTCTGCAAGGCTCATCTGGCTGCAAAGGATAAGTGGAAGACAAAGGGAAATCTGCTTGTACATGTTCATATCTTGGGAGAATCCTGAAGAGTTTGAAATGGTTAAAGTGATTCTCTAGAGTTGCATATTGTTGTAAATTTAACCAAAACCCTATTGGTATGTTAAATATACTTTTAAGGTATAGCGCATTTTAATGATTGGAATATAAGGCTTTTGTTTATACTTTTACTTTGTAAATTTATGTATTTTAAGGTGAAATTAACTTATATACATTGTGGTTGTAACAGTAAATTTTCAGATCTGTGACACAGCAGTTTAATTTGATTCAATCTATGATTGGCTTGTTACAGCATTGATCAGCCTTAGAGTTTTAAGTGAGTCGTTTTTTGAAATATTTAATTATTTTCGCCATTGGCTTTGCGCTGTGGAATTATTGGCTGAAACTGGATAAAGGCATTTTAGATGCTGCTGATTATCAAACTGCAAAGCGAGTTCATCAGTTTAATAATTATAGCATCACCAATTTGCAGCCTTATAAAGGAGAGTTTCGGGTTTTATCGAGAGAAAACTATAACTTTGGACGCGAGTCTGAGATTAGCCCTGTCGATTTTGCTTTGGGATGGGACAAAATGGCTGATCCTGAGGTTTATAAACAGTTATCGATTAGCCAGAGCAATCGTTGGTATTATTGGCGTTATGAAAATGCTCCACCCATTCCAGTCAATGAAATTTCAACGCATAGTGCCAATACACATTTAATTCCTGCCTCGAAACAAATTGCCAAGCAGCTGAAAGCTATTGATCAAGATGATTTGATATATTTAAAAGGCCAGTTAGTGGAAGTCAAAGCACAAGATGGATGGACATGGCGGAGTTCTTTAAGTCGTGAAGATACGGGGAATGGTGCATGTGAGTTGATGCTGGTGGAAGAGGTACGTGTCATCTCTAATTTATAATTATCTAATTGATTAAAATGAAAAGAAAAAACATTTAAGATATCCCCCAACAGATATTTAAAAAATAAGTTGGGAGAAAGATGGTAGAACAAGAAGGCAAACAAGCGTTAATGATCCAGCTTCCATGGACAGTACCGCGACAAGAAAATACACAAACTGTTATTTTGCAACAGCCGAATGGGCAGAAAGTGTATTTGGACTTAAATCATTCAACTGATACCACTGCAATTTGGTCTTTTGTTATAGCCATGATAGTTGCTTTAATTTTAGGAATTTCTGCCACGATTATTGCGATTTGGTATGGAAGGAAAAGTTTTGATTTAACAAAACAATCTTTTGAGGCTGTCATAAAACAAATTAAAAGCTCAGAGGATTTAATGGCTTCATCAAATCGTGAACTTATTGAAAGCCAAGAAAACTTAAAAAGAATGGATATAGCTAACGAAAGATGTAATTCAATTCGTTCGGTAGCTGCTGAATTTATTTCGTTATGCGAACACTTAATGTATGAAGCTAAAAATTTACAGAATAATCTAATTGGAACATTACCAATTGACTATTTAGCAGAGCTAACCCAAAAAAGAGATCTAATGGAAATCAATGGGACAAGATTGGAATTGTACTTAGGGAAATCAGATTTAAGCGCTAGTATTCTTATGCTTAAGCGAGGATTGATTAGAGAAATTACTCCTGGTTTAAAGAGAGAAAAACACGATGTTGATGTAAGTTATTGGCAGGATGAAATTAGAAATTTCAAGCTAAATCTTACAGACTACTTTGAAGAAGAATTACCTAATAAAAGAAAGGGAGAATAAATCTCCCTTATATATCACTTCTCTTTCGGTTCAGGCGGTGTCATCCCAAACTGCAAATACGCCATATTGGTGGCAATTCGTCCTCGAGCAGTACGCATCGCATAACCTTGCTGAATCAAATAGGGTTCAATCACATCTTCCAATGTGCCTGAATCTTCTGCCATGGCAGCAGCCAACGCTTCCACACCGGCAGGGCCACCATCAAAACGCTCTAGCAACATGCTTAAGTAACGACGGTCTAAAGTGTCCAAACCATCTTTGTCGACTTTCAACATATCCAGCGCACGTTGCGCCATATCCTGATTAACTTCACCCGTACCTTTGACTTGAGCATAGTCACGCACACGACGCAGTAAACGGTTGGCAATACGTGGTGTACCACGCGCACGGCGGGCAATTTCTTTGGCACCATCACCAGTCATGGGGACATCCATTAACGATGCTGAACGGGTCACAATATGGGTTAAATCTTCAACCGAATAAAATTCTAAACGCTGCACAATACCAAAACGGTCACGTAGCGGAGAGGTGAGCAAGCCGGCACGTGTCGTTGCTGCAACTAGTGTGAAAGGTGGTAAATCCAGTTTAATCGAACGTGCACCCGGTCCTTCACCAATCATGATATCGAGTTGGTAATCTTCCATTGCCGGATACAGAATTTCTTCAATCACTGGAGAAAGACGATGAATTTCATCAATAAATAAAACGTCACCTTCTTCCAGATTGGTCAGCATGGCTGCCAAATCGCCGGCACGTTCCAGTACAGGGCCAGAAGTCGATTTTAAATTACCGCCCATTTCCCGCGCGATAATATTGGCCAGTGTGGTTTTACCCAAACCCGGTGGACCAAAAATCAGGGTATGGTCGAGTGCTTCGCCGCGGCCACGGGCTGCGCCAATAAAGATTTCCATTTGCTCACGTACCACCGGTTGACCAACATAGTCATCCAGTGAAGTGGGGCGAATGGCACGATCAAAATGATCTTCGGGTTTTTCAGAACCACTGATGAGACGGTCTTGCATATGTGTTTAATCTATCTCTTTACGGTCATTTGAGGTGGATTAATTCACAGCCTCAAGAATCTATTAGGTTTTATATGCCTTTGTGTAGGCAATTTTCACTTTTGACTGGGCAAAAGTGACAAAACCCATTTGTTAAACTGATGCTACATCCTTGTAGCACAGTTTAACGGCGACATCCATGTCGCCAAAGTGCTAGCAAATTTTGGCTGAAAATTTGCTAATAAGTAGAGAGCTTATTTATTCATCGACTTTAATGCTGCACGGATAATGTCACTAGCTTCAGTAAAGTCCGCTTTAACGGCATTAATCAGTTTTTGTGCTTCGGCAGGTTTGTAGCCTAAAGACTGTAAGGCCGCTTCCGCTTCTGCCACAGCAGAATTGCAGGTAAACTGAATTTGTGGCGCTGTTGAATTGGTCGGAACATTACCTGCAGACATGGCTTTAAAGCGGTCACGAAGTTCAATCATCAAACGTTCAGCAGTTTTTTTGCCTACACCCGGTACTTTAACCAAGGTATTCACATCTTCATGTTCAACGGTATGAATCAGCATTTCTACACTTAAAGTCGATAGAATACCCAGCGCCATTTTTGGACCCACGCCGTTGACTTTCAGCAGGGTACGGAAAATGGTTTTCTCTTGTGCATCTAAAAAACCATATAGCAATTGAGCATCTTCACGCACGGCCAAATGCGTCCACAGCGTTACTTTTTGTCCTTTTTGTAACTGGCAAAATGTAGAAAGCGGAGTATCCACTTCATAGCCCACACCATTTACATTTAACAGTACTGTCGGTGCTTCTAAAGCAAACACTTCACCAATGAGACATCCAATCATTTTAATTTGTCACTTCATCTATCGTTCGTTGCATAGTAGTGAGCATTTGTCATAAAGGCAAAATGCTCACGCTTAAATCTTTAAATTCTGCAGAAATTTTGGTTGGAATATCTGCAACATCTTTACATCAAACCAGCTTGATTGCCCTGTAACTCTTGCGACAGGTTATAGGCCTGATGGTCTGAAAATTTAGAGATAATGTCCAGCACCTGCATAATATTTTCATAATGATTATTTTGAAAATTCACACCGGCACGTTGCAGCATCGACATCAATCGCTGTTCTTTAAAGTTCAAGGTTTTATGCGGCGTGGTCAGCGGGATAAAGGCATCTAAAATGTTTTGTAGACTTTGATGGGCAATAATTTCCAGACCAGCCTTTTGCGGATGTTCAAAAATCTTGTCACGCGCCAAGTTCTTCGCTCGGTCAATACCATGTTCAATATCTTCAGAACAATATTGCAATAAGCTGCCTTTAAGTTGTCCCGACAATATTTCAAAGTGATGTTTTGCAAATGCCGTGGTCACTTCATCCACCAATCGTTTCATCACCCGGCCACGCAGGGCGGCAATTTTTTGCTGCCAAGTGGTGGTTGCTATAGACAGTTCTTCCGGTCTGCCATAATCTGCAATCAGATCGAGGAAAATCGGTTCCACTTCTTCATAAGAGAGCATATTTAAAATAATGCCATCTTCCAGATCAATCAGCGCATAGCAAATGTCATCGGCGGCTTCCAGTAAATAAGTCAGCGGATGACGGCAATACTGATAATCTCCCAACTGGATCAGTCCGAGTTGTTCAGCAATTTGCTTTAAAATCTCTTTTTCAGACTGATAACAACCGAATTTTGCGCGTTGATTGGCCGGACGATCACCTTGTGAGGCAATGGTTTTAGACAGCCAAGGGTACTTTAAGTAAGCCCCTAAGGTTGCGTAAGTCAGGCGCATACCGCCATCATTCGGATGATAATCAATTTTAGTCAGTAAGCGTAAGCCTTGGGCATTGCCTTCAAACTGGCGTACATCGGCTTGTTCTTCCGGAGTCAGTTTTTCCAGAAAATTGCCATGTGAAGCATCGTCAAACCATTCACGAATCGCGTATTCACCGGCATGTCCAAAAGGTGGATTGCCAATATCATGTGCCAGACAGGCGGCCTGAATAATAGCCCCAACATCGGCGGGGGAAATCCAGACCGGCAGTTGGTCTTTAATTTTTTCAGCTGCCAGCATGCCGAGTGAACGGCCTATACACGACACTTCCAGAGAATGGGTTAAACGGGTATGAATACCATCATGTTGGGTCAGCGGATGAACCTGAGTTTTACGGTTGAGCTGGCGGAAACTTTGCGAAAAGATAATGCGGTCATAATCTTTGTGGAATGGGCTGCGCGCCTGTTCTGAACTTTGTTTTTTGCTACCAATACGAACTGTCGAAAGCAGTTCTAACCAACGCATTTGTTCCATTTATCGTTATTCAGTGATGACCTGAATGCATCATGCCAAAAAAAAGTCCAAGCGACTAGGGCAGGGCGACATGATTTGTCTTTCTGATAATACACTGAATTGTGTGCTAGTGTTTGAGCTCGATCATTTATTCAAGAGATCTCTTTCATGAATCAAAAAATGTTCAGTATTAGGTTTCCTTAAATTAGCACTGCCTCATTTGATTGTTACTATTTTGATAGCTTTACGTAGGCAAGATCTCTACTTTTGAAAGGTCAAAAGTAGCCAAAAACCTTTAGTTTCCCATACACGACCTCCTTGTCGTGATGGAAAACGTGTGGCATCCATGCCACACTCATGAATCCAATCGCTGCTAAAATCTATTTTTTCTTTTGACTTTGCGAATAGCTTATAGTTATTGAAAAATGATTTATGAAAGAACTCTAAGACATCAAAAATGAAAAATGCAGAATTACATGACACTGATTAAAAGATAGGGAATTGAGTATAAGCTTCAGTATTGCAATAATATTTAGAAACAAGATAGTGAATGCTCAAATTGTCACGAGATTCAAATTTTTTATATGAAAAATAAAGTATTCCTGAGTATTCTTTAATGAATACATGACACATTCATGAATTTCTATCTAGCTGATTTGGTCAATACACAGTAGAATATGCGCTCTCTCTAAGTCACATTGGCGGTATGGTCCAATAGACCTGCCCGTGGAGCCAAAATCAGCATGTTTATCGTGGCCGGTGCACCAGCACACTCTTCTTTTAAGAAAACTCAACTCTTAAACCGTCTCGCGTCAATGAGTTCTGTTCAATCAATTGAAAGTCAATGGATTTATCTGTTTGATCAAGCGCTCAACGAGCAGCAGCATCAATCTGCATTACAACTATTAAATGATGGTGCTTCTTTTGAAGTTCGCCAGGCAGCAAGTGATGAAATTCAGATTCTTGTAACGCCACGTTTAGGCACGATTTCGCCGTGGTCTTCTAAAGCGACTGATATTTTTGCCAACTGTAATACTCCGATACACCGCCTAGAACGCGGTGTTTTGTTTACTTTAAAGGGTATTTCTGAAGTATCGAATGAAGTTAAACAGGTTTTACATGACCGTATGACTGAAAGCGTGTTCAATCATATTGATGACGCTGCGGCTTTATTTGTTGAAACTGCACCAAAACCTTTAAATAGCATTGATATTTTAGGTCAAGGTAAAGCAGCACTGGTTAAAGCTAATTCTGAATTTGGTTTTGCCTTGTCTGATGAAGAAATTGATTATTTAACCGCAGCATTTAACAAGCTGGGTCGCAATCCGCACGACATCGAACTGATGATGTTTGCTCAAGCCAACTCTGAGCATTGCCGTCATAAAATCTTTGGTTCTGAATGGACCATTGATGGCGAAAAACAGCCATTATCATTGTTCCAGATGATCAAGAACACTTATAAAGAATCTCCAACAGACGTATTGTCGGCATATAAAGACAACGCTTCTGTGATCGTGGGCTTTGACACGCAGCGTTTCTATCCTAAAAAAGACAATGAAACCGGTCACCACGTTTATAAATACAAGAGCCAAGCGGCTCACATCCTGATGAAAGTGGAAACCCACAACCATCCAACAGCAATTGCACCATTTGCCGGTGCTGCGACCGGTTCGGGCGGTGAAATCCGTGATGAAGGCGCAACGGGTCGTGGTGGTAAACCGAAAGCAGGTTTAACCGGTTTCACTGTGTCTAACCTGAACATTCCAGGCTTTGAACAGCCTTGGGAAGAAAATTACGGCAAGCCATCACGTATGGCATCACCACTTCAAATCATGATTGAAGGGCCATTAGGTGGTGCTGCGTTTAACAACGAATTTGGTCGTCCTGCGTTAAACGGTTACTTCCGTACTTTCGAACAAAACGTCAATGGTGAAGTGAAAGGTTTCCATAAACCAATCATGATCGCCGGTGGTTACGGTAACATCCGTCCTGACCATGTTGAAAAAGATGCGATTCAACCGGGCGACCTGTTAATCGTTCTTGGTGGTCCTGCAATGCTGATCGGTCTTGGTGGTGGTGCAGCATCTTCTGTAGATAGCGGTAAATTGGGTGAAAACCTGGATTTCGCTTCTGTACAGCGTGAAAACCCGGAAATGGAACGCCGTTGCCAGGAAGTAATTGATGCCTGCTGGCGCATGGAAGATTTCAACCCGATCGTGTCTGTACATGACGTTGGTGCGGGCGGTATCTCAAATGCCATGCCTGAATTGGTAAATGACCATGAATTAGGTGCAGTGCTTGACCTGCGTAAGATTCCATCACTTGAGCCAGGCATGTCTCCAATGGAAATCTGGTCGAATGAAGCGCAAGAACGTTATGTATTGGCGATTCGTCCAAGTTCTTTAAGCCTGTTTGAATCATTGTGTGCACGTGAACGTTGTCCGTTTGCAGTGTTGGGTGAAGCAACTGAAGCACGTCACTTAACTGTTGAAGATCCATTGTTTGAAAATAAAGCGGTGGATATGCCAATGCAGGTGATGCTGGGTGGTACACCACGCATGAGCCGTACTTTTGAGACCATCGAACGTACAGGCGATGACTTCACCGCTGCAAATGTTGATTTAAAAGACGCAATCTTCCGCGTTCTTAAAAACCCGACAGTTGCGTCTAAATCATTCCTGATCACCATCGGTGACCGTTCAATTACCGGTATGGTGGCACGTGACCAGATGGTCGGTCCTTGGCAAGTTCCTGTAGCGGATGCTGCAGTGACAACTACAAGTTTAGTCGGCTTCACTGGTGAAGCAATGGCGATGGGTGAGCGTCCACCGGTTGCATTGTTAAATCCTGCCGCATCTGCACGTTTGGCTGTGGCTGAATCAATCTCGAACATCATGTCTGCAAAAATCGAGCAGATTAGCGACATTAAATTGTCTGCAAACTGGATGGCTGCTGCCGGTCAACCGGGTGAAGATCAGGCATTGTTCGAAGGCGTAAAAGCCATCGGTATGGAAATGTGTCCGGCTTTAGGCATCGCGATTCCAGTCGGTAAAGACTCATTGTCTATGCGTACCACTTGGAATGATGAAGGCGAAAATAAAGCCGTAACATCTCCAATGTCTGGCGTGATCACAGCATTTGCACCGGTGACTGATGTACGCAAAACTTTGACCCCTGAACTGAAAAATGAAGATTCAGTGCTGGTACGTATCGATCTTTCCAAAGGTCAGTTCCGTCTAGGCGGTTCGATCCTGGCGCAAGTCTATAAAGCGATTGGTTCTGTAACACCTGACGTTGATAGCTTCGATGACTTCAAAGCCTTCTTTGCTTTGGTTCAAGACTGGAATAACCGTGGCTTGATCAAGGCTTACCATGACATCGGTGATGGCGGTTTGTTAGCGACTGTTGCAGAAATGATGTTCGCTTCACGTTTGGGTGTAGCACTTGAAGATCAATCGACTGAAGCTTTATTCGCCGAAGAAATTGGTGCTGTACTTCAAATCGCAACTAGCGATTGGGCAGAACTTCAAGCAGAAGCTGCAGCATCTAGCTTAAAAGATGCAATTTCTGTAGTAGGTACAGTAAACAATTCTGACCAATTGTCTATCAATGGTTTAGTGCTTGAACGTGCTGACCTGCAAGTGGCTTGGACTGAAGTATCACATCAAATTCAACGCTTGCGTGACAACGTTGAAACTGCGGATTCTGAATTTGCTTTAATTACCGACAAGAACCACAAAGGTATTATTGCTCAGCCGACATTTGACCTAAATGAACCGGTTGAAGCGCCGTTTATTAATTCACGTCGTCCAAACATGGTGATTTTGCGTGAACAGGGCGTGAACGGTCATGTAGAAATGGCTGCGGCATTCGACAAAGTGGGCTTCAACACTGTCGATGTTCACATGAGCGACTTGCTTGCTGGCCGTATCAGCCTGGATGACTTTGAAGGTATTGTGGCTTGTGGCGGTTTCTCTTACGGTGACGTCATGGGTGCAGGCGGTGGCTGGGCGAAATCAGTCTTGTTCAATCCTAAACTGCGTGACCAGTTCGAGAAATTCTTCCATCGTCAAGAAACCTTCTCTTTGGGTATCTGTAACGGTTGTCAAATGTTGTCGCAATTGGCTCCGCTGATTCCGGGTGCGGATGCTTGGCCACGTTTCCACCGCAACACTTCTGAAGTGTTTGAAGCGCGTGCGGTTAACGTTCGTGTTGAAAAATCTCACTCGATTTTGTTAGATGGTATGGAAGGTTCGATTTTACCAATCGCAGTTGCGCATGGTGAAGGTCGTGTGGTTGCGACTGAAGACAAAATTGCAGCGTTAAATGCAGGCAACCAAGTCAGCCTACGTTATGTAGACAGCTTCGGTAATCCTACCCAACAATATCCATTGAACCCGAACGGTTCACCAGAAGCGATTACTGGGGTGACGTCGAAAGACGGTCGTGCAACGATTATGATGCCGCACCCTGAACGTAACTTCCGTGCAATCCAGCATTCCTGGAAGCCTGAGGAATGGACTGAAGATGGTGCATGGTTACGCATGTTCCGCAATGCACGTAAGTTCATTGGTTAATCTTCCCTAAGATGCTAAAAAAGCCACCTTCGGGTGGCTTTTTTATTTTGTACTTATTTTTAATTTGATTTTTATTTCTCCCGCTGGACTTGGTTTGGATTTTGCTTTTATATTGGAGTGAAAAATAATTTGTGTGTTTTATGCACAATGATGATGCAATATAAAAGAAAGATGGTTTACTCAATATAAGTTCAGGATTGAATCTCTAAGTGAGGTGACACAATGCCAAAAACTGTGACATATACAACGCTTGATAAAGCGACTTTACGTAAGAAAGGCTGGATGTTTTTTATGGCAGTTGTTGGGCTGCAAATGCTATTTTTGATTGGTAGCTATTTGCTTCAAGGTTCTTAAATTTTTAAATTGAAAAAGCCACCGTGAGGTGGTTTTTTATGACTTCAATATTGATATTTATAGCCGCGCTCATTGTACAAATTTTTAATTAATAATGCGTAAGCGAGGTTTTACTTTTGAAAGGTCAAAAGTAACAAAACCCTTTTATTTGGCAGAAGATACATCCTTGTATCTCTGCCAAATGTGCGACATCCATGTCGCAAGTCATGTGATTTAGTTTTTGAAAACGTTTTCATAAAAATTACAAAACTCATCTGTACGTTTATATCGAGCAATTTTTGTTTTACCATCAAGTACTAATGGGGATTCAACTTCTATTAAAAATTGAAAACTAACCAATTCCATATTGGGATTAGAAATATCAAACTCAAATTCTGGATATTCTTTATTAGTTTTTAGGGAATAGAGTTCCTGTAAAAGGTTTATAAGATAATTATTTAGCTTAGTAACTATATAAGTATATTGATCAAATTGTTGCTTTGAAATTATTTGATCCTTAAATAGTTTAGTGGAGCGAGCAATCATCTTAGCTTGTTTTTCTAAATAAGTTTGATCAAGAATTCCTAGAATTTCAAAACCTAATTCAGTATTGTTTTTATCTTTAAAGAATTTTTCTATAAAGCCTCGATCAGTATTTTGAGCTTCTTGAATAAAAGCTAATAATTGGCGTTGATCTTTTGCAGTCTTATAGTTGGATATCGCTTTTGTTAATCCTAGCACTACTGAAGCAACAGGAACTGATTTAGCTAAATCTTCAACGAATGTTGTTGCTGATTTAAAAATTAACTCATCAGCAATATTTTCTGCAGTTGATAAGGCTATTTCATTAATATTTTGTTTATTAGACACAGCTCATCTTTCTTATAGGTAATTATGACTGAAAAGATCATAACTAAACTTCGATAAAGTTTGAATACTCAGATTCAGTAACTTACTAGAATGGTAACTATAAAAAAACGGCCTCAACAAGCCGTTTTTTATTTCTAAAATTTTTATGGAGATAATGGTTCTTGCTGTTTTGGATCAGGCATAGGCGCGGACTCTTCCTCATCATTATAAGGATTTTCCAGTTCCAAAGTCTGATCAAGCTCAGAATCAAAAACGTCGGTCAGCATACTGTCGTAACGTTTGGCATTATAGCTCAGTAGACTGGAGGCTTCCTGTTGAGTAATAAAACCTGTCTCAACCGCATTGCTAATACGTTCATCAAAAGTTAAACCTTTAAATTTCCCTTTCGATTCCGCTTTCTTGAACTTGTCCCACAGTGGCTCTAACTCAAGCAACATGTTAAAGGTCGATTCCATACGGCCAGTAACATCGTCTTCTGCTGTGTTATAGAACACGTGTTTTTTCAGTTCATCGCGGAAAGCATTGTCCTGCATAATGATCTCGCCAGCCTGTTGTTTCAACGCATCGCTTGGTTTATTAACAGGACGACCGAGCGGGAAGCAAATAAACTTGACTAAGCCAGCAGCAATGCCGACAGGGAAGTTGGCAAACAGACCATAAAAAGCTTCTTGAGCGTTAAACAGGGATTTTTCCAGGGCCAGTTTGGCATGAACCTGTTCAGCTTCCGTTTTTTTGCCATGCTCATAATATTTAAGAATAGCCGTGCTTATAAACAGATTGGCATGAATATCAGCCAAGCGCCCGGAAAGCATTTCTTTGCGTTTAATATCTCCCGCAAGCAAACCTAAACACATATCGGCAGTTAGCGAAAAGTTAGTACTTAAACGGTTAATAATCTTGTAGTAGGGGCGAGTAAAGTCATCAACACTTTTTGGTGCATCAGATGAGCCACCCACATAGCCATAAGCAAAGGCGCGCGCAGTCCGGTTAAAGGTATAGCCTAAATGTTTGAACAGCATATCGTTAAAGGTAGCTAAGGTAGATTCTTTATCCTTGGCTTGCAGCAGTTGCAATTCCTCAAACAGATAAGGATGACAACGCATCGAACCCTGACCAAAAATCATTAAAGAACGACTGAGTATGTTAGCGCCTTCAACGGTAATCGATACGGGAATAGCTTGATAATACAAAGCTAGGAAATTACGCGGTCCCATTTGCACGGCACGACCACCGACCACATCCATGCCATGATTGACGACGTGGCGCATGGTTTCAGTGGCGTAATATTTTGCCATTGCGGTCATAACAGCCGGCTTACCACCTTGATTTAATCCACAAGTGACCAAATAACGGAAGGCTTCAAGCATATAGGTATCACTGGCAATATCACTGGTCGCTTCCTGCACGCCTTCAAATTTACCGACTGAAATCTTAAATTGCTGACGGATTTTGGCAAAGGCACCTACGGTCAAATATGTTACTTCACTTGCAGCGGTCGATAAGGCAGGTAAGGAAATACCACGACCGACGGCCAGACATTCCATCAGCATACGCCAGCCTTTACCAATATTTTCAGCACCGCCAATAATCCAGTCCAGTGGAATGAATACATCCTTGCCATCTACTGTTCCGTTCATAAAAGGGGAACCGGGATTGTGCCGTGCTCCCACTTTTACGCCCTCGTGACTGGCAGGAATCAGGGCACAGGTAATGCCGTATTCCATCTTATTTTTATCACCCAATAATCCATCCGGATCATACAGCTTAAAAGCTAGACCAATAACGGTCGCAATTGGAGCAAGGGTAATCCAGCGTTTAGAAAAATTCATGCGTAGGCCAAGCACTTGCTGACCTTCAAATTCGCCATAACAGACAACACCGGTATCTGGAATTGCACCGGCGTCTGAACCAGCTTCTGGACTGGTGAGACCAAAACAGGGGATTTCATCACCTTTGGCTAGGCCGGGTAAATATCTGTTTTTTTGTTCTTCAGTCCCATAATGCAGCAGCAACTCGCCCGGTCCTAAAGAGTTAGGTACCATACAACTCACGGCAGCGGTCAATGAGCGCGAGGCAATTTTGCTCATAATCCGGCTTTGCGCAAATGAACTAAAGGCACGTCCGCCATATTCTTTGGGAATAATCAGACCTAGAAAACCATTTTCGCGAATGTAGGTCCATGCTTCAGGCGGCAAGTCTTTATAGTGATGATGAATATCCCAGTCATTTAGCATGCTGCATAACTGTGCGACTTCATGATCTAAAAAAGACTGTTCTTCTGGAGAAAGTGTAGGATAAGGATAGCTTTCAAATTTGGACCAGTCGGGTGCTCCCATAAAAAGGTCTTTTTCCCACCAACTGGTGCCCGCATCCAGAGCTTCGCGCTCAGTAGTGCTCATTGTCGGCATGGCATTCGCCAGAGCCTTATAGGCAGGTTTGGTAATCAATGCCATTCGTAATGAATCAATCATCACAATTAAACTGATGAGGATGAGCGGAATACCAAAAATCAGCGACCATGGGCTAATAAAGGCAGTGACTACTGCAACGATAATGGTTGTAATTGCCCCGGTATTACGGCTCAATGCAAAAAAGAAAACTGCCCAGATTGTAAAAAATTGAATAAGCACACTGATGATGAATAGCATTTATTTTCTCCAGTTGCTTACACCAGATCAAAGTCAGAGAAACAGGAAAGGGTATCTGAAAATCGCAAGATCACTTCTCGCACTGTTTTATTGGAATGACTTTAGGTGTAATAAAAATATTGTTGTTAAGACCGGAAGATGAATGAAAAACTTCCATCCCGAATTTATAAAATTAAATCTTGTTTTTAAAATAGAGTGTTTTTTGAACAGTGTAAAAGATTGAACTGTAAGAGAAATGTCACGAAAAGTAATAACGGCTTGTATCTTTATCTATTTAGATTTTTATTATTTTTGAATAAGTAATAAATCATACAGAAAGATGCGTGCGTATGTAGTATTACTATAACAATCAATAAATTTGGAGAAATATCGGAATGCTTAAACTGATCTATTACGTTCCTGAATCTCATCTGGAATCAACCAAAAACGCCGTGTTTCAAGCGGGTGCAGGTGGGATTGGCAATTATGAGCATTGTGCCTGGCAGGTTTTGGGTACAGGACAGTTTAAACCAGTGAAAGGGGCCAATCCGTTTATTGGGGAAGTCGGAGAACTAGAACAGGTGGAGGAATGGCGGGTAGAAACCATTGTTCCTGAAGATCAAGCATCCAATGTGGCAAAAGCACTCAAGGCTAGCCATCCTTATGAAGAGCCAGCGTTTGAGTTTATACAGATAATAGAAGTTAATCATTAATATAATTTTTTATGATATTAAATTCGAGTGTGGGAGACATCTATAAGAATAGGAGCTTTAAACACAGCCTTAATCCATTCAGCCAAACTGAAGGGACTGGATTTCTATACTTATCTGAGTGATGTGCTGAAAAGACTTCGACTTAAAAAATGAGATAGATTGAGAAATTGCTGTGCACAATTAGAAGCTCGCCTGAAATCAAACGGGTTTACCGTATGCTTATAATAGAAGATCAATTCCATTTATCTTGATATTTTGAGACCCAGTACAATTTGGTTTCTATATCGTAGCTACCATCTGGATTTAGGGAGATGAGGTAATGAATCTCTTTACCTCGACTACGGTTGCCTTTACCTTCGGGAACCTGATACTTATATTTTTGTACTTCTTTAGGTGGGGTAAGTACAATCCGTTTCCATGCAGAAGGGGGAAGTTTGTCGATAGCAGATTCAATATTTTTCTTAAGAATGGTTGTATTGTATTTAAGAGCATTTTCATCTTTACCTAGAAAGGCATCTTTCGTAATACCATAAGGGGTTACTCTATCACCAGTAATTATAACTTTTTTTCCTTTCAGTTCAGGAATTTTTTGCTGTTCCTCATATGTTAACCAAGGCGCATATTCAATAATAATTTGTTCAGGCACATAACCTTTAGGAGATACTTTACAGCTACTATAGGTAGTAATATATTTTTGCTTTTTTATCACATCTGGTGTGCCCGATAAATTGCCACATTCAGGCCAGTTGTTTTTGTAAATTATGCTATGGTTTGGCCAATATTGATTATTCATTTCAAAGATAATACTATTTTTCATAGTGGGTGCAATTGTTTGACAACCACTTAAAATAAATAAATTACTCATTATTAATATTGTTTTCATTTTTCTTTTAATCCAACATACTGCTTTAAAGGTAAGTGCTGTTTTGTAATTGGCTTTGATTCAGTTGAGATCTATCTCCCGTTACAGACCTTAGCAAATAAAGAATAAATTACGTGACATCCATGTCACAACATATCTATCCGATTAAAGTATTTAATGTCTATAAATACCAGGTTTCAACTTAAACCTTCTGAATAAATAACTCACGATCAAAACGATACTGCGGGAAGAACACGCCGTCTTTAGCCCGTTCACCTGCACCAATCACCATAACCGGATATTGCTCATCATTTAATTCCAAAATTTCACGAACCATCGGCTCATCAAAACCTTCCATCATACAGCTATCAAAACCATACGCACGCAAGGCTAATACCAGATTTTCACAAGCCAAAGCTGTAGTTTTGCTTGCCCAAAGTCTTGCATCTGCTGGGTTAAAAGCAGTCACTGGCAACTGCTTATCCAGCGTACGAGCAATTTTGAAAGCAACTTTCTTAAAGTTACCCAAGGCATTGAAATAACCGGTTTTATAATTATATGGAATATATTTGTAATACTTCTGCACCGCAGCAGGTGCTTCAGGAAATGGAAACTCAGAAATATTCATCTTCGCCATTTCATCAATACGGTCGGTACGTGCGATACAGACAATTAATTCTGATGCTGTTTTTGCTGCAAGCTGGCTTAAACAGGCTTTGACCAGTTGTTTCTTTTTGGAAGGGGTCTGCACTACATAAAAAGTCCAAGGCTGTAAATTGGATGAGTTTGGCGCAAGCAAAGCAAGGTCTAAACAGTCATCTAGCACTTCCGCAGGAATGGGCTTTTTGGTAAATTTACGTACCGAACGACGGCTTTGCACAACTTTTTTAAAGTTTTCGACATCAATATCTGTCGGAGCTGGCTCATAATAACGTTTCTTTTCAGTTTGGGTATCGTTTGATTGGGTCATCTTTATCTACTCAGCTTTTAAAACTTGAAATTTATATCTATTAAAAAGCATAAAGCCACCAAATAATGTCATCATTCAGTGGATTTTCATTTAACAATACAAACAATTAATTAAATTGGGTAAAATCTGGTTTACGCTTTTGCATGAATGCAGAAACAGCTTCCATCATTTCAGGTGAGCCTACGCGATTCATGAAAATTTCAGCTTCATGATCAATCCATTGCACAATCTCATCGAGATTATGTTTCATTAAGGCTTTGGATTGTACTAATGAAGCCAATGGCAGGGCAGACAACTGAGCAGCTTTTTTTGCGGCAGTCGCATAGACATCTTCTTCAATACTATTAACTAAATTTGCAGCAACAGCAGTTTCGCTGTTAAATTTTTGAGCTGTTAAAAGCAACTCTGCAGCTTTGTGGTAACCTGCCTGCTCAACCAGTAATTTGCTTGAAGCGCCTTCAGGCGATAGACCCAAGCTCACAAACGGAATCTGAAATAGAGCAGTGTTATCACTATAAACCAAGTCAGCATGCAGTAAAATCGTTACCCCGATACCAATTGCAACACCACGAACCGCAGCAATTAAAGGCTTGGAAAATTTTGCAGCAGATTTAAGCAAAATAAAAGGCGCACCTTCCGAAGCCGGAGCCTGACCTTTTTGTGCTACAGATTTCATGAAATCCTGCATATCGTTACCAGCACTGAAATCAGCATCAGAACCACGTAAAATCACTACCCGAACGTCTTTATCCTGATCGGCTTCATCCAGCGCCTGAGCAATTTTTAAATACAATTCAGTGTATAACGCATTTTTAGCTTCAGGACGATCAATGGCTAAGGTCAGTACGCCATTGTCTAAATTCGCATTTAAATGTTGATGTGGTTGTTGAATACAGCTCAGTGTCATCGTACTATCCTTGCTTTAAAATTTAATTTGATTTTATGGCGTTTATTATGTCGCATATTTATTGGGGCGGCACAACTCACGAGTCATAAAAAACTTGATCTGTTATGAACTATACATTTGATTATCTGGTTTTCATTGGTCGCTTTCAGCCTTTTCATCTGGCACATATGCAAACGATTAAAATCGCTTTAGAGCAAAGTCAGAATGTGATTTTGGCACTCGGTTCTGCGCAGAATGAACGCAATATTAAAAATCCTTTTAGTGCTGCTGAACGCGAACAAATGATTTTGTCCAATTTTTCAGAAGCAGATCAGAAGCGAATTAAGTTTGTGCATGTGATTGATGTTTATGATGATCAAAAATGGCAACAACTGGTGCAATCTTTGGTGGCGGATATGGTAGAGCCTGAAGCAAAAGTCGGCTTAATTGGTCATTTTAAGGATGAATCTTCTTATTATCTTAAGCTGTTCCCAGAGTGGCAAATGGTGGAACTGGAAAGTCTGGTTGGGGCAATTTCAGCCACGCCGCTACGTGAAGCGTATTATCGTGGTGAAATTATTGAATCTGCTTTTCCATTCGGTACCAGCGAGTTTTTACACAAATTTCAGAATACCTCCACTTATCAACAATTGCAGCACAAATACCTGACACAAGATAAAACCAATCTGGAACAATCTTAAGTAAGCTTCTAGGTCGAGGCAGAGCATTGCCACGACCCAGGAGTGGATAAGATGAATATCCAAACCACCTTACAAAGTGTTTTGATTGCCAGTGTAATCAATCTAAGTATTGTTGTGCAGGTTCATGCACAGGAGTGGACACTGACTCCACAAACCTATGTGGGCTTTGATGTGAAGTCGATGGGTTTGTCTATTGTAAAAGGAAAATTTCAGCGGGTTCAGTCTGGCATGAGCTTTGATCCTGCAAGACCAGAAAATGCTTCGGCCCAGTTTGTACTGCATGTAAATAGCCTAAGTTTGAGTAAGCCTTCCCTGAAAAATATGATTTTGGGTGAAGATTTATTTTATGCAGATAAATACCCAAACGCGACTTTTAACAGTCATGAATTTGTACCTTTAGGGAATAATCAATATAAGATCAAAGGGGATCTGACTCTGCGCGGTATCACCCGGCCGGTGATTTTGGATACCTCCCTAGAACCTAATCCATCTGATCCAAAACTCATGGATGTAGAAGCTACCACTCTGGTTAAGCGCAGTGATTTTGGCATGAAAAAAGCATTTGGCGGGATCGGGGAGAAAGTCAATATTAAAGTATCTGGACAATGGCAGCTCAAATAAGCTGCCGGATTTGTCATAAAATATCTACTAACGTCTATTTTTTAATTCATCTGCTGTTGAGCCTTTTCGAGCAGGTCAATCGTCAATTGTTGCAGTAGCACAGATTGCTGCTTCCAGTGATGCCAATACAGTTTCATCTCGGTTTTGGCGTTTGGCATAATTTCCATCAATTTCCCGGTCTGCAGATCATCACCAATTTGATATTCAGGCAACAAACCAAAACCTAAATCCAGATGCACTGCTTCTAAAAAAGCGGTAGAAGAAGGAATAAAATAATGTGAATAGCTTTGCTGGTTTAATCCAAACAAATTCAGAATCACCTGATGATGCATCAAATCTTTATCATTAAAAATAATCGCAGGGGCCTGTCTTAACGCATCACGATAAATGCCATCTTTAAACCACTTTTCTACAAAAGAAGGTGTGGCTACCATGCGATAAGTCATCTGTCCCAGGTAATGCACTTCACAGCCTTTCATGGCAGTTGATTCAGTCGAGATACACGCATTGACCAGACCGGTTTCAAGTAGCTGATGGGTTTGGGTCTGATCATCCAGCGACAGTTTTAAGGCAATTTTATGCTTGATTAATGTGGTTTGCAGGACTTTGAGCAGCCAGGTCGATAAAGAGTCGGCATTGGTGGCAATACTGAATTGATGAAATTCATGCTGACTGGATTGTCCCATGAATTGTTGCAGAAGATTCTGTTCACGTAATCGTTGATGCTGTAAATGCTCTAACAGCTTTTGACCCGCTTGAGTGACCCGACATGGACGTTCGCGCAGCAGTAAAATCTGTCCCAAATCTTTTTCCAAGCTTTGCACGCGTAAGGTTACCGCAGATGCAGTAATGCAAAGCTGTTGAGCGGCTTCTTCAAAACTGCCGGATTCAGCTACGGCAAGAAAAGCTTCGCATGATTTATTTGAGAGCATAAATGTAATCTAAGAAAAACTTAGTAAAACTGATATTTTCTTAATCATACTTAATTTGTATTTTAAGCGGTGATAATTCAGGACAAGATTTTTAAATTATTTAAGTTAAGTAGTTATGTTGAACAGTGCCGTACACGGTTTTGCCATGGGTTTAAGTCTTATTCTACCGATTGGTGCACAAAATGCATTTGTATTGAAACAGGGCTTAAAACAGCAACATGTTTTTGCCATTTGCCTGTGTTGTGCCTTGTCTGATGCCATATTGATTGCAGCAGGTGTATTGGGGTTTTCAGAACTGGTTCTATTGCATCCCGATTGGCTAAATATTGCCAAGTATTTCGGGGCAACATTCTTGTTTATATATGGCGCACAGCACTTTTATCAGGCCTGGAAAAGTGAACAGCGTTTAGAGGCCAGTCAAAACCATGTGCCTTCTTTAGGCAAGGTGGTGTTGATCTGTTTAGGACTAACTTGGCTGAATCCACATGTGTACCTGGATACGGTGGTATTACTGGGTTCAATTTCGACTCAATATCCGAACACGCAATTATATTTTGCCTTAGGGGCTATCACGGCATCATTCCTGTTCTTTTTTAGCTTGGGTTATGCTGCGCGGTTGTTACAGCCTATATTTCAACGTCCACAAGCGTGGAAAATATTGGACGTGCTGATTGGCTGCGTAATGTGGTCGATTGCCATTTCTTTAATGAGCTAAATAAATAAAAAAAGGCATTAGGAAATGAATGCCTTTTTTAAGAAAGAATTTAAGCTGCTTGTAATGCTTTTAAGTCTTCCAGCACTTGTTCAGCATGACCCGCTGCTTTGACTTTACGGTATTCTTTGACGAGTTTGCCATTATGGAAAATAAAGGTTGAGCGTTCAATGCCCATCACCTGTTTGCCATACATGTTCTTTTCTTTAATCACATCAAAGATTTTACATAATACTTCTTCTTTGTCGCTAATCAGATTAATGCTCAAATTCTGTTTTTCAGTGAAGTTCTGATGGGCTTTTACAGAATCACGTGAAATCCCAAGAATAGTGGTATTTAAGGCATCAAACTGGTCTTTCAGGCACGAGAAACCAATCGCCTGAGTGGTACAGCCGGGCGTAGAATCTTTGGGATAAAAATACACAATCAGCCATTCTGTTGGCATTTCAGTTAGGTTGATTTCTCCAGTGGTAGTTGGAAAAATTTGATTGGGCAGGGTAATAGCAGACATGCATTGATCCTTATAAAGTTAAATTGTCATATTGATCTTGAAGTTATCAGTTAATGATAACGACTTTTAAGCATTTAATGCACAACTGATAATGAATTTTAAAATATAAAAAAGCCTGCAAGTGCAGGCTCTTATTCAATCTAAGTCAGCTTATTTTTTAGGCTGTTGAGCAGATTTCATTGCTTCTTCAGTCAAGCTTTTAAGTTTGCCTGTTAACTGTGGACCAAAACAAGCTTGAAGATCTTTATTTTGTTTTTGTACAAAAGCTAAAGTTGCAGGGCTTTTCTTCTGGTTAATGGTACTTTGGATTTCCCATTTTTGAGCATTGGTTAAACGGCCATCAGCTTCCACTGCACAAGAACAGTATTTGCTTACTTCAGCTGAGCTAAGTTTTTTACCTTTGCCAGTTTCTTCTTTACAAACATTAATTAAAGCAGATTTTACATTAGTGCTTTTATAAGCCTCTTGAAGCTTATTTGTTTCAGCTGCATTTGAAGCAGTAGCCATCAATGCAACCGCAGAAACCAATGTAGAAAGAATAATGTTTGACTTCAAATTTTTCATGTACTGTACCCTGTTATGACGGTATATAACGTGTCGGATCGGCGATACCCGCGTCAGCAAAACCCTGTTTACGTAAGCGGCAACTATCGCATTTACCACAAGCACGTCCTTGGTCGTCTGCTTGGTAGCAAGACACCGTTTGACTATAGTCTACGCCATGTTCTATACCTAAGCGAATGATATTTGCTTTGGATAAATGTAACAAAGGTGTTTCAAATTTAAGAGGTTTTCCTTCTACACCCACCTTGGTTGCCAAGCGCGCCATGCGTTCAAAAGCATCAATAAATTCAGGGCGACAGTCAGGATAGCCTGAATAATCAACGGCATTGATACCAATCACAATTGCTTCTGCACCAAAAACTTCGGCTGCGGCGAGCGCATAAGACAGAAATATTGTGTTACGTGCTGGAACATAAGTTACAGGAATACCTTCTTGTTCCTGTTCGGGTACATCAATGTTATGGTCTGTTAACGCAGAGCCACCGAGGTTACCCAAATCGATATTAATCACACGATGTTCGACACCAGCACGCTGGGTTAATGCTCGAGCGGCATCCAGTTCAGTGGTTGAACGCTGACCATACATGAAACTTAAAGCAATACATTCATAACGTGCTTGCGCCCAAGCCAAACAAGTTGTTGAGTCTAAGCCGCCAGATAACAAAACTATGGCACGAGGGCGCATATCCAAATCTCCAAAAAATAGGTATTTAAAAACAAAACAGATTAACGACCGGTTTCATCGTTCCAGAGCAATTTATGTAATTGCAACTGGAAACGAACAGGGAGATGGTCATCTAAAATCCATTGAGCCAAATCACGCGCAAGTTGCGGTAACTTCACCGCGCCTTTTTCTACAGCAAAAGCGGGTGAGAACCAGACGGTGCTGACTTTGTCGGCCAGTGTGTATTGTTCAACTTGCTGTTTTGACCATTCATAGTCTTCACGGTTACAAATCACAAACTTGATTTGGTCGTGCCGGGTTAAATGATCGAGATTACTAAGCAAATTTCGCGCAACTTCTCCAGAAGTTGGCGTTTTTAAATCGAGTACTTTAGAAACTCGCGGATCTACCTTAGACACATCTAAAGCACCACTGGTCTCTAAAGATACTTCACAGCCCAAGTCGGCTAAACGCTGCATCAATGGCAGGGCGTTAGGCTGTGCCAATGGTTCACCACCGGTCACACAAATATAAGGTGTTTTAAAATCGAGTGTGGTTTGAATAATGTCGTCTAAAGATTTGCGCTCACCACCTTCAAAAGAATAAGTAGTATCACAATACGTACAACGTAAAGGGCAACCGGTTAAACGGATAAATACGGTCGGTAATCCTGCGGCGCTGGCTTCACCTTGTAATGAATAGAAAATCTCCGTAATACGTAACCCCGCAGACGGATCGGAAACAGGAATAGCGGAAGATCGAAGAGTACTCATAACAACATAATCCAACTCAGGATAGATAGGGTATAAAAATAAAAATCCCTACGGCTATTGCTAACCGTAGAGACGAAGAGCGACTAAAGCTCTGAGGAATATTAAGTTCCTAAAAATTTAAGACCTAGTCTTCGCGAAGTAGATCGTTCAGGCTGGTTTTCGCACGGGTTTTCGCATCTACTTTTTTCACGATAATTGCAGCATATAGGCTGTAAGTACCACATTTAGATGGAAGACTACCAGATACGACTACAGAACCTGCAGGAACGCGGCCGTAATGGATTTCGCCAGTTTCACGATCAAAGATTTTAGTAGATTGACCAATGAATACGCCCATTGAAATCACAGAACCTTCTTCTACAATCACGCCTTCAACGATTTCAGAACGTGCACCAATGAAGCAGTTGTCTTCAATAATGGTTGGGTTCGCTTGAAGTGGCTCAAGAACACCACCAATACCTACACCACCAGACAAGTGAACATTTTTACCGATTTGTGCACATGAACCCACAGTCGCCCATGTATCGACCATGGTACCTTCATCTACATATGCACCGATGTTCACATAAGAAGGCATCAATACTACGTTTTTCGCCTGGAAAGAACCTTTACGTGCCACAGCAGGAGGTACTACACGTACGCCAGCAGCTTTAAACTGTTCTTCAGTCCAATCAGCAAATTTAGTGTCGACTTTGTCGTAGAAACGAAGATCACATGCTTCCATTGGTTTGTTATCATTCAATTTGAAGGATAACAATACAGCTTTCTTAATCCACTGATGAACAACCCATTCACCTTCGATTTTTTCAGCAACACGTAAGCTACCATTGTCCAGGCCAGCAATGACTTCTTCAACGGCTTGACGAATTTCAGGTGAGCAATCCGCTGCTGTGAAATTCGCACGGTCTTCAAACGCTTGTTCAATGATTGTTGAAAGCTGAGACATGATCTTCCTTCCAGAAAAAAAATTTTCAAGATTTTACACTATATTGAGACAGAAATAGATGAAAAAGTGGCTTTGGATCGGAATTAATCATAAATTAGAATTATAAAATATTAATAAAATGAAATTAAAGTTAAATTTTAAACTTAAAAATAACTTGTTTATCAAAAAGAAAATAAATATGTATCAAAAAATAACAAAACATGAGCAAAACGTGGGTAAAAAGTGGTCATAAACTCATTTATAGTTAACTCATCATAAATAGTATTAATGATGAAAAAAAAGTTATTTTTGAGGAGAGAAATAATGAAAACTTTACATAAAATTTTGGCGATTTCTGTATTAGCTACAGCAGCTAGCTCTGTTATGGCAGCAGATGAAACAATAGTAACGAATGATGGCGTTGCTGAATTCTCTTTCTTTAAACCAGGCTCAGTTCGTGCTGAGGTTGGTACAACAGGTTATGGTGGTGCTATTTCTTGGAGTGCCAATCCGTATGTTGGTGTAACTTTAGGTTATAACGGCGGTGATATTTCTTGGTCGGATGATCTATCTATTAATGGATCAGAATATGATTTAGATATGGAAAACAATCTAACCTATTTAAACGCTGAAATCCGTCCTTGGGCAAACTGGTTCTATATGGCTGCTGGTGTCGGTTATATTGATAACGATTACGATATCCAACGTCGTGTAGGTGCTTCTGAAGGATTCACAGTGAACGGTACGGACTTCGTAGCTGGCACTGGTGGAGCAAATATCAGTGGTCAATTATCGTATAAAAACAATTTGGCTCCATATGTAGGTATCGGTTTCTCACCAGCAATTACCAATCGTTGGGGGGTATTTGGTGAAATCGGTGCTTATTACAACGGTAACCCACAAGCTAATTTAACTGCGACTGGTACTGCTGTAACTACGCAACCAGGGGTAGATTTTATCTCTGCAGTTGAGCAAGAAGAGCGTGATATTGAAAATGACAATAAATACGAGTGGCTACCAGTTGCTAAACTGGGTGTAAGTTTCCGCTTCTAATCTTTCAGGCAATAAAAAACGAGCTTCGGCTCGTTTTTTATTTTTCCAAAATTAAGCTATTTAAACTTAAACTATTTTGAGTTAAAAGCGATAACCCATCTTGAATCCATAGGCAACCGCCCGGTTATTGTCTAGTGAAGACAACACACCAAATAAACTGCCTGAACCATCTTGATCCTGCTCAACTTTGGCTTTGTTAAGGCTAAAATATTTAATCCCCGCGGCAATAAATAAATTAGAGTTCAGATTATAAAAACCACCGACACCCAGACTATAGTAATCATCCGAAGGACTTAAAGTGGAAGCTGGATTGCCAATACCTGAATCCAGTCCTATATCTAGAGCTCCGGTCCATTGCTCATTGAATATATGGGCCAGTCCCAAGGTTGCAGAAAGCTGATTTTTTTGATAATCCACCAAATTGACCGATGTAGGTGCACTTGAACTCATTAGGGGAGAAATCATTTTAAATTTTTCCCAATTCACCCAACGTAATGAAGTATAGAGCAGATTACGCGGAGTGATTCCCGATTGAAACTCGAAGTTCAGGGACTGAGGGGTTTCGATGTTGATAGGCTGTTTAAAGCTTAAATTCAAGGCCGGAATTGCAGGAGTAGAAAAAGTTTGTTCATAAAATTGCGGTTGATGTCGAATTTTAGAACGATAGGTGAGTGAGGTTTTTAGGGCATATTCCGGTATTTGATAGCTGATTCCGGTTAACCAGCCTAGGCCTGAATCTTGATCGGTATCTGCAACATAATCGGCCAGTATTCCCATAGATTGTCCTGAAATTTTCAGCTGAGTGTC
Organism: Acinetobacter sp. UBA3106; assembly: GCA_002365595.1. Classification (GTDB taxonomy): domain Bacteria; phylum Pseudomonadota; class Gammaproteobacteria; order Pseudomonadales; family Moraxellaceae; genus Acinetobacter. The sequence goes on along the minus strand of DFAM01000013.1, from coordinate 65,519 downwards.
CAGGGTTTGATAGCTTAATCCTGTGTACAAATTCCAGGATGGATTAGGCTGATAACCGAACAGGGCGGTTAAATTATGGGTATTCAATTCAAAATCTACAGCATTGACTAAATCGGCAGGACTGGTGTTAATCGGTTCTAAAGCGTAGCCGATATCTGTACCAAAAGGTTGATCGTAAATCAGCCCAAAAGACCAATTCGGGTGTACTTGTAATTTTAATGCGAGATTCGAAACATAAAAGGTGTTGGCAAAATTGTGGGTCGAAATTTCACTAGATGTGGATGGGTTATTCGGGTCTGGTCGATAGGTTTTGCCAGAAATTTTGGCTTTTATAATGGCTGTTGAGAACTCGGCATAATGATCGGGTTGTAAAAAAGATGCGATGGACTGGTTAGAGGTTTCCAGTGCCGCAGCATAGAGGTAGCCAGGCATGAAAATACCAAGACTGATGCCGAATGCCGTAGCTTTCATAGATACCCTCAATTAATTTTTTAATGATTCAATGTCTGTAAAAAGTATAAATATAAACATGAAATTGAATGTTTTTTATCCAATGTTTTACTTTATTTGATTTTAGGCATAATCGGCAAGTGTTGTTTGAAGTTTTTGATATTTAAATGATTGTTTTGAATTAGGTTGCGTAAAAATATCAATAAAAAAAGGGATATTTTTATATCCCTGATTTTAGAAAAAATGGAATAATTAGTCTTCTGGATAAGCCACTTTTTTCAGTGCTTTAATGTCAGCTTCTGGCGAGCACAGTGAAATAAACTCATAACCATAACCGCGTAGCAAATGACCTTTGCGCACCGCAATCCAGGTGGTATTTACACCAAAGATATCAGTTGGAATTTGCTTTAAACGATAGTCACGTTCAGCATCATAGGCAACATTATTGACTATACCGACCCCCATGTTCAGTTCGACATAGGTTTTGATGACATCGGCATCCAGTGCTGACATGACAATATCGACATCAATACCTGCATCTTCAAAGGCTTTGTCAATTTTAGAACGACCTGTGAAACCGCCATGGTAGGTAATAATCGGATATTGCGCCAAGTCTTCCAGCGTGATGTCTGCTTTGTGGGCAAGCGCATGGTCTTTCGGTGTAATAATACTGTGCTGCCAGTTGTAGTAAGGCACACTGGCCAGATTTTCTTCTGTGGTGAGGGATTCGGTCGCAATGCCAATATCCGCTTCACCCTGAAGCAACATTTCGGTAATTTCAACCGGGCTCGCCTGTTGCAAAATCAAGTGAACTTTCGGAAATTCTTTTTTAAACTGGTTCACAATGGGCGGCAACACATAACGCGCCTGGGTATGTGTGGTGGCAATGGTCAAGGTACCTTCATCAACGCGGTTAAAGTCATCTGCCAGACGTTTAATATTGTCTGCATCGACCAGCATGCGCTCAACAATACCGAGTAAAGACTGACCCGGTTCAGTCAAGCCCAATAAACGTTTACCTTTACGGATAAACAGCTGTACCCCCAGTTCATCTTCTAAATCTTTGATGTGTTTACTCACCCCTGATTGTGAGGTGTAAAGTGCTGCCGAAGCTTCGGTTAAATTAAAGTTTTGTCTAACGGTTTCTCGAATAATTCTTAATTGTTGGAAATTCATAATGCTGTTTACCCTAAAGAGGATGGGGCTGTTTTTGCCCCATCTATTTGTTATTAAGCGACATCGTTTGCAAACAGATGCAATGCTGTTGGACTTAACCACACGGTTTGATTTGGTTTGAATTGGTGTAGTTTCGCTTCGTCCGAGTTAAGCGAAATTTCAATTAAATTGCCTTGACGATCTTGAAGTTCAGCCAGAACTTTACCGGCAATCCAGATTTCGCGCAGGAAAGTGGCCTGAATGGCATTTTCCTGTGGTGTTGCATGAATACGCAGTTCATTTGGACGGGCAAAGGCAATCACATTCCCTTGCGGAGCATTTTTCACCTGTGGCAGTTGCAGACGGTCATCCCCAATCTGAATGATGCCTTGCTGGTTTTGCCCTTCAAAACGGTTGGCTTGACCGAGGAAGTCGAATACGAACGGCGTTGCCGGTTTTTCATACACTTCACGAGGTGAACCAATCTGTTCAACATTGCCTTTATTCATCACCACGATCTGGTCAGCCACTTCTAAAGCTTCTTCTTGATCATGGGTTACAAAAATAGAAGTAATGTGCAATTCATCATGCAGGGTACGTAACCAGCGGCGTAGTTCTTTACGCACTTTGGCATCAAGTGCGCCAAACGGTTCATCGAGCAGTAATACGCGAGGTTCAACGGCTAAAGCACGTGCCAAGGCAATACGCTGACGTTGACCACCAGAGAGTTGCGCAGGATAACGGTCCGCCAAAAAGCCCAACTGAACCAGATCAAGCAAACGGGTGACACGTTTTTTAATTTCAGCTTCTGATGGACGGGTTTTGCGCGGACGAACCCGCAGACCAAAAGCAATATTGTCAAATACAGTCATATGACGGAACAAGGCATAATGCTGGAATACAAAGCCGACTTCACGTTCACGCACATGCACATCTGTTGCATCTTCGCCTTCTAGAATGACTTGACCGCCATCGGCTGATTCCAGCCCTGCAATAATACGCAGCAGTGTGGTTTTGCCACAGCCAGATGGACCGAGTAATGCCACCAGCTGACCATCTGGAAAATTTAGTGAAATGTTTTTAAGTGCATGGAATGCACCAAAGTGTTTTTCAATATTTTTAACTTGAATACTCATGATGTCATTCCTTAAGAAACTGTTGAATCGTCATTACGTTTGTTTTGTTTTTCCTGGCGCACTTCTACCCATGTTTTCAAGATCAGGGTCACAATTGCAAGTAAAGCCAGAAGCGATGACACCGCAAACGCTGCACTAAAGGTATATTCGTTGTAAAGGATTTCAACATGTAGCGGCAGGGTATTGGTTTCACCACGAATGTGACCAGACACCACCGATACTGCACCGAATTCACCCATGGCACGGGCATTACACAGAATCACACCGTAAATCAGACCCCATTTAATATTGGGTAAGGTGACTTTCCAGAAGGTTTGCCAGCCTGAAGCACCTAGGACAATCGCAGCTTCTTCTTCCTCTGTGCCTTGTGCTTCCATCAACGGAATCAGTTCACGCGCCACAAAAGGCACAGTAATAAACACGGTTGCCAGCACAATGGCAGGAACGGCATATAAAATTTTAATGTCATTGTCCATCAGCCAGCCGCCAAGCCAGCCTTGGGTACCGAAAATCAGCACCAGCATCATACCTGCGATGACAGGTGAAACCGAGAAAGGTAAATCAATAATAGTGGTCAGAATGGATTTGCCACGGAAATTAAACTTCGCTACCGACCATGCGGCTGCTACACCAAACACCACGTTTAAAGGCACGGCAATCACGGCAGTCAGTAAAGTCAGTTTCACTGCAGACAAGGTGTCTGGATGGACCAGCGCCTGAAAATAAACCCCGACACCTTGTTTAAATGCTTCAACGAAAACCAGGATTAAAGGCAGAATCAGGCAGCTTAAAAAGAAAATCATCGCAATCGTAAGCAATAAATAGCGAACCCAGACTGGTTCACGCGTTGCATCACGGGACTGTAATTTCTCGGCTAAAGCATTGCTATTGGTGATTAAACTCATCGTGCTGTTCTCCCTGTACGACGGCTTGCCCATGCTTGTAGCAAGTTAATCAGGAATAAAATCGCAAATGACAGTACCAGCATGACGACTGCAATGGTGGTCGCACCGGCGTAATCATATTCTTCCAGACGAGAAATAATCATCAGTGGTGCAATTTCAGTTTCAAAAGGCTGGTTACCGGCAATAAAGATTACCGAACCGTATTCACCAACACCACGTGCAAAGGCCAAGGCAAAACCGGTCAATAGTGCAGGGAAAAGAATCGGTAAAATAATTTTGGTCACAATCTGAAAACGGTTTGCGCCCAGCGCAGATGCGGCTTCTTCCAGTTCAGTTTCCAGATCGCTGAGTACTGGCTGTACGGTACGCACTACAAATGGAATACCAATAAAAATCAGTGCAAGCGTAATCCCGATCGGGGTATAGGCCACTTTAATACCGAGGGGTTCCAGATACTGACCGATCCAGCCAGTTGGTGCATATAATGATGTTAGGGCAATACCGGCCACAGCTGTTGGCAGGGCAAAGGGTAAGTCCACCAAAGCATCGATAATGCGTTTACCGGGAAAACTATAACGCACCAAACACCATGCCAGTAACAAGCCAAACACGACATTGATTAAGGCTGCAATTAGGGCAGCGCTAAAACTTAATTGCAAAGATTTTAAGATACGTTCTGAACTCAAAATTTCCCATAAACCGTCCCAGCCTATACCTAGCGATTTAATAAATACCGCAGACAGTGGAATAAGAACAATTAATGACAAATACGCTAGGGTAAAGCCTAGAGAAAGACCAAATCCTGGCAGCACTCGGGATCGCTGCGACATGATGACTCCTGAAAAGAGCGATGCTGACCAATTAAGTCAGCGAAAATAAAAGTTTAAATCGGCACAAGCATAATTTGCAGACTTCAAATTGCAAATTTAAAAAAGCACTTGTTCTCATCAGTAAAATTGATATGGTGCAATACATTTTCTGAAATCAGATAATCATAAATTTCAGGAAACGGACCAAAACCGGAAGCGACATTGATATGCCCCACTTGTCCCAAATTAATTGGATTCAGCTTCCACGCTTGCGCAAGTTGCAAGGCATCTTCAAAATTTAACCAGGGATCATTTTCACTAATCAGTAACGTGGTTGGCACAGCAATTTTAAGCTGATGAAAATAGTGTTGATAATCTTGCTGGCTATCACGTGCAAAGCCAGCTTCGCCAAAACGGGCAGGATTGGCCGGGGCAACCAAAATCAAATTCTTAATTTTTTGATTGAGTTCCGGATGCTGAGCCAGTGCTGCCACAGTGGTTAAACAACCAAAACTATGCGCGACAATCTGGATATTGCCCTGAATGGGCGCTACGGTATTTACAAATTCCGCAATCCATTTTTGTAACACAGGCGTGTTCCAGTCCTGTTGTTGCACACGGGAGCATGACATGAGTTGTCGTTGTAGCCATGACTGCCAGTGAGCAGCTTCACTACCCCCTACGCCTGGAACAATTACGGTATGTATCATGTCGATGCTCCTGTCTATCGAATGCGATTATTTAGCACTATTGGCTTTTACGATCTGGTCAAATACGCCGCCATTTTCAAAGTGTGCTTTTTGAACTTTGCTCCAGCCACCAAATTCCTGATCAATCGTGACCAGTTTTAGTGGCTTAAATACCTTGCTGTATTGCGCCAGTGTTTTCTGATTGCGTGGACGGTAGAAGTTTTCAGCAGCGATTTGCTGGCCGCGTGGCGAGTAAAGGAAGTTTAAGTAGCCTTGAGCCAGGTATTTATTGCCTTTTTTCTCGGCATTCTTTTCCACAATCGCCACCGGTGGCTCAGCCAAAATAGACAATGATGGCGTTACAATCTCAAATTTACCCGGCTGTTCACGAATGGCTAAGTGAGCTTCGTTTTCCCATGCCAGCAATACATCACCAATGCCGCGTTCAGCAAATGTTGTGGTTGCACCGCGTGCACCTGAGTCCAGAACTTTGGTGTTTTTATAAATTTGACGCACAAATTCTTGTGCGGTTTTGTCGTTACCACCGGCCTGATGTTTCGCCCAAGCCCATGCAGCTAAATAGTTCCAACGTGCGCCACCAGAGGTTTTAGGGTTAGGAGTAATAATGCCTACACCCGGTTTAACCAGATCGCCCCAGTCTTTAATGCCTTTTGGGTTGCCTTTATGGACCAGGAACACGATGGTTGAGGTATAAGGTGTTGAGTTATGTGGTAGTTTCTTTTGCCAGTCGGCTGGCAAAAGTTTGGTTTTTTGCTGAATCACGTCAATGTCGGCAGAAAGCGCCAAAGTCACGACATCTGCATCCAGGCCATCAATAACCGCACGTGCTTGTTTGCCTGAACCGCCATGAGACTGTTTGAAGTTAATTTTTTGTCCAGTACGGCTTTGCCAGTATTTACTGAAATCTTTGTTCACGTCTTCATACAGTTCACGTGTCGGGTCATAAGATACATTGAGAAAATCTTTTGCTGCAGCACCCAAAGAAATGGTCGATACTACTGCGGCTAAAACCCCAAGTTTCAATTTTGCTGAAATGCTCATGCGGACCTCAATATTCTTAATATGTTTCATGACATGGACAGAGAATAACGCCATTCTTTATGCATAAAAAATAATAAAAAACGAATTTAATATGAATAAAAAAGATAAACAAGGTTGGATTTATCATCCTCGCATCAGTCTTATGAATAAAACTGATGCTGTGATGAATTAACTGAAATTATTTGATGCTATTGGCTTTCACGATCTGGTCAAATATGCCACCATTTTCAAAGTGTGCTTTTTGAACTTTGGTCCATCCACCAAATTCTTTATCAATTGTGACCAGTTTTAAAGGTTTGAATACGGATTTATATTTTGCCAATACCGCCGCATTGCGTGGACGATAAAAGTTATTGGCAGCAATCGTTTGACCGGCAGGTGAATACAGATAGTTGAGATAAGCTTTGGCTAAATTCAGGTTGCCATCTTTCTCGGCATTTTTTTCGACAATCGCTACCGGTGGCTCAGCCAAAATAGACAATGATGGTGTCACGATTTCAAATTTACCCGGCTGTTCACGAATGGCTAAGTGAGCTTCGTTTTCCCAGGCCAGTAATACATCACCAATGCCGCGTTCAGCAAATGTTGTGGTTGCTCCACGTGCACCTGAATCCAGAACTTTGGTGTTTTTATAAATTTGACGCACAAATTCTTGTGCGGTTTTGTCGTTACCACCGGCCTGATGTTTCGCCCAAGCCCAAGCCGCCAAGTAGTTCCAGCGTGCACCACCAGAGGTTTTAGGGTTAGGGGTAATAATGCCTACACCCGGTTTAACCAGATCGCCCCAGTCTTTAATGCCTTTTGGGTTGCCTTTATGGACCAGGAACACGATGGTTGAGGTATAAGGGGTAGAGTTATTCGGGAATTTTTTCTGCCAGTTTTTGGGCAAAAGATTTGAATTCTCAGCAATCGCATCAATATCTGCTGCAAGTGCCAAAGTCACCACATCGGCATCCAGACCGTCAATCACTGAACGTGCCTGTTTGCCAGAACCGCCGTGTGACTGTTTGAAATTAAGCTCTTGACCTGTCGTCTTTTTCCAATATGCACCAAACTCTTTATTATAGTTTTCATACAATTCACGTGTTGGATCATAGGAAACGTTTAAAAAGTCTTTTGCTAGTGCACTAACAGATGTTGCTGAAATAAGCGCTGCTAAAACCCCGATTTTTAATGTACGCATGTTGATATCCTTTGAATTTGAATTATTAATGTTTTGTAACAAGGCGAAGGATAGCGTTATCTTTTTTGTTGAAAAAATAATAAGAAATGAATTTGATATGAATAAAAAAGCTATTAATTTAACGCTGCTGTTTTTAAACTAAGTCATCATTTACAGGATGTTCGGATATGCCATGTTTTAAAAATGCACAGCAAATCAGCGAAATTTCATTATTGGATCGGGCTTTCCATTACGGAGATGGCTGTTTTACCACTGCGCGTGTGCGACATGGCAAAATTGAACTTGAAAACCTGCATAGGGCACGGCTAGAGTTAAGTTGTGAACGGCTGATGCTACAAGCAGATTTAAGCTTCATTGAAAAAACGTTGGCCGTGTTGCAGCAGCAATTTCTGCATGTGAATGGCACCTTAAAAATTATCATCAGTCGCGGTGAAGGGCAGCGCGGTTATAGCTTGCCTGACCATCCGGCAGATGTCTGGGTATTTTTTTATCCTCAGGTGGTAGAGAATTTTCAGATTGAAAAAATTAAGTCTGGTGTATTGCAGCAAGCTTTGGGTCTGAGCATGCCAGCTTTGGTGGGCTTAAAAAGCCTGAACCGTCTGGAACAGGTATTGTTAAAACATGAAGCCGAGCAACGCGGCTGGGCAGAAGCTTTAGTGACCGATGTACAAGGCACTGTTGTTGAAGGAGTAAGCAGTAATTGTTTCATTCGTTTAAACAATACATGGATTACGCCAGAACTTCGTTATAATGGCGTCCATGGTGTGATGCGGGCGGAAATTTTATCCCGGATGCAGCAGCACGGCATTCACTGTGAACAGCGTTTTATTGATATGGAAGACATCTCAAAATTTGAAAGCCTGTTTTTTTGTAATGCCTTAAGTCCAATGAAACTTGTGACTGAACTTAACCAGCAAGCTTTGCATGTTCAACCCTGTATTGAACTTTTTAATATCCTTCAATTAGATCAGATTCATTAATATGTCCAGCAGCAAAAAAAAATCAAAAAAGAAAGCAACAAGCGCATTTCCATTTAAAGGCTTCGTCGTTCTATTTGCAGGTCTTGTGGTTTTGATTGTGGTGATTCTATGGTCAAGTTTATTTAAAGCCTATCCTGTGGAAGGTCAAAAGCAGATGCTGGCCATCGATGACGGGGATACCTATTCAGGTTTTATTGATCGTTTAGCCAAGGAAGATAAAGTCAGTTTTCCTGTTGTATTAAAACTTTATCAAAAGTTTATCATTCATGACAGCATGAAAGCCGGGGTTTATGAAGTGCATCAGGGCATGTCGGTACGTGAAGTAATGCAGCTGGTATCGAATGCTGAAAATGCCCAGATGAACCGTATTCTGGTGATTGAAGGTACGACCTTTAAACAGCTGATTGCACAATTGAAAAAAGATGATTTGGTCACTAAAGAAGTGTTGAATCTTCCTCAAGAGCAAATGCTGCAAGCCTTAGGTATTCCGTTTAACCATCCTGAAGGCCTGTTTGCACCCGATACCTATTTCTTTGCCAAAGGTGAAACCGATAAAAAGATTTTGACCGATTTATATAAGCGTCAGATGAAGGCTTTGGATAAGGCATGGAACAACCGTGCCAGCGGTTTACCGTATAAGGATAAATATGAAGCACTGATTATGGCTTCTATTGTAGAAAAAGAAACCAGTCTGGATCGTGAGTTAAATCAGGTATCAGGAGTATTTATCCGTCGTTTACAACAAGGAATGCGTTTGCAAACTGATCCAACCGTGATTTATGGCATGGGAGATCGTTATAACGGCAATATCACGCGTACAGATTTGCGTACACCGACTGCTTATAACACTTATACGAACAATGGTTTACCGCCAACGCCGATTGCATTGCCAAGTCAAAAAGCCATCGAAGCTGCCATGCACCCAGACAATTCGAATAATGTTTATTTTGTTGCTACTGGCAATGGTGGGCATAAATTTACTGCAAGTCTGGATGAGCATAATCGTGCCGTGCAAGAATATTTAACTGTCATTCGTTCAAAAAATTAAGGAGTGGGGATGTTTATTAGTTTTGAAGGCACTGAAGGTGTCGGGAAAACCACACTCATTCGTAAAATTTATGATTATTTAGTGCAGCAAGGTCATGATGTAGTGCTGACGCGTGAACCGGGCGGTACACCGATGGCAGAACAGATCCGTTCCCTGTTGTTGTCAGTGAATCATGAGGAAAGCATGTCCAATGATACTGAATTGCTACTCATGTATGCGGCACGTGCACAGCATTTGCAGCAAGTGATTGTTCCAGCATTAACTGCAGGTAAAACGGTGCTGTGTGACCGTTTTACCGATGCCAGTTTTGCCTATCAATGTGCAGGTCGTGGTTTAAGCAAAGAAAAATTGCAATTGTTGAATGCCAATTTCGTATCGCATATGCCCAATATTACCTTTTGGCTGGATGCGCCGACTGAATTGGGCATGGCACGCGCGCGTGAACGGGGTGCGCTTGATCGCTTTGAACAGGAGAAAGCTGTTTTCTTTGAGAAAGTAAGATCTGGTTATCAGGAACTTTGGGAACGGCAGGGTGAGCGAATTAAACGTCTGGATGCCACCCAAACGCCCGAACAGGTATTTAACCAGGCACTTGCGTGTTTGCAATCGGTGTAGTCATTCCCAGCGATTGGGTTTAAATGAAAAATCTTCTATAGTGGCTAACATTATGGAAGATTTTTTTTATAAACAATGAAAAGTAATAAAGCCGAAATTATTGAGTTTTTGCAACGTGAATTTCCGCAAAGCCTGAAAAAATGCGAAATAGAATCAGTCACTGAAAAAAGTGCATCCATTATTTATCATGTGGGAACAGCGGATTTAAGACCTGGGGGTACAGTGTCTGGACCGACTATGATGACCGCTGCCGATTATGCCCTGTATATTGCGATTCTTGGGGAAATCGGTATTGTTGCGTTGGCTGTCACGACCAATTTATCTATCAATTTTTTAAGAAAGCCAACGGCAGCACAGGATATTCGTGCAGTGTGCCAATTAATGAAAGTGGGCAAGGCACTGATTGTCGGTGATGTGTGGTTATATTCTATTGATCTGGATGAACCCATTGCACATGCAGTGGGTACTTATTCCATACCGCCCCGGCAATAAATAGCTGTAATAGATTGAAAAAGCCGAACACAGATGTTCGGCTTTTTTATATATGCTACACGAGTTTAAGCATCTACATTGACCAACGGGGTTTCCACCTGAAAGTTGGGTGGAGTCAGTACGGTTTTACGCAGTTCAGGCCCAAGTTCCGGATAATCCAGGGTGTAATGCAAACCGCGTGATTCCTTGCGTTCCATGGCACAGCGCACAATCATCTCGGACACCAAAACCAGATTACGCAGTTCAATCAGGTTTTTGCTGACCTGGTAATCCTGATAATATTCAGTGATTTCACGCTTCAACATTTCGATACGATGTAAAGCACGTTGCAGACGTTTGGTGGTCCGTACAATACCGACATAGTTCCACATGGTCTGCCGCAGTTCATCCCAGTTTTGCAGAATAACGACATCTTCATCCGGATTGGTCACTTGGGAATCATCCCAAGCAGGAATAGCTGGCGAAACATAATCTGGATTGAACAGACTTTCGATATGCTTTGCTGCACTCATTCCATAGACGAAACATTCTAAAAGTGAGTTACTGGCCATTCGGTTAGCACCATGTAAACCGGTATAAGAGGTTTCACCAATGGCATATAAACCTTCAATGTCGGTCTGGCTATTTTCATCGACCACCACACCGCCACAAGTATAGTGCGCCGCAGGAACCACAGGAATCATGTCCTTGGTAATGTCGATGCCTAATTCAAGTAAACGTGCATATAGTGTCGGGAAGTGCTCTTTAATAAACGTTTCATCTTTATGGGTGATGTCGAGCCAGACATGACGTATCCCCAAACGTTTAATTTCATAGTCAATGGCACGTGCCACGATATCCCGCGGCGCCAGTTCAGCACGTTCGTCAAAGCGCAGCATAAAACGTTCACCATCAGGCAAGCGTAAATAAGCTCCTTCACCACGCATGGCTTCGGTAATTAAAAAAGATCGTGCTTGAGGATGATACAGACAGGTCGGGTGGAACTGGTTAAATTCCATATTGGCAACCCGGCAACCGGCACGATAAGCCATGGCAATACCATCACCGGTCGCGATATCCGGATTAGAGGTATACAGATAGGCTTTCATGGCGCCGCCACACGCTAGGGCAGTAGAAGCTGCCAAGAAGGTATGAACCTTTTCAGTTTTTTCATCAAGCGCGTATAGGCCCAGGGCACGATTGGTTTGATCTTTCAGGCCAAGTTTTTTTGAAGTAATTAAATCAATGGCAATATAATTTTCAAAAATAGTGATGTTGTGTTTTTCTTGGGCGCGTTCAACTAACGTAGTTGAAATGGCACGACCTGTCGCATCTGCAGCATGAATAATACGGCGATGAGAGTGACCGCCTTCGCGGGTTAAATGCAGCTGTTCCTGTTCATCTAAAGTAAATTGCACGCCATGTTTTAACAGGAAATCCACTGAAGGCTTGCCACCTTCTACAGTCTGCTTGACGGCTTCACGCTCGCATAACTGTGCACCTGCAATCATGGTGTCATCAATATGCTGTTCAATTGAATCAGTTTCATCTAAAACCGCAGCGACACCCCCTTGTGCATAAAAAGTACTGGCTTCGGTGAGTGCCGATTTGGCCAAAACAGCAATATTGAAATGATCGGGTAATGATAAGGCCAGACTTAACCCTGCACCGCCACTGCCCACAATGATCATGTCAAAACGATGCGTTGTATTTAAATTAGACATGTCCATCAGCTAATTTGAAAAAAAGTTTGCTAATAACACCGCTTTTTTGATCAAAAGACAAGAGCTAATATGCTAATGTATGATGAGAAAAAGTAATAAAGCAACAAACTTTTAAGAAAGATTTAAGCTGTTGTTTATACAAATATAATCAAACGTATTATTACCCAAAACAGACATATTTTATGCTAAATACTGTCTACGCATAGTTGTAATGAATGGAGTAAATGCTTTACATGAATAATCGCGATATACAAAAAGGAATGTATGCTGCTGTATTTACAATGGCGGCCATGCAAACACAAGCAGCTTCCTCGGTAGACTTTTCTAATCTGGTTGAACAGGTCAGTCCTGCGGTGGTGAGTGTAAACGTCGTTAAAAAAATGACTCAGGAAGAGCTGATACAACAACAAATACCTGAAATTTTAAAACGTTTTTTTGGAAATCAGGTGATTGTGCCGCAGCAACAGGCTCAGCAAGAAAAAACCGCTTATGGTAGTGCATTCTTTATCAGTAAGGATGGTTATCTGTTGACCAATCATCATGTGGTTGAAGATGCATCTAAAGTTACTATTATGCTAAATGACCGCCGTGAAATTGATGCGACTGTGGTCGGAAGTGATGCGCGTACCGATGTAGCGCTACTCAAAGTCAATGGTTCCAGTTTCCCTGAATTGCGTACCGGAAATGTAGACCGGCTCAAAGTCGGTGAGCCGGTACTTGCTATTGGTTCACCTTTCGGTTTTGACTATTCTGCATCTGCTGGTATTGTCAGTGCAAAAATGCGTAACATGATGGGGGAAACCTCGGTACCCTTTATTCAAACCGATGTAGCTTTGAATCCGGGTAACTCAGGCGGTCCCTTGTTTAACCAGAACGGTGAAGTGGTCGGGGTAAACTCGCGTATCTTTAGTGGTACTGGCGGCTATATGGGGTTGTCATTTTCCATTCCGATTGATGTCGCAATGGATGTGGCAGAGCAGTTGAAAAAGAATGGCAAGGTGACCCGTTCATATTTGGGCGTCATGTTGCAAGACATTGACCGCAACCTTGCAGAATCTTATAACCTGTCCAAACCTGAAGGTTCATTGGTAACACAGGTCGCACCCAACTCTCCGGCAGCCAAAGCTGGCTTTAAGGCGGGCGATGTCATCCTGAAATATAATGGCTCGCCTATTTCCAGAACTTCAGAGTTGTTGAATTACCTGAATAGAACTTCACCAAACCAAAATATTCAACTGCAAGTTTTGCGGGATGATAAAACTCGTAATATCTCGGCAACGTTGACGACTGCACCAGACGATACGCCGGCTAAAGTTGAACAGACGGCTCAAAATAAAGGTCCAGTTTTAGGCATAACGATTCGTAATTTAACTGCCAGTGAGCAAAAACAACTGGATATTAAAGGCGGAATTTTGATAGAGGAAGTTAAGCGCGGAGGGATTGCATCTCAATCACGTTTGATGGCAGGAGATGTGATTACCAAAGTAAATAATAAAACCATTTTGAATAGTGAAGATTTTGTTAAATCTGCATCTGAATTGAAAAAAGGTTCAGTTGCCCGGGTTTCAATTATCCGTCAGGATCAGCGCGCTATTTTAGGTATGCGGATTGAATAGTCCTAGTCCATCAAATAAAAACCACTCTATGCATGAGTGGTTTTTTTATATTTTGCAATTTTACTGCAATCTAAAATTACGTAGACTGTCTGACCTTGAAGGTCGTTTTTACACAGCGTAAGGGTAAGCAAAATAGATGAGCACAGTTTTTGATTTGGAAATCACCGTTCAAGCAAAAGATATTGACAGTCTGGGACACGTGAATAATGTCGTGTATATGCACTGGATGCAGGATGTTGCCACTGCACATATTGATGCCCTGGGTTTAGGGGTGAAACAATACCTGGAACTGAAACATGCCATGGTCGCGGTAGAACACCATGTGCAATATCGTAAGGCGGCATTTGAAGGCGAAAAAATTGTCTTGCGTACCTGGCTGGATGATGTCAATGCCTTGTATTCTTTCCGCCAATATGTGTTTTATCGTCCTCACGACCAAAGTGTTTTATTTATGGGTAATACCAAATGGGCCTGTGTGGAAATTGCGACAGGTCGACCAAAACGCATGTCACCGACATTTATTCAGGCCTATCAGCCGATATCAGAACAACTGAATCCGCTGGATTTTAGTCAATATGATGGGATGGCTTCAAACTGAGTACATAGGTTCAATTGAGTTTTATTTTCAAAATAACGCTCAAAGCGAAAAAGGAATTCATTATTTAGGATACATTGAAAAATCCATCTGCTATAATCCTACGCAATTTCTATTCAGCTTTTGCCATGCATTAATTATTGGTTGCATGGCGTGTTTTTTCTCAAGGTAGCCCATGGCGCAAGCTAAAAAATCTGTTGATATTAAAAACATTCGTAACTTTTCGATTATTGCGCATATCGATCATGGTAAATCGACTCTGGCAGATCGCTTTATTCAAACCTGTGGTGGTTTGCAAGATCGCGAAATGCAGGCTCAGGTTCTGGATTCTATGGAACTGGAACGTGAACGTGGTATTACCATTAAAGCGGCCTCAGTGACGTTGTACTATACCCATCCGAATGGTCAAGAATACCAATTAAACTTTATTGACACGCCAGGACACGTGGACTTTTCATACGAAGTATCACGTTCGCTAGCAGCCTGTGAAGGTGCGCTTTTGGTTGTCGATGCTGCGCAAGGGGTTGAAGCGCAGTCGGTTGCGAACTGCTATACCGCCATTGAGCAAGGGCTTGAAGTACTTCCTGTACTCAACAAAATTGACTTGCCGCAGGCTGAACCTGAACGTGTAATTCAGGAAATTGAAGATATTATCGGGATTGAAGCGACAGAGGCACCAACCTGTTCTGCGAAAACAGGCCTTGGCATTGAAGGGGTGCTTGAAACGCTGGTCAATGTGATTCCTGCACCTACAGGTGACCGTGATGCACCGCTACAAGCCCTGATTATTGACTCATGGTTTGATAACTACCTGGGCGTTGTGTCTTTGGTGCGTATCAAGCAGGGGCGCGTGCGTAAGGGTGATAAAATGTTGATTAAATCAACAGGTCAATCGCATATCATTACGTCAGTGGGTATCTTCAATCCTAAACATACAGAAACCGGAATGTTAGAAGCCGGAGAAGTCGGTTTTATCATTGCCGGTATTAAAGATATTTTTGGTGCGCCTGTGGGCGATACCATTACCCTTGCGGCCACACCTGATGTTGCAACTTTACCCGGTTTCAAAAAAGTCAAACCGCAGGTCTATGCAGGTTTATTCCCGATTGATTCAAGTGATTTTGAACCATTCCGTGAAGCATTGCATAAGCTGCAAATCAATGACTCGGCATTATTCTTTGAACCTGAAAGCTCAGATGCTTTAGGTTTTGGTTTCCGCTGTGGCTTCCTCGGGATGCTGCATATGGAAATCGTACAAGAGCGTCTAGAGCGTGAATACGATCTGGATCTGATTTCTTCTGCGCCAACCGTAATTTACGAAGCCGTGATGAAAAATGGTGAGACGATCTATATCGACAGTCCATCAAAAATGCCAGATGGTTCTACCGTTGAAGATTTACGTGAACCGATTGCTGAGTGTCATATCCTGGTACCACAAGAGTATCTGGGCAATGTGATGACTTTATGTGTAGAGCGCCGTGGTGTGCAAAAAGACATGAAGTTTATGGCCAATCAGGTTTCGATTACCTTTGAAATTCCAATGGCTGAAGTGGTGATGGATTTCTTCGACAAATTGAAATCATGTTCACGCGGTTTTGCCTCACTCGATTACAACTTTATCCGTTTTGAAAGCTCATCGCTGGTGAAGGTTGATGTACTCATTAATGGCGATAAAGTTGATGCCTTGGCCATGATCTGTCACCGTCAGGATGCACGTCACCGTGGTATTGCACTGGTTGAAAAAATGAAAGATCTCATTCCGCGTCAAATGTTTGATGTGGCGATTCAGGCGGCCATTGGTGCGCAAATTATTGCCCGTTCTACTGTAAAAGCGATGCGTAAGAACGTATTGGCGAAATGTTATGGTGGTGATGTATCACGTAAGAAAAAACTTCTTTCTAAACAGAAAGAAGGTAAGAAGCGTATGAAGCAGGTGGGTAGTGTTGAAATCCCGCAAGAAGCGTTCCTTGCTGTGTTGAAAGTAGAAAGATAATAATAGAGGTCATATAGCTCATGGATTTTGATTTTAATTTAATTCTCGTTCCTGTCACGCTGATTTTTTTCTTGGTGTGGCTACTCGACAAGTTTGTTTTCAAACAAAGACAAACCTTAGGTAAGGGGAATGAAAATTTCATTATCACATGGGCATATGACTTCTGGCCAGTTCTGGCAGTTGTGCTGGTGCTGCGTTCATTCCTATATGAACCCTTTAATATTCCTTCAGATTCGATGGTTCCGACCCTGGAAACTGGGGACTTTATTTTAGTCAACAAATTTAATTATGGTGTGCGTTTACCCATCGTAAATACTAAAATCATTGATGTAGGTGAACCAGAACGCGGTGATGTAATTGTGTTCCGTTATCCGCCACAACCGACCATCAGCTATATCAAACGTGTAGTCGGTTTGCCAGGTGACCATATTGTCTATGATCATGGACAACTGATTATCAATGGACAAAAAGTGGCGAAAGTTCCGGTAGAATTTAGCCGTGAAAAAGATATCCTGGATACACCAGCTTCAATTTACCATCAGGAAACATTGGGTAAGCACACCTTTAAAATGCGTGAGCTGGAAGGGGTGAATGTTGCTCGTCAGGCACCGTTTATTAACTATGTTGAAAATGGTAAATATTCATCTGAAAATGGTTTATATTGGGAAGTCAAAGTACCTAAAGGTCATTACTTTGCGATGGGGGATAATCGCGATCAAAGTGCTGACAGTCGTTTTTGGGGCTTTGTACCAGAACAAAATCTAACAGGTCGTGCCTTCTATAAATGGATGCATAAAGAACCTGGATTTAAATTACCGTCGTTTAACCGCAACGGTGTAATTGATTAAGCATGACTGGAAAAAATAACAAATGCGTAAAAATCAACAAGGGGCGTCGTATATTGCAATTTTAATTGCAATTATTGGTTTTGCTTTTTTAGTGAAAATTGCAATTGCGGTTTGGGGACCGTATTGGGATGATCGAATAGTGGATAGCCAAATTGTGGAGTTGCTACAAAGTAGTCCGGCCAATACTGCTCCTTCGAAATTCTCAAGCCAGATGAGTCAGCGTTTAGACATGAATAATGTGCGCGATCTAAAATTTGATGAAATTGCGAAAGTAGTAAACGTTGACGGTCTGGAAGTGAAAAAAGAGTATGAGATAAGAAAGCCTTTCTTACTCAATATAGATTTAGTGTTAAAGTTCGAGAAAAGTTTTGATCAAAGGTCAGCCCAAACTAAGTAATATGCGCTTAGTCAACCGTATCGGTTATCAGTTCAAACAGCCTGAATTATTGCAGCTTGCACTGACCCACCGATCGGTGAGTCATAAAACTAACTATGAGCGCCTGGAATTTCTAGGCGATTCATTGTTAGGGATGATCATTGCCCATTATTTGTATCAAGCCTACCCGCAAGAAAATGAAGGGCGTTTAACGCGTATGCGGGCCACATTGGTTCGTCAGGAAGCATTAGGCAAAATTGCAAACGATTTAAAACTTGGTCCGTGTTTAATCTTAAGCACGGGTGAGTTGAAATCGGGTGGACATCATCGGGAATCTATTCTTGCTGATACTGTAGAGGCGATTATTGGTGCAATTTATGTTGATTGTAACGATTTAAAAGTCTTGCAAGAGATTGTACTGAAATGGTACGCGCCATATTTGGACCATATCGAACCTACAGACCAACTCAAAGATCCTAAGTCACGCTTACAGGAATATTTACAGGCACGTAAAAAACCTCTCCCTGTTTATGACGTTGTAGATATTCAAGGTGATGCTCCGAATCAGCATTTCAAAGTGGAATGCATGATTGAGGGCTTGCCGGTATTGTATGGTGAAGGTTCAAGTCGTCGCTTTGCCGAACAGGCAGTCGCGGCAGATATCTTAAAACAATTGGAGCAAAAGTCTTAATGACTACTCATTCCGATCACATCGATGCTGATCACGAACCGCAAAACCAAGACAGCGGTAACGATTTAATTAACCAGTTCTTTAGCTCAGAAGGAACAACCATTCCATCTGATTTCAAAAGTGGTTTTGTTGCGATTGTTGGACGCCCGAATGTGGGTAAATCAACATTAATGAACCATTTATTGGGTCAAAAGCTTTCGATTACTTCACGTAAACCGCAAACTACGCGCCATAAGATTGTCGGGATTGATACCCGCGAGAAATCTCAGGCAGTTTTTGTCGATACGCCGGGGATGCATAAAAAAGAAGTACGTGCCATCAACAAAATGATGAACCGTGCTGCACATTCTGCACTGCGTGATGTTAATCTAGTGCTGTTCGTGGTGGATGCTCAAAAGTGGACCCAAAACGATGAGCTTGTATTGGAAAAACTGAAAAACGCAGAAATGCCGGTCATCCTGGTCATCAATAAGCTGGATACTTTTGAAAACAAGAATCAAGCACTGCCATTGATTCAAGAGCGTGCCAAGCTGATGAATTTTGCCGAGATTGTGCCCGTATCGGCGTTACGTGGTGCCAACCTTGAGCATCTTCGTAATACCATTGAAACGTATTTGCCCTTCCAGCCGCCACTTTATTCACTGGATCAGATTACTGACCGTTCAGAGCGTTTCCTCGCTTCAGAAGTGATTCGTGAAAAAATTATGCGTCAATTGGGTGAAGAGCTGCCGTATGATTTAACTGTGCAAATTGAATCTTTCAAGACCGAAGAAGCCACTATCAATCCGAAGACAGGTCGTCCTAAAGCGGCATGTACTTATATTGATGCGACCATTTTTGTCGATCGTCCAGGGCAAAAAGCCATCGTAATTGGTGAAAAAGGGTCTAAGCTGAAAAAAATTGGTATGGATGCCCGTACCGATATGGAAAAAATGTTCGAACAGAAAATCATGCTCACGCTTTGGGTGAAAGTCAAAGGTGGCTGGTCTGATGATGAACGTGCATTAAAAAGCTTGGGTTATAGTGATATCTAGGATCTAAGTTTTCACTTTGAAAGGAACCCTAATGATGAAAGTACTGACTATTGTTGCATGTGTATTGTTCTTGCAAGGCTGTATTCACAAGATCGTTACGGTTCCGGTCAAAGTGGCTTATAAAACCACGAAAGGCGTGGTTAAAGGTACAACAGCTGTGGTGGGTGCCATCATCCCGGATGGGGATGACGAAGATTCTGATTCGGAAAAGAAAAAGGATTAGACTGAATTATTCATGCGAAATGAACTGTTGCATGGTTATTTAATCCATCATCGTAAATACCGTGAGCGCAGCCATATTGTGCATCTGTTTACTCAGGAGTATGGCCGTGTGGATGGAATTTTGAGACAAACCCCACCTCCGCAATACCAACCGATTTGTGTACAGGCTTCCGGTAAATCTGAGCTTAAAAATTTTACCAAGCTGGAAATTGTCAATCAGCCGATTTTCTTTTTTGGCGATGCGTTCTTTTCCGGTTTCTATCTGAATGAAATTATCCTACGTTTATGTCCTGTTGAAGTGGAAATGCCGCAAACCTTTGTGCAATACCATCAAACCTTGCAGCAATTGCAACAATTGGCACAGCAGGAGCATCCTGATCTTTTCTTAAGACAAATTTTACGTCAGTTCGAACATGCACTGTTAGAAGATCTGGGCTATGCACTTGATTTTACCGTGGATGCACAGCAACATAAAATTCAGGAATCGCAATCTTATCTGTTTCAGCTCAATGATGGTTTTATTCCTACAGTACAACAGTCACGTTCGACTTTATCTGGGCGGCAGATTCTTTCGATGCAGGATTATGAAAAAGGTAGGGATTTTAATTCCGAGCAGTTACAATTATTGGCTAAGCTGTATCGGCAGATCATTACCGCTCTTTTGGGCGACCGACCGCTGAAAAGCCGTCAATTGTGGATTCAAAATACTCAATCTTAATTTAAAACATCGTTAGGAAATTGTTATGGCTGCATTGCTTGGTGTAAATATTGACCATGTGGCGACTTTGCGACAGGCGCGCGGAACCACTTATCCAGATCCGGTGAATGCGGCTTTAATTTGCGAACAGGCAGGCGCAGAGGGCATCACCCTGCATTTGCGTGAAGACCGCCGTCACATTCAGGATGATGATGTGCGTCGCATGCGTCCGGTGTTAAAGACCCATATGAATCTGGAAATGGCTGTAACACCGGAAATGGTGGAATTTGCCAAGGAAATCAAGCCGCATCATGTGTGCCTTGTGCCAGAAAAGCGTCAGGAAGTGACCACTGAAGGCGGCCTGGATGTGGTGGGTCATTTTGAAGATGTCAAAGCTGCTACTCAGGCCTTGTCGGCAATTGGCTGTGAAGTGTCTTTATTTATTGATGCCGACTTTGCGCAAATTGATGCAGCCGTGGCTTGCGGTGCGCCAACTATCGAGTTACATACAGGTGCTTATGCCGATGCTGAAACCGCAGAAGCCCAGCAGCATGAACTTGAGCGTATTGTCAAAGGCGCGGAATATGCAGCTGCGAAAGGTCTGATCGTGAATGCAGGTCATGGTTTGAACCTGGAAAATGTCACCCCGATTGCTGCCATTCCACAGATTCATGAGCTCAATATCGGTCATTCTATTATTGCCGATGCGGTGTTTGTCGGTTTGGCTCAAGCTGTTCAACAAATGAAAGCTGTGATTAAAGCAGCAAGATAAGTTTTTAGATTATGTCATTAACAAATTATTATGATCTCATGAAGCCAGTCATTGGCTTCTTGGGATGTGAAACGCCAAAAGTCTGGTTAGATGAAGCACTCAATAACCTAGAGTTACTGATGCAAGACCATGCCAATTGTGAAAAAAAGGCAGCCGGAACAGCCATGAACTTGATGTTCCGCTACAGTTTTTTTACCGACTTGCAGGTCAAGTTGGCACAGCTGGTACGTGAAGAGATGCTGCATTATGAGCAAGTGCTGGAATTCATGTCTAAACGTGGACAGGAATGGAAAGCTCTGAGCGCAGGCCGTTATGCAGGCATTCTGCGTAAGGAAATCCGGACCTATGAGCCTGAAGCTTTAATCGATATCCTGATTATTGGCGCCTTTGTAGAAGCACGTTCTTGTGAGCGTTTTTATGCGCTTGCGCCATTCGTTGATGAAGAATTGGGGCGTTATTACCGTTATCTGCTCAAGTCTGAATCACGCCATTATGAAGACTATTTGGCATTGGCTTTAGACGTTGCAAAGACTTCTAAAATGAAAGATCCGGAAGAAGATATTCAGGGACGTATTGAGCATATTCGTGAAGTGGAAAAGAATCTGATTCTGTCAGAAGATGATACTTTCCGTTTCCATAGTGGTGTGCCGAGTCAGGCTGCTTAAATTTTTATTGTGTTATCTTATTTAAGAAATCCTCTATTCAAATAGGGGATTTTTTATGTCTCATTTTTATCTTTTTTAGTCAGAAATAAAAATGCCAATCTAAACTTCTTAGATTGGCATTCATTAATCAGATGGGTTTCAAGCTGGGGCGGAATTAAGCTTCAATGGTCTGAACGGCAATTTTCTTTGCAGGGTCAACTTTACGGCGTACCGCTGGAACAGGTTCACCATAATATTGACGGTCAGCAAAGTAGCTTGAACGAACCATTGGTGCTGCCCAGATATTTTTAAATCCAAGTTTTTGCCCATGGGCGGTATAGCGTTCAAATTCTTCTGGAGTCACGAAACGGTCAATCGGTGCATGTTCTTTGGAAGGCTGGAGATACTGACCAATCGTCACATAATCTACGTCATGTGCTTTTAAGTCATTTAAAAGCGCAATCACTTCTTCTTCAGTTTCACCAATCCCGACCATCAAACCACATTTGGTTGGAACATCCGGGCAATATTCCTTGAACATTTTCAACAAGTCTAAAGAATGCTGATAGTCAGAACCTGGACGCATCGCTTTATATAAACGCGGTACAGTTTCAATATTGTGGTTAAACACGTCAGGCGGGCATTCGGTCATAATGCGCAGCGCCACGTCCATACGGCCACGGAAATCGGGTACCAGAATTTCTAATAATGTTTTTGGGCTTAAACTGCGAGCTTCTTTAATGCAGTCCACGAAATGCTGCGCACCGCCATCTCGAAGGTCATCACGGTCAACCGAAGTAATCACCGCATATTTTAAACCCAGGTTGGCAATGGTTTCAGCCATGTGACGCGGTTCATCTGGATCAAGCGCATTTGGACGACCATGTGCTACGTCGCAGAAAGGACAGCGACGGGTACAGATGTCACCCATAATCATAAAGGTTGCAGTACCGCCACCAAAACATTCGGGCAGGTTAGGACAAGCGGCTTCTTCACACACCGTATGCAGTTTTTGTGCACGCAAGGTGGTTTTGATGCGTTGAACTTCATCTGGTGCCGCCATCTTAACGCGAATCCAGTCCGGCTTGCGTGGCGTTTCAACCGTAGGTACAACTTTTACAGGAATACGAGCGACTTTTTCTGCGCCACGAAGTTTGACACCCTGTTCAGGTTTACGGTTTTCAGACATATTCAACTTTTCCACTGTTTTTTGACGGGGGAGATACTAGATATATTAGGTCTCTCATTATAACGGACTTGAGTCTAAATGGGGCAAAAAGGATATTCATTTAATAAATGTAGTCATCACTTAATATATGTGAGGTAAATACAGAAAATTGCGAGTATTTACGTCATAATATAGCCAAGATAGACCAATATTGAAGATAGGAGCGTTGAATGCCACGTAAAAAAGAGGTCGTTAGTGGAACTTTCGTTAAATACGATGCGGTAGTTCTCGGTTCAGGCCCTGCGGGTGAAGGCGCGGCAATGAAACTTGCCAAATCTGGCAAGCGTGTTGCAATTGTTGATATACGTGAGCAGTTGGGTGGTAACTGTACGCATGTAGGAACCATTCCAAGTAAAGCATTACGTCAAACGGTATCGAGCATTTTACGTTATCAGCGTGACCCAATGTTCCAGAAAGTGGGCGACTGGAAACAGTTCACCATGAAACAGGTATTGCGTAATGCCCATAAAGTGATTCAGCAACAGGTCGAAACCCATTCCCGTTTTTATGACCGCAACAAGATTGATATTTATCATGGTCGTGCCTACATCCAAGATCAAAATACCGTACTGATCTTTAGTCCTGAAGGCATAACTGAAACAATCGTTTTCCAGCAATTAGTGATTGCGACAGGTTCACGTCCATACCGTCCAGCGGCGCTTGATTTTAATCACCCACGTGTATTCGATTCAGACAAAATTCTGGATCTGGATTTTTCCATCCAAAAAATTATCATTTATGGCGCCGGTGTGATTGGTTGTGAATATGCATCGATCTTCATTGGTCTGGACCATAAAGTTGATCTGATCAACACTCAGCACAAATTACTCAGCTATTTGGATGATGAAATTTCCGATGCCTTGTCTTACCGTTTGCGCGAGCAGGGTGTATTGATTCGTCATAACGAACAACTGGATCATCTTGAAACATTTGATGATCACGTGGTCATGCATTTACAAAGCGGTAAGAAAATTAAAGCCGATGCCATTTTATGGTGTAACGGCCGTTCGGGTAATACCGATGGTTTAGGGCTTGAAAATGTAGGCATTAGGCCAAACAGCCGTGGTCAATTGACGGTGAATGAACAGTACCAGACAGAAGTGGAAAATATCTACGCTGCTGGCGACGTGATTGGCTGGCCATCACTGGCATCTGCTGCTTACGACCAAGGGCGCTGCGCCGGTTCAAACATGAGCGGTGAAGAGAATGTTAAACCGGTAACGGATATTCCAACAGGTATTTATACCATTCCGGAAATTTCGTCGATTGGTAAGACTGAACAACAGTTGACTGAAGAGAAAATTCCTTACGAAGTGGGTCAGGCATCGTTCCGTCATCTGGCACGTGCACAAATTACCGGCGATACAGTTGGCGAATTAAAAATCCTGTTTCATCGCGATACTTTGGAAGTTCTGGGTGTACATTGCTTCGGTAATAATGCCTCAGAGATTATCCACATTGGTCAGGCCGTGATGAACAGTCCAAACAATACCATCAAGTATTTTGTTGAAACGACGTTCAACTATCCGACGATGGCGGAAGCGTACCGTGTAGCGACATTGAATGGTATGAACCGTTTATTCTAAGATTTTTTAAATTTTAGATGCAAAACCCGCAAGTGAAGGCCTGCGGGTTTTTTATTTATGGACTTAATGTTGTGCAGCGAGTTGTACTGAACATGGTTGTTCCTATAAAGCGGGATATCTAGTCCGATAACTCAATAATTTTCACATCAATATTCTGCATGATCATGTGCTTTAATTTAGGCAGCCATGTTACGGCATTCGGCCGCACATTGCTGGCAAGTTTCTGCGCATTGCTTGCAATGTTCAGCTTCATGCTTACTGCATTCTTTGGCGCAGTAATCGCACATTTGCGCACAGAGCTGACAGATTTCCTGCATGAAAGCAGAGGTTCTTTGTTCAGATCGGGCGCATAAGTTGCACATATCGGCACAATCCAGACAGCGTTTGATGCATTCACGCATCATTTCTATGTCATTTTCATCCAGACAAGC
>DFAM01000013.1:36049-40435 GCA_002365595.1 Acinetobacter sp. UBA3106 | reverse complement strand
CAAGAAAATAGAGAAATTAAGTAATTAAAAGTAACCAGTGTCCGCTTTAAGTAAGCGAATACTTCATTATAAAAGCTCCTTAATGATTAGAGATTGGATCACTGGATTTTATAGGCCGGATCAGAAAAAAGGATAATGATCCAATAGCCACAACAGTCCATAATAACCAAAGAAACTGCTGATTAAGCTCACCCAGACTGGAATTTTGCTTTTAAGAAGTGAAATGACAGTGATAATAAAAAGCACATCTAGGCCAGACAGTACATATTTTTGTCCCATCTGCACCACGAGGCATAATAACAGGCCTACTACCGCTGCATTAATGCCTGCCAAAGCATGAAATAACCGTGGAAAGTGCATTAAACGTGACCAGTACGGTAAGGCGCCAAAGATGAGCAAGAAAGAAGGCAAGAAAATCACCACAGTCGCAAAAGCGGCATTCAACACTGCCGATGAACTTAAAGGTAATAAAGCACCTAGATAACTGGCAAAACTAAATAAGGGGCCTGGCATCAGCTGGGCAATCGCATAGCCTAAGTCAAAATGTTGCTGCGAGACTAGGCCGGTTACGACAAAGTCCTGCTGTAAAAAGGGCAAAATAATATGTCCACCACCAAAGACCAAAGAGGCTGTGCGGTATAAACCTGTGAAACTGTCGAGCCAGAGACTGGGAAAAAATTGCTGTAATACGGGAACAATCAAAAATGGCAAGGCAAATAAAATCAGCCAGAGATACGCAAAGGATTTTTTGGGTGTGGTTGATGCACTCGCAGTAGATTTAAAGGTATTTTGTGGGGGAAAATAATGTAGATAAATCAGTCCTGCCAAGGTACCGAAAAGAATCACCAAAACCTGATTAATGCTCAGCGGTACAACATAGACAAATAAGCCAGACAGCAGCATTAATACATACTGCCATTGCTCTTTACAAAAGCTACGTAACATTTGCCAGAATGCCCATGCCACCACGCTAAATACAATGAGTTGAATCACATGGAAAAATTCAACAGAAAAATAACTGGAAAATTGAATACCAAGCATTGCAGCAAGGGTCATCAGTAGGGCAGAAGGTAGAGTAAAGCCCAGCCATGCCAGCAGCGCCCCCCGATAACCTTTCAGCTGATAACCAATCGCAAGACCCATCTGGCTACTGCTGGGGCCAGGTAAAATTTGTGCCAAAGCCAAGAGATGGGCATATTGCTGCTCATCCAGATATCCAAGCTGCTGCACAAAACGCCGATAAAAAAACACCAGATGCGCTGCCGGACCGCCAAATGCCGTACAGCCTAATTTCAGGAATATTTTAAACAAGCTGCAATATGACAGCATGGGAGCAGAGGGCAACATAATGATCCAAAAAATATTTGAGTTTTAGCCTGCGCAAGATGAACAGGCCAGATTTACTTTGTTATGAGATATTCCTGCAATGTATATTTCTAACATGAAAAAGCCCATCCCAAATGATTACTTTTGATGGGCTTTTATTTTTTAATTTAACCTGCAAATATTTAATAAAGATGACCATCCTGAAAATAATGTGCGATCTGATGAGTTTCACTGGCGTTATTTGCGAGACGAAGAGGCAGATGTTCAACCACCTCATCATTTAATAATTTAGCCATGAAAATGAACTGCTTTTTTAGTCAATATAAAAAAGAGTCACTGTAAGTAAAAAATGCAGCATCATGACGCATTTTTTATTTTATTTACGATGTTGAACATTCGTAAATGTGAGTTGGGTCATGATGCTGTGGAGTAATTTTATGACGCGTTTTTATTGTTATTATTTCAGATCAATAAACACCATTAATAAGGTCGACCTCCTGCCAGACTGATACGCTTTAATAAACGGCGCTGCTCACTGGGGAAGGGTTTGCGTGAATGCAGGGTGACCTGATTATCCCAAAATACAATGTCGCCTTCTTGCCATTGATGTTCATAACGAAATTCAGGTTTTAACAGATGTTCGCGCAACGAAGCAATGAGTTCATTACCCGCCTGATCATCATAATTGACCAGTTCCACTTCAGAATGGGTATTTAACCACAGTGCTTTACGGCCACTCTCAGGATGGGTGCGTACCAGTGGATGAGCATAGGCATGACCAATAATCGGCTGATCTTTAAAGCGATATAATGGGCTGTTGCCATAACCATTGTGATCATTATCTTTAAGATGTTGTCTACGAACAAATGGGTTATAGGTAATCAGTTGTAATTGATCGATATGCTTTTGGGTTTTCTCATCCAGTGCTTCATAAGCCTTGATAGTATTAAACCATGAGGTTTGTCCGCCATCTTTGGGTAATTCAATTGCATAAAGTAATGAACCAAAAGAAGGAAGCGGAGTCCACTGGTGATCGGCATGCGGCGAAAGTTCGCCATAGCCGGTGTAATCACCTTGTCCCACAGCATTGGAAACGGGCACGACATCGGGTGGTGTACCGGTATCTGTTTGGGTGGCAAGTACAGGATTATCTGCACTTGGGCGGAAAATGGAACCAAAATAGCTGGCAAAGGCCAAATACTGTAAATCGTCCAAGCGCTGGTTTTTGAAAATTAGAATCAGATGCTGAGCCAGTGCCTGCTTTAACCGGTAAATGGTTTCACCCGCTTGGGCTTTGCGTGCATCCAGGCCTAAAACCACAGCGCCTAGAGCTTCGCCTTCTAAGGGCACAATAGTAATGTCTTGTGGATTTTGAAACTGTTCTGGCTGATGCCAGCGCGGCGCATCATGAATTGCTTGAGAAAGTTGGGTAAGTACTGTCATTGTTTTGCTCTAATGTTTTATGTTGAAATAAAATCTAAGCAATACAAAACAAAAAATAAAATCAAAATATTTACTAAGCTTATGAAATGACAGTGAAAAATACTTAAATCAATGATTGTTAAACTTTTAATATAAACAGCAAAACAAAGCAGATTTTTTGCTGTTTTCACTGCTGATATTTCAGCATTAATGCGGACAAAAGGCTTGATTGAAATACTCAAACAGTTGCGGTGTTTTAATCCACAGCAGAATGGCGATGGCCAATAACAGGCCAATCGCTGCAGCAGTCAGGATTTTAAGCCCAAGCATAGAATCAGTCATGAACCACATGCTCCTCATTGACAAAGAAATGAACCAGAACACCGAATACGCTTAATAGAATGGAAAACATCCAGATCATATTATAGTTGCCAGTCATGTCATGATTGACACCCCCCAGCCATCCGCCAAAGAACGAACCAACCTGATGGGTAAAGAACACGATACCACTGAGCATGGACAGGTATTTTATCCCAAACATATTCGCCACAATGCCGTTAGTCAGGGGAACGGTAGATAACCAGAGTAAACCCATAATGACGCCAAAGCTGTAAATTGTCCAGGTACTCAAAGGCAGCAATAAAAACCCAATAATGGCAATACCACGCAGGCCATATAGACCCATCAGTAAGTAAGGTTTGGAGTATTTTCCACCCAGCCAGCCTGCGGTATAGGTGCCGACAATATTAAATAAACCGACCAGAGCCAGGAACACTGTGCCTGTGGTGGCATCAAAACCATGATCAATCAGATAGCCAGGCAAATGAATGCCAATAAAGACCACCTGGAAGCCACAGACAAAGAAACCTAAAGACAGGAACCAGAATGGTTTGTGATTTTTGGCAATCACCAGAATTTCTTTAACGCTCAGTGCCGGTTTATGGATGGCCGCCGATATGTTATTGGGGGTATAAGCGGGCGCTTTTAAGGTCCACGCCAATGGAACAATGAAGGCAATTAAAATTGCACTAACCATCAATGCAGCTGACCAGCCGGCACTCTGTAACAGTAGCAGGGTAGACGGCAGCATAATAAATTGGCCAAAAGACCCGGCTGCGCTGGCAATGCCCATCGCCAGACTACGCTTTTCAGGGTGTGCGGCACGTCCCACAGCAGAAAGCAGCACAGGAAATGAGGTGGCAGAAAGAGCCAAACCCAGAATTAACCCAACACTTAAATTCAGCAGCAAGCCACTTGAGCTGACTGCCATAAGCAACAGGCCAAGGGTATAGAGGGCGCCTCCCACAGCGACCACGATTTTACTGCCGTATTTGTCGGCAAAAGCTCCTGTGACGGGTTGTACCGCACCCCAAATCAGGTTTTGCATGGCGATGGCGAGACTAAACACATTATGTCCCCAGCCAAATTCATGGCTCATGGGCACCAGATACAGACCAAATGCATGACGGACACCCAATGACAAAGCCAGAATAATGGCACTTCCAATTAACATATAAATCAGAGGTTTGGAAAAACGGGTATCTGACATAATTCATCCATGCTGGGCTGTGTTGCGGCTATGTTATTCGATTCTGCAAGGCTAAGCGATTAAATAAAACTTAAACAAAAGATAAAATT
>DFAM01000013.1:895-35849 GCA_002365595.1 Acinetobacter sp. UBA3106 | reverse complement strand
CGCATCCCTACACCGGCATAGGCCAATAAAGGATTAATTTCAATATCTGCTTTCGAGCGGATGAGCTCGCCGTGAGTTGCATCACTGACTGTAATGGTGGTTTCATTTTTCATGTGGGCATATGAGACTGAACCCACTGCGAACCAGCGCTCATTAAAATCATAGGTGAAACCGACAGTCGCAATTGGAGCAATTGTATCGGTTGCTTCAAGGTCTACTGTAGGATTGGCTTTACTAGGTTTGCCTTCGAGTGAAGCTCCGGCATTGCCTTCTTTGATATTGGCAATCATATGACCGGCTGCAATCAAGTCCTGTTCAGTACGCGGGTTAATTTCCAGCTCGTTAAAATAAGCATACATTACCCCTAAACCGACATAAGGACGGAATTTATTGACCCCGGTTTTACCAAAATGATATTGGAATTCAAAGGCGGGTGTCCAGGCACGTGCCGAAGCAGCAGGTCCATGTGCCTCCAAATCTGTAATAAAAATATCATTTTTCAGATCAATATTAAGAAATTCTAAAGGTAAACTACCAATTTGTGGGGTTGCCACAGCAGCAAAGGGTGCATAAATTTTCCCTTTACCCTGTAAGTCTACTTTAGGTGGAATGCCGGCTTTCATTTCAAAAGAAACATGATCGGTAAAGAAGTAATTGGTCATGATCCCCAGCGTAGTAACATCATCTGCTTCCAGACCTGTACCGGGATTATTCCACTCCTCCAGCCCCTGAATCTGTGAGCTACCACTCAGCCCGCTTCCCAGTTGACCGCCGGTAAAAAAGCCCAAACCTCTTAAAACCGTGGCAAGCGTAGTCTGATTGACCTCGGGATTGAGATTGTTTAATACGGTATCAACCTGAATATCTCCATTCCTGGAAATTTCACCATTTTTAACTGCAGTATTGACTTGAAAAGGTTGGGCTTTACCTTGAGGCATAACATGTAGTGCGCCGACAGAAACAGAAAAGCGTTTAAAGCCATCTCCATCTTGTAAACTAAAATACGGAGAATCGGCATAGCTCACGGCGGGCAGGGCAGCAAGAGACGACATCATGCAAAGTAAGGTTTTTTTCATTCAGGGACTCCATGTCCATTTTGCGATTATTAGTTTTTTTCGTTCACTTTTCTTATTCTATATTTAGAGAAAATTCATTTTGTTACTAAAAAATATTAATCGGGTAGTATTCATGTAAAAAATTAGCTATTTTGTTTCAATAACATAAAGAAAAATAAATTTATGTAACATGTTTTTTTTACCGTTGGGTAAAATTCATACAGTCAAAAGTCGGTCAAAAATGAAAGCATATTTATATATTTTTAACGCATTAAAGCAGCTTTTATGAAGGGCAGATGTGATTAATAGTCATTAGGATGCAGTTAAAACCGGGTCCCTCACTCACATAAATAAATTGATGATACGTAGAGTTAAAATCCCATCTCGCACTAAGAGGCATTTTTCCGTACAATATGTTGCAGAAATCCTTGAGTGAATCATATGAGCACCCAAAATACTCCCAAGAAAAAACCATTGGTGAATTTACCGTTTCCGATCAAAAAGGCAGATGAGAATTCCTCCGATGAAGTATTGGAAGATTTACGTCCCAAACCTCAGCGCTATGCTGATCGTACCTGGATGCCGCCACGTGGTACACGCCGTTCTATGGGCAAACGTTAAATTCTTCGTATAAAAAAGCCATGGTCTGACCATGGCTTTTTTATTGCAGTATTACAAAGGGTTTTACGTCCTTTAATTTGTGCTATCAGGATGGCTTCGTCTATCATGGTTCTGATAATAATTTCTTTTTTGATGATACATGTCCAGGTCAGCACGCTTAAGCATGTCATCTATCCGTTCTTGCTCAAAACTTGTGGCATGACCAATAGACAGGCTCATGGGCTGAGTGGAATAAAATTGATTATCGACCGATAACAACTCATGCAGGCTTTGCAAACAATTTTGTAGCGCTGCTTCATCTGCACCAGGTAAAAGTACCACAAACTCGTCTCCGCCAATGCGTGAAGCTGAATAGGGGGTATGTTGAATCAGCTGGTTCAGAATGTTGCCCATTCGGCGTAATACACTGTCTCCTGCATCATGGCCAAGACTGTCATTCAGGGCTTTTAGTCCATTTAAATCCATAAAAATACAAGAAATTGGACGCAATAGATTGCGTTCAAGCCGGTTCAGTTCTGCCATATAAAAAGAACGGTTACATAGTTTAGTCAGCACATCATGCTTGCCTAAATATTCCAGATAATTTTCAGCTTTTTTGCGTGCCGTAATATCAGTCAGGGCAACCTGTACAATGCCCCAGTCATCTAGATAATCTGGAAATACGGTAAATTGCAGCAGTACATGACGAATACTGCCATCAATGGCGTAATTTACCGCTTCACGTTGATGATGCAGATGACCATTCCACAGTTCAATCAATTGTTCTCTAAAAGTTTGTACCATTTCTTCAGCAAAAACTTTATGAATGTTTTTAAATAGAATCTCTTTACTTGAGGCGCCGAACAAATCTAGCGTGGCCTGATTGACATCAAGAATCACGATCTCTTTAATGCATTCCTGCACAAAATCGGGATGTACATCTAGAAAGGTTACAAAGTCTTCAATGCCCAAAATACGAAGCTGATCTAATTTTAGTTTGATTCGGCTGAAATCTTCTACCCAAAGTGAGGTCGGAGAATAAGTAAAGCGCGCCTCTGCAAGATGACGGCTTTGCTCTTCAAGACGGCAGGCTTCAGTATAAGCAGTAATATCTTCAGTGGTAATTAAGACTAAGGACAAGTCCTGTTTATGTTGCGGCAGCACAATGCCTTTGAGCTGGATATCCAGACGTTTGCCTGTCAGGGTGTAATTCACGGCAGAATGGGAGAAATGCGTTTCGCCATTCCATAAGGCGACCAGTTCCTTGATATGGGTTTGGGTCATATCTGCTTTAAAGACCGATTCCAGATTTTGGCACAGCTGATCCAGATCTTTGGCCTGATACAGTTCCAGTGTTTTTGCATTTACCCGCAAGATTTTAATTTTTCTGGCACATTGGAGAATGCGCGATTGGTCTTGCTGTAAAAACTTTAAAAGATCTTGCACGCCTTGTTCACGCCAGATATCGAATTGTTTTTTGACTTCACTATAGTCTTCAAGCCACATCGCGATAGGGGAGATTTCAAAAAAGGGAGAATCTAGCATGTCCATTCAAGGCGCTCGTCATTTTTATTTAACTTCAAGTGGGCAGTATAAAGATAAAAAAATGATTTTAAAATAACGTGATAAGTAAAATATTATGATTTGTTAATGCGGAATACATCACAAAATGGTTAGTTTAAAAAAAGCCAATTCATTAATTGGCTTTAATACAGAAGAATTGAAAATTACCGGCTTTGTCTTCGTGCTTTATTTTCCGGTTTTGGTGCCGGAATTTCACGTTCACCTTGCCAGACATCGATAAAGTCTTTTTCATTGATGTTGTAGAGTTCAAGTAAGGCTAAAATTACCCCGCCAAACAGCATTGAACCTTCTGAGTTAGTTTGCCATTCAAAAATCTTGCCGTTTAACACATGCAAAATATCCGAAATTTCAAAAATGCGATCCCGGCCATTACTGTCAGTTGGATACATTTGAGTATTTAAAATAATTCGCGCCGCACTTTTTTCATTTTCGGATAAATCGAGCTGAGTAATGATTTCTTCATCGGGAGGTGAAAAGATCACCGCATCAGTAAATACGGTTCTAAGAAAATGACGCGTCAGTTTGGGTAAGGCTCTTTCTACAAAAGGGCGAAAAGAAATAGGCAAAATAACATTATGAGAAATGCCCTTGAACATGGGAGCAATTTCTTCGGTTTTGTAGCCGGCAATCCCGCAACCAATGGAGGTAATGAAATAAGTCATTTTCGGATGGTTTTTGGTATAGATTTTAAAGTCATCAATATAATGCTGAATTTGCGATAAGGGCATCTGTTGCAAATGCTCATTCATGGTGGGAATGGCATAGCTCTGACCCGCCCAGCCACGACCTACGCCTTGCACTGCACCAAAGTGCTGTAGTGCGGTACGCGCAGCTCCACCTGCATGGTTTCCTGCCATGTTGCTGCCAAAAACAAAAACGGTATCTTCCGGTAAATTTTTGACAATACTTTCGTCATGGTAATGGTAAGTCATAGGCTTTATTGTGATCAGGATGCTTTGTTTCATGTTGCTATTGAATGCGTATGCGGTCAAGACAAAATTGCTGCAATTTTCTTATTTAGTAGATATCCTTCATCAGCCAAAATATGTTTAATATTGGATTTTTTAAATCAGCACTGCCTTATATAGTTGATTTGATTTTTATGCCTTTGCGTAGGCATTAGTTCTACTTTTGAGAGGTCAAAAGTAGACAAAAACCTTTTGTTTCCCATACACGACGTCCTTGTCGTGATGGGAAACATGTGGCATCCATGCCACATTCATGAATCCAATACATACTAAAATCTATTTTTAATTTTGGCTTTACAAGCAACTGTAGTGATTGAAAAATGATTTATGAAAGAGGTCTGGTATAGATGGCTAAATATCGAAAAATTGATATTGAATGTTGAGCTTTAACCCTCATATTATTGAAACTGCATTTAAGTATAGAAGCTGAATAATATGTCGGATAGTCATCAACCTTTTGAATTAGTGACCAGCTATCAGCCCGCGGGTGATCAGCCACAAGCCATTGAAAAATTAGTCAAGGGGATTCAAAAAGGCTATCACGACCAGCTGTTACTCGGGGTAACAGGTTCGGGTAAAACTTATACCATGGCCAATGTAATTTCCCAGTTGCAGCGTCCAACCATTGTCATGGCACATAATAAAACCTTGGCTGCACAGCTGTATGGCGAATTCAAGTCATTTTTCCCGAATAACGCGGTTGAGTATTTCGTCAGCTATTATGACTATTATCAGCCGGAAGCGTATGTGCCATCTTCCGATACCTTTATTGAAAAAGACTCCGCGATTAATGACCATATTGACCAGATGCGCCTTTCTGCCACGCGGTCATTATTAGAACGCCGTGATGCCATTATTGTCGCTTCGGTTTCGGCCATTTATGGTTTGGGTGACCCGAATGCCTATATGAGCATGTTGCTGCATATCGTGCAGGGTGACCGGATCAGCCGTGATGACATCATTCGCCGCCTGGTGGAAATGCAATATACCCGTAATGAACTGGAATTCTTGCGTGGTACTTACCGTATCCGTGGTGAAATTATTGATATTTTCCCGGCTGAATCGGATCAGGATGCGATTCGTATTGAGCTGTTTGATGATGAAGTCGATTCGATTCGCTGGTTTGATCCTTTAACCGGCAAAATGGTGCGTAAAGTGCCGCGTGTAACCATTTATCCTAAAAGCCATTATGTGACCCCGAAAGATAACTTGCAGCGCGCCATCGGTACCATTCGTGAAGAACTCCAGGAACGTTTAGGTTTCTTTCGTGCCAATGATAAATTACTGGAAGCGCAGCGCATTGAACAGCGTACCCGCTATGACCTGGAGATGATGCAGCAGCTGGGCTATACCAATGGTATCGAAAACTATTCACGACATTTGTCCGGCCGTCCGGCGGGCGAAGCGCCCCCGACATTGTTTGATTATATTCCCGATGATGCTTTATTAATTATCGATGAGTCGCATGTCACGGTTCCACAAATTGGTGCCATGTATAAGGGTGACCGTTCGCGTAAAGAAAATCTGGTCAATTACGGATTCCGTTTGCCAAGTGCGCTGGATAACCGTCCAATGCAGTTTGAAGAATGGGAGCGTATTGTTCCAACCACGATTTATGTCAGTGCAACACCGGCAAAATACGAACTAGAAAAATCTGAACAGATTGCCGAGCAGGTGGTTCGTCCAACTGGACTGGTGGATCCTGAAATTGAAATCCGTCCAGTCTTGACTCAGGTGGATGATGTACTTTCGGAAATCAATATCCGTAAGGAACTGGATGAACGGGTTCTGGTCACGACATTGACTAAACGAATGGCAGAAGATTTAACTTCATATTTGAAAGAATACGGAGTCAAAGTGGCTTATCTGCACTCGGATATTGATACGGTAGAACGTACCAAGATTATTCATGAGCTGCGTAGTGGTGTGCATGATGTACTGGTCGGTATTAACCTGCTGCGGGAAGGTCTGGATATGCCGGAAGTTTCCCTGGTGGCAATTTTAGATGCCGATAAAGAAGGCTTTTTGCGTTCGGAGCGTTCATTGATTCAGACCATTGGTCGTGCTGCACGTAACGTGAAAGGTAAGGCAATCTTGTATGCAGACCGGATTACCGATTCAATGCAGAAAGCCATTGATGAAACCGAGCGACGCCGGGCCAAACAGATCGAATTTAATGAACTGCATGGGATTACCCCGCGCAGCACCAAGCGTCAGAACAGTCAGGATATTGATACTGGCGAAATCCTGAACGATGATGAGATTGACGAGAAAATCTCGAATCAGGCGCGTGCCTTAAGTGCGGATGAACGCCATATCCTGGCAGACCCTAAATTACTGGCCAAGCATTTGTCCAAACTGGAAAAAGAAATGCTGAAAGCCTCGAAAGAATTGCAGTTTGAACAGGCCGCCCGACTGCGTGATGAAATTGTTCGTTTGAAAGCGCAAATGTTAAGCTAGGGTGATGATTTTCTTTGCAAAATCATTACATAACGCTACAGTATGATTTGGTTGGAGTCGTTATTTTTAAATGTGCAAGCATTTTAAGAATTTAAAATTTTGACTGAAAGGTACTTTTATGACAAGCAATAATCTTCCAAAAGCAAGTTATAAACTGGCGAAAATTGCCGTGGGTGGAGCAGTATTGCTCGGTCTGGGTATGGCGACGATGGCATATGCGCAAACCAAGCCATTACAAACAGTGGAAAAGGTTGAGCTGGATAAATATCTAGGTGTCTGGTATGAAGTTGCTCGTAAACCTTTATACTTTCAGAATAAGTGCGATCGTGATGTCACTGCGACTTATACCCTGAATGAAAATGGCAATGTGGGCGTCGATAACCGCTGCTATACCAAAGACGGCAAGCTTACTCAATCAGTTGGTGAGGCATTTATTCAAAATGCGCCTTTTAATACGAAATTGAAAGTAAGTTTCTTCCCTGAGGCGATCCGGTGGTTACCTTTCGGCCGTGGTGATTATTGGGTGCTTAAACTTGATGAAAACTATCAGACCGTATTGGTAGGTGAACCACGCCGTAAATATATGTGGGTATTGTCGCGTTCACCGCAACCTGACCAGGCAGTGGTCAATGAATATTTAGAGTATGCGAAGTCAGTCGGCTATGACTTGGGTGATGTCATTCATACCAAGCAGACGATCAAATAATAAACTCAATATTTTGACAAAAGTTAAAACCATGCTTAGGCATGGTTTTTTATTTGCTAATATAGCGTTCCTTTAAAAAAAAGATGAATGATCCAGTATTTTGGATGGTTTTCTGCGGTCATGAAATAAATAATTTCCTTGAGGTAAAAGATGTATAAAGGCTTGGCTTTGTCAGTATTGGCATCTATTACTTTTGGGGCATTGTATTTTTATAGCCAGTTCCTGAAACCCTTGGACAGTGAACAAACTTTCGCTTGGCGCATGCTGACGACCTTGCCTTTTCTAACTTTGTTTATGTATTGGTCTGGTGATTTACAACATGTTTCCCAAATTTTTAAGCGTATTGTTAAACAGCCTCTGTTTCTGACTTGGCTGATTTTTAGTTCCATTCTGTGTACCACACAGCTGTGGCTGTTTTTGTGGGGACCGATTAACGGTCGCGGCTTGCAGGTTTCACTGGGTTATTTCTTGTTGCCTTTGGTGATGGTGCTGGTCGGTTGTGTACTTTACAAAGAAAAACTGTCGAGATGGCAACTGGCCGCTGTGATATTGGCAATTTTAGGTGTGTCGCATGAAATCTGGCGTATAGGCAGTATCGCTTGGGAAACCGTATATGTCGCTTTGGCTTATCCCTTATATTTCTTTTTACGCCGTGCCTTTAAAACTGATCATCTGGGCGGTTTCTGGTGGGATTTATGTCTTATTTTACCGGTCGCTTTTTATTTGGGCTTCATACATAGCGATAGTCTGAGTTTAATGGCTTACTTCCCTCATTTAATTTGGGTCGTGATTGGTCTGGGTTTTTTAAGTGCACTGGGGCTGGGTAGTTATATTTTGGCTAGCCGATATTTACCATTTGTCATTTTTGGATTACTCAGTTATCTGGAACCCGTGCTTTTGGCCTTTGCCTCTATTGTGCTGGGTGAGCGGGTTGAAGCAGGGGAATGGCTGACTTATATTCCGATCTGGATTGCCGTTTTATTGTTGGTGATTGAAGGTACACTTCATCTGGTTAAGCAAAAACGTAAACAGCTTGCGCTGAATCAGAATATCGAAAATTATTAG
The DNA here is from genome assembly GCA_002365595.1 of Acinetobacter sp. UBA3106. Classification (GTDB taxonomy): domain Bacteria; phylum Pseudomonadota; class Gammaproteobacteria; order Pseudomonadales; family Moraxellaceae; genus Acinetobacter. Next base: position 27,411 of record DFAM01000013.1, on the reverse strand, counting down.
GATAGAATTAAATAAGCCGCCCTGCACTTATTGGGTGAAAATTTTCTTTGTTTGATAAAGCAACATTTAACAAAAAAGTATAGTTTGTCTTTAGAGGAAAGTTTTTAATCTTTTAATAGTAAAATCATAAAAATAGTTACAACTATTTTGTAAATTTATACTGAATATAGCGTAAAAAGCACATTGAATATTCAGCTTTTGATTCAAACTTGCTGATAATTCCTTTACAATTGTCGGGTTTGAAATTTATGCCTAGATATACAATTAATTAGAGGACGTAGCTGTGAGCAAAGACACTATCATCGCCCTACATGCAGATCACCAAGGTCGCTGGAAAAACCGTGAAGAAATCGCGGAACGTATGATTGCCCTGATTGGTCAATTATATCGTGAAAAAAATATCGTGACTTCTGTATACGGTCGTTCTTTAGTTAACCGTTCAGTAATCCAGATTTTAAAAGCTCATCGCCGTACACGTGTAATGGACGTTGAACTTTCAGTTGTCAACACTTTCCCGATTTTAGAAGCTTTAGCTAAAATTGATAATATTGGTTCAGCAGAAATTGATCTAGGTAAACTTGCTGTTGAATTCAAAGAAAAAGGTGGAGATGTTGACGCTTTTGTTGCGGATGCAGTGAAATCTTTAGTAGGTAATGCGAAGGCTGTAGAAGGCAAAGACGTTGTTCTTTACGGTTTTGGTCGTATCGGTCGTATTCTTGCTCGTTTAATCATTGGCCAATCAGGTTTGGGTCGTGGTTTAAGCCTTAAAGCAATCGTAGTTCGTAAATCTTCTGATGGTGATTTGGAAAAACGTGCTTCATTATTACGTCGTGACTCAATTCACGGTCCGTTCCAGGGCACAATTTCTGTAGATGAAGAAAACGAAGCCATTATTGCAAATGGTCAGTTCATTAAAGTGATCTATGCATCTAGCCCATCTGAAGTGGATTACACTGCTTTTGGCATCAATAACGCTTTAGTAATTGATAACACAGGTAAATGGCGTGATGCTGAAGGTCTTGCTGAACATTTGAAATGCCCAGGCGTTGCTCGTGTAGTATTGACTGCTCCAAGCAAAGGCGAAATGAAAAATGTGGTATTTGGCGTAAACCATACTGACATTTTAGATGAAGACAAAATCATTTCTGCTGCAAGTTGCACCACCAATGCAATTACACCAGTATTAAAAGTGTTAGATGACAAATACAAAGTGCTGAATGGCCACGTTGAAACTGTTCACTCTTTCACAAATGACCAAAACTTGATCGACAACTACCACAAGGCAGATCGCCGTGGTCGTGCTGCGACTTTGAACATGGTAATTACTGAAACTGGTGCTGCGAAAGCAGTTGCGAAAGCACTTCCTGCACTTAAAGGCAAGTTGACTGGTAACTCTGTACGTGTTCCGACTCCAAACGTATCACTTGCTATTCTTAACTTAACACTTGAGAAAGAAGTAGATCGTGAAGAAGTGAATGAATACATTCGTCAAATCTCAATCAACTCAAACCTTCAAGGTCAAATCGGTTATACAAATTCTACTGAAGTTGTGTCGAGTGACTTTATTGGTTCACGTACTGCCGGTGTATTTGATGCGCAAGCAACAATCACCTCAGGTACTCGTTTAACAGCGTATGTTTGGTACGATAACGAAGTGGGTTATAGCTGCCAGGTATTACGTATCGCTGAACAAATGTGTGGCGTAAGCTATCCAAAAGTTCCTGCTGAAACAAATGCATAATTTGTAAAGTAGTAAAAAGAGTCTCATTTGAGGCTCTTTTTTATGTCTGATGATAATTAAAAAAGATATTTATTTCATTCAATATAAGTGAGTAATAGGCTTGCTGCTAAAATATTATTCTGATAACTTACAAAGAGTAAGCGCATTAAAATTAGTAAGTAATAAAAATATTGAGAGAGCTTTATGACAAATTATGCGATCAGCCCTGTGTTGGGGCAGGTCTTATCCACTGAATGTCCATCACGTGAAATATTAGAACATCTTGCGAATAAATGGTCAGTCTTGATCCTGCGTTGTCTTAGTGAGGGCGTGCATCGCTTTTACGAGCTCAAACAACGTATACAGGGGGTCAGTGAAAAGATGTTATCTCAAACCTTAAAAATGCTGGAACAAGATGGTTTTATTTTAAGAACAGTTTATCCGGTCGTACCGCCGAAAGTGGAATATCAGTTGACGATTACCGGTTCACAGGCAGCTGAAAAAATCATGTGTCTGATTGGCTGGATTGAAAAAAGTTTGCCTGAGATTTTGGGTCATCAACAAAGCGTGGCAAAATAAGTTAAACAGAGTCTTGGTTAGCAGAACGAAGATAAAATGGGTGGGTTGAGTATTTTACTTAAATGATCTCTCAATAAGTTTTATAAGTTTTTATGAATAGCTGCCTGTTAATTTTATAACAGCAGAAGGATCCTGGATTTTATCAATAGACTAAATTCTTCTTAGCCAAAAATAACACGCTAAATGAAATTTATAGTGTTGCTGAATAATACTATTCGAGAAATTCTTTAAAATATGGCAGAATATGGGGTTTTAAAGTTTTTAGAGGATTGGCAGCATGCGCTTTGTTGATGAAGCAGTCATTACCGTAGAGGCTGGCGACGGTGGCAATGGCGTAGCCAGTTTTCGCCGTGAAAAGTTCGTACCCTTTGGTGGTCCAGATGGTGGTGATGGTGGTCGTGGCGGCAGCATTTATATTCAAGCCGACGATAATACCAGCACCCTAGTAGATTATCGTTATACACGTAGATTCCGTGCAGAACGTGCAAAAAATGGTCGCGGTGCAAACTGTGCAGGCCGTGGCGGTGAAGATACCGTATTATTGGTTCCAGTCGGAACAACCATCGTAGATACTGAGTCTGGTGATATTATCGGTGACTTGGTTTCTAATGGTCAGCGTGTAATGGTGGCAGCAGGTGGTGAAGGCGGTTTGGGGAATACTCACTTCAAATCTTCGACTAACCGTTCACCGCGTAAATGTACCCACGGCGCCAAAGGTGAATACCGTGAAGTGCGTTTAGAACTTAAAGTATTGGCGGATGTTGGCTTGTTAGGTATGCCTAACGCAGGTAAATCTACCTTTATTCGTGCAGTTTCTGCCGCAAAACCGAAAGTTGCAGATTATCCGTTTACCACCATGGTGCCTAACCTGGGTGTGGTGGATGCTGATAGCCATCGTTCATTCGTCATGGCTGATATTCCTGGACTGATTGAAGGTGCATCTGAAGGTGCGGGTTTAGGTATCCGTTTCCTGAAACATTTGGCACGTACCCGTATTTTGTTACACATTGTCGATGTACAACCGATTGACGGTTCAGATCCGGTACACAATGCCAAAGCAATTTTGAATGAGTTGAAAAAATTCTCCCCAACACTTTCTAAATTGCCAGTGGTATTGGTACTGAACAAGGTCGACCAGCTGGACGAAGATACGCGTGAAGAATGGTGTAAGCATCTTCTTGAAGAAATGCAGTGGAATGGTCCGGTATTCAAAACTTCAGGTCTTATGTCTGAAGGGACTAAAGAAGTTGTGTATTACCTGATGGATGAAATCGAGAAACAACGTGAACTCGAAGCGGAAGATCCAGAATACGCAGCACAAGTAAAAGCATTCCGTGACCAGCTTGAAGCTGAAACACGTGAACAAACCATCGCAGCGAAAGAAGCGTATCGCGAGATGCGTCGTCAGCAACGTCTTGCCGGTATTTTGGGTGATGACGATGATGATGAAGACGGTGATGATGGCGAAATGGAAGTGTACTACGTACGTTAAGCTCTGCAATATGAGTAACTGAGGACAAGATGATAGAAGTGGTAGATGGGCAACGTCAGCTCAAGGCTTGTAAACGAATCGTTGTTAAAATCGGATCATCTTTACTCACAGCAAACGGAACAGGGTTAGATCTGGATGCAATTTCGCATTGGGCGAAACAGATTGCAGATCTGCACAATGCAGGACATGAGATTATTCTGGTGTCTTCCGGTGCTGTGGCTGAAGGTATGGTTCGGATGAAACTTGAGAATCGACCCACCGATCTACCCAGTCTTCAGGCCTGTGCTGCCATTGGTCAAATGGGACTGATTCAGACCTGGTCAAGTGTATTGGAAAATCATTCCATTCAAACGGCTCAGGTTTTATTGACTCATGATGACCTGGCAGACCGTCGTCGTTATCTTAATTCATGTGATGCCTTACAGAATCTGATTGACTGGCATGTAGTACCTGTGATCAATGAAAATGACACGGTATCGACCGATGAAATCCGCTTCGGTGATAACGATACCTTGGCTGCGATGGTGGCAGGTCAGGTGCATGCCGATTTGTTGATTATCCTGACCGATCAGCAAGGCATGTTTGACTCCGATCCGCGTTCTAATCCGAATGCCAAGCTGTTCCATACCGTGCGTGCTCTGGATGAAAGCCTGTTTGATATGGCAGGTGGTGGCGGTAAATTTGGTCGTGGCGGCATGCTGACCAAAGTTCGTGCTGCACGTCTGGCGGCAAAATCGGGTTGTCCAACATTAATTGCCAGCGGTGAAAGTGATAATGTTCTGGCGCGCTTAATGTCTGGTGAACTGTTGGGAACCCTGTTTATTACTGACAATGACCGCATTACCGCGCATCAGCAATGGTTGGCGGCACATTTACAAACGGCAGGTCGTCTGGTTCTGGATGATGGTGCAGTCAAAGCGATTAAAGAAAACCACCGCAGTCTGTTACCTGTAGGGGTGAAAGCTGTGGAAGGTCACTTTGAGCGTGGTGATGTGGTGGAGTGTGTTGATTCACATGGTGGGCGTATTGCTGTGGGTCGTGTTAATTTTAGTTCGCGTTCGGCTGAAATTGTGAAGGGTTTATCTTCAGATAAAGTGCATCAGGTGTTAGGTGAAGCACGTTCGCTTGAGATGATTCATCGCAATCATATGGCGATTTACTAATAGCATAGTTTATAGCTTGAAAATCCCGCTTTAGAGCGGGATTTTTTATATATCTTTTCACTGATTATTTAATTAAACCGCGTTGAATCAACGGGCTAAATAATTTTTCATAGATGCACATGACCCAAGACATCAGTTTTACCTGATAGTGATTCCATAATTTTAAACCGGCAAGATTCACAGCCCACGACAAAATAAAGGCACCCAGCATATCAATCGGGAAATGCACACCGACATAGACTCTTGACCAAGCCACCAACCAAGCAACTGCGAGCAAAAACCTGCCAATATCCCGTCGTGCCGAAAAATAATAAGCAAAGGCAATACTGCTAAAAATAGTCATATGATTGCTGGGAAATGAGCCTGTTGCTTCATGGGCAATCAAAGTATGACCGACCTGCATCACGAAAGGACGTGGGGTATTGAACAGATAAGAGGCTAATTCACTGATTGAAAGGGCTATGCAACAAAATACGAAGGCTTTTAGAATCAGGACCTTTGAACTATTACTCCCATAAAACCAGAACAAGGCAAAGCTAGCAACCAGGACATAAACTAAATCATGGGCGACGAAAGTGGCGTAATGCATCATTACAGGAGCAGCGTGTTCAGGCACATTAAGCATGCTAAACAAATCAAGATTTAAACTTTCAATGGACATGGAAGATCTAAGAGAATAAGAAGCAGTGGAATATGATAATTTTACAGGAAAAATCCCCTAAAGTTCTTGACAGGATTGTCACTATATTGTGGTAAATACCTTATGGAGCGCATTAAAAAACCGTGTATTTACACGGTTTTTATTGAATCTTGATTCTTTACTTAAACTGAATTGAACCATTGGCATTGACAGTAATTTTCGATTCACCTGCCTCAACATTTTGAGCATCAGCCGCTTCGGCACCTGAAAATTTAGCCATATTGGCGCGCATCATCACCGGTTGTGGATAGTTATTATTGGTATTCAGGTTCAGATTTACCAGGTTATAACCCGTTTTACTCCAGGCCTGACTGAGCAGTTGGGCACGTTGCTGGAAGTTTTTCGATGCTTCCACCATCAATTCATTTTCTACTTTTTTGCGTTGTGTATCGGAAACAGTAAAGTTGATCGACTCGGTCTGGAAGTTTTGCTGTAATTCGCTGATCAACTGGCTGACAGCTTTAAAATCGGTACTTTTTAGACGAATTTCTGCCCGGCCACGCCATTCTTTTAATTTCTGGCTGTCATTGTCATATACAGGATAGGTGCTTTGCGCACCGGTTTCGACTTTCACTTGCGGATATTTTTTCGCCGCTGCTATGGCTTGGTTCATTAATTGTGTGATAAGTGCAGAAAGTTCGGCTGGCTGTTTCTTGCTTCTTTCAATATATAAAACCGCATGCATTTCATCATTGGAAATCTGGCGAGTGGCTTCGGCCTGTACATTGACTAAATTATAGTTCAGCTGTTCTGTTTGCTGGGCAAAAGCAGTGGTTGAAAGTATGCTCGCAATTACCAGAGAGGAGAGGGTTAAATATCGCATTATTTTTACCTGTTTTTTTGTAAATAAAGGTTCAACTTTTAGTATGCATGTTATCGCTACTTCATGAGTATTTTTTGTAGACTTTGTGTCAAGATTGTAAGTGATTTTATTTTACTTTCAAAAAATTACTTGTAAATAAAATAGTTGAAAATTAAATACTTAAAGTATTTTTGTTCAAGCAATTACGTTAATCCAATCTTTTGCATAAAAAAAGTATAAAAATAAGGTTTTCTTTAGTCTGTCACACTGTAAGATGATAATTAAATCTAAGATTTGGCTTGATATATTTTTTCGATCGGTTTTGGGCAGATAAAGTCATAAAACTTGTTTATTTTATTGAAAAATTCTGTATCATCCGCCGTTTAGTTATGATGTATAAATCAAGTCATCAAACTAGATTCTATAAAGCACCGAGTCAAAGGACCGCAAGTCACCCGACTTATTTCTTTCAACCCATATCAGAGATGGTAATTCGATATGAGCGTTTCTTCTGTAAATCCTGCCACTAAGTCTACTAACGAATACTATTTGACTCGCCAAAGCCAGATGGAATCCAATGTTCGTAGCTATCCACGTAAATTGCCGTTAGCGATAGCAAAAGCCTTAGGTTGTTGGGTTACTGATGTTGAAGGTACAGAGTACCTCGATTGTTTAGCTGGGGCAGGAACATTGGCTTTAGGCCATAATCATCCTGCGGTAATTCAAAGTATCCAAGATACGCTTGCAAGCGGTCTTCCATTACATACTTTAGATTTAACGACACCTTTAAAAGATGCATTTACTGAAGCATTACTTGAACAGCTCCCTGGCGGGAAGGAAGAGTATTGCCTACAGTTCTGTGGTCCGTCTGGTGCAGACGGTACAGAAGCAGCGATTAAATTGGCAAAAACCTATACCGGTCGTAGTTCTGTGATCAGCTTCTCAGGTGGCTATCACGGTATGACTCACGGTTCTTTGGCAATGACAGGTAACCTGTCGGCGAAGAATTCAGTGAATGGCTTAATGCCAGGCGTACAGTTTATGCCATATCCGCATGAATACCGTTGTCCGTTAGGCATTGGTGGTGAAGCGGGTGTTGATGCCTTGACTTATTATTTCGAAAACTTCATTGAAGATGTCGAAAGTGGTGTTACCAAGCCAGCAGCTGTGATTCTTGAAGCAATTCAAGGTGAAGGCGGTGTGGTGACTGCACCTGTGAAATGGTTGCAAAAAATCCGTGAAGTGACTGAAAAGCACAACATCGTGTTGATTCTTGACGAAGTTCAGGCAGGCTTTGCACGTTCAGGTAAAATGTTTGCCTTTGAACATGCGGGTATTGAGCCTGATGTTGTGGTGATGTCTAAAGCAGTGGGCGGTAGCTTGCCACTTGCAGTACTTGGTATTAAGCGTAAGTTTGATGCCTGGCAGCCAGCAGGTCACACCGGTACTTTCCGTGGTAACCAATTGGCAATGGGTACGGGTCTTGCAACGATCAAAACCATCAAAGAACAAAATCTTGCACAAAACGCGCAAGAGCGTGGTGACTTCCTACAAGCTGAATTGAAAAAATTAGCGGTTGAATTCCCATGTATCGGTAACGTACGTGGCCGTGGCTTGATGATTGGTGTTGAAATCGTAGATGAGCGCAAACCTGCTGATCATATGGGTTCATTGCCAGGTGATGGTCAATTGGCTGCTGCGATTCAAGCGGCGTGTTTCGATAACAAACTATTGTTAGAGAAAGGTGGCCGTAACGGTACAGTAATTCGTTTACTTTGCCCGCTGATTATCAATCAGGCTGAATGTGAAGAAGTTATTGTTCGCTTCAAAAAAGCACTTGCTGAAGCACTTGTTGCCACTCGAGGCGCGTAATTCATGGTAGATTTTGCAGAACACCGTAAAGCGTTATTCTGCAATGATGCACAATCCATTGCTGACTATCAGTCAGCAATGGACGAAGCGGTAAAAGCCGTTTCTGCATGGTTGCAAAACGACAAAATGTACACTGGCGGTAGCATTAAAGAGCTACGCAGTGCGATTGCATTTCATCCTTCAAAAGAAGGTATGGGTTTGCACAAATCACTTGAGCGTATGGTTGAGCTTTTCTTAAATAAAAGCTTGAAAGTACACCATCCACATTCACTTGCACATTTGCATTGTCCAACTATGGTGGCAAGCCAAATTGCAGAAGTATTGATTAACGCAACCAACCAGTCTATGGACTCATGGGATCAAAGCCCGGCCGGTTCATTGATGGAAGTACAGTTGATTGACTGGCTACGTCAAAAAGTAGGCTACGGTTCAGGTCAGGCAGGTGTATTCACCTCTGGCGGTACCCAGTCTAACTTGATGGGTGTGTTGCTTGCGCGTGATGCTTGCATCTCGAAAAACTGGAAAGATGAAAACGGTAATCCGTGGTCTGTTCAGCGCGATGGTATTCCAGGCGACGCAATGCGTAATGTCAAAGTCATCTGTTCTGAAAATGCGCACTTCTCTGTGCAAAAGAACATGGCAATGATGGGCATGGGCTTCCAGTCTGTTGTGACTGTTCCTGTGAATGAAAATGCGCAGATGGATGTTGATGCTCTGGAAAAAACCATGGCGCATCTTCAGGCTGAAGGCAAGATCGTGGCATGTGTGGTTGCAACTGCAGGGACTACCGATGCCGGTGCGATTGATCCATTGAAAGAAATCCGTGAAATCACCAACAAATATGGCGCGTGGATGCACATCGACGCAGCATGGGGTGGTGCGCTGATTCTGTCGAATGAATATCGTTCAATGCTGGATGGCATCGAGTTGTCTGATTCAATCACACTGGATTTCCATAAGCATTATTTCCAAACCATTTCGTGTGGCGCATTCTTGTTGAAAGATGAAGCGAACTACCGTTTCATGCATTATGAAGCTGAGTACCTTAACTCTGCTTATGATGAAGAACATGGTGTACCGAACCTGGTGTCCAAGTCATTACAAACCACGCGTCGTTTCGACGCATTGAAATTGTGGATGACCGTAGAAGCGCTAGGTGAAGAGCTGTATGGTTCAATGATCGACCATGGTGTGAAGTTGACACGTGAAGTGGCTGACTACATCAAGGCAACTGATGGTTTAGAGCTTCTGGTTGAACCTCAATTTGCATCGGTATTGTTCCGTGTGGTTCCTGCAGATTATCCGGCAGAATTGTTAGATACACTGAACCAGAACGTTGCCGATGAACTGTTTGCCCGTGGTGAAGCGAATATTGGTGTCACTAAAGTAGGCCAAAATCAATCCTTGAAGATGACTACTTTAAGCCCGGTAGTGACTCTTGAGAACGTGAAAAATCTGTTAGGTTTAGTGCTTGCAGAAGCTGATCGTATTAAAGGTCCAATCGCGGATGGTACATATACTCCTGCAATTGATTAATCGATTGAATGGGTAGAAAAAAGGAGATCATTTGATCTCCTTTTTTTATATTTAAAAAACAGGAAATGAAATATACGATCAATGCATAAATACATACCTTTTTGGTCTTTGATCTTCTTATCGTCAGTTTCTAAAGTAGGGAATATAAAGGAAAAAAGGAAGTGAAACATGGAGAAGGTTCAAGCAAGAAAGTCATTAATCAAAGAGGTGATAGACCAGAAAATATCATCTTATCAATGGATGGTCATTTTACTCTGTTTCACCATTGCTTTATTTGATGGTTTTGATACACAGGCGATCGCATTTACAGCACCTGCCTTATTAGCGCATTTTAATTTACAACCGGGTGCATTGGCGCCCATTCTAACCGCTGGAATTGTTGGAATGACAGTCGGTGCCATGCTGTTAGGATTATTGGGCGATAAACTGGGGCGCAGAAAAACATTACTGTTTTGCACAGCCATTTTTTCTACTGCTACGCTTTTTACAGCTTTTGTCAGCAATATTGAACAAATATTTATATTAAGAGTAATTGCCGGTTTAGGTATGGGAGGGGCAACCCCCGTATTGTTGGCTCTTGCGGCGGAATATTCACCCCAACGCTTTAAAGGCACAGTCACTACAGGTGTTTTATTGGCTTTGCCTGCAGGAGCAATGTTTGGTGGGTTACTGGCGGCAAAAATGTTGCCTCTGGTGGGCTGGCAGGGGATTTATATGATTGGGGGAGCGCTACCCCTTGTTTTACTGATTGTATTGTATTTTGTTTTACCTGAATCCTTGGAATATATGGCACAAAAAAATAGTGCTTCAAATATTGCCGCTATACAAAAAATCCTGAATAAAATTTCTCCTAAAACGGTTTCATTCACACAGGCAGATCTGATCACAGCAAATCCGACAGATCAAAACAAAGCGAAGTTAAGTATCCTGTTTCAAAACGGATTAGCGCGTACTACAGCTGGGGTATGGGGAACATATTTCTTTAACTGGATCGCTTGGTTCATGTTGCTGTCATGGTTACCTACCATTTTAAAACAGGCAGGTCTGGCGCCAGAGCAAGCACCGTATGCTTCTGTCACGGTGAATGCAGCCTTTATTGTTTTTGCTATACCTTTGGCTTATTGGTTACCCAAATTAAATACAGCCAAAATATTAACTTTTATGCTGTTCACAGGATTGGCTGTGGTTATAGGGCTAGGACTACTCATCGAAACTCAGCAATGGGGCTATATTTTTGCACTGATTGCCTTGGCCGGCTTTGGGATTGGAGGTCAGCAACTGGCATTGAATTATTTGGTGGTTGCCGCATATCCAACTCAAGTTCGGGCAACAGCGACGGGTTGGGCTATTGGGATGGGCCGAATGGGGGCAATTATTGGTTCAGCCATTGGCGGAATTATTTTAACTGGCTATGGCGTAAGCGGTTACTTTTATGCGCTGGGTATTCCGTTAATCATCGCATTATGCTGTGTTTTCTTAATCAAATATCAAGCACCCCTTCAAAAAGGTCAAACTGATTTTGCAGAAATTCCTCACTAGAAATGAGGTAAAATGAGAAGATTAAATTCAAGTCAATGAGGGCAGTTATGCCCTCATTTATTATTTGTAAGCTATTTATTTACGCTGCAAACAATGGACTAAAACCTTTTTTACGTAATAGTTTACGGTACATGCTGGAACTGCGATCTGCCGGGAAGTGGGCTTCAAGGCTTAAATCAAGCGGTAAATATTCAGGTTTCTGTGATTCGGATACTAGGCGGTCTTCTTCAAAAATCTTTAAGTTGAAATCATAAGCATCTTCAACCGGTAAGTCTTTGTCATAGTTGCGGCAAATCGGAGCAAATAGGCGAGTACTGCGTGCAGTCATCGGTGATGCGGCATTCATAATCACTTGTTTGCTGTCATTCGGAAAATGAATGGTGAGTGTTGCGGTAAAGGGAAGATGGATTTCAAAATGCCGCAGCCATTGAAAGCCTTGCTGACCACGTTGCTCCATGCCAATCGGGTAACGTCCGACACTGCTCCAATAGTCGGCATGAAATCCTGTTGCTGTTTCAATGGTTTTATAGTCAGGCACTTCAGTATTGTCAGGATCACCAAAGGTATCCGGATGAACCCAGGCAAAATGCGCGACATCAATAAAGCCTTCCAGTTGCCGTCCGGCAAAACACTTGAAATCTACTGTCGGGCAGACCAATTGCTGAAAGTCAGTATCATCCCAATTAGGCATGTGCGGAATATTCGGTTCAGCTTCCGGATTTGCAGTCAGGCTACACCAAATCAAACCATAACGTTCTACCGCGGCATAAGTGCGTAAATGAAAGCGATCGGAAATTTTATGCTCAGGATGTGCCGGAATACGGTTACAGTGACCTTTTTCACCAAAACGCAAGCCATGATAACGGCAGACCACGCCTTGACCATCATTTTTGCCCAAACTTAAAGGCACTCCACGATGAGGACAGGCATCTTTGGCAACAATGAGCTCATCATCCATTTTATAAATCACCAGTGGCATATCCAGTAACATGGTACCCAGCGGCTGATCAGAAATATCACGGGCCAAAGCAATTGGATACCAGTATTCTGCAAGCAAATGCCAGTCATGTTCCTCAAAGGTCATGTGAACGGGTAAATCCGGATTGAAATTTGGAATTGTTCTACTGTTCATGGTCATTTCACTGTCATTATTTATTTTTGAATATATGACAAAGCCATGTTCTATGAAATTTCAAAGATTTGGACGAGTGATTGCAAAAATTAGAACAGTAAAATTGTGAAAACGGATTTAAACTTAATACCGATAGAAAAGAAATCTGGAAAAACCACAATTTTACTGTCTGTTGATAGAATAAACACACTAATAAGTAGAAGCCGGAAGCAAGAGGAAATGACAGTTTTAAGAATTATTACAAATATAGGCTTAAAAATAATGCTTGAATAATATTTTTATAGATATTTTAATGATTGAATTTAAAGAATAATTTTAAAAATCATACAAAAGAAATGAATTATCATCAAAGCGTCACAATGCTGTAACTTGCTTGTCATATTCTAAAATCAAAATGCAATTATCGAAATAAGTACAAAACTTTATAAAAAAGTAGCGTACTTCAAAATTGCATCTATTGAAGAGAGAAAAGAATGCGCTTAAATTACATCGCACTTGCTTTAGCACTTTCAGGGGCAGCTGTAGCAACCACAGCAAATGCAGCTCGTGACACCATTCAGATCGCTGGTTCTTCAACTGTTTTACCTTACGCAAGTATTGTAGCAGAAGAATTTGGTCATACTTTCCCGCAGTTCAAAGCACCGGTGGTGGGTTCGGGCGGTACCTCTGGCGGTTTAAAACAATTCTGTCAGGGTGTGGGTGACAATACCATCGACATCGCCAATGCATCTCGTAAAATTAAAGATACTGAATTAGCTGCATGTAAAAAAGCTGGCGTGAATCAAGTCATTGAAATTAAAGTAGGTTATGACGGTATTGTGTTTGCGTCTAACTCAAAGAAAGCAGCTTATAAATTACGTCCACAACATGTATTTGCAGCACTGGCAGCAGAGTTGCCTTCAAATGGAAAATTGGTTCCAAACCCGTATACACGCTGGAACCAGATTGACAAGTCACTTCCAAATGAACCGATTACTTTGGTGATTCCAGCTTCAAACCACGGTACACGTGAAGTGTTCCAGGAAAAAATGATTGAAGCAGGTTGTGAATCTTATGCATATTTCAAAAACTTAGATAAAGATGCTCAGAAGAAAACATGCTCAAATTTCCGTAAAGACGGAAAAGTGATTGAAATTTCTGGCGATTATACTGAAACATTGGCACGTTTAAAAACCTCTCCAAGTGCAGTAGGCGTGTTTGGTTTAGGTTTCTATGATCAAAACCGTGACAAGTTACGTGTTGCGACAGTAAACAATGTGACGCCATCAGAGAAAACCATTTTGAACGGTTCTTACCCGGTATCACGTCCATTGTACTTTTACGTAAAAGGTGAGCACCTTAAATCAATCAAAGGTTTACAACAGTATTCTGAATACTTCCTGAACAAGAAAGTTTCAGGTAAAGGTTCTAAACTGGAAAAAGCTGGCCTGATTTCTATGTCAGATAAAGAACGCGCCAAAGTTCTTGCTGCACTGAAAGCTGGTAAAGCGGTGTAATAATGAGGATGAATGAGCTGACGGTAGAATAAGTTCTACCTTCAGCTTTTTTGCATAGACAAGTTTTTCAAAGCATGAAAATTGAAAAATGCTGGAGAATACATGAATCTGCTACTTATGGGTGTGTTATTGGCATTGATCGCCATCGCCTATCAAATCGGGTTATCGAAAAGCCGTAACCTAGCAGGTAAGGGAAATAACTCTGCGAAATTGCATTCACGTCCCGGATATTACGGTGCGTTGGTGGCTTTATGGTGTGGTATCCCTGCTTTTTTAATTTTACTGGTTTGGAATATTGTCGAACCGAATATTCTGCGTCATGTGGTACTCAATAATGTACCTGCAAGTATTGCAGCGACATTAGATCAAGCGAGTATTGAAGTTTTAATTGATCGTGTTCAGGCCATTGCCTCCGGTTTTGGGGTGAGTGATCAAGCCGCAGCCTATGAAATTGCGGCTGCACAACAACTTGCAAAAATTGAAACCATCAGTTCTTTTGCCAAATTGGCTTTAGTGATCTGTGCTGCCTTAGCCGGACTGGTGATGGCTAAAAAGCGCGTTGCCCAGCAATATCGTGCCCGTAACCAGGTTGAAAAAATCATTAACTGGAGCCTGGCTCTATGTTCCGGCGTGGCCATCTTAACCACCATCGGCATTGTACTTTCAATGTTTAGTGAAGCCATGCGCTTCTTCCATTTTGTCAGCCCGATCGATTTCTTTTTTGGAATCGAATGGAACCCGGGTTTTAGTACCTCTGGAAATGCAGAAGGTAGTTACGGCCTGCTCCCATTAATCTGGGGCACCCTGATGGTGAGCGGGATCGCCTTACTGGTTGCGGTTCCTGTGGGATTGATGATTGCCATCTATCTGGCTGAATATGCACCTTCAAGTTTTCGTGCTTGGGCAAAACCCGCGATTGAAGTTCTAGCCGGTATTCCAACCATTGTCTATGGTGTGTTTGCATTAATGGTGATTGGCCCATTCTTCAAAATGCTGGGCGAAAGTATTGGCGTCCACATTAATGCGACCAGTGCTTTAACCGCCGGTTTTGTCATGGGCATCATGATTATCCCGTTTGTATCTTCACTGTCGGATGACATTATTACCCAGGTGCCGCGTGCGCTACGCGACGGTTCTTTAGGACTCGGTGCCACCAAATCGGAAACCATTCGTCAGGTGGTCCTGCCGGCTGCACTGCCAGGTATTATCGGGGCATTTTTACTTGCTGCATCACGTGCGATTGGCGAAACCATGATTGTGGTACTTGCGGCAGGGAATAGTCCATTACTGCATGTCAATCCGCTGGAAGCCGTATCTACAGTCACCATTACCATTGTGAACCAGTTAACCGGCGATACCGACTTTGCCAGCCCGCAAGCGCTGGTTGCATTTGCACTGGGTCTAACGCTATTTGTGATTACCTTGGGATTAAACATTGTTGCACTGTACATCGTGCGTAAATATCGCGAGCAATACGAATGAGTACTTCTAATTCATCCTCTATGGGACAGACCTTTGACCCACAAGCTGCCGCTGAACTACGCGAAAAACGTAAACAAAAAATTGCGAGTTCTCTAGCAAAACGTCATCGTAAAGAGAAAACCTTCCGTATTTTAGGATTTTCTGCAGTCGTGACAGGCTTGTTCTTCGTCGTGCTTTTATTCGGAAGTATTTTAGCGAAAGGCTTACCTGCATTTTGGCAAAGCAGTATTTCTGTACCGGTTTACTTTGATCCTGCGCTTATTCAGGTAGGTGCAAAGCCTGTGCAAAAGGAAGGGGAATCTCCTGCGCAGTTTCAGGAACGGACCATTGCCTGGCAAACTGAAATGGGCATGGTGGATTGGGATGCACTCATCGTCAATAGCATGATTGCAAAAGATTCTTCATTGGCCTCAAAACGCGATGAATTATCTGGCCTGTATACCAGTTCAGAAGCGTATCGCTTGCGTGATATGGTGATGGCTGATCCAAGCCTGATTGGTCAAAAAGAGCAAATTAAAATTCTGGCAGATGCCAATGTCGACGTATGGTTAGCGGGAAATATTGATCGCAGCTTACCTGACGACCAGCAGCAAATAAGTCCGGAAGTGCGTCAACTTGCCGATCAGCTGAAAGCCAATGGTATGATTGAAAATACCTTCAATACCAATATCTTTACCAATCCGGATTCTCGTAGTTCACCTGCAACCTCGGGGCTTGCCGGTGCGTTCATGGGCTCATTGTTCATGATGATGATTGTGATCTTTATTTCGATTCCGATTGGTGTGGCATCAGCCATCTACTTGGAAGAATTTGCCCCTAAAAATTTCATGACTGATATTGTTGAAGTCAACATTAATAACCTGGCAGCCGTTCCCTCGATTGTGTTTGGTTTGCTCGGTGCTGCGATTTTTATCGGCTGGATGCATTTACCGCTTTCTGCTCCGTTGGTTGGTGGTCTGGTACTCAGTCTGATGACTTTGCCAACCGTGATTATTACCACCCGTGCATCGCTTAAAGCAGTGCCACCTTCAATTCGTCAAGCGGCATTGGGCTTGGGTGCTTCCCGTGTACAAACGGTCTTTCACCATGTATTGCCACTTGCTATTCCGGGTATTTTGACCGGAGCGATTATTGGCGTAGCGCAAGCATTAGGTGAAACTGCACCCTTACTTCTGATCGGGATGAGTGCCTTTGTGGCAAGTGTGCCTACAACGCCGCTTGATCAATCTACTGCATTACCGGTACAAATTTTCTTATGGCAGGGTAACGAATTACGTAACTTCTTTGAAGGACGTACCGCTGCCGCAATTATTGTCTTACTGGCGCTGATGGTTGGTTTAAACAGCCTTGCTATCTGGTTACGTAAGAAATTTGAAGTGCGCTGGTAAATGAGGACAATATATGAATACTGTAACAGCTATGACACAAGCAAATTCATTACCACAGGATGAATCCGTGAATCCAGAACAGAAACAATTTACCGCTCCTGAAGTCGATAAAAAACATCCGGGTACTTCATTTGTTTCTCAATTCGATACTCAGACTTCAACGAAAAAAGAAAATGAAACGTCGAATGTTAAAATAAGCACTTCAGATGTGCATGTTTACTATGGTGAGGCAGAAGCCATTAAAGGTATTGATATCAATATCTATGAAAATGAAGTGATCGCCTTTATTGGTCCATCAGGCTGTGGTAAATCAACTTTCCTGCGTACCTTAAACCGTATGAATGACACCATTGATACCTGTCGTGTGACCGGTAAAGTGATGCTGGATAATCAGGATATCTATGATCCGAATCTGGACGTGGTGTTGCTGCGTGCACAAGTCGGTATGGTATTTCAGAAACCGAATCCGTTCCCGAAATCGATTTTTGATAACGTGGCTTATGGTCCTAAACTGCATGGTTTGGCGCGCGACAAATACGACCTGGAAGAAATTGTGGAAAATAGCCTACATAAAGCGGGGCTGTGGAATGAAGTCAAAGACCGTTTGAACCAGCCGGGTACAGGTCTATCAGGTGGTCAGCAGCAACGTTTATGTATTGCCCGTACCATTGCGGTTAGTCCGGAAGTGATTCTGATGGATGAGCCATGTTCAGCACTGGATCCGATTGCAACGGCCAAAATTGAAGAACTGATTTCAGAGCTTTCAACGCAATATACCATTGCCATTGTCACTCACTCGATGCAACAGGCTGCACGTGTATCTGACCGTACTGCTTACTTCCATTTGGGTGATTTGATTGAAGTCAATTCAACTGAAAAAGTCTTTACTCAGCCAGATCATCAATTGACTGAAGCCTACATTACTGGTCGTTTCGGTTAATTTTTAAAAATTTTTTATTAAAAAAACAGAATCTAAAGATTCTGTTTTTTTTGTTATGATGTATATGATTTTTAAAAATATAAATTATATAAATATGCGTAATTATCATTTGACTAGGAAAGAGGGGGAGGTTGTTGCTCAAGCTCAGCAAGAACTGTATAAATCATTATTCGGCTCGGTCAATTTTCCCAGAAATTTAAGTATCATTTTGGTCGGCTTGAGCATTTTAATGGCGACATTATTTGTACATGAGGGTTGGTTTCCAACCTCGCAAAGTCGTGGCATGACCAATTATCATCGATGGTTATATGATGTCTATGTCATGATATCTATTTTCATTGTGCCTATTTTCTACCTACGTTTTAAACAACAACAAGCCAGTGCATCTTTTCGTCGAAAATGGAATGCCTATATTCGTGCTTATGCACACTATAACTTTAAGTTAAAAGAAGTTATAGAAAGTGTAGAAGGTGATAGATCTGGTCAGCAAAAACTAAATGATTCAATGACACGATTTTTTCTGAAACAAAAATGGTGGCAATATTTGTTGCTTGGCTTATTTATCTATGGCGGTATTGCGATGTATGTTTGGGTCACACCCTTTGTGAGTACGAGAGGATCAAGCTTTTGGATTTTAACGTGGTGGCCGATTAATGCCTTCATTATCGGTTTGCTTTACTATAGCCAATTTCCGGTATTTCTGCGTATATTGTCCATTGCAGAAGTGCATCAGCAATATCACAAGATGCTTCAAAGAGCATCACGACATAATTCAATAAGTACAGTTGAAAAATTGCCAAATTGACCTAATCTAATACGTATAAACCGAAATAAATAGAGAACACATTTTATATGTTATTCCACAATCCGAAACTACCTGCTGAAATCCGTATCAGCCATTTAAATGCACGTGTAAATGAACAGCGTAAAAAAATTGCCCAAGCGACTGCATCTAAATTAGAGCTGTTACATCTTGCTCAGCAGCTTTCAAAAGAAACACGTTTACGTAAAAAAAATAATCAAAAAATTTATGTGCTCGATTTCAAAGGCGACACTGCGGCATCTGCAGTAGAAAATCTGCGTGAAGAAATTACCCTGATTTTAGCCACTGCAAAAGCGGGACGTGACCGTGTGGTGGTGCGTCTGGAAAGTCCGGGTGGTATGGTGCATGGCTATGGTCTGGCTGCTGCCCAGCTGGTGCGTTTACGTGATGCCGGATTTAACCTGACAATTTGTGTGGATAAAGTCGCCGCCAGCGGTGGTTATATGATGGCCTGTATTGCCAATGAAATTGTATCTGCACCATTTGCAGTGGTCGGTTCAATTGGTGTGGTTGCGCAGGTACCAAACTTTAACCGCTTGCTGAAAGAAAAGCATATTGATTTCGAGCTTTATACTGCGGGTCAGTTTAAACGTACCGTAACCATGTTTGGTGAAAATACTGCTGAAGGCAAAGCCAAATTTGAAGAAGAGTTGCAGCAAACGCATAAGCTGTTTAAGCACTTTGTTGAAAAATACCGTCCACAATTGAATGTTGAGAAAGTGGCAACAGGTGAGCACTGGTATGGCAAAGATGCACTTGAACTAAATCTGGTGGATAAACTGCAAACTTCAGATGAATATTTACTCGGTTTGCTGGCACAGCATGAAGTTTTTGTGATTGAAACCCGCCGTAAACCGACTTTGGGTGAAAAGCTGGGTTTACAAGCAGCACAAATGGCAGATGGTCTAGTACCGGCAGTGATGAATAAAGTCATGGAAACGTTGTCAAAAGCGAGTGCCAATGTCATTCAACTGCGTGATCCAAAGCTTTAATTTAAAGTGATCTTCTAATTTTAAAATGGCGCTCTAATGAGCGCCATTTTTTTGACTGGATCTTAATCTCTGATTCAGCTTGATCTTTTATGATGGCATTAAAATAAATGAGCACAGGTTTTTTATGCTTCATCGTACGACGACCTCTTCAACAGATTTACTGATCCGGTTTCTGCATATCGTCATTATTTTAAGTTTTACCGGAGCTTATCTCACGGGGGATGCAGAGGAATGGCATCACGTACATATGGCCTTGGGTTATACCCTCGGGATCAGCCTGATACTAAGAATTTTATGGCAGTTTTTTGCCCCTCGACTGGCTCATACCCAGCCTTCAGGGTTAAGCCGCCGATGGCAGGTGATTAAGCCATTTGTACAGCATTATTGGGCACAGCCGCAGCAATGGCTATCGCCAACATTTTTAAAAGCAGCCAGTTTCAGCCTGTTTCAGCTCAGCATACTGGGTATTTTTTGTCTGCTACCTTTAACGGTGCTGGCCGGTTTTTTTACCGACTATACGCATAGCCACAGTTTAAAAGAAATCCATGAATTATTCGCCAATCTGTTTTTAGCCAGTGTGTTGCTGCATTTGACAGCGCTAACACTAAATAGTGTTCTGCTGAAAAAATGGCTGGCAAAACGGATGTTCTGGGGGATAGAATCCCATTCATGGTTCCCCCTTTTTGCTTCACTTTTTTCACTAGGCGTGTTGATCGCTTTCTGGTTGTGGTACTTTAACTAAGCTTCTACGATAGTACAGATCAAGCAGACCGGAGCTTGCAGCTCCTAGTGTTGCAAGCAGCATATCCATATGCGCATCCCAGATATCACCTTGTTGACCATTATAATTTTCAGCTTCTTCAGGCGATAAACCCAGGGTAATCCACCATTCAATCCATTCATAAATTAAACTGGTGGCCATGATAAACTGAACCACCAATAAAAATAACGCGAAGGGTTTAGCGCCAGGTAGCCACACCTGAAACAGCCGCAGTATCGCTGGGTAGAGCAGTAAACCACAGGCAAGATGCACCAGGCGATCGTACATATTGCGTGACCAGTCCATCGATTGGTTAAGGTCAAAACTGAACAGTTGAATCAGCCATTCATTATAGGGTACATAAGAATAGAGATAATGTGCACCGAGAATATGAATCAGTAAAAACAGAAGATATAACACAAAGCTGAAATAAGTCAGGCCAATTTTCTTTTGGGTAAACAACAAGACAGCAAGCAAAAAAACTGTACCTGCTTGATGCAGTAAATATGCTTCAAATTCTAAAGGATGAATACTTGCGATGATGATCGCAACCGTGATCACTGCGAGTGCAAGCCAGTGTTTAATGCTCAATTGATGTTCAATCATTATTTTTTTGTATTTACAAAGTTTTATTGGAAGTGTTGAAATTTTATGAATGACTTATATCGTTACAGACATAGATGAATTGTCAACGGATTCTATTCTAATAAAAAAGCGAAGTCTAAGCTTCACTATTTCAGTGTAATGGTAAATTATATTTTCGCCATCGGAACATGAGTCTGTACACTCAGGTCGATATATTACTGTATAAGCATATAGATATTGCGACTGCCTTTTTAGCAAAATAAGTCAGGCTGATCGCTGAAATAGCGCCAAACATATAGTTATTTCCCTGATCAATTGTGCTGTTATGCATCATGATTTTGCCCTTTATAAAGGCTTTTTATAAGTGGATCCGTTAAAATGTATTTATATTTTTTATGATTTTCCCAGGTAGTGCATATGGCTGTTGTAGAAGCATTCGAAGCAAAACAGAATTGCTATTTTAATTATGACTTTGAAG
This sequence comes from Acinetobacter sp. UBA3106, assembly GCA_002365595.1. Taxonomy (GTDB): domain Bacteria; phylum Pseudomonadota; class Gammaproteobacteria; order Pseudomonadales; family Moraxellaceae; genus Acinetobacter. Next base: position 5,932 of record DFAM01000013.1, on the reverse strand, counting down.
CGCTTTATTTAGCGGATGACTTCCCTGAAGAATTGTCAGTTTCTTTGCGCGGCATGTTGTTTAGACATGAGATTCAATATCCAGATGCAACCTATTATATTTATTTCAGTGATGTTTTAAGTGGTGATGAATTGGAAAAAATGAAAGCGGATTGGATGCGTTATTGTCCATTGCCATAATTAAAATATTAATTTTGTTCACCCAATAAAAAGCGAAGCCTAAGCTTCGCTTTTTATAATCATTCTAAAAAATCAGAAATGAAATTTAAGACTTAAATTTTAGAAATAAGGTCTTTGATTTGTTTAGCTTGAGTTGATGCATTACCTGTATAGGTTGCAGGTGTCATTTCAGCAAGACGTGCGCGATCTGCCGCAGGAACAGCTTCAAGCTCGTTACCATTTACGAAATCAACCATCATGTCGCGAGTCATCGCCTGACCACGAGTCAGGGCTTTAAGTTTTTCGTATGGTTTTTCAACCGCATAACGACGCATAACAGTTTGAATTGGTTCAGCAAGCACTTCTTGAGCATGGTCAAGATCTTCCAGAATGCGCTGTGCATTCAATTCAAGTTTGCCAATACCTTTAGAACACGCTTCAAATGCGATCAAGCTTTGCGCGAAACCAACCCCCATGTTACGAAGTACAGTAGAGTCGGTTAAGTCACGCTGCCAGCGAGATACAGGAAGTTTTTCGCCCAAGTGAGCCAATACTGCATTTGCAATACCCAGGTTACCTTCAGAGTTTTCGAAGTCGATCGGGTTTACTTTATGCGGCATAGTAGAAGAACCAACTTCGCCTTCTTTCAAACGTTGTTTGAAGAAACCAAGCGAGATATAACCCCAAACGTCACGGTTAAAGTCGATCAAGATGGTGTTGAAACGACGTAATGCATCAAAAAGTTCCGCCATGTAGTCATGTGGTTCAATTTGAGTGGTATACGGGTTGAACTGCAAACCTAAAGATTCAACAAATGCTTGTGAATGCGCAGGCCAGTTGATTTCTGGGTAAGCAGAGTAGTGTGCGTTGTAGTTACCTACCGCACCGTTGATTTTGCCCAGTAATTCAACTTGTTTGAATTGCTTGATTTGACGCGCCAAACGGTAAGCCACGTTCGCCATTTCTTTACCCAAAGTGGTCGGGCTTGCAGTTTGACCATGAGTACGAGACAACATCGGTTGTTCAGCGTGCGTTTCAGCTAAAGCAACGATTGAGTCGATGATTTGTTGCATTGCAGCAACTAAAACTTCACGCCCATTTTTCAGCATTAAAGCATGAGACAAGTTGTTAATGTCTTCAGAAGTACATGCGAAGTGAATGAATTCACCGGCATTTTTTAATTCTTCGATATCAGCAATCTGTTCTTTAAGGAAGTATTCAACCGCTTTAACGTCATGATTCGTGGTGCGTTCAATTTCTTTAATGCGGTTGGCATTGTCTTCAGAGAAGTTTGCAACAATCGCATCCAGTGCTGCATTGGTTTCTGCGCTGAAAGCAGGAACTTCAGTGATTTCAGGACGGTTTGCAAGCGCTTGTAACCAGCGTACTTCAACAGTCACACGAGCATGGATTAAACCAAACTCAGAGAGGAAAGGGCGCAAAGCATCACATTTGCTAGCATAGCGTCCATCTAATGGAGAAAGTGCGGTTAAAGCGTTCATAGCGATTCCTTAAACTTTGGAATAATGGGACTGTATATATTTTATAAAGAAGTTGCGTTGAGAATTAAAAATAATCAAACAAGGCATGGAATGAAGAAAATAGTAAGACTATTTTCAAAATTCGTAACGATGTTTGAGAAATTTTTAAGCTCAACCCTTTGGGACGATTGTGATTTTTGATGCTACATCGTTATGCTTTGCTTACTTAGAATGACTAAGTTTCGCAAATCATGCCTTGTATCCTCTAAAAATCACAAATAGTCGCAATCATTTATAAAATATATACAGTCCCTCGTGTAAAGCGGAATGCCCGGATCGCATCAGGTTAAACCACCTGATACTGTAAACGGGCAAGATCTTGAATATCTTGGAGTAGCTTGCGCTTACTGAAAATCATGCCCCATGAACTGCCGCCCAGCTGACGCCATAAATGCGCCAGTTGCAGTCCTGTGAACAGGGAAGCGCGGATACGATTGGTATGTCCACTGTCTTTAAAAGCTTCGGCATTGCCCTTGACCATAATGCGTGGGTTAATTTGTCCCGCAGTTTCAATATAGGTTTGGGCAAGATTGGCAATAATGCTGGGATGCAGATAGTTATTGTCAAAGAAAGACAGCTGTTTCAGAATTTTCTGTTGCGATTGTTCAATAATTTCTACAAATTTCGGATTGCTATAGACTTTTTTCTCTAACTGTAACAATGCCATGGCATAGCTCATTGGCAATTTGGCGTTAGATAGTTTAGGTAAGCGAGATTTTGGAGAGGTATTAAACGGCTGGGTGATACTATTTTCTAAAGTTTTTAAACCGAGGGAAATATCGGCAAGCTGATTAAAAAAATCTAAAGTTTGGCAGGATTCATTGGCGGTAGGACGGATATTCAGGCTGGCTTTGATGAGTTGTTCCAAATAGAAACTGCCACTTTCACCGACACTCTGCTGTCCCGACATGGCGGTCATATGGGTCAGCTGTGTCGATTGAAACACAGCTGCCAACGCCAAAGCCCGATTTTGGCGTACATTCAAAGTTCGAGGCTGTTGAAAGGGTAACTCAGCCATGCCTATCGCTTCCTTTTAAATAAAATCAGGTTTTGGTGCATTGGTATGATGAATCACACCGCCACCTAAACAAACTTCATCTGCGTAGAACACTACACTTTGTCCTGGAGTCACCGCACGTTGCGGTTCATCAAATTCTACTCTTACGCCATTTGGCATAATGTTGTCTTTATAAATGACGCAGGCTTGATCAGGTTGACGGTAACGGGTTTTAGCCGTACAGCGGAAACCCGTTTCTGGAATCTCTTGCTCACCCGCAACCCAGTCAATCGCTTCACTCCAAAGTATAGTACTTTGCATCAGTGGATGCTCATGACCCTGACCAATAACAAGGCGGTTGTTTTCAATATCTTTATATAAAACAAACCATGCACCTTCAGCTTCGCCTTTAAGACCACCTAGGCCGATGCCGCCTCGTTGACCGAGGGTATAGTACATTAAGCCGTGATGTTCACCAACCTCTTTACCTGTATCTAGATAAATTTTTCCAGCTTGAGCAGGCAGATATTGTTTTAAGAAGTCATTAAAGCGACGTTCGCCAATAAAACAGATTCCGGTTGAATCCTTTTTCTTGGCAGTGGCTAAGCCAAGTTCTTCAGCAATACGACGAACTTCAGGCTTTTCAATTTCACCGACAGGGAACAGGGTTTTATTAATTTCACGGCCATGAACGGCATGCAAGAAATAAGTCTGGTCTTTGTTTTGGTCAAAGCCACGTAATAAAGGTGCGTATTCTTCACCGCGCGAATTGGTCAGGGTCTCGCCGCGACGGCAATAATGCCCAGTGGCAATAAAGTCTGCGCCCAGGTTAATCGCATGATCGAGAAAGGCACGGAATTTAATTTCTTTATTACATAAGATATCCGGGTTTGGTGTACGACCTGCTGCGTATTCCGCCAGGAAATGCTCGAATACACGATCCCAATATTCCATGGCAAAGTTGGCAGTATGCAGCTTGATGCCAATTTTGTCGCAAACAGCTTGTGCATCGGCAAGGTCTTCCATTGCCGTGCAATATTCCGTGCCGTCATCTTCTTCCCAGTTTTTCATGAAAAGTCCTTCAACCTGATATCCTTGTTGAAGAAGAAGTGCTGCAGAAACAGAAGAATCTACACCACCAGACATACCGACGATGACACGTTGTTGCATAGGATTAGGCATCCAAATTTGAAATTAAGGGAGAATTTTGGTGCTCGTAAATGAGCGATAAAGGATATTTTTGACCTGATAGCGCATCTTGCACGGCTTTAAGCACCAATGGGCTACGTGCACGAGCAGATTCTAGCAGTTCATCTAAAGTCATCCACACTGCACCGACAATGCCTGTATCTAAAGTGGCATTTGGGTCATGTGCAATGGATTTTGCTAAAAAGCAGAAACGGAAATAGGTACGATCTGGGAACATTGGCGGGGTATAAGTATAGATCCCTAAAAGATTGGTGATTTCTACCGTATGTCCGGTCTCTTCCAGGGTTTCGCGAATAGCGGCCTCAATAATGGTTTCACCGCATTCAACATGACCTGCCGGCTGATTAAATACTGTGTGTGTCACACCTTCTGTATGTTCTTCTACAAACAGGAATTTTCCGTCTTTTTCAACGACAGTTGCGACAGTGACATGAGCAGTCCAAGCGGTCATAAAGCAGCACCATGGAAAAGGATGCACTATTGTATAAAATTTTGGGAGCGGTGGCTATGTTGACAGGGGATTTCTTTGGCGGTTTATAAAATTGCAATGAATTGATGTCTATTTTTAGAATTTCCTTTTACAGATAAGTTGCATAAATATAAATTATTAATAATAGCTAACTAAAATCGTGGAACAATATTTGAATAGTGAGGGTAAAACGTGAATATTCAAATAAAATTCACTCAATTGCGCTGACTACTGAAATGAATTTTATTAAAATATTGATAAAAAAGGAAAAAAATATAAGCTGTAAGCCCAAAATAGAAATGTCCGGTTTCTCCAAAGTAAAAATGTCCGCTTTTAGAATATGCACTTTTGCAATTTCCTTAGCGGACGGTTTGATATGTTGGTGTCTATGTCGGATAAAGAACTTAAACGATTGTCGATCTTGCAGGAAATCTGTGATCAACGCATAACTCAATCCCAAGCTGCTCAGCTACTGCATATTTCAGAACGTCAGATCAGACGCTTACTGCAAAAATACAAAGCTCAAGGTCCCGCTGCATTAGCCCATGCCGGTCGTGGCCAAACCAGCAATTCCAGGCTTCCTGAAGAGATCAGACTCAAGTGCCTCAATCTGGTCGCTGAACAATTCCATGGTTTCGGACCAACTTTAGCCCATGAAAAGCT
>DFAM01000013.1:0-661 GCA_002365595.1 Acinetobacter sp. UBA3106 | reverse complement strand
CTGGTGTTTATTGATGATGCCACAGGAAAATTGCAGCATTTACGCTTCTGTGAATCAGAATCAACCTTTGACTATATGATTTCAACACGCCTGTATGTTGAACAGCACGGTAAGCCCTTAGCGTTTTACAGCGATAAACATTCAGTGTTTAGGGTAAATCAAAGCAGTAAGAAAGACACCAGGATTACCCAGTTTGGACGCGTACTCAGTACCCTCAAAATCGATATCATCTTCGCTAACTCACCCCAGGCCAAAGGTCGTGTGGAACGAGCGAATAGAACACTTCAGGATCGTCTGATTAAGGAGATGCGCCTGGAAGGTATCAATTCGATTGCAGATGCGAATAAGTGGTTGCCCTGCTTTATTGAGCAATTTAATCGTAAATTTGCCAAGATGGCTTTTAATCCCAAGGATCTACACCGGACTGTCACTGAAACAGCCGAAGAGTTAGATGATGTTTTTACCTGGCGTGAACCACGCAGAGTGACGAAAAGCCTGACCATTACTTATGATAAATGTGTATATCTCCTGGAGAATACAGAAGAAAATCAGAGGTTGATCGGCAAGTATCTTGAATTTCTAGAATACCCGGATGGTACTGTGGCCATCATGCATGAAAGTCGGAAGATCAATTACAGCATCTTCGATAAATTAAGTCAGC
>DFAM01000025.1:14007-49846 GCA_002365595.1 Acinetobacter sp. UBA3106 | reverse complement strand
CTTTTCCGTCTATCTCGTCGGTATGGGGTGCATTCTAGAGGATTTCAGAATCATTGCAACCCCCAATTCACTTTATTTTTCACGTATGTATCTTTTTTCTACGAAAATCACTAAAAAATCGCTTTTTTATCTAAAATTTGACCATTTTTATGAAATAAAACCTGTATTCAGTGCAATTCATTTTAAAACAGCTATTTTTATTAAGACCTATTAGCGATTAAAAACAGGCGGAATTTCAATAAGACCGTAACATTTCGACGTTGTCTCCAGATTTTTTTGGAATCCATTGATAGCAAATCGCATATTTTACTATTTTCTATCCAACTTATAGATATGAGACAACTGAATAGAATCAAACTGCCCCTTTTAGATAAAATTTTCTTTCAACTCCACGTTTTAAAGAGTTAAAAGAAGCGACTCATATTCATTAAACGCCATATAAGTTATACAATCTGATTTCGACCTATATAAAGCCTAATAGAATATTAAAACTGCTTAAGCTACATATAGGGAAGTGTTCGGTCTTAGCCAGTGCTGCATGACTTCTTCAATCACTTCTTTCTTACCCTGATAATCCTCAGCAGCAAATAATAATTTAGCTCGGCGCGGTAAACGCTCTTTGACCAGTGAAAATAGAAGATAGTGCGAGGCAATATCCAAACGCTGTAAAAAAGCATAGGCTTGATTAAAAGATCCCTGCTTCTGTTCAGGTGTGTCGTATTCAAATAGAAAACGTAAAATGAAATCAATTTCCTGATCAAAATTATCCTGAGTCTGATATTGGTACATAAACGCTGATTACCCTCTTTTTTATCAATTTATAGATCTTCTTTGAGACCTCATCTGCTCAGCATACTGATAATTTTTTGGATGTCAGTCTCTATCAGGCTATCTAATACTGCATTTAAAGCCAATAAAAAATGTGATGATTAAAAGAAAAAAAGAAATTTTGGAAATAAAAAAGGAAGAGATCTCTCCCAAAATCTCTTCCTTAGAATTGAATCTTTATTCGATCCATCATGTCATTATTATAGTTATCTTCAAAAATTTAAAAAAAGTCCCTTGGGGAAGAGACTTAAAAATTGTGGAGCTTTTCTTATTACGCTTACCCTCTAGATATGTTTTCTACACAAAGTCTAGATGGATAAATCTTATACATAAGAAAAAAATAATGCAATCTATTTGGCAAAATTTAACTCTTGTTTTTATAAGCTTTTTTTTGAATTTGATTATTTAAAATATTAATATACAGCACACAAAATAAAAGCAGGCCAAAGCCTGCTTTTATTTCAATAACTTAGAATATTAATTAGTCCACAAAGGTCACTTTTGCAATTGCTTTTTTGCTGGCCTGAACAATCAAAGTCACGTTCTCTTTCACAGAAAAATTGGCATCAACCACATTCCAGTCGACTTTAACAGCACCACGACCGATCGCATCTTTGGCTTGAGCCGCATTTTTAGTTAAACCAGCAGCACGTAAAATAGAGGTAATAAAGATTTCGCCCCCAAATTCAGCACGTGAAATGGTGACTTCTGGCGTACCTTCTGGAAGTTCACCTTCAGTAATCAGGTTACCAGCGCCTTTATGTGCAGTTGCCGCAGCTTCGGCACCATGGAAACGCTCAACCAGTTCAAGTGCAAGAATCTTTTTCACTTCTTGCGGGTTACGGCCTTCCGCCACTTCTTTTAACAAGCCTTGAATTTCTTCAATTGATTTAAAACTTAATAAATCAAAGTAACGCTCGATCAAGGAATCGGGCATTGAAAGGACTTTTTGATACATCGCACCCGGAGCATCAAATACGGCAATATAATTACCCAAAGATTTAGACATTTTATTCACGCCATCTAAACCTTCAAGAATCGGTACCGTAATACAGACTTGTGATTCTTGGTCATAACGACCTTGCAGGGTACGGCCCATCAACAGGTTAAAGGTTTGGTCTGTACCACCCAACTCTACGTCAGCCTGTAATGCGACTGAGTCATAACCCTGAACCAATGGATACAAAAACTCATGAATTGCAATCGGCTGATGGCTGTTATAACGCTTGGTGAAGTCATCACGTTCCAGCATACGCGCCACTGTTTGCTGTGAAGCCAATTGAATTAAATCAGCCGCAGATTTTTCAGCAAACCATTCAGAGTTAAATACAACTTTGGTTTTAGCCGGATCAAGAATTTTAAATACTTGTTCTTGATAAGTTTTTGCATTTTCCAGCACTTTCTCGCGGGACAATGGCGGACGAGTCGCGCTTTTACCTGTTGGATCGCCAATCATGGCAGTGTAATCACCAATCAGGAAATACACTTCATGTCCCAAATCCTGAAACACTTTCAATTTATTAATTAAAACCGTATGACCTAAATGCAAATCAGGTGCAGTCGGGTCAAAACCCGCTTTAATTTTAAGCGGACGATTTTCTTTTAACTTCTTCAGAAGATCTTCTTCGGAAATAATTTCATGCGTGCCTCGTTGAATGAGGGCAAGTTGTTCTTCAGCCGGCAGGAAATTTGACATCACAAAACCCAAACACATCAGTTATTCAATTTGTGCGATATACTAACACTTTTTCAGCACATTGCAGGCTTAAGAATAATCATGACAGCGATCTATATTGGGGTAATGACCGGCACGAGCATGGATGGTGTCGATATTGTTGCTGCTTCTTTTGATCCCTTACAGCTTCATGCGACCCTCACCTTGCCATTTGATCCCGATCTTCGTGATGAACTGATGGCGCTCACCCTACCGGGCGATAATGAAATTGACCGTATGGGTAAGGCTGACGTGGCTTTAGCCAGCATGATTGGTCAGGGTATTAATACGCTCATTGAAAACAACCACTTAGATCGCAGTCAAATTAAAGCCATCGGTTCGCATGGACAAACCATCCGTCACCGTCCTGAACATGGCTTCACCTTGCAAATTGGTGATCCCAACATTATTACTGAAATGACGCAGATTCCGGTCATTTCAGATTTTCGTCGTCGTGATATGGCAGCTGGCGGCCAAGGTGCGCCTTTGGTGCCTGCATTTCATCAAGCCCTGTTTCAGCATGACAGCATTCATCGGGTGATTCTGAATTTAGGCGGGATTGCCAATGTCAGTATGTTGCCTGCGGGCAAGCCTGAACACGTATTTGGTTTTGACACCGGCCCTGCCAACATCCTGATGGATGCCTGGTGTCACCGTTATACCGGTCAGCCTTATGATGAAAATGGTAACTGGGCAGCCTACGGACAACCGATCCGCAGCCTGCTTGACCGCTTGCAGGCGCATGAGTTTTTCTCCAAAGAACCCCCTAAAAGTACTGGCCGTGAAGACTTTAACCTTGAATGGCTAGATGAACAGATTCTCGATTGGCGCAATGACCTTGAATATGATGAGTTAGAAGATACCCCTGAAAATGTTCAGGCAACCTTAATGAAACTCACCACCCGTGCCATTAAAAAAGCTATTTACCGTTCTGAAATGGCAACTGGCGAAGTCTATGTCTGCGGTGGTGGTGCCTATAACTCGAACCTGCTTGAGCAACTGCGCTGGCGTTTACGCAAACACGAGTGGACAGTACAAACCACTGACGATTTAGGACTCAGCCCAACCTGGGTGGAAGCCACTGCATTTGCCTGGTTGGCTATGCGTTTTGTCAATCAGCAAAGCGGTAACTTACCCGCAGTCACTGGTGCAGCTGGCTATCGTCTTTTGGGAAGCATGACTGCAGTTTAAGCATTTTTTGATGCAAAGCTTCAGTATAAAAAAAGGTCTGCATCAAGCAGACCTTTTTTAGTTCTATACTTTTATATCATTATTTATTGCATCATCTTTTTAGCATTTTCACTGCGGAAAGCATTTAAAATTTGCTGACCAGCACGACCGGTTGGACTTAAACCCAAACGCGTTTGTTCCTGGCGAATGGCTTGACGGGTTTTATCACCGATCAACCCGTCTGCCGCACCAATGGCATAACCTTTATTCAATAAAAATTGCTGGATCTCGCGACGTTCAGCACGCGATGTTCCCGGATCATCAGTAGGCCAGGCTTTACTAAACCCACCCTGACCCTGTAAACGATCAGACAAATGCGCAATTGCTAAAGCATAACTTTCTGCCGCGTTATAACTATATATAGCATCAAAGTTCTTGAAGACTAAAAATACCGGTCCATTTGCGCCTGCAGGTGCCATGAGGCCCGCAGTGGATGATTCAGTTAAATTACCTTGAATTAATGGTGTACCGTCAGCGCGCACCACCCCTTGGCTGACCCAGTTACTCAAAGCCTTTTTATTACGACGGCTTTCGCCCGCAATAGACATCCCTTCAGGAATTTTGACTTCAAAACCCCAAGGCATGCCAGTTTGCCAGCCACGTTTTTTCAGGAAATTTGCGGTTGAAGCCAAAGCATCTGTGGTACTCGACACCAGATCACGACGGCCATCGCCATCAAAATCCACCGCCAGCTCTTCATAGGTTGAAGGCATAAACTGGGTATGACCAAATGCCCCTGCCCACGAGCCTTTCATTTGCTGCTCGGTTAAATCACCGCGTTGTAGAATTCGCATCGTGGTAAAAAATTCTCCACGGAAATAACTCTGACGACGCCCTTCACAACTTAAAGTCCCCAAAGCCTGCAATAAAGGATAACTTCCGGAAATGTCACCAAAGTTACTTTCCACACCCCAAACCGCAACTACGGTTTCAGCCGGCACACCATAGGCCGCTGCAACACGATTTAAAACTTCACGGTGCTGAGCCAGTTTTTGACGTCCGAGCTGTACGCGCTCTTCATCCACCAGACCGGATAAATAATCCCAGATTGGCGTAGAAAATTCTGGTTGATAATTCAGTTTTTCAATCACGGAATAATCAGGCACTAAATTTTGTGTATAGCGATCATAACTAGAGCCACTTACTCCCGAAGTCACAGCTTGATTACGTAGGTTTGCAATACATTGCTGAAAATTATTTTGTGAGGTCAAAACTTGATTTGCAGATGGGGTTGAAGTGACTGTAACGGGTTGACCATTAATAATCAGCTCAGCATTGGCTTGAGTCATGGCAAGGAAAACTGAACCTAAAACGAAAGCTAAGCGCTGCATAGTATCCTTTACGATCTTTGAATTTAAATTATGCTTTTACCATACCACCATCAGCACAGCGTTTCTGAATCAAATCGTAAATTTAAATTTATTTTTCTTCATTTTAAATTCATATTCTATTTTTAAATTTAAAAAGTTATCCACAACTCATGTTTTTAAAATTTTTAAATTCAAAAATCTCCAGATTATGAATTTAAATTCATTGTTTTAAATTTAAAGTGCGTTTTTAAATTCAAACCACCTGTGGATAAACCGGTTTTAGCTGCTTTTTAGCATTTTTTATATATAAATTTAAATTCAAAAGTTTGAATTTATATCCTTAAATGTGTTTTTGAATTCATATTTTTTTAAATTCAAAACCTAAGTTTTAAATTTAAATTCATTGTTTGAATTTATTTTTATCTTTTGAATTTAAAAATTTCTGCATCGTTTTATAAAAATAAAACTGGAATATAGGACAATTCTATTTGTTTGTTTTTTATGCAGTATATTTATAAAACATTGTACAAATTACGTACAACAGTTGCTATTTTGCTCCGATAAACGGCGTGTTTCCAGAAAAGAGGCGCAATCATGCCTGAACCGCAGGCATAAAAAAAGCGGCCATAGGCATGACCGCTTTTTTATCATTCAAACTTGCGTTTAAATGCTCATATCTTCGCTAAGTGCCAGTGGATTCGGCAATATTTTCGCCAATGCACGGCATAAAGTAGTCAGTTCAGCACTGTCATTCGGCATCAAGGTGATATGGCCAATTTTACGACCTTCACGTTCCGTCTTATTATAAAGGTGTAAATGCGCACCATTGAGCGCCAATACATCTTCAGACTTAGGATGTTGACCAATAATATTGATCATCACCGTTGGACGCACCACTTCGGTTGAACCTAATGGCAAACCCGCAACCGCACGAATGTGGTTTTCAAACTGCGAGCAAACCGCACCTTCAATGGACCAGTGCCCCGAGTTATGCACGCGTGGCGCCATCTCATTGGCGTATAAGCCTTTTTCGGTCACAAACAGCTCAAGCGTCAACACACCGACATAATTCAAATGATTCAGCAGGCGAGTGATGTAGTCTTGTGCTACCGGCTGTAAATCTGTGCTGTTTGGCGCAGGTACAATCGAATGCGACAAAATGCCGTTGTGATGATGATTTTCAGCCAATGGCCAGGTTTTCACCTCACCATTTTGACCACGTACCGCAATGATTGAGACTTCGCGTGAGAACGTCACAAAACTTTCTGCAATGAGTTCACCGGCAGGACCCAGTTCTGCCCAAGCCTGATCAATCTGATCTGCTGAACGTAGAACGAATTGCCCTTTACCGTCATAACCACCACGTGAGGTTTTCAATACGATGGGTAAACCAAGTTCTGCAACAGCAGCCTGCAAACTCTCAAGTGAAGTCACTGCTTTATAAGGCGCTACTGGAATTGCGAGTTCATCAAACAAGGCTTTTTCAGACAGACGATGCTGGGCAATTGCCAGAGCCTGACGTGGCGGATGCAAGTCTTTTTGCTGGGTTAAAACATCCACATCTGCCAGTGGAGTGTTTTCAAACTCAAGGCTGAAAACATCTGCACTTTCGATGAACTGTTGTAAACCATTTTCAGCTTTGCTTGAAATGACCTGACCCAGCGCTGCGGAAGGGCAATCTGTATTGGCTTCAAAGAAGGTGCATTGAATATTCAGCGGTAGAGCAGCTTGCGCCATCATACGGCCGAGTTGACCACCACCAAAAATACCGATGGTTTTATCCATAAGATGTGTCCCGTTTTAAGCTTGGCTTTAGTTTTGACCAGGAATATTTTTGCTTGCCACTTTTTCAGTTTGCGCAGCACGGAATTCAGCAACATTTTTGGCAATTTCCGGGCGTGTTAAACCTAAAATTTGCGCCGCCATAATTGCTGCATTGGTTGCGCCCGCAGGACCAATCGCCAATGTACCCACCGCAATACCCGCCGGCATTTGCACGATCGAAAGCAAAGAATCTACGCCATTTAAAATGGAAGATTTCACCGGCACACCTAGAACGGGTAAATCAGTTTTTGCTGCACACATGCCTGGTAAATGTGCTGCACCGCCAGCACCGGCAATAATCACCTGAATGCCACGCTCACGTGCTGTTTCCGCATATTCGAATAAACGGTCTGGGGTACGGTGTGCAGAAACAACTTCCGCTTCGAATGGGACGCCAAGCTGTTTCAGCATATTGGCAGTGTTTTCCAGAGTTGCCCAGTCAGATTGGGAACCCATGATAATTCCAACAAGAGGTTGAGTGTCTTGTGCAGCAGCCGCATTCATTGCAAATATTCCGTAAACGAATGTAAGGAAGGATAAATCTCGACAAGAGCCAAGCTTTAAATGAATCACAAGCCCGATATTATAGACTGATTTTTCATCTCACCAAAATTTAACAGCTCAAGCAGGCTGATATTTTCATTTTTTTTATTGAAATAGCTGAAAATAGGGCAGTGGCCAATTTACTGGCTACGAAATACAAAATAAACACATCCCACCAAACACAGGCCTGCCCACAAATAATCCAGTTTAAAGGGTTGTTTAAACAGAAAAATCATAAAAGGCACAAAAACCAGTAAAGTCACCACTTCCTGGGTAATTTTCATTTGTCCCACGGCCCAGCCTTGTTGTGCGAGCAGGCGAGTGGCGGGAATCATAAAGCTATATTCCAGCAGGGCAATCAACCAGCCAAATAAAATCGCTTGCCAAAGCGGTGCACCATGTAAAAACTTCAAATGACCATACCAGGCCAGCGTCATAAAACAGTTGGAAATAATTAAAAGTAGCAGGGCAAAGTACATGGTCAATTCATCTGGAATAACTGCCAATATTTTACGTTTTTCCTGTAAAAAAGCATGTGATTTCATGACTGATTTTAGTTCGCAGAAATCCTGATCTAACACCTATATAAAGTACCGGATACAATGCTATGAATAGATACAAGAAAGACTATCTTTTCCGCAAAACCCTTGATATCGTTGCTTTCAAATTGAATTGATAATGACAACACCACCAACAACAACGTGATGTGTCTAAAAAGCAGTGGAGTTAAAACGCATGCATCTGCATATTTTGGGTATTTGTGGCACCTTTATGGGCTCGCTCGCATTATTAGCACGTGATTTAGGACATAAGGTGACGGGTTCAGATGCGAACGTCTATCCACCCATGTCGACCCAACTGGAAAATGCAGGTATTGGCTTAATGCAGGGCTATGACCGCAGCCATTTGCAACCACATCCAGATTTGGTGATTGTCGGGAATGCCATGAAACGTGGCATTGATGCTGTGGAATATATGTTAAATGAAGGTCTGCCTTATATTTCAGGTCCACAATTCTTGGCCGATCATGTTTTACAAGGCAAGCATGTGCTAGGCGTTGCAGGAACACACGGTAAAACCACAACCACAACGATGCTGGCGTGGGTACTCGATCAAGCCGGTTTAGAGCCCGGTTTCTTGATTGGTGGCGTACCGCTCGGTTTTAGTGAAAGCGCACGTTTAGGTGGCGGAAAATATTTCTGCGTTGAAGCGGATGAATACGATTCTGCCTTTTTCGACAAGCGTTCCAAGTTTGTGCATTACCATCCAAAAACCGCGATTTTAAATAACCTTGAATTTGACCATGCCGATATCTTTGATGATCTGGCTGCAATTCAAAAACAGTTCCATCATTTAGTCCGCACTATTCCAAGTGAAGGCCGCATTATTGCCCCAATTACTGAAAGCAATATTGATGAAGTTTTGGACATGGGCTGCTGGACACCTGTGGTTCGCACTTCATTGGATGCCAATGAGAAAGCATCGCTTTCTGCTGAACAGTTATCAAATGATGGTTCACATTTTAAAGTGCTGGAAAATGGCATCGTTAAAGGCATTGTTAAGTGGAATATGACCGGGCAGCACAGTGTGGCCAATGCCTTGGCGACCATCGCAGCGGCGGAACATGTCGGGGTTTCTATTGAAACGGCATGTGAAGCACTTTCAAATTTTGGCGGCGTGAAACGCCGTATGGAATTGCTGGATACGGTAAAAGGCATTGAAGTGTATGATGACTTTGCCCATCATCCCACAGCCATTGAAACGACCTTGGACGGCGCACGTAAACGCCTAGGTGAACGTAAACTTTGGGCGATTATTGAACCGCGTTCCAATACCATGCGTATGGGTAGCCATAAAGATGGCTTGGCTCATTCAGCACGTCTGGCTGATGAAGTGATCTGGTATCAACCAGAAGGGCTGGACTGGGATTTGCAACCGGTGATTGATGCAGCACCTAACAAAGCTGTTGTGGCACGTTCCCTGGATGACATCATCAAAACTGTAGCAAGTGAAGCAGGTGAGGGTGATGCTGTGGTAATTATGTCGAATGGCGGTTTTGGCGGATTACACCAGAAATTGATTCGTGCTTTAAAAGCCTAGATGTTGAAATATTAAAAGCCCACATCATGTGGGCTTTTTATTTAAAAATAATTTTGATAGCCGCGGTTTTTTATCCCTACCTTGGCTTTTGTCGCATGTCCGCTTTCTTCCATTCTTAACAGTAAGTCTAGAAACTGGTTGATTTGCTGATCATTCAACTGATGGGGCAAGAATTTATCTAAACCCATTTTCTTAAACAGGGTGGTGATTTTTCCATGCTGATTGACATATTTCATCGACCATTGCTTGAAGTGAATTTCTTCAATGGCATGATCTGGAAAACGGTGGATCTGATTATGCCGGGCATCCTTCGAAATCTGTGTAAATAGCTGTTCTAACTGACTTTGTTCACCCTGCAAACATTGAAAATAAATCCCTTCAGCATAATACAGCACACCATAAATATCATGCACCTGATTAAAAGCACGTGCGGTAGCTAAAATGTCGCTTAAATCCTGTAATAAATCATTATTATATTCGACACGACTACTGGCATAACACAATTGGGTGAGCATAAAGCACCTATAAATATTGGTGTGAGTTTTAAATTGCTTATCTAGTCCACAGGTTAATTTTTAAAGTTCAATTTAAGCCAATATTGATCATTTTTCAATCAAATGTAATTTCTTTCTTACAAAGCCTATGGGTCAAAACAACTTATTTTTTACCTTTTGGTATATTAAAATGGATTTAGCGGAATCAAAACAAATAATTACCTAAAATCAGGAGAAAAGCATGTTAAAAAAACTTTTCATCACGATGGGATTAGTTTGTAGTTACTTAAGCCTAATCATTATCCTACATCGTAATGGTATTGAAGAGATGCTGAACATTGCTATTTGTTCAGGCCTTCTTGGGATTACCCTTAAAATTTGGGTTCAACATACCCTGTATATCTATAGTAGTCTGGCTGTCTTGGCCTTATGTTTTTTCTCGGTGCAAGAATATGTGATGTTGGAAATGATGCTGATGACCTCGGTGCTGGGTATTGTTTTAACCCAACTTATCCAATCTCAGAACCTGCTTTTTAATAAAACCCAGTCCTTATAAATTTTTCTAAGATTGGTTCAGCTTTTAGTCATAAAACAACTATCACAATATACAGATGTTAAAACTTAATATCTGCATATTGTGATTGTTTAAACCTCTACTCGAAAAAAGCCCCGATTAGAATCATTTTTATCAGCTTGTTCCTTTCTTATAAACACGTACAAATAAAATTCCGCATTGATTATGTTTATCTTGAATCCTTTCAGTCTGCATTCAAAGCAGATCATTCTGTAAGCAAAGCTGTCCAAGTAATGACTTCATCTCTTAGTGTTGATAGCTTAGTTAGATAAGCTCTGTGTATTTATGCTCAATGCTTCAATGTCCTATGAATACAGCAGAGGTTCTGATCAACTGTTTTCCTCTCATCCTTGTTGAATTTTCCTTTATTTAAATGTTTTCCTTAATTTTTTTAAAGAGGAAATTTACTCCACAGCATGCATGAGAGGGAATGGAAAAGGAATAAGCTGATGACAACAATGAAAGCAATGGTCTACTACGGCGAAAATGATATCCGCTTTGAAGAGCGCCCAATTCCCCAGATTATTAATCCCGACGATGCCGTGGTCCGAGTCACCAAAACCACCATCTGTGGCACCGATTTAGGCATATGGAAAGGTAAAAATCCTGAAATACAGGAACATGCCAAAACCATAAGCGGGCAATTTAATGGCCGCATTTTGGGTCATGAAGGCATCGGAATTATTGAAGAAGTCGGTTCCGCCGTCAAAAATTTCAAAAAAGGCGATCGGGTGATTATTTCCTGTATTAGCCGCTGTGGAACCTGTGAAAACTGTCAGAAACAACTTTATGCGCACTGCCAGAATGGCGGAGGTTGGATTATGGGTTACATGATTGATGGTAGCCATGCAGAATATGTGCGCACTCCCTTTGCCGACACCTCACTTTATCCCTTACCTGAAGGTTTAAATGAAGATGTGGCGGTATTTTTATCCGATGTATTGCCGACCTCGCATGAAATTGGCGTGCGCTATGGCGACGTCAAACCTGGCGATAGTATTGCCATTATCGGCATGGGACCGATTGGTACGGGCTGTTTGTTGACTGCACAATTTTATTCGCCTTCCGTCATTATTGCTGTGGATACCGATGATCACCGTTTAGCGCTGGCCAAAGAATTGGGTGCGACAAACACCATCAACTCCATGCAGGAAGATGCCATTCAGCGCATCCTAGACATTACCGGCGGCAGAGGCGTGGATTGTGCCATTGAAGCGGTCGGTGCAGAACCCACCTGGAATATTTGTCAAAATGTGGTGAAAGAAGGCGGACATCTCGCCAATGTCGGGGTGCATGGTAAAGCGGTGAATTTCGAAATCAACAAGTTATGGATTAAAAACCTGACCATCACCACCGGTCTGGTCAATGCCAATACCACCGGCATGCTCCTTAAAACCTGCTGTTCTGGAAAATTACCGATGGAAAAACTGGCATCACATCATTTTAAATTTGATGAGTTTGAGAAAGCTTATGATGTGTTTAAACATGCGGCAGACCAGAAAGCAATGAAAGTTATCATTGAAGGGCAATAGCTTAAAAACATAAAAAAGCCCAGTGTTTGGGCTTTTTTATCAATTTAAAAGCTAAGCTCTAACATCTGCAAAGCTTTTATCTCGTCTAAACATTACATCGACATAAGAACAGGTCGGTACAATTTTCAATCTTTTTTGACGGGCAAACTCCACCAGTACATCTAGCAACTGGCGTGCAACGCCGTGTCCGCGCAAAGCGTCATCCACCCAGGTATGATTGGCAATAATTTTATGCTCACCACTCCATACATAACTGATTTCTGCAATTCGCTTACCTGCATCATTCAAAGTAAAAAATTCACCTTGTTGGCCGTTATCATCATGTTGAAACTGCATTGCTAGCCCTCACTTTTTTATTTGACTGAAATCAGAATACGTTAAAAGTAGATTATTTTAAAACATCGTGAATAGAGGAATCTTTATCAAAAACTGACTTTGCAAAAGGGCAGAGTGGAATAATTTTGACCTTTTTTTCACGTGCCCATGCGACAGCACAATCCAGTAATTTATTGCCAATTCCTTGTCCACGTAGAGAATCGTCTACATCGGTATGCTCAATAATAAAAACCTTTTCACCGGCCCAGGTATAGACCATTTCCGCTAGATGCTGAAGATGGTCACCGATATAAAATTCACCTTTTTTGCCATCATCTTCGTGCTTAATTTCCAGCATTTTTATGCTCTCATTCAGGTGAATATAAATAAACATGCCATAAATAGCTGCGCAATAGTGTTAAGTTTTTGGCTATTTCTATAAATGCTTAGCACATTTCATCCTCAGGATTAAACTTAACAAGTTTAGGATTTAAGCCTAAACTTTAACGCTACTTATCAAATTATCTGACTATGTCATCCCTATCTTCTGAAACACCGCAAAATCCGACCCGACAATGGATTTGTGTAATCACTTTAGCTTTTGCAGCCTTTATTTTTAATACCACTGAATTTATTCCTGTGGCCTTGCTCAGCGATATTGGCCACAGTTTCAATATGCCTGCCACCGATGTCGGGATCATGATTACCCTTTATGCCTGGGTAGTTGCCCCCATCTCATTACCAATGATGCTAATGACGCGGAATGTCGAACGGCGTTTTTTACTGATTGCGCTATTTGTGGTGTTCATTTTCAGTCATGGTCTCTCTTATTTTGCCTGGAATTTTAACGTGTTGTTGGCCAGCCGGATCGGGATTGCATTTTCCCATGCACTGTTCTGGTCAATTACTGCATCCTTAGCGGTACGGGTAGCACCAAAAGGGAAAGAATTTCAGGCGCTGGGTTTACTCGCGACAGGGACGGCTTTAGCGATGGTCTTGGGCATTCCTTTTGGCCGCATGATTGGCGAAGCCTATGGCTGGCGCAATACTTTTGCCTTAATTGCACTGGGTGCAGCCATCATTTGTCTCACCTTGGCCAAAACCCTACCGAAACTGCCCAGTGTCAATTCAGGTTCACTAAAAAGTATTGGCATCTTATTTAAACGTCCCAGCCTGGTGATGGTATTTGGATTAACCATTCTCATCATTACTGCACAATTTACCGCTTATAGTTATATCGAACCTTTTACCCTGAATATTGCCCATTTTAGTTCTGCGCAAACCACCCGTTTATTGCTCATCTATGGCGGTGCCGGATTTATTGGTTCTTTTCTGTTTGGCAAATTTGGCAACCGATATCCAAAACTGGCGATTCCTTTAAGCTGTGCTTTACTCGCCATCTCCATGTTGCTGTTACTGCCATTGGCACAAGGTTTTATTGGTTTGAGTACGCTCAGCTTATTTTGGGGTATGAGTATTATTTGCTTTAGCCTGGCATTGCAAGCCAAAACCCTGAACCTGGCTTCGGATGCCACCGATGTCGCCATAGCGATTTATTCAGGTCTATATAATGTCGGGATTGGCGGTGGCGCATTGCTGGGTGGCGTAGTGACTGCAAGTTTGGGCGTAAGCCAGATTGGAATAGTGGGCGGTTTGGTGGCAGTAATTGGTACGCTGTTGGCACTTGTTTTGGTGCAACGTAAAGATTTTATTAAACTGTAAATGAGGTCGATAAAATTTGCACAATTCACATAAATATGCGATTCTTCAGTCACATTTGGATTAGATCCAAAACAAAATTGAGTTGAACAAGGGGAGTAGCCTCCTCCAAGCGTCCTTAGAAGCAATTCTGCTGGACGTGTCAGAATATCGTCATTACACTTTGCAAAAAGTCGGTATCTGAGCATCTGAATTTACAAAATGTGGATATTCAGATGTAGGCAAGACCTTGATCATGTTGACACAGATGTTTAAATCATCTGGCAACAGGTCAAGGTTTTTTTATGGCCGGTTGTCGGGTGCGGAGATTTTTATGGAATCCATCGGCAGCCCTGGGTTGTATCTGGCATTTTTTGCGATAGTGGCAGTCATGCTCATCATCGACTTTATTGGTTTTAAACACAAAGAAGACCAACCCATTAAAATTAAGTCAGCCGCCCACTGGAGTATTGCCTGGGTCAGCGTCTCCATGCTGTTCGCAGGCGGTTTATGGCTTTATTTACAGCAAACTGCGGGTGTTGCTTTAGCTAATCAAAAAACCATGGAATATTTTGCCGGCTATTTGTTAGAAAAATCCCTGGCCATTGATAATGTATTTGTCTGGCTGATGATTTTTTCAGCCTTTGCTATTCCTCCAGCATTACAACGCAAGGTGCTGCTTTACGGCGTACTCGGTGCCATTGTTTTGCGTACCATCTTTATTTTTATTGGCGCATGGTTCGTTCAGGAATTTTCCTGGATTCTGTATATCTTCGGTGCCTTTCTGGTCTATACCGGCTTCAAGTTTCTTAAAGGTCATGAAGAAAACCCGAATATTGAAGATATGGCCTTACTCAAGTGGTTACGTAAACATATCCGTATTACTCCGCATCTGGATGGCCATAACTTCTTCGTGCGTCAAAATGGGTTGTTATGGGCAACGCCATTATTCTTGGTGTTGATTTTGGTTGAAGCCTCCGATGTGATTTTCGCCGTGGACTCCATTCCGGCTATTTTTGCAGTGACCAGTGATCCCTTTATTGTGTTAACCGCAAATTTAATGGCGATTTTAGGCTTACGTGCAATGTTCTTCATGCTGGCAGGTGCGGCATCTAAAATGCATTATTTACCTTATGGCCTGGGGATTATCCTGCTGTTTATTGGTTTTAAAATGTTGATGCTTGACGTGTTCCATATGCCAATCTGGATTTCGCTCGGTTTTATTGTGATTGTACTGGCAATTACCACCTGGTTATCGATTCGATATAACAAGAAGCAAGAGCAACTGTAATTTTCAAATAAAATGATCCAGCCTTTCATCTTGCAGAGGGAAGGCTTTTTTATCGGTTCTATTGCTATATTTTCCTGTTATTGCAGCACCTAAAAATCGGTTTAATTTATAAAAGAAGGGGAGACGTTCAACTAAGCTACTACGCTTTAACGGAAAAATTTCAGGTACAATCAATCGAAAAAATTCAACATTGCAGGTTTTCAATGTCTTCTGTAGTTGCAACGACGGCAGTTCGCGGTCGCTTCCTAGATATCCAGAATACGGTTGCCCAAGCGCGTGAGATTCACGACCAAGTGCGATATGTAGAAGATGGTTTACTTATTACTGAAAATGGCAAAATTCGCTGGTTTGGCGACTGGCAAACCGGACAACAGCATGTTCCGGCTAATGTCCAGGTTCATCATTATCCCGACAAGCTGATTGTGCCGGGCTTTATTGATACCCATATCCATTTCCCGCAAACCGAGATGGTCGGTGCTTATGGCGAACAGCTGCTGGAATGGCTGAATACTTATACTTTTCCAACCGAATTACAGTTTAAAGACAAAGCCTATGCCGACAAAA
Organism: Acinetobacter sp. UBA3106; assembly: GCA_002365595.1. GTDB lineage: Bacteria > Pseudomonadota > Gammaproteobacteria > Pseudomonadales > Moraxellaceae > Acinetobacter. The sequence goes on along the minus strand of DFAM01000025.1, from coordinate 33,829 downwards.
TAGCGCAGTTTTTTGTGCAGGAATTATTAAAAAACGGTACCACCACCGCTTTGGTGTTTTGTACAGTCCATGCTGAATCGGTCGATGCCTTATTTGAAGCTGCCGAACAGCAGCAAATGCGTTTGATTGCCGGTAAAGTGATGATGGACCGCCATGCACCTGAAGGGCTGTGTGACACGGCTGAAACTGCTTATCAGGACTCTAAGTCACTGATTGAAAAATGGCATGGCAAAGGCCGTAACCTGTATGCGATTACCCCGCGTTTTGCGCCCACCTCGACACCAGAGCAACTTGCTCGGGCAGGGCAGCTGAAAGCAGAATATCCTGAGGTTTATGTCCATACTCATTTAAGTGAAAATAAAAATGAAATTGCCTGGGTCAAAGCACTTTTTCCAGAACAAAAAGGCTATCTGGATGTCTATCACCATTATGGCCTAACCGGACAGCGTTCGGTCTTTGCCCATTGCGTGCATTTAGAAGATGCTGAGTGGGACTGCATGCACCAGACCAACTCGGCAATTGCCTTTTGTCCGACCTCAAATTTGTTCTTGGGCAGTGGCTTATTTCCACTGAAAAAAACCTGGGAAAAACAGGTTAAAGTCGGCTTAGGTACAGATATCGGTGCGGGCACTTCCTTTAACCAGCTGCAAACCTTAAACGAAGCCTATAAAGTTCAACAGCTTCAGGGTGATAAACTCTCTGCATTTGAATCCTTGTATCACGCCACTTTGGGTGGAGCCAAGGCTTTGGATCTGGACGACAAACTGGGTAACTTTAACGTGGGTAAAGAAGCCGATTTTGTTGTGCTGGATTTAAAAGCGACAGCACTGCAAGCCCTGCGTCAGGAACGTGCCAAAGGTATTGAAGATGCTTTATTTGCCCTGATGACCATGGGCGATGATCGTAGTATCCATGCCACTTATGTTTATGGAGAAGCAGTATATGCAAAATCAGAAAACCACAAAAATATCCCATAAAAAGATATTCTTGTTGATTGGCATAGGCGTGCTTTGTGCGGTTTTACTTAAACGTGATAGTGCAGAGCTTAAGGCCTGATACATTTTCAGCGGCAAAAAAGATGCATCTCTTGAGCAGATGTATTAAAATTAAAACATCTTTTGAGGTGTTGCTGGTCAACACCTTTTTTATTTTGATCTGCTTTTAGGTATCTACCCATGACCGTTCATATGAGCGTAATGATCTCAGCTGAAGAAATTGATGCGAAAGTCAAAGAGCTTGGTACAAAAATTGATGCTCACTATGCCAATAGTGACAAAGAACTTGTGTTGATTGGTTTACTTCGTGGTTCAGTTATTTTTATGGCTGATTTATGTCGTGCAATTACCAAACCGCATGAACTCGACTTTATGACGGTATCAAGTTACGGTGGCGGTACGGTTTCAAGTCGCGATGTTAAAATTTTAAAAGACCTGGACGGCGAAATTCGCGGTAAAGATGTATTAATTGTTGAAGATATTATTGACTCCGGCAATACCCTCAGCAAAGTGCTGGAAATTTTAAGCACGCGTAGCCCGAATTCTATTGAGCTGTGTACTTTAATCAGTAAACCTTCACGCCGTGAAATTGAACTGGAAGTGAAATTCCTAGGCTTTGAAGTTGAAGATAAGTTTATTGTCGGTTACGGCTTGGACTATAATCAAAAATATCGCCATATTCCCTTTATTGGTGAAATTGGCCTTTAAAATAAAGACTAAATATTTAAAGTGGCCATTGGCCACTTTTTTATCATTAAAATTTTAGCAGGAACAAAACAACAACAGTTTTTAGCAGGACTCAACTGTTTACTTTTCCATTAATGATTAATTATAAAAATGAAAGCGTAATGAAAATATATAAACTAACGATAAATGGAGAAGACATATGTGGACACTTATAGTTGCCATCGTAGTGGGTTTTATTGCAGGCCTAATCGCGCGTGCTATTCATCCTGGAAATGATAAATCAGGATTTATTGTAACCACCCTGTTAGGTATTGCCGGTTCTTTATTGGCGACCTACGGCGGACGTTTACTCGGACTTTATGATGAAAACTCGGCCGCAGGCTTTATCGCTTCAGTGATCGGGGCACTCATTATTTTATTCATTTATAACCTGGTCACTAAAAAATCACGTGTTTAAATCGTGATTTAAAATAATCAATCTCCCCAGTAAAAAGCACCTCATTAGGTGCTTTTTTTATTGCTTGATTAAGAAACAAATCATGTTTACAAACCGAGTTCTTTCCACATAAGTTCAATTTCCTGGAGCAGGGCGGGCACCCATCACCTTAAAACCATTCGAGAAAATAAGCGCTGGAGTACCACTTAAATCTAAAGTTTGGCCTAAACTTAAATTACGCTCAATCGGGTTGGCACAGCTTTTATTTGCAGCGGGTTGAATGCCTTTACTGATCAGGTTTGACCAGGCTAAAGCTGGATCTTTCTCACAAAATACCTGTTTGGAAACAGCCACAGATTGGCTTTTGATCGGGTAGATAAAGGTATAGATAGTGACATTATTTAACTTGCTTATTTCAGTCTCAAGTTGTTTGCAATACGGGCAATTTGGGTCAGAAAAGATGGCGATCTGACGTTTACCATTACCTCGCACCGTTTTAATTGCATCCTGAAAAGGCAATTTTTTCCAGTCAATACTGTTTTGTTTAAGCATTAAATCTTTGGTCAGGTTTTTCTGATCAGTTAAACGGAACATCGAACCTACCAGAATGTGCTGGGCATCTTCCCCTAAATACACCACTTGCCCATCCATTGAACCGCTATAAATTCCTTTCATCTCGGTGGTTTGGATATTTTCAATTTTTAATTTCGGATGTTGCTTACTCAGGTTGGCTTTAACCGTATCGACATTTGCTAAAGTTAAGGTGGAAATTAAACTCACCAAGGCACATGCCAATGTTTTTTTAATCATCTGTTTTGCTCATTACTTTAAACTATTTCCAGCTGATTCTACTCAAAAACCAGCCAGATAATCTTAAAAGTTTTGCTGCCCTTACGCAAAGCACACATATTTACCCACCAAGGTTTCACGTGGAACATTAACCCGATTTATATCGGATTAATTTCTACTGAAATATGCACAATTTCCTCATGAATGGATAAGGCTTCACGAACCTGATCGGCATTCAAATCAGAATCAGTAGCTAAAGCTAAAATACAGGAAAATTTGCCTTTACCCACTTTCCAGACATGTAGGTCGGTAATTTCTACCACTGGAAATTCTGCAAGCACTTCGCGTATTTCCTCCACCACCGGATGATCCATTTCAGCATCGAGTAAGGTTTTTCCGGTTTCTTTGATCAGACCCAAGGCCCATTTGGCCACCAAAATTGAACCCAGAATCCCCAATACCGCATCAAGAAAATTCCAGCCCAAATATTTGGCTGCAAACAGTGCCACAATGGCAAATACCGAAGTCACAGCATCTGCCACCACATGCATAAAGGCCGCTTTCTGGTTTAAATCATGGTGATGATGTTCATGCTGATGGTTATCTTCATGATGGTGATGGTGATGGTGATCATCATGCAGCAACCACGCGCAAATTAAATTAATCACCAGACCTAAAATGGCAATCGAAATGGCCTGGTTATAATGAATGGCAACCGGATTCAGTAGTCGTTCTACAGACTGAAATGCCATAAAGAGTGCCACCACCATCAATAAGATTGCACTGCTATAGCCAGCTAAAATTTCTATTTTCCAGGTACCAAAACTAAAACGGTGATCTTGGGCATAATAACGGGCAGATCGATAAGCAAAATAAGCCAGCCCCAGTGCCAGCATATGCGAACTCATGTGCCAGCCATCCGCCAGCAAGGCCATCGAATTGTAAATCCATCCACCAGCTACTTCTAATAACATCATCACTGCCGTTAGAATGGTCGCTAATAGAATGCGTTTTTGTGCAAGTGGATTACCTTCATCAAACTGATGACTATGAGCTCGGTTTAAGGGGACTTTTTGCATAATCTTGTTTTTCAATATACTCCCCCATAGTATATTTATTTTTGGAGAAAAATGTTGGGTCATTTACATCAAGACAAGAAAATTCAGAACCGAGTCAAACGTTTACAAGGACAAATCAATGCTGTAGAGCACGCTCTGAATGATCCGGAGTATTCCTGTATGAGTGTTTTACAGCAAGTGGCAGCCGTTAAAGGGGCGGTAAATGGTCTGATGAATGAGCTTATCGAAGCGCATTTGCGTCATCACGTGATTGGAGAACAGACTGAAATTAATGAACAGGAAATGGTAGAATTTCTCAAATTATTAAAGCGTTATGGGTAAATCTTTACATCATATAAATTGACCCTTAAAGTGGATTGCGCTAAAACTTCAGATATAGCTCTTATATTTTCTCAATATGTGAAATTTAGTCTGTTAGCTCACATATTTTTGCGATCCTCTAAATGACACATTCTCAATCATGGCGACCTTTTATCATGGTCAGCCTGGCACTTTGTATTGGAACGATGGGGACGGCACTGGCCAGCCCTTTATATCTCATCTATCGGCAACTTTGGCATCTGTTGCCGAGTCATATCACCTATATTTTTGTCACCTATATGTTAGGCTGTTTAGCCACGCTCCTGTTTTTAGGCCGGACCAGTAACAGCATTGGCTTTTTAAAAACCTTAGAACTGGGTTTGGTCATCATTACCCTTGGGCTTCTACTGTCCATGTTCGCAAATAATGTGCTATGGCTGTCTTTGGGGCGTTTTATTATTGGAATTGCCTCGGGATTAATGACCACCTCGGCATTGATTGGACTGATGTGGAGTATTCCTGAATCACATAAAAACCATGCACCCCAGCTCAGCTCGGTGATTACCGCCGTTGGTTTTGGTCTAGGCCCACTGGTCGGTGGACTCATTGCCCAGTTTTCTGCTACACCGCTATTTACCCCGTATATTCCTGTCATTGTTGGGGCAGTGTTGTGCTTCGTAGGCTTGTTACGTCTGCCACAGCTTAAATTTAGCGCACAGACGTTCTCGATTGCCCCGCATTTAGAACGTCCTGAAGTAAAATTTCATGCTGAGTTTTATATTACCGGTTTGACTGCCTTTTGTGCCTTTGCAGCGTTTAGCCTATTCGCTTCGCTTTCTCCCTCATTTGTACAGTTCATCATTCCTTGGCATGGTCCTTTGGTCAGTGGATTGGCCATTACCTGCATTTTGCTGATTTCTGCCATGGTACAGTATTTTTCCAGATCAATTCCTGCAAGAAAATGCCTAAATTATGGGCTGTATACGCTGTTGTTCAGTTTATTGATCCTGGGATTATGTATATATCCACACTGGAGTTTTCTTTTTTTTATCAGTGATGTACTGGTTGGCGTAGGTCATGGATTAGCCCTGATCGGGGCATTTGGTTTAATTCATGCCATGACCAACCTGCACAACCTGGCTGCGGTGATGTCGACCTATTTATTTGTCGCATATTTAGGCACCATTTTACCCATTCTTGCCGTGGGTTATCTTGCCGATCATTTTGGTTTAACCGCCGGCATACTCAGTTTTTGTGCTGCGTGCTGTTTACTGTGCTTGTATCTGTTAATTTGGTATAAAAAAATTGAGTCTGAAACACCTTGCGCTTAAACCAGCTCAAAAAATGGAATAGGAAGGGTAATTATGGTGACGCAAGTCCTGTGGGATTAAATCAATAAAGCCATAACAGAGCAGTTTTTATATTTCGCCTTCTCATCCCCTCATTTTCCAGAATTGGGTTGATATTCCAGCTCTTTGATTAAAAAATAATTCAAGAAAGTACGAATTACCGCAATGATGGCCAATTTAATTAAGCTATCCAGATCTGGGTCGACAGTGGTGGCTAAAATATCTGCGGCTAACTGAAATTCAAGTGCGGTAGCGAGCCAGTCTCCAAAACAATAACGTGCTGTGCGACCTGATTTAAGCTGAATTAATACCATCGAGGTTTTGATCAAGCCAATGATTACACACACCACTGAAATCATTTCTAAAAATAATTGGAGGAAATGAACCCAGGAGACTAAGAGTTCACGCAAAAACATGACATCAAACATTCAACACCTCCATAAAAGATTTTACTGCTCACTTTTTAATATTCGTATCTGTCCAAGCCTCAATGCTAAACGATCCTCTTCAGCTTTAATGATCTTACTCACATCTCCAGATTGTAGGTTCATTCTCAAAATGCTTAAACGCATTGTATTCATGCTCGGCAAGATTGAATTGCCCAATTTTCATTCAGGCATTTTCTTATCTAGTGACTAATAACCGAATAAAATATCATGCCATCAGATGGATTTTGAACATACCCTGAATCACTCAATGATATAAAAAAAGCACTAAGTTATTAAAACTTAATGCTATTTAATTCAAATTAAAACTTACTGGAATATAGGGATAATTTTAAATTACTTTCCAATACAGAATGATCCAAAGATCTTGCCCAACAAGTCATCTGCACTAAAGTCACCGGTAATTTCACCCAAGGCATTTTGCGCCAGTCGCAGGGATTCCGCTACCAATTCACCCGCATGGAACACCACTAGCTGCTCATGTGCTTCTGCAAGGTAGTGCTGAGTACGCTTCATTGCGTCTAAATGACGGGTACGGGCAATAAAGGTATCTTCTTCCGGCTGGAAGCCTGCATGCGCTGTAATCGCTTCTATGAGTGACTGGACCCCGGTTTCCTGCTTGGCAGACACGGTAATATGACGAAATCCCTGATAATCGCCAATTGCAGCGACTGCACCAGTTAAATCACACTTGTTGGCAATCAGCATTAAACGGCGCGGTTCCAGATGTTCGGCAAAATAGTTTTGTGCCAATTGCAGCGGATCTTCTCCCTGGCTTAAGTCATAGACCAGCAGCAACAAATCGGCCTGTTCAATTTCTTTAATTGCGCGGCGGATGCCTTCTTTTTCCACCACATCGCCGGTTTCACGCAGACCTGCAGTATCGGTCAGGGTGATCGGCAAGCCATTTAAAGTGATTTTTTCATGCAACACGTCACGGGTGGTCCCGGCAATATCGGTCACAATGGCGCGCTCATTTCCCGCCAGAGTATTCAACAAGGAAGATTTACCTGCATTCGGTTTACCCGCAATCACCACCTGTAAACCTTCACGCAATAACTGGCCTTGTCGTGCCGAGGTTTGCACGGCAGCAACTGAACGTTGTACCTCTTCCAGCAAGGTTAAAATTTTGCCGTCTGCCAAAAAGTCGATTTCTTCTTCCGGGAAATCAATCGCAGCTTCCACATGCAGGCGCAAATGAATCAATTTTTCTAATACGGTATTGACCCGGGTAGAGAAGGCGCCTTGTAACGAGCGTACTGCAGAACGTGCTGCAGCTTGTGAAGTAGCATCAATCAGGTCGGCAATCGCCTCGGCTTGCACCAGATCCAGTTTGCCATTTTCAAAGGCACGCATGGAAAATTCACCCGCTTTGGCAGCGGTTGCACCCAGCTCCAGTAAACGGCCAAGTAAAGCATTTTGAATCACGGGGCCGCCATGACCTTGCAGCTCCACCACATCTTCACCGGTAAACGAATGTGGATTAGGGAAGCAAATCGCCAAGCCTTCATCCATCACTTCACCCGAAGCATCATAAAACTGACGGAAACCGGCAAAACGGGCTTTAGGCAAGGCTTTTTGAGTCAAAGCTTCTGCAATGGCATAAGATTTCGGACCAGACAGACGAATCACCCCCACGCCACCCCGCCCAGGCGGAGTTGCAATCGCAGCAATCGTAGTAAGGTTTTGCATAAAATTCACCTAAAAAAATCCCAAATCACAGCCAAAGAAAAATCCGCCTAAGATTACCATCTTAAGCGGATTTATTCAGCTATTCGCAATCAGTCGTTACTTAAACAACTTCACGCTTTTCGCGTTCTTTCGCCACACCTTTGTTGATCAGGCTTTGCTGCAAGATGGTAATACTGTTGTTGACAATCCAGTACAACACCAAGCCCGCAGGGAAGAACAACATAAATACGGTGAAGATAATTGGCATGATCTTGAAGACTTTCGCCTGCATCGGATCAGCCGGCTGCGGATTTAAAGACTGCTGGATAAACATGGTTAAACCCATCAATAACGGCAGGATAAACCACGGATCCATGGCAGATAAATCTTGAATCCAAGCCAACCAAGGTGCATGACGAAGTTCTACAGACTCCATCAATACCCAGTACAAGGCCAGGAAAATCGGCATTTGTAACAGCAATGGCAAGCAACCAGAAAGTGGGTTCACTTGTTCACGCTTATACAGTGCCATCATTTCTTGCGAGAAACGCATACGGTCTTCGCCGAACTCTTCTTTCATGCGCTGCATTTCTGGTGCAATCACACGCATTTTCGCCATAGAACGGTAGCTCTTAGACGATAATGGCCAAAGAATCAGTTTTACCAGTACAGTCAACAGGATAATTGACCAGCCCCAGTTACCAACAATGTTATGGAAGAACTGAAGGCCCAAGAACAATAATTTGGCAATTGGCCACAACCAGCCATAATCCACGGTTTGATTCAAGCCTACAGCCAGGTCTTTCAATTCAGACTGTACTTTAGGACCTGAATAGAACGTCGCATCCACTTCCGCAGTGGTACCGGCCGGCACATTGATGGTCGGTGAAGTGAAACCAATAATGTTCATGTTATCGGTAGATTGGCGAGATTCCAGTTTTGCAGTATAAGGCTGACCATTGGCTTGGGTCAGTTTCAGATCCCCTGGAATCCAGGCACTGACAAAATAATGCTGCACGACAGCAACCCAGCCACCTTTGGCTTCGACATTCAATTTTTCTTCATTGAAGTTGTCAAATTTCAGCTTGTTATAATGTTCGTCAGGCGTACCCCAAGCACCACCTAAGAACGTTCCTAAAGTGAAAATACCTTGGGAAGATTTACCTGGATCATCCGAGTTATCCCGCTTGATTTGACCAAACATCTGACCTTGCCAGTTCTGGCCACTACGGTTTACTACCTTGTGGTTCACAATAATCGGATATTCACCTTGTTTGAAGGTAAAGGTTTTAATGATCTCAACGCCATCGGCAGTTTTATAAACCATCGGTACCGATAAAACTTTTTCCGCCTGACCATCTTTGGTTGTTTCTGCTTTGGCATCCGCCAGGGTATAAGAGGCTTTTTCAGTTTCATATACCGGACGACCATTACGGTTACTGTCTGGTCCATTCAAACCAATCAAGCCAGACTGAGCAACATAAGTACGTTTTGCATCGCTTTCCAGCATCACAAACGGCGCATCACTGTCTTTATCTTTATCATGGTTCAATAATTCAATACGAACAATGTCACCACCTTTAGGATTAATCCAAAGATGATAAAGGTCAGTTTGTACTGAAATAAGCTGTTGACTTACAGGTGCAGTAGCATCTGTTGTAGTTTGCTGAGTCGCAATATTCGCTTGAGGCATGTCAGACGCAGTAGTCGCGGTTTGACCATTTGGCAAATCTGCAGATACTTCATGTGAAACAACGGCAGTTTCTTGCTGCGCTTTAGTTTCTGCATGACCATAATCTTTTTGCCAAGCCAAAATAAGCAAATATGCGACGACAAACATGGCCCCTAGAATTGCAAACCTGGCCCATTGTTGCATATCTATTATCCCAAGTAGTTAGAGTGATTTCGGTTCAATAAACGATCACGAAAGGGTACAACAACGTGAAGCATTTGAGAATCTATTTGCTGAAATGAAATAAAACGAATTGCTTTTGGCGGAACAGGATCATAACCCGAGCCACCCCAAGGATGACAACGACAAATACGTTTGGTAGCTAACCACGCACCACGCACAGCACCATGCGAATGGACTGCTTCTAAAGAATATTGAGAACATGTTGGAATATAACGACAGCGGGGTCCCAATAAAGGACTAATCGCGATCTGATAGAATCGAATCAACCAATGCAGTAAACGTACCATTGGCCATCTCTACTTTTGTGGGGAGGGAGCTATCTTTTTATGCTTATTGGCAAGGCGTTGCAATTTCTGCCAAGCAAATTGTAATTGCTGTTGCAATTCTGCATTAGGGATTGATTCAATGCCGACTTTAGGCATGACCACAATATCTAATAAATCTAATTGCTGCTGATGCAGGCGAAAACTTTCGCGCGCAAGACGTTTTACTCTATTTCTTTCATGTGCACGACGCACTTTCTTCTTAGCAACAACAATACCCAAACGGCTTTTCGGCTGTTCGGAATTTTTGGCAAGAAATAGGAAATGGGGTTGATGCACTTTAAAAAGCGCACCATCAAACACACTTTTATAATCGGCAGCACAGCGTATACGTACCTCTGTGCTGAAGCCATAAAGTGTCATAACACCCAAAATCGCAATAACTTAACTAATTAAACAGTTAAGCTATGACGACCTTTTGCACGACGACGAGCTAATACTTGACGACCAGCTTTAGTAGCCATACGAGCACGGAAACCATGAACACGCTTACGCTTTAATTCTGATGGTTGGAATGTACGTTTCATATTGAAACTCCAAAAATGATCTTCTATGAAGGTTCGCGATTTTAGTGTTCATTCGGTGAGCTGTCAATCAAAAACAAACTTTCTTTCAAAATAAGGCATTTTTTTTAAAAAAACTGAAAATCTGAGATTTTATATTCCATTCAAAACTGTTTTAATTTTACACACAATATAAGTTGTTGATTAATAATGCAACATAAGTTATAAACAGAAATATTAACAATGTTATCCACAGCTCAATGTTGATAAAATGATTTTCTTTACTTTTGAATTTAAATTTAAAAATATTGAAAGTTATCCCCACCAACTACCGCTCTTATAAATAAATTCAAATTTATAAATTTAAATTTATTATTATTATGGAGCTGTTTTTCTGTGGAAAAGCTATATTTTATTTTTATAAACATAAACTTGTATTGTGGATATCTATGTTTTTATGATTTTATTAAATTGTGGATAACTTTGTGATATATTTTATCCACAGCTTGCGGATAAACTTATCCACACCGCAATTTAAATTTAAATTTAATCGGAAAATTACTTTTTGAGTGATATTTCCTTAATTTTGCCATGACAGATGTGGATAACTTCGATAGAATGGCGACCCGCTTGGTCGGGCTCGCATGATTTTTTTACTAACAATGGAATGAATAGGGGTTTCACATGCTTTGGACAGACTGTCTAACTCGTTTGCGACAAGAGCTTTCGGGAAATGTCTTTACAATGTGGATTCGCCCTCTCGTTGCTGAAGAGCTGAACGATACTTTAAGACTGTATGCGCCTAATCCTTATTGGACCCGTTATATTCAGGAACACCATCTGGAACTGATCACCATTTTGGCTGAACAGATGTCTGAGGGTCGGGTACGTAAAGTTGAAATTCTGGTAGATTCACGCCCAGGCGCGATTTTATCTGCCAATGAACAACCGGCAACGACTACAGCGGCATTACAGTCAGCTCCTGCTGCTGTTTCCAAAGCTAAAAAAGAAAAAGATGAAACAGGCAATAAAAACAGCCGTAAACGTTTACTCAATCCCTTATTTACTTTTTCCCTGTTTGTTGAAGGCCGTTCGAACCAGATGGCAGCGGAAACCTGTCGTAAGGTATTAACCCAATTGGGGGCTTCACAGCATAATCCGTTATTTTTATATGGTCCTACCGGTTTGGGTAAAACCCACCTTATGCAAGCGGTTGGTAATGCTTTATTGCAAGCTAAGCCCAATGCACGGGTGATGTATATGACTGCGGAAAGTTTTGTCCAGGATTTTGTCAGCTCTTTACAGCAAGGCAAAGTGGAAGAGTTTAAAAAGAATTGCCGCTCGCTCGATCTGTTGCTGGTGGATGATATTCATTTGCTGGCAGGTAAAGAAGCCAGTCTGGTCGAGTTCTTTTATACCTTTAACGCCTTATTGGATGAGTCGAAACAGATTATTTTAACTTCCGACCGTTATCCGAAAGAACTCACCGAACTAGATGCACGTCTGGTTTCACGTTTTTCATGGGGATTATCGGTTGGAGTGGAGCCACCGGATATTGAAACCCGGATTGAAATTTTGCTGAAAAAAGCGGAAAGCAGTGGGGTGGAGTTACCACGTAACTGTGCCTTGTTTATTGCCCAGCAAGTGGTGGCCAATGTCCGTGAACTGGAAGGTGCACTCAACAAAGTCGTGGCGATTTCCCGTTTTAAAGGTACGCCGATCGATCTGGAGGTGGTACGTGAATCCTTAAAAGACGTGCTGGCTATTCGTGCGCGTACCATCAGTACTGAAAATATCCAGCGTGTGGTGAGTGAGTATTTCCGTATTCCTTTAAAAGAAATTGTCGGTCCGAAACGTACCCGTATTTATGCCCGTCCACGTCAGCTTGCGATGGGCTTGGCACGTGAACTGACTGGAGATAGTTTTCCAGAAATTGGTATGGCTTTTGGTGGGCGCGATCACAGTACTGTCATGCATGCCTGTGAAAAAGTGATCAGCCTGCGTGAGGAAGATCCGATCTTTAATGAAGACTATAAAAACTTGCAACGGCTGTTGCAAAGCTGATCCATTTTGATCAAATTCTATTCTTGCAATGCGGCATATTCTGCCGCATAGTACAGTGCTAAAAACACATTTATTTATTTTAATCTTCAGTTGTTAGAGGAATGTACCGTGCGTTTGAAAATCGCGAAAGAAAGCTTACTTAATGTTCTGTCACATGTCGTAGGAGCGGTTGAACGTCGCCATACTTTAAACATTCTGTCTAACGTAAAAATTCAAGTGAATCATGAATCCTTAACCATTACCGGTTCCGATCTGGAAGTGGAATTGGTGGCCAGTACAACATTGGCTGAAGGGGCGTGTCTGCAAGCAGGTGAAACCACTGTACCGGCACGTAAACTGATGGACATCTGCAAGTCTTTGCCTGCTGCTGCCTTGATTGACCTGCAAATCACTGAAGATCGTTGCATTTTAAAATCAGGAAATAGCCGTTTTGTGTTGGGGACTTTGCCTGCTGAAGATTATCCGCTGTTAAGTACTGAAAATGCTCAAGGCACCCAGGTGACCGTGACTCAGCGCGAGTTAAAACGTTTATTTGAAAAAACCGCGTTTGCTATGGCAGTACAGGATGTGCGTTTTTATTTGACTGGTACTTTACTTGAAATTGATCAAAATCAGCTGCGTGCTGTAACGACTGATGGTCACCGTTTGGCACTGTGTGAAACGGCGGCAACTTCAAATACTACTCAAGCCATTCAAGCGATTGTGCCACGTAAAGCCGTAGCAGAATTACAGCGTTTGCTTAGCATTGAAGATGAGCAATTGTCTTTATTGATTGGCCGTGAACTATTAAATGTGACTATTAGCACCCCGAGCCGTGATAAGGAACAGGGCAATATTACCGTTCGTTTTACCACCAAGTTAATTGATGGAAAATTCCCGGATTACCGTCGGGTGATTCCGCGTGGTGGCGATAAAAATGTCTTGATCGCACATGACGTATTCAAGCAATCATTACAGCGTGTAGCGATTCTCAGTAATGAAAAATTACGTGGCGTATTCCTGAATTTTGGTGCCGATTCTTTACAGCTTCGTGCCAATAACCCGGAGCAGGATGAAGCGATTGAAGATCTGGCCATTCAATATGCAGATGCACCAATGGAAATGTCATTCAATGCACAATACCTGTTAGATGTATTGGGTGCTTTGGATGGTGAAGATGTGTCCATGACCATGACGGAAGCGAATCAATCAGTATTGGTACATGATCCAGCGCAACAGGATCAAACCTATGTTGTGATGCCAATGCGTGTTTAATTTGCCGATATTGAATCAGATCAAACTATGCATATTACGCGTCTAAATATAGAACGTGTTCGAAACTTAAAGGCGGTTGCACTCCAGGAGTTGCAGCCGTTTAATGTCTTTTATGGGCAAAATGGCTCAGGTAAAACCTCGATTTTAGAGGCCATTCATTTGCTGGCGACCGGACGTTCTTTTCGCACCCATATTCCTAAAAACTATATCCAGAATGAAACAGGCGATGCGATTGTGTTTGCGCAATCGGCAACAGAAAAAATCGGTATGCAAAAGCTGTTATCGGGTGAGCAGCTGATTAAGGTCAATGGTGATCATATTGCGACCCAAGGACAGCTGGCCAAAATCTTGCCTTTACAGCATATTGATCCACAAAGCACTGACATCATCGATTATGGTGCTAAACCACGCCGACAACTTCTTGACTGGTTGATGTTCCACGTGGAACCAGATTTTTATCATGCTTGGCAGTATTATGCTCGTGCCTTAAAGCAACGCAACAGTTTGCTGAAATCACAAAGAAATCTCAGTCTGAATGATTTAGAGCCGTGGAACAAAATGCTGGCGGAATATGGTGAAATGCTGAATTCGCAGCGTAGCGCTATTGTTGAACAGTGGAAGGTTTATTTTGAGCAGGATTTGCAGCAGTTGTTGCCCAATCTTGCGGTTGAATTGGAATATAGTCCTGGCTTTCATACCGAACAGGGCCTGCTGCATGACTTGACTGTGCATCACCAGAAAGATGTCGATCGCCGTTATACCGAGTATGGACCGCATCGTGCAGATTTACGTTTAAAAACAGCGATGGGAGATGCGGATGTGGTGCTTTCACGCGGTCAGAAAAAGCTGCTAATGATGGCTTTAAAACTGTCACAGATTGCAATGCTACATGCCTGTAATAAGGAAACTGTGGTATTATTAGATGATCTGACAGCAGAATTAGATTTAGCTGCACAACGACGATTAATTGAACGATTAAGCCAACTTGGTAGTCAGGTTTTTATTACTACTTTAGAGCATGAATCAGTCAAAAAACATTTACATGATTTGTCTATTTCATATCAATTATTCAAAGTTGAAAATGGTCAAGTTCAGGTTGTTGTGCCATAACTTTTTAGATTTTACCCATCTTTGGATAGACCTATATTTCACTAGGGAGAAACCATGAGTTCAGAAGATCAAGCTGCTTCTCAAACAGAACCAACCAATGAAAAAGCTTATGATTCCTCTAGTATCAAGGTATTACGTGGCCTCGATGCTGTGCGTAAGCGTCCAGGTATGTATATTGGCGATACTGACGATGGTTCAGGCTTACATCACATGGTGTTTGAGGTGGTCGATAACGCCATCGATGAAGCCTTGGCAGGTCACTGCGACGAAATCCTGGTGACCATCCATGAAGATGAGTCAGTCAGCGTTTCAGATAATGGTCGTGGTATTCCAACCGATATTCACCCTGAAGAAGGGGTTTCTGCAGCAGAAGTGATTTTAACCATTCTGCATGCCGGTGGTAAGTTTGACGATAATAGCTATAAAGTCTCTGGTGGTTTGCACGGTGTAGGTGTTTCTGTAGTGAATGCCTTATCCAGCAAACTTGAATTGACCATTCTCAGAGCTGGCCATATTCACCAACAAGAATATAAACATGGTGATCCGGTTTATCCGCTGAAAGTGGTGGGAGATACTGATAAAACCGGTACCATTGTACGTTTCTGGCCAAGTGCTGAAACCTTTAGCCAAACTATTTTTAATGTCGATATTTTAGCGCGCCGTTTGCGTGAGCTTTCATTCTTGAATGCCGGTGTGCGTATTGTGCTGCGCGATGAACGTATTGACGCGGAACATGTGTTTGATTACGAAGGTGGTTTATCTGAATTTGTAAAATATATCAATCAGGGTAAAACCCATCTGAATGATATTTTTCATTTTACCGTTCAATCAGACAATGGTATTGGTGTAGAAGTTGCCTTGCAATGGAACGATACCTATCAAGAAAACGTGCGCTGTTTTACCAATAACATTCCACAAAAAGATGGTGGGACGCATTTAGCCGGTTTCCGTGCAGCTTTAACCCGTGGCTTAAACAGCTATATGGAAAATGAAAACTTGCTCAAAAAAGAGAAAGTTGCTGTATCGGGTGATGATGCGCGTGAAGGTTTGACCGCGATTGTTTCGGTAAAAGTGCCTGATCCTAAATTCTCTTCACAAACCAAGGAAAAACTGGTTTCAAGTGAAGTGAAGCCTGCGGTAGAGCAGGCGATGAACAAGTCATTCTCGGAATACCTGCTGGAAAATCCGCAAGCGGCAAAATCGATTGCCGGAAAAATTATCGATGCGGCACGTGCGCGTGATGCTGCACGTAAAGCGCGTGAAATGACCCGTCGTAAGAGTGCGCTAGATATCGCCGGCCTGCCAGGTAAATTGGCGGACTGCCAGGAAAAAGACCCGGCATTGTCTGAATTGTACTTAGTCGAAGGTGACTCTGCGGGCGGTTCTGCAAAACAGGGTCGTAACCGTAAGATGCAAGCCATTTTACCGCTGAAAGGTAAAATCCTGAACGTGGAACGTGCGCGCTTTGACAAGATGATCTCGAGTCAGGAAGTCGGTACGCTGATTACGGCCTTGGGCTGCGGTATTGGCCGTGAAGAGTACAATCCGGACAAGTTGCGTTATCACAAAATCATCATCATGACCGATGCTGACGTCGATGGTTCGCACATTCGTACGTTACTGTTGACCTTCTTCTTCCGTCAAATGCCTGAACTGGTGGAACGTGGTTATATCTATATCGCACAGCCACCATTGTATAAGTTGAAAAAAGGTAAGCATGAGCAATATCTTAAAGATAATGATGCTCTGGAAACCTTCCTGATTTCAAATGCAATTGATGATTTATCCTTGCATATTAGTGCTGAATCTCCAGCTATTACCGGTCAAGCACTGGCAAAAGTGATTGAAGATTACCAAGTTTCACAGAAAAGTTTGAATCGTTTAACTCTCCGTTATCCAGCAAGTTTGCTGGATGGTTTGCTGGGCCTGGATGCATTCAAGCTCGACCATAGCCATGATGAAGACTATGTGAAACAGTGGTCTGAACAGTTGCGCGCTGCTATCGAAGCGTATCAGCCAAGTTTACGTCCTGAAATCACGCTTGAACTGTTTGAGAAAGAACACGCAGATGGCAGCAAGGTGGCGCATTACTGGCCACGTGTAACGGTATATGTACACAACTTGCCACACCATTATTTGCTGGATGCTGGCCTGCTGGCTTCAAGTGAATACAAGCGTTTACTGCAAAACTCGAAGAGCTGGTTTACCTTGCTTGAAGATGGTGCTTATTTGCAGAAAGGTGATCGTAAGATTAATGTGGCGACTTTCCATCAGGTTTGGCAGCACATTTTATCTGACTCACGTCGCGGCATGATGATCCAGCGCTATAAAGGACTGGGTGAGATGAATGCGGAACAGCTATGGGAAACCACCATGGATCCTGAAAACCGTAACATGCTGCAAGTGACTATTGACGATGCCATTGAAGCAGATCGCATGTTCTCCTGTTTGATGGGAGATGATGTGGAACCGCGTCGTGCCTTCATTGAAGAAAATGCCCTGAATGCGGATATTGATGCTTGATCTATTGATAAGTGAAATTGTAAACAGCACCCTTCGGGGTGCTTTTTTTATGCTATTTTTATCTTAATCTGATTACCTTTTAGCCATCTTTATTTTTATTAAAATGACTTATTCCTCTGTCATGATGACTCTAAGCAAGAGGAAATCATCATGCAATATGACGAGGTGAGCGCTATGGATCAAGAATTGGAACAGATCCGTGATATCTGGACTGAGGCCTTTTTTAGCGGAAATTATGAGGTCCTTGCTCAGTATGAACATGAACAGTTCAAGGTGGTCTACGAGCAGGAAGGTCGTGTAGAAAGCAATTTTGTCCGCTATGACAGGATTGCTCATGCCGTAAAAAATGGTGTCTGGAAGCCGCAAAAACCCGCAGTTGAGTTTGAAGAATTTGATTATGATAAAGATTTGAAGCATTGCAAAGTCTTGATTGGCTTGCAGGATCAGAAACAGATTCAGGAATCATGGGTCAATCAGGGCGCTTGGAAAATTATCGAACTCAGGTTTTTAAAACGTAAGAAAACCGCTCAAAATAAATAATAAAACTTAATCCAAATAGAAAACATAAGGAAAAACTCATGTGGATAACTTGCTAAACCATCAGTTTAGTGGATTAGAAAAATTAAAATTAACTTATCCACAAGATAAAATAATCTTTTATTTTAAATTTAAACTGGAATTTTGAAGGGTTGTGGATAAGATTTTTAAATTTAAAATCTTGTTTTAAATTTATTTTAAGATGATTTTGAATTTAAAACTTGATGGTGTTGTTCAATTGAAAATAAATCGCTATAGCTGGCTAAAATGACTATCGAGAAGGGACGTTTAGAAAAATTAAAAAATCGCAGTACAACTTTAAAATTGTACTGCGATTATAAAATAAGCATTGCTTTAGCTTGGCTTAAGAATAGAAAAATGCCTTATTCAAAAGAACTTTCCAGCTCTTCCAGTTCCATCATCAGCTCTAGCATTTGTTCTTCCGCAGTTTCCAGTTCACTTTTTAACTTGGCTTGTTCATTCATCAATTTAAGTAAATCATCTTTACGATTTGCTTCATAGATTGCCGTATCAGCCAGTAATACTTCAATTTCAGTTAAACGTGCTTGCAGCTTGGTCATCTGTGCTTCATTTTTTTCAATATTTTTACGAATTGGGCGGATCATTTCACGGCGTCGTGCGGTTTCTTTACGTTGCGCTTCTTTATCGAGCTTGGATATTGCCGGTTTTACTTCTACTTGCGACTTCACCGGTTCAGCAGATTTTTGACCATTTTTGATCATCTCGATACGTGCCTGACGTAACCAATCCGCATATGCAACCAGATCACCATCAAATTCACGACATTGACCATTGTGGACCAATAACAATTCATCGCATACGCTGGCAATCAGTTGACGCTCATGCGATACCAATACCACAGCACCTTCAAAGTCTTGTAAAGCCATGGTCAGGGCATGACGCATATCCAGGTCCAAATGGTTGGTCGGTTCATCCAGAATCAACACGTTTGGACGTTGCCATACAATTAAAGCCAAAGCTAAACGTGCACGCTCACCACCGGAGAAGCCTTCACTTGGTGTATCCATACGTTCGCCACTAAAGCCAAAACTTCCCAGGAATGCACGTAAAGTTGCTTCACTGATTTTTTTGTCCGCGATTCTTGACAATTGCAGCATTGGACTGGCACTACCATCCAGGGCATCCATTTGATGCTGGGCAAAATAACCAATATTCAGCAATTCAGAATCTTTGCGTGTCCCTTTGAGTAGTTTCAGGTCACCGACTAAAGATTTGATCAGCGTCGACTTACCTGCACCATTCATCCCAAGTAAACCGATACGGCTGCTGGGGGTGATTTGTAGATTGACATTGGTCACAATCAACTTATCGCCATAACCAATATCTGCATGTTCCAGTTGCAGCAGAGGCGAGCTCATTTTAGTCGGTTCACGGAAACTGAAGGTAAACGGTGTATCGACATGCGCAGCAGAAAGTTCCTGCATACGTTCTAATTGTTTAATCCGGCTTTGAGCCTGTTTGGCTTTGGTGGCTTTGGCCTTAAAGCGGTCAATAAATTTTTGTAAATGTGCCCGCGTTTCAAGCTGTTTTTCATAAGCTTGTTGTTGCTGTGCCAGACGTTCACTACGGGTACGTTCAAAGGTGGAATAATTTCCGGTGTATAAAATGAGTTCTTGGTTTTCGATATGTAAAATATGATCGGTAACGGCATCCAGGAAATCACGGTCATGTGAAATTAAAATCAGGGTGCCTTCATAAGCTTTTAACCAGTCTTCCAGCCATAAAATTGCATCTAAGTCTAGATGGTTGGTCGGTTCGTCCAGTAACAGCAAGTCTGAACGGCTCATCAGCGTACGGGC
>DFAM01000025.1:0-13803 GCA_002365595.1 Acinetobacter sp. UBA3106 | reverse complement strand
CGGCCATATAAATGTGCTAATTCTTCATTATTCAGGTTTTCAGGATGTTCCAGTTTATGCTGGATATCCCAATATTCCTCATCTCCAGACAGGACAAAATCAATGGCTTTCATCTCTAGCGCTTTAATTTCCTGCGCCATATGGGCCACTGTCCAGACAGCAGGACGTTTCAGGGAACCGCCATCCGATTCCATGCCACCCAATAAGGCAGCAAACAGGGTCGATTTTCCTGCACCATTGACACCAGTTAGGCCAATTTTCCATCCTGGATGTAGCTGCATAGACGCTTTTTGAAATAAAACACGTCCACCGCGACGTATAGAAAGTTGATCTAACTGAATCATTGAAATATCTAAAAGAGAAGAATGATGGGGCTATTCTAAAGGAAGCTACTCAGAAAAGAAAAAGGCTGGGCATTATTCTTTCTTATAAAAGCATGATTTTAAGTAGATCAATGAAAATGTGACAAATTATGCAAAAAATAGCCTTTCGTCAGAAAGGCCTGAGCAGCTCTGTTTTTAGTATAAAAAGAAAATTATAGTGATTTTCTACGAGAAAAAAGTGAAAAAAGAATAAGGTACATCATGAAAAAAAGGACTTTTATTTTATCTACGCTCACACTTTTGAGTTTTTCGAGCTTAGCGCAGGCAAAACAGAATATCTGTGTATTTGATTTACTCGGTAAAGCAGGTGAGTCCTATAAATTAATTGAAGAATGGGCTTTGGCCAGTCAAAACTGGGGTGCCAAGGTCAATCTAATGCCGTATCAAGACGAAGCAAAAATTGAAAAAGATTTTAAAGCCGGTGTCTGTGATGCTTTTTACATGACCTCCATGCGTGCCCGTGCCTATAACAAATTTGCCGGTTCAATTGATGCACTCGGTGGCGTTCCAAGTAATCAGATTGCACAAAAAGCCATTTCTTTTGTGCTGGATAAACGCAATAAAAAGCGGCTGATTAGTACCATTGCCAATGAAAAATATGAGGTAGCAGGGATTGGACAAATTGGTACGGCTTATCTTTTTGTACGTGATAAATCTATCAATACTATTGAAAAAGCAAAAGGTAAAAAGTTTGCTATTCTGCACTATGATCAGGCGCAAAAAATTGTTGTCCAGCGTATTGGTGCAGTGCCGGTAATGGCTGATATTTCTAATTTTGTGAAAAAATTCAACAATGGTGAAGTCGACATGATTGCTGCACCTGCGTATGCCTTTAAGCCGCTAGAAATCTATAAAGGCTTGGGTTCTACTGGGGCAATGATTAATTTTCCAGTCGTCAACGTGACGGCCGATTTGGTGATTCGTCCAGAAAAATTTCCTGAAGGCTTTGCAGACCAATCACGTAGCTGGTTTATCAAAATTTTGCCGAAAAGCTTTGCGATGGTACAGCGCTTGGAAGCCGGAATTCCTGCCAAATATAAAGTAAATTTGACTAAACAAGATCATGAGAAATATCAAAAAATATTACGAGATGGTCGTTTAGATCTGACCAAACAAGGAATTTATGAACCGACCATGATGACAGTGCTTAAAAAAGCCCGTTGTACTGTGGAGCGAACCAATTTTGAGTGTTCATTGAACGGCGAATAAATAGGCAGTTATGTTTTTATTTGTAAAATAGCTCAAATTTTATAAATTATACGTAAAAATCGTTCTTACATAAATTTATGATTTTTATTATTTATTTTAAAAAATAAAAAGCGATTGACATCTAAATGATAATTAATTGGAGTAAATGCTCTATTTTTTTATCATGAACTTGCTTAATATTTGTGGCGTGAAAGGATACTCGTCAAACAACAAGATTCCAAAAGGACCGAAATAATGAAAAAAACGATTTTTGCATTAGCCACATTTGCTGCTGTAGGCGTAGCGAGCACAGCACAAGCCGCTAAAGTTGATGTATGTGTATTCGATTTACTGGGTAAATCGGGTGAGTCTTTTCAAATGGCTCAGGAATGGGCATTGGCTGCCAAAGGATGGGGCGCGGAAATTAATCTTATTCCACGTCAAGACGAAGCAGTCGCTGATAATGACTTTAAAGCCGGCAAGTGTGATGGCGTATTCATGACCGCAATGCGTGCACGTCAATATAATAAATTTGTAGGCTCTATTGATGCGCTCGGTGGTGCACCAAGTAATGCGATTGCCCAGCGTGCCATTACTTTTGCTTTGGACAAGCGTAATGCGCCGAAAATGGTCAGTAATTTAGGCGGTAAAAAATATGAAGTAGCCGGTATTGCTCCTTTGGGTTCTGCTTTTATTTTTGTACGTGATAAACAAATTAATTCCATTGAAAAAGCGGCAGGCAAAAAATTTGCGGTATTGGGTTATGACGATGCACAAAAAATTATGGTGCAACGTGTAGGTGCGCAGGCAGTGATTTCTGATGTGTCTAACTTTGTCGCAAAATTCAATAATGGTCAGGTCGATATGGTCGGAGCACCTGCCTATGCTTATAAACCTTTAGAAATCTATAAAGGTTTAGGTTCCAACGGCGCGATGTTTAATTTCCCTGTGCTTCAGGTAACCGCAGATTTTGTGATCCGTCCAGATCAATTTCCTGCAGGTTTTGGTCAAAAATCGCGTGATTGGTTTGTGAAAAACTTACCAAAAAGCTTTGCCATGATTAACCGTCTGGAAGCCAATATTCCAGCCAAGTTCAAATTGAACCTGACTGCAGAAGATAAAACCAAATATCAAAAATTATTGCGTGAAGGCCGTATGGATATGACCAAGCGTGGTATCTATGATGCAGGCATGATGAGTGTGTTGAAAAAGGCACGTTGTTCTGTCGATAAAGCGAATTTTGAATGTTCACTTGGCGGTGAATGATATTGATTTTAAAAAATAAAGCCTAGATTTTATCTAGGCTTTTTTGTCGCTTGGGTTTTGTCATTTTTGCCATTGTGGCGCGTCAAAAAAGGCGTAATCTTAAAAAAGAAAAGTTCAATTTTATCAGTCCATAAAACATGTCTTAAAGACTGGTGGATGGGTGATAAATAAAAAAACAAAAATGATTCAATCCAAAACTGAATAAAATAATCATACAAGGAAGAAAAAATCATGATGCCATGGTCTAAAACACTGCTGCTTGGTCTAGGTTTGTGTGCAGTTACCAGTGTTACTCAAGCCAAACAGGTAATTTGCGTATTTGATTTGGTGGGTAAAAGTGGAGATGTTTTTGCCCTGATGAAAGATTATCAATTGGCAGCCAAAAATTGGGGCGCAGATATTGAATTACGCGTAGGGCAAAATGAAGGGGTTATCGCTGAAGATTTTAAAGCCGGGAAGTGTGACGGGATTAGTGTGACCGGTATGCGCGGTCGTCAGTTTAATCATTTTACCGGTTCACTTGATGCCATTGGTGCGATTCCTGATTTAAAACTGGCGGTAAAAGTCATGCAGGGCTTAGCCAGCCCCGCCTTTGCCAAACATATGGTCAATAGTAAATATGAAGTGGTGGGCGTAATTCCAGTCGGTGATGCGTTTTTAATGGTCAATGACCGTAGTATCAATACCGTGGCGAAAGCTGCAGGTAAAAAAATCGCCGTGCTTGATTACGATGAAGCGCAAAAAATTATGGTTCAGCAAGTTGGGGCACAGGCGGTCAGTGCAGATGTTACCAATTTTGGCGCTAAATTTAACAATGGTCAGGTGGATATTATTGGCGCACCTGCGGCCGTATTTAAACCTTTAGAACTCTATAAGGGTTTAGGAAATAAAGGCGCAATTGTGAATTATCCTATTTTACAGGTGACCGGTAATGTGATTATTCGCCCAGATAAATTCCCGGCAGGATATGGGCAAAAATCACGTGAATGGGTGAAAAGCCAGTTACCTCGTGCCTTTGGTATTTTAGGTAAAATGAAAGCCGATATTCCACAAAAATACTGGATGCAAATTCCTGAAGCAGATAAAGCAGGCTATCAAAAACTCATGCGCGAATCGCGGGTCGATTTAACCAAACGCGGCGTTTATGATAAGCGTATGATGAAGTTGCTCTGGCAATTCCGTTGTAAGCAAGATCCAAAGAATTTTGAATGTAGCCTGCAGGATGAGAACTACAAACAATCTTGAGAAAAATAGTCTGATTTAACTTTAAATCTGCAAATATTGACCATATATTGAGTATGCTATACTTGATATATGGTCTTTTATATTTCAAGACACCTGAATTGAACAGAGGAATCCCACATGAATGCCCAAGCTTTGGTGCTGACCGACAATGCTGCGAATAAAGTACGCCAATTGCGTGATAGCGAAGGCAACCAAGAATTAATGTTACGTGTTTATGTTACAGGTGGTGGTTGTTCTGGTTTCTCTTATGGCTTTAACTTCGCTGAAAGCATGAATGAAGATGATGCTGAATTTGTCAATGGCGACGTGAAAATGCTGGTTGACTCACTCAGCTATCAATATCTTGTCGGCTCAGAAGTTGATTATGTAGAAGGTTTGGAAGGTTCACGTTTTATTGTGAGCAACCCGAATGCAACAACAACCTGTGGTTGTGGTTCATCTTTCTCTATTTAATCAGATATGAAAAAGCCCTCCAAAAAGGAGGGCTTTTTTATTGTAAATCAATATACTCAATTACAGTCTTAAGCTACTTAAATCATTAAGCTTCGAGTTTTGCAGCTTCCAAAATATCAAAAATAACAGTTGTGACGTCTTGGCTTAAATCACGATTGTTAAAAATTTCATAAGCACTAATGGTGATATCGGTATCACTTGGCAGTAAGCGCTGTTCTTCTTCAATCAAATCTTGGATAGGCAACAGGGTCTGTTTGACTTGTAAATGGAGAATATCTTTAAATTCTAAATTTTCATCTTCAAGTTCAATGAGTTGCTCATTGAAATAAGGCAACAGAATAGAGTGGAGATAAGGCTGAATCTCAATAATATCAAAAATTTCGATATCACGAGTTTGTTCAATCGTACTGATGTGATCATTTACTTCAATAAGAATATGGTAGTAACTCACACGCATCTCCAGAAATTTTCTGTTGTCATTTTCGGCTATTACAATAACACGAAATTCGCTTTATTGCCGTTGTATTGCCCTATATAGGCTTATAAAAAGTAAGGGATTTTTGCATTGTATCCTGGTCATGCTTCAACGTTCTTGCAATAAAGCAATATCTGCCGTGGATAATCTGAAGTTTTGTAGGTTCTGATCTTTCATCAGCGGATACATCAGTGCTTGAGGATCTTGATTATGTTTAAGTCCGAGTGCATGGCCAAATTCATGTGCCAGTGTTAAACGCAAATCTTCCTTAGACTCAAATTCATAAATAGTAATTTGCTTGCCATTAAATGAACCTTTATCAAATAATTTTGGCTGAAAACGCTGGTTAAAGTGTTTTACTGAGCTGTCAATCTGTTGATTCAACTGATTCAGTTCATCCACCTGAAGATTGAGGTGCTGAATTTTTTGGTTATAAATACTGATTTCTTGCTGTAGTCCGGAAATTTGCTGTTGTAATTGATTTTGTTGCTGAAGGAGATGCTCACGTTGTGAAGGCGGGACTCCACCATTTTGATTAGTAATGGCTATCTGTTGATTATATTGCTGTAACTGTAGATCTAATTGGGTTTTTCTCGCTTCCAGCATGGCGTTAGCACGGTCTAATTCATCTTTAAACTGCTTTAGCTGCTGATTTTTACTGGCCCACAATTGCTGGCTTTGTTGAATTTGTCCGAATTGCTGACGTCGCTGTACAGAGTCGTGCTGGCGTTGATCATAAATTAAATGAATGCTCAGCCGAGCATTGGGATCATACACAAAATAGTCTTTGCCCGTACCCGCTTTCCAAATGTCAGTGGCTTGCTGGCTCATCCGTTTTAGTTCATCTTCACTCAGACCAAAACGCGGATCCACTTCAGCAATGTGGTAACGTAACCGGGTATCGAAAGGGTGCTGAATACGATCCAACAGGGTGTTATAGCGAACCTGGGGATGATTTCGGTTTTGATAGGTCATGCCTAACAGAAATATGACCAAAAGGCTGAGTAGCATTAAGCGCATAAAAGCTTAAAATCATTATTTTTTTATACTGTATAACAATTAAGCATAAATAAAAATAAAAAAACCGGGCTTTCGCACGGTCTCTTTCTTAATCCCACACATTATCTTTTGTTAGCTTTCACTTCAGCGAACTTAATGTCTTAAGCTTTAGTTTTTTGTTTTTTAAATTCGGGAATTTGTTTTGGCAAATTAGAATAATAGATGAAAATTAAACCTGAAAAATTGAATAAAAAAATAATAAATTCAATTAAGTATTTAATATTGTAAGGAATTTCATTTTGATGATTGAAAGCATATAGACTTACTTCATATTTATACAGCTGAAAAATAATATAGCTGAATAATCCAACACCTAACAAGATAAAGCCTTTTCCATAAGGATAACGCTGCGGCACAGATAACAGGAGCAATACAATGGTTGAAATTAAAAAGCCAAGTGCAAAGGCGGCTTCTATACCGAGGCTTTGCAAATAATTAAATGGGGGAAAGAAAAACATTGGTCGGTAGTACGATAAAGAGATTGCCCATTGGGTAGAGCATCATGATTGCAAATCCAGAAGCAATCAGTAAAAGTTTAATAAAATTCTGCATGTTTTTATTTTTCAGTGATTTATACAATTATATTTTAGTCAAAATCTATCCTGTTGCCTATAAGATGAATAAAAAAAGACCGCATAAAATGCGGTCTTTTTTCAAAGTGACAAATTATTTTTTATCATCTTTAACTTCAGTGAACTCAGCATCTACAACGCCGTCATCCGCTTTTTGTTGTTGACCCGCATCGCCTTGGAATGCATTTGGATCAAAACCTTGCGCACCGCCTTGAGCACCTTGCGCAGCTTCATAAGCGCGTTGAGTGATTGGCATGATGATGTTTTGCAGTGCTTCAGTTTTTGCTTTGATATCGTCAACGTTATTTTCTTTGGTTGCCGCTTCAAGCTCTGAAACCGCAGTTTCAACCGCAGTTTTTTCATCTGCAGTCACTTGTTCGCCAAGATCTTTCACTGCTTTTTGCGCGCTAGAAACAAGAGCATCTGCTTCGTTACGTGCTTTTGCAAGTTCTTCAAACTTACGGTCTTCTTCTGCATTCGCTTCAGCATCTTTGATCATCGCTTCAATTTCAGCATCGCTCAAACCAGAGTTTGCTTTAATTTGAATCGATTGTTCTTTACCAGTGCTCTTGTCTTTTGCAGATACTTTCAAGATACCGTCAGCGTTGATGTCGAACGATACTTCAATTTGTGGCACACCACGTGGAGCAGGTGGGATGTCGCCTAATTGGAAGTTACCCAACAATTTGTTTTGTTGAGCCATTTTACGTTCACCTTGGTAAACCGAAATGTCTACAGCAGGCTGGTTGTCTGCAGCAGTTGAGAACACTTGAGATTTCTTCGCAGGAATCGTGGTGTTTTTCTCGATGATTGCAGTTAACACGCCGCCCATCGTCTCAATACCAAGTGTCAATGGAGTTACGTCAAGAAGCAATACGTCAGTTTTATCACCAGACAATACCGCACCTTGAATCGCAGCACCAATCGCTACCGCTTCATCCGGGTTCACGTCTTTACGTGGCTCACGACCAAAGAACTCTTGTACTTTTTGTTGTACAAGTGGCATACGAGACTGACCACCCACCAGAATTACGTCAGAGATGTCTGAAGTCGCAAGACCGGCATCTTTAAGCGCAATACGGCAAGGCTCAATAGTACGTTCAACCAGGTCAGCAACCAAACCTTCTAATTTTGCACGAGTCACGTTGATCACTAAGTGTTTAGGACCAGTTGCGTCTGCAGTGATATATGGAAGGTTAATTTCAGTAGCATTCGATGAAGAAAGCTCGATTTTTGCTTTTTCCGCTGCTTCTTTCAAACGTTGTAATGCAAGTGGATCTTGTTTCAAGTTCACGCTTTGTTCTTTCTTGAATTCTTCAACCAGGAATTCAATTAACGCGTTATCGAAGTCTTCACCACCTAGGAAAGTATCACCGTTTGTAGACAATACTTCGATTTGCTGGTCGCCGTCCAAGTCCGCAATTTCGATGATTGATACGTCGAAAGTACCACCACCCAAGTCATAGACTGCAACTTTACGGTCGCCTTCTTTTTTATCCATACCGAACGCAAGAGCTGCAGCAGTTGGTTCGTTGATGATACGTTTAACGTCCAAACCGGCAATTTTACCTGCATCTTTAGTGGCTTGACGTTGTGCATCGTTGAAGTAAGCAGGAACAGTAATTACCGCTTCAGTAACTGTTTCACCCAAATAATCTTCTGCAGTTTTTTTCATCTTTTTCAAAATTTCAGCAGAGATTTGTTGTGGTGCAAGTTTCTTGTCGTTGACATCAACCCAAGCATCGCCATTGTCAGCTTGAATGATTTTGTAAGGAACCAGACCGATATCTTTTTGTACCGCTTGGTCTTGGTACTTACGTCCGATTAAACGTTTGATCGCGAATAAAGTGTTTTTAGGGTTGGTTACTGCCTGACGCTTTGCAGATTGACCTACCAGAATTTCACCATCTTTATAAGCAATAATAGATGGAGTTGTACGAGCGCCTTCAGCGTTGTCGATGACTTTAACTTTGTCGCCTTCAAGTACGGCAACACAAGAGTTTGTTGTACCTAAGTCAATACCAATGATTTTAGCCATTTGGATGCTTCCTCAAAATTATTTTTTGCAATGTTTTTGCTTGTTATCCGATATGAGAGCCATTCAAAATTTTTCAAGTTGTTTAGATGAAAAAAATAGAAAAACTCTCGAATTTCTTTACCTTATTGACCTACAAGGACCATTGCTGGACGCAGTAAACGGCCTGAAAGGGTATAACCTTTTTGCAATACCGTACCGATTTCACCTGCTTTGACATCCGGTGCAATACCAACTGCCTGATGTAAATCTGCATTGAAACCGTTGTTCATATTGACTTCTACAACGTTAAATTTTTCCAGTGTATTGAGCAGTGATTTTAAGGTCAGCTCCACACCTTCAAGTAATGGAGACTCAATCCCGCCTGCAGCTTGGATGGCACGCTCTAAATTATCGACAGAGTCGAGTAATTCTTTTGCAAATTTCTCAATTACTGTTTCTTTATGCTTTTCAGCATCACGTTGAATACGTTCTACGCTTTTTTGTGCTTCATAGACCGCATTGGCTGTACGTGCTTTTTCCAGTTTTAAACTTTCTTCCAATTTGGTGATTTGAGCTTGTAAATCTTCAACTGAAACTTCGGTTTGCTCTGTTTCAGCTTGAGATTCTGCTGCTTGTTGCTCAGCTTGCTCTTGCCCTAGATCTTGAG
Organism: Acinetobacter sp. UBA3106; assembly: GCA_002365595.1. GTDB lineage: Bacteria > Pseudomonadota > Gammaproteobacteria > Pseudomonadales > Moraxellaceae > Acinetobacter. The sequence goes on along the minus strand of DFAM01000025.1, from coordinate 4,478 downwards.
CGTCTTGATTTTGCTCAGTTGCCATAGATTTACTCCGTTTAAATGGGTTTTTAAACATGTCAGTCCTTTTGGCCTCAGTGCTAACTGCGTTAATCCTGAACTGCCATGAGTGATAATATTCATGATTAATACAGAGTTCGGGGCAGACGATAAAAATTCAAGCGAGACAAGCAATTAAATCTGTTTAATTTGATTAAAAAAGATTAAAAATCCCGGTTTTTTAATTTTGAACTTAGAAATAGCTCATGAGCTGTGAATGAATTATGAGTAAATTGATAGCGCGAAATATTATTAAGCTGATATTGGTAAAAATATAAGTAATAGTAAATATTTAACTAGCATACGAAAGTTTAACGCACCGATTGCTGTTCAGGCTAAAAACAATCTTAAAATTAAAACTTAGACTTAAAAACGATCAATATTGAATGAAATATATATTTCACAAACAATCAGTGACTGGTTATTATTTCACCCAGATTCTATCGCTGTAGTTTCTTTTGGTATTTAAGAAATGTGTTTTCTAGGCTTATCCAACCTCTGGATAAGCTTTTTTTTTGCTTGAAATTTGGCAAATTGTGCACGAATCGAATGTAGGGAATCTATTTAACAAAATTTTAACCCCTCAATTCCTTCTAAATAATTAAAAATAAATCCTTTTCCTAGTTTTTATACATTGCTTCAAGAGGAGTTCAACTCAGGCGCAGCTAGTCGGTAGAGGTATCCTCATGCAGATACTTGAGTTTACGCAGGTGCTACTCCATCGAGTTCTGCTTTTTAAAAGTTGCAAACTGCTCCGCAATTATAGCGCCATAGCGAATGGATGAGATGCTTTAAAAGCAGAGATAAGTTTTTAAACTGAGAATTGAGCATAGATGATCATCAGAACTCTTCTATCATTTATTTAAACGATCTCGCAAAGTTCTCTATTCGGGTCCTAAGCCAGAGTATTTTAATTCAATAAAAAAATACCCTTTAACTAAAGGGCATTAAATTAATGAAAATGAAGTGGCTTGAAAGAAATCAGTGATCACGATATTGACGTTCTCGCTGATCTCTATCTCGACGACGATCATCGCCGCGTCTTTCTTGTATTTTATCGCGCTGTCGCAGCTCTACCTTTTTACGCTGCTGTTCTGCGCGTTGGCGTTCAAGTTCACGCTTTTTTCGCTCCCAGTTGGACTGGTTATTTCGATTCTGTTCAGCAATTCTTTTACGTTGTTCTAATTGATGTTGCTGTTCACGTTTTTTACGTTCCCACTCGGATTGTTTTTGGCGGTTCTGTTGCCATTGACGTCGCTCAAGCTCCCGTTTTTTACGTTCTAACTCTAAGCGGTTTTGGCGCTGTTGATATTCCCAACGTTGACGATCCCGTTCACGTGCATATCGATAGTCATAACCTGAACCATAAGTTCGGTCATAGCGGTCATCATAACGTCCATCGTAATAACCGCCATCTTCAGGAAATGCGACACACCCCATAGCTAAAAATGTCGTCGCTAATGACAGTATGATCAGTCTTTTAGCCATAACGTTTATCCTTCTTGTTGTAAGGAGTAGCAAAAACACTCCGAAATATACATGGAAATTGTCAATGACAAGGTATAAAAAGAAGATTAGCGTATGAATGTTTTTACTGTGTATACAGATGATTAGACTTATATAAGAGTATGGTCAAGCATTGGCTGATCATGTAGAAAATGTGAAGATTAAAATAAAAGGAAGGTGCAATAATGGTTGCTTTTAGTCGAACTTTACAGACCGTATTAGAAAAAGGCCAAGGTGCAGCTGCACGTACTTTGGATCGATTACCGAGTTTTGCACAAAAATCTTTAGTTAAAATTTTAAGATATCCACATCAATACCCTGAACTTGATCCTTTAATCCAATGCATGATGGCCGCCCAGTTAAGACGCGGTAATAATGGTTTTGTCAGTGAAGATATTATCCAAGCCCGAAAAACCTTTGATTTGCAAATGCAAGCTATTAAAGGCAAACCTACGCCGGTGAAACAGGTGGAAGATCTGCGCTTACCCTTACATAGCGGAACCATCTTCGCGCGGCATTATCATCCTGCACCGACTAAAAAGTTACCCATGGTGGTTTATTTTCATGGTGGTGGGTTTGTTGTAGGCAGTCTGGATTCACATGATGAAGTCTGCCGGCTACTGGCCGTGCATGCAAAAGTGCAGGTTTTAAGTATTGACTATCCTTTAGCGCCTGAAGCAAGCCCGAGTAAACTGATTCAAACCTGTGAAGATGCCTTGGCATGGGTACATCAAAACAGAAGGCAGCTTAAAATCTTGAAAAATAGAATTTCAGTGGCTGGCGATAGTGCGGGAGGCAATATCAGCACGGTAGTCGCGCAACGTAGCGCTCATAAAGTGTATGCTCCGCAAGCCCAATTGCTGCTCTATCCGGCAGTCGATTTTAAAAGCCGTCATCCATCCTTCTATGCCTATAATGAAGGACTGGTTTTAACCAGTAAAGATGTGGATTTTGTGACCCATTATTATGCAAATACCCATCAGATCGAACTGGATGATCCGCTGATTTCCCCGACTTATGGTAAGCATGACAAATTACCGCCTACTTTTGTGGTGACTGCGGGTCATGATGTATTACATGATGAAGGGGAGATTTATGCCCATAAATTACGTCATCGCGGTGTAAAGGTGCATTATCAAGAATATACCGATCAAGCCCACGGTTTTGTCAATCTAACGCCAGTTTCTTACCGTGCTAAAAAGTATGTAATTGAAATCAGTAAAAGCTACAGAAAGTTTTGGGATAAGCATGCTTAGTTTTTTTAAGCTTAGTCTTGAGCTGTATTTAAGGTGTTTCACGTGAAACACCTTTTTTATTTTTTCTCAATTTTGGCTTTAGGTAAGATCAGGCTAAATTCTGGAACATAAAAACTATGTAAATAGCGGGCTTGAGAAAAATCGGGGAAGATAGCTTGGGTGTTTTTCCAGCTGGCTTGTTTTAATTTGCTCAGCTTACCGCGAAATTGTGGAGTGAATTGATAACGTAAACCTTGCCAGGCTTGCTGGATGTTAAGCAGTCGTGCCGGTAAATGATGGCTATTCACATAAAAAGTTTGACTATGTTTATATTTCTGCAAACACACACTCATTTCTTGCTGGTCAAAGCGGATATTGCAATGCACCATATCATCATGGATCAGCCATTCAAATTGGGCCAGCTGTTTTGGAATTCCCCAAAAATGTTGTCCATTTACCATAGAAGCTTCGGTAGAAACATAAATTTTAGGAATGGAAGATAAACGTCTTTTACTGATTAAAGGATGGTCCAAAATCAGTAATTCATCATAAGGGCCCACAGGAGAATCGTGATAACGAACCAGCATCACCTGTACTACGCGACCAATCGGAGAAGGAGCAATATAAAAAGTACGATGCTGTGCAATAAATTTAGGGGTTAACCAGTAATTCAAAATAAAAGCATCACCATGCAAATGCCAAGGTGGATAAAGGGAAAAAGTAGTTGTGTTTAATTCTTCACTCATTGTAATACTCGTTTTATATCAAAAAGAGAAGCTGTTATATTTATATTGAAAGATTAATATATAGACATTCACAATTACAACTTGAAGTAGAAGAGTAAAGAAATGTTAAAACAAACCTTATTTGCTATCAGTGCTGCATGCATGAGTGTGCAGGCGATGGCTGCAAATACTTTAGTAGAAATGAAAACCTCTATGGGGAATATTGAAATAGAGCTATTTAATGATAAAGCGCCTATTTCAGCAAAAAACTTTGAAGACTATATAAAGGATAACTTTTATAACGGCACTGTTTTTCACCGGGTGATTCCTGGCTTTATGATTCAGGGTGGGGGAATGGATGGCAACATGGTAGAGAAACAGACCAAGGCACCCATCCAGAATGAATCGTATAATGGATTGAAGAATACGCGTGGCACTTTGGCCATGGCACGAACCAACAATCCTAATTCTGCAACCAGTCAATTCTTCATTAATACCGTAGACAACGACTTTTTAAATAAAAGCCAGATGAATGCCGGTTACACAGTATTTGGTAAAGTGACTAAAGGTATGGATGTGGTAGATAAAATCACGCAGGTACCGACAGCAAACTTTGGAATGCATCAAAATGTACCAAAGCAAGCCGTGAAAATTGTTAGTGTGAGCATTAAAGCAGCAGCTGAGAAAAAGTAAGTAAAAATAAAGCAGAAATATTTTAATCATATTTTTGCTTTAAAATTATGTATTTATATTTAAATCAGAATAAAAATGAACCAAAATGGTGCATAAAAATAAAACAGTCAATAAGACAATCAGTTAAAAACACTTGCACGTGTAAGAAATTGCCCTATAATGAGCTCATCCCGACGCGATACAGCAAACGAACTTAGCTGAACAGGTTAAGTTGTTAGATGTTTATTGCGTTATATTTTCTACTGACGAGGTAGAAAATAGATCATTAAGAGATTATGAA
>DFAM01000016.1:300072-340919 GCA_002365595.1 Acinetobacter sp. UBA3106 | reverse complement strand
GTATACTGGACTCATCTAAGGAGTGGATATGTCCTCAAATTCATCTTCAAATCATATTGAATATGGTTCTCCTGCTTTTAAAGCAGTGCTGTTCTCCTTGTTTCTAGCAGGCTTTGCTATTTTTTCATCCCTGTACTGTATACAGCCGATGATGCCTCTATTATCACAATATTTTGCGGTAAGTCCAACTCAAAGCAGTTTTCCACTTTCTGTATCAACCGTTGCCTTGGCTATGGGGTTGTTATTTACAGGATTAATTTCGGATCGCTTTGGGCGTCGCCCAATTATGGTTTGCTCGTTATTTTTGGCATCTGGCTTACTTATTTTGAGCTCACTGGTTCCGGTTTGGGAAGTATTCTTAACTACCCGGGTACTCATTGGGCTGACAGTCAGCGGTGTGGCTGCTGTAGCGATGACTTATATAGGAGAAGAAATCGCACCAAAGGATATTGGTTTTGCGATGGGACTGTATATTTCAGGTACTGCCATTGGCGGCATGGGTGGACGTTTAATTGCAGGGGTTCTGGTTGATTTTATTTCCTGGCAGAGCGCGACTTTAACCCTTGGATTGTTAAATCTGGTCATTGCGATTACCTTTTATTTGATTTTACCTGCTTCAAAACATTTCCAAGCTTATCCCATTCAGTTTTCACGTTTTAAAGAATCCTTTATTAAGAATTTATCCGATCCTAAATTGCGCATTTTATTTGTTCAAGGATTTATCTTGATGGGCTGCTTTGTCAGCGTATTTAACTATATCAGTTATCACTTGCTGGAGAAGCCTTTTCAACTGTCACAAATCTGGATTGGTTTAATCTCAATTGCTTATTTGGCTGGAATTTATAGTTCACCTCGTGCTGCTAGCTGGAGTCGGAAATTTGGACGTGACAAAGTTTTACCGCTGATGTTACTGAGCATGCTGCTAGGTTTATGGATCATGTTGATTCCTTCCATAGTCATGGTTTTATTGGGGCTGCTTATTTTTACTTTTTCGTTCTTTGCGGGTCATTCAACTTGCAGTAGCTGGGTTTCCTTACAGTCGTTACAGTATCGGGCTGTGGGTTCATCTTTATATTTATTTTGCTACTACATAGGTTCCAGCATAATGGGAAGTAGTAGTGGTTTGGTTTGGGAGAAATTGGGCTGGACCGGTTTAACCTGCTTTATCAGTCTGGTTTTAGGATTGGGTTTACTTTTAACCTTGAAACTCAAACATCGCATTGCAAATTAGCCAGATATTCTAGGTTCAGCAATGTCGAAAGTGATTTTTATTTAGAATAAATTAACTCCCTGGTTTTGTACAAATTATAATCAAGCAAGCTGAGTCAAATTCATGCTAAAATGCTCGGCTTTCATCTTTGATCTTATTTTTAGATCTCCTATCATCTGCCAGCCGAGAATTGCTAGCCATGTCTACTGCTTATACCATGCAGACTGCGCCAAAAGCGTTGTTTGATTACGACAAATATTGGGCGTCTTGTTTTGAACCTGCGCCATTTTTGCCGATGTCACGCGAGGAGATGGATCAACTCGGCTGGGACAGCTGTGACTTTATTTTGGTCTGTGGCGATGCCTATATCGACCATCCCTCTTTCTGTTCAGGCATTATTGGCCGCACGCTAGAAGCTCAGGGTTTCCGTGTCGGGATTATTGCTCAGCCGGACTGGACCAGCGTGGATGCGTTCCGCGTATTGGGTAAACCAAATATTGCCTGGGGTGTAACGGCAGGGAATATGGACTCCATGATCAACCGTTATACCGCAGATCGTAAAATCCGTTCTGACGATGCTTATTCTCCAGACAATGTACCGAATAAACGCCCTGACCGTGCAGCCACTGTATATTGCCAGCGTGTTCGTGAAGCTTATCCAGATGTGCCGGTATTGCTCGGCGGTATTGAAGCATCGTTACGTCGTATTGCGCATTATGATTATTGGTCAGATAAAGTCCGTCGTTCAGTCTTGATGGATTCTAAAGCCGACTTGTTGATGTATGGTAATGGTGAACGTTCAATTACTGAAGTGATGCACCGTTTGGCCAAGGGCGAAAAAATTACGGATATCACCGATGTACGTGGTACGGCATTTATCGTCAATAAACATAACCGTGCATCTAAAGCCAAATTTGTTGAAATTGCATCCAATGATGTCGATGCGATTGGCCGTGTCGATCCAATCATCAATCCTTATGTGATGACTGAGGATTTGGATGGCTGTGAAATTGAAAAAGACAAAGGTAATTCTTTAACTCAATATCAAAATTTCCAAAAAGAAATTGTGAGCAATCCGATTGTCCGTGAAGGCGATCTGCTGGATGCCGATACGCAAATTGTACAGCTACAACCTGCATCTAAAGCGATTAAACATAAATTACCGCCGCGTGAATTGGCGGTGATTCGTTTGCCTGCATTTGAAGAAGTCGCGAATGATCCGGTACTGTATGCACATGCCAACCGTATTTTACATCTTGAAACCAACCCGGGTAATGCTCGTGCTTTAGTCCAAAAGCATGGTGAACGTGATGTATGGCTGAATGCACCGCCAATTCCGCTCACTACCGAAGAAATGGATTATGTATTTGACCTGCCATATGCACGTCTGCCACATCCATCGTATGGCAATGCACGTTTCCCAGCTTTTGACATGATTAAGTTCTCGGTGAATATCATGCGTGGCTGTTTCGGTGGTTGTACATTCTGTTCAATTACCGAACATGAAGGTCGTATTATTCAGAACCGTTCTGAAGAATCTATCTTACGTGAAGTGGAAAAAATTCGTGATACGGCTCCGGGCTTTACTGGAATTATCTCCGATTTAGGTGGTCCAACAGCCAACATGTACCGTTTGGCCTGTAAAGATCCTGAGATTGAAAAAAACTGTCGTAAACCATCGTGCGTATTCCCGGGCGTATGTCAGAACTTGCATACCGATCATGCGCCATTGACGCAGTTGTATCGTAAAGCGCGTTCGTTGCCGGGCATTAAAAAGATTCTGATTGGTTCAGGCCTACGTTATGATCTTGCGGTTTTAAACCCTGAATATGTCAAAGAACTTGTAACCCATCATGTGGGTGGTTACTTAAAAATTGCGCCAGAGCATACCGAAAAAGGTCCGCTCAATAAAATGATGAAGCCGGGTATTGGTACGTATGACCGCTTCAAGCAAATGTTTGATCGTTACAGTAAAGAAGCAGGCAAGGAACAGTATCTGATTCCTTACTTCATCGCTGCGCATCCGGGTACCACGGACTACGACATGATGAACCTGGCTATTTGGTTGAAGAAGAATGGTTTCCGTGCCGATCAGGTACAAACCTTCTACCCATCACCGATGGCAACCGCAACGACCATGTATTACACCGGTAAAAACCCGCTGGCGAAAGTGGCGCGTTATACTGAAAATGTCGATATTGTCAAAGGTGAGAAGCGTCGTCGCTTGCATAAGGCTTTCTTGCGTTACCATGATCCAAATAACTGGCCAATGTTACGTGAAGCTTTGAAAGAAATGGGGCGTCAGGATTTGATTGGTAATTCTAAACAGCATTTGATTCCGAGCTACCAGCCACAAGGCACAGAAGGACAATATCAGTCGGCACGCAAGAAAAACTCGACCTTGGCGGGGGATTCTGCAAAACGTACCGGTGAAAATACTGCACGTAATCAATCACGTAATGTTGCGAATACAAATGGTAATAATCGTCCTCAAAAAGGCCAGATCTTGACCCAACATACTGGCTTACCACCACGCGAAACCGGCGAGAAACGCCCATTTGCTGGTCCTAAATCTAAAAACAGATCTAAATCGAAATCAAGAGCTTGATTTAAAAGTAAAAAAAGGATGCTTAGGCGTCCTTTTTTTATTATTGAGTTAAATAGCATGTAATCAAAACAGCTCGTCGGAATTGTAGGACAATATTAGAAAGTAATCTTGCATCCTTACTGCGCCTTGCGATACAGTACTTTTGTGTCTGATGAGGGATTAAATCTAGGCATAGATGTAAAAATAAAATCAGTGCAACTTTATGTCAGCATTTATGATGATTTCGTCATGATTAAATGCAGTTTGTTTACTTGAAATATTTAATAAAAATAATCGTTGTATACTGAATTTCATAACAATCATCGGTGTGACACCGGAAAGACTATAAAAATTTAAAGGATTAAGAGGATGATAATTTATATTTTGGTCGGAAGTTTACTTCTGTTTGGCGTTTTACTGAAGGCTTGGAAAAGTCTGGAAAGCAGTACCAAACAGCAAGATAGTGCTTTAAAACAAAGAGCTATTTTTAATATTAGTGAACAGCTAACATTTACACGCCTCAAAGAAATACTGCCGCACAGTACCGTGTTGGCTCATGTTTCATTTGATGCTTTGTTGACGACCAAATACAGTCGTACGCGCCATAAATATCGCAATATGGTGGCAGATTTTGTAATTCTGGATGAACACCATCAGGTTACTGCCATTATTGCACTGGATGATCCGATGGCGTTAAGACACCCGCAAAATGCCCAATATCAGGATGCATTGTTGGCGATGGCCGGGTATCGGGTAATTCGCTATGAAGATGTACCGGAATATTTTCAATTGAGACAAGACTTTTTAATTGAAAAGCCTGCTTATTCTCAGCTTGATCAGTTAACAGAAGCTTCAATAAAAAAGTATGATTTTTATCCAGATTTGGGTCGCAAGAAAATCCGAATGTTAGGTTAAATCATTATAAGCATGAATAACTTCATGCTTATTTTCTAGTTTTTTAACTTGATGCACGTACCGCAATTACCGTCATTTCTACCAGCACATCAGGGGCATAAAGCTTGGCTTCGACACAAGTACGAGGAAGAGCTTCAATATCAGCCACCCAAGCATCCCAGATTTCATTCATTGCCGTATAGTCATTTTCAATATCTTTTAAGTAAATAGTGACAGACATAATCTGGCTTTTATCTGTACCTGCATCTGCCAGCAAGCGATCAATAATGTTCAGAGTTTGTCGGGTTTGACCTTTAATATCTAGCGTAGTATCGGAAGCCAATTGACCCGCTAAATGTACTAAGTTGCCTGAAATGGCAATTTCAGAAAAACGCTTTTCAACATGCAGACGTTGTACTGCCATAATATGAGTCCTGTATTTTTCGGCATAATTGCTGCGAGCCCTATGCGGGGTACACAGCCTGCAGCCAATAAGATGACAACATCATAATGCCATGAGCCCTTAGCGTAAATGACTCATCGCGCAGTTATTGTTGGGCTATCGTTCCCATAGCAGAGATTTTTAAAATAACAGAGACCAACAGAACATAACGTAGCAAATCGGAGTGATCGTGAGCAGCCTGTATAAAATGCTTCAGTGCAGTAGGAAATATGCTGTTTTTAGGAATTTATAGAGATATGTGCAGAAGAGATGCGAGAGCGAGGGACCATGCGGTTCAACACAGAGTTGCCCTGTAATATTCGGATTTGATCGTCACGCCAATCACAGGACAGCATGCTAAAAGTAAAGGTGATTTTTAGCATCTTAGCGCTTGCATGGATAAATGCATCGCGGCTATAGAGTACCGCAAAAATAATGTTTGTGTATCATCAATTGCTCTAATTTTATTCTTTTGGTTGAAAAATATTCAAAATATTACCAAAGGGAAAGCTGAGACTGATCTTGCTGATCCGAAAGCTGGTACAGTCCAACGCCAATTAAGCGGAACTGAAAATGTTCTGGAATATGCATTTCAATCAACAGTTGCTGTAATACCTGCTCTAGTTGCTGCCGATTTTGCAAAGGCTGCCTGAAACTCTTGCTGTGTTGTAAGACCTGAAAATTTTTTAACTTGAGCTTGGCTGAAACGCCACGTGCACAGAGTTGTTTTCTCTCCAAACTGCTCCAGACCTGATCAATAAGCCTAGGCCAATAGCTCTGGCATTGAATTAAAGTCAGGTCATCATCAAAGGTGGTTTCCTTGGAAATTTGCTGGCGTTCACGTTCAACTTGTACAGGTCGCTCATCAATGCCTTGGGCATACAGAAAGAGTCGCTTGCCATATTTTCCAAACTGTTGAACCAGTACATTTTGTTCAATTTTTTGTAAATCTCCCAGTGTTTGCAATTGCAGCAGCTTGAGCTTTTCTTGCATCACTTTTCCTACACCGGGAATTTTCTTGAGCGGTAAATCCTGAATAAACTGCTGCACCTGTGAGGGCTTAATCACACAAATGCCATTCGGTTTGTTCCAGTCTGAAGCAATTTTGGCTAAAAATTTATTTGGCGCCACTCCGGCAGAGGCTGTTAAACCTGTCATTTGGAAAATATCTTCCCGTATCCGCATGGCAACTTCTGTGGCACTCGGAATATTTTGCAGGTTTTCAGTGACATCCAGATAGGCTTCATCTAAAGACAAGGGTTCAATGAGCAGCGTATAACGCTGAAATATCTGATGAATCTGCACAGAGATGTCACGATATTTTTCAAAATTGGGTTCAATCACGACCACGTGTGGGCAAAGCTTGCGGCCTTGTGCCATCGACATGGCAGAGCGTAAGCCAAACTCGCGCGCAGGGTAGGACGCTGCACAAATCACGGCCCGTGGGTGATGTGAAGACACGACCACCGGCAAATGCTTTAACTCCGGCCGGTCTTTCAGTTCCACAGATGCAAAAAAGGCATCCATATCGATGTGAATGATTTTTCTCATGCAGTCCTAAATTTTGCTGCTCGCATCTGGATTTAGTCTCTCATTTTGATGAATTAGATTGTAGTGCAAGATCAAGTGGATACGACACAGGTTGACTGAGTAAAACCAGCCGGGTGTGTTGTTGCTCGGCTGCCTGAATGAGGATTTTTAAACTTTGCTCGGTATTATCTGCCAGGTACGGTAAAAACTCTAGCGGCTGATTCCCGGCTTGGAAAAAGTTATCCCAATGAATCGGTATGACTACTTTCGGCTTTAAGGCTCTTAGGGTTTGATCGAGATAGTTTTGCTGAAATTGTTCTGATTGGCGGGAAAGCTGGGCAATACCTAAAAATAAAGTATCGACCTTTAAATTTTTCAGCTGATCCGGAACAGCACCGGTACTGGCTTTGACTAAAATTTTATGCCCTTGATGTTCAATTAAATAATCAAAGCTATGTCCTTCCTTAAATTCAGAAAAACGCGCAGGAAGTTGCAGCGGCTGTTTAATTTCCTCACCTAAGTCATTGTTTACGGCAGTGGGCGGGGTATGTTGTGAAGCAATTGTAGTAACTTTAAACTCGCCAAAACTGAGGGTATGCCAGGGTTGAACCTGAATGAGTTGCTGTTCTGCAACCTGTCCGCCGCGGGCGATATTGAGACTACTTTTGGAGCCAATAATTTTAGTCTGCGGAAGCTGTCTTGCAAGTTCGGCAATATCCAGCGCATGATCATAATGTGAATGCGTGACAAAAATGGCTTGTGTGCGCTGCAAATGTTGTTGCTGAATCATCTGCCGGATCAGTTCAGGCTGACTTTGAATGTTCTGAAACAGCACCTGATAAAGCGAAGGACGGCTAAAGAATCCGTCAATCAAAACTTGTGTTTTACCATCATCGAAAAGCAGGGTGGACACGCCAAAGAACTTGACCTGTAGACTTGAAGAGGGAGTTTGTTTTGCAGATGACTGATATTGCCATTTTTTAAAATCAGATACCTGACCTGAAGGTTGCAAGAGTAAAACCACAGCAGCGACCAGAACAAGTATGCCGATGCCCAATGCCAGCCAAAATCCTTTTTGAATTGCCATCATCTTCCCATTTTTATGCAGTTTTTATTTTTATTGTGGTGAAAGGTTTAAATTTATCCTGTTATTTTTTCGGTAAATTTTCAATCGATTTTTGAGTATAAATATTATTTCTTTCTAGAAAACGGATCCAGTCGTGTTGATTACCATTAAACACATTCAAGTCCACTTCTTTAGGGATGCCTTTAATTTTTCCCTGATTGGTATGCTGCCAGAACAGCCATTTCGGCTTGCCTTTTAAATCTGGCTTGCCCTGATATTCCCGGACCCATAGCGGCGTTTTTGAAAACTCTCCTGCCAAAATAATATTATAGAATGATTTGGAAATATAGAAAATCGGTTGCTTGCCATAATGCCGATATAGCCGGTCATGCATGACCTGAATTTCTTTTAGCAGTTGTTCTTTGGTATAGGTATTGATGCAGTTACTGTCATATTCCAGATCAATCACTGGTGGCAAGGCATCGGTTTTATTAGGTACGGTTTCAATAAAGTTTTGTGCCTGAATTTCGCCATCACGGCATAAACGGTAAAAATGATAGGCACCGACCAGCAAGCCATGTTCACGTGCCTGTAACCAATAGTCCTGAAATTTTCGATCTTTAAAATCACCGCCTTCGGTCGCTTTCAAATAGACGAATTGATAGCTTTTCGGAGAAATCTGTTTCCATTGAATATCGCCCTGATGATGTGACACGTCAAAACCTTTGACCGGATATTCCTGGGCCGAAGCAGGATTATGATGCAAGACAAAAATATACAATACGATTGCAGCGCAAATCAGTCCCAAACCCATGCAAGAGGCGTAGAGTTTTTGATGACTGTTTTTGGCGAATCGTTTATTAGACATAGATAATTTAATCATGATTTATCAAACACATGATAACGCGATCTGAACATTCAGACTATGTTGTTTCTGCTACCATCTGACTAAACGGGAGTGTGGCGTGGAATTTGCCAGAAAATGGCTGCGGTAATCAGGTTAATGCAGCCCAGGAAAATCAGTGTACTGTGGAAAGCAGTCACAATCTGTTCGCTACCGAAATAGGCGGTAAAGACATTGACCAGGGTTCCGGCCAAAGCCACGCCAATACTCATCGATACCATCATGATGATTGACAGAAAGCTGTTGCCACTGCTGGCATCCTGTTGCGGTAAATCCTTTAACGTCAAGGTATTCATGGAAACAAACTGCAAAGAATTCAGCATGCCGAAAATAAAGAAATGTAAGGTTCTTAACCAGAGTGGGGTATCCGCCGTGCTCAGGGCAAAACTGGCAATACAGGCGCCGACCAATAAGGTATTTACCAGCAATACTTTACGATAACCAAAGCGCTGAATAATCTGGCGAATAATAGGCTTGGAAGCAAGCGAGCCAAGCACAGTTGGAATCATTAACAAACCGGTAATAAATGGTTCAAAGCCAAAGGCGACCTGCAACATCAGCGGAATTAAAAAAGGCATGGCGTTGCCGCCTAAGCGGGCAAAGAAATTACCGATAATGCCGATAGCATAAATTTTATTGCTAAATAACGTGCTACGGAACAGCGCATTGTGATGCGTATGAGCATGAACGGCGTACATAATAGCAGCCAGTACACCTGCAATTACCAGCCCAATACTCCACCATAACGATTGATGCGGACTGGCAAAGTTTTCAATACCCAATGAAAGTCCGACCATGGCAATGACCAGTAAGATAAAACCTGAAAAATCAAATTGCTTGACGCTGGGCTCGGTCACATTAGGCATGGCTTTAAAGGTAATTAAACAACCTAAAAGTCCCATGGGAATATTGATTAAAAAAATCCAGTGCCATGTGGTTACTTCGACCATCCAGCCGCCCAAGGTCGGACCGATCAACGGACCCATCAGGCCGGCCAGGCTCATCAGGCTCATGGCAGATAAAAACTGGGTGCGTGGAATGACTTTCAGCATGGCCAGCCGGCCTACAGGAAGTAACAATGCACCGCCAATGCCCTGAATAACCCGATAAAAGAGCAGCTGGTTTAAACTGCTGGACAGTCCGCAGCCCAGTGAGGCCAGAGTAAAAATAATAATGGCGGCAAAGTAGGTATTACGCACGCCAAAACGGTCGGCCAGCCATCCGCTTAAAGGAATACAGGCTGCTACCGAAAGCACATAAGCCACAACCACGCTATGCATCTGTAGCGGATCCTCAGCCAAATTGGCTGCCATGGCTGGAATTGCGGTATTAACAATGGTGGTGTCCAAACCTTGCATAAAAAAACCGATCGATACCAACAGAACCAGCAGTCGGAATTCAGGTTGTAGGGCTTGATGCGAAGGAGTGGCATTCATAAAAATATTAAAGTGATTTTTTTACAGAGTTTAAAGCAATCAGTTCAAGATGTTGTAAGAAAAAGTTGTGCGATCAATTGCCGAAAATTGAAATTGACCCATAAATTAAAGTGTTGTGCGTGGATAATATTAAGCTAATAAAATAATTGAAAATTATAATAAATAAAATATCTATCAGCTCAAATGAAGTATTCGCAGCTTACTCAAGGGTTTCTGGCTCAGAATAAGTCGCTTTTAAATTAAACAATTTTAAAATTAAAAATGTAGATAAAAAAATCACTTAACTAAATTTTCAGCCGCTTTAACAAAATCCTGTTACGCAAATGTCATTAAAGTGCCATAAAACTGTCATAATCTTGCGCAATCTCCGGCACTGCTGGGTGGTTTTTTTATAGGTGAAAAAGGTTTTGTTTTTATGACAATTGAAATTTTGATGATTGTAGGCTTTTGTTTGGCCGCTTATTCAATTGTCGGAAACGATGTGCCCCAGACCTTGGGCACCTTTATTTCATCCAATGCCCATCGTCCCTGGTGGATCCTGTGGCTGTATACCAGCAGTATTTTAACAGTGGTTTTGCTCTATGGCTGGTGGGTTTCAGGGGTAGGGGATGCCTCTTATGGTCGTCTGGAAACTATTCCTTTTCCTGAGGGCGGAATTACCTGGCTGTACATTGTTCCGCCTATCTTGCTGATTCTTTTAACCAAATATGGCATTCCGGTTAGTACCACATTTTTAGTCCTCACCATTTTTTCGCCGAGCAGTCTGGGGTCGATGTTGACCAAATCGATGATGGGCTACGCCGTGGCATTTGTAGTTGCCATCATTGTCTATCGCTTTGTGATTAAAGGTATTTCGGTTTATTTCAGTAAAACCCGAGACCATAAACCCTCACATATCTGGATTGGCCTGCAATGGGTATCTACAGCGTTTCTGTGGAGCCAGTGGCTGATTCAGGATCTGGCCAATATTTTTGTCTATGTGCCGCGTCAGGTTCCGCTGGAATTTTTAATTTTTGCAATTCTGGTGTTTATCATTCTGTTGGGTATGATTTTCTACCAACGCGGTGGGGCAATCCAGAAAATTATCGACACCAAAACCGGGGTTGCCGATATTCGTTCTGCGACCATTATTGACTTTATTTATGCCTTGATTTTATTGGTGTTTAAAGAGTGGAGCAATATTCCAATGAGTACCACCTGGGTGTTCCTGGGGCTGCTTGCAGGTCGTGAATTTGCCATGTCGATGCATCTGGCGGAAGTCAATAAATACCGCACTTCACGTAACGTCAGTAAAGATGCCATGAAGCTGATGGTGGGTTTGATCATGAGTATTGTGCTCGCCACCACTTTGCCTTGGTTCTATAACTTTATTTCAAATTTATAAAGTAACTCGAGCAATCAAAAAAGCGAGCTCTGGGCTCGCTTTTTTATAGGTAGAATTTGGCTTAAATGGCAAAGTGTTTAGGTGCACTCAAATTTTTAATGGCTGTGATAATTTGATCGGCATGATTGCAGACAATCAGTTTGGCCCGATGCTGCGGCGGTAAAAAACCTTCACTGACCGCGTGATCCAGCTGGGTGATCAGGGCATCATAAAAGCCATTCACGTTGTACAGCATCATTGGTTTCTGGTGCTGATTCAGCTGTCCCCAAGTGGCAATTTCCAGAATTTCCTCAAAAGTGCCTAAGCCACCGGGTAAGGCGACAAAAGCACTGGCCCGCTCAGCCATCATGGCTTTGCGTTCATGCATGCTTTGTACAATGTGTAATTCGGTCAGCTGATGATGCGCAATTTCATAATCCAGCATGAATTCAGGAATCACCCCGACCGTTTCACCACCACGTTGTCTGACGGCATCTGCCACTTGCCCCATCAGGCCAATACTGGCGCCACCATAAACCATGCCGAAACCCAGATCTGCAAGTGTTTGAGCCAAAGCCACAGCTTTTTCCTGATAAATCGGTTTATTGCCTGAACGTGAACCACAGTAGAGTGCAATTAAAGGTTGAGTTGTTTTGGGAGTAGGATTGTTATGTTTGGGAGTCATTTTTAATACACTGTTCATCATTATATTTTTTTACCATAGCATTTTATTTTTTCAGTCTCTAGCTTAACTGTTAAATATGACAAAGTTGGGGCAGTGACAAAATGGATTTGCAAAGATTTGTTGAAATTGCAGGAATGAAAAGAGCACGATAAGGAAAAAAAGATGAATTTCTACTTCATCTTGCTATACTAAAAATCTGTTTTCCAACAAATGAATTAACATGGGTAGTGGTTGTCCTCGCTCTGAACACTTTAATGCTTTCGCAAAAAATATCCAGCATGCTGTTCATCGCATATTCAGCGATTTTAATATGAACCTTCTAAAATCAGTCCTTCATCATCCTGCACAGGAGAACATCCAATGATCTTTGAATGGATGTCAGATCCATCAGCATGGATTGGATTGGCAACTTTAGTGGTTTTAGAGATTGTACTGGGTATCGACAACCTGGTTTTTATTGCCATTTTGGCGGAAAAACTGCCTCCAGAACAGCGTAATGCCGGTCGTATCGTCGGGTTGCTCCTAGCCTTGGGTATGCGCTTAATTTTACTGGCTTCCATTGCCTGGGTCGTGACCTTGACCCAGCCACTGTTCCATGTTCTGGATCATCCTTTTTCCGGTCGTGACCTGATTCTGCTGTTTGGTGGCGTATTCCTTTTATTTAAAGGCACCATGGAATTACATGAGCGCATAGAAGGTGCTCAACCGCAAAAAGAAGAAAACCCGGTGCATGCTGCATTCTGGATGGTAATCGTTCAGATTGTGGTGCTCGACGCAGTATTCTCTTTAGATAGCGTGATTACTGCAGTGGGCATGGTCAAAGACCTGTCGGTGATGATGATTGCCGTGGTGATTGCCGTCGGCATCATGTTATGGGCATCTAAACCGCTGATGAGCTTTGTGAACAGACATCCAACCGTGGTGATTCTGTGCCTTGGCTTCCTGATGATGATTGGTTTTTCACTGATTGTTGAAGGTTTCGGTTTCCATATTCCTAAAGGTTATCTATACGCCGCGATTGGTTTCTCTGTGGTGGTGGAATTTATCAACCAGACCATGCGCCGTAATCAGGAACGCATGGTGACCACGACCGACTTGCGTTATCGCACGGCTTCTGCGGTTATGCGTATGCTGGGTGGTAAAAGCGAATCGCAAAACAATGAAGCTGAAGATGTGCTGGCGACCCGTGCCTTTGCCGATGAAGTCTTTAATGAAGACAACGGAATGTATCATAGTGTGATGGTACAAGGTGTGCTGGGTCTTTCTGAGCGCCCAGTAAAATCAGTGATGACTCCGCGTCCAGAACTGGAGTGGATTGATCTGGATGAAGATGAAAGCTCCATTAAAGAGCAGTTATTAAGCACCACCCATTCACGTTTGATTGTGGCGCATGGTGAGCTGGACAATATTGCCGGTGTGGTGCTGACCCATAAAGTCATGAACGAATACATTGAAACCGGAAAAATGAATTTTGAAGGTCATTTGCGCGAGCCGGTGATTGTGCATGAAAATGCCCAGGTATTGATGGTGATGGAACAATTGCGTCAGGCACCGCTACAAATGGCGATTGTACTGAATGAATACGGTTCGATTGAAGGGGTGGCTACTCCGATTGATGTGCTGGAAGCCATTGCCGGTGAATTCCCGGATGAAGATGAATTTGAAACGGCTGCAGAAAGTCTGGAAGATGGAACTTTAATCCTGGAAGGTTCGACCGATATTCGTCATGTGTCCTTGCTTTTAGATAGCGACCTGGTAGATGAGTCCGAGCAGTATTCAACCTTGTCCGGTTATATCCTGTTCCATCTGGGACGTTTGCCGGAAAGTGGGGCCAAACTGGAAGCGGACAATTATATCTTCGAAGTGGTCACTATGGACGGTCATAAAATTGATAAGGTCCATATCATCCCGCTCAATCCAGATGCGGCTGAAGATTAATTTCATCCTCGCAGATGCTCTTTAAACATCAAGATTGAATTAAAATAGCCCGCGATGTCGGGCTATTTTTATTATTAATTCAAGTTGGAAAAATTGATGTCAGAAGCAAACTGTCCATGTGGTCGAGGTGATTACGCCAGCTGTTGCCAGCCGCTACATTTGGGGCAAGCCAAGGCGCAAAGTGCAGAACAGTTGATGCGTTCGCGTTATAGTGCCTTTGCCAAGCATGAAATTGACTATATTGTGAAAACCACTGCATTAGGGCAGCAACAGGCACTGGATGTGGCAGCTATTGCCGACTGGAGTAAAGCCAATCAGTGGCTTAAGCTGGAAGTGGTGCAGGCACAGGAGAAACTGGACAAATGTCATGCGCAGGTCGAATTCAAGGCACATTACCATGATGGTCAACAGGTCCAGATTCATCATGAAATTTCACATTTTGTCCAGCAAAACGGAATTTGGTATTTTCTGGATCCGACCACAGATCTGCATATCACAATGAAACAGCCTTGCATTTGTGGTTCGGGGAAAAAATTTAAGCAATGTTGTGCGCAATTTTTGTAACTTTCCTGCAGATTTGCCTTAGAATATCGCGCATCGATTACCCTCAGTGGAAGAAGGGCAATGTTGCTATTGGTCATTTATATTATTGCGATTACGGCTGAAGCTATGACAGGTGCACTGTCGGCAGGCCGGCGTAGTATGGATTGGTTTGGGGTAACGCTGATCGCCTGTGTGACAGCACTGGGTGGCGGTTCAGTTCGCGATGTATTGCTGGGGCATTATCCGCTGACCTGGGTTAAACATCCTGAATATTTGGTGCTAACCTGTGCTGCGGCCTTTGTCACCATCCTGATTGCGAAATGGATGCGCCATTTACGCTCGATTTTCTTGATACTGGATGCCATGGGACTGATTGGCTTTACCGTGATTGGATGTCAGATTGCCTTGGAAATGGGGCATGGCTTTGTGGTCTCTGCGGTAGCTGGCGTGTTAACTGGAGTTTCTGGCGGTATTCTACGTGATATTCTGTGTAACGATGTGCCTTTGGTGTTCCGTCGTGAACTGTATGCCAGTATTTCTTTTGTTTCCGTCATCTGTTATTGGGTCTGCCAAGAGATTGGTTTCTCACTGGAAGTGACCGTCATTTCGACTTTAATCTTTGGTTTTTCTTTACGCTGTATTGCCATCTATTTCGGTCTGGAAATGCCGAAATTTATTTATAAAGATG
The DNA here is from genome assembly GCA_002365595.1 of Acinetobacter sp. UBA3106. Taxonomy (GTDB): domain Bacteria; phylum Pseudomonadota; class Gammaproteobacteria; order Pseudomonadales; family Moraxellaceae; genus Acinetobacter. Next base: position 325,633 of record DFAM01000016.1, on the reverse strand, counting down.
ATGATGACCAGTCTGCATCTTCCAAAGATGCTTCATAGAATATTGCTTTAAAAGGATCAATGACCGATGAAATGAGCGGCCACGATCTTTAAATGAGTGTATAAAAATCAATAAAATCATAAATCCTGTTGGGAAAGCAGCATCTATTCTTTTACCAAATCAGAGATCTTGTTATGGATTTAGTCTCACGTATACAACGTTTACCGATTGGTAAGTTTCACTATACCTTGCTCTGGGTGATTGGTCTGGGCTGGATGTTCGATGCCATGGATACAGGGTTGATTTCCTTTATTCTGGCAAAAATGGCAGAAGACTGGGCCATGACGCCGGATGATAAAAGCTGGGTGGTTTCCATCGGTTTTATTGGTATGGCGATTGGTGCGGTATGTTCAGGCGGTCTTGCAGATCGCTGGGGGCGTAAAACGGTTTTTGCCTCAACTCTGGTCATTTATAGCCTGGCAACAGCAGCCTGTGCTTTTGCGCCAAACCTGACCTGGTTGCTGGTGTTCCGTTTTATTGTGGGGCTTGGATTGGGTGGTCAGTTGCCTGTGGCCGTAACGCTAGTGAGCGAATATATTCCAGCGCATGTCCGTGGCCGCTTTATTGTATTGCTGGAAAGTTTCTGGGGTTTGGGCTGGCTGGTTGCAGCGCTGGTTTCGCGTTTTATTATTCCAGATTTTGGCTGGCATACTGCTTTTCTGATTGGCGGTATTCCTGCGCTATATGCCATCGTGATCTGGAAAATGGTGCCGGAATCTGTACCGTACCTCATTAACCGGGGTCGACATAAAGAAGCGCATGCTTTGGTGAAAAAGATTGAAGCACAATGCGGCGTAGAAGTAATTGAAATTTTTGAAGTCAAACCGGTCGCTGAAAAGCATGACATTAGTTTCTCACAGCTCTGGTCTGGCATCTTTGCCCGCCGTACCCTCATGCTCTGGTTAATCTGGTTCGGTATCGTATTTTCCTACTATGGTATTTTTACCTGGCTGCCAAGTTTGCTGGTCAAAGAAGGCTATACCATTGTGAAGTCTTTTGAATATGTGCTGGTAATGATTCTGGCACAATTGCCAGGTTATATTGCTGCGGCATGGCTAGTGGAAAAACTGGGGCGTAAGGCAACCTTGGCCGGTTTTATTGCTATGTGTGCAGTATCTGCCTATTTCTTTGGTCAAGCGGACAATGTGACCCAGATTGTAGTGTGGGGTTGCTTGATGTCCTTCTTTAACCTCGGGGCTTGGGGTGTACTCTATACATACACACCAGAACAGTATCCAGCCAATATCCGTGCCTTTGGTTCGGGCTGGGCTGCGGCTATTGGTCGTATTGGCGGTATTTTTGCGCCATTTGCAGTGACCCATATCATGGTGCTCGATCATGGCTTCAGCTATGTGTTTATGATGTTTACTGCTGTTTTAGTTGCCGTGGCACTGATCATTCTGCTGCTGGGTGAAGAAACCAAAGGTAAAACCTTAGAGTCGATTGGTTTATAGAATTGCCGATTTTTTAGTTGATTGGTCATTATAAAATGGATATTTTTAGTCCATAAGACACAATTTGTCGCAGAGTGTGGGTTACTGCCCTTGTGTAGTCCGCACCTGCGACATAGCATAACAACGTATATACAAAAACGAATTATTTAGGATTTCACGCTTTTATGACTAGCCTTGTGCATCATGCGACAGAAAATCGTTCCGTAGCCGAATTTACTGAACAAGCTTATCTTAACTATGCCATGTACGTGATTATGGATCGTGCATTGCCGCATATCAGTGACGGTTTAAAACCAGTACAGCGCCGCATTGTCTATGCGATGAGTGAATTGGGTTTAAAGCATAGCGGCAAGCCGAAAAAATCTGCCCGTACCGTAGGTGATGTACTGGGTAAGTATCATCCACATGGTGATTCTGCCTGTTATGAAGCCATGGTGCTGATGGCTCAGCCATTTAGCTATCGTTATCCTTTTATTGAAGGTCAAGGTAACTGGGGTTCGCCGGATGATCCAAAATCCTTCGCGGCCATGCGTTATACCGAAGCCAAACTGTCGCAATATAGTGAAGTGCTCTTGTCTGAACTTGGGCAGGGCACCTGTGACTGGCAGGACAACTTCGATGGTTCAATGAAAGAGCCAGTGAATTTGCCTGCGCGCGTACCGAACATCTTATTGAACGGAACCACAGGCATTGCTGTGGGGATGGCGACCGATATTCCACCGCATAACTTGCGTGAAGTGGTGAAAGGCACCATTGCCCTGATCCGCAATCCGAACCTGTCCGATGAAAAAGTGGCGGAATATATTCCAGCCCCAGACTTGCCGACCAAAGCCGAAATTATTACTGCCCCTGAAGAACTGCTTAAAATACAGACCACAGGACGTGGCAGTTACCGTATGCGTGCGGTCTATAAAATAGAAAGAAATGAAATCGTGATTACGGATTTACCGTATCAGGTGTCGGGTTCCAAAGTGATTACCCAGATTGCCGATCAAATGCAGGCGAAAAAATTGCCCTTGGTCAGTGATCTACGCGATGAATCGGATCATAAGAATCCGACCCGGTTGGTGATTGTGCTGCGTTCCAACCGCATTGATGCCGAAGCGGTAATGAGTCATTTATTTGCGACGACTGACCTGGAAACCAGCTATCGTGTCAACATGAACATGATTGGTGCTGATGGCCGTCCGCAAGTGAAATCGATTCGTCGCATTTTGCTGGAATGGATTGAAATCCGTAAAAATACCGTAACTCGCCGTCTGCAATATCATTTAAATAAAATTGAAAAACGCCTGCACATTCTCGCGGGTCTGATCATTGCCTATTTAAATATTGATGAAGTGATTCGCATTATTCGTGAAGAAGATCAGCCGAAACCGGTGTTGATGTCACATTTCAATATTGATGAAATTCAGGCCGAAGCCATTTTAGAACTCAAGTTACGTCATTTGGCACGTCTTGAAGAAATGGAAATGCGCCGTGAACAGGAAGAACTGGAAGCACGCGCGGCCATTATTCGTGAACAGCTGGCCAATCCGGAATCTTTAAAAAACCTGATTATCACTGAACTGAAAGACGATGCGAAAAAGTTCGGCGATGACCGTCGTTCACCAATCGTGCGTCGTGCCGATGCCCAGGCAATCAATGAACAGGACATGTTACCGGCCGATCCTGTAACGGTAGTATTGTCTGAAGCAGGCTGGATCCGTTCAGCCAAAGGCCATGAAGTGGATGCAGAAAACCTGAATTTCCGTGCCGGTGACCAATATTTAAGTCATGCGCAAGGTAAATCCAACCAGAAAGTATATGTGCTGGATGAAACCGGGCGCAGTTATGCACTGGCGATTAACAGTTTGCCATCGGCACGTGGTCTGGGCGAACCGTTGAGTTCCAAACTGGCTCCAGCCAGCGGTGTGGGTTTCATTCAGGTATTTATTGCCGAGGATGATACGGAAGTTTTGGCCTTGAGTTCTAAAGGTTATGGTTTCAAAACCCAGGCGAAACAACTGGATACCAATGCCAAAGCAGGTAAATCTTTCCTGACTGTGCCTGAAGATGGCAAAGCGATGCAATTGCAAGCGATTGAACAGGCCACCCATGTGGCTTTGCTCAGTTCAGCCGGTCGTATGCTGGTGGTCGAGTTGTCAGAATTACCAAGTCTGAATAAAGGTAAAGGTAATAAATTGATACAACTCGAAGCAAAAGATCAAATTGTATCCATGACAATGCTTAATTTAGATGAAATAATTCAAGTGGTTGCTGGACAGCAACAATTAAAACTAAAAGGTGATGATCTTCAGAAATATATTGGTAAGAGAGGGGGGAAAGGTCAGCTCTTACCACGAGGATATCAAAAAGCAAATAAACTGTTCATTCAAAGATAAAACTAGCATCCATGATATGAAATACGCTATATATGGTGTAATTCGTGCAAATGGATGCTTTGTTGAACACCATAAAAGGAAAAAACTAGGTTCAACAAAGACAAAAACAGTTTAAAAACTAAGGATTAAGATTGGAGTAATAGGCATTATGGAAAAGATTTGGTTCGCTGAATACCAAAAGACAGGGATTCCAGAAACTGTAGAATTACCAGCTGAAAATACCTCATTAGTGGATGTATTTGAGCGCAACTTCCAGAAATTTGGCTCACGTGACGCCTTTATTTTTATGGATAAAGTGCTTACTTTTAATGAGTTGGAAGAAGCAAGCCGTAAATTTGCAACGTATTTACAAAGTTTGGGGTTGGCAAAAGGTACACGTGTGGCTGTAATGATGCCAAACGTGCTTCAATATCCTGTCGTGGCATTGGGGATTTTCCGCGCAGGTCTAGTACTTGTAAACGTAAACCCGCTTTATACTTCTCGTGAACTTGAGCATCAATTAAATGATTCAGGTTCAGAAGTACTTGTTATTGTTGAAAACTTTGCAACAGTTTACCAAGCAATTATTGGTAAGACTCCAGTGAAGCACGTTGTCGTTGCTTCTGTGGGTGATATGCTAGGCGCCTTAAAAGGGACATTGGTGAACTTTGTTTTACGTTCAGTACGTAAGCAAATTCCGGCTTGGAATATTCCAGGACATATCCGTTTTAACGCAGCAATGTCTAAAGTCAGCGCAAGCAATTATAAGCGTCCAAACCTGACTTTAAGTGATACAGCAGTATTGCAATATACCGGTGGTACTACGGGTGTTTCTAAAGGTGCTGAACTGACTCACCGTAACCTGGTTGCGAACATGTTGCAGTGTGACGGTATTTTCCAAAGTAAATTTGGTGCTCAAGATGGGCAGCCGGACGACCGCATTTTCTGTGCCTTACCGCTTTATCACATCTTTGCATTCATGGTGTGTGCGTTGTATGGCATGTATAAAGGTCAGGCGAACGTTCTTATTCCAAACCCGCGTGACTTGCCTGCGGTAATGAAAGAGCTACGTAAATACCAGCCATCATTCTTCCCGGCAGTAAATACCCTGTTTAATGCATTGGTAAACAATGAAGAATTTAGACAGCTTGACCATAGCAAATTGAAAATGGCGATGGGCGGCGGTATGGCAGTATTGCCTTCTACTGCTGAAGCATGGAAGAAAATTACCGGTACCAATATTATTGAAGGTTACGGTTTATCTGAAACTTCACCGGTTGCTACAGCGAATCCACCACAATCAACTGAATTTAGCGGCACTATTGGTATTCCGTTACCGTTAACTGAAGTTGCAATTCTGGATGATGACGGCAATGAAGTGCCACTTGGCGAGCAGGGCGAAATCTCGATTCGTGGTCCGCAAGTCATGAAAGGCTACTGGAACCGTCCAGACGAAACTGAAAAAGTCATGATCAACGGTTTCTTCCGTACCGGTGATATCGGCATCATGGATGCTCGCGGTTATATCAAGATTGTCGATCGTAAAAAAGATATGATCTTGGTGTCTGGCTTTAACGTTTATCCTTCAGAAATTGAAGAAGTCATTTCTAAACACCCTAAAGTGTTGGAAGTTGCTGCGATTGGTGTACCTGATGAAAAATCAGGTGAAGTACCTAAACTGTTTGTGGTGAAGAAAGATCCATCACTTACCACTGAAGAAGTACTTGCTTTCGCTAAAGAAAACTTAACAGGCTATAAACGCCCACGTTATGTTGAATTTATGGATGAATTACCAAAATCGAACGTAGGTAAAATCTTGCGTAAAGACTTGCGTAAAACTGCATAAATACTGCAATAAAAAAGCGCCGTGATCGGCGCTTTTTTATTTGGGCTTTAATCTTTTAACAGCCATCGGTCAATATAAGGACGGGCGATGCCAAAAATACCGACAAAGCTGAACATGGTGCCAAATTGACGACTGAAACCGGGTAAATACAAGCTGCCATAGCTGAAATAGTTGTCGATCAGGCAATAGATAAAAATGGTGCCTAACCAATACCATAAAGGCTGGCGTTTAATCGTAACCATCCACAAAGCCACAATTAAGATGACTAGAGTACCTAACATAGACCCGGCATTCATATTGGCACAAATGGTAGCCACCAAGAACGCAACGATAGGCAATACAACTTTGAGTACACGATCCACTTTACGTTGATGCTGACGCTGCTTTTCGAGTACATCAAACAGTTTTTCTTGATCAGGATTGACCATCATGGACCCTTATTGCTCATTTATAAAAACACTATAATTTACAAAAAATATTGCGAAAACACCATGCTATGATAGGCAGTATAAAATCTTAATGAGAAAAATGAGATGCACAGCATTAGCGGAATAATCTATCTCATCTTAATCGCATGTTTATTGCCTTATGTTTTTACCGCAATTGCGAAAAAAACAGCAGGTTTTAAAGCACGAGATAATCAAAACCCGCGTGAATTTCTGACTAAAACTACAGGTTTGGCCGCCCGTGCCAATGCGGTACAACAAAATAGTTTTGAAAGTTTACCTTTATTTATTGCCTCTATTTTAATGGCAGAATATATGGTGGTTTCTCAAAACTTGATCATGACTTTTGGTATAGCCTATATTTTACTCCGTATTTTTTACGGAATCTGTTATTTAGCCAATTGGGCTACTTTGCGTTCGATTATCTGGACCCTGTCCTTACTTTGTCCGATTTGCCTCTTGCTACTGGTCATTAAATTAACCACATAAGCCTGAAACTGTGGAAATACATATTTTCACTCAGCAGATGTATAATCGAAAAGTTATTTAATACGCAAAAACCGTTATAATCGTCGCGGTTTAAAAAGATTTAACTTGTTTAAGAGTGATGCTATGAGCTACAGCAATATCCCAGCGGGTAAAGATGCACCAAACGACATCTATGTAATTATTGAAATTCCTGCAAATGCAGCACCAATCAAATATGAAATCGATAAAGATTCTGATGCATTATTTGTAGACCGTTTCATGGGTACTGCAATGTTCTACCCAGCAAACTACGGTTATGTGCCAAACACCTTGTCACTTGATGGTGACCCACTTGACGTATTGGTTGTGACTCCACACCCGGTTGAACCAGGTTCAGTGATTCGCTGCCGTCCGGTAGGTAAATTGAACATGGAAGATGATGGTGGTGTTGATGCGAAACTGGTTGCAGTACCGCACGATAAATTAACACCAATCTATAAAGACGTTCAGGAATATACCGATCTTCCTCCGCTTTTGATCAGCCAAATTGAACACTTTTTCCAACACTACAAAGACTTAGAGCCAGGTAAGTGGGTTAAGTTAAGTGGTTGGGAAGGTGCTGATGTTGCAAAACAAGAAGTATTGAGCTCAATTGCAGCTTATGCAGAAGCAAACAAATAATTGTTTGTTTCGAATTTAGCCTGAAATGCTTAAATAAAAAAACCTGCACATTGTGCAGGTTTTTTTATCTTTTAAACTTACTGTGAATTAAAATAATTTCACAGGAATATCTAAGAATAAACGCCATTCGTTGGTGTCGCCAATGTAGGCATTGTCATATACATCGTTAGCACGGTAAATTGAGTTACGTACACGTAAGCTGGCATCTTTGGCAAAACCGCTTTGAACAGTGTATTTCACCTGGTTAAAGAATTCATTTTCTTTACCTTCACCTGTTTTACCAGCAACATTGATGTCCCAACCATAGACATAAGCAGTCGTCCAGGTTAAGCCCGGAACATTCATTGCGCCAAAATCATAAGTATATTGAACTTGTGCCGATTTCTCATGGTTGCCAACGAAGTCAGACAGGTAAGAGTTTGGTAGATAAATACTTTGATTACCATCAGCATTGCCACCATAATCATAACCAACATTGCCTGTATTTTGTTGGTAAGCCAACATGACGTTGTGGGCGCCAGTATTATAAGTACCTGAAATTGCCCAGATATTATTAGTTTTTTCTACACCAGCAATGCCTGTGTCTGCATAATCAACAGCAGTTTCACCTGTTGCTGAATAGGTTGATGCATTTTTATCGAATTTAGTGTGATAGCCACTAAAATCATAAGTGAGCGAGCTGTCGTTAGCCAAAGTTTGTTTATAGTTGGCATTGACGTAATGACGTTCTAGAGCATTTTTGCTATCTAAACCATAATAAGATGCATTAAGCTGGTCATTAAATTTATATTTTGCACCCCAAACCACAGCACGGTCTAATTCATTGCCATCTGAATTGATTTGATCTGAATACTGGTTCTTCGTGAATTTACCCGCAATAACTTCCAAATTTTCAATTTCGTGGCTAGTTGCAAGCACACCGGTGAAATATTCAGGAACCATACGGCCTGTATTACTTGCAAGAACAGGGATATCTAATACTTGAGTACCATACTCAACAGTTGTATTGGAAACACGTGCTTTAACACTTGCACCACCACGAGCCCAATGGTCATAAGCGTCACCATTTGGATTTTCTGCAGTCGGTGCATGCTTAGGAATCATGCCATTATTCGCATTTTTGTTTTCGCCCAGTTTAAATGAAGCATCACCTACCGCATTTACACCAAAACCTACCACACCCTGGGTAAAACCAGACTCGAGTTTCACAATTGCAGATTGTGCAGCAGAGCTTTGATCTTTGACCCCAGGTGCTTTCTTGTCACGATTGATATAACCGGTACGGAAAAGTACAGAACCTTTAGCATCTTCAATAAAGCCTTTAGATTCGCTTTGCTCACTTGCATATGCTGTTGAGATTAATGCAGCCTGAATTAAAACTGCTAAAGTAAGTTTTTGTGATTTTTGCATTGGGAGAAGGCCTTATACAAAACAGGATAAAGAAATTGAAGGAATTGTATACGTAATGTATAGCAAAAAAATCATTTTTTAATACATTTTATTTAATTAAAGTTACACATTTTTTTAATATAGTTTTATACCTTTTAGTCAATAAAAATATTTAATATTTGCTGTTTATTAAAATTATTTTATAAAACAATAATATATTTAAATTATAAATGATGTGTTGTGTAATCCTGGTCATAAATAGGGAGTGGAATTCCTCAATTTAAGCTTCATTTGATGAAACTTTGCTGTTTTATACTTTAGTCTAATATGTGTTCAACGCCCCGATTAATCAATGATCAGAAGAAAAGTAAAGGAAGAGTTTAAAACTTTAAAAAATGCTCATATTTGTGGAAGTATCATCTAATTTTTTTCAATATAAAAATATATTTTAATTCAATGCTCAGCGACTTAATTGGTGTTTAGTAAAAGATAGCTAAGGAGTAATGATTTAAAAAAATTGACCAAAAAGTATAAAAAAGTTTTAGAATCCGCAGCTAAATTTATCTTTAAACAAGAATCTCAAGCTGATTCTCTAAGGAGTGGTGATGCTGCAAACTTCACACAAAATTGCGTTATTTTTACTACTTTCTATGAGTGCAATGTCTGCACTTGCTGAAGAAAATCCATCTGCAGCAGAAAATGGAGAGCTAACAGGCAGTTTTGCTGTGGTGAATAAATATATTTACCGTGGTGGTGTGGAAAATGAAGATGTCACTCTACAAGCTGGACTTGAATACGCTTATAACAGCGGAATAACCTTGGGATACTGGGGCTCGACCATCGGTTATGATCCTTCTGATGAAAATAAAGATCATGGTTTTGAACATGATTTTTATGTCGCGTATGGCAAGGAGTTAAATCAGGACTGGAGCTATAGGCTTCAAGGGACAGCTTATTACTATCAAAATGGCGGTACGGTATATGGCGAAAATGGCGATAAACGTAAAACGGCTGCATTCGATGTATTGGGTGAACTGGCTTATAAAGATTTAACTTTAAGTACGGCTGTAATGCTGACAGATGCTTCTTTTAGTAATGCAGGAGATGTGTATTTAAGCGCAGCTTATAGTTATGCTTTACCGCAAAACTTTATGTTAAACACATCGTTAGGCGCGTCTATTTATAATAGCAGCCGTGATGACAGTGTAATTGAAACCAAAAATGATGTCGCATTCAATGAAGCGCGTATCGGTTTAAGCAAAGAAATTGCCAATACTGCAGCGAATGCTTCTGTAGATTATGTGGTCGGTGGCAAGGATCGTTTTGATACAGATTTTGATGATCAGGTGGTATTGGGCTTAAATTTTAGTTTTTAAGTTTGCTGCAAGTTGAAATGATTTAAAGTGTACGGTTTGCTTCAAAATTGTGCACTTTTTTTATGCATAATGAAAAAAACTGATGAAAAAATAGCCTTAAAAAGAGGCATGATGTAAGTAAATATGAATCTTGCTCTAAAGCTGAAATAAGTTTTAATGCTGAGCAAACTGGCTATGGCGGCGAATAAACTGTATTGCAGATAGGTTTGTTTGAATTAATTAAAACTTAATAAAAACAAAATGATAAATCTATTTATTTTTTATTCTGGATGACTTGTAGAGATCTTATTTTGCTTTTGGCATAGCAATTGCTATTACCTCATTGAGTTTATCGAAATAACCAAAAAAACCGTCGTAGTACGATGTGGGGGAATCAAACAATGAAATTAACTTTAAAAGCATTATCTCTGGCTGTATTAGGCGCAGCATCTACATTTACTTTCGCAGAAGAGGCACCTGCATCAGAACATACCATTACAGGTAATATTGGTGTATTTTCAAGCTATAACTTACGTGGTATTACCAATGCTCCGGAAGATAAAAATTTAGCCTTACAAGGAGGACTTGATTATAGCCATGCTTCCGGTCTTTACGCAGGTTATTGGGGATCGACACTCGGTTATGGCGACCCTACAGAACTAAATCCCGATAATGCTTTTGAAAGTGATTTTTATGCGGGTTATAAAGGAGCAATCACTGAAGATCTAGGCTATACACTCGGTTTTACTTATTATTATTATTATGACTTAGGTACAAGTGATGCAAATGGTTTCGAAACCATGTTGGGCTTGAATTATAAGGGTCTTGGTATTACCGCGCAAACTTTGCTTGAGGATACAACTTGGGGTAATACAGGTGATACCTATTTCTTGGGCAGCTATAGTTACGGATTGCCGCGTGATTTTACTTTGAATACCAAGCTAGGTCTTTACTACTATAACGATAGCGCAGGTGATTTTATTCCTGAAGAAGGTACGACCGAAACTTTTGGTTTCCGTCATTTCACTGTAGGGTTAAGTCATCCTCTTGCTGACAGTGGCGCTACTATGAGCCTAGATTATATTCTAGGTGGTTATGACCGTCTGGATACCAAGCAAAAAAATAAAGTGGTACTGGGCTTATCATACAGCTTCTAAGTTAATGAATACTAAAAGGCGATTCTTGTGAATCGCCTTTTTCTTTATCCTGTATTTTATGAGGCTTAAGTATTAAAAGCCTTATGATAAGTCACAGTACCTTGTGGAAAATTTCCCTCAAAAAGCAACGCTTGAAAATATTCGGGTGGGGTGTTTTCTAAAATAAGTTCAGGCGCGGCTTTAAAGCCAAATTCGGCATAAAAATCCGGATCACCTAAAACCACACAACCTTTTGCTGCATGAGCTTTTAATTGAACCAAAGCAGCCTGGATGAGTGCTGAACCGATCCTTTGCAGTTGCCATTCGGGTAAAACCGCGACCGGACCCAAGCCATACCAACCCGGTACACCTGAAGAAATTTGTACAGGTGAGATTGCGATATGCCCGACAATATGCTGATTTAAAACAGCGACTAAAGAAATTGTCAGTGCATTGGCCTTGCGTAGTGCAGCGACAATGGACTGTTCGTGATGACTGGAATAGGGCTGCTTTTTAAATGCCTGTTCAATCACTTGGCTAATTGCAGCATGATCAGCCGGATTTTCACTACGGATAAGTAAATTATGCATTTCGGATTAGCCCTGTTGCGTCCGATAGGACAAAGCTTCAGTTAAATGCTGGCTTTGAATATTAGCATGCTGCGATAAATCGGCAATACTTCGTGCAACACGTAATACCCGATGATAAGCGCGCGCAGACAGGTTCAAGCGTTGCTGTGCCATTTCCATGATTTTTTGTGCCTGCACATCGAGAGAGGCAAACTGTTCCAGCTGTTGCGGCGTTAAAGCATGATTCAGGCATTGCTGCCGTTGGATTTGCTGTTCATAGGCCTGAATGACCCGTTGCCGTACTGTCTGTGAATTTTCAACCGGAGATGTATCCTGTAATTCATGGGCTTGCAAAGGCGGCACATCAATATGCAGGTCAATCCGATCCAGGAGTGGACCTGAAATCCGGTTCTGGTAACGTTTAATTGCATCTGCTGAACATTGACAGCGAATATCCTGATTAAACGCATAGCCACAAGGGCAGGGATTCATTGCAGCGATCAGTTGAAAGTTGGCCGGAAAGGTAATCTGTCTGGAGGCCCGAGAAATGACAATTTCTTTCGATTCCAGCGGTTGTCTTAAAACTTCCAAGACCTTGCGATCAAATTCGGGCAGTTCATCTAAAAACAGTACGCCCAAATGGGCCAAGGTAATTTCACCGGGTTTGGGATGCGAACCGCCACCGACCAAGGCAATCGCGGAAGCGGTATGATGTGGCGCACGAAAAGGGCGCTGCCCAAAGGGATGTGAGCTATTGGCCACCGAATAGATACTGGCTACTTCTAAATTTTCCTGCATGTCTAAAGGCGGCAAGATACTGGCCAGTCGTGAAGCCAACAGGGTTTTTCCAGTACCCGGCGGGCCTTTAAACAATAAGGAATGGCCGCCGGCCGCTGCTATTTCCAAAGCACGCCGTGGACGGAGCTGACCTTTAACATCGGCTAAATCAAATTTGTATTGATCTATAGGGTTGGTAGTGTTGGCCTGATATTGTGGCAGCGGATGTTGTTTGGATAAATGTTCGCAGACATCTTTCAAATGATGAGCTGCAAATACTTCAAAATTGGGCAGTTGTGAAGCATCTTGGGCATTCTGTTCTGGCAAAATCAGTTGATGTCCAGACTGCTGGCAGGCAATCGCAATACTCAAAATGCCGCTGATGGGACGAAGTTGACCATCCAGAGCCAGTTCACCAATAAATTCCAGCTGATCGGTCACATTTTCAGGCAGTTGACCTGAGGCAATCAGAATTCCCAAAGCAATGGGCAAATCCAGCCGTGAGCCATCTTTAGGCAAGTCTGCAGGCGCTAAATTGATGGTGAGACGTTTGGTAGGAAACTGGAAACCACTATTAATAATGGCCGAACGGACCCGGTCCTTACTTTCACGGACTGCTGCTTCAGCAAGCCCGACAATGGTTAAAGAAGGTAAACCCTGACTGACATGAACTTCCACCTCAATTAAAGGTGCATGAAGTCCAAGCAGACCCCGAGTGTAAATTTTTGCAAAAGACATTTATTATTGTTCCATTGTAGTGCGTTATTTTTAATCGTTTTTAGTCTTTTTATGCACTAAAAAAGTGCTTATTTATTGTTCTTGATTTTAATTTCTAAAGCTTCAACTTGTTTAAGCAGGTCATTCAAGCGCAGGTTGGCATTATTTAATGCGGTACGTTGACGTTCAATTTCATCTTTGGAAACCAGATCCATCTTGCTGACTGCTTCATTCAGCAAGGCCCGTAAATTATGTTCAATATCTTTTTTCGGTTGATCGAGTTGTTCCATTATGGCTTGTAATAAGGTTTCAATCATTGCAGTGTCCATATAAGGATGGAGAAGTGGCTGTAGTGTAACATTGCTCCTACCTGGACCATAGCCCTACACGACCGGATACAGCTTTATCTGATATGTAAAATCGTTAATTTTATAGTAAAAATGTCTACTTTTTAAAACTCAGACTTCATGTAAAAGTATAAAATAGGTTATAAAGAAAACTCGTGTCGAAATTTCTATTCCCCCAACCTTAGAATTTTTGGCACGAAATTTGAACATAAAACCTTACTGGTGAAAGAAGCCGAAGGAAAACAAACATGAAGCTCGTAACTGCAATTGTAAAACCCTTTAAATTAGACGATGTGCGTGAAGCACTCTCTGACATTGGTGTTCAAGGGATCACTGTAACTGAAGTCAAAGGCTTTGGTCGTCAAAAAGGTCATACTGAACTTTACCGTGGTGCAGAATATGTTGTTGATTTTCTGCCTAAAGTAAAAATTGAAATCGCGATTAGCGATGAAATGGTTGATTCAGTGATTGAATCGATTACTCGCGTGGCAAGCACAGGTAAAATTGGTGACGGTAAAATTTTCGTTACTAATTTAGAACAAGTCATCCGTATCCGTACCGGTGAAACAGGTGCAGATGCTGTTTAATTTGGCATGAAGTTTGCTGAGTAGCTAGTAACTCAAAAAAACTAGGTTGGGGGATACGAATGAAAAAAATGCTGATTGCGCTGAGTTTATCTGGCGCACTTTTAGGTGGTTCTGTTGCATGGGCTGAAGAAGCGCTAACAGCAGCATCCACTCCTTCTGAAAATGTAGTAGTCACTGAAACTACTGAAACAACAAATTCTGAATTAGCTGCGGCGCCTGCTCCAGCTGAACAAACACCAGCACCTGCCGAAGAAGAACCAAAATTAGATACAGGTGACACGTCGTGGATTTTAGTATCTACAGCACTGGTTTTACTCATGACTATTCCAGGCCTCGCATTATTCTACGGCGGTATGGTGCGTAAGAAAAACGTTCTAGGCACTATGGCACATAGCTTTGTTGCTGCAGCCATTGTCAGTATTACCTGGGTGGTGATTGGTTATACCCTGGCTTTTGGTAGCGGTAATGCTTTCATTGGTAATCTGGATAAAGTCATGCTTTCTGGAATTACCACAGATGCCTTAACCGGAACCATTCCAGAAATTCTATTTGTCATTTTCCAAATGACTTTTGCCATCATTACTGTAGCTATTATTACCGGTTCGATTGCAGAACGTATGAAATTTGGTGCTTTCGTTGCATTCATTACGCTTTGGAGTGTGATTGTTTACGCGCCAATTACCCACTGGGTATGGGGTGGCGGCTGGTTAGGCAATGACGGCGCATTAGACTTCGCTGGCGGTACTGTTGTACATATCAACTCGGGTGTTGCAGGTTTGGTTGCTGCTTACATGCTGGGTAAACGTATGGGCTTGGGCCGTGAATCAATGGCTCCGCATAACTTGGCATTGACTGTAGTGGGTGCTAGCTTAATCTGGGTGGGTTGGTTCGGTTTCAATGGTGGTTCTGCACTCGGTGCAAATGGTTCAGCAGGTTATGCACTTGTGGTGACTCAAGTTGCTGCTGCGGCTGCTGCAATCTCCTGGTTAATTACTGAAAAAGTGATTCGTGGTAAAGCGTCTGTATTGGGCGGTGCATCTGGCGCAGTTGCCGGTCTGGTGGTGATTACACCAGCAGCAGGTTTCGTGACTGTAGGTGGTGCTTTAGCCATGGGTCTGATTGGTGGTGTAGTCTGCTTCTGGGGCATTACAGCGCTTAAACGTGCACTTAAAGCAGATGACTCTTTGGATGCCTTTGGTCTGCATGGTGTAGGTGGTATTGTCGGTGCAATCCTGACTGCTGTATTTGCCAGTGAATTCATCATGGGCGATAAAGTACCGACAGATATGATGCATCAATTATGGGTACAACTTGAAGGTGTCCTGGCAACCATCGCTTACTCTGCAGTATTGACCTTCATCATTCTGAAAGTGATTGATCTGGTGATTGGTATCCGTGTTGCCAATGATGACGAACGTATGGGTCTAGACTTAAGTCAACATGGCGAACGAGTAGAATAAACACTAAACGACATAATCAATATATTGTGTGAAACAGCCCGGAAGGGCTGTTTTTTTTCCATATCTTGCGTAAGCCTCTACAAAGCACAGAATTTTTGCTACACTCTAAATCCGATTTGATTTGTTCAATTAAACCGCTATGCATTGTCCATTTTGCAACGCTGCAGATAGTAAAGTGATTGATTCGCGTTTGGCTGCCGAAGGCTGCCAGATTCGTCGACGTCGTGAATGTATCAGCTGCGGAGAACGTTTTACCACCTTTGAAACCTATGAAGTGGTGATGCCACGGGTGATTAAATCTGATGGCAAGAGTGAACCGTTTGACGAAGCAAAAATGCGTCGTTCGCTGATGCATGCTTTGCAAAAAAGACCGGTGACCCAAGAGCAGATTGAGACAGTACTGAGCGATATCCAGTTGCAGATTCGCCGTTTAGGTGAACGAGATGTAAAATCCCGGACCATTGGTGAAATTGTCATGCAAGCTTTATTTGCCCTCGATCATGTGGCTTATGTCCGTTTTGCCTCGGTCTATCAAGATTTCCAGGATGTTGAAGCCTTCCGTCGTCAAATTGAACAGATGCAACAGCGCGAACACTAAAATTTTATTTTCCAAGAGCCATGCAATGTCCGAGTTAAAACAAGATTCCATTCAGTCAGATCAGCTCTGGATGCAACGTGCGATTGAGTTAGCACAACTTGGACAATATTCAACTAAGCCCAATCCGAATGTTGGCTGTGTCATTGTTAAAGATGGTCAATTGGTGGGTGAGGGCTTTCATCCTAAAGCAGGACAGCCGCATGCCGAAGTGTTTGCCATGCGTCAGGCCGGTAAACACACCCAGGGTGCAACAGCGTATGTGACTTTGGAGCCTTGCGCACATTATGGCCGTACCCCGCCGTGTGCTAAAGGTCTGGTTGAAGCAGGGGTAGCGAAAGTCATTGTGGCCTGTCCAGATCCCAATCCGCTGGTGGCAGGCAAGGGCGTGCAGATTTTAAAAGATGCCGGCATTGCAGTTGAAGTCGGCATCTGTCAGGCAGAAGCTCATCAGCTGAACCAAGGTTTTTTAAAAGCCATGGCAACAGGCATACCTTATGTGCGTTTAAAAGTAGCGTCCAGCCTGGATGGCCGAACTGCTATGGCCTCGGGTGAATCGAAATGGATTACTGGCACTGAAGCACGTCAGGATGTACAACACTGGCGTGCCATCTCCGGTGTAGTCATTACTGGCATTGAAACAGTTCTGGCGGATGATTGTCAGCTGAATGTACGTCAGCTCAATGGTGTTGCAGACATCGCCACCATTGTTCAGCCCAAACGTCTGGTGCTGGATCGTCAAGGGCGTTTACCTCTGACTGCAAAAATACTGCAGCAACCCGAAACAGTCATGGTCATGGGGCCGTTGCGTCAGGAACTGGCTGATTTAGGCGTGCTACAATTGTCAGTACAGCCTTTAAAAGACTTGCTACAGACCTTATCTACCCAACATCAGATTTATGATGTGCTGGTGGAAGCAGGGGCAACATTATCCACGGCCTTTTTGCAGCAGCATTTGGTCGATGAAATGATCAGCTATGTTGCACCGACCTTTTTAGGTCAAACAGCTCGTGCGATGTTTAATGCGGAATTTGACCGTATGGCAGAGCAACTTCGATTTAAGCTCATAGACCTGACCCAAGTCGGGAATGATGTGCGCTTAAGGTTAATCCCTTCTCAAGAGACAGTATGAATTCAGAGTCTTCGGTTTATCATAAACGTCGTCATTCAGCACGTACCACAGATGAATATCTTTTCAATCAGCTTGTTCCGTATTTAGGCAACAAACGGCGTTTACTGCATCTGATTTTGGAAGCACTTGAGAGTACAGGAACCTTAAATAGCCACAATGGTCGTGCCCCGATTTTTGCTGACTTTTTTGCAGGCTCTGGCGTCGTTTCACGTTTGGCGCGGCAAAATGGTTATCGCGTGATTGCCAATGATTGGGAACCGTACAGCCATGCTTTAAACAGCGCCATTTTATCTTGTACAGAAGCCCCGGCTTTTAAAGAGCTGGGTGGGTATCAAAAAGCCATTGATTATCTGAACCGTTTGCCTGAAGTGAAAGGCTGGGTGACACATAACCTGTGTCCGCGTAACGATGAAATTTATGATCCGACCCGTGACCGTTTGTTCTTCAAGCGTCGTAACGGGATGCGTATTGATGCCATCCGCCAGCAGATTGCAACCTGGCAAGCACAAGGCGCCATTAATGATGTCGAGATGTCGGCCCTGCTTGCACCTCTGCTGTATTCAGCCAGTTTTGTCAGTAATACTTCAGGGGTATTCAAAAGTTTCCATCATGGCTGGGGCGGTAAAACCCAAACTGCTTTGGAACGGATTGAATCATTGCTCTGGCTGACGCCAAGCCGTTTCTGCGAGATTGGTGGGCCGAAAAAACCGGCAGCAGAAATGTGGTGTGTCGATGCGCAACATCTTGCCAACCAAATGAGTAATTTTGAGGTGGATGTGGCCTATCTGGATCCACCTTATAACCAGCATGCTTATAGTAGTAATTATCACGTGTTGAATGCCTTGACGCTGTGGGATCAGGCAGATTTACCGAGTCCGGATACCAAAGGTTTCAAGAGCGGGATTGACCGTGCCTGGCGTAAAGAACGCCCGAGTCAGTACAATTCTTCCAAGTATGCCAAAGAAGCCTACGAGAAGTTGTTGGCAACGATTAATGCACGTTATATTCTGACCAGCTATTCGACCGATGGTAATATTGAAGCGGGTGATTTGCTGCAGGCAAATTTAAAACGTGGTCGTGTAACCTTGTTGACGCAAGATGTCCCGCGTTATCGGGTCAGCAAGCAACGCCAGTCAGAACGTGCACGTGTGCTAGAATTTATTGTGATTACCGATACGCATGCCAAATCCGGTCCGCCACTGCGTCAGCTCTTGGGTCAACTGTATCATTTTGCTGAACTGGGTGGTGTGGATACGACGGGTGTAAGTACGCAACTGGCATTGTGGTAAAACAACGACAGAATTAGAGAAAAAGTTATGTTTACAGGCATTATTGAAAGTCTAGGTAAAGTAGAGAGCTTGCAAAGCGTAGGCGGTGATGTACGTTTGCGTATTGGCACCGATCTCGACATGTCTGATGTGCATTTGGGTGATTCAATTGCCACCAATGGTATTTGCCTGACCGTGATTGAATGGGGCGATAACTGGTATGCTGCTGACGTTTCGCGCGAAAGTTTAAACCGTACGACACTTGGTACCTGGAAAGTGGGTCAACCGGTCAATGTGGAAAAAGCCATGTTGCCAACCACCCGTTTTGGTGGACATATTGTCAGTGGCCATGTCGACGCAGTGGGTGAAATTACACTGGTGCGTGAAGATGCCCGTTCTATTTATTATGAGGTAACGGCACCGGCGGAAATTGCCAAATACCTGGCCGAAAAAGGCTCGGTGACCGTGGACGGGATTAGCCTGACCATTAACCATTTACGCGGCAATATTATCAGCCTGAATCTGATTCCGCATACGGCTGAACGAACCAATATCGGCACCTGGAAAACCGGGGCGAAAGTGAATCTGGAAGTGGATGTGTTGGCGCGTTATATCGAGCGTTTGATGCTGGGTGATAAAGCTGCTGAAGTCAAAGAACAGTCTAAATTGAGCATGGCATTTTTGGCAGAAAATGGCTTCTTGAAGTAAAAGTCCCTAGAATAGAGAACAGTCTGATTGAAAAGTCAGGCTGTTTTTTTATTCATGAGCGATGGTTTTTAATCTGTGATGCACATATCAAGATGGCAAAGGGTATCGGTAAATGCTTGATTTTATAATGCATATCGAACAATGGTTACCGACTTTACTGGATCAGTATGGTCTGTGGATCTATGCCATTTTATTTCTGATTATCTTTGCAGAAACCGGTTCTGTGTTTATGTTCTTCTTGCCGGGGGACAGCCTGCTGATTGCAATTGGTGCCCTCTGCTCAACTACAGATGTGATCCATTTAAACACCATGGGACTGTTACTGTTTATAGCTGCAGTATTGGGTTATATCGTCAATTACTATACCGGGCAGATTTTGGGCTTTAAATTTTTCCATGAACATTCCCGCTTCTTAAAACCCGCATATATCCTGAAAACCAACAATTATTTTACCAAGCATGGTGGTAAAACCATTCTAGTGGCCCGCTTTGTGCCTTTTGTACGTTCCTTTGCTCCCTTTGCTGCAGGGGCAGGGCATATGAATATCTTGAGTTTCATGCTGTATAATGTGGCCGGCGGTTTAATCTGGATTGCGGTATTACTGGGAATCGGTTATGGGGCAGGCAATATGCTTGGTCTCGCCGTAGACTTGTTTTAATTTTAGTACCTTACAAAAGGTTCAAGACTCATTTCAAATAATGAGCCCAATAAAAAGTCCACCGAAATGGACTGTTTTTATCATAACAACAACATTAAAAAATGCCTCAAGCCAGCATCATCAAACCTTAAGATGCAGGTTTATCTGTAGATAAATTGGAATGTTTTAAAATATATTCAATTTCTTCCTGACTGGCCTGAAGTAACTTGGCACGAAATGCTGTCACCGCTTGCTCAATCAGGGTTTCAGCTTCCAGTTCCAGACGTAAACGCACACTTTCCAGTTCCGATAATATTTTCGTATCCGGGATCGATCGCATGCCTTTGGCAAAGTTCATGGCACTGCCTTCCGGATTCTTGTGATAGCGGGCAGTATAGGTTTGGGTTTCGTGCTCTATATTTTGACGCATAAAAGCCAGGGTATGAACTTGTTCGGCAAACTGTCTGTCTTCATCTAACTGTAATGCCTGTGCATAAGCCGCCTGCTCGGCACGCTTATTTTCTAGCGACTGTTCTAAAGCACGCTGCTTGCGCATACGCGCTTCTTCAATCAGCTGAGCTTTTCGTTCGACATAAGCACGTTCAATTTTTTCATAAGATTGCTGCTGGGCTTCTTTGTCTTTTTCCAGCCACTTATGAATATTGGTTTCAGGTTTGAGGACATTGCAGACGCGGTGTAAGTCATCTATAAATGCCTGACGAACAGCTTCCGGTACGTTTAACCAGCGCTGTTTAAAATCTTGACCGACATTTAATGCCACCACATCTCTCCTTATTTCAATTGATCGGTTAAAGCTTGAACGTTCGTGGCTCAATACCTAAGCGTCGATATTGTTTAAATTTTTCACGACCCAGTTGTTTTGCCGATTCATTATTTTCGATGATTTCTATAATGTGACTAAATTTATCAATCTGTTCAAGGGCTTGATTGTTAAAATTAAACACGATCCAGTCCGACTGTTCCGGCAAACGCGATGAAATGCAAATGCTGGCCTGTTCCTGATCAATACCATGCGGAATAAAACTGCTGGGATCAAAACTCCACAACTGTTCATCAAGCTGCTGCTGCAAGTCGGTATTTTCGCAATACAGCCAGATCTGTGCAGGCTGTTTCAGAATCTTGCGGCACAAACGGCAAGTGCTTTGCACCTGCCGTTCATTGCTTTTTTCAAACAGATAAAAGCTGACTTTAGCCATTTGACTGCGCACGATTGGCCAGGAACTGAACCAGTAATGGCACCGGACGACCGGTTGCACCTTTGGCTGTACCTGAGTTCCATGCCGTACCGGCAACATCTAGATGTGCCCAGCGATATTCACGGGTAAAACGTTGCAAGAAACATGCAGCAGTCACAGAACCGGCTTTAGGCCCACCAATATTGCCAATATCGGCAAATGGCGAATCCAACTGTTCCTGATAGTCGTCAATTACCGGCATGCGCCATACCCGGTCAAAAGAAGCCTGGCCAGCAGCGGTAATTTCAGCAGCCAATTCGTCATCTGGCGTAAATAAACCTGACAATACTGAACCCAAAGCGACTACACAGGCACCGGTCAAGGTTGCAATATCAATCACCAGCGCCGGATTAAAACGCTTGATGTACGTCAGGGTGTCGCATAGCACCAAACGGCCTTCGGCATCGGTATTTAAAATTTCCACTGTTTGACCACTCATGGTGGTCACGATATCACCCGGACGGGTGGCATGACCTGAAGGCATATTTTCAGCCGCGGCAATGGCACCGACCACATGAATCGGTAGTTTAGATTCGCACAGCGCACGCATGGTGCCCAGTACTGATGCTGCGCCGCACATGTCGAATTTCATTTCATCCATGCCCAGACCCGGCTTGAGTGAAATACCGCCTGTATCAAAGGTTACGCCTTTACCGACCAGTACAACAGGCGCTTGTTCGGTATGAGCTTTATATTCAAGGGTAATTACACGACCTGGACGGTCTGAACCTTTGCTCACGGCAAGGAAGGCATTCATGCCCAAGTCTGCCATTTGCTGTTCATTGATTACCGTCACTTTCAGCAAGTCCGGATATTCTGCAGCCAAGGCTTGGGCCTGTTCTGCCAGATATTCAGGAAAACAGATATTGCCTGGACGGTTGCCTAAATCACGGGCCAGGTTCTGACCGGATTGCACTGCATGAATCAAACTTAACTGCTGCGGGGTTAAGCTACTGTTTGCAGCAATCAGCTGAATTTGTTCAAGCACAAATTCATTTTTCTTGGATTTGTATTCATCAAAGGCGTAACTTGCCTGAGTCAGCGCCAGTGCAAATAAATAATGCTGCTCTGGAGCGAGAGCAGAAATATCAATGCTGATCTGTTTGAATTTTTTTTGTGACGCTTTGATAATGGTTTGTGCAATTTTTGCTAATTTAGCCGGCTGAATTTCAGCTGCTTTATCCAGGCCAATCAGCGTGGTATTCAGACATGCCGCTACTTTCCCGATCAGGGGTAAAGATTCGCCTAGGCTCGCCTTGAATTGTGCTGCTTCGACTAAACTATTTAAATCATTGATTTGATAAGTTGTAGAGACCTTTTGCAACTGCTCAGAATCAACTAATATCAACAAATATGGGCTAGATGCATTCTCTTGGAATGACGTATTAATTGTCAGTTTCATGTTTTGTATTCATGCCTTTGAAAGATTGCAAACCATTAAACCATTGAAACATTTCTATGAATAGAGTTTCAATGCGCAACAACAGTATAGGTTTTATATTTTCACCATTCGGGTAAACTAGCGCTAGTTTTTATTTGCCCTTTTTTTGGAAGAATTAATTTGATTATTCGGCGTTATCTGGTCAAGCAAGTGCTGTCTACCTCCTTGGTAGTGATTGCTTTATTGACCTTAATCATGATGGGTGGTCGACTGATCAAGTACTTTGGTGTAGCGGCACAAGGCCGTTTAGATGCCAGTATTTTGTTCAGCATTATTGGCTATCGACTGCCAGAATTTTTAACTTTAATTCTTCCACTCGGCTTTTTTATTGGCTTGATGCTGGTGCTGGGTCGTCTCTATGTCGATCATGAAATGGCGGTATTGAATGGTAGTGGTATCAGCCGTAACCAGCTGGGGCGTTTACTCATTCCGTTAACATTGGCTTTTCTTGCTGTGCAAACGGTGTTAATGATCTGGATGTCTCCTTGGGGTATTCGCCAGTTTGAAGCACTGACCACTAAGCAGGCGGTAAGAACCGGGTTTGACCTGGTTCGTCCTAAAGAATTTATTTCCTCAGGCCCTTATACTATTTATGCTGGTGATTTGTCGGAAGACCGTCGTAATCTGAAAGACGTGTTTTTCTATCAGCGTGCCGAAAAACCCGGTCAACCTGACATCATGATTTTGGCCAAAGAAGCCACCCGTGTGGAAGCTCCTGACGAAACGGCCAGTATTGTCGATTTGGTTCAGGGACGCCGTTATGAAATTTTCCCGAGAACACCAAAATACACCCAGGCTGAATTTCAGTCTTACCGTTTACGCCTGGAAAGTGATCAGGAAGCCAAGTTTGAAAGTTCTGAAGTAGAAGCGCTACCGATTTCAAAACTCTGGAACAACCGTAATGATCCTGTGGTCGCAAGCGAACTGGGCTGGCGGATCTTCGTGCCATTTTCTATTGTGGCTGCTTTAATACTGGCAATTGCGCTTTGTGAGGTCAGTCCGCGTCAAGGCCGTTATTTAAAACTGTTCCCGGCTTTACTGATTTTTTCCAGTTTGATTGTAGCCTTGATGGCAGTTAAAACCCGGGTCAGTAAAGATGAAATGGGGATCTGGGCGTATCCTGTGGTTTTGATGGTCTATGCTATTACCGCAGCACTGTTTTCCCGGAAACAGAAACTGGCACCGAAAATCAAGAAACGAATTCAGCAGGCGAGGTCTTAAAATGTTAGCACGTCGAATTATTGCGAAACATGTGACCAAAACGACTGCCTTAGCAATGTTGGGTGCCACAGCAGTACTTTCAGTTTTACAAGTATTGTTTACCTATTTGGGTGAATTGGGTTCACTGAATGAAAACTATGGTGCCTGGCAGGCTTTTGTCTATGTATTGTGGGGTGCACCGCGTTATCTGTATGAAATCTTGCCTATTTCTGCCCTGATTGGTGCTGTGCTGGGTTTAGGCACGTTGGCTTCCAATAGTGAATTGGTGGTGATGCGCTCGGTCGGGGTGAGCTTATGGCGCATTGTCGGCTGGGTGATTCGTTCAGCGCTGATTCTGGTGGTTTTATCCTTTGTACTCAGTGAATGGGTCATTCCCTATACCAATGAGCAGGCCAAAAGCGTCAAAGATCACCGCAGTGTCAGTTCATTGGGTGAGGTGAGAGGCTATTGGACCCGTGAAGGCCAGCGCTTTATTTATATTGATTATGCCAATGCCAAAGGCCAGCTAAATTACATTCAGTTGGTTGATTTTAATGACGATTATCAATTAAAAGGTGTGCTGGTTGCAGAAAAAGGCCAGTTTGTAAAAGATGGCAGTTGGGATCTACAAACCACTTCACAGATGGATATTCTGCCGCAAGGCAATGCTTCGCTGGTGAGAGCAGAACAGCTTCCTCTGTCTTTGGCTTTGCAACCGAAATATGTGCATATGGTCACGCTTGACCCGGAAGAGCTATCGCCAAGTCAGTTGGTCAGTTTCATGAGTTATATGCATGAATATAGCCAGATTCCGAAAACCTACAGGCTGGCATTCTGGCAAAAAGTCGGTTCACCATTTGCACTGATTGCCTTGGTGCTGATTGCCTGTTCCTTTATTTTTGGCCCTTTACGCCAACAGTCGATGGGTTTCCGTCTGGTCATTGCCTTATTTATTGGCCTGGGATTCTTCTATCTACAGGACTTTTTGGGCTATGCAAGTCTGGTCTATTCCCCATCACCGGCCTGGTTCGTGTTTGTGCCGATTGTGCTGATGATGCTGATCGGTGGTTATTTGCTACGACGCGCACGCTAGCAGACCCTACAGTGATAAAAACAAGGTGCATGATCAGCTTTAGTCATGATCTGCACATAGAGTCTTGACCGAAAATTCGGTAAGATATAACGATGAAATTGTAAACAAAAGAGTGTTCATTATGACGGATGCAACTGCTGGCAAAATCCCTCACGTATTGGTAATTATGGATGGTGTGGGTCATCGCGAAGCGGTCGAAGACAATGCTTACCTGGCAGCAAAACGACCAAATTTAACTGCTATGCAACAAAAGCATCCACATGGTTTGATTTCAGGTTCAGGTGAAGATGTTGGCCTGCCTGATGGTCAAATGGGCAACTCTGAAGTGGGTCATATGAACCTTGGTGCAGGTCGCGTGCTGTATCAGGATTTTACCCGTATTACCAAAGATATTCGTACCGGTGCTTTTTTTGAGCAGGAAGTGCTGGTCGATGCCGTTGAAAAAGCCAAAGCTGCGAATGGTGCAGTGCATATTTTAGGTTTATTGTCACAAGGTGGCGTACATTCGCATGAAGACCATATTGTGGCTATGGCTGAACTGGCATTAAAACGCGGTGCAAAAGTTTATCTGCATGCATTTTTAGATGGCCGTGATAC
>DFAM01000016.1:298625-299973 GCA_002365595.1 Acinetobacter sp. UBA3106 | reverse complement strand
TCAGGGTCGTATTGCGACCATGATTGGCCGTTATTTCGCTATGGACCGTGACAACCGTTGGGATCGTGTTGAACAGGCTTATCGTCTATTGAGCGAAGGTGAAGCCGTACGTACAGCGGCAACAGCGGTAGAAGGCTTAGAACAGGCTTATGCGGCGGATGAGTCTGATGAATTTGTCAAAGCGACCCGTATTGGTGATGTGGCAAAAATCCAGGATGGTGACAGCGTGGTGTTCATGAATTTCCGGGCTGACCGTGCGCGTGAAATCACCAAAGCTTTTGTCGAAAAAGACTTTGCCGGTTTTGAACGTAAAGTGGTTCCAAACTTGTCTAAATTTGTCATGCTTACCCGTTACCAAGCGACCATTGATGCACCTGTGGCCTACATGCCAGAAGCGTTGAAAAACTCGATTGGTGAATACTTATCGGATTTGGGTAAAACACAGCTGCGTATTGCGGAAACAGAAAAATATGCGCATGTGACCTTCTTCTTTAGTGGTGGTCGTGAAGATGAATACCCGGGTGAAAAACGCATTCTGATTCCATCACCAAATGTTGCGACTTATGATCTTAAGCCTGAAATGAGCGCTTATGAAGTGACCGATGAACTGGTTGCTGCAATTAATTCAGGTGAATATGACTTGTTGGTGGTGAACTTTGCCAATGGTGATATGGTCGGTCATACTGGTGTATTCGATGCAGCAGTAAAAGCTGTTGAAGCAGTGGATACTTGCTTGGGCCGGGTATATGAAGCAGTTATGGCGCAAAAAGGCCATATGCTGATCACCGCCGATCATGGTAATGTAGAGCAAATGCAGGACTATCACAGTGGTCAGGTGCATACTCAACATACCACTGAACTGGTGCCGTTTATTTATGTTGGCCCGACTTCTGCCACCATTGCTGAAGGCGGTGTGCTTGCAGACGTTGCTCCAACATTGTTGAACCTCATGCAAATTCCTGTACCTGCAGAAATGAAAGGTCGTAATTTGATTACTTTAAAATCATAAAAATTTTCGTATAAACAGGTGGTTGGATGGCTTTACAGCGCTGGAAAAAGGTTGTCATTTTAACCACGTTATTGATGTGTGTGAGCCATTCCGCTCTTGCTGCGACGAAAGCCAAAAGCCAGCCTGTTTTAGATTTTGATGATGAAGCTGAACAGAATTATGCTGAGGTTCCGGTGGAATCGATTCAGCAATTTGTGCAGATTTATAGCATTGTCAAAGAAAATTATGTCGATGCCAAAAATGATGAAGCCTTATTTCAACAGGCGATTAAAGGTCTGGTCAGCGGACTGGACCGTTATTCTCGTTATTTAAGTCCAGAAGAGTATAAGCAGCTCTTGC
>DFAM01000016.1:243986-298417 GCA_002365595.1 Acinetobacter sp. UBA3106 | reverse complement strand
CTGGCACCTAATAGTAAACCTCTGATTTTAGTCCGTAATAAAAAAATCGAAACCGATATTCAGGCAACTTTGCTGCATAATCAGGTATTGGTGATTAAAGTCAAAGTTTTCCAGCAAGATACAGCCAATGAAATTAAACGCCTGATTGAAGAGCATCCTTCCTCACGTTTGAAAGCAGTATTGCTGGATTTAAGAAATAACCCTGGTGGATTGTTATCTGCTGCGGTGGAATCGGCCGACTTATTTTTGAATCAAGGATTGATTGTCTCGACCAAAAGTCGTTCTGAAGGGGATCAGCAGTTTCAAGCCCTACCTAGTTTTGAATTTCAGAATTTAAAGTTGGGCATTTTAATCAATAACCGCTCCGCTTCTGCTGCTGAAGTGTTTACCGCTGCGATGAAAGATCATGGCCGTGCCTGGGTAGTGGGTGAAAAAAGCTATGGAAAAGGGGTGGTACAAAAACTGTTTCCACTCTCCAATGGTGCAGCTTTGCAGATGACGGTATCGCATTATTACACACCGAAAGGACAGATGATTGAGGGTGTCGGTATTCAACCGGATCAACAATATCTGCTGCAACATGACATGAAAGAAGACAACTATCTGGAACATGTTGCAGAGATTATTTTAAGTCATAAATAAAAACAGCTTATTCTTCGTCGGTATCCAAACCAAATTTCTTCAGACGATAACGCAAGGAACGGAAAGACATGCCCAGTTTTTTGGCAGCCAGGGTTCTGTTCCAATGGGTCAAATTCAGGGCATTGAGTAAAATATCTTTTTCAATATTTTCCAGATACAGCTCTAAACCTTCATCGGGTAATTTTTTAGAAGAAACCAGAATGTCGCTGCGCAAAACGTGTTGATCTTCCGCAACTTCTGGCATCGCTGCAGTTGGATAGCGTAAAGGTGCACTTTGTAAGTGTTGCAAGTCGATTCTTTCATCATCGCTTAAGGTAATGGCACGCTCAATAATATTACGCAATTCACGGACATTTCCGGGATAATACTGACTCAGTAAAAAGCTTTTCGCACGATCAGTTAGCTGTTTTTGCGGAATATCCCATTCCTGGCTAATTTTCTGAATAAAATGATGCGCCAATAAAATAATATCGTCACCACGTTCACGCAGTGGGGGCAGGACCAGATCCATCACATGGATACGAAAGAACAGATCCTGTCTAAAGCGACCTTGTTGCACCAGTGCTTCCAGGTCTTGATGGCTGGCACTAATCACACGAAAATCGACATCAATTTCACAGTCTGAACCGACTGGACGAATCCGCTTTTCCTGCACGGCACGTAGCAATTTAACCTGCATGCTTAAAGGCAGTTCGGCGATTTCATCTAGAAACAGACTGCCGCCGTGTGCAGATTGAATCAGACCCTGTTTGTCCTGAGTAGCACCGGTAAAACTGCCTTTTTTATGTCCAAACAGTTCGCTTTCCATCAATTCAGTCGGAATAGCTCCGCAGTTAATGGCAATAAAAGGTCCTTCATTACGGTTACTGAGGCGATGTACCAGATTGGCAATCACTTCTTTTCCGGTCCCGGATTCGCCAGTAATAAATACCGGTGCCTGAGAGCGGGCAATTTTATTTAAGGTTACTCTTAACTGTTGAATCGGCAGTGATTGGCCGATTAATAACTTTTGTTCCAGACTATCTTCTTTGGTCTGCAAATGCTCAAAGGGTTTATTAAAGGCTTTTTGCAGCAGTTGTTCCAGATGCTTTTGATTCACGGGTTTGCTGACAAAATCAAATGCACCGGCTTTGAGTGCCGCAATGGCAATTTCCATATTGCCATATGCTGTCAGTACCGCCACCGGTATGGATGGAAAGTGCTGGCTAATCCATTCCACCAGTTGCAGTCCATTACCGTCCGGTAAATTTAAATCGGTTAAACAAGCATCATACCGGTATTCAGACAAGAATTTTTTGGCTTGTTCAAGACGATGTGCAATATGGGTTTTGATCCCGATACGCGCTAAAGACATTTGCATGAGGGTACACAAATCTTCTTCATCATCTACTAACAATACAAGTGGTTGTTGTTCCAAAGTACACCCCGGCAATTTTAATTTATAATACAACTCGCAGGCATTCTATTTGAAAGCATGCCCCTTGTTCTTGTTCTACATAGTTGAGTTTTGCCTGATTGGCCTCGCAAAAACTATGTGATAAGTATAATCCTAAACCAGTTCCTGTGATTTCGGTACTAAAAAAAGGTTGAAATAAAGAGGTTAAATCTTTTGACGCAACCCCAGCGCCAAAATCACGGACTTCAATGCGGACATTGGGTTCATGTAAATAGGCATTCAATTCAATATGTGAATGCTCAGGTGAATTATGTCGAATAGCATTACGAATCAGGTTAATCAAAACTTGACGCAATTGGGCCTCGTCAAAACGAATAAAAATTTTACTTTGAACGGTATATTTAATCTGGATGGCAATATCAGCCAAATCTTCCTGAATGAGGAGCGGAATAAACTGTTTCAGTTCAATCGTGGAGGGATGGGTTTCTTTATTGCGCACCATATTCAGTGTGTCTTGGATAATACGATCGATACGCTGGGTCTGTTTCGAAATCATCCGGCTCAATGCCGCTTGTTGATGCGGATCGCTATCTCGCAAAAGTTCATTGGCTTGGACAATGGCCGCTAAAGGATTGCGAATTTCGTGGGCAATGCTCGCAGACAATTGTCCAAGTGCCGCAAGTTTTAATTGTTGCACGCGTTGATTAAGCTTGGTGGCATCCTGCAGTACCAATAGAGTCAGGGTCTGATGCGGGACCATGAGTTTTTGCACTTCAATATGCATATGATAATGGCTGAGCTGCGACTCGAACTGAAATTTTTCTCCGTCCTGCAATTGATCAAATTTAAGTAATTCAAATAAATCGGGCTGGGCCTTGTATAAGGGATATTTGTCATAGGCATAGAGCGGAGGAATGCCTAAAAGCAGGCAAGCAGCAGGGTTGCTCAGCACAATATGGCAGTTTTCATCTAAAACCAAATAACCGAGTTCTATCTGTTCCAGAATATAGCGATTCAGATTTTGTAGCCGGTTTAACTCCAGGGATTGAGAAAAGTTTAAATTTTCCAGCAATTGGAAACGGCGTACCGCAATTTGCCCACTGCCATACACGACTAAAAAAAGAAAAGCCAATATGGCACTGTTGCCAATATTATTCAGTGAGGAAAAATCAAAAATACTGCCTAAAAAAAGCTGATAAATCACACTAATCACGGCAATTAAGGTAATAATCAAAGCCTTTTTGGCATTCAGTAATAATGAGGCTGCAAAAATGGTAATTACGAACAGCAAACTTAATTGCAGATTAGGGCCATCTACCGCCAAGGTAAGCAAGCTTAAAGCAATAACGTCAATGACAAACAATAGTGGGAGCTGCTGGGAAATTTTGAAGCGTATACTTTTTAGCGTAATTAACTGAATACAGCTTGTTAACACATAGCCGATCAGGACATAAAAATAAAGCTGCGGATAGTGATAATCGGTATTTAAACGCTGATTGGTTAATAAGAAAATCACGAGAAGACTAGTCGCAATAATGAATCTGTAAGTGCTATACCAAATGCCTAAACGATATTGGTTAAACTGAAAAATATTGGTATTTTGCGTCATGCAGGTCTTCTAGCAGGCATTAAGGTTTAATCAGTCCATAGCGAATGGCCAGATGAGTCAATTTAACATCACTATCCAGATTCAGCTTTTCGAAGATGCGATAACGGTAAGTATTGACCGTTTTAACACTGACAAAAAGTTTATCGGCAATTTCCTGGGCACTAATACAATTCACCACCATCATCGCGACCTGCATTTCACGTTCCGATAATGCATCGAAAGGAGATTGCTGGGTGTCTGACAGATATGAACTGGCCAATTGTTCGGCAATATCTGCACTGAAGTATTTCCCACCTTGCATCACCTTGTTGATGGCACGGACCATTTCGGTCACAGGCGCACCTTTGGTGATATAACCTTTAGCCCCGGCTTTCAGCAATAAAGAAGGATAAGGTTCTTCAGCCAGGCCACTGACGGCCAGCACTTTGGTTTCAGGGGCAGTCTGTAGCAGACGTCGGGTGGTTTCTACCCCGCCAATTCCCGGCATGTTTACATCAAGCAAGACCACATTAGGGTGATGATGACGGACTAAGTTAATTGCTTCTTCACCAGATTCAGCCTGACCAATCACTTGAACATCCGCATGGTCTTCGAGCATACGGCAAATTCCGGTACGTACCAATTCATGGTCATCTACCACTAAAACTGTGATCACCTAGTTCTCCCTCATATCAAAAAAATGCATTTTTTTTGTTACATAAAGCAAAATAAGCTTGCAATGAAATGACAAAATTAGCAATCCTATTCTATATCTTTCCATTAAATGTTATACACAATGTTGTGAGTAACAAAAAGTGTTCATATTTGTGTTTAAATGTAAGCATTTTTGAGGGAATATACAAATGTATATTGTCTCCTTGAGTTGAGTAAATCACCGTGAAACAATCGAAAAAATCTTTAATCCATGTGCTAGGCATGTCGATTCTGTTAATCATGAGTTCAACCAGTTTTGCAGAGCTGGTCATGGATGCTTCTAAAGGGCCCGGACAAGCTGCATTGAACTGGTCTTCTGAGGATGCCAATCAATTATTAAACGGTGATGCTTCAGCTGAAGAAGTTTCTCCACAAGGTTCAACAAAAATAACCACTTCTGTACGTAGCTCAAATGCTGTGGTTGCTCATTCTGCACCTCAAAATGTACAGATTTTAAATAATTCAAACTATAGCAATCAACCTTCTGTAAATGCCCGTGCTGCTTTGGTGATGGACGCTCAAACAGGTGAGGTTTTATACAGTAAAAATAGTAATACCGCCTTTCCAATTGCATCCCTGACTAAACTGATGACTGCGGTTGTCATTGCGGATGCCCGTTTAAACATGTCGGAAAAAATTACCTTACAACAGGCCGATTTTTCTTGTTCGGGCTGTAAGAGTTCAAGCTCAACCTTACGTGCTGGTGACAGCATGAATCGTGCTGAAGCACTTTTATTTGCATTGATGAAGTCTGAGAATCCTGCTGCGTCTGCATTGGCGCGTACTTTCCCGGGTGGCCGCGCAGCCTTTATTTCTGCAATGAATGCGAAAGCTAAATCTCTCGGTATGCATTCAACACATTATCTGGAGTCAACAGGTTTGCATCCTGGAAATGTGTCTTCTGCACGTGATTTGGGTATTTTAGTCAATAAAGCATCTCAATATAGTTTGATTCGCCAATTCTCAACCACACCAAGTTATGATTTTAATCTGGGTTATCGAGTTTTGAAATCTAACAACACCAATGCCCTAGTGCGTAATGGTGGCTGGAATATCAATATTTCAAAAACCGGTTATATCAATGAAGCAGGACGCTGCGTAGCAATGCATACGACTTTAAATAATCGTCCAGCGGTGGTGGTGTTGCTGGGCGCAGATACATCTGCCGCACGTACCAATGATGCAACCCGTTTAATGACTTGGGCAAGCCAGTTACCAAAACGTATTTAATGTTTAACTTTGCGAAGGATTCAAATTTACTCAACGTTTGAATACTTCCAAATGAAAAAGCCCTGCAATTGCAGGGCTTTTTTCTTTCCATCTAAAGATGAAATAAATTACATATTCGAAAGAATAGAGTCTTTAACTTGATCCATAGTGGCATCGATAGACAACATGACAGCATCTTGGCATTGCTTGATGGCTGTGTCAGGGTCTTTCAGACCGTTACCTGTTACGGTACATACGATCACAGAACCTTGAGCAATTTTACCTGCTTTAATGTCACGAATTGCGCCACCGATAGATGCTGCGGAAGCAGGCTCTACGAATACACCTTCGTACATAGAAAGTAGGCGCTGCGCATCCAAAATTTCGCTATCCTGAAGTTCGTCGAACCAACCTTTAGAATCACGAACTACAGCTTTTGCATGGTTCCAGCTTTGTGGATTACCAATACGGATGGCAGTTGCTACTGTTTCAGGGCTTTCAACCGGTGCACCACGCAGGAACGGTGCAGCACCAGATGCCTGGTAACCGACCATCGTTGGCAAGCCTTCAGGTTTAGGACCAGTGAACTGATCTGTTGCAGCATCATAAACCACTTGCTCAAACTCATCTTTTGATTGGTTTGCAACAGCTTCGGTATAACCCATCCAGTGTGCAGTGATGTTCCCTGCGTTACCCACTGGTAAGCAGTGGTAATCAGGAGCACGGCCTAAAGCTTCAACAATTTCATAAGCAATAGTCTTTTGACCTTGCAAACGGTAAGGGTTGATTGAGTTCACGATGGTCACCGGTGCTTGGTCAGCCACTTCTTTCACCAAACGCATACCGTCATCGAAGTTACCGCGAATTTGCATGGTTACAGCACCATACATCATCGCTTGCGCCATTTTACCCATGGCAATTTTGCCTTCAGGGATGATTACGAACGCTTTGATCCCCGCACGGGCAGCATAAGCCGCTGCAGCAGCAGAAGTGTTACCAGTAGACGCACAGATAATGGCTTTAGAGCCTTCTTCAACTGCTTTTGTCACTGCCATGGTCATACCACGGTCTTTAAATGAACCAGTCGGGTTTAAGCCCTCGTACTTCACATAAATTTCAACATTTTTGCCAATAATACGTGGAATGTTCTCAAGCTTAATCAGTGGCGTGTTACCTTCGCCTAAAGAGATTGCACGAGTAGTTGCAGACACTGGTAAACGGTCGCGATAGCGGTCAACTAAACCAGTATAACGATTGGCATTAGACATGATGATGTTCCAATTGTGTGTAGAGCTTGGCGAGAGGAACGGAAATATTCCCCTCGACCCGATTAATTATCAAGCGATTCTAAACGAATTCGTACAATTTCGCCATGAATGAAGGGCAATGCTTGAATTTGTTGCAACGCTTCATCCATTTTTGATTCAACGATAGGATCAGTTAAAATCACGATCGGAATCAGGTCTTTTAAACGCGACTGCTGCATGATGGCATCAATGCTGATGCCGGCACGACTTAAAATCGTGGTGACATCGGCAAGTACGCCCATTTGATCTTCGGCATTAATACGGATGTAATAGCCTGTGGTCATTTGTTCACGCGTTAAAATTGGCAAATCCGTGAGGGCTTCAAAGGCCAATTGCGGAATGGTTCCGGCGCCATCTTCGGTATAAATAATATCACGGACAATATCGACGACATCGGCAACCACAGCTGAAGCGGTTGGACCTGCGCCTGCACCAGCACCGTAATAAAGGGTTGGACCAACAGCATTGGCCTGTACCAAGACCGCATTCTTCACGCCGTTTACATTGGCAATCAGCTGGTCATCTGGAATT
This sequence comes from Acinetobacter sp. UBA3106, assembly GCA_002365595.1. GTDB lineage: Bacteria > Pseudomonadota > Gammaproteobacteria > Pseudomonadales > Moraxellaceae > Acinetobacter. Next base: position 291,030 of record DFAM01000016.1, on the reverse strand, counting down.
AAAGTCGGATGCACACGTAATTCAATGCCGGCATCGGTACGGCGCGCAATACCCAAGTGTTTGATACGGAAACCCAAGTCTTCTGCATATTTCACATCTTGTGCAGTAACTTTGCCAATGCCTTCTGTAAAGACTTTATCAAACTGTAGCGGAATACCAAATGCACATGACGCCAGAATGGTCAGTTTATGTGCAGCATCAATGCCTTCAACGTCAAAAGTCGGATCGGCTTCGGCATAACCGAGTTCTTGAGCTTCTTTCAGCACGTCTTCAAAAGCACGGCCTTTTTCACGCATCTCACTTAAAATGAAGTTGCCGGTTCCGTTAATAATACCTGCCAACCAGTCAATTTTATTGGCAGCCAAACCTTCACGAATGACTTTAATAATTGGAATACCGCCGGCAACTGCCGCTTCATAGGCAATCTGTACGGCATTGTCTTCAGCCGCTTTAAACAGTTCATTACCGTGTTCAGCCAAGAGTGCCTTGTTGGCAGTCACAATATGTTTGCCATGTTTCATGGCTTCCATAATGACTTCATAGGCTGGATGAATTCCGCCCATCACTTCAACCACAACGTCAACATCGGGTTGACGTACAATTTCTAGAAGATCAGCACTTTGTTTGATTGATTCTGGAAGATCCAAATCAGGACGCGGACGACGTGTACCCACATGGGTAATTTCAATTTCTCGACCGGTGCGACGTCTAATCTCAGCAGCGTTTTCTTTTAAAAGTTTAAGGGCACCACCACCCACAGTACCAAGACCGAGGATTGCCAGACGAACTGGTTTCACGTCACACTCCAATATCTAATCAATTTTAAGCGAACCTAGATCATAGCTAAAAAAAGCATGAGACTCTAGGAAAGAAATAACTTTATCTGCAACTATAAAAAACACTAATTTAACGAATAAAAATTAGTTATTTAAACGTTCTACCAATTCTTCAGGCGATAGATATCCACCAAGGTAAACACCTTCGCTATTATAGATTGCCGGAGTTCCATTGACGCCCATATTCAGACCCAACTGATATTGATCTCTGACCGGATTTTTACAGTTTGCTGGAGCAAGCGGTGCACCGGCAATGGCCTGATCAAAAGCCGCCTGACGGTCTTCACTACACCAGACGCTTTCCATGGCTGGCATGAACTGTTCACCACGTGGCCATGCGATATAACGTACTTCAATACCTTTCGCATTGATTTCATTCATCTGTTCATGCAGTTTGTGACAATACGGACAGCTGGCATCGGTAAAGACATAAACCACATGTTTGGTTTTTCCTTTGGCTTTGTACACCAGAAGATCTTCAGTTTTTAAGTTGGCCAGCAGCTTTTTATTGGCTTCAGATTGCAGGCTTTCACTGACATTGTGAATTTTACTGTCGCCTAAACGCAGCACATCACCCTGAATAATGTATTTGCCGTCGGCAGTAGCATAAACCGATGACATGCCTTCTAAGTTGACCCAATACAGATTCGGTACTTCAGTGGCTTTAATATCTAAAACTTTGGCATTGATATTGGCTTTTTTAAAGTGCTGTTGCAGCGTGTTAATCAGGCGCTGCTGTGCATTGCGTTCGGAAAGATTCGATGCCTGTCCGGTTGCAGGTGCGCTAGCGGTTAAAGTACTTTGCTTTTTTTCATCGTTATTAGAGTTGGAACAAGCAGTGATGACCAGGCTGCTAGCCAAGGTACAGGCAATAAAAATTTTTGAGCGGGTAAATGACATAAATAACCCTTTCTTTTAGCTATAGATAAAAATTGGTGGCTTAGCATAACAAAAAAAAATGCCTGCGATAAAACTTCTTGGTCTGATATTTAGCGCCATTAAGCGCGTGGATGATAAGTCGCATGCAATTGTTGCATGCGCACCTGAGCCACGTGGGTATAAATTTGTGTGGTCGATAAATCACTATGTCCGAGCAGCATCTGTACCACACGTAAGTCAGCGCCATGATTGAGTAAATGGGTGGCAAAGGCATGACGCAGGGTATGCGGTGAAAGTTCGGCTTTAATCCCGGCTTGTAGCGCATAGCGTTTAATGGCATACCAGAAATTTTGCCGGCTCATGATGCCGCCGTGCTGGGTTAAAAAAACATAGTCGGTGGCAGATTTATAAAGGCTAGCGCGTGCTTCATTCAGATATTTTTCAATCCATTCACACGCCACCTGTCCTAAAGGCACCAGACGTTCCTTATTGCCTTTACCAACAATACGTAAATAGCCCTGTTTTAAATTAATCAATTCAAGGCGCAAATTGAGGAGTTCAGTCACCCGTAGCCCACAGGCATACAGGACTTCAAACATCGCCCGGTCGCGTAAGCCCAGAGCAGTATTGATATCGGGAGCGTTAATGAGGGCTTCAACATCGGCTTCAGATAAATCCTTAGGCAAGGCCCGACCAATTTTAGGAGTTTTATGGGTAGCAACCGGATTGTCGCTACGTAATTTTTGCTCACGCAAGAACTTATAAAAAGAACGCAGGGCAGAAAGGGAGCGCGCAATCGAACGTGGGCTTTTACCTTGTTTGGTTAATGCCAGTAAAACATCCGATATATCATCGCTGGACCAATCTGGCATTAAATTGGAATTGCACTCACTACATTGAACTAAATCAGACAGATAGGCATTACGGGTATGCGGACTGACGGTTTGTGCAATTAAATAATCTCGGAAACCCTGTAAAAAACTTAAATGTTCAGGAATGCTCACAGAAGCAGGGATACGAGGTTTTTTATTAAGCATGTCACTTCTACATTGAATGAAAAATCCAAGTTTTTCTTGGCTGGGATCAATTTAGAACAATTCTGTACGAATGTCGATGTAACAGCACAAGATGAGAATTGGAATAAACCTTACTTGGTAATTATTCTCATTTGTTTGTATACTGTAGCAAATATTTTAGGATTAGATGCGGTGCGATTATCTGATTTGAAAGTGAAACAAGCGGCCATCATTCGCAAAGTAAATCGTACTTTGAATAATGATACAGCTCAGACTGATCTGGTGGCGAGTCGTTTGGAAACTTTGGGCTTTGTACCGGGGACAAAGGTTCAGGTCATTACCAAAGGTATTTTTGGTGGAGACCCGATTTTAATTCAAGTTGGATTTACCCGTTTCGCACTGCGTAAAGTTGAAGCTGAAAAAATTGAAATTAATCTTGAGGGAGCACCTGCATGAGTGATGCGTTGCGTATTGCCCTGGTAGGTAACCCAAACTGTGGTAAAACATCATTATTTAACCATCTCACCGGTACACGTCAGAAAGTCGCCAACTATGCCGGTGTCACGGTTGAGCGTAAGGTAGGGCAGTTCACCTTGCCGTCGGCTAAACCAGTTCGTGTATTAGATTTACCCGGCACTTACAGTTTAGATGCCACCAGTCCGGATGAAGCGATTACCCGTGATGTGGTGCAAGGTAAAATTGCCGAAGAAGGCCAGCAAGATGCGTTCTTGTGTGTGGTCGATGCCACCAACCTGAAACTGCATCTTGGTCTGGTTCTGGAAATGATCGAGCTGCGCCGTCCAATTCTGCTTGTGCTGAATATGATGGATGAAGCGCGTCGCCGTGGCATGCAAATCAACACGCAAAAGTTGGCGGAGCGTTTGGGTATTCCTGTGGTGGAAACTGTAGCTGTACGTAATTCAGGCATTGAAAACCTGATGAATGCGCTGGATCAAGGTAAATACTCAACACCGCATACCGAACTGAGCGGTTTAACTGGCAGTAACCATCAGAAGATTGAAACCATTTTGCATGATGTGGTGCATTCAGTTGAGCAGGAAGATAAACGCTCCGACTTCCTCGATAAAATATTTTTACATCCAGTCTTAGGTTTGGTCAGTCTTGCGCTGATGATGTTCATTGTGTTTCAGGCAGTATTTGCCTGGGCGGCGCCGTTTATGGATGGAATTGAAGCCTTCTTTGGCTGGTTTGGTGAAGTGGTTGGGGCAAATATTTCCCATCCCTTGCTGAACAGCTTGGTGGTCGATGGCATTATCGCCGGAGCCGGTGGGGTGGTGGTGTTCTTGCCACAAATTTTGATTCTGTTCTTCTTCATTTTGGTGTTAGAAGAGTCAGGTTATTTACCACGTGCTGCGTTCTTGCTGGATAAACTGATGTTTAAAGCTGGTCTTTCAGGTCGTGCCTTTATTCCGTTACTGTCCAGTTTTGCCTGTGCAGTTCCGGGGATTATGGCGACCCGTAGCATCAGTGATCCGCGTGACCGTTTAACCACAATTTTTGTGGCACCATTGATGACCTGTTCGGCCCGTTTACCGGTATATGCCTTGCTGATTGCCGCTTTCATTCCGGAAAAAATGGTCTGGGGCCTATTCAATTTACAGGGTTTGGTGCTGTTCGCCCTATATATGGCCGGGATTATTAGTGCCTTGATTGTAGCAACCGTGCTGAAATTTTTTCAGAAAGACAAGTCTCAGCATATGTTGTTAATGGAGTTGCCAAGCTACCGGTTCCCTGATGTCAAAAGTGTGTGGATTGGCTTGCTGGATCGCGCCAAGATCTTCCTGAAACGTGTCGGTGGCATCATTTTTGCGCTATCTATTTTGCTGTGGTTCTTGTGTACCTTCCCGCAAGCCCCGGAGGGTGCGACTGCCCCGGCAATTGATTATTCCTTTGCCGGAATGCTGGGTCATGTGATGCAGCCGATTTTTGCCCCGCTAGGCTTTAACTGGCAAATCTGTATCGCCTTGATTCCTGCCATGGCCGCACGTGAAGTGGTGGTGGCTGCATTGGGCACAGTCTATGCACTTTCTGCGGTAGATGAGGATGCCATGTCACAAGGCTTGGCCTCTATAATCGGTGGTACAGGTGACCTGGGCTGGTCATTGGCAACCGGTTTATCACTTTTGGTCTGGTTTATTTATGCGCCGCATTGTCTGGCAACCTTGGCAACGGTGAAACGTGAAACAGGTTCATGGAAAACCGTGAGCTTTATGACGGCTTACTTGTTTGGTTTGGCTTATTTGATGTCATTCCTGACTTATCAAATTGCAACGCATTATTTGGGTTAATTGGATTGGGTTCAGTTGACTGAAAATAATCTGCACAGGAGATTGAGATGATTGAAGTGGTAATTGTTGCGGCATTGGTGATGTGGAGTGCAATTGTGGTCTTCAAAAAGGTATTTCCTACGACGGCAAACTCAGTCTTCATGCAGTTGTCCAGTTTTTGTGCCAAGCAAGGGTGGGCAACACTGGGAGAATGGTTAAAGCCGGCGATGGTTTCTGGTTGCGGAGGAAGCTGTGGCTGTTCTGCAAATGAAGATCAGGTTCAGAAAAAAACCGAAGTTCAAGCGGTAAAATGGAAATAAATTTCAAGTTCTATTTCCATCTTAAATAAGCATATTGAAAAACCGTCATTTTTATGACGGTTTTTTTACGCGCTGACACAAAAAAGCCGATATAAAGTCAAAACAGAAAAAGCATTCAAAAGAGCAAAGTGCTAACATTTTGGCAGTTTTGAAACAGACCATAAAATGGGGTAAAAATGTTAATACAGCGTGGTGGATTAAAAGTTGTTGCAGGACTCGGAATTTCAGGGGTTGCAGCAGTAAATTTCTTACATGAACATGGCTACCGCGTTGCAGTAACAGATTCTCGAAAGACACCGCCCGGGCATGACCAGATTCCAGCGGAAGTACAAACCAGTTTTGGTCAGCTGGATCAAGAGCTATTGTTGCAAGCTGAAGAAATTGTGATTAGTCCGGGACTGGATCTAAAACTGCCTGAAATTCAGGCTGCTATTGCCAAAGACATTCCGGTGGTGAGTGAAATTCAGATATTGCGCCGTGCCACCGATAAACCGATTGTGGCAATTACCGGTTCAAATGCCAAAAGCACGGTGACGACCTTATTTGGATTGATGGCTGCAGATGCCGGCAAGAAAGTAGCTGTAGGCGGTAATTTGGGCCGTCCGGCACTGGACTTAACCAAAGATGATCCTGAACTTTATATTTTGGAACTTTCCAGCTTCCAGTTGGAAACCACCTCTCATTTAAATGCAGAAGTGGCTGTGGTGCTGAATATGAGTGAAGATCATCTAGACCGTCATGGCGATATGTTTGGTTATCACACGGCAAAACACCGTATTTTCCAGGGCGTGAAAAAAGTCGTGTTTAACCGTGATGATTCGCTCACTCGTCCACTGGTTCCAGATAACACGCCGATGCAAAGCTTTGGCTTGAATGCACCGGATTTAAATCAATACGGTATTTTAAAAGAAGATAATGGCACCATCTGGTTGGCACGTGGTCGTGAGCGTTTACTAAAAAGTTCCGAGATGTATATTCAAGGCACACATAATGTGGCCAATGCCTTGGCATGTCTGGCTTTAGGTGAAGCGATTGGACTGCCGCTTGAATCGATGCTGAATACTTTAAAAACCTTTAAAGGCTTAGAGCATCGCTGTGAATTTGTGAAAGAAGTAAAAGGCGTTCGTTATTATAATGATTCTAAGGGCACCAATATCGGTGCAACCCTTGCAGCTATTGATGGTTTAGGTGCTGCAATCGAGCCGCAACAGGGTAAAGTGGCGATTATTTTAGGCGGTCAAGGTAAAGGGCAGGACTTTACTGCACTTCGCGATGCCCTGACTAAATATGCCAAAGTTGCCGTGCTGATTGGTGAAGACCGACCAGTGATTGAAGCCGCGATTGCAGGAACCACAACATTGCTTCATGCAGAATCTTTAAAAGAAGCGGTGGAATTATGCCAGCAACATACACAAGCCAATGATGTGGTGTTATTGTCACCTGCATGTGCAAGTTTTGATATGTTTAAAGGTTATAGTGAACGTGGACACCAGTTTGTTGAATGTGTGAACACACTTGCTTAGAAGAACGATAAGGAAAGTTGTATGGCTGGGTTAGCTCAGACGACCATAAATAAAATTAATCAGGTCTACAATGAGTGGGGACCAAAAATCCCCGCTGAAGTTACGCCGCGTAATGTGCTGATTTTTTGTGTTATTGCCTTGCTGTGTATCGGTTCAATCATGGTGGCATCGGCATCGATGCCCTATGCAGACCGCTTACATGAAAATGCATTTCACTATGTAATCCGACACGGTATTTCAATTCTGGTGGCTGCGGTAGCCGCATTTTTGGCTTATAAAGTATCGCTGAATGTTTGGTTTAATAATACCTTTCCCCTGTGGATTATGACCATTCTGTTGCTGGCTGTGGTGCTGGTCGTCGGTACAGAGGTGAATGGTTCCACCCGTTGGATTCGTATTGCTGGCTTTACTTTACAGGCCTCCGAAGTTGCCAAGGTCATGATGGCCATCTTTACTGCGGATTATGTGGTACGACGGGCGAAAGAGGTGAGAAACAGCGCTTCTGGCCTGTACCGCCTAGTCGGTGTGATGATCATCACTGTAGGCTTGATCCTGCTGGAACCCGATCTGGGCGCAACTGCAGTAATTGTCCTGATGATTTTAGGCGTTTTCTTCCTGGCTGGTGCGCCACCGATTCAGTTTATTTTCTTCTTGATCGCGATTATCTTTGCTCTGGGTGCTGCAATTATCTTTGAGCCTTACCGCTTGCAGCGTGCGCTGTCCTTTACCAATCCCTGGGCGGATCCCTTGGGCACCGGCTATCAGCTTTCCAATGCGCTGATGGCCTTTGGTCGGGGTGAATGGACTGGGGTAGGACTCGGTCATAGTATCCAGAAAATGTCTTATCTGCCTGAAGCACATACTGACTTTATGTTGGCGATTTTGGGTGAAGAATTTGGCTTCTTTGGCATCAGTAGCGTATTGATCTTGTCCTTCATGATGGTGGTCTGCTGTATCAAGATCGGACACCGTGCCTTGCAATATCAATATTTGCGTGCAGGTTATTTGGCTTATGGCATCAGTATTATTTTCTTGCTGCAAATCTTGGTGAATGCCGGGATGAATATGGGCATGCTGCCGACCAAAGGTTTGACCTTGCCGTTTATTAGTTATGGCGGTTCGTCATTAATTATGTGTGCCGTGATGATCAGTTTGATTTTGAAAATTGATGCCACCACGCAAAAAGCCAATCCAAGCAAAGAAGAATCGAGTTTCTAGCTTTGCTGTAAATGATCAATCAATTTGGCTGAGCATGGTTTAATACTGTGCTCGGCATTTCAGTTCCACAGTGTAAACATTTCACAAATTCTCCTTTGGCTTTTGAGAGGGGAATCAGTGGGATAAAAAATAAAGAAAAATAATTACGCTGCTGTTTTAATTCATAGGCACTTCTGGTTCTGCATACTGGACATAAAAACTGATTTTTCTCAACTACTTTGGTTTTAGGACCAATGCCAAATATAAAAAACATCGTGATTCTGCCATGACTGGTGTAGGTATTTTTAGCTTAACGATAATCTGAATTTTATAAATAGCTGCCGTGTAGCTTAGTTGTATGCGGAATTAAGTCTGTATTCCACTGTGCAATGGCTTGCTTGAGCATATGGGCTGGGGTGTCTAAATCAACTTCGGGCTGGTGCAAGGCGTGAATCGCTTGCTGAAGTAATTCGGGTGCGCGATTGAGGTCCAGCGCTTGTGCCAGGTTCTGTTTAGAGAGCTTTTGTCCCTGATCATTCATCGCGAGCGGCAGGTGCATATATTCAAGTTGCGGATAACCGAGCAGCGAACCGAGCCAGATTTGCCGTTCGGTATTGTCTAGCAGGTCAGCCCCACGAACCACATGCGTCATGCCTTGTAAGTAATCATCCACCACCACGGCCAGCTGATAATTGATAATGCCATCACGGCGTTTCAGCACAAAATCACCGAGGTCGTGTTGCAGGTTGGAACAGTGTGGACCTTGCAAACGATCGGTGAAGCAAATCTGTTGATTGGAGACTTTCAGACGAATAGCTTGCTGCTGAAAAGGCAGATGTAAATCCCGGCAAGTTCCGGCATAAATATGATTGGAGCCGAGCATTTTACGGGTGCACTGGCAGGCATAGACCCAGCCTTGTTGATGCAGCTGTTCAATGACCTGTTCATACAGTTCTAGACGGTCTTTTTGGAAAATGATTTCGGCATCGGGTTCAAACTGGAACGCTGCAATTGAACGCTGGATATGTTCTTCACTGCCGGGATAAATACGCGGAATATCGGTATCTTCAATTCTGACCACCCATTGACCCTGATGGGCACGGGCATCGCAATAACTGGCTAGTGCAGTGATGAGTGAGCCAAAATGCAAAGGGCCGGTTGGCGATGGCGCAAACCGACCCACATAAGCCGTCCTGTTGTCCCCCTCCTTTATTAAAGGGAGGGGCAGGGAGGGATTACTTAACACAGTATTAACCGTTATTTTGCTTCTCTTTGATTTCTGCTAGAGTTTTGCAGTCAATACAAAGGGTTGCAGTTGGACGTGCTTCAAGACGACGCAGACCAATTTCAATACCACAAGTTTCACAGAAACCGTAATCATCGTTTTTAATCGCTTCGATAGATTGCTCAATCTTGCGGATTAACTTACGTTCACGGTCACGTGTACGGAGTTCAATGGCAAACTCTTCTTCTTGTGTCGCACGGTCATTGACATCAGGCAAAGCTGTATTTTCGTCTTGCATGGTGTTTAAAGTACGGTCTACTTCAGACATTAGTTCAGCTTTCCACGCCAATAAAATCTGGCGGAAATGCTCAAGCTGTCCTTCAGACATGTATTCTTCATTTTTTTTAGGCTGATAAGGTGCAATACCAAATAAGCTAGCAGTAGAACCACTTTCTGACGCTTTTGGCTTTGTTTTACGCACGCGTTTGGTAGATTTTTCATCTACAACATCAGTTTGTTCGTCCAAGACTTGATTTTGGTTGTCATTCGCCATATAGGGCATTCCTCATCATATACGTATTATCTATACGCAAAAAATATGGTGATATGCAAGTGTTTTTATCCAACCCTCAGGAGATTTTCCTGCGAGGGTCGTCATCATATAGACTTTTTGTGCTTTTTGATAGTCTTTGATGCTTGGATTCTATCGATCATGCTTCCTTTAGAAGGCATAAAGTAATAGAAAAAAAGCAAAATGAAAAGTTAATAACCTGAAATTTCACTATTAATTTGTTGTCGTGCTGTGTGAACACGGTGAATTTGGGTTTCAAGTTCACCATTGGCTTTCAGATGCAGGACACGAAAACCTGGCGCTTGGTCATCCAGGGCGAAATCTTCGCTTAAAGGTTTGAACTGAACACAGGTCGATGGCGTGGAGAAAAACTGGATGTGCTGCCATTCATTGCAAGAATCCTGATGCACATGACCAAAAATCACCGCTTTAACATTACTGTACTTGGCCAGAATGTCGGTTAGATTTTGAGTGTTTTTCAGTTTGTGCTGATCGATCCATTTTGATTGCATTTCGAAGGGATGATGATGGCATGCCACAATTACGAATTGCTGTTGCAGTTTTGCTAAAAGTATATCCAGTTGTTGTAATTGCTCCTGTTCAATCCAGCCATCGATCCTGTCATGTACCGCACTGTTTAATAGAACAAAGCTCCATCGGCCAAAATGAATCGCCTGGGCCTGGTTTTTATGCTGGTAGAACGGGAAGATATCAATATCGTCATGATTACCCGGTATTTGATAAAACGGGATTCCCAGTGTCTGCATAAAAGCCAAATAACGGCTATAGGTTTCTTCTACCGGAACTTGGGCCAGGTCACCAGTATGAACAATGGCATCTGTATCCGGATATTGCTGCTGAATTTGCCGGATCACCGAATGAAAGCTGTGTTCAGGATTCATATGCACAAATTCTAAATCTTCCTGATTCATCAAATGTGTGTCTGAAATTTGAATAATGGTCCAGTCCTGCTGGTCTGCATTGTTTTGGTATAAAGTCATGTCCGACTCCTTAGACATTCCTTGTTGTTTTAATATGTTGTTGCAGCCATTGCAAGGCCATAATGACAGGCGCATTCTTTAAGCGACCATTCCCCAGTAAAGTGGTTATTTCACTATAATCAAGGATATGTAGCTGAATATTTTCGCCTTCATCGGGCATGCCAAAGATTCCGCCTTGCTGCGGAAGATGTGCTTGGGCACTATATAGGTGGAACAGTTCAGAACAGGCCCCAGCTGAAGGATAAAAGCTGAATAAAAGCTGTAACTGATCAATCTCACAGCCTGATTCTTCCAAGCTTTCACGACGTATACAGCTTTCCGGCGATTCATCGCCATCGAGTACACCGGCAATCACTTCCAGTTGCCAGGGGGACTCTGGATCATCCATCGCACCGACACGGAATTGCTCAATCAGGGCAAATTTTTGCTGGGCATCATTATAAATCAGCACACCTGCAGCTTCAGGCCGGTGAATCAGTTCACGCTGCATGACGGGAGTGAATTCGCTTTGGTTAAATAAACGATGGCAGAGATTTACTTTTTCAACCTGAATGAAGCCACGAAAAAGATATTCACGGGACTGAACTTGCACTTGGTCGCGATTATAGGTCGCTTGTTTAATAATATTCATATAGCTCAGTCAGGATGAAAATCATACATTCATCCTAACTGAGAATTTCATGAAAATAAAAGATTTTTTTTTCAGAATTACAGCTTGTGGTACAATTTTTGACCATGCTCATGATAGCTGGTTTTCATGGCATTCAAACCGGCTTCAATCTCTGTGTCCTGTTGTTGATTTTGTTCTGCAACACCTTGATTTTTCGCATAATCTCTCACATTTTGGGTGATTTTCATGGAGCAGAATTTAGGACCACACATGGAGCAGAAATGCGCCGATTTATGTGCTTCCTTCGGCATGGTTTCATCATGCATACTGCGGGCAGTATCTGGGTCCAGACTTAAATTGAACTGATCTTCCCAGCGGAATTCAAAACGTGCTTTGGATAAGGCATTGTCACGTACTTGAGAACCTGGATGTCCCTTGGCCAAATCTGCTGCGTGGGCAGCAATTTTATAGGTGATGATACCGTCTTTGACATCTTTCTTGTTGGGTAAGCCCAAATGCTCTTTCGGTGTGACATAGCACAGCATGGCGGTACCGTACCAGCCAATCATGGCAGCGCCAATTGCCGAGGTAATATGGTCATAACCCGGAGCAATATCGGTAGTTAACGGCCCCAAAGTATAAAAAGGAGCTTCCTTACAGACTTCCAGTTGCAGATCCATATTTTCCTTGATCATATGCATCGGCACATGGCCCGGTCCTTCAATCATCACCTGTACATCATGTTCCCAGGCACGATGGGTCAGTTCACCCAAAGTACGCAGTTCACTAAACTGCGCTTCGTCATTGGCATCCTGAATACAGCCGGGACGCAAACCATCGCCCAGGCTAAAGGAAACATCATAGGCTTTCATGATCTCGCAGATCTCATCGAAATGCGTATAAAGGAAATTTTCCTGATGATGCGCCAGACACCACTGCGCCATGATAGAACCGCCACGTGAAACAATTCCGGTTAAGCGGTTGGCAGTCAGCGGCACATATCTTAAAAGCACGCCGGCATGAATGGTAAAATAATCCACGCCTTGTTCCGCCTGTTCAATCAGAGTGTCTTTAAAGATTTCCCAGGTTAAATCTTCAGCAACCCCATCGACTTTTTCCAGTGCTTGATAGATTGGCACAGTACCAATCGGGACAGGGGAGTTACGAATAATCCATTCACGGGTTTCATGAATGTTCTTGCCGGTCGACAAATCCATAATGGTATCGGCACCCCAGCGGGTTGCCCAGGTCATTTTCGCGACTTCTTCATCAATGCTGGAACCAAGGGCAGAGTTACCGATGTTGGCATTGATTTTTACCAGAAAGTTACGCCCGATAATCATCGGCTCAATTTCAGGATGGTTAATATTGGCTGGAATAATGGCACGACCTTCAGCCACTTCCTGACGCACAAATTCAGGGCTAATTTCAGTCAGGTTTTTCGCACCGAAATTTTGACCGGCATGTTGGCGTACATCGACACCTTCCTGCTGGCGCTGGTTTTCACGAATGGCGATATATTCCATTTCCGAGGTAATGATGCCCTGACGGGCATAGTGCATCTGGGTGACATTTTTGCCCGCTTTGGCACGACGCGGCTTTTGAATATGGGCGAAGCGGATTTCAGCCGTGCGAATATCCTTCAGGCGTTCCTGTCCAAAAGCAGAGCTTAAGGTATCAAGACGTTCAGTATCCTGACGTTCTTCAATCCAGGCTTCACGCACATTGGGCAAGCCTTTATTCAGGTCAATGGCAACGTTTGGGTCGGTATATACCCCTGAAGTGTCATAGACCATAATCGCAGGATTGTATTCGCCGCCTAAACCGGTTGGGGTCTCAGTCAGGGAAATTTCGCGCATAGGCACTTGAATGTCGCTACGCGAACCCTGGACATAGACTTTTCTGGAAGCGGGTAAAATTCGGGTGAGATCTCTGGCATCTTGCTCATGTTGAGCAGACATATCTGTTGCAGAGTTCGTTAATTGGTGCATTGCAATGATCCTTGTGAAATGACATCAACGAATCAAGCACGACCAAAAACGTGGCTGTTTTATCCGGGTAAATTTATTGTAAAAATCCACACGAATAAATTATAGGCTTAGGTTTTCTGATGGCTTGATTCCTACGCAGGTCTTAACCTGATCAGGTTCAACGGTACTCACCATCAAATGCTATATCTGCATATAGAATTTAGGTGATCTCAGCGAGTTGTTACTCGCGCTCCGTCAAGCTATGCGGCAATATTAACACGCCAAACTGCTAAAAAACATTCACATAAAATATCGCTTTTGAGTGGTTTTATTGATTCTGCATAGAAAGCAATGGCTTAAAGACAAACCGCATCACTAAAACAGTCGCGCGGGTTAGAAAGACTTAAATTTTGTAGACCTAAATATTCATCTAACTGTTTGAGTGCCAGCTGCTTTTCAGACATCGACTGTTGTTCTTTAGGGCTTAACTGGACTGGAATTTCTTTTAAGCGCTGCTGCTCAGATAATTGCAGAAATTGCAGAAATTTGTTCGCTTGAAAGGCTAAATGTGAATTTTTGACCTGGGCTAATTTTTCAATTTCATCCAGCGAGCTACTTTGGATGGCATATTTATCCAGGTAAGTATCCGAGACAGGCGAATCATTCATGCCTTTAAATAAAAACAGGGTATACATCTGTAAAAGATACTCAGCATCCTTGCGATAGCTGCTCTTCGGGTATTGATTTAAATACTCTTCCCAAAATAAGGCTCGAGCCGAAATCTCATACGGTTCAATAATCAGGATTTGGTCTGAAAATACCGGCTGCATATTTTGGGTAGCCAGATTTTCGATAAAGACCTGTTCGGCTTTTGGCATATAAGGCGCAAAAATTCTGGCTAAATATTCAGGGCTACGGCGATAATTGACCTGACCATTGCCAGTATCATACATCTCTATATACGCCTGCCCTTTATGTTTTAATAAATATTGATCACGTAAATTCAGTTGTTCAAAATGGTTCTGTTGAATGGTCGGATGCTGGGACAAATCAAAAGCGTACTCTTCGAAAGCGAGTTGTTGCAGCGCAGTTCTGTCCACGCTGAGGAAGTTGTTATACATTTGATTGGACAGTTTTAATAAATGCTGCTGTTCTGCAAAGGTAGACAGAGGCAAGCATAATTTTAAATCCTGATTGATCTGTTCCAGAGCAAAAGTAGTGCGTTCCGCATTAATGGCCAGCATGTTTTTTTCAAGATTTTTGCATAATAACGATAAATCTACCGTTTCATCTTGTTCTGATTGTTTTTGTACCTGTTCTGGGATAGGTTGAGGCTCGGGTTTTTGACACCCGAGCAGAAGCATAAAAATAAAAAAGGGAAAGCATTGCTTAACAGAAAATTTCGTTTTTAAAGGCACAGTCATTCTATATCGGGTACATGCGGCAATGATTTGTCGGGTATATCGATATTTTATAACTGAAAAAGTCTTTGTCTGTGTAGTATTATGAAGAGTTTTGGTTACGCGCTGTGATTATCGACAAATAATTATGGAGACAAATGGATAACACCGGTACATATTGTAAAAATTAATAAAAATCATACGGAAAATTGAAAAGATCATTTTAATATTGCATAGCTTTTATTATAAATATGCGTGTCTATGGATGGTCGCTAGTAAGGATTTACTATAAAAAATGGATATTAAAATAGTCATTAGTGCATGTGTGTTGCTGTTTAGCCCATGGAGTCATGCTTTGGATTTGGTGGAAGCCTATCAACGGGCAAAAAACAGCGATCCGAATTGGCAGGCCAATCTTCTACAATATGAAGCAGATCAACTCAATTTAGGTATTGCCAAAGGAAATTTACTGCCAACAGTGACTATTTCTGGAAATGTGGCACGTAAAAGCCAGCAGACCAGTGACACCAGTATTCCAGGTTTTCCTTCAGATGCATTTACGTCTTCATCGTCCACAACTCGACAAATTGCCATTACTGCACGCCAGCCGATATTCCGTTGGGATGCTTGGGAAGGTTTAAAGCAGGTCAAAACTTCCGTTAGTTTGAGTGAAATCACTTTACAATTACAGCGCCAAGAACACATTTTAAATGTCTCTGAAAGTTATTTTAATGTGTTGCGTCAGCAGAGTTTAACCGTAGCCAATCTACAAGAAGAAAAAGCACTGTTCGAACAGCTTAATGTCATGAATGCCAAATTGAAAGAAGGCTTGGTGGCAAAAAGTGATGTCAGTGAGGCCAATGCACAATATGAAAGTGCCCGGGCCAACCGGATTGCCACGCATGTACAACTGGTTTTGGCACAGGAACAGCTGTCCCAGTTAATCGGGCCCTATCAAGAGAGTCTGGCAGTACTCCGAGATGACTTCCAATTCCAGAAACCTTATCCGGCCGATCTGGATGCTTGGACAGCGCTGGCACTGAGCCAAAATCTTTCGGTTCAGCAGGCGCGTATCCAGCAGCATTATGCAGAAGACCAGAAACGGGTAGAAAAAGCCGCCTTATATCCGCAAATTGAGGCGGTCGGTACCTATGGCTATATTAAACAGACCCCGCAAAATGTGGTTTCCAGTGATGGCCAGTTTGATCAGGTTGGCGTAGAGATGAACTGGAATGTTTATACTGGGGGCAGAACGCAAAAGTCTATTCAAAAAGCTGAAGTGAATGTGAAAAAAAGCGAAACTCAGCTCGATGCCGTGATTCGCAAAGCCAATACTGATGTTAAAAAATCTTATATGCAGGTCGAAACTGATCAAGCCAAACTACAGGCACGAAAAGCCGCCATGGATTCTTCGGAAGTGGTTTCTCAGGCTTCTAGAGCACAATATCAGGAAGGCTTGAAAACCATGGTCGATGTACTGCTGGCGCAGCGTAATGCTTTTTCTGCCAAACAGGATTATTTAAATGCAAAATACGATTATTTGATTAATGTGCTGCGTTTAAAAGCATCGGTCGGTAAATTGACTGAAAAAGACCTGGAAGAAATGAATGCCTGGTTAATTGATAAGTCATTCAAGCCAGCCAGCTAATCTGCGGTTTTTGTCATGAAAACTTCACATTAGATATGTTTTAATATTGAACACGATCATTCATTTTAAAATCGCTGTTGTGGAGTATGTACCTTGCCAAATAATCCGGTGTTAAATCATCATATTTCTTCGCAATTTAATGAAGATTTGCAAGATGTAAATACCAAGTTCATGACTATGGGGGGGCTGGTAGAACAGCAGGTTGCCAATAGTATTCATGCCTTGTTAGATACCGATGCCACTTTAGCGATTGATGTGCAATTTCAGGATAATGTGGTTAATCGTCTGGAAACCGAGATTGATGAAGCCTTAACCCTGATTCTGGCGCGTCGTCATCCTGCTGCGATTGATTTACGTATGGTGATTGCCATGTCCAAGGCCAATACTGACCTGGAACGTATTGGCGATGAAGCTGCAAAGATTGCCCGTATTGCACAAAATTTATGTGAAGAGGGCAGTTCTCCGCGGGGTTATATGGAAACCCGTCATATTGGCAATCAGGTTCGGGTGATGATTCATGAGGCCCTGGATGCCTTTGCGCGTCTGGATGTCGATCAGGCTTTACGGGTGCTGCTTGCTGATGCCGATATTGACCGGGAATACCAGTCTGCGACACGTACCTTAATGACTTATATGATTGAAGATCCGCGGCATATTTCCCGCGTCATTAATGTGATGTGGGTGCTGCGTTCTCTGGAGCGGATTGGCGACCATGCCCGTAATATTTCTGAACAGGTAATCTATATGGTCAAAGGTCTGGATGTACGCCATACCAGTGTCGAAGAGATTGAACAAAAAGTTCAGCGTTAAGCGAAACAGTCTCAAAAAGCCCATCTCAATGATGGGTTTTTTATTGCCCATGCATTCACGGTCAGGCCATCAATAAGGGTTCAAGCGTGCAACTTAGCGAAAAGCATATATTGCTGTGCTCATGAAAAGTAATAAACGAGTTTCGATTATGGAATGAATCATGAGAGCACGCTGTTATAAAAATATTCATAACATAATCAGCTATGCGTTTCTTCCTCAGCATCCTCTTCAAAGGTTCTGGCAATCTTTTCAATATTCAGGCTTTTCGCCATAGCATCAAAAATTTCTTTATAGACGCCGTCCTGATGGTAGAGCGCATCATGTTCGCCGTGTTCAGCAATACGACCTTCTTTCATCACATAGGTATAATCGGCATCAATAATTTGCGACAAACTGTGCGAAATAATAATCACGGTTCGTCCTTGTTTGATTTGATCCAGACTGTGTTTGATCTGCTCTGAGGCAATTGCATCCAGACTGGCAGTCGGTTCATCCAGAAAAATAATCGGTGGATTTTTCAGGAACATGCGGGCAATGGCAATCCGTTGCTGCTGGCCACCAGAAAGCATTAGGGCATCGGTATCATAGCCTTCAGGCAGCTGTAAAATCTGCTCATGAATGGAGGCTTTTTTAGCTGACTCGACGACCTCTTCCAGACTGGCATCAGTTTTACCATAACGGATATTGTCAAAAATTGAACCCTGGAAAATATGATTTTTCTGCAACACCAGCCCAATATGATCACGTAAATACTGGGTATCAATATTTTCCAGATTAATGCCATCCAGTTGTACCTGTCCGGATGCCGGTTGATAAAATTTATCCAGTAAACTAATCAGGGTCGATTTACCTGCACCAGACAATCCGACCAAGGCGGTAATTTTATTGGGCTGAATCAGCATGTTGATCTGCTTTAAGGCATGATGACCATTGGGATAATAAAATTCGACATTCTTTAGTTCAAACTGTCCCTGAATAACCGGCTTTTGAGTTCCACTGGGCTCAATTTCATGATCGGCTTCCAGAATTCTAAAGAAGCTTTCCGAATAAATCATCGCATCATTGACTTCATCATATATACGATGCAGCGAGCGAATCGGGGCAGAGACGTTGTTAAATAACAGCACGTGATACATGATCATGCCGATACTCATTTTCCCATCCAGTACAAAATAAGCGGTCAGGATGATAATCAGCACAATGCCAATCTGTTCAATAAAGGTCTTTAAACCGTCAAATAGAAAACTGGTTTGACGGGTCTGCATCTGATTATTGGTCAGTTCTTTTTGCAGCTTGAGCTGTTTGTCGGATTCAATCGATTCACGGTTAAAGGATTTAATCACGGTAATGGAATTAATGATGCTGAGAATACCCTGGCTTTTTTTCTCGCGCCCATCGCGTAAATTACGCCGCCATCCTCCCAGTTTTTGTGCCTGTTTATAGGTCAGCCAGAAATAAATCGGCACAATACTCAGCGCCACCAGACCGACATAAAAATTGGCATAAAACATCAGCCCCAATGCCACAATCGCGCTGGTAAATAAAGGTAAAATATCAATAAAAAAGATTTGAACCAAACGCGTCAGCGAACCAATCCCGCGGTCGATTCGGGTTTGCAGTTTACCGGCCTGATTATTGTCTTCATTAAAAAAAGCCAGCCGATAGGTCAGAAATTTTTCAATGATGCCTTGGGCTAAATCTTGCGAGACAAAAATGCGTAGCTTTTCACCATAAAATTTTTGTCCAAATTGCACAAAGGCATTCACCACTTCTTTACCCAATAAAATGGCAGAGATGGTGATCAGAATATGCCAGCCTTCAGATAGCCCCAAACCGGATTCAATCAGCCGGTTAATGCTATCTACCGCATATTGTAAAGTTAGTGCGTTGACCTGAGCAGTGAAGGAACCGATCAGGGTTAATAGCAGGGTAGCAACCACCAATAAACGGTAAGGACGAACAAAGGGCCGAAGTTTTTGAAACAAGTGCCATAAATTCATATGCAATTTTTTTATTTTCAAGTTTGATTTGAGTCTAAGCCTGATCTGTCCATGTCACAAGCGCATACAATGTTTTGAATTGTGAACAGCCATACTCCGCTAGAATAAAGTGAATTTTATATTTATTGTCGGTCATGAACTTCGAATTATTTGAGCCGGAAGCCCGAGCCAATCTGTTGCCCCGTGACGGCATTGTGCAAGACTATGGCCTGATTTTAACGCCTCAGCAGAGCGAGCAATATTTACAGTATTTTTTAACTCATCTGGCCTGGCAACATGATGAAGTGCGGTTGTATGGAAAACACTATAAAACTGCACGCAAAGTGGCCTGGTACGGTGATGAAAATTACCAATATCATTACTCCGGCACATTCAAGCAAGCTCATGTCTGGACACCCGGATTATTTCGTTTAAAGCAGCAGATTGAAAAGTTGGTCGGACATTCGTTTAATTCCTGCCTTGCCAATTTATATGAAAATGGTGATCAAGCTGTAGGCTGGCATAGTGATGATGAACCGGCTCTGGTTTCTAAAGCCGGTTTTGAAACCGTAATAGCTTCATTAAGTTTTGGCGTAACACGGAAATTTAGTTTTAAGCATAAAACCAGTCAAGAAAAAGTGGATCTGCTATTACATAGTGGCCAATTGATAGTGATGCGCGGCCAAACCCAGCAGTACTGGAAACATACCTTAAGAAAATCGACAAAAATTATTGAGCCGCGGGTGAATCTCACTTTTCGTTATTTTTATCCGTATGAACATTCATAAAAACCCCTCATGAGTGCATAAAAAAAGCCCATATGGGGATGAGCTTTTTTTAAGTTTGAGGAGCACTTTAACATGACATCTCATTATCATGGAATAATGGATACTGAAGAACAATAATCATATTATGAGAATATATTGTTAAATTCAACATATTTTAGATTAAAAAATATAATCATTCCTCAAATTAACCATTAGTCTTACTGATGGGTCAGGGTCATAAATTTCTTTTCGATTAAGTCGGCATTGTCGCGTAATATCTCAATTAACTTTTGGAAATTGGTAAATTCAAAGCGGTTTCTAGAGGCCAATAAGGTCAAAGCCAAAGGCGGTTCTTTGCTGGAAAACTTCACTGGAATAGAAAGAGTGGCGAAATTCGGATCAACTTCTCCATTAGAAAAGTAATAGCCTTGCTTTTTAATCTGCTTCATTTGCTGTATGAACTCTTCTTCACTATGGGCAAATCCAACTTCAGACAGTTCGCTGGCAAAGCGCTGGTAGTAATCTATGATCCGCTGTTTCGGCAGATGAGCCAGAATCACCTTGGCAGAAGAGCCTTTATAAATCGGTCGAGGACAACCACGACCATAAATCAGCGTGGTCAAGTCTTTATACAGTTCGTGATGAATATCGATACATGAATCGTAATTTAAATGCGTAAGCAGACAGCCGAATTCAGTACGCTCTACAATCTGCTGCATAAATGGAATGCTGATTTGTACCAACGGGTCGGTAGTGCGGGAAATATAATCCAGTACGGCAATTTTCGAGCCGAGCGTATAGTCACCTGAAGTTCCACTGAGGCGCTGCAACAATTCTGCCGAAACCAATTCTTTTAAATAACGGTAACTTGTGGGCTTAGAGAGTCCTAATTCCTCACTAATAATGTCCACATTAATAATAGGGCGAGACACCGAAAATAAATCCAAAACGGTGAGAATCTTACCAAAACTAGAAAGTGCCATAAGTACCTGCTTGGTCAAAGCATATAAAAGAGAAACGAATCAATATTACTTTATAACAAAAAATCAGGTAGAGCAGGGCTTTTGTTGAGACAATGCCGTATTTGTCAGCATTCAAAAATATTTTCCATGCAGCATGAGAAAATAAATAATAAGTTATGTAATATATCTTGTTTTTTTAGATTAATTATCACAATAAGATATTATTATTGACTTTATAGGGTCTTTTTGAAAGAATAAAACAAATAAATATCCAATGATGAATTTTTAACCTAATTCGGTTAGCTGTTTTATTGTTCTATTTCACATGCATAAATGCTGTGCAATCTTCTCCATTCATTTTGAATGACGCTCATCTTTGATGACATGTTTAAACATGTCTATTTTGACATGATCCATCTTCAGGGTGGATCGTGCTAGGAGTCGTCGTTACAAAATTAGGGGAGAAGGTCTAAACCCTAATTTGAGATTCGTCCATGCTGCTTACCAAACAAGTACTCGCATTTCGTCCCAGCAAGATGGACTGGATTTTTGCGATTAAAACGTTTTTGGCAGGCATGCTTGCCCTGTATGTGGCCTTTGCGCTGAACCTGGCTTATCCCATCTGGGCAATCGGCACGGTATTTGTGATTGCCAATCCCTTTTCCGGGATGACTTCTTCGAAAAGTTTATACCGGGCACTTGGAACCTTATTCGGAGCAGTGGTTTCGGTTGCAGTGACTCCGCTGCTGATTAATACGCCGTGGCTGTTTACTTTGTTTTTGGCCGCATGGGTGGGGTTTTGCTTATACATCTCGATGCTTGACCGGACCCCGCGTAGCTATGTATTTATGCTGGCGGGTTATACCACGGTCATTATCAGCTATAACATTATTTATAACATCGACACGGTATCGATGTTTGATATGGCAATGGGGCGGTTTTTAGAAATTATGGTCGGGGTGGTCTGTAGTGCCATTGTGACCACAACAATTTTTCCGCTGCATATTGGTCCAGCCGTGGCCTCAAAGGTGTCTAAGTCCTTTAAGGACACCAAAATCTTATTTGACCAGATTTTGCTGGATCCCTCCAAACTGGGAAATTACAGTATCGCACTCAGTCAGATTGCCCGTGATATTGCTGAAATTCATGTCATGGCCGTGCACCTATCTTATGAAAAATCGACCTTGCAGGGGATGACCAAACCGCTGCAGGAAATGCTGCATCAACTGAGCATGCTGGTGGCGAATCTGGTGGCGATGGCAGAGCGGGTTAAGCAACTGGATCAAGCCGATAGCCGTTACCGTACCCAACTTCAGGTGATCCACGATCATAGTGCGGCATTTTTAAAAGCTGATCAGGACATTCAGGAGCAGACATTAAATCAGTTACCTGAAAATTTTGAACAAGATTTTGCCCATTTAATGGCAACTGCACCGGCTGAACAGCAGGTAATTTTGGCTAGCCTGAAAATGGATATTCGCCATTTCATCCAGAATATTCGTGCGATCAGGCTGATTTGGCAGCGCCTTCAACAGGGTGATGCTTCATTGCCTGAAAGCGTAACTCCCCTGAGCACGACCTATCCGACTTTACACCGTGACCATGGGGTTGCGCTACGGGGTGGGATTTCCGCATTTATTGTGGTGATCATTGCCACGGGATTCTGGATTTTAAGTGGCTGGAAAGCCGGTTTTATGATGGCGGAAATGGCAGCGATTAGTGCCTGTATTTTAACTGCGATGGATAATCCGGTCCCGGCGCTCAAGCTATTTGTGCGTGGCAATATTTATGCAGGGATAATGGTATTTATTTATGCCTATGGCATTTTTCCGCACGTGACCTCGTTTTGGGAATTGGCGCTGGTACTGGCCCCTTTTGTGATCTATTGCCTGATGATGTTTCCCCATCCGCCACTCACCGGGATTGCCTTGCCCTTATTGATGGGAACCATCATGGGCTTGAACTTGCAAAACCATTACGCGCTGGATCAGGTTTTTTTCTTTGATGCCACCATCGGTTCTGTGCTGGGACCGATCATTTCAATTTATATCATTCATCTGGTTCGGGCGATGTCTCCTGAAATCACGGTACAGCGGATTTTGTCGCTGCATTACAAGTCGATTCGTCAAGCCTTATATCTTCCTTACGGTGTGCAATTTCGGACCCATTTGCGCAGCATGTTAGACCGGATTGGAATATTAAATACCAAGATGGTTCAGTCAGAAAAATTAAAGCTCCAGATTAATCTGGCTTTGGTGGAAACCAGCGCGGTAATTGACCTGACACGATTGCAAGAGCTAATGAATCGACTTGCTTCTGATCAAGCCATTTTGACTAGTCTGGAAGATCTGCAACAAAGTCTAGATGACTATTTTCGTGCCAAAGAAAATGCACAAACGCAGTTAATTTCAAATCTTCATCAACAGGTTGTTTTAAAAATCAGACAGTTAAAAAAAGAGACACAGCATTTGGAGCAGACGGAAATTCCCCAGCGGATTCAGATTTCTTTAAACAATATTCGCAGCAGCCTGTGTCATGAGCCGATACAGCCTCAAGACCACACTGAACTTGGAGAAGTTGTTCATGGGTGAGTTAAATGTCTATGGGGTGTATGTCCCAGTTCTGCTGATTCAGGCGGTGCTGGCTTATGTTCTTCTGCGTCTGTTGATGCATGTGCTTGACCGTTTTGTGGAGCAGGGCTGGATTGCGTTACCGAATATTTTTTATCTCTGTATTTATCTGGTGTTGCTGTGGCTGGTGCATTGGGGTTTTATCGTCTGCTTGGGCTAAGCAGCTATCTTTTGAAATGAATGAGGTTTTTCCATGACATCCTTAGACTTGCGTAAAGTCGTCCGACCGGTACTATTTATTTTAGTCGCGGTCGTGGCAATTTTGGCGGTAAAACACATTTGGGATTATTACAATTCTGAGCCCTGGACCCGTGATGGTCGTGTACGGGGCGATGTGATTCAGGTGTCTTCCGATGTTTCTGGCTTGGTGACTGACGTTTTGGTGCAGGATAACCAGACCGTGAAAAAAGGGCAGGTGTTGTTTAAGATTGATGTGGCCCGTCAAACCCTGGATGTGGAACAGGCCAAATCGGATTTGTCTAAAGCCAAAGCCAGTTTGGCTGCCGCCGAGGCCGAACTGGCTCAGACCAAAGCCAATCTGGTGAAATCTCAGGCCAATATCAAGTTGGCAGATAAAAATGCCATCCGCTATGCCAACCTGATGGAGGGAGCGATTTCGAAACAGGAACAGGACCAGATCTTTGCAGCGCGTGATCAGTCGCATGCCGAACATGAGCAAATGCTGGCTGCAATTGAACAGGCTAAAGCCAATATTGTGCAGCAAAAAGCCTTGATTGAAGTGGCGAATAGTAATCTGCACTTATCAGAACTGAATTTAAACCGATCTGAAGTGGTGGCGCCGACTGATGGTACCTTATCCAATTTTGAATTGCGGGAAGGTAATTATGTCAAAGTGGGGCAGGCAGTGGCTGCACTGTTAAATCGTCAGCAGCTCTATGTCGTGGGTTATTTTGAGGAAACCAAACTCGACAAGATTTATGTTGGTGCTCCGGCAACCATTCAGTTGATGGGCGATGCGCAAAAACTCAAAGGCCATGTGCAGGGCATTGCTTCCGGGATTGAAGACCGCGAACGTACATCTACTACGGGTTTGCTTGCCAATGTGAATCCCACCTTTAGCTGGGTACGGCTGGCACAGCGTGTTCCGGTTAAAATTGTGATAGATGAGCTGCCTAAGAATCAGCTGGCTTTTGTGGCAGGACGTACTGCGACCGTACATATTCTGAAAAAAGATCAGCCATAAATTTAGCCTTGTTCATTTCAAAAAAAGCATACGAGAGATTAATGCTGATCTAAGGAGTTGATAACAACTCCTTAATTAAGTGGTTCATGACAGAGTCTTACTGCCTTAAATTAAATTTTTGCAGCTCGTATGTTACTTTTGTTTTGGCAAAAGTAACCAAAACCATTTGTCATCCGCAAAACTCGTCCATTACCATCAACTAAAGAATGTATCGCAGAAACAACCACTTTTTTAATCTTGCGGTGCAATGCACCTCATGCCTCAAACAATTGCGGATGACGTTTCCGTGTATCAAACAAAATGCTGAATTTATAAGAATAATGCCAGTAAATTATTGAACGGACTGGCATTATTCTAAAAGATGTTTTTTATCTTTACGGTGCGATACCTTCAGGATTTCGATACCAGCTCTCGATGAATAAGGCTGCCGCGATGCTGTCCGCAGCTAATTTTTTGCCACGCCCCTGAGCTTGATAATGATCCAGTTCATCACGTGCTTCACGGGTGGTCAGGCGTTCATCGACCATCAAGGTTTCAATATTGGTTTGATGGCGCAGACGCCGGGCAAATTTACGCGAACGGGCTGAAAGTTCAGATTCGCTATCATCCATATTCAGGGGCAAGCCCACTAAAAATAGAGTAGGCTGATACTGTTTGACAATTTTCAGTAAAGCATCCCAGTTCGGAATGCCGTCTTTCATCGGAAACAAGGCAAGCGGATTGGCACTTTCAATCAGCGATTGGCCCACCGCCATGCCCATTTTCTGGGTACCGAAATCAAAGGCCATGATCATGTGAGGTTGTGATAAATCAGGCATGTCCAATCTCAGATGATAGCCAGGTGCGGTCTAGGCCCATTTTTTTATAGGCAGCATCCCAGCGGTCGTCATAAGGTAAGTTAAATATTAAATCCATATCTGAATCACAGATTAGCCAGTCACCACGGGAAATTTCTGCTTCCAGTTGATTTTTACCCCAGCTGGCATAGCCCAAGGCAATTTGGTAGCGTCCAACGCCTTCATTGTGGGCGATAGCATCCAAGATATCTTTCGAGGTGGTGATACAGACATTTTCACCCACAGCAATGGATGAATGCCAGGTCGGCTGACCGGTATGCAGTACAAAACCGGCTTCGGGACGTAAGGGTCCGCCTTGCAAGACTGCATGGGGATTGACGTTATCTGCTTCAATTTCCAGGTCATTCAACAATTCCTTGATTGAAAGACCGGATGGACGATTGATGATAATGCCTTGAGCACCATCTTCATCATGGCGTGCCAGATAAATAACGGTATTGGCAAAAAAATCATCGCCCAAATCAGGAGGTGCAATGAGACAGCGATGTGTCAGATATTGTTTAGTCATCTAAGCCATTCCCCCTTAAAATCAAAAACTGATTAAATTAACAAAGCGCTTATGACCAAGTTACTAAACTAATTGGGTTTCGCCAATCATTTTTTGTGATTTAAACCTCAAATTTATACCTGTTGAAACTTAAGTTGACGTAACTGCTTGGCATGTTGCAGTGTGGTGTCATTAATTTCGACTCCACCAGTCATACGTGCCAGTTCATCAATGCGCTGTTCTTCTGCAAGATTGATAATGGTACTGCTGGCCGGATCGGTCTGGAGTTTTTTCACCAGTAAATGATGATCGGACTGTGCTGCCACTTGGGCTTGATGGGTAATACATAAAATCTGTACATGCTGGGCCAAATCTGCCAGTAAACGGCCGACCATTTCTGCTGTTCCACCGCTAATCCCGACATCAATTTCATCGAAAACCAGCACTTCCGATTCGGTTTTTTCCGCATTCATCACTTGCATGACCAGGGCAATACGCGACAACTCACCTCCGGAGGCCACGCGTGCCAAAGGCTGTGCTGGTATACCCTTGTTCGCAGTAAACAGCAGTTGAATAAAGCTAAGACCTTCAGCGCCTGCCTGTTCCAAAGGTTCGAATTTGAATTCAAAATAGGCTTCCGGCAAAGCCAGCTGTTTGACCTGTTCAGTTAATTGTTTCGCCAAAGGCACCGCAGCTTCACGGCGAATTTCATCCAGATATTGGGCTTTGGCTAAAAATTCCTGATGTGATAACTCGACTTGTTCAGCCAGGGTTTCCGGGTCTTCCAGCTGATGCAGTTGCTCAAGTTCAGCTTGCCAGGCCTGATATTCTTCTTTCAAGGTTTCTGGTTGAGTGCGGTATTTTCGCGCGAGACGATGGAAGATCTCCAGTTGCGAGTTCAACTCTTCCATGCGTTCAGGATCGAAACTTTGACGATCGATAAACTGGCGCAAATTTGCCGTTGCATCATCTATTTCACTTTGTGCATTGATCAGTGAATTATAGATTTCGGAAAGTTGTTCACTACGACCGGCATGTGATTCCAGGCGGCGAATAATTGAAGCCAGTTCCTGGGTCAGATTTTGTTCCGCTTCATCCAGCACATTCAAGCTATAACTGCAGTCCAGCATGATATGTTCATGATGGCTTAAACGGTCAAATTCCTGTTCAATCTCTTTATAGTCAATCTGGCTAAGCTCTTCGAGTTCTTCCAGTTGTAACTCTAGCGTTTCAATGCGCTGTTTACGGGTGGCCTGAGCATCTAAAGCCGCCTGATGCTGGCGAATATCTTTTTGCCAGGTGCTATAGGCATTACGCACATCTTGCGCAGGTTGATAAAAGTTGCTGTAACGATCCAGCCAGTGCTTGGGATAGGGCGGTTCTAACAGTTGTTGCTGGCTGTGCTGACTATACAGTTGTACCAATAAACGGCCAATCTCTTTCAGTTCAGACAGGCTGCTTGGACGACCATTAATCCAGGCTTTACTACGACCCGTGGCAAAAATCACCCGTCTTAAATGAATTTCACCTGATTCATCATCCAACTCATGTGCTTTTAGCCATTGGGCTTCAGGGCTCTGTTCCTGATAACTAAAAATAGCGGTCACATCGGCTTTATCCGAGCCAAAACGCACGTAATTGGTATCGGTACGTTCGCCTAGGCAAGCAGACAGGGCATCCAGTAATAATGATTTACCCGCTCCGGTTTCGCCTGTCAGGACATTGAAACCTTGTTCAATATCAATGGCTAAATGATCGGCTAAAGCAAAATTGATCAGAGTTAAATGTGTCAGCATAAACGCATCCAAGCTGCGAAAAGTTTTAATCTAAGATAGTGAAATTTTGTTTTGGTCACAAGACAGCTTTTATTTTAAAAGGATTTAAAACATCAATATCTTACCTTATCTGGGCAAAGAAAATGAAACTTGCAGTTGAAAATAGCTGATAAAAATTTTCCATCGATCACTTAAACCTGTTTTTATAAAAAGATCAAAAATCTCATTCATAGCTTGATTCAGCCTTGCAAAACCTGAACCAGATTGGAGCCAGAGTAATGCAGCTACTTTAAAGAATGAATCAGAGTAAAGAATGCTATTCACCTTTGGTCGGGGAAACATCAGTCGCAATTTGTGCATATAATTTCATTATTGAAGATGTTCGTGCACGGCTCGTTCGTTTTCTTCTTCAGCCTAAAAAATATTTGTAAAAATTTGAAAAATATTGATTTAGCGGGATGAAACAGCGATTGATTAGTTTAATGCTCAGCTTTAAACTAGCTCGAGCAAAAATTATAAATGCGCATTATCTGGAGAATACGCATGTCAAATCAGTTTGATCACGTTTCGGTTGTCAAAAAGTCGAATGTTTATTTCGATGGATTGTGTATCAGTCATACCGTACAGTTTGAAGATGGCACCAAAAAAACCTTAGGGGTGATTTTGCCAACAGAACAGGCATTGACCTTTCAAACGCATGTGCCTGAACGTATGGAAATTATTTCAGGTGAGTGTCGTGTACAAATTGGCGACAAAATCGAAAGTGAATTGTTCCGTGCCGGTCAATCTTTTTATGTACCAGGCAATAGCCGTTTTAAAATCGAGACCGATGACGTGCTCGATTATGTCTGTCATTTCGAAGGCTAAGCATTCGTTCTAGAGAAGACAAAGAATTTTTAACTTGAATCGGTTAAACTAGATTCAAGCATCAATCCTGTAAAGCCTGCTTTGCAGGATTTTTCTTTTTTGTATTATCAGCATAAATTTTAGAGGCCGTTCATGGCAAAACCAGAATATTATTATGGCGTTCACTCGGTGGAGTCATTATTGGAACTCGAGCCTGAGCGCGTACTGACTTTATTTACCTTAAAAGGTCGTGATGACCAGCGTTTGAAAAATGTGCTGGCTCTGGCTGAACCTTTCGGCATCAGTGTACAGCAAGCCAGTCGCGACAAGCTGGAAAAACTGGCAGGTCAGCCTTTTCATCAGGGCGTAGTGGCAGCAGTACGTCCACATCCGGTCTTGAATGAACAGGATCTGGATGCAGTGCTAAAACAAAATCCTCAAGCGCTGTTGCTGGCACTGGATCAGGTCACCGATCCGCACAATTTGGGCGCATGTATTCGTACAGCGGCTGCCATGGGTGTGGAAGCGGTAGTGGTTTCACGTGATCGTTCTGCAAGCCTAACGCCAACAGCACGTAAAGTGGCTGCAGGTGGCGCAGAAAAGGTGAAGTTTATTCAGGTGACCAATCTGGCGCGTACTCTGGGTAATATCAAAGATGAATTTAATGTACGTGTAGTCGGAACCATGCTGGATGAAAAAGCCTTACCAGTGGATAAGTTTGATTTTACCGGTACAGCCGTATGTATAGTCATGGGTGCTGAAGATACCGGTCTACGTCCGATTACCCAGTCGCAATGTGATCAGACGGTCTATATTCCAATGGCAGGAAACTTGCAGAGTTTAAATGTCAGTGTTGCCACAGGGATGGCACTGTATGAAGCTTGCCGTCAACGTAACGTGTAATTTTTTTCTTTCAAATTTAAAAGTTGTTTGCTATGTCTCCCCGGTCTCAAGGTTATCTTTATGTCGCCATTACCATGTGTATTTGGGGGGGATTTACCATTACTTCCCGCCTGAATGCCCAGTGGGGAATTAGTGCTTGGGATATCACAGCACTACGTTTTGCGCTGGCTTTCTGTATTTTAATGCCTATTTTGCTCTATAAAAAAGATACTGCTTTTTTATGGAAAAAAGAGCCTTTCCTGTTGGCGATGATCGGTGGGGTAGCGTATTGCTTAACCTCCTATACGGCATTTCATTATGTGCCCGCAGCGCATGCCGCCATTTTCCTGAATGGTTGTCTTCCGCTGTGTACCGCAGTCGCTGGGCTTGTATTATTTAAACAGCCTTTAGATAAACACATCTGGATTAGCTTGGTGATTATGCTGAGCGCGATCACTGCCATGAGCTTCTTGATGTATCAGGAAACCGGAGTGGCCTTTGGTTTTGGCGACATGCTATTTTTCTTGAGTGCGATCTGGTGGGGCATTTTTACCGTGCTATTACGGCAATGGCAGCTCTCCGCCTGGCATTCCATGGCAGGCGTTGCTATCTGGTCGGCAATTGTTTATGTACCAATTTATCTGCTGTTGTTACCGAAAAATTTAACTGTACCTGAACCTATGCATTTACTGTTACAGGTGGTTTTTCACGGGATCTTTGTGGTGATTGTCGCTACCTTGACCTACGTGGAAGCGATTAAACGTTTAGGGGCATTCAAGGCAGGAAGTATCGTCACTTTGGCACCGTTTATGGCAGCAATTCTGGCCGTGCCACTTTTGGATGAGCCTTTAAGTGTAGCAATTATTTGTGGCCTGGTAGGCATGGCAATCGGTGCATTGCAGCCGTGGCGTTGGATTGGTCATCAAGACAGTTTGAAGCAGCGAATTGAGCAACAAAAAAAGCAGTCTTAAAGGACTGCTTTTTTAATTTTAACGTTTTAAATAAGTTTCATGTAGCGGTTGTAAATGACTGTAGAGATGATCAAGATGACCATCATTCAGCACAATATCATCCGCCAAACGACGTTTTTGTTCACGTGGCATCTGTGACTGAATAATTTTTTCAATTTGTTCAATGGACTGATGATCACGCATGGCAGCCCGCTGAATCTGCAAGTCAATCGATGCATCAATCAGCAGGGTGTGATCGGTCAGTTCATGTTGGTTGGTTTCAAACAATAGGGGGGAAACTAGAATCACATAGGGGCTGGTCGCAGCCTGCAGCTGTTGAATAATGGACTCTCGAATCGCCGGGTGGGTAATGCTTTCTAAAGTTTTACGTGCATCGGGATCTTTAAAGATGTGTTCACGTAAAGCCCGGCGATTCAGCTCGCCATTGTCTAACAAAACCCAATCACCGAAAGCAGCATGAATCTGTTGTAAAGCGGGTTGCCCCTTTTCAACAATTTCACGGGCAACAATATCGGCATCGACTACCGTGATGCCTTGGGCTTCAAACCATCGACTGGCCGCTGATTTACCACTGCCAATTCCGCCTGTTAAACCCAAGATAAACGTCATATATATACCTAAAAATTACTGTCCTAAATAGATTTTCATGATCTGCTCACCCCAAATAAACGCAATCCAACCAGCAATGGCGATATAAGGACCAAAAGCAAAAGGCTGGTTCTCTTTACGGATTTTTAGCAGAATGATGCCAATGATTGCACCCACAAAAGAAGAAAGTAATACGATGAGTGGCAGCATCAATGGCCCCATCCAGGCTCCTAAGGCTGCAAGGAGTTTAAAATCACCATAGCCCATGCCTTCTTTACCGGTAATCATCTTAAACAGATAATAGACAATCCACAAACACAGGAAACCAATAATATAGCCCCAGATGGCGGATGTTGGACTGGTATAAATAGCATAACTATTAATGCCTAAACCCAGTGCTGCCAAGGTTAAAGTATAACGGTCAGGTAGAAGTTGGGTGTCAAAATCAATAAAGGTAAGTGCGATCAAAACCCAGGTGAGAATTAGACCAAACAGCATCTGTAGGGTAGGGCCGAAGACTACCACAATGATCAGGGAACACGCAGCAGTCAATAATTCAATCAAAGGATAACGAATACTAATTGGGTTTTTGCACGAACCGCATTTACCACGTAAAACCAGCCAGCTGATGACAGGAATGTTTTGATACCAGCGAATGGAGGTCTGGCATTTCGGACAGGTTGAATCAGGCTTGCTGAGGGTGATCTTTGTTTCATCAATCATGGCGTGTTCAGGATGCAGCAATATTTGGCAGTCCTGCCGCCATTCCTGTTCCATCATTTTCGGCGTGCGATAGATCACGACATTTAAAAAACTGCCAATACAGAGACTAAAAAGCCCAACTGCAAGATACAAAGCAGTTGGGTTAATCATAAAATAAGCGATAAATTCTTGCATTAAACCACAGAGCCCATTTGGAAAATTGGGAGATACATGGCAATCACCAGACCGCCGACCAGTACCCCAAGTACAGCCATGATTAGAGGTTCCATCATTGAGGTTAGGCCATCTACTGCATTGTCGACTTCATTTTCAAAATGAGTGGCGACTTTATCCAGCATGGCATCCAGTGCACCCGATTCTTCACCAATGGCGACCATCTGTACAGCCATAGAAGGGAATTTGTTGGTCACTCGCATGGCAAACTGTAATTGTTGACCAGTTGCTACATCATCACGGATTTTCATTACCGCAGTTTCATAAACCACGTTGTTAGTTGCACCAGCAGTAGATTCCAAGGCATCAATCAAGGGAACACCGGCAGCAAAAGTAGTCGCTAAGGTTCGACTGTAACGGGCAATAATGGCTTTATAAACAAGATCGCCAAAAATAGGTGCTTTAAGTGCAGCTCTATCGAGGAAGTCACGGAATTTTTTACTACGTTTTTTTGCTTCAAGGAATCCAGCAATTATTGCACCAACTGCAATGATCAGAATAAACCAATATTTTTGCATCCATTCAGACATATTCACCACCATTTTGGTAAAGGCCGGCAAATCTGCACCAAATGAACTAAATAATTCTTCGAATACCGGTACCACTTTGACCATCAAAATAATAGTAACAATAACAGCTACAACTACAACAGTTGCTGGATACTTCATGGCTTTTTTGATTTTTTGCTTTAAAAGCTCACTTTTCTCTTTATAAATTGCGACGCGATCCAGCATAGTTTCCAAGGCGCCTGACTGTTCACCAGATTCAACCAATGAGCAAAATAAGTTATCAAAATATTGAGGATATTTTTTAAGTGCACCAGCAAAGGTATTCCCGCCTTCGACTTCACCTTTAATCCCTAATACAACTTCACGCATGGATGGATTTTCTAAGCCTTCAGCGACGATTTCAAAGCTCTGCACGAGGGGTACACCGGCTTTCATCATGGTTGCCAGTTGACGAGTAAAAATAGTGATATCGAGCGTGCTGACTTTCTTTTTCATTAAGCCTTCGAAAATATTTTTTCTTTTTTCCCGAATGGTCTTAATGGTAATTCCTTGCTTGCGTAAAGTCACTTTAGCAAGTGCCATATTACGCGCAGGTAATTCTCCCTTAAGCTTTTCCCCTTTACGATCAATGCCTTCATAACTGAAGGTTGGCATCATCTGTGCTTTTTTGGCAGCCATGTGCATTTATCCTTATTTTTAAATTTTCATTTATTCACTGGTTACACGATTGACTTCCTGTAGGGAAGTCACCCCCTGCATAACCTTGATTAATCCTGAACGTCTTAAATTATTAAACCCCGATTTTTGAGATGCTGCTGCAATTTCTAGTGCATTGCCATCTTCCATAATAATTTTCGAAATTTCAGGTGTCACTTTCATGACTTCATAAATACCAACACGACCTTTATAACCCTCACGGCACTCGGAACAGCCTACAGGTTGATAGACCTGAAAGTCTTCATGTTGAAGATCTTCTTCTCTAAAACCCATTTCTAACAAACTCGGTTCCGGAATATCTGCAGGTACTTTACATTGAGAGCATAAACGACGTGCTAAACGTTGTGCAATCACCAAGTTGACGGAGGTCGCAATATTAAAGGAAGGGACGCCCATATTACGTAAACGGGTCAAGGTTTCTGGTGCACTGTTGGTGTGTAGCGTAGACATTACCATATGACCCGTCTGAGCAGCTTTAACAGCAATTTCTGCGGTTTCTAAATCTCGAATCTCACCGACCATCACAATATCGGGATCTTGACGTAAGAATGATTTAAGCGCAGCCGAGAAAGTTAAACCCACTTTAGCATTGACATTGACCTGATTAATTCCTTCCAAGTTAATTTCTACAGGATCTTCTGCAGTGGAAATATTGGTGTCTTCGCGATTTAAAATATTCAAGCCCGTATACAGGGATACGGTTTTACCAGAACCGGTTGGACCTGTAATCAACAGCATGCCTTGAGGCTTCTCCAAGGCTTGCATAAACAGTTCTTTTTGCTCTGGTTCATAACCCAAGGCATCAATACCTAGCATGGCACTAGATGGATCCAGAATACGTAGTACCAGTTTTTCCCCAAATAGGGTCGGTAAAGAGTTAACACGAAAGTCGATGGCTTTGGTTTTTGAAAGCTTAAGCTTAATCCGTCCATCTTGAGGTAAGCGCTTTTCAGAAATGTCCATTTGTGACATGACTTTTAAACGCGAGGCCAGGCGTGTAGCAAGTTGTAGGGGAGGATTGGCAATCTGACGTAACACGCCATCAATACGATAACGAACACGGTATGATTTCTCATAAGGTTCAAAATGTAAATCGGAGGCACCCATACGAATCGCATCAATCAATAATTTATTGATATATTTTACAATAGGGGCCTCATCCGCTTGTGGTGGACCATCATCTTCATCCGCAGATTTGTTGAAATCTTCTTGTTCGAGATCGAGATCGATATCATCATCAGAAAATTCAAAACTGTCCGCTTGAGTAAAATTTTGTTCGATGAGTTTGTGTAATTTTGGGTGTTCTACAATAATCGCTTCAATATTCATTTTACTGCTGAAGCGAATCGCATCCATAGCATCTATATTGGTGGGATTGCTGGTGGCGACGTAGAGTAAATTGCCACGTTTAAAAATGGGCAGAATGCAATGTTTACTAATGAGTTTTTCATCTATCCCTTCTCGGATAATTTGCGCAGAATCATAGGCGCTCAAATCAAAAAGAGGCTCTCCAAATTCTTGAGAAATTTTCTCGGCAATATCTAGAGCTGAAATCTTTAACTGATCAATTAAAAAAGGGACAATATCCTGATTGGCTTTTTTGGCATTCGCCATCGCATTCTGCATATTTTCAGCAGAAACTAAGCCATCTTCAACTAACCGCCGAATAAAACCAGTGAATCTAGGTGAACTTTGTAATGCTGCCATGCTTGAATATGCCTGCTTAATCAATTTGTTTATAATTGGTATATTTGAATTATACTTTTGTTGTATAAAAATACCATATCTTAAAATGTTGTCATCTACTTAATATCACATAAAACTTTGAACCAGTCGTAATTACAGGAGGAAGTTTTTTCTTTAAGGTAAAAGTCGAGGTTGCAAAAAATAAGAATGAGATAAAAAAGCTATATGAAAATTTTCTGAAAAATCTTGAATTCCGTGTAGAATGTGCGCGGTTTAATGAATTGTTTTTAATAGGTTACTGTATGTCGGGTTCGACTATTACTCCTTGGGTTGTCGGCAATTGGAAAATGAACCCAATGCAGGCAGACGCAAAAGCGTTACTAAAAGATTTTAAAAAATTATTGCAAAATAATGAAATTAAAGAACCAAATTGCTATTTGGGTATTGCTCCCACTATGCTGGCTTTGAGCGCTGTTCAAGCGGAACTGGCAAGTGCAGCCCATCCTGTTTATACCGTTGCGCAGGATATTTCTCGTATTGCCGGTACGGGCGCCTATACCGGTGAGGTGAGTGCTGACTTATTGAAAGATCATCAGATCGGTTTTGTACTGATTGGTCATTCAGAACGTCGCGAGATTTTTGCTGAAACCGCTCAAATTTTAAATGAAAAAGTGAAGAATGCTTTAAATGCAGGCTTAACCATTATTTATTGCGTCGGTGAAAGCTTGGAACAGCGTGAAAATGGTCAGGCAGAGCAGGTGGTCTTGCAGCAAATCTGTGATATTGCCGCAGTGGTGCAGGCTGAGCAGTGGAAAAATATTATCGTAGCCTATGAACCTATCTGGGCAATTGGTACCGGTAAAACTGCTTCACCTGAAGATGCACAGGCAATGCATGCCAAAATTCGTGCAGGTTTGACTCAAATTACATCTGTGGGTGCAAGCATGGCGATTTTATATGGTGGTAGTGTTAAGCCAGAAAATGCAGTAGAGTTGGCTGCCTGTCCAGATATTAATGGTGCGCTGGTTGGTGGTGCATCTTTAAATGCAGAGTCTTTCTATAAAATTGCTCAGGCTTTTGCAAATACAAAATAATTAGGAGTTCAGCATGCAAACTTTTGTGCTGGTAGTACATATTATCTTAGCCCTTTTAATGATTGTATTGATTCTGGTACAACATGGTAAAGGGGCAGATGCAGGTGCCTCATTTGGTGGGGGCGGTGCTGCAACCGTCTTTGGCGCTTCAGGTTCAGCCAATTTTTTAACCCGTCTAACTGCCATATTAACAGCTTTGTTTTTTGTAACGAGCTTGAGTTTAGCTATTTTTGCCAAAAAGCAGACCAGTGATGCCTATAGCTTAAAATCGGTACAAACAACAACCACGGCTCCGGCAAATTCGAGTGAAACTTCACCAGTTGCACCGAAAACAGGCGAATAAATATATTTAGTTCTTTCTTTTTGGGTCTGATCCGACTAGAATGCGACACAGCTGCGGTGGTGGTGGAATTGGTAGACACGCTACCTTGAGGTGGTAGTGCCTTCGGGCGTGGGGGTTCAAGTCCCCCCTTCCGCACCAACTTATAATCCAGAACATAAGTGGGTGTAAGCAGCAAATCTGTTGATGCGGGATGGAGCAGTCTGGTAGCTCGTCGGGCTCATAACCCGAAGGTCGTTGGTTCAAATCCAGCTCCCGCTACCAATCTTTATTTTAGATGCAAACTGAAATAAGCACCTTGAGTATTTAAGGTGAGATTAATTTTTTGTAATGTTGTTGCGGGATGGAGCAGTCTGGTAGCTCGTCGGGCTCATAACCCGAAGGTCGTTGGTTCAAATCCAGCTCCCGCTACCAAGTTTTTAAGTGTGTAGAAATGCTATTTATTGAATAGTTGATTGCTCATCAGGCTCAACTCTCCATAAACTGGCGAAGGTTGTTGGTTCAAATCCAGCTCCGGCTACCACTTTTGATTAAGGTGCAACTTAATCAAACAATCGCTGAAGAGTTTTTGATTGAAAATGATCAGCAGATTGTATATAATTTTTGCACGTTGATGCGGGATGGAGCAGTCTGGTAGCTCGTCGGGCTCATAACCCGAAGGTCGTTGGTTCAAATCCAGCTCCCGCTACCAAGTTTCTAAAAGGCTCACAAAAAGGTGGGCCTTTTTGCACAGTGGACTTTGGTTTTTCTGTGTAAATAGGGGCGATTACGCCCTTTTTTATTGGCTATCGTGTAGTGTCCGACATTTATTGGTCAAATCGTCATGTTTCACTACTAATATAGTTGAGTTAGTCTGAACCGGTCACCGCGACCATTAAATCGCACCTTAATAACGAGAGTAAATGAAGCTATCAAATAAAACTCAAGCACTCCAAGACTTAATCGCTCCTGCAGTGCAAGCATGCAATGTAGATCTTTGGGGAATCGAATTTATTCCTCAAGGAAAACGTTCTTTATTGCGTATCTATATTGATAAAGCAGGCGAAACTGATGCACAGCCTGTTATGAATGAAGAAGGCGAACTAGAGCAGGGTCGAGGTATCGGCGTACAAGATTGTGTTCGCGTAACACAGCAAGTGGGTGCCATGCTTGATGTACATGATCCAATTTCTGGTGAATATTCTCTTGAAGTCTCTTCTCCAGGTTGGGATCGTCCATTTTTCCAGCTCGAACAAATGCCAGCCTATATTGGACAGCAAGTCGCATTACGTCTGATTAGTGCTGTAGATAACCGTCGTAAATTTCAAGCAAAACTGATTGCTGTTGATCTTGAAAATGAAATCATTCAAGTAGAAGTTGAAAAACAACAAGTTCTTGAAATTGATAGTCATAATATCGACAAAGCAAATTTGATTTACCAAGATTAATTTATCCAATAAATAAGAATCTGAACGAATAGGTGACTTATGGCACGTGAAATTCTTACCGTAGTAGAAACGGTTAGTAACGAAAAAGGTGTACCTCGTGAAGCGATCTTTGAAGCGCTAGAACAAGCGCTTGTAGCTGCGACTAAAAAGAAATTTTATGAAGGCACAAACTCGGAAGAAGCACGTTTACGTGTAGAAATCGATCGTAAAACAGGCGACTACCGTACTTTCCGTCAATGGGAAGTAGTGGCTGATGAAGATCACGAAATGCCTGCATGTCAGGATGCGATTTCGGATGTCGATCCTGCTCAGTGGTCAATTGGTGACATTCGTGAACTCGAAGTTGAATCAATTGATTTCGGTCGAATTGCTGCGCAAATTGCCAAACAGGTGATTGTGCAAAAAATTCGTGAAGCTGAACGTGCTCTAGTCGCTGATGCCTATGAATCTAAAGTTGGTGAACTCATCTACGGTGAAGTGAAAAAACAAACCAAAGATGGCTTTATTATTGACTTGGGTGACAATGCTGAAGCATATCTTGCTCGTGAAGAGATGATTCCTAAAGAGATTCTTCGTCCTAAGCAACGTGTAAACGCGATTTTATATAGCGTGAATCGTGAAGGTCGTGGTGCACAACTGTTATTGTCACGTGCCCGTCCTGAAATGCTGATTGCGTTGATGAAGAAAGAAATTCCTGAAATTTCTGAAGAAATCATTGAAATTAAAGCAGCTGCACGCCAACCGGGCGTTCGTGCTAAAATTGCTGTGAAAACTAACGATCACCGTATTGATCCTGTAGGTGCATGTATTGGTATGCGTGGTACACGTATCCAGGCCGTACAATCAGAATTGAATGGTGAGCGTATTGATGTAGTGGTGTGGTCTGATGATCCAGCACAGTACATCGCCAGTGCCTTAGAACCTGCAGATGTATCGAGTATTGTGATTGATGAAGATGTTCACAGTGCAGATATCATTTTCGCAGCAAGCGATCAGTTGGCACGTGCGATTGGTTCACAAGGTCAAAATGTCCGTTTAGCCTCTGAATTGACAGGCTACAAACTGGATATGATGCTCGAAGAAGAATTCTACGCACGCCAACAAAACGAAGCTCAGCAATATCTCGACATGTTTGTTAGCCGTCTGGATATTGATGAAGATTTGGCAATGGCTTTGGTTGAGATGGGCTTTACTTCACTTGAAGAAATTGCTTATGTTCCAGCTGAAACATTTGATGAAATTGAGTTGGATGCTGATACTGTTGAATTATTGCAAAGCCGTGCGAAAGAAATTACATTGGCAGACGCGTTAAAACAACAAGAAAACATTCAAGAACCAAGTGCAGAACTTGTGGCAATGCAAGGGATGACACAGGAAATCGCATATGCCCTTGCGGCTCGCGGTGTGGTAACTGTAGATGATCTAGCTGACCAAGCCACTGACGATATTGAAGATATTGAAGGTTTAGGCGCGGAAAAAGCGGGTCAACTTATTATGAAAGCGCGCGAATCATGGTTTAACTAGGAGGAAATATATGACGGACAAGTCGATTAAAGAGTTGGCTCTCAGCGTGGATCGCCCCGTTGAGAAGCTCCTAGAGCAGGTTCGTGACGCAGGTTTACCCCAACGTAAAGCTGAAGATATTATTTCCACTGAACAACAAAATACCCTCGTTAACCATTTGAAGAAAGTTCATGGTCAAGACGATGGGCATGCAGGAAAAATCACGTTGAAACGTAAAACAACCAGTACTGCTAAAGTGGCCAGTACATCAGGTAAGGCGAAAACAATTAATGTAGAAGTTCGTAAGAAGCATACATTTGTTAAGCCGGATCCGGAACAAATTAAGGCTGAAGCTTTAGCCAAGGCTCAGGCTGAACAAAACTCGCGTGAAGCTGAGTCAAAGCCAGCAGCGAAAGCTGAAGAGTCTAAGCAACAACCGGTATCTAAAGCGAAACAAGCTTTAGAAGCAATGCGTGCTGCCGCTAAGCAAGAAACGGCTAAGCAAGAAGTATCTAAAGCTGCTGTTGTTGTGACACGTAAGTCAAACAACAAACCGATTGTAAAACAAACGGTTAAGCAAGTTGAAACAGCTGAACAGAAAAAATTACGTGAAGCTCAAGCTGCACAGTTAAAAGCAGTTGAAGAAGCAGCACGTCGTAAGTCGGCTGAAGAAGCTCAACAACGTACGCTTGAACAAATGCGTCAGATGGCGTCGAAATACACTTCTGAAGATACCACTGCAACCATTCGTGTTGTTGATGATTCTCCATTGGCTGCGGGTCTCGTGGGTCAGGCATATGAAGATTCATTTGCTAAAGAAGACCGCGAAATCAAACGTGGTGGTAATACCACAAGTACACGTGCACCAAAAAAAGGTGGACGTCGTGGTCAGGAAGAGCAAAGCTTTAGTAAACAGCCTAAACGTGGTCTAAAAACCAGTCAGGGCAACAAGCATGGCTTTGAAAAACCTGTTAAGAAACAGGTTTATGATGTCGAAATTGGTGAAACCATTGTTGTTGCTGACTTAGCAGCGAAAATGGCAATCAAGGTTCGTGAAGTCATTAAATCACTGATGAAAATGGGTGAACTGGTTACTCAGAACCAAGCCATTGATCAAGAGATTGCAGCACTTGTGGTTGAAGAAATGGGCCACAACCCAGTTCTAGTTTCTGATACTCAGGCTGAAGATAACTTGCTTGAAGCGGCTGAAGAAGCACGTGGTGCTCAAACAACTCGTGCTCCTGTAGTAACGATCATGGGTCACGTTGACCATGGTAAGACATCGCTGCTTGACCGTATCCGTCGCACCAAAGTGGCTGCAGGCGAAGCGGGTGGTATTACCCAGCATATCGGTGCTTATCACGTTAAAACCGATAAAGGCATTATCACTTTCTTGGATACTCCGGGACACGCAGCGTTTACTTCAATGCGTTCACGTGGTGCTAAAGCAACTGATATCGTGGTACTTGTTGTTGCAGCGGATGATGGTGTAATGCCACAAACTGCTGAAGCAATTGATCACGCGCGTGCTGCAGGTACACCAATCATTGTTGCAATCAACAAGATGGATAAAGAATCTGCCGATCCAGATCGCGTATTGAACGAATTGACGACTAAAGAAATCGTGCCTGAACAATGGGGCGGTGATGTACCAGTAGCCATGGTTTCAGCACATTCTGGTCAAGGTATCGATGAACTTCTAGACTTGATTTTGATTCAATCTGAATTGCTTGAATTGAAAGCGTCTGAAGAAGGTGCTGCACAAGGTGTGGTAATCGAAGCACGTGTAGACAAGGGTCGTGGTGCGGTTGCGTCTATTCTTGTACAAAACGGTACCTTGAAAGTAGGTGATTTAGTTCTTGCTGGTTCATCTTATGGTCGTGTTCGTGCGATGACAGATGAAAACGGTCAACGTATTAAATCGGCAGGTCCTTCGATTCCTGTGGAAATTCTGGGTCTTCCAGAAGCGCCAATGGCAGGTGACGAAGTTCTTGTTGTGAATGACGAGAAAAAAGCACGTGAAGTTGCCGATGCGCGTATGGATCGTGAACGCCAAAAACGTCTTGAGCGTCAATCTGCAATGCGTCTTGAAAACATCATGGCGTCTATGGGCAAGAAAGATGTGCCTATCGTCAACGTGGTGCTTAAGACTGATGTACGCGGTACATTGGAAGCATTACACGTGGCGCTTGCTGAACTTGCAACTGACGAAGTAAAAGTACGTATTATTGGTTCAGGTGTCGGTGCAATCACTGAGTCTGACGTAACACTGGCTGAATCTTCTGAAGCAGTTCTTCTCGGCTTTAACGTTCGTGCGGACAACACTGCGCGTCAAAAAGCAGATGCAGACGGTATCGACATTCGTTACTACAGCATCATCTATCAATTGATTGATGACGTGAAAGCAGCGATGAGCGGTAAACTTGCTCCTGAACATCGTGAAACGATTCTGGGTGTGGCTGAAGTACGTGAAGTATTCCACTCAAGCAAATTCGGTGCAGCTGCAGGCTGTATGGTGCTTGAAGGTATGTTACACCGTAACAAGCCAATCCGTGTACTTCGTGATGATGTGGTGGTGTTCCAGGGTGAGCTTGAATCTCTTCGTCGCTATAAAGAAGTGGTTGAAGAAGTTCGTGCCGGTATGGAATGTGGTCTTGCAGTAAAAGGCTATAAAGACATCAAAGTACAAGACAAGATCGAAGTGTATGATGTTCAACTGATTAAACGGAGTCTTTAATGGCGGGTAGTCAACGTCTGAAGCGTATGGGAGATTCAGTTCAGCGAGAATTGTCTGAACTGATCCGCCAAGAGCTGAAAGATCCACGCTTAGGTGGTCTGGTGACCATCTCTGCGGTTAAAGTTAGCCCAGATTTAGGATATGCCGAAGTTTATGTAACCGTCATGGGACGTGAGCTGGGCGATGAGCAAAGTGAAGCGGCGAACAAGGAAACTTTAGATGTGCTAAACAAGGCATCTGGTTTCTTGCGTCATGAACTGAGTCGTCGGATCAAGACACGGATAACGCCTCGTTT
Source organism: Acinetobacter sp. UBA3106 (assembly GCA_002365595.1). Classification (GTDB taxonomy): domain Bacteria; phylum Pseudomonadota; class Gammaproteobacteria; order Pseudomonadales; family Moraxellaceae; genus Acinetobacter. The sequence continues at coordinate 248,544 of DFAM01000016.1, read as the reverse complement.
GCGTTTCCATTACGACAAAACCAACGCATATGGTAACTATATGTTTGGTCTGATTGCAGAAGCAGTGAAGGATTTACCTCCTACTGATGATGCAAAAAAAGATGATGAATAATCACTAAACAAAAAAGCCACCTTCGGGTGGCTTTTTTTATACCTTTAAATCTGGGCTGATTTAGTCTAGATCATCAGGTGATTTATTTGGGTTTTGCGGAGCACGACGACGGCTCCGCTGCCAGGGTAAAGGACGTTCAAGCGCTTCAGGTACTTCACCACTGGTTGAGCGTAAACGTAAGTGCAAGGCAGCTTGTGCCATTAAATTTGCAGACACGGGTGCGGTTATGAATGCCAGTAAAGTCAGCAACAGTTCGGCAAAACCAAAGCGTCCCTGAAAAGCGGAAAAAATCATGGCAGCAATCAGGAAGCTACCCAGACCCAAGGTACTGGATTTGGTCGGTGCATGCAGGCGCATAAACAAATCTGGCAGACGTACCATACCAATGCCGCCCACCAGCATGAAGAATGAGCCGATCAACAAAAATATCGAGACCAGAATTTCCATGATAAGTTGCATTGCTGTAGCTCCTAATCGACCACGTGGCCAGTGGTAAAGTAACGTGCCAGGGCTGCGGTAGATACGAATCCAAGCATGGCCACCAGTAAAGCCCCTTCAAATAAGGAGGTACTTGTCCAGTAGATGCCTAGAATGACCACCAGACAGGTCGCATTCAGAAACAGGGTATCCAATGCTAAAAGCCGGTCTACAATGGATGGGCCTACCACCATACGAATCAGGCAAAGAAACATGGAAATGGTGATTGCGACCATACACAAGCCGAGTGCATAAGGCAAAATAGTCATGAATCTTCTCCTAATTCCACATCAAAGATTTCGATCAGCGCTTTTTCATAACGATTTTTAATTTCGATAATATCGACTTCGGCATTATCGGTACTCAAGGCATGCACCAGAATGTCGCCACGATCATCATCAATCCCTGCCGTCACTGTACCCGGTGTAGTGGTAATAATCAGGGCCAGTAAAACATTGACCTGTTCATGCTGGGTTTCCAAAGGCACCCGAAACCATTTAGGATGCAACTTGCGGGTGGGTCCAAGAACCATTTTGGCCACTTTAATATTACAAACAATAATGTCCCATAACACCACAAAGAATAATTTTATAGCCAGAATCCAGTGAATATTTGGAGTATGCCCAATAAAGGGTTTGACTAAACGCGGAATGACAATGCCCAGCAATAAGGCCATCAGCAAGGTTGCCGGATCCAGACTATGCGCCAGCATGATCCAGCTTAAGGCCACAATCACGGAAACAAAGGGATGGGGCAGCCAGTTTTCCCAAAACGATGAGGTTTTCATGCTTAAGGCTCCCTAGGCTTGAGTTTGGCATCATCCGGCTGAGCGGATTGCTGTCCGTGCTGTTGCTTGATCTGGCGTTGCTTATATTCTGAAATGTGCTCACCTTCTAAAGTATCTTTAGAGATGATATACGGAATCAGATGTGCATTTGGATCGACCGTTTCACCACCATATTTGGTTTCAGGTAAATTTTCAGGGTTGTAAGGTTGTACACTAATCACCTGATTCAAGTCATCTCTGTGTAAAATCACGCCTTCATATAACGTATTATTTTGGATCTGTTCAGCCGTTTTGAACATATATTTCTGAATCGGATTGGCACAAACCATATACAGCACCAAGCCTGACAACAGCAGATAAATGGTTTTGTCATTGCGTATTGGGGCATGATTGGGTATAGCTTGATACGCTTTAAATTCTTCAGTATCCGTTTGAGTTTCAGGTTTGCTGGCACGCCAGAACAGAATGAAACCGACCCGGGTAAACGCAATAATGCTGAGTAAACTCACCAGCAACACCACGCCAATAATCACCCCTTGATAAGGGGAATGTGACGTCGCCTGCAAGATAAAAATCTTGCCTAAAAAGCCACTAAAAGGGGGTAAACCCGCCATCATTAAGGCAATCAAAAAGAAGGTGAGGGACACTGCTTTTTGCTGTTTCATTTGCGGAGCGATATTGAAATGATCTTTGAATATCCCGCGTTGAGAGGTAATCCAGCCGCAGAGCAGATAAAATGCAGCGCCAATAAGGGTACTGTGCACCAGATAGTACAGTCCTGCCGCCCAGGCCAAAGTATTAAATAATGAAATGGCAATCAGCAGGGTGCCGATGGAGGACAAAATCATAAAGCCAACAAAACGACGTAACCGCTCCGCGCCAATGGCTCCAATTACGCCATACACTGAGGTGACTAAACCGATCGGAAGTAACCAGTTCGCCAGAATGTCCTGACTTAAGCGGTCATCGAAGATCGTGCCATTGACTCGAAGAATGGCATAAATGCCAACTTTGGTCATAATGGTGAAAATGGCAGCCACCGGAGTCGTGGCCACGGCATAGGTTTTCGGAAGCCAAAAACCGACCGGCAACATAGCAGCCTTGATGCCAAAGACCACAAATAACAGCAAGCCTCCCGCAACAGCCAAGATATGTTGATCCGGTTCTAATAGCGGAATTAAACGTGCGACATCGGCCATGTTTAAACTGCCGACACTGCCGTAGATCATGCCTAAGCCAATCAGAAACAGCGCAGAGGCCAGCAGGTTGATGGTGACGTAATGAATACCCAGCTGAAAACGGGCTTTGCCTTGTCCATGTAGAAGTAGGACATAAGAAGCCATCAACAGGATTTCAAAGAACACGAATAAATTAAATAAATCCCCGGTCAGGAATGCACCGCACAAGCCCATGAGTAAAAAATGGAACATGGCATGGAAATAGCGCCCTTGGGTATCCCATGCATGGCTGGCAAACCATAAAATTGGGGTTGCCAAGGCATAGGTCAGCACCAGCATCAGTGCAGAAAGCTGATCCAGAACCAGTACAATACCAAAGGGTGCAGACCACTCACTGAGGTTATAGGTGCTAATTTGCCCGCTGCTGGCGAATATTAAATACACGATGGCAGTACTTAAACCCAGGATTGACGAGACATAACTAATGCCACGACGCCAAGGCTGGCGCCAGTCATGTGCTAATGCACCTGTACCGGGATTACCCAAAAGAACCAGTAAAAAGCCAGTAAATGCCGGAATTAAAATGCTGAATATTGGAGTGTGCTCAGTCCAGAACTGGATGAAGGCATTCATTAAGGCTCATCCTCACGCGGGTCAATCGGGTTTATTTCCTCTTTCGAGTCGACGTGGTCAGTACCACTTTCATAACGGCTGCGCAAAGCCAGCTGGACAATAAAGGCCGTGGTGGCAAAGCCAATTACAATGGCAGTCAAGACCAGTGCCTGAGGTAAAGGATCGGTCACTTTTGTGGTTTCAGTCAGTACAGCGGGGGCATTGACCTGAATTCGTCCTATGGCAAACAGGAATAGATTGACCGCATAACCAATCATCGCCAGTCCTAAAACCACGGGAAAAGTACGTGCACGCAAGATCAGGTAAATTCCTGTGGCAAACAGTAAGCCAATGGCAGAGGCAAGTAAAAATTCCAGACTGATCATTTTATTCCCTCTTCAACACTGGACCAGACATGCTGGAGTGGCGCGAGTCACCCAGAACAGAAATCATCAACATGGTGGCACCGACGACGGTGACATAAACCCCGACATCAAATAATGCCGCAGAGGCTAAATGTATATCACCCAGCAGGGGCGGAGCGATATGGATATGCGCACTGGTCAGAAATGGACGTCCCCAGAACCAGGCACCCAGTCCGGTCAGTCCTGCAATAGTGAGTCCTGAACCAATCCAGATTTCATATAAACGGCCTGATTTGGCTTTCAACATTTGTTCTGCCTGATCTTGCCCTAAGGCAATGTACTGGATGATCAAGGCCAATGAGGTAATGAGGCCGGCAATAAATCCACCGCCGGGCAGGTTATGGCCACGTAGGAAGATATACAGGCTCACCACCAATGCCAGAGGCAATACCCAGGATGCGGTAATACGGAACATCAGCGGAGAGGGATTAAAACGGTAGGTCAGTCCCTGAGTAATGGTGGTGCCGTGTGCACGCATACCATCCATTAAACACAGTGCGCCAATTGCAGCGATGCCCAAGACGGTAATTTCGCCAAAGGTATCGAAACCACGGAAGTCGACCAGAATCACGTTGACCACATTGGAACCACCGCCGAGTGGAAGTGACTGCTGCATAAAGAACCATGAAATCGAATTGTGGTCACGGGTCAGCATCAGCCAGCTAATCCAGCCAATACCGAAACCACTGCCAATGGCAATCAGGGCATCACGCCAGCGCCGTGACACACTAGATTCGTAAGGAGTAAGCTGCGGCAGCAAGGACAGGCTCATGAGCAGTAATACTGTCGTGACTACATCGACCGTGATTTGGGTCAGTGCCAGATCAGGTGCAGATAAAGTCACAAACACCAGGGTCACGACAAGTCCGACTGCGCCGCTAATCAGCACGGCCTTAATCCGTTCATGATGAAACCACAGCATCATCCAGCAGGCTGAGAACAAGAGCAGCCACAACACAATGGCAAT
>DFAM01000016.1:173546-243872 GCA_002365595.1 Acinetobacter sp. UBA3106 | reverse complement strand
GTCAGCAAAGCGCCACTAAACAGCACAATCCACATCAAATAGCTTTGCAGTGAACCATTTTCGGTTTGCCGTTTGAACTTGCGTGAATTCAGTAACAGGTGTTTTAAAAATAAATCGAACAGCACTCTGCCCTGAAATTTGCCGAGCAGGGGATCGAGATCAATGTCACGAATGCGACCGCCTTTGGCCAAAGCAAAATAGAAAATGATCCCGCCGAATAGCGCAATGACACTCATCAGCAAAGGCAGGTTAAAACCATGCCAGAGGGCCAAATGACTACCGATAAAGTCAGGCATTTGCGTGCTGGCACGTGCAGTTGCATTGACAATATTTTCTACCAGCAGCGCAGGTAGCAGGCCCACTAGAATACATAAGACCGCCAGCAATATTGCAGGTACGCGCATGCCCAATGGCGGCTCATGGGCTTTCTGGTTAGGTACTTCTAGGCCAATCGGACCATCGAAAAATACGCCATGCACTAAACGTACCGAATAAGCCACTGCAAAAATTCCGGCCAGGGTGGCCAGAATGGCAGAAACAATAAGCACGGGACCAGACAGGTTGGCCAACAGTTCAGTAAAGAACATTTCCTTAGACAGGAAGCCATTGGTTAGTGGCACACCAGCCATGGAGGCAGCGGTGATCATGGTCAGGGTGGCCGTAAAAGGCAGCAATTGCCAGATACCGCTGAGCTTACGCAAATCCCGAGTTCCGGTTTCATGGTCAATGATCCCGGCCAGCATGAACAGGGCAGCCTTAAAGGTGGCATGGTTGATAATATGGAAAATGGCTGCCGCAACGGCCAAGGGTGATCCAATCCCCAACAAGCACACAATCAGGCCCAAATGACTGATGGTGGAATACGCCAGCAAGCCCTTTAAGTCTTCCTTGAAAATGGCAAAGAAGGCAGCCATACATAAGGTGAATAGACCCACGAAAGTCACGATATTATGATAAAGCGCAGCACCGACAAAAATTGGCGTAAAGCGTGCCAGCAGGAAAATGCCGGCTTTCACCATGGTGGCAGAGTGCAAATAGGCTGAAACCGGCGTCGGCGCTGCCATGGCATTCGGTAGCCAGAAATGAAACGGAAATTGTGCACTTTTAGTAAAGGCGCCGGTCAAAATGAGTAACAGGCTAGGTACAAATAGAGAGTGACTTTGAATTTGATCTTTCATCGTCAAAATTTGGTCAATCTGATAGGTTCCGGTCATTTGACCGAGTAGAATGAAACCGCCCAGCATTGCCAGACCACCCATACCGGTAATGGTCAGTGCCATACGTGAACCACGTTGCGCAGCTTCGTAATTGCTCCAATACCCCACCAACAGGAAGGAGGAAATACTGGTCAGTTCCCAAAAAATAAGCAGTAAAATTAAATTGTTAGAAAGTGATATCCCGAGCATGGAGGCCATAAACAGCATCAGCAAAAGATACAATTTGCTTAGGGAGTTTCTAGGATTTAAATAATAATAGGCATAAATATAAATGAGGGTGCCGATACCGCTAATCAGCAGGCAAAATAACAGGCCTAAGGCGTCCAAGCGAAAACTTAGATCGATACCGAGCTGAGGTAACCAGGTCCAAGTTTGTATGATTGTTCCGCCATTAAACACTTCTTTAGCTTGCATCAGTAACAGGGTCAGACTACTCAGGCTGACTCCTATGGCAGCTAAGGCTGTCACCCCGCGTGAAAATTTCAGCCACGAGACAAGGGTAGTGCCTAATACTAACGGTAACAGGATAATAATCGGTAGCACACTCATATCCAAAGTCGTGAGTTAGGCGATCAACACCTAAACGTGAATCTTATCTTTCAAGGATTACAGGATTGCAAAGAGCCATCCAAACTTCTCAATCTTGAAAGCCGGTTTGAGTAAAAAATTGAAAAACAAGCTGTGTTGCGCAACTTGAAAAAAGTCTGAGTAAAATCGGATTTTACTATAAAACTTTAAATAAACTTGATCTTATTACATGAGTAAAACAACATCAATTATTTTCGCGCACACAGGTGAATTTGTCGACATTTCATCAATGTTGTGTCAACAAACCCTATTTATTATACGCCCTCCATGCTGAAGCGGCGTAGCATGTTTAGCCAGATGAAATGCGCTAAGCGAATTTTTGAAAGATACTGAATATTTTGTAATAGGATTCAAGCATGTGTATCAGGATATAGGACGAGAAGAAGATGTATCATCCTGTTGTTGCATTAAGTGCAATAATTCAGTTTGCTGTTCTAGCGTTAAATGTTGCTGGATTTGCTCTAACAGGCTTTCAGGAGTGACACTTTCTGATTCAGGCTCAGTTAAGGCATCAGCCTCAATCACTTCTTCATTAAACACCAGATTTTCATAAATCGTGTCAAATTTTTCCTGTAACGGTTGCAGCTGCATATCGAACAGCTGTTTGTTTTCCAGCTTTAAACATTGATATTCAGTTGCATGTTCCAGTAATTCAGTTCGGTTGCCGGTGGCAATAATTTGCAGACGCGGAAAAGCCTGATGCAGGCGCTGTAAAATCACTTGCGAGGTATTTTGATCCAGCTGATGATCAATCGCATCAATCAGCAAAATACCATCACCTTCCAAACACGGATATAAACTGTTTGGATTGAGCAAGCATAAGCGGCGCACAATATCCCCCACCAACGCAATCCAGTTTTTAACACTGTTGGAAAGTTGCTGATAGAGCATAGTTTTTTCAGCATAACTGACCATCAGCTGTAATTTGGGCTGATACTGCACATAGATATCCTCAAAACTAGGAAGCACGGTGCTTAAGGCCTGTTTTAAAGCATCCAGACTCGGTGCATTCATTTGCTTTTGTGCATTCAACAGATGTTGCAAAAAGTCATTTTCTTTATTTTTCTGAATGGAGGGATGAGACACCAGCTGCTGAAACAGTTGCGCAATCTGGGCATTTTCAATATCGCTAATTTCACGAAACCACTCAAAAAAACGGTTAAAGGTAGTATAGGGAATGGTGGAAATTTCATAAGCATGAGAAGTCTGAAACACCGCCGGATTATTTTTACTCTGAATATTCATTTCACTGACAAAGCGTTCTGCCGGGTAATAGGCAATCAGCGGCAAGCCTTGCTGCTGATCGTGTTTCAGTGCGTTATGATAGAGCTCAACCAGATTGTCTAATTGCTGGGTTTCGGCCTTGCAAGTACCAATGCCATGACTATTTAAAGTTTTATAAATTTGCCAGTCACACGTGGTCAGGCTCTTGTCCCCAGCTTCGCTAGAAGCATTTAAAGTACCAATATCGGGTGGAATATGAACCCGAATATCAATTTTGGATTGCAGGCGGGTAAACATGATGTCCTGATCCTGCATGACCACGCCGGCAGCACGCGAATCTTTATAACGTGCTGCAAACCAGGTCAGTGCCTGATAGGTAAATTTTAAAATACCGGTTTTACCCGAGCTTTGATCGCCCAGAATCAGGGTGATGGGTTTGTCATTAAAGTTCAGCTTGAGATCGGCAAAATGAAGTGCGTGTTTGAGTTGAATAGCGTCAATTTTCATAAAACACCTGTCTTGCATCCGAAGCGAAAATTATTCTCCCACAGCTTTACGCAGCGATACCGGCATTTGCTTTTTCAGTTGTTGCACCAGATCGTAAATGTGGTGAATATTTAAACTTACTTTAGCACGTGTGCAGGCCACGTAAAGCAATCTTAACTCTTCGTCACTAATTTTATGGTCTTTTTCATTGACCTTAAATTGATAGTCATCTTCGATGTGCACCCGGTCCCATTCCAGACCTTTGGCTTTGTGTGCAGTCGAAATGATGTAGTCGGCCTGTCCAATCGGAGTGATTTTAGCCAGAGCCCGTTTTAATGGGTCGGTGCCGTGATCATCCACCAGTTTCACCAGTGGTTTGATGTCACTGCCATCATTGGTTTCACAGTATTCATGTACGTCGTGCCATGAATTAAACCAGGCCAGTTCCGGCACATCAGTCACGCGGCGACCCTGTTTCAGCATGCTGGCAGCATCGACAAAACGGTTCAGTTTGACATGATCGGCTTGCAAGCTGACTTTATCGCCATGTACTAGTCCGGAAAGCAGCAGTTCCATGGCACGGGCATTGGTACGGCACAAAATCGCATCACGCTGTTTGGTATGCGGTTTATTCACCACTTTGGAATTCAGCTGCGGATTACCCAGTAAAGGCACAGTTTCATTTAATGCGCCCAAAATGGCATTGGCATTCAAGGCAATTTCTTCACCAAAACGGAATGAGGTGGTCAGACGTGATTCAGGCAGCGGCAGCTGTTGCATGGCATTGACCGCACCGCGCCAAGCATAAATCTGTTGATGCGCGTCCCCCACATAAATCACCTGGGTATTTCTTTGTCGTAGCAAAATGCCCAGCATCAGCGGGTCGGCATCTTGTGCTTCATCAAACAGCACATAATCTGCTGGAATATTCGGCTCGGACAGCGCCCAAAGTTTCAGATAAATATCATGCCCAATACCGGCCTGATGATTAGGATCAATCGACTCTAACCAGCGCCGTTCAACTGCTGGATAAAGATGTGTTTGCAATTCAGCAATATCGTCGGGATGCAACCAGCTCGGTGCCTGCAGATGACGCGGTGCCGGATATTGCGAACTGGTCGAGCAGAAATAGCTGACCGCATTTGCCACCAGACTTGCAAGACGCGACGGCATCATCACATATTTTTCATAACGTCCGCCCATCATCCGGCGCAGGGTAATCGGTTGCAGTCGATATTCCTTGGCAATAAAACTCGGACTTAAACGCGGCAAGCGAAGTTTGTCAGTCACGCCACGGGGCGCACTGCGAAAAGCCAGCGAGTGAAAAGTGCGACAGTCGACATTGCGATGGAATTTACTTTGCGCCTCGCTAGCAATGGCTTTGTTAAACGCCAGATACATACCACGCCGTTCAGGCATGGCATCACTGATCATTTGCAAAGTCGTGGTTTTACCTGTGCCTGCATAGGCAATCACTTTAAAGGATTTGCCTAAACGCGCATTGTCTATGGCAATGGCCTGCTCATAAGTAGCGCTTGGTTTTTTCGAATCAGACACAGTCATAGGCTTAATGTTGACGATTGGCTTTTTCAACCAATCCGGATAAGCCCTGACGACGAGCCAACTCGTTTAAAACTAGTTGTGGGTCAAGGTCGAAATAACCGAGCATCACAATGGTATGGAACCACAAATCAGCGACTTCATAAATCAGGTCGTTTTTGTTGTCTGCATTGGCTTCAGATTTAAAATCTTTGGCTGCGATGATGGTTTCAACGCTTTCTTCACCAATTTTTTCCAGAATTTTGTTCAAGCCTTTGTGATACAGCTTGGCGACGTAAGATGAATCAGGATCGGCTTTTTTACGTTCCGACATCATTTGGCCCAAATAGTCCAGAACTTCAACCTGTTCAGACTGGGCAGTCGAGGCATTCATGGCAAGGGTATGCGGATTGGCAGATTTTTCAGCATAAATCTGGCTTGGATCTTTTAATTGTGCATCGACAATTTCCCAGCCATTTGCGGTCAATTTACGATAGAAGCACGATTCACGGCCCGTGTGGCAGGCAATACCGCCATGCTGTTCAATCTGCAATACAATCACGTCGGCATCACAGTCCAGGCGGATTTCATGCACCGTCTGGAAATGACCCGATTCTTCCCCTTTATGCCACAATTTTTGACGTGAACGGGAGAAATACACCGCTTGGTTTTTTTCTGCAGTTAAGGCTAAAGCCTCACGGTTCATCCAAGCCACCATCAATACACGACCGCTTTGATGATGCTGGGCAATGGCAGGGATTAGACCTTGTTCGTTAAATTTTACTTCATCGAGCCATTGCGCGTTGTTCATGAGAATTTCACCAAAAATATGTTCAAAATGGAAAACAGCGAATAAAAATCGCAGCTGTATAGTGTACGTGATTAGCGGCTGTTTGAGAAAAAAATATACGCCTCACCATTTTGATTTCTGATTCCAAATGGTTTAGGTAGTTTATTCACCAAAGGTTTTATAACATTCAAGTTATTTGAAAATAAATTCATGTACTCATCAAACGAAACTTCATTCTCTAGATTTTCATTAAAATGATTTTATAAATCCTGCATCAACTGCGGGAAATTCTGTTTCTCCACCATTTCCAAAAACTCATCACCCAAGCGCTGGCTTTCTGCCACCGATTGATTCCACATGCGAATCCGCTGTTTCTGGTCCAGACCTTTTAAGGTGAAATCTTTACGATCCGGCAAACGGCCGAGTGGTAGGGATTGTAGATACTCGATTGAGGGGGAAAGCAATAAGGTCCTTGCCTGATTTTCCGGACTGGCCTTGCGCTTTTTCAGCATTTTGTCGAACCAGCCCGGAGTGATGCTGTCGCTAAAATGCGGATACAGCACAATGCCCTGGCTTTGAAACGGCAGATCAAGATGATAGTCAATTAAACCGCCATCGCGGTAACTGCCTTTAGGCGCATCGGGAATATCGCGAATTGCCGCCATCACGCCAGGAATAGACGCAGAAGCCATCAGCCAGGAGGTGACGTTATTAAGATTTAAAGGCTGATAATGCGTGGTAAATTCATCATGGACTTTAAATTGGGTGCCCATTTCCGGCTGGCTAATGACACGTTGCATAAACAGACGGTTGTGCTTGCGTGCCAAAGCATTGCTGCCGATGATTCCGGCCACTGATGCCAGTAAAGGCAAGGATTTGTCACTTTGGAAAATGTGCTGGGCCTTGATCGAGATGACGGCCAGATGATAATCGGGATGCTCAACCAGTTGCTGCTCTTTGCCTTGCACCAGATCAATCAGCATGTCGCGGCAAATATTACCGACTTCCTGACGGGTCATTTTTTTATGGAAATACAGATTGGTATAAAGCTCTGCAAGACGTTCAGTGCCTTCTTTCGCGCCCCATGCAGCAATGCTGGCAAAACGCCAGCTGCCAATCGATGAACCAATCAGGGTTCTACGCTGCGGCGCTTGTGCAAGGAAATCGCCAAAAATGGCTTGATCGAGACCTTGAATGCCAATGCCTTTGGGACCACCTGCTGCACCGGGAACGATATCGACAAAATTTGCCTGCAAACCTTCTTTTTCAATCAGTTGACGTGCCAATTTTCCGGCAAGGATATTTAATGAAGCAGGGCGTTTTTGCAAGATTTGCGTCATGATCTACTATTCACTATACAGGTGTGCGGTTATTTTAAGCGAAAGCTGATTGATCCCAATGGCGAGAAGTGTCCAAAGGTGACTTTGGAGTCATAGAATGAATAAAAAAGCCTGAAGGGCTCAGGCTTTTTTGATGCTTAGAAACCGCGGTATTGAACCCCAATAGAAGCCAATCCATAACGTTTGTCTAAACGGGAAGCGGTGACCCCATTATAGATGAAGGGTACATAGCCCACTAAGTTATTTTGGAAAATCTGACCTTGCAGGTAAGCTGTCAATTTAGGTGTAAAGTCATAACTGAACTTGGCACCGACGGTATGATTGTCCTTAATCGCTTGATTGCCAAAATTAGACACACGGTCATCGATATTGTCGCGCCACAAGCGTTGGTAATGGTAGGCGAGCTGGCTTTCAAATTGTTTATAGCGCCAGTTCCATGACCCGCCTAAGCCTGCATAATAAGCGTCATAGTTGAGATCTTTCTGCACATCCAGATCAAATCGATCCGCATAGTTTCCAATATCAATATCTCGTACAATGAGACCATCAATAAGGCAGCGACCAACTGGTTTTCCAGTTAACTGATTGTTCGAGTCAATATTGATATTGGCTTTACAATCCCGTCCATTCCCGGTCAAATGAACCATCAAATCCAATTCATCAACTTCAACTTTGCTATATCCTAAAGAACCAAAGAAATTAACTTGATTCATAAAGTCAATTTTATGGGTATAAATAGTGTCTAGTTGAATTTGCGTGTCACGCGGATTAGAAACAACGACCTCATTAATTGTACGGCCATTCACATTGGTAGGGGAGGTTTTCGCTAACTCATCCGCTTGATTGCCCCAGAAAGAAAGTTTAAAAGCAAGATTAGAACGATCAGTAGAAAGACTTGCCGGAAAGTAGGTAATGCCTAAGGCGCCAGAATCTAATTTATTGGTATCTTTGCCAAACTCGATTTCTCGACGCCAATAGTCGGCATTGATAGACCATTCAGGATGGAACTGATATTGGGCATTGATATGCGCACCAATATAATCTCCAGAATCTCCTTGAACACCTTCACTTTCTCGTAAATCCAGAAAGTCGACAGTATCATTAACTAAATCTAGGCTTACATTCGTCGTAAGTTTATGTTTAGCAGGCGTGGCTTGTAAAAACAAATCATCGGGTGCGGCATAGGTATTAGAAATAATAAATGCTACAGAAATAAAAAGTAATGATTGATTTTTCAACTTTATTTACCAAATAGAAAGTGAGAGAAAAGCCAGTGATGAATCACTGGCTTTTTTTTATTTTTGATTATTGAATCGTAAAGTAGCCTGTAGTGGTAACACCGCTGAAGGCAGTAGCAGGTTTATTTGGAATACCAAATGAACCCAGGTTTAATCCTAAAGCTGCAGAGATTGGATAAACAGTCGGAGCAACAAAAACCGATACATCCGCATTAACGAAGTTGCTTGAAGCAATCAAGTTCTTATAGTTGGTATAAGGTTGACGTAAAACTGTGAATTTATTTGCTAAATCTGACAGAGAAATTGAATCACCTGTAAACTCAGTATCCTGCGCAACTTCGAATGAACCTTTCGGCGAATTTGCCAAAGTTGTTTCAATTTCAATTACAGCACCCGCTGGAATAGTAATTTTGCTGATGGCAATATTATTGTCAAATGAAACGTTTACCTGGCTAATATACGCGGTCAGGGTTTCAGGCTGGCCATTTTGACCAATTGCAGCTTTCGCCTGGAAACCTAATTTAATAGAATCCGTATCTGTAGTCGCTTTATTTAAAATAAACTTCACTTGAGCTAAAGAATCAATTGCATTTTTATCAACGGATAAACGTGCATCATTTCCAGAATTAATAATTTCTTGAATATTTTTATTTGCAACGCTCAGTCCGCTATAGCTAGCAGATGCAATTTCATCCTGAATGTCAGCAATAACACCAGGGTTGTTAGCTAAATAATCTTCTAACTTAGTATTTCCTGATGAGGTCAAAGCTGTATTGATAATATCAGTTACAGCTTCTACTTTTGCCTGATTCTGTTGTAATGCTGTTTTAACTTCATCAGAGGCAGATTGTGCAGCAGTAGTGAATATGAGTGCTACAGCATTCGTATTTACGCCTGAATTAGTAAGAAGAGAAGTCGTAGCTGATGCTGTTTGAATGGCTTTCACGGCTTGAGCCATAGTTAAACCAGAATCTTCAAGTTGAGTTAAAATTTGTTGTAATACAAATACTGCCGCTTGTTGATTATTAGATCCCTCAGCAATTGGATCAAATGTCGTGACATCTTCATTCAAACTAAAACCTAGCTTACTAAGCAGATCTTGAAATTCAGCTGCTGGGAGTTCAGCCTGTAAAGTCGTTAGAGGCGTTGCAACTATTTCATTAGTCGATGAAGTTTGATAGTTAATAGGTTTAACTTTTAACTCTCCAGCAAATGGAAGTTTGGTAACCGTATCAACACCGCCAGTAATGATGAAACCGGTTTCTTGACAATTTACAGTCGTTTTAAAAGAAAATTTGCCGTTTTCATCTGTTTTTAGATCTGGATAGGCATCTTGACAAGCCGAGTTAGTGAAATCGACATCTGCACCCGCTAAATAAAAATCCACAGCTGTACCAGAAATAGTTTTAGGAGTAAAAGGCGCTTCAGAGCCGCCGTCACCTCCACCCCCACCACAAGCAGTTAATAGAATTGCAGAAGCTAAGGTCGACCATTTTAACGCATGATTTTTCATTGTATATTCCCTGGTTTTTTGTAACGGTTTTTTTAAAGTTATTTGATAGTGTATTTTTTAACTTATTTTTTAAGAAAAGTCTTTTAGATTAAATGTTAATCATAGTTAAATTATCTTTATTTTTATTTTAATTGAAAGTGATTTAAATTTTTTAATATATTTTTCATAATGTTATTTATTTTTTTTGGTATGAGATTGGTTTTTTGTTATTTGAAATAAATCTAAAAAATAAATCCTTTATTGTTGATAAATATAATAAGTTTTAAATTTTTTTATCTGAGTTTTATTTAATCGCATTGACTTTAGTCCATCATCATTATATTTCAATGACTGACATATTCTGTCAATAGATTTATGAAGAATATAAATGCATGAAAAATAGGTTGAAATTCTGTTTATTTACTTTCATGAATTAATTTTCAACTTATCATTTAAAGTTAGATGAGCAGAGTCCTGAGGAGTATAAGGGTGTAGATTCATTTTCATGACTTGGCTGCTCTTTCACTTATATATCTGCAACATATTAGTAGATCATCACGTTTTCAGAAATCTATTCTGGTTCGGCTATTTTTAATAGGCAGCTGCAAATTTCTAAATGCCTTTAATAACCCGGAATAAATTCGTATAAGTCATATAGAGCTTAAGACATGCTGGTGATTAAAAATGTGAGTTTGAAGATGAATTTAACTCATGATTGCCAAAACCATTTGGACAGTTTTGGCTTATGTATAACCCAAATTACTTATAATATTATAAGTATAATCAAATTCTTATTTAAAAATTCGCCAAACTGCAAGCAAGCTCGCCAGCATGATTAGAATAATCGAAATATACCAAGGTGCAATAATCGCAATCGACAACAAAATTGCCATCAAGCTACCGAAAATCCAGCTGCGTTTTTGCTGATGTTCCATTTGCAAGCGCATACTTTGCAGCTCATGCAATTGTTTGGAATGCCAGGCCGACTGATTTTTTAGACCATTTAAACTGTCAATCATCAAGCTCGGTAAATCCTGCGCACCGAGCAGAAGATCAGGAATTTTTTGTCCCAATTCCTTCAGGTTCTTTTGCGGATTCATTTGCGCTTTAATCCAGTTGGTCAGGATCGGTTTCGCCAGTTTCCAGATATCCAGTTCAGGATAAAGGTCGGTTCCCAAGCCTTCGACATGCACTAATGTTTTCAGCAAGAGCATCAGCTGTGGTGGAATTTCCAGATGGAAACGACGGGCAATATCCATCACTTGAATCAGAATGCCGGCAAAATCCAGCTCATGCATCGGTTTCGATACCATTGGACCGACGGTACGGCGCATTTCACGCGCCAAGGCATCTTGATCAGTTCCTGGTGGAATCCAGCCAGCTTGATGCACCACCAGAATCAGCTGCATAAAGTCGCTGTTCATTACTGCCAGTAACATGCGTGCCACGGTCATTTGATCGTGTTTGGACAGCTCACCCATAATCGCGCAATCCAGTGCAATAAAGCGTGGATTACTCGGATTAATGGTTTCGACAAACACGTTACCCGGATGCATATCGGCATGGAAGAAGTTGTCACGGAATACCTGGGTAAAGAAAATGGTCAAACCTTTTTCTGCCAGGTCCGCGCGATTCATTCCCATACGGTCAAAAGTGGCAATATCGGAAATAGGAACACCGGTGATGCGTTCAGCCACCATCACGTCTTTGCTGTCCATATACACTTCAGGCACATACATCATGCTTGAGCCAGTAAAATAATGGCGCATACGACGGGTGTTGTCGGCTTCTAAGGTCAAATCCAGTTCATTTAGAATGATTTGACGATAGTCCTGAATAATTTCCGACAAATGCAGGGCACGCGCTGCTTCCAAGCGTTTTTCCAACGCTGCACCGAGCCAATCGAGAATTTCAAAGTCTTGCAAAATTTGCTGGCGAATGTCGGGACGAGTGACTTTAACCACCACTTCACGACCATCATGCAGAGCAGCGGTATGCACCTGAGCAATGGACGCTGCGGCAAGCGGCTGTTCATCAAAACGGGCAAACAAGGTATTTACATCGGCTTTCAGTGATTCCTGAATGCGGGTTTTGGCAATGTTATTATCAAACGGCTTAACTCGATCTTGTAAAAGCACCAATTGTTGTAAAACTTTGGGTGGGATCAAATCACGGCGGGTTGAAAGCAACTGCCCCAGTTTAATCGCCAGCGGTCCCATTTCTTCTAAAGCTTCTTTTAGCTTCAGTGGGTTTTTACGTTCACGGCTAGACCATGCCGCAGGGTGCATGCGAATCAAGCTTAAAACATGACGGGCTTTTTCTGGTAATTCTTCCGCAGGAAACAACGTGTCGAGTCTATAGTGCGCGGCAATGCGCCAAAGTTCGAGTAAACGTGAAACATGCGGAATCATATATCTAAACCTAATCTTGAGGTGAAGCTGGAGGTGTATCTAAAGTATCAATCTGCGCTCGAAGCTGCTGAATTTTGGCTTCGGCACGATCTAAATTTTGATTGAAAATTCGGGTATCTTGCTGCAAACCGTCCATTTGCCAGCGTGGAGCAAATAAGCCGCTATCTTCTTTTAACGCATCTTCAGCAAAGAATAAATAACTTTCTAAGGAACGTTTTAAATGTTTCGGTGCCAGCTGGATTTTGCCAAGTTCATGGGCAAGGGCAGGACCAATCCATGGACTTAAATGTGAAGCTAAATCCGGTTCGGCCTGTTGCATGATACGCTGAATATCCTGCAACAGGTGATAGTCACCTTGCAGCGGAATATTGCCGACATCATCCGCCAGTAACAGCTTCAAAAGCTCAACCACATTTTTAACCTGCAGGGTCGCGGTCGCTTCCGAAATCTGCTGGTTTTGATCAAACGGACGTTGTTCGAAAATGGATGGGGTCGCGCTTTGACCGGTGACGGTTGGTTCCAGACGCACTTTATTGTCGTCAAAGAACACATCGACAGAAAGCTGTGGTGAGTCAATCACCACACGCAACATTTTACCTTGCAATTCATTGAGCTGAATGCGGGTAATCGCATCCAGATCAATCATATGATGAATTAATCGTTCAACTGCACCGAGTGCCAGAATCGACCACATAGCATAAAACCTTAAAGTTTAAAGCCGCGGTGAACCGCCACAATACCACCAGTCAAGTTGTGGTAATCACAGTTCTGGAATCCTGCATTTTCCATCATGCCTTTCAAGGTACGTTGGTCCGGATGCATACGGATCGATTCGGCTAAATATTTATAACTTTCCGAGTCATTGGCAATAATTTTACCCATGATTGGTAAAGCGGTGAATGAATACAGATCATACAATTTAGAGAATGGCTCGAATACCGGTTTAGAGAATTCAAGCACCAATAAACGGCCGCCTGGCTTAAGAACACGGTACATTGCCGCGAGTGCTGCATCTTTGTCGGTGACGTTACGTAGGCCAAAGCTGATGGTCAGCAAGTCAAAACTGTTGTCTGCAAATGGCTCTAAAGTTTCAGCATTGGCCAAAACGAAATCGACATTGGTACAACCGGCATCGATCAAACGGTCACGACCCACATTCAGCATCGATTCGTTGATATCTGAAAGCACCACATGTCCTGTAGGACCGACTTCACGGCTAAAGACTTTAGCCAGATCACCCGTACCACCTGCAATATCGAGTACATGCTGACCACGGCGTACGCCTGACATATTAATGGCAAAACGTTTCCAGAGGCGGTGAATACCGAATGACATTAGATCATTCATGATGTCGTATTTGCTGGCGACTGAATGGAAAACTTCAGCCACTTTCTGGGCTTTATCTTCACTGCTCACAGTCTGGTAACCGAAGTGGGTGGTTGCCCCGACATTACCGGTATTGGCACCACGTGGCAGGTTATATTTCGGTACTGAACCGGTCACTAGGGTGTCGGTCAACTGTTGTTGTAAAGATTGTTGCTGACCTTGAGCAGTGCCTTGCGGAAGAGGCTCAGTTAAGAAAGGACTCACTTTGTCTGTATTTTGGGCCGGCTCAGGGGGAGAGGTAGGCGTTTGATTTTCGTTAGACATTAGAGTCACTCCTAACATAAAAATAGGGTTAATGTTGCAGTGCTTGCATGATGACAGATTCTAAGACGTTGTACAGCAATCTGCATGCAATTGTTATGAATAATATACAGAAATCTGCTCTATGTTTTTATTCACTGCTTAATTTGTTAGTTCCATCACAACATCAAGTTACTGAAATGGGTGCGGATCGCCGGTGTGAACTTTATGGATAATTTGACGTTCAACTGCAGTAAAATCCTTCACGAACTTCTCTGCCGACTTTAGCGGTTTCATGGCCAAAAAGCCATCCTGCATAAATTCATACATGACATCGAAGTTATATTTGCTGGCTGCGCCTCTACACATTTTAAAGGCGGTATAGACCACAAATGAGCGCATGTATTTATCCAGGCTAAAACCGAGCTGGTCGAGCAAATCCAGCTGATTTAAACGGTGTTGCCCCTGATCCAGTTTCAGATAGGTCAAACGCATCATCTCGTCGGTTAAGCCTTCATGCGGATGATAATCTTCCAGTAGCTGCATGGCGACCTGCTCGTCCAGTTGGACCGCCAGAATCGCCAAAGATACACCTGATGTACCTGTTTTCACGGCATTTTCAGGAATCAGTTTTTCTGCCTTGTGTGCATATTTCATCAAGCGTGCGATTTGCTCGGCCAGGGCATCAAAATCCGGGCCGCCATACAGGCGGTTCAGGAAATACTCCGACATCAATACATTTTGTTTTTCTGCAAACTGCTTGTGATGGGTAGATTGCATACGCTGTTTTTGCCAGGCCTGCACATCTTGCAGACGGCGAAAAATTTCAGGATTTTGATGATAATTCAGTTGATAGTACAACTCTAAAAGATCATCCAATGCAGCCAGTTTAGACATGCTGTGTCTCTATTATTTTTTAGATGGCTAAATCTTAGAGCCAGATGAGAAAAGTCGCTATGACAAACTGTGCGAAAAATGATTTAAATTAAGTCAGTTTGCTGGAAAACAAAGCAATTATAAGCAACACAAACACTATGGGTTCAAATTCAGCCTTGTACTATGCTTGAATTGACTGAAATTTAGAATAGAGGACGGGGAAAATATGACCCTTAAAAAAACAAAAAATTCATTACTTGATGAAGATGAGCTTTCCCTGAATCTGATTGAAGCACAGTACTTTTTAAAAAATACCCGCGATCAAAAGAATGCTAAAAGCGTGCTAGTGCTGGTCAATGGGATTGAGCTGGCCGGAAAGGGCGAGGCAGTGAAGCAGCTGCGTGAATGGGTTGATCCGCGTTATTTGCTGGTTAAGGCCGATGCTCCCAACATGTTTAATCAAAAGCAGACTTTTTGGCAGCCTTATGCGCATTTTATTCCTGCCGAAGGTCAGATCATGGTATGGTTTGGTAACTGGTACAGCGACTTGCTGGCCACGGCCTTGCATGTGTCCAAACCTCTCGATGAAACCCAGTTTGATGCCTATATTGAAGATATGCAGGCTTTTGAACAGGACTTGAAAAACAATCATGTCGATGTAGTGAAGGTCTGGTTTGACTTGTCCTGGAAATCTTTGCAAAAGCGGCTGGACAATATGGACCCTAGTGAAGTGCACTGGCATAAATTACATGGTCTGGACTGGCGCAATAAAAAACAATATGACAATTTGCAAAAAATGAGTCAGCGCTTTCTTAAAGACTGGCAAGTGATTAATTGTGAAGATGAAAAATCCCGTGATCAGCAATTTGCACAGATTATTTTGGCGGCTATGCAAAATTGTCCAAAACATTTGAGCGAAGCAAAAGCCGAATGGAAACAGGCGGCTGTTCCAGAGTTGCTACTGCATCCTGAAAATCAGCCCACGACCAATGAAGACTATAAAAAAGAGCTGAAAGAACTGTCTGTTAAAGTGGCAAATGCATTACGTTTTGACGACCGTAAAGCGATTATCGTTTTTGAGGGCATGGACGCAGCAGGGAAAGGCGGCGCGATTAAACGCATCGTTAAAAATCTGGATCCAAGAGAATATGATATTCATACCATCGCGGCCCCGGAACAATTTGAATTACGGCGTCCTTACTTGTGGCGTTTCTGGACCAAGTTACAAAGTGATGAAGACATCAGGATTTTTGACCGTTCCTGGTATGGGCGAGTGCTGGTGGAACGGGTAGAAGGCTTTGCCAGTGAAGTCGAGTGGCAGCGGGCTTATGAGGAAATTAACCGCTTTGAAAAGGATTTGGTCAATAGTCAAACCGTGGTGATCAAATTATGGCTGGCAATAAGCAAGGATGAACAGGCCGCCCGTTTTAAAGCCCGTGAAGAGACGCCAAACAAGCGCTTTAAAATTACTGAAGAGGACTGGCGCAATCGGGAAAAATGGGATGCTTATTTAGAGGCAGCCGCGGATATGTTCGAACGAACCAGTACCGCTTATGCACCGTGGCATATTATCGCTACTGATGACAAAAATACCGCTCGTCTGGAAATATTAAGAGCAATCTTAAAACAGCTGAGAGTTGATTAAACTCTCAGCGGCAGGATCAACATTGTTATTAAATAGACTGTAAACAGATAAGCAGCTGATGAATTCACCAGCTGTTCTTCTATTTTTGTTGAATACCTTTGGCAATTTTGTAACATTCTTCTACGTGAGCTTCTGCTACTTTTTTCATCACAATGTAGCCTAAACTGGCAGCAATAATCTGACCGCCTAAGGGAATAAATTTAGTCACCTGTTTGGTAATGACCTTGGCTACCACATTGTTGAGCGATTTTTTCACTGCAGTACGCGCCACCACCAAGCCGGAAAATTCTACCCCGCGTTTACGCAGTTCTTGCCAGTGCACTTGTTTGGTTTTTGGATCATAAACACTGATTTGTTCTGGAGCCAAACCAAAACGTGCATTCACTTCCGGAATCAGTTGTGACAAAATTCCGACATCGATGACCACATCCAGAAATGGAACGGGAATGACGGCTGCTCCTGCAGAACAGTAAGCACGTTTTTTGACAAGTTCTAAGCATTCTTCTCGAATGCTTTCCAAATTTAATTTGGGATCGATTGAGTCTGGAATTTTATCTATTTTCATCATGTAAATACCTTAAATTTCGTGTTATTTGTTGCATTCAACCATCATTAAGGTGTGAATTTCAAAGCATTTTTAAGTTCAGTATCCACCTAAAAGTGACATAGACAGATGCAGATGTATAGTAAATAATCTTTATGCTTTTGTAGGCATTTCATTTTTGAAAAATATTGGGGTAACTAAGTCATGGCCATTCATGTGATTCAAAGTCAGCGTATTGATGTGCTTGTGCACGCCATGCTGACGACCGTGAATAAGCCTGCTGCCACTCCTTTTCAGGTGCTGCAAACCCAACATTTTATTGTACCTTCGCATGCGGTAGAAGCCTGGCTGACCCAGAAACTGGCGGAACAAAAAGGCATCAGTGCCAATACCCAGTTTCATCACCGGATTCGCGGTTTCCAGTGGTCAGCTTATCAGTGGGTGCTGGTCGAGCAAAAAGAACAGGTCCGTAAAGCCAATATTCCGCGAATTATTATCAAGTGGCGCGTGTTTCAGGCACTGAAAGCCTTTATCCAGAGTGAACAAAACCATTTAGAGCTGGATCATCCTTTACATTCTATCGTACAGCGCATTTATGACAGTGCCGACCGTTTGGAACAGGGCATCGAAAAGCAGCTGAAAAAGCAGGGCATGCTGTATTGGGTGGCAGAGCAGGTATCGCGCCTGTTTAGCCATTACATGGAATATCGCGGACATTGTCAGAAGAACTGTCCACTGCAGATGTGCAGTTGCCCAAGCAACTGGTTACAGGCCTGGGGGCAAAATAAAGAACTCCCAATTGAAGATATGTTCTTTAAAACCAATACTGACATTTCTGAATTTACCCTGAATCAGGCACGTGAACTGGAAGCTTGGCAGCGCTGGTTATGGCAGGAAGTATTTCATCAGGACTTTGAGCAAATGCAAAGTATTGATGCTATGTTCTGGGAAATTTTGGACAATCCGGAAACTCGTAAAGCGGCATTAAAAAAATTGCCGCAACAGCTGGTGATTTTTACCTTGCTGGATTTGCCTCCGATGCAACTGGCGTTTTTACGCCGTTTGGGGCAGTACATTGATATTTATATTCTGCACTACAACCCGTCACAGGAATATTGGGCCGACAGTGTCGATCCGAACTGGAAAGCACGTTACGACCTCAGAGTAAAAGAGCGGTTTATTGCCAAAAACCCCAAAGCCGGTGATGCCGATATTGAACAGTTTTTTCAAGAATTTACTTTAAATTTCAATGCGGAGCAGCGTGAGTCACGTCATCCCTTATTGACCCGATTTGGTAAGCAGGCGCGTGATCATTTCTCATTGCTCTCCAACTTGTCTTCCGGAGAAGATGGGGTCTGGGCAGATGCCTTTATTGATGAGTATAAACAGAATTTACTGGGGAAAATCCAGTCCGATATTCTCTATCTGGTTGAACCGCAGCAGCATCAGTATATGCTGGATGAACAGGATGATTCGATTCAGATTCATGTCTGTCATTCCAGTTTGCGCCAACTGGAAGTTTTAAAAGAACAGCTGATTCACTGGCTGGCACAGGGCACAAAAGAAGCGCCACGCAAACCGAGTGATATTTTGGTCCTTAGTCCAAGTTTAACTGAATTGGAACCTTTAATTCGCAGTGTATTTGCACCGCCGCCGAGTGAACGCGACCTGATCCAGCAAAAAGCGGGCAGTCATCATCAACTGTCCCGAGATAGTGTCTATTTGCCCATTCAAATTGCCGGTGTGGCCCAGCTGGATGCGCTGAATGCCTGGCGAGCGGTATTGGGCCGGATTGAACTGATTCAGGGACGTTTCAGCATTGAGGATTTTGCCGACTGGCTGAGTTTAAGCGCGACTCAGCAGTGTTACGGTCTAGATGTGAATGCCATTGAACGCATCACGGAATTGCTGATTGATGCGGGCTTTAAGCGTGGACTGGATGCGCAGCATTTAAAGCGTAGCCTGTGTGAAGGCGACGAAGACTATCGGTTTAGCTTTAAATTTGCGCTGGATCGTCTGGCTTTGGGGATTGCAATTCCAGAACATACTCTGTTTCAAGGTACCCTGAGTTTTGCTAAAGTCCTGCCCAGCGATTTTGAACTGATTGGCAAGCTGATTCAGATTTATCAGGATTTTGATGCACGCCGTGACTGGATGATTGCACATGAGCAAGGCCAAAATGTCCCTGTAGAGCAGTGGCTCAAGCGCCTGATGCAGGATATTGCCGAGTTTGAAGAAACTGGCATCGAGTCTCTGGCAACCGTTTATAAAATCATTAAAAAGCAAGAACGAATGCTGACCCTGGCCAGTTTCTATGATGAACAGGATCATCATGCTTTACGCAGTTTGAGTTTGCCTTTGCCTTATTTGCTGGCAGAGATTAACAAAACGCTGGAAACCCAGCTCGACCATGCCGAACCGACCGGGCAGATTACCTTTAGCCAGATCGGGCAGATTCGCCCTGTGCCGTATAAGCTGATTGTGATGTTGGGACTGGACAGCGGCAAGTTCCCGAATCGTAGCCAGCATTTACCTTTTGATTTGATGGATTTACTGAAACCTCAATTGGGTGATCGCTCGCGTCTGGAAGATGATCAGGGCGCATTTTTGGATCATCTGCTGTTGGCACAGGACAATTTGTGGCTGTTTTATAATGGCTTCGATATCAGTGATGGCGAAGTCCGAGATCCATCCACTGTGTTGCAGGAACTGGTACAACATCTGGCCTTTATCGTGCAGGGCAAACAAGCGGACAGTCAAGCCGCTGCCACTGTAGAGATCAATGGTGTGGAAGTACCTGAACAACTTCGGTCGCTGTATCATGTACATCCTCTATTGCCTTTTGATCCGCTGGGCTTTGAATCGGCTCGACCGGTGCGTTATCAGGATCAATGGTTTTGTGTGGCCGGACAGATTCGCCATGCCACCGGACAGCGTTCAACCTGGGTCAATACCCCGTATCAAAATCTGCAGCAAGATATTCAGGTACTGGACAGTCATCAGTGGATTCAGGATGTCACTTTCCCGGCGCGGCTTTATTTAAAAACTTTAGGGGTGGAAAATCTGCGTCCTGAAGATCTGCCTGCGGTGCAGGAACCCTTGTTGTTGGATGGTTTGGGACGTTATGCCGTGCGCCAGTTCCTGCAAAAGCAGGACGGTGCCACGCAAGCTGAATTGTTAATGGATCAGCTGCCAATTGGCAAACTGCAACAAAGCAGCTGGAAAATGAGTGTGGTGGAGCAAGAACGTTTAAAAGCGCGATTGCTGAAATATGCCCCTGAAGTGACGGCAACCACGCAGCAGGTGTGGAAAGTGAATGATCATGTGTATATGAACATTCAATTGCCGAAAAACAGTGCAGAAAAATGGGTCAGTCTGGAGGCTTCAAGTGCGCGTGCCAAGCGCCGTGCCAAAGTCTGGCTGGAATATCTGCTCTGGCTGGCTTACTTAAATCTAGGGAATGGTGGCGAAAAACTGGCGCGGATTGTGGTGTTCAGTGACCGAACCATTTTATGTCATGGCGTGACGTCGAATAAAGCACGTGAATGGCTGGATCACTGGCTGGCGGCCTGGAAATATGGGCAAAGCCAGCCGTTGGTATTGCCTGCGGCATTATTACTGAAAATTGCGGAAAAAGATAAAGAGCATGACTGGCAGCCGAATGAGCAGAACCAGATGTGTATTGATGATATGGATGTGATTTATAAAGACTGGCATGAAGATGGCAAGTTTAGCGGCTTTTCTGTGGTCGATAATGAAGCCACCAAAATGCATCGGGACTGGCAGTTTATTTTGCAGGAACAGGATGCGACGGCGTTGCTGGAAGATGCCTGCGCACAATTTTCCTATCAGCTCTATCAACCGGTATTTTTGCATCAACAAGTGATTGAAGAATAAAAAATAATATGAATTCTCCCCAAACATTAACTCAAATGTCCTTTAACCCGATTGTCGACATGCAGTTCAAAGGGTTGCACTGGATTGAAGCTTCGGCCGGTACCGGCAAGACTTTTACCTTGTCCAGTCTGATGGTGCGGATTTTTCTCGGTCCGTATTTGCCGAATCAGGTGATTGCCACCACCTTTACCCGTGCAGCAGCTGCTGAGTTGAAAAATCGCATTCGGCTGCGCCTGGTGGAAACTTTACGTTATTTCGACAGCTGTCAAACGCTAACTCAGGCTGAAATTCAGCACAAAATCGCGGCTGAATCCGATCCTTTATTCCAGAAAGTTTTAAGCGATTATGCCACGCGCGTCGATTTTGCCCGTGAACGTTTAAAATTGGTGATTGACCAGCTGGATGAACTGTTTGTCGGTACGCTGGACAGTTTTAGCCAGAAGCTGTTACGCGAATTTTCCTTTGAAAGTGGCAAGATTGAACGGGCCGATATCACTGATGATGCCAAAAGTTATACCTATCAACTGATTCATGATGTGCTGCGTGAATGGATTCAGTTGCAGCCACAAAATGTGGTGGATTATCTGCTGCTGAATCAGAAGCTGAAGTCGCAGGACGCTTATGTTCCGGTGGTGGAAAATAGTCTGAACTTTGCCTCGGCTCAGTTTCAGGAAGTACAAGCCCCCGAGCTGGATTTAAACCAGTTTGAACAGCTGGTCGATGAGTTTATCCAGTTGGATTTAGGCCTGATTGCGAGCTTGAGCGATTATTACTCTGCAGATGGACAATATCACTCCATTATTGGTAAAAAATGGCGTATCGATGGCCTGATGCAACGCACCTTGTGTGATGATCTACCGGCCTTTATTGATGCTCTGGCTGAACAGCGTTGCTATGCCTTATTTGCCCCGCATTTTGACAAGACTCTGAAAAATCTGACCGATCTGGCGACGAAAAAAGTCCTGAATAAATGTGCAGAAGAGGTGTTGCATCAGTTTGAACAGCATGCAGTCATGCAGCAGCTGAAATGCTTCTGTGAAGCTTTATCCAAACTCAGCCTGGATCTGGACCTGCTGGATGCCTATTTAAAGTTTTATTTAAGTCGCGAAGTCAAAAAGCGCTTGCCGCAAGTCCTGCAGCAGAAAAGTGAAACCACTTTTGCCCAGCAAATTCGCACGCTATCAGAAGCCTTGCAAGGCGAGCAGGGACTACGTTTTGCCAAGTTTGTACAGGCACGCTATCCCTTAATTCTGGTGGATGAATTTCAGGATACCAACCAGGATCAGGACAATATGCTGGCGCGGATCTGGCGGGACCAGAAGCGCTATATGCAAGGCTGCATGATCATGGTCGGAGACCCAAAACAGGCGATTTATGGTTTCCGTGGGGGCGACATGCTGACTTATAATAAAGCCCGTGCCGATGTACTGTCCAAGCAGGGGCAACAATACAGCCTGCGCCATAATCACCGTTCGGTCAAAGTTTTGGTACAAGCGGTCGATGCCCTGTTTCAGCGGCAAATGGATTTTGGTGAAGAGGTGATTTATAGCCCGGTGGAAGCCGGCTCGCGTTCCCATCCGCCACTCATCGATGCAGAGGGTGAAAATCATCAACCACTGCGCTGGTTATTACTGAATGATAAAAAGGACGAGCCGATTCAGGTCGCCTGGAAAATCCGTGATTTACTCAATCAGGGCATTGAAGAAAAACTCTATCTGTCGGAAAAAACTGGTCCCAGATATCTGGTTGAAAATGACATCGCGATTTTATCGAAAAACCACGACGGTCTGGATAAAGCCCAGTATGAACTGGAGCGCCTAGGCATTCGGGTCAATCGTCCATCGAAACGCAGTGTGTTTGATCATGCTGTTGCCAAAGATGTCGGTGCTGTACTCAGCGCAATCATGCATCCCTATGATGAAGGCAAAATCAAGCGGGCTTTACTCAGCCGTTTATTGGGCTTTAATTTACAGCAACTGATTCAGCTGGAAACCCAGGCTGATGGTTTAAGCCAGTTTATTTGCGACTTCGACTGCATTCGTGAAATGTGGCTGCAAAAAGGCTTTTTAACCGCATGGCAATACTGTCTGAATTTATTTCAGGTGTGGAAAAATCTGGTCGCCACCCAGAGCCGCGATAATGAACGTAGCGTGGTCAATCTGCGTCATCTGACAGAATTGTTGTGTCAGCATAGTGAACAGTATCAGGGTGCGCAAAAGCTCTATCATTGGTATCTGAAACAGCTGCAATCTCCGGCGGAACGTGAGTGGGAACTGGAACGCAAACTGTCGAATGAGGCAGGGGTACAACTGATGACCATTCACCAGTCCAAAGGGCTGGAGTTTAAAATTGTGTTCCTGCTCGGAGCGGATAAAGACTTTAGGGAAATGAACAAAACCCTGAATTTTTCCACCGTTGAGCATGTGCATCCGGTGACTGGGAAAGTGGATATTCAGCGTGTGGTTGCGGTGAATGACAAGCATCTACTCGATCAAAACGCAATTGATCAGCACAATGCCCGTGCCGTGGCAGAGCAGCATCGGCTCTGGTATGTGGCCCTGACCCGAGCCAGCCATCGGGTTTATGCCCTGTTACAGGATCAAGAAGGCAAGTCCAATCATGGCTTGGCTTTCTGGCGCGGGCAAGACTTTGCGCATCCTGCCAGTGCTCATGAAGCATTACTCATGGAAAGACCGGCCAAGCTGCAAGCCAAGCAGCAGGAACTCTTGCCTTTACAGGCATTGGAATTTCCAGCACAGCGTTTTTATCCACGCTCCAAAACCAGTTTCAGTGCTTTGGCCCAGCATTTAAGCCGTAAACAGGCCATGGATGCCTTGGCGGTGAATACCGAGCAAATACCGAGTGCGGCAGATGAAATGCATATAGTTGAGCCGATTGAAACTGTGACGAATCAACCGCTGTCGTGGATCAAACGTAATTTCCCAATGGGCACCGTGGCTGGAACATTCCTGCATGAAATTTTTGAACATATCGATTTCAACGACCAGCAGGATTGGCCTTTAGAAATCCGTCGCCGTTTTAAAAATGATTATCCTGCTTTGTGGCTAGAACTTTCGGCAAAATATGAACAGGAGTTTCAGCAGGTCGATGAAGAACAATTGATTGGCTGGATGAGTGAATGGTTGGCCCAAGTTTTAAGCACGCCTTTACATCAGGATTTTCAGCTGAATCAGCTGGCTGAACATGAATATCTGGCCGAATTTCCATTTTATCTGTCCTTGTCCGATCATGTTCTGGCGATTCAACGGATTCATCAGCTCTATGCTGAACATGGCATTGAAATGCTGGATTTTAACCCCGCCAATTCGGCACGCTATCTCACCGGCTCCATCGATTTGGTGTATTTTGATGGCCAGCACTATCATATTGCCGATTATAAAAGTAACTTTCTCGGTGCTGATCAAACCCATTATCGGGAGGGGGAAATCCGGCAGAGTATGTCGCAAGCCAGCTACTGGCTACAGGCCGGTTTATATCTGGTGGCGCTGCATCGCTATTTAACGGTACAAATGCAGGATTATGAGATTGAAAAGCATCTGGGCGGCGCAAGTTATCTGTATTTGCGTGGCATGAATGGGCAGGCGGAACAGGGCTTTTATCACTGGAAGCCGGAGGCCGAATTTATACTGCGGCTTGATGCTATTTTGGGCTATTTTGCTGAAGATAAAAGCAGCAAGATAGCCTGATTTGTCAAAATTAATGGCTTTTAAACAATAGATTAGGTTGTGGATAACTTTGAGGATAACTGTGTGGAAAATAAACAATATAAAGATGATCAAAGCGCTGCATGGATCAGCACTTGGAGTCGGTTTATTCGCCAGCAGCCGTTTAGTCATACCGCACAGGACGAAAATACCAGCGATATTATTCAGCAAATTCTAGAGTCAATTCAACAAGGTGACAGTTGTATTTCTGCAACTCGGCAACAGGCGGATACACTGCATGATTTAGTGGTTCCAGCTGAGAATATTCAAGACAATAGGCAAGATCAGGTCGCGCCTTTTGTTTTCGATCGGCAGCATTTGTATCTATACCGTTACTGGGCTTTGGAAAATTCACTGGCTCAGCAAGTGGCACGATTAAAACAGCAAACCATTCCAGCGGTTGATCTTTCCGCTTATCCAGATTTACTGACGGATGAATATCAGGTTCAGGCTTTGAAGATGGTGGCGAAGCAGGCACTGAATATTATTACCGGCGGACCGGGAACCGGAAAAACCTATACCTTGGCCCGGATTATTGCCGTGCTGAATCAGGCGATGCCGAATATCCGCATTGCGATGGCGGCCCCGACTGGTAAAGCTGCACAGCGCATGAAAGAAGCACTGCAAAACTCACTCAATGATAAAAAATTGCAAGATTTGGTAACGGATGAGTTAAAGCAGCTCAATCCCATCACCATTCACCGTTTATTAGGACTGGGAACCGGCTCTCAGCCGCGTTTTCATGCCAAGCAGCCTTTGCCCTATGATGTGATTGTGGTCGATGAAGCCTCCATGCTCGACTTAAGCTTGGCCAATATGTTGCTGTCTGCGGTGCCAGATCAGGCCCGCCTGATTTTACTGGGCGATGCTGACCAGTTGGCTGCGGTGGACGTGGGAGCCGTACTGGCTGATTTGCAGCAAGTTCCGGATCTGGCTGAGAATCGCGTTCATTTAGTGAATAGTCGCCGTTTTGAAGCAGGCGCCTTAATTGGGAAAATGGCACAATTTATTCAGACCCAGCAAGCTGTCCAAACCAGCGCAGCATTGCTGGAACAGTTTAAACAGCAAGTGGTTGCGCCCAGTGAAATCCATGCAGTGGCATTGCAAGCTGAAATGCAGGATCAGATTCAGCTGGAATATCTTCCTGCTCAGCTGTCCAGGCAATTTGACCGAACAGCTTATTACGACAAGCTGATGTTAGGTTATCGGGCATATATTGACGCTTTGAAAAGTTATCTCACGGCCGATGAACCTGAACTTTGGGTAACACAGGTGGTCAAGATTTTTGATGATTACCGGATTTTGGCGGCTATTCGCCATGGTGCTTTCGGTTTAAACCAGCTAAACCAGCAAATTGAACAACGCTTGCTGGAGGCTTTATCGCTACAGATGAGCAAACAGGGCGATTGGTATGTCGGCCGTCCGGTCATGATGACTTATAACGATTATCAACTGGGCTTTTCGAACGGGGATATCGGAATCTGCTTTAAGCGTAACCGCGATGGACAGTCGCAGTTTGAGGTTTATTTCCCGAGTCTGGAAAAATGGGTACCTGCAACCCGCTTGCCGAAAAGCATTGAAACGGCATTTGTACTGACCATTCATAAATCACAAGGTTCGGAATTTACCCATACCGCAGTGGTGCTGGATGAAGCGGCGAAAAATTTACTCAGTAAAGAATTACTGTATACCGCCATTACCCGGGCCAAAAAAGTGGTAAGTGTACTGGCCGATTCTGAGACTTTTGTACAAGCTTTAACCATTAAAACCATAAGAAAAAGCGGGGTATTAGATAAAGTTAATAATTTTTTAAATTGTTAACCATAAATACATAATTCTGGTTTTTTGTACGAAATTGCTTACATTAATTCGAGAAATTGGCGCATAGAGCTTTAGTAATGTTTTTGAGATGATGGCTGCACATAAAAAGCTCAACACGGAAAGTTGGGTAAAATCGCCATAATATAATAATAATGTCGAAAGACAGCGAACTTACAATGAAGTAAGGATAAAGAGGAAACTTACAGCCGCTAAGCCTTGTAGTTTTGGGAGAGACTACAGGGCTTTTTTATATGCAAAAATAGGGGATTTATTACAAAAATGATTGGCGGAAACAGCCACTATTTAATCTGCTCAGGAGAAGTAAAAATTAAAAATGCTGAACCTGAATGCTTTTGTATCAGTTCAATATTGTATTTTAGTTTAAGTATTTGATATTTATTGTTATTAATAAAATAGAGCATTACGTGAAGCATAACAAATCTAAATCAATGTACGAAAACACTTACAAAGAGATACGATAAAGTCGACTTTTTTACACAATGTTTTGTGGCAAAATCTACCACATAGGGAAGTAAAACTTCACACACGGAATGTTTATAACAATAAGCGCGAAAAGCGCAAATTACGACTATAAATAAAAGAATAATAATTAAAACATAAGAAACTACAGCGCAAAAAAGCCCAAGCCCAGCTTGGGCTTTTTTTTATCTTAAATACATGAGAGAAAAATAGAAATACGCATTTTTTCATCTGGAAAAACAATTTTGTCTCCAGCTTTTTCAGAATGAAATGGTTGGGTTAATGTATAAATTCAGAGTTAAAGAGAGAAAATAAAAAAAGAAGGTTTTTCAATGCATTGACATAAAAAGATGAAAAGCGGTTTCTCTTTTTGCAATCCCCTGAATTTTCCCTTAAAATAACGCACTTGCTGTAGTGATGCACGGCAGTCAATTGAGAAATCAATTGATTTCTATCAAATGTAATTTTTAAGCATCTCGGAGAAATCGAATGGCTTTAACAAACGCAGATCGCGCAGAGATCGTTGCTAAATTTGCTCGCGCTGAAAACGACACTGGTTCACCTGAAGTTCAAGTAGCTCTTTTAACTGCCCAAATCAATGATTTGCAAGGTCACTTTAAAGAACACAAACACGACCACCATAGCCGTCGCGGTCTTATCCGTATGGTTAACCAACGTCGTAAGCTTCTTGACTACCTTAAAGGTAAAGATGCTACTCGTTACAGCGCTTTGATCGCTGCTTTAGGTTTACGTCGTTAATTCGATTAAACTTATTTTTTCGGACTATTGCATGTTAAATGCCATATTACTGAAAATTAAAGTATATCTGGCCTTGGTTAGGTAATGGGGAAGGGGCGATTGTTTCGCTCCTTCTTTGTGTTTAAAAATAGTGTATTCATACATTTTTATAGTCTAGTGAGGTCGGCTTCTAAGCTTTGTCATTTATACAGCAGATGTGAATGCCAAACCTTAGGGGTCTCCACTAGAATAAAATCAGGAAAGAAAAATACATGTCAATGTTTAATATTATTCGTAAAGAATTCCAGTTCGGTCAACACCAGGTTGTACTAGAAACTGGTCGTGTTGCACGTCAAGCAAACACAGTTGTAATCACTATGGGCGGTGTAACTGTACTTGTTGCTGTTGTTGCTCAACCAAAAGCAAAAGCAGGTCAAGACTTCTTCCCACTGACTGTTAACTATCAGGAAAAACAATATGCTGCCGGTCGTATCCCAGGTGGCTATGGTAAACGTGAAGGCCGTGCGTCTGAAGCTGAAACTTTAATTTCACGCTTAATCGACCGTCCAATTCGTCCGTTGTTCCCAGAAGGTTACTTCAACGAAATTCAAGTAACAGCCACTGTTATTTCTTCTGATAAAACCATGGATGCTGACATTGCTGCAATGTTAGGTACATCTGCTGCATTGTCTATTGCTGGTACGCCTTTCCGTGGTCCGATCGCGGGTGCGCGTGTTGGTTTAATCAACGGCGAATATGTTCTTAACCCGAACTATGAACAATTGAAAGAATCTGACCTTGATCTGGTAGTTGCAGGTACTGAATCTGCAGTGCTTATGGTTGAATCTGAAGCGAAAGAACTTTCAGAAGATCAAATGCTGGGTGCTGTACTTTTCGGTCATGACGAAATGCAAATTGCGATCCAAGCGATCAAAGAATTTGCTGCAGCTGCAGGCGCGGTTGAGTCAACTTGGGTTGCTCCAGTTAAAAACGAAGAACTTCTTGGTAAATTGAAAGAAGCATTCGAAGCGAAAATCTCTGAAGCTTACACAATTGCAGTTAAGCAAGACCGTTATGCGGCACTTGATGCGCTTTATGCAGAAGCAGTTGCACAGTTTGTTCCAGAAAATGACGAAACGGGTATTGCGGACGAAGTTAACGAATTATTCGAAGACTTAAAATACCGTACTGTTCGTGACAACATCCTGTCTGGTAAACCGCGTATCGATGGCCGTGACACCAAAACAGTTCGTGCCCTTGATGTACAAGTAGGCGTTCTTGACCGTGCACACGGTTCAGCATTATTCACACGTGGTGAAACTCAGGCCTTGGTAACAACGACTTTGGGTAATACACGTGATGCGTTGATGGTGGATACCCTTGCAGGTACCAAAACTGACAACTTCATGTTGCACTACAACTTCCCTGCATACTCTGTAGGTGAAACGGGTCGTGAATCTGGTCCTAAACGTCGTGAAATCGGTCATGGTCGTTTGGCGCGCCGTGGTGTTCAAGCCGTGCTTCCACCAGCTGACCGCTTCCCGTACGTCATCCGTATCGTATCTGATATCACTGAATCTAACGGTTCATCTTCAATGGCGTCTGTATGTGGTGCTTCATTATCACTTATGGATGCAGGTGTTCCACTTAAAGCACCAGTTGCGGGTATTGCAATGGGTCTAGTGAAAGAAGGCGAGCGTTTCGCAGTTCTTTCTGACATCTTGGGTGATGAAGATCACTTAGGTGACATGGACTTTAAAGTAGCCGGTTCTGCAAACGGTATTACTGCGCTTCAAATGGATATCAAGATCGAAGGTATCACTGAAGAAATTATGGAAGCTGCATTGAACCAGGCTTATGCGGGTCGTATGCACATCCTGAACGCAATGAACCAAGTGATTTCACGCGCTCGTCCTGAAATTTCTATGCATGCGCCTACATTCCAAGTGATCAACATCAACCCTGACAAGATTCGTGACGTAATTGGTAAAGGTGGTGCGACCATCCGTGCAATTACTGAAGAAACTAAAGCAGCGATTGATATTGAAGACAACGGTACAGTTCGCGTATTTGGTGAAACCAAAGCTGCTGCGATGGCTGCTGTTGCGAAAATCCAGGCGCTTACTGCTGAAATCGAACCAGGTACAATCTATACCGGTAAGGTTATTCGTATCGTTGAATTCGGTGCGTTTGTAAACATCCTTCCAGGTACTGATGGCTTGCTTCACATCTCTCAAATCTCGAACGAACGTATTGCCAACGTTGCAGATGTATTGACTGAAGGTCAAGAGATTAAAGTACAAGTTGCTGATGTCGACAACCGTGGTCGTATCAAATTAACCATGAAAGACATCGAACAAGCATAAGTGTTTGAATTTCACATGGGTTAGCTCATGTGAATGAAAAGATATGAAAAAGCCTTGAGCTTTGCCAAAGCAATCACTTTGGCTGGCTCAGGGCTTTTTTATGGGCAGAAAGAAAATTCGATTTAAAAGATGCACTTCCAGTTGTATGTTATTGCTTAATACTTTCTCGCCGCTCATAATTTTATCGCAGCTAGTGGGATTAAATTATTGCAATTTCCATCAGTTAGACAATATAAGAAAGTACCCTAGAGAATTGTTGATATGCAGGTTTATTATTTTTACCAACATCCTATTGAGCAGCATATTTTTGTACAAAAAAACCAAAATGCCCAAGCTGAACCAGTTTTTGTATGGATTGATTGTACCCGAGAAGATGTAGTGAACCGTGCAGATGAATGGCAAAAAGAAATCTACCAATATAGTCAGCTGATGTTAAACGAGTTTCATCTAAAAGATGTTTTGAATCTGGAACATCCGTGTACTTTCGATAGCATGGAAGATTATGACCTGCTGATTTTTCGTAAACTGATTACACCTGATGATGACATCAAGACCGGAGCACAAGCGCTGGAACAGCATGAAAAGATGTTTGGTTTGGCCACGACACCGGTGAGTTTTATCATCACGCCGCAAGTGCTGGTTACTGTGCGTGAACAGGGCAATAGGGCAGTTGAGAATTATATTTCACGGATAGAAATGAATTTCACCCGTACTGTACAAGATCAAAATAAATCACGTAAAGTTTCCTCCACGCCTTTAGATTTAGCTTTACGTTTGCTGAATAGTATTATCGATGGTTATTTGGATTTACGAGTACCTTTAACCCGACGTGTAGAATTTTGGCAGCAAGAATTACTCCAAGGTCACCGCAGATTTACCAAATGGGATCAGTTATTCCAGGAAAGCATGTCTTTTCAGCAAGTAGAGAATCTCTGTGAAGAACAAATTGATGCCTTACAGGAACTGCGGGATGAAATTGTCGACAATTATCCACATTTAAAAGGCAAGAAAAAATCTGAACGGCAAGATATTATGCTGGTGCGGATGGATGACCTGGTCAGCCATGTAGGCCGAATTCAAAAACATACCATTCGTTTGCGTACCTCTATTCAGGCAGCCATCGATTTGCATTTTTCTGCCATTGCCAATCAGACCAATGAAAATATGCGAATTTTGGCCATTATTACCGCAATTTTTGCCCCTCTAACCTTATTAACCGGGATTTATGGAATGAACTTTGAGTTTATTCCAGGCTTAAAATCTCCCACCGGGTTTTGGAGCATGCTGATGGTGATGCTGATCACGACGGCACTGC
The DNA here is from genome assembly GCA_002365595.1 of Acinetobacter sp. UBA3106. GTDB lineage: Bacteria > Pseudomonadota > Gammaproteobacteria > Pseudomonadales > Moraxellaceae > Acinetobacter. The sequence goes on along the minus strand of DFAM01000016.1, from coordinate 212,514 downwards.
TGGTGTATTATTTTTATCGTCGCCATCTGGTAGGCCGCGGGGAAAAAAGCGTCATCGATTTATTGGCCCAGCAGCATCAAGATCAACACGTAAACCTGTTCTGGTTTTTAAATTATGAGCCGATCAAGCAATCGGTCAAAGACACCATGAAAGAGGTTGAAAAACTGACCAAGTTAAAATAAAAGGTCAGTTTTTATCTATCCTCACTGGGCCTATGCACAATCCAGCGCAGTTCAATCAAAGCTCAACATGGTTTGTCCCATTTTTTGCAGGCTTAAAGCTCAACTTACTTGAGCATTCTGGGCCAGAATTTTGTAAATTTCATCTTTCATTTTGAGCTTCTTGCGTTTTAATGAATCAATATCTTCATTAATCAGATTAACCGGATTGAGTTCAAGCTGAGTGATCTCCTTATCTAATTCCTGATGGCTCTCAAATATTTTAGCGAAATGAGGATCTTCATGCCGTAATTTATGGATCAGTTCCTGATGTTCAGGAAACATTTTCTTCACTTTCTTATTGCATTCTTTGGTTTTCATAAGCCTAGATTATTCTCCAGCGTTGAATTTCAGAACAAAATAGCCACCCGTACCTGATCTATAGACGGTAGCCAGGAGGCAGAAAAGTTGCTTTAAGCATCTTTGATATTCAAGTGTTTGACCTGTTTACGTAATTGTTGCACTTCATCTATTAAATCGAGCATCATTGCCACCGCAGAGAAGCTGGCATCGAAGTCACGCTGCAAACGGTAGGCCCGACGTGCACGTGAAACATCATCACCAAAAAATTGATGAATTCTTTCTTCTGGACGGGTGTCTAAAATATCGTATTCAAGCAGTTGTAAAACCCATTCCGGACTTTGTCCACACGCATCGGCAAAATGCTTTAAATCAAAACTGTAATAATCATCAATGACATCTGGAGGATTAATTTCATCAGATATAATTTCACGATAATGAATAGTGGTCATGATGTTCTCCTTAAACATTGCGAGGCTTAAACGTTGCAAAAGTTTCAGAAAAAGCTTGGTAAGCCTGCTGTTCATGTTCAGTGTGTGCAGTTGGATACACGATATTTAAAACCAGATACAGATGACCGGGTACTTTGCTCGGAATCCCTTTGTCCTTGAGCCTGAGTTGTTGACCCGTTTTGGCATTTTTAGGCACATTCACCTGAATTTTTTGTCCTGCGGGCGTGGATATTTCAATGCTTTGCCCTAAGGCTGCTTCCCAAGGGGTGATATTCACGTTGTAATAAATATCGGCGCCTTCTACCCGCATTCGTGCTGTGTCCTTATAGTGAATTTCAATATACAAATCACCATTTTTGCCGCCATTGATGCCAGTCTGACCTTGACCACTCAGACGGATGTGTTGACCTTCTTTCATGCCTTTAGGAATTTTGACCTGTAAAGTCTTACGCTGAACTTCAGGTTCGCCATAGGCGTTTAAAGTCGGAATCTGCAAGGTAATCTGTTGGGTTGAACCGTGATAAGCAATTTCGGGATCAATTTCTATACTGGCATGTTGATCTTCGCCCTGATAACTGCGCTGTTGCTGTCTTTGCTGCTGTTGATATTGATAATTACCGCCGCCAAAACCTGAACCAAAGCGTCCAAACAGATCTTCAAAACCACTAAAATTGGAATGCTGCTGATTAAATCCCTGATTATAAAAATGGGCATTATCAAAACCACCGGTTCCTGTCTGTGCCCCGGATTGATAAAAAGCCTCTGGATGATCGAGCTGAAAATCATATTCAGCTTTTTTTTCTTCGTTGCTTAAGGTGTCATAAGCCACATTAATACTTTGCATCTTTGCTTCAGCATCACTCTCTTTACTCACATCAGGATGATATTTTCGAGCCAGTTTCCGGTAGGCTTTCTTTATTTGATCCTGGGTGGCATTTCGGCTAATGCCAAGAACTTCGTAATGACTTTTAGGCATAAAATGAGAAGCTAAAATTGATTATGTTTTAATCATTATTATGCTTTTCATAAATCTGAAACAGTATAGAACTGTACCTTATTGTTTCAATTCATGACAAAAAAAGGCCCCTTAACAGGAGCCTTGGTAAATCATGAGTAAGATCAATATTTAATCCAGGTCACGCTGCGGCCAATCACCGATACACCAACATAACCACGCAGGTTTAAGTGCTTGCCACTGGCACTGAGGCGTGCTTTGCCCTTGTAGACTTTGCCGCCAATCGGGTCAAGTACACGACCATGATTAAATTCGCGTGGGTTATCTGGATTCTTTTTAAATCCCCAAATAAAAGGCAAGCCAATAAACGGTTTATTTTTTAAGTTGCCTGGGCAGTTTGAACAAACCCCCATCTTTTCTGTACCAGGAATGTTACGGGTCGCCACGATAATTCCTTCATAGGTACCATCCGGCTTTTTGCTAATTTCTACATCGGCACGAGAGTAACCGGTTCGGTCATCAATGGTTTTCCATTTGCCCACCAAGGGATCGTTATCGTTTTCTGCAAAACTCAATGAAGATAGGGTTGCTAATAGTATCCCCGCCACAACGCCTTTATATAAATTCTTCATTAATTCCCCCTTTGAACTGAAAGTTTTATATTTTTAGAGTAAAACGCCTAATTTATAACGATAAGTATCTATAAAATCAAATGGTTAAATTGCTAAATAAGTCACATAAATAATTGATTGTGTTATGTGGGTTATTCTTTGAATTTTTTTTGATTAAAAAGTACCCGATTTGAATATTAAAACTTTAAGTTTTTAACCAATTGATATTTTAACTGAAGGTAAAATACATTTTTATTTACTGCATGAAATATTATTATTTTTATAGGTATTAATAATAAAATTTATCGTTTGATATAAATAAACAGGTAATAAAAGATAATTTATTGCTTGAATATAAGAGCGGAATTGAATAGATATTTAAGATTATAAATAGAGGCTGCACAAGTTCCTAACCGGGCTGAGGTAAAAACTTGTGCTGAAGGTGAAGCATGGTTAATCCACTCTAATCCAGGACACGGTTCGGCCAAGCAAACTGGTGCCAATATAGCCACGTAAGGTCAGGACATTGCCTCGTGTATTCAGACGTCCTTTGCCTTGATAGACATGACCTGAAAGAGGGTCAAGTACCTTACCTTCAATAAATTCATCTGCTTTTTTAGGATTTTGCTTAAAACCTGACAAAATAGGTAAGCCAATCAGTGGGGCATTTTTAAGCGCACCTTTACATTTTTCACAATGATCAAGGGCAGTACGGTTCGGAATGGCATGGACTTTAATAATTGTTCCCAGATAGCCGCCATTTTCTTTTTTGGTAATAAGAACGTCAGCCCGAGCATAGCCTGTTTTGTCATCAATGGCTTTCCATATTCCCACTAAATCGAGTGTTTTTGCATGAATAAAGGGACAGGCCAGAAGTAATAATATACTGAGCATTATTTTTGTGTTCATATAGTCGATATTCCCAATTATTAATTTATTTTTATGCACTAAAAATAAAGCATTATTTGAGTTTATTTTGCTTTATTTTGAAATGAAATTTTACGCTAAAATATTTTAAATACAAGTGTAAAAAAACAATATAAAAAATAAGGTATTTTATTTTTTAAAATAAAAAAAAGAGCAGCTATTATAGCCGCCCTATTTTATTGACTTGCATAAAATCAACTGAGGTGTTTGCCAAATAAACCAAAGGCTTCTTCAGCAGTAAAAGTGTAGCGGGTGCTACAGAACTGGCAATCCATGGTAATCGGGTTCTGGAACTCTAAAGTTTCACGCACTGCCTCTACACCAATTTGAATTAAGGCATTGGCACAGCGTTCTTTAGAACAGGTACAGCCAAAGCTTAATGGTTCCGCTTCAGGCAAGCGTACATCTTCCTCATTGTACAGACGGTACAGAATTTCAGTCGGTTCAAGATCTGTGAGTTCTTCCGCTTTTAAAGTTTCGGTCAGCATGGTGAGGCGTGGCCAAAGGTCTTCATCCACACGTTGCTGTTCTTCTTCGCTATTACGTGGCAAGAGTTGAATCAACAGACCACCTGAGCGTTCAGCGGTGCTGGCCAAAACAATTTTCGTTGGAATTTGTGCAGACAAATCATAATACTGCATTAAACAACCGGCCAAGGTATCGTGCTCGAGCGCAATAATGCCTTGATAGCGTTCCCCAAATTCAGGCTCGATATTAATAAACAGCACTGGATTGACTAGCGCATTCAACACCTTGCTGCTGTTTTCTGCCTGGAAAAAACGCGGATCTTCTTCGTAATCGGCTGAAGCTCGGATTTCACCGCGATGGTTACATTCCGCCATAGCCCATTTGAATGTACCAGCTGCCTGAATTTGCAGGCTGATGCGGCCTTTGATTTTCAGGGTGCTGGCTAATAAAGCAGTGGCACTGAGCATTTCCCCCAAAAGAATTTGAATGGCTTGCGGATAATCACGTTGCGCAAGAATCGTTTGCAAAACGCTTTCAAGATGGACCACTTCACCACGAATCGGGCAATTTTCAATATAAAAGCGTTGACGTAATTCAGACATAAATTTCTCCAATAGCCCGTGTTAATGGTGTCTATATTGTAAAACACAAGCTAGTTACTATCATCTCTTGTGACATCAATACGCTGATGTGCTAAGCCGCGTTGCAAATTGACGCCAATCGGTTCTTGACGAATCTGGGCATCGCTTTCAAATAAATGTTCCAGTTCTGCTAGCGCATTACGATGGGTTTCATAAATCTTCTGCTCATCAGTATAAACCCGTTGTTGTTGAAGCAATAATTTCTCATCGTAATCACGGAACAGTTCGATACTCTTATACGCATCTTCTTCGTTCACATCTAACTCACGTAAAGCGCAATAAGCCATCCCGAGGGAGGATAAATACGTTTCACGCCAGATATGTTCGACACCTAAATCCCGCAGTAAATGCACATGATGACGGTCTCGGGCACGCACTAAAAGTTTTAGCTGGGGATAGTTCAAGCGAATATGACGTGCCACATTCATCGAGTCTTCAATATCATCAATCGCAAGTACAAAGACTTTGGCGTGTTCAATGCCGGCGGAACGTAAGATATCGGGTTGTGTGGCATCCCCATAGTATACCGTACCGCCATAATTTCGCACGAAATCGACTTTTTCCAGATTACTGTCGATAGCGGTAAACGACTGGTGCTGTAAATGGGCAATACGGGCTATGATCTGTCCGAAACGGCCAAAACCGGCAATGATCATCGGGTTATGCGTATCGGGAATTTCATCATAAACAGGAGTTTTTTCTTTATCAATGAATGGAATAATCCAGCGGCTAATCAGCCAGTACAGCATTGGGGTGAGCACCATGGAAAGGGTCACAATCAATGTGATAGGCTCAAGCATCGCCTGGGTGATGACTTTTTCACTACTGGCAACTTTCAGCACCACAAAGGCAAATTCACCACCTTGAGATAAACAGGTCGCCAGCAGCAAGCTGTTGCGCCATGAATATTTTAAATAACGGGCAATGGCAGTCAGGGTGACGCTTTTCACCAGCATTAAAATGAATGCACCGCCAATAATCAGCCACGGCATATCAACCAGCAGGGATAATTGGGTGGTCATGCCAACCGTCATAAAGAACAGACCCAGTAACAGTCCTTTAAAGGGCGCAATGCTGGCTTCAAGTTCGTGACGAAATTCGGAATCTGCCAATAGTACCCCAGTTAAGAAAGCCCCCAAAGTGGTACTGATGCCGAGCACATCCATCAGTGCAACCACGCCCAAGACAATAAACAAACCGACCGCTGTAATCAGTTCATGTGCGCCACTTTTGGCCACAAAGCGGAAGAAAGGACGCATCATATAGCGGCTAAACAGGAACAAACCGCTAAAGGTCGCAATGATTGCAGCGAAATAGGCAACGCCATGATGGGTTGATTCAGTACCGGCCAGTAATGGAATAATCGCTAAGAGCGGAATAGCGGCGATATCTTGGAATAGTAAAATAGAAAACGATTGCTGCCCGAAGGTGGTATTCAGTTGCTGCTTTTCTGAAAGCAATTGTAGGACAAAAGCTGTAGAGGAAAGGGCCAGTGCCATGCCAATCACAAAGCTGGCAGAAAGACTCTGGTTTAAGGCAAAAAAGATCAGTAGGGCCAGAATAATGCCGCTGATACCGACCTGCAAGCTACCCATCAAAAAGATCGATTTACGCATTTCCCACAGTCGTTGTGGACGTAGCTCCAGACCAATAATGAACATCAACAAAATAACGCCAAATTCAGCCAGTTCCTGAATCGCTTCCGGGTCACTGGCCAGATTGAATACGCTGGGACCGAGCAAAATACCGGTAAACAAATAGCCGAGTACGGTGGCAATGCCAAAGCGCTTGGCTAAGGGAACCAAGAGTAGCGAAGCACCAAGGAAAATCGTAATTTGTAACAGTAACGACATCGATCCGTCCTAGAATTTATTCTCATTTCAAAAAAATTGAGCAAAGCATGAACTTTGGCTTAGCTTAATTCCTGAGGGTCTATATCCAGTGTAAGTTTCATGGTTGAGGGCTTTTGATGCAACATGTTTTGCCACCAGGCACGAATATAAAAATGTAATCGGGCACGATCTTGCGATAACAGTACCATATGCGCCTGATAACGCCCGGCTTTACGTTCCATTGGGGCGGGAATCGGTCCCCAGATATCAATCAGGTTTTCAGAAATCTGTCTGAGCGCTTGGGCATGCTGCTGTAAAAATTCCTGGTTTTGTTCCTGACTTTTCGATTCACAGCGAATCAGTGCTGCATAGCGAAAAGGCGGTAACAGTGCTGATTGACGTTCTGTTAAGGTTTGCTTAGCAAAATGCCGGTAATCTTTTTCAATTAAGGTATTGAGTAGGGGATGATCGGGTCTCAGGGTTTGTAAATACACTTCACCTTTGCGTTCACCCCGTCCGGCACGGCCAGCGACTTGGATAATCAGTTGCGCCGTGCGTTCGGTAGCACGAAAATCCACGCTGAGCAAACCTGAATCAATATCCAAAATAGCCACTAAAGTGACATAAGGAAAATGGTGTCCTTTGGCCAGCATTTGCGTGCCGAGTAAAATAATCGGTTCACTTTTCTGGATTTTGTCATAAATTTTTTGCCAGCTCCCGACCCGGCTGGTGGAATCGCGATCGACCCGAATCACATCGAAATTGGGGAATAATTGTTGCAAGTGTTCTTCCACTTTAGCTGTGCCCAGGCCAATGGATTTCAGTTCCGTATGCTTGCACTGCGGACAATGATCGGGCATACGATGAATACTGCCACAATGGTGACAATGCAAATGCTGATAAGGCTGGCGATGCACGGTAAAATTGGCATCACAATGCGGACACTTCGCTTGCCAGGCACAGCTTTCACAAATCAACACCGGAGCATAACCACGGCGGTTTAAAAACACCAATACTTGTTCTTTTTTATCCAGCCGTTTTTGAATTTCATCAATCAGGCTTTGACTGATGCCATTCTGTTTTTGTGCAATTTTCAGATCAATCAGATGAATCTTGGGCATCAGTGCTACACCAGCCCGCTGATTCAGCTCTAAACGGGTCATTTTCCCCGATTCTGCCAGTGCATAACTTTCGATACTCGGGGTAGCTGAACCCAAAATAATCGGACAGCTTTGTAAATGAGCCCGATACATCGCGACATCACGGGCGTGATAGCGAAAACCTTCCTGCTGTTTAAATGAAAGATCGTGTTCTTCATCGAGAATAATCAAGCCTAGATTAGGCAGCGGGGTGTAAATGGCAGAACGGGTACCTAAAATAATCGAGGCTTTACCGGTTTGCGCCGCTTGCCAGGCTTGTAAGCGTTTAGAGTCATTCAGCCCAGAATGCAGCAGCACAATATGGCCGTGAAAGCGCGACTGGAAACGGCTAATGGTTTGTGGTGTTAAACCAATTTCAGGCACTAAAACCAAGACCTGTTTACCTTGTTTCAGCACCTCTTGCATGATCTGTAAATAGACTTCAGTTTTGCCGCTACCGGTAAGGCCATCGAGTAAAAAGGCCTGATATTTTTTCTGTGCTTTCAATACCTGTTGAATGGCATGCTTTTGATCTTCATTGGCCGTGAGTGGCATTTGCGCCAGTGTGACCGGTTGCGGACTAAAATCCTGATTTTCCAGCACACACTCCACAATGGCTTTTTTTTCCAGAGCTCTGAGTGTCGCCGTTTCAATGCCGGCCAGATTTAAAATATTTTCTGTGGTTCCCTGAGGATGTAATTTCAGAATTTTATAGGCTTGTTGCTGTTTTTCGGAACGTGTCACTTTGGCTTCAGCAGCTAAATCCAAAACTTTCCACATGCGGGCCAATAAATTATACGGTTTACCCTGGCGTAGAAAGGTGGGCAAGGCACTTTGAAAAACTTCTCCAATCGGAAATTGATAATATTGTGCTGACCAGGTGAGCAAGTTTAAGGTTTTTTGATCTAAAAGCGCTTGGTCGTCCAGCAACTCGGTAATGGCTTTGAGCTTAAAATGTGGATCAATCGGAGTATCTGCTGGTAATTTTTCAACAATAATCCCGACCAGATTTTGCCGTCCGAATGACACGGCAACACGTGCTCCGACTTCAGCTTGCTGATATTGTTCAGCTGTTACGGTGTAATCGAAACAGTCATAGATATGTACAGGTACAGCAACACGAATACGATAAATGTCAGTTGGCGTCGATGGTGTATTTGGCATAAATAAGGGTCAAAAGGTCCTGATCAAATTTCGTCGTGCTCAAGATCGAGTTATGTTAGAGTGAACAAATCATTTATATCTCAGAATATGAATGATTTTGGTGGTCAGACGCAACAGCGCTGAAGGAAATTTTAGAAAATTAGAGCATCACAATGCCTGCATACCAATTTACTGCCATTGATGCTTCAGGGAAGCAGCAAAAAGGCGTGCTAGAGGGTGATTCTGCACGTCAAATCCGTCAACAGCTCAGAGACAAAGAGCTGATTCCAGTGACGGTTGATCCGGTTGAGCAAAAAGATAAACATCACTCAGCAGGCTGGTTTCAGAAAAAAATCACCGCCTATGATTTGGCACTATTTACTCGTCAACTTTCAGTGCTGGTGGCAGCTGCCATTCCTTTAGAGGAGGCGCTGCGTGCTGTAGGCAAGCAAAGTGAAAAAGCTCATGTACAGAATTTGCTGATGTCGGTGCGCTCCAAAGTCATGGAAGGACATTCTCTGGCCAATGCCTTGCAGCAAGCCGGACGTTTACCTGACTTATATATTGCCACCATTGCCGCAGGTGAACGTTCGGGACATCTGGATTTAATTCTGGATCAGTTGGCAGATTACACTGAAAACCGCTTTGCCATGCAGAAAAAAGTGCAGGGTGCGATGATTTATCCGATTATTCTCATGCTGATGTCCTTTGCGATTGTGATGGGGCTGATGACCTATGTGGTTCCCGATATTGTAAAGACGTTTGATCAAAGTAAGGGTGCCTTACCATGGATTACGGTGGCACTAATGAAAGCCAGCGATTTTATCCGGGTGGCCTGGCCATTTTTGCTGGTGGCAAGTGTGCTTGGTTTTATTGCTTTGGCGCGTTTTTTAAGAACATCTGCCGGGCATTATGCTTTTGACCGTTTAACCCTCAAATTGCCATTATTTGGTAAATTATCGCGTGGTATAAATGCAGCACGTTTTGCCAGTACCTTGTCGATTTTGACCCAATCCGGTGTGCCTTTGGTGGATGCCCTTAAAATTGGCGCTGCAGTGAGCAATAACTGGGTGATCCGTGATTCGGTCAATCTGGCAGCGGAGAAAGTCACCGAAGGTGGCAATCTGGCAACGCAACTGGAGCGCAGTGGTTATTTCCCACCGATGATGGTACAAATGATCAAAAGTGGTGAAACCTCAGGTGAGCTGGATCGAATGCTGGAGCGTGCCTCGACCATGCAGGATCGGGAAGTCACAACCCTGATTTCAACACTTCTTGCACTACTTGAACCGTTAATGTTGGTGTTAATGGCAAGTATCGTTTTAGTGATTGTGATCGCGGTGATGTTGCCGATTGTGAATATGAACAATATGATTTAACTGATTTTACATTTTATAAAGATAATGATTGTGCGAGAGAGTGAGATGCAAGGGAAACGATATCAAGTGAAGCAGTCTGGCTTTACCCTCATTGAAGTGATGGTGGTGATTGTAATTTTAGGCGTATTGGCGGCGCTGATTGTTCCTAATGTGATGGGGCGTGGTGAAAAAGCCAAGGTGGATACTTCTGCCATTACCTTAAAAGGGGTAGCAGGTGCTTTAGACCAATATAAACTGGATAATGGTAAATATCCTTCTATGCAGGATGGCGGTTTAGATGCACTTGTGAATCAGCCGGCTTCGGCTAAAAACTGGATGCCGGGTGGTTATGTCAAAGGTGGCTATCCAAAAGACAGTTGGGATAATGATATTCAATATGTGATTCCCGGTGCGGAAGGCCGTGCATTCGATTTATATTCTTTTGGTGCTGATGGCAAAGAAGGCGGTGAAGGAACAGATGCCGATATTTATTATCAACCTTAATTCAAAATCATTATTTATTTTGAGTTAATAGAATATATCACTTCACTTAATCTAATGGATCAATACTAAGTGAAGTGATAATAAATCTTAATTATAAAATATATTTTAAGTTATTGAATTTTAATAATTTAGTATAATAGTCGTTGTTTGAGAGTTATAATAAGAATTATTCCCATATTTGATAGTTACAATAATACTTAAATGGGGATTGAATTAGACTTTCTATTTATTCAAAAGCTTGCATAATGTTCTAAATGGCAACAATTTTGCCGGGGAGAATGGAATGAAAGCATTAATCATATCGGATGAAATTAATCAATTTCACTGGGCAATGCTCAAGTCTGTTCTTTTAATTTTAAGTTTGCTTCCGATCAGTCAGGGCATTTTCACTTTATGGAATGCAACGGAAGGAAGCAGCCAGATCATGGTAGGCTTTTTTGCAATTAGTGTATTGAGCGCATTATTCGTTTTGTGTTTCTGGTCTGCATTAAAAGCCACTGTATTAAACTTAAAACAAGAACATGCTTCAGCCTTAGAGCACAGTGTTGTAAAAATTTATCGTTATATTCCCATGCTATTTTTAACTGGCATGATGTCGTATTTGGTGACTCAGCTATAAATTAAGTTCGATAAAAAACCGAGGCATTGACCTCGGTTTTTAGTGCCTTTTTATTCTTTCTCTCTCTGGGATAAAGAATATATTCCGCAAGAGGATGAGGGCGATTAATCATAAATAATTTACCTCTCCCTAGCCCTCTCCTAAGAGGAGAGGGAACACTTAAAGCTAACGCCGTGATTTAAACGAGATATCCACCTGACGTGGACGGTAAATCCAACCTAGAATTAACAATAACAATGAGAAACCCAGAATAGGCCAGTCACTCAGACGCATATACAAGGTTTCGCCCTGCATCGCAGGCAATTCACCACGAAGAATCGCTGTTTGATCAGTCGGTGCCTGTTTCACAATATGCCCGTTGTGATCAATAAAGGCTGTTACACCAGTATTGGTAGCACGAATAAACCAGCGTCCATTTTCTTTAGCGCGCATTTGCACCATTTGTAAATGTTGCCAAGGTCCTGCCGTTCCGGTAAACCAGGCATCATTGGAAACGGTGACCAGGTAATCGCTTTGGCTGGCGTTGCGACGGGTCAGGTTGGGATAAGCCACTTCATAACAGATCGCAGCACCCAGCGCATGGTTTTTAATATCGAGTGGTTTCTGGTCACGTGCTCCACGAGAAAAACCGCTCATAGAAGGGTCATTCTGTAAAGCAGGCAGTACCCAGCTCAGCCAGCCCGATAAAGGAACGTATTCACCAAACGGCACTAAACGCTGCTTTTTATACAAGCCTTCAGATTCATCACCCGAAGCCATAATACTGTTGTAGTACATCGGGCGTTGTTCAGTTTTTGATTCTTTCAAATCCCAATAAGGAATACCGGAGACCCAGGCAGTTCCCGTTTTATTGGCCTGAACTTTCATGGCATCTAAAAAGGGTTCTATATCAGTCTGGAACATGGGAATGGAAGATTCCGGCCAAACGATCAGATCACGTCCCCATTCAGTCCGGCTTAAGTTGGCATAGATCATCAAGGTCTTGACCTGATATTCAGTCAGCCATTTCAGGTCTTGCGGAATATTGCCTTGAATCAGGGAAACGGAAAGTGGTTTCTCATCTTTTTCTTCAACAAATTGAAGATAAGAAGCTCCCCAGGCACCCAGCAGTAAAATGGCTGAAGGAATGACCCAGAACAGGCGTTTATTTAGAATTTCGACCAGTGCGCAGGCCAGTATAATGACCACAAACGAAACACCGAAAATTCCGAATAAGGGCGCATAGCCATCCAGAAAACGCTCGGTAAAGGCATAACCGACAAATAACCATGGAAAACCGGTAAATACCCAGGTCTTTGCCCATTCAAAAAATACCCATAATGGGGCAAAAGTTAGCGGTGTTTCCGAGAAAAAGCGACGGTAGATCCAGGTTTGCAATGCGGTAAATAAACCCATGACCAAGGCCATAAAGGCAATCATCAGTACACTTAAGAAAGCACTGGTATCACCATAGACATGGATTGAGGTATATAACCAGAAGGCACCGACAAACCACAAGCCAAAACCATAAGCCCAGCCAATGAAAAAGGCTTGTGGCGCAGAGCGTTTACGCAATGACGCGTAGAGTAAGGCTGGAGACAGCAGGGCCAGCCACCAGTAATAATAAGGCGCCAGTGCAAAACTGAACACAGCACCTGAAAAAAGCGAAATTAAAAAGGGATAAATAAAAGGGAGCTGCTTGTGTTGTTGAGATGAATTTAACAGCTTATCAAAGTAAGTTCTCATTTACGGACAGCTCGAATCAGATGAATAGTACGGGCATCTGCTTCTAAAATGGTGAATTCCCAATTCTCAAGTTCAATGACTTGACCTTGTAAATCGCTGACTAAACCAATTTCTTGAAGCAATAAACCGCCGACAGTTTCTACTTCATCATCAGAAAATTCAGCATCTAAAACATTGTTAAAATGTTCAATTGGTGTAAGTGCTTGAACTAGCCAGGTATTCGGCGTATGCGGATCATTGTCCGGAATAATATACTGGGCTTCTTCATCGACCTTGTCATGCTCATCTTCAATTTCACCGACAATCTCTTCTAGAATGTCTTCCAGTGTCACTAGACCCGAAGTGGTGCCGTATTCATCAATCACCACTGCAATGTGGGTTTGAGTATTTTTCAGCATCCGCATCACTTGGTCAGAACGTGCACTTTCTGGCACAAACAGTGGTTGGCGCATTAAGGCACGAATGTCCACTTTGGTTGTCGGCTCAGTCAGGAATGGTAAGAGGTCTTTGGCCAATAAAATCCCGACCACATTATCCGGCTGGTCAGATGAAAACACAGGGAAGCGTGAATGTGCCGATTCAACCAGTACATGCAGAATATCGAGTAGCTGATCGTCTTCTTGCAAGCTGATCATGGCCGTTCGCGGGGTCATGACCTCACGAATTTTAGTGGCAGGCAGGTCAAGTACACCTTCAAGCATGGCCACGGTATCGGGTTCTAAAAAACGACGTGAATCTTGTACTAATTTTAGCAGTTCGTCGCGAGTTTCGGGTGCTGTACCCAACCATTTGCGTAAGCCGCGCATGCCCCACGACGGGCCTGATTCCTCGTGCATGATCTTTCCTAAAGACTCTTAATATCTAAAAAACATAATTTTCATCATACCGTAGAAAATACAGTTGTCTATCGCTAATATTGGTCTAAATTATGGGTAATTGAGTCAAAAAAAAAGGCTATCTCCTTAATTTTGTTACATATCACCGGGTCTTTATGTTTATGCTAAAATAATTGCAGATTTTAAACCTGAGTTTTCTGATGTCTGAACCCTCTGTCACTCCCAGCATTCAATTAAATACCCGTGGATTACGTTGCCCTGAACCGGTAATGATGTTACATCAGGCGATTCGTAAATCTAAGTCTGGAGATGTCGTTGAAGTCTTTGCCACAGATAATTCAACCTCTTGGGATATTCCAAAATTTTGTATGCATTTGGGGCATGAGTTGTTGTTGCAGGAAGAACGACTGGATGAAAATGGTAATAAAGAATTTCATTATTTGGTGAAAAAGGGCTAGCAAGATTTAAACTAACTTTCTTTCTAAAACCCAATAAAAAATCCCCTCTAGTGAGGGGATTTTTTATTGCATATTCGGATGCTAATTACATGTTCGGATAGTTTGGACCACCACCGCCTTCCGGCGTTACCCAGGTGATGTTTTGAGACGGATCCTTGATGTCACAGGTCTTGCAGTGCACACAGTTGGCTGCATTGATCTGGAAACGCTTAGAACCGTCATTATTTTCCATGATTTCATACACTCCGGCCGGGCAGTAACGCTGTGCAGGCTCATCCCATTTCGGCAGGTTCACATTCACTGGAATCGAAGCATCGGTCAGTTTCAAATGTGCCGGCTGGTTTTCTTCATGCACGGTATTCGATACAAACACCGAAGACAGACGGTCAAAGGTCAGCTTGCCATCCGGTTTTGGATAGTTCGGCTTGAAGTTCACCGCATCCACGGTTTTCAAGGCACCAAAATCCGTCACCAGGTCATGTAAAGTGAATGGCACTTTAAACACGTTCTGGTCGATGAAGTTAAACGCACCGCCGATCCATTGACCGAATTTGTGCATGGCCGGACCAAAATTACGTGAGTTATACAGCTCTTCTTTTAGCCAGCTGTTGTTGAATTTGTCAGTGTAAGCGGTCAATTCTTTGGCAAAGAAGTCTTCGCCTTCTACCACACGCGCAACCGCCAAGTCACCACCTTTTGCGACACCGGCAGCAATCGCCTCAAATACCGCTTCACCGCAGAGCATGCCGGATTTCATCGCGGTATGTGAGCCTTTGATTTTGGCAAAGTTCAGGAAGCCGGCATCATCCCCAATCAGTGAGCCACCCGGGAAGGTGAATTTTGGTAGCGAGTTAAAACCACCTTTGGTCACGGCACGCGCGCCATAAGAAATCCGCTTGCCGCCTTCTAGATACTGCTTGATTAAAGGATGGGTTTTCCAGCGCTGCATTTCCATGAATGGATACATATGCGGGTTGGTGTAGGACAGATCGACGATCATGCCCAAAGTGACCTGGTTATTTTCTGCATGGTAGAGCCACCAGCCACCTGAAGAACCTGTTTCAGATAAAGGCCAGCCAGCCCCATGCATCACCAGACCTGGTTTATGTTTAGCCGGATCGATTTCCCACAGCTCTTTAATCCCGATCCCGTAATGCTGCGGATCGGCATCTTTGTCCAGGTTGTATTTGGCAATCAGGCGCTTGCCTAAATGACCACGACAGCCTTCAGCAAAAATCGTGTATTTGGCATGCAGTTCATAACCCGGGGTAAAGTTATGCGTCGGTTCGCCATCCTTACCGATACCCATGTCACCGGTTTGAATGCCTTTGACTGAACCATCAGCATGGTACAGAATTTCAGAAGCCGCAAAGCCCGGGAAGATCGACACTTCCAGCTCTTCGGCTTTTTGGCCCAACCAGCGCACTACGTTGCCTAAGGAAATGACATAGTTGCCATCGTTATGCATGGTTTTTGGCACCATCCAGTGCGGAGCTTCCTGTGATTTTTCATCCGACAGCAAGAAATAGGTTTTGTCTTCAGTTACTGGGACATTTAAAGGTGCGCCTTGTTCTTTCCAGTCCGGGAACAATTCATTCATGGCACGCGGTTCAAGCACCGCACCAGAGAGGATATGCGCACCGACTTCAGAGCCTTTTTCCACCACACAAACGGACAGATCATTCAGGTTGTTTTCAATTGCAAGCTGACGGATTTTAATCGCCGCAGACAGACCCGCCGGGCCTGCGCCTACGATTACGACGTCAAACTCCATCGATTCACGTTCGATGTGTTCCATGTAGGACTCCTCATATTATTAGACGGTGGCAACCGCGATTGTTTAATCCGGTGCTGCCATGAGCGTTCTGTATACCCCGACACAATTTTAATATCGTGTCTTTTATATTGTGGGCTAGTATAGTTTTAAACCTCGATCTAGCCAATTGGCTGAATCATATTATTTTTCCGTCAACAGGGTCTTTAGTTATGATTAACCAAAACAATTCACCAAACTCGACGAAAAAAGTATCTACTTCCGATGATAAAAATTTAATAGACATTGCACAATACTTAAAAGATGCACAGCCGGGTCACAAAAGGTCAATTCCCCCTTTAGAGCAATGGCATCCAAAGCTATGTGGGGCAATGGATTTAAAGGTAAAAGCCAATGGAGAATGGTGGCACGAAGGTCAATTGATCAAGCGTCAGGCCATGATTGACCTGTTCTCTAGTGTACTCTGGAAAGAGGAAGGTAAGTTCTATTTAAAGACTCCTGTTGAGCAGATTGAAATTGAAGTTGAAGATGAACCTTTATTTGTCAATCAGGTAGATCAGGTCGAGATTGAAGGTAAACGCTATATCCAGCTCACTACAACCACCCAAGACATTGTAATTGTGGACCAGGAACATCCTGTTTTTATGCGTGAATATGCAAGTGAATTGCGTCCTTATGTACATGTGCGTTTTGGTATTAATGCCTTAATTCAACGGTCTGCTTTTTTTCACTTAATTGAAATGGGACAGCTGCTTGAAAATGATAAAAATGAAACCATTTTAAGCTTACAAAGTGGCGATTTTTACTTGCAATTAGGCACCTGAGGTTTAAGCTTTGATGTTCCAATTCCTTGAACTGCTGAAAGTGAAACTATGACAGCCATTCATCCTATTTATCCTTTAATCGACCCTATGCCTCAGGCACAAGCTGATGCGCCCATCGGGATTTTTGATTCTGGAATAGGTGGTTTGTCTATCGCGCAAGAAATTGCCCGACATTTACCCAAAGAACGTATTGTTTACTACGCCGATACTGCGCATGTGCCTTATGGGCCGCGTAAGGATCAGGAGATTCGTGAACTTACCGCGCAAGCCATCGAATGGCTGTATCGTCAGGGCTGTAAAGTCGCAGTCGTTGCATGCAATACCGCTTCTGCATTTAGTCTGGATTATTTACGAGATTATTATGGAGAAAATTTTCCTATTATTGGTCTGGTGCCTGCACTGAAACCGGCGGTATTGCAAAGTAAATCCAAAACTGTGGCGGTGCTTGCCACGCCTGCAACCTTTCGTGGTCAGCTGATTAAAGACGTGATCCAGCGTTTTGCATTACCTGCCAATGTAAAAGTCATTCCGGTGACCTGTCTGGATTTGGTGCCTTTTGTAGAAAGTGGCGCACAGATGAGTAAGGCGTGTTTAACGACTTTACAGGAAGTTTTACAGCCTGCGGTAAATCAGGGTGCCGATTATTTAGTTTTGGGTTGCACACATTATCCCTTCCTAAAACCTGCAATTCAGTCTATATTTGGTCAGAAACTGACATTAATTGACTCTGGACTGGCAGTTGCGAGACAAACAGCCCGTATTTTGATCAAAAATCAATTATTATTTGAGCAAGATCAAAATAATGGCTTACGTATCGAGTGCCATGTCAGTGGCAATAATGCAGAAAAGTTAAAAACTGTGCTGCAATACCTGATTCAAGATGATTTGACTTGGGATATTCGCAATATTGGTGTTGAATAAATAAAGAAATGCAGCTAGTCTTTTGAAATATATTAAAAAAATATTTATTCGGGGTTGCTGAGTTATATTGTGATTGCTCAGAAATGTATCAGTCGGGATGTAATAAGCAATTGGAAGAGGATAACCAATGCTCGATAAGCGTTATCAGGTTTTTATTTCTACTTCTGGCAGTGAAATGCAGCCAGAACGTATCGTTTTAGCTCAAACTTTAGTGGGCATGGGTTTCTTTTCTTGGGGATTAGAACAACGAACGCCATTAAGTACCGCATTTGCCCGTCGTCAGATTGATGATTGTGACTACGTGGTATTGCTGGTGGGCAGTCAGTATGGTGAACAATCTGTCTCAGGTGTAGGTTATATGCATCTGGAATATATTTATGCCGTTACTAAACAAAAACCCATTATTGTGTTTATGCATGACGACCCCGCATCACGCGATGAGTCTTTACATGATCAAAAACCTGAATTACGTGAAAAATTTCTAGAATTCCGTAAATTATTACAGCAAGAAGTTGATCAGATTTTTACTTACCGCAGCATCCGTGATTTGGAAATGGCAGTACGCTTTAACATGCCACAAATGCTGGAACGCTATCCGGTAACGGGATGGGTTCGGCCGCAAAATACTCAGGCTTTACACGATGAGATTGATCAACTGAAAGCCAAAATTGAACAGCTTGAAACCGAAGTGGGGAAACGGGAAGTAGACCCGTTCCTGTCTTTGCCGAAAGTGTCCATGCATGAACTGTTTTCTTTTGAATATCGTATGCATGCCTACCAAGACGGTAATTTTAAAGAATTGAAAATTCAGAAAAAACTCACTTGGGCTCAGCTGTTGTCTATTTTGGGCACCATGTTTAAAAATCCAACTCCAGAAGAATATTTTTCCAAATGTATCAACGATTATTTAAATGATACAGGTCTGGACGATGCTCGGGCGGAAATGCCACGTGCACATGCCGTTGCCCGTGCACAAATTAATATTCGTGCCTTACACAGTATTAAAATGCAAATGCGTCAAAATGACTGGATTGTCCAGTCAGGCCGAGATGACCGTCAACGGATGCTCTGGCAATTGACCCCTAAAGGACAGAAGCTACTTGAAAGTAATTTGCTGGATAATGATCGCGTTTTTCAATTTAAATCTGCGTTTTAATCCATATAGAGAAAGTGCAGAAAGCTGTTAAAGTAAAGCAGTTTATTTATTTTGGAAGGGTTTGATGTCTTCTGCACCTAAAACGAAAGTCACTATTATTTTGGCCAATTTGGGTACGCCGGACCAACCAACGGTTGCTGCAGTTCGGCGGTTTCTGAAGCAGTTTCTGTCCGATCAGCGTGTCATTGAAATCCCGAAACCAATCTGGCAAATCATTTTAAGACTTTTTATTTTACCTTTTCGTCCCAAGCGTGTGGCGCATGCCTATGAAATGGTCTGGCAGCAAGATTCACCCATGCGTGAAATATTGTTGCAGCAAGTGGCTGCGGTCAAAACTGCCCTGACTAAGCAGTATCCTGAATTTGAATTAAACGTGATTCCAGCCATGACGTATGGCAACCCGGGCATTCAGGCTGCATTGAATAGCTTGTCACAAGATCCGCAAGACCAGATTATTTTATTGCCTTTATTCCCTCAGTATTCAGCTACCTCCACCGCACCTTTGTATGATGCCGTTGCAAAATGGATTTTGACACAGCGCAACTTGCCGGGTTTGTCAATTATTCGTGATTATTATCAGCATCCCGCATTCATTCAGGCCTTAGCGCAAAGCGTACGTGACTATCAGGCCACACATGGCCAACCCGAAAAACTGTTGATGTCATTTCATGGAATTCCACAGCCGTATGCCGATAAAGGCGATCCTTATGCAGAGCGCTGTCGTATTACGGCACAATTATTGGCAGATGCGTTAGGTTTATCTGATGATCAATGGGCGATCAGTTTCCAGTCCCGTTTTGGAAAACAGGAATGGATTAAACCTTATACCGATGTTTTGCTGGAAGAGTGGGGCAAGCAAGGGGTAAAATCGGTTCAGGTGATGAGTCCTGCCTTTTCAGCAGACTGTCTGGAAACCCTGGAAGAGCTTGCGATTCAAAATGCTGAATTATTTAAGTCGGCAGGTGGGGAGCAATATAGTTATATTCCGGCATTAAATGCCCGTGATGATCATATCGCATTGCTCACAACTTTGCTTCACGCTAATCTTGATGCATTAACCCATACATTAGCCCACTAATTTCAGCGAGGTTCTCCCCATGTTACAAGTCAAAATTGTGCCTGTTACGGCATTTCAGCAAAACTGTTCGATTGTGTGGGATGCCGATAGTAAAGAAGCCATTTTGATTGATGCGGGTGGTGAGCCTGAAAAATTAAAAGCCCAAGTGGAAGCTTTAGGGCTAAATGTGAAAGCTTTATGGTTAACCCATGGGCATCTGGATCATGCCGGAGCGGTGGGTGCTTTAAGTAAAGTGTGGGATGTGCCGGTGATTGGTCCGCATAAGGAAGATGCTTTTTGGCTCGACATGATTCAAGAGGTGTCGCAACGTTATGGCTTTCCTATTCCAGAAAAAGTTTCCGTCAGCCAGTGGTTGGAAGGGGGCGAAATCTTGAAGCTGGGAGAGGAAGAATTTGAGGTGCGTTTTGCTCCGGGCCATACGCCGGGTCATGTGATGTTTTATAATAAAAACTATGGTCTGTTATGGACAGGAGATGTGTTGTTCAAAAGATCGATTGGACGCACTGATTTTCCACGTGGCAATCATCAACAGTTGCTGGATTCCATTCAACGTGAATGTTTTAGTTTGCCGGATGAAACGCAATTTATTTCCGGTCATGGTCCCTTAAGTACCATTGGTTTTGAAAAACAGCATAATCCTTTCGTTGCAGGTAAAGCGGGTTGAAGTCTTTCTGTAAAAGATTGATGAGTTCATTTCATCAATCTTCACGAAAGGGCCCACTGCGCAGCTGTTTTAATTCCAGAGCAATGATAATGGCGGCAAAAATAAATAAAATGCCAATCGCGATAATAATGACATCATAAGTATAAATGCCGAAAATCAAGCCAATAATACTGAGGCTGAGAAACAGAAAAAATAAAACTCTTAAACACCAGAGACCCATGGAGCTCTCCTTTTTTTATAATTTTTAAGATTTATAGTTGTTAATTTTTATCTTTATTACACTTTAGGGCTGAGATGCATCACTTTTAAACTGTTGAGTAAGTAAAACAAATTTTATTGGTATTTTTATAGACTCATTATAGTTTAAATAGTGAGCGCCGGTTATGCTTTTTATGTATAAAGGAGAAAAATTTAACATTTAGAAGAGATATTTTTTAATCGTTTTTTTAGATAAATTTTTATTACGTATTGAAAAAAATAAAAACAAATTTAATACAGAGTTATAGACAAATTAACTTTTCCATTATAAAAAAGTTGATGTAAGTCACGTGATTTATAATTTATTCTTTTTGGGGTAGCTGGTGAAGCTCATATTAATAAAAATAGTGCTGTTTATATTCACTTTTTTCATGCTGGCATGTTTAGGTATAGGTTTTTATGGCCACGATGTTTTAATTGAATCGATTGGTATTCTTTTGTTTTTCTGTATTGTTCTTTTGGGCTTGGAGTATAAAAACATGCTTTCCAATCCTTTTGGTTAAGGTGGATTAAAGCATTTTCTCCACCTTTGGATGAGTTTTTACGGCTGATCAAGCAAAAGATTAAAAATCATCTTGTTCGCCACTATTTTCTGCCTGTGGTGAATCTTGAGTCGGCAGTTTATATTCATCATTGGCCCAAGCGCCCAGATCAATCATTTTGCAACGTTCTGAACAAAAAGGACGAAATTCATTGCCTTCCCAAGTGGTCGGTTTGCCACAGCGTGGACACGGAAAAGTACGGGACATCTTATTCTCCGAATAAAAATATGGATTCAATTAGGCAAATACAGTCGCTCTTGCTAGACTTGAGCGGATTTTTATTAGTTTGATCTGATTATGCCAATTCGTCAATTTCAAGCACAGCGTATGCATGCGCCTCGTGATTTTCAAATGATTAGCCCAGATCCAGTTTGTGTGGAAATTGGTGCCGGCAAAGGTAAACATGCCTTGCTATTTTCAGCTCAAAATCCTGAAAAAAAATTGATCGCTATTGAGCGCACACGTGAAAAATATCTGGCCATGCAAAAACAGCATGACCTGGAAGGACAAAGCAATTTACAGGCGATTCATGCCGATGCCATGCCCTGGATTGTGCATGCGTTATTGCCTGCTCAAGTCGAGCAATTTTTTATACTCTATCCGAATCCTGAACCGCATAACCCGGCGCAGCGCTGGTTAAACATGCCATTTTTTGAATTTTTACTGTCACGTTTACAGGTCGGTGGTACAGTCACGTTGGCCAGCAATATTCCTGAATATATCGAAGAAGCCCAGCAACAATTAATTAATGTCTGGAAATTACCTTTTATTAAAGAAGTGATTCCAACTGCATCGGCACGGACCCATTTTGAAATTAAGTATCTGGAGCGTGGTGAATTGTGTCAGCAATTGATCATTTCTAAACCTGAAGGCTATACGACACGTTTTGATGACTTTATGCCTTTGCAAGGGCAAAATCCGGTTCAGACTGTAGCATCAGAAGCTGATGTGAAAAACGCTGAATGAGCCGGTTATGAAAAAGCGTGTTGCGATTATTGGCGCCGGTCCTGCCGGGTTAATGGCTGCGGAGCTATTAAGCCAATATGATTACCAAATTCATGTCTATGAACAAAAACCGTCTGCTGCGCGTAAGTTTTTGATGGCGGGTAAAACCGGGCTGAATATTTCCCATGCCGAGCCAATCGAGCAGTTTATTCAGCGTTACGATCAAGCAGAATGGCTGGCGCCTTGGGTGAAAAAATGGGATGCCAACTGGATTCAGCAATGGATGCAGGATTTGGGCATTGAGTCCTATATTGGTTCATCAGGACGGGTGTTTCCGGTCGAAATGAAAGCTGCACCTTTACTGCGTGCCTGGCTGAAACGTTTGGCTGAACATGGGGTGATCTTTCATTATCGCCATCAGGTATTGAATTTAAAAGGTCAGCAACTGTGTATTCGAGATTTAACCACACAGCAAGACCAGCAACAGGTTTTTGATGCGATTATTATGGCCTGTGGCGCGGTATCCTGGTCGCAACTGGGCAGCGATGGTGCATGGCAGCAATGGTTGCCTGCGCATGACATTGAAGCCTTTCAAGCCAGTAATGCCGGGGTAGAACGTGCCTGGTCCAGGTTTATGCAACCGGTATTTGGCCAGCCTCTAAAACGTGTGGAAGCCTGGGTGGATGACCAAGCCAAAACCATGGGTGATATTGTGATTACCCATTACGGTCTGGAAAGTGGTCTGGTTTATAAGCAAGGACGGGCACTACGTCAGCAGCAAAAAAATGGTCAGGTCATGCAGTTGTATCTGGATTTGCTTCCTGAGCAAAGCATGGAGCAATTGGCGAAAAAATTACAGCCCAGTAAAAAGCAGTCGCTAAGTAATGTCTGGCGTAAGGCGGGGCTGGATGCAGCCAAAGCTAATCTGGTACGTGAACTGGTTGCGAAAGACTTATGGAACGATGCACTGGCTTTAGCCGAGCAGATCAAACATCTGCCTGTTACTTTAACCGGATTCCGTCCTATAGAAGAAGCGATTAGCTGTGCCGGTGGCGTAAAACGTGACGTTTTATCGGAACAATTACAATTAAAGTCCAACCCGCATGTGTTCTGTTGTGGAGAAATGCTGGACTGGGATGCGCCAACGGGTGGCTATTTGTTAACGGCATGTTTTGCTACAGGTCGTGCTGCGGGCGAGGGGGTGCATGCCTATCTGGCTGCGCAAAAATAATAGCGAGTCATAAGGCAGGTTTTGAACTGCGATTTAAAACCTGCTAAGTTGCAGATTCAATCCTTATAAAAAATGCAGCAGTTATGTCTGAACAAAAGCGATATACAGGAAGTTGTTTGTGTGGCGGTTTACGCTATGAAATTCGGGGCGAAATTGGCGATATCGTGCAGTGCCATTGCCAGCGCTGCCGTAAAGCCAATGGCAGTGCTTTTGCCACCAACGCCCCAATTCGAAAAGCCGATTTTCACATTGTGCAAGGGGAACATTTACTGAAAAAGTTCCAGTCCACCGAAACCACCCAGCGTTGTTTCTGTAGTGAGTGTGGCTCGCCCATCATCAGTATTAAAACCGAAACCCCTGATCTGTATCGCTTGAGAATCGGGACGCTGGATACACCATTGCAGCAAAGGCCGACTCAACATATTTTTGTAGCTTCCAAGGCAGAGTGGGATAGCATTTGTGATAGCCTGCCACAGCATGACGAGCGGCCTTAGTCATGGTGAAACCTGTGGTTAAAAGATAAAAGGATCAGTGCTGTCTCATAATTTGAATTTTATTTCAGTACTTAATCAACAGGATGACCTTTTATTTTTAAGTATTTGATATATTTTCACAGCCTTGTCTTTCCTTTAAGTGTTTAAGTCACTTTGTGTAGGCTGAACCCTACTTTTGACAGACCAAAAGTAGGCAAAAGTCTTTATTCCCCATACACAACATCCTGTCGTGATGGGGAATGTGTGGCATCCATGCCACACTCGCGAATCTAACACCTAGATTTCAACTACGGGACAGTAGTGATCAAATGATCCCTTTTATCTACCAAATTTTAGTAGCCAGATAGAGTGCTTTCGGATTTAGCTGCTTCAGCTTTTTTTGTTTCGGCTTTGTTCCCGTCCGGATATTGAGATTGCCAGTGTTCCAGCTGTTCCTGGGCATGCAGAAACTCGCCCAGACCTTTAACCTGGTCCGCCGAATTTTTAATGGGTTCTACTTTTTCATCTTTATTTTCATCATAAAATTTGGCCTGATTCTGCCAGTATTCTGCCATCAAACCCTGAATATAGCGTCCCTGTTCGGTTTTTAAATCCAGTTCTTTGAGCATGGTTAAGGCCGAGTAAATGTTGTCGCGTTTACGGTTATGTGCAAATTCATCAGTGAGTGAACCTTGATCCTCCATTTTGACCAGTTCATCTTCCATTTCGTCACTCATTTCGTTGAAACGCTTGTCGAAGTCGGTCAGTAAGGCAATATCATGCTGATCATCCGGGGTTTGGGGGAAGTTTTTTACCGGTTCGGTAATCAGCTCTTGCATGACCTTGTCATCAAGTTCAATCTTGTCGCTTTGCGATACCGTATCTTGCTTACGATCGCAGGCACTCATCAGTACACTTGAGCACAGTAAAACGGGTAAACCAAAATGTTTGAATTGAAGTTGTATCATGATGGTTCCTCTATTTCTGATCAATTTTTTTAAAGTCATAGGCATAGGTTACATAGGGAAATGCGATTTCATCTTGAGGATGCTTGCCTGTGTACTTTAAAACGATCTGTTCAAATTCAGCTTTTAACTGCTGCTGTTCCTGTTCTGACATTGCAGCGATAAAACTGGTGGAGAGCAAGCGTTTAGAGACGACCTGCTCCACAGTGCCAACATGCTGCTGCTGAAAGGTTTGGGTCTGTTCTAATTGAAACAGCGCTTGCTGTTCAAAGACCTTTTTCCATTCACCGCTATGATAACGCGGGGTATTGCCTTCCAAAGGCTGAATACGGTCAGCCAGCGCTTTGATCCAGTCCACCTGAACATCACGCTGATTCCAGATTAAGGCCAGATGCCCTGAGGGTTTCAAGACTTGATGAATTTGCTTGAGCGTTTCAAGATTGGCAAACCAGTGAAAGGATTGTGCACACAGCACAGCATCTATACTATGGGCGGGTAAAGGAAGATATTCACTGGACGCCTGTAACGTTTCAATGTCAGGATAGGCCTGTTGTAACTGTGCCAGCATAGCCTGAATGGGTTCAATGGCAATGATGTGTGAAGTCAGTTGTTTTAAGTAAGGTAAGAATTTGCCAGTACCTGAACCCAGATCAATCACCTGCGACTGTTCACCCAGTTGGAGCTGATCACGTAGCCAACTGACGATGTCTTGTGGATAACTCGGGCGAACTTGTTGATAAAGTTCAGCAGCAGAGCTGAAGCCTTTTTGAGCAGCAGGATGAAGTGATTGTGTCATATTTTGCGCTTTTTAATCTTCTTGGCATCTATAAAATAACATAGTCGCTTTTCGTAAATAGGCAAGGTGTCTATTTGTAGTATTGATTCTGATATAGGGCCGATTTGCTTCGGTGTGGAAATGGATAAACACATTATTTTTGAAGACGAACAAATTCGTGCAATCTTTCTCAAAGGCTCATCGGATGAACTGATTTTTTCTTTTGGCGATTTAATTACCCGGGCCAAAGGGCTGTCGATTAATGCGGAAAAATCACTGCATAAATATAACTTTAATGTGATTGGCATCATGCCCAAGCAGAAATCCTGGTTCCCTGAAAGTTCGATGCGCGAGATGTTTGCCCAGATTCAGGAACTGATTGCGCCGTTCAAGACCCGGATTGGTTATGGCGGTTCAATGGGCGGATATGCGGTCATCAAATATTCCAACCTGCTGGATTTACAGCGTGTGGTCGCATTAGTGCCTCAGTATTCCATCGATCCTGAAGATGTCGAAGACCTGCGTTATAACATGTTCTTCCATCCTGAACATAATGCCAATATGCGCATTCTGCCACAGGATGTTGCGGCTGAACGCGAGTATATTGTGGTCTATGACCCTTATTGTGCGGAAGACCGTGCGCATTATTTAAAACTTGAACAGGTACTGCCAGAAATTCAGACCCTGAATCTGCCTTTTACCGGGCACGATGCCATTGCGGTACTGGCCAGTTCAGAATTGCTGCATGACTTCTTGCTGCATAAGTTCGATGCCAGCTATTTTTATCGCAAAATCCGTCAGGTAAAAAAGAACAGCAAGTTTTATTATCGCAAAGTCATTGAAAACCTGCTGCCCCGACATCGCAATGCCTTGGGTTCGATTCTGG
Source organism: Acinetobacter sp. UBA3106 (assembly GCA_002365595.1). Lineage (GTDB taxonomy): Bacteria > Pseudomonadota > Gammaproteobacteria > Pseudomonadales > Moraxellaceae > Acinetobacter. The sequence goes on along the minus strand of DFAM01000016.1, from coordinate 185,836 downwards.
TGAATAATGATTTGCAGCTGGACAGCCAGTTTTTTGATGCCAAGTTAAAGCACAATTTACTCAGGGAATTGCTGCGTAACAAACAGGTCAGTCATCAAGATTTACTGAAACTGGGCATACAGGTCAATTTACCGCAGGAAAACCGTAGCCAGTTACTGGACTGTTTTGGTCATGGACTGGTATTTAATGTGATTAGCCAGAAGATTGAAAGTTATGCGGCCAGTGCCATTGCCCTGAATCATAAATTTCTGATTCCAATTTTTGCCAAAGGCAGTGGATTGGTACAGATTTCAATGAATGATGAGCGTTTTGTGGTGGCCATGAATGACCGGCAAGTGATGAAGCTGTTCAAGGAACAGGACGCTTTAACAGTCGGTATGCATCCACTGGTGATTAAAAAATACAGTAATTTTTATCTGCTCAGTTATAAGCATTTAAACTTGAGCAATAACGAATATGGCAGCCATCAGTTTGTGGAAGATACTCCGGAAACGGCGCAGTTTATGACCCAACCTGAACAGGTATCTGTACTTTAGCAGACTTGCTCAGGGTTGAGCATGCACAGGGATGTGTTTTCATTTTGCTCACTTGCTTTATCCTTAAATCGGTCTAAGATAGAAATATAAGGCAAGTTCAATTTGCCCAAAATCACATAATAAACAAATAACAGGTGCTAAGGATGAAACTGGATTTTCTACCGGCTGTACTTTTAACCCTGCTGTCTAGCACAGTATCTACTTTAACATTTGCCCAGAGTCCGGATTCGACTTACATGATTATGGGCGGGGGATTGCTTCTGGTTTTTGTCCTGGCAATCTATGTGTTTTATGAAATTCGCAGGTCTATTCAACTGCATATCAACAAACCCACTAAATAGTGGGTTTTTACATTTTTAGTGGCTAAATTTGATTGAAAAAGAATATAAAACTGGCTTTTAATGGCTGGGTATCATTTTTCAATTCATCATTACACAGTCAGGGAAAGCAGCATGAAAGCGGTATTTTTAGATTATGAATCGCTAGATCAACATGATCTGGATTTTGGTGCACTGCAAGACGTGTTTGATGAGCTGTTACTTTTCCCAGCGACTAGCCAGGCGCAGCTACTGGAGCGTGTACGAGAGGCAGAGGTCATTATCAGCAATAAGGTGCTGGTCGATGCTGAAACGCTTCAGCAATGTCCACATTTAAAACTGATTTTAATTTCCGCAACCGGTACAAATAATATTGACCTTGTTCAGGCACGTAAACAAGGCATTGTAGTCTGTAACTGTCAGGGTTATGGCACTGCGGCGGTAGCGCAGCATACCTTAAGTTTAATGCTGGCTTTAGCAACCTCCTTACTCAAATACGACCGTGCTGTGAAGCAAGGCGAGTGGAATAAGGCTTCGCAATTCTGTTTGCTGGATTTTCCCATTATTGAGCTGTCAGGCAAAACGCTGGGTATAGTCGGTTATGGTGAATTGGGTCAGGCTGTGGCAAAACTGGCCGAAGCTTTTGGCATGGAGGTTCTGGTTGCATCCTTGCCGAACCGTCCTGCTGATGCAAGTCGCATAGCTTTTGCCGAACTACTGCCGCAAGTCGATTTTTTAACTTTGCATTGTCCCTTAATTGAAGATACCCGTGATTTAATTGATGCCCAAGCCTTCGATGCCATGAAGCCGAGCGCATTTTTAATTAACTGTGCACGAGGTGGAATCGTCAATGAAGCAGCGTTGGCTGATGCTTTACGCCAGGGCAAAATTGCAGGCGCTGCAACCGATGTACTGAGTGTTGAACCACCTAAAGCGGGCAATGTACTGCTGGCAGAGGATATTCCCAACCTGCTTATTACCCCGCATAGCGCATGGGGCAGTGTAGATGCACGGCAACGGATTTTGCAGCAAATGCAGCAGAATGTGCTGGCCTTTCAAGCGGGACAACCGATTCGACAAGTCAATTAGTCTTTCTTCACGTAAAGAAGCCTCTCTGCAAGAGGCTTCATGTTTAGGACTAGCCTGCTTTCTAAGCGGGTCTTATATTGGTTAATCACTTGGGTTCTGTTGTAGCCTGCGCCGCATGTATTTAAGTAACAGGGCTAGGTAACTGCCAATTAATTATTGGTTGAAGACTCACTTAAGGGATAAGAAATAATCGGTGCGGGTTGATCATTTGGACTGCCAATAATATTATCTTTGGTTTCATTTAATTTCTGATTGACCGTGGCTGCTGCGTGTTGCGACTTTTCTTTGGCGATGGCAGATTTTTCAGTGGCAAAATCTTTGGTTCCTTCCCAGGCATTTTCGACTTTCGGTTTAACTTTGGCAATGCCTTTTTGCGCAGCGGTATCCACCTTTTCTACCGTGTTCTGAACCTTTTGCTGGGCTTTATGACCGAGCACTGTAAAGATATTTGGATTATCGCCGTAAGTTGTCGATTGATTTAAGCTGGCAGTACTGGAAGGAATGGCTGTGCTGGTTTGAGCCCAAAGCGGAGTAGACATCAAGATTGCACTGGTTATTAATACCGTTTTCATCATTTTCATTGTGAGTTTTATTCCTGTTTTGTTTTAGCGCGGGCTTCAATTTATTTCAATATGATCTGTTTGATTTTATTCTAAGAGCGAATTAAGAAGAAAACGTGAAATGTGGCTAAATTCATACAGATTCATAACACTTGAGATGAATCCGTAAATCATTAGGCGAGAAAAAAGCCCATCGAGATGAGCTTTTTCACGATATGTGAGATACGAATTTACTCGTCATCCTTATTGAGTATTTCGACAGTCAATCCTGAAGTTATTCGTCCTGAATAAGTGCCCAGCTCTGCATGAGTTTTACCGTTAATATCCATATTGCTTGGATGTGAACCGTGGCCATCCTTGACTGATTGTTCATTATTAGGAGCAAAATTTTCGGTATTTTCTCGAGAGTTTTCACTCGCAGTTCGAGTTTTATTCATACCTTTTTTAACATTATCCACTTTTTCTGCAGTATTTCGGTCACTGTTTTTTGCTTTTACTTCTGAAGGGGCATTAATGTTTGGGTTGGCGAAAAGGGAAGTACAAGCTAAAAGTGCAGTGCTAATCAACATTGTTCTGATTGTTTTCATAGCTCGATTTATCCTTGTATGATAAAACTCGCGTGTTGTTAACCGAGTTATAAGATCATTATTTTAATGGCTTAAATTGAGCAATTTTGAATTTTTGATTAAATTCACACGTTTTAGCAACAGCGAATTAACAATCTGGTGGGAAATGTGAAAATGATTTTTGGCTATTCTTTTTTAGTTTTTGAATTTTAAATTTTTTTTCAAAAAATAGAAATGAGCCTAGATACAAAGTATTGATATGTAACATTTTAGAATAAATACAGATGAGCGGTATTTGAATGAAAATAAAACGACTGAAGGGCTTTTATTGAAGGAGGCAAAGAATCACCGAATCTATATTGAATCAGTGATTCTGGATATATGAGCCAGGTATTAGTCACATTGTGCTAAAGCATCTTTATGAAAATGATGACGTAGTGCCAGGAAGTTTTTTTGTACTTCTGGAGCATTCAGGTCAAATTTATTTGCTGTACTTGTACCATCTTTGGCAAAGGTTGCTGAACCACCTGAAATAAGGGTTAGACCTTTAAATGACCATTGTTCTACCGACTTGCCTGCTTCTAGGTTGCCGGTAAATTCAATTACACATTTATCAATAAATTTAGTCAGTGTGGCTTTGTTGTTGGCGGTTTCTGGATAGACTTCCAGATTTCGAACCTCTTGTAAGACACCTGTTTCCAGTTGCGGGATTTTAGGCGCAGTTGTACACGCTGTAAGAGCAATACCCGCAAGACCAGTCATAATAAGCATTTTAAGTTTCATGTGATTCTTTCTTGTTGAGTGTTGTTGGTTTGAGTATAGCTAAAATTATAGATTTCATATACCAATTAAATATTGAAACTATTTAGCTTGAAACCAAGCCTCAATTTCGGAAATCCAGCCAGGTTTTGTATCGGGTGCACTTGGTGACCATTCAACATATTTTTGTGCAAATTTAAATTTGACACCGTCTTTATCAAAGAAAGCTCTTAATTGTTGAGAATCTTTAGGTGATAAAGTTAAGCACCACGCAGAACAATAGTCAGGATCGAATACGGCTGTATCAAGAAAATCTAATTTGTATTCATCTTTAAATGTTAAAAGAGTTGTGTAAAAGTTTGATCCATCAAGTACATCTTCTATTTCGGTTGGTACTGTCATTTGATTATCATCAATTTTGACCAATTTAGTAATGTAAGAACTATTACAATTAGCTAAGCGCTTTGAACGTAGATTATTATGCTGTTCATCATTCTTAACCGTATATCTTACAAGTGAAGCATCTGTGTCGGACAATAAAAATATTTTTCCTTTAATTTCAGCTTCGAAATCTTCATATGCTGTTGAGAGATGGTTGTAAAGTTGTTTTATAGCCTTAGCGCCACCAACAGGAACAATTCTTAATTTTTTTTCCCGAATTAATTCTTGTAAATAATAGCTTAAATATATTTTTTCAGAGGAGCCTTCGCAAATAAGCCAGTTATAAGGTGGGTTATTTGTAGCGCTTGTTATAATAGATTGAATTAAATCATTTGTACTCTTTAATCGAATATTAGAGGGAAAATTACCTTTTGATAGAGTTGTTAATTGCTTTATTTGTTCTTTATAGTGGTATAAGTTAACAAGATCAGCAGTATGTGTATCGTTTGTTGACCTTGTGATAACTGTCGTATTTCCATTTTCAATGATGGGAAGAAAGCCATACCAATGTGTTGTTATAAGCAATTGATGGCAATGATTGCTCATTAAATAAAGTTGATCAAAAATATCATAACATGAGGACATGTGTAGAGATGCTTCAGGTTCATCTATTGCCAAGAGTACATTCTGATTCTTTCTGTTTCTTTTTTCGAGTAACTTTTGTGCAATGTCTATTAAAGCCTTCTGCTTTTCTCCTGAACTTAAGCTATTAATTTCAAGCCAATCTTTAGACTCTTTTTTAAATAATTTTCTAATATTAAAAAAAGCTTGTATAACAAGGTCATAAACTTGTTTAGGTTTTAAGTGCTGTTGTTTTAAGCCGGAAGTTCTATATGTATATTCTACTAAATCTTCACTTAAATTTGTAATGTAGCCATTTAACTTTCTATTAATTTCACTAATATCACTTTTAGTTATTAATGCTTCTAGTTCTTGATAAAGATTTTCTCCCATTAATTTTTGAATTTCATTAGTTTCAAGCTTAGTGAATGACTCAGTATCAATTTCTCTTGGGATATAAATGTATTCATAATAACTTTTGACTGTGTCTAATGTATTTTTTAATAGATTGTTATAAATGTCTAATTTATTCTCACTATTAACATCTTCTTTCGATAGTAATATTTCGGTATGGTGAAAAATTGATAAATGAATGTTTTCTTTAAAATCAATACCAAGACAAAATAAATATTTGTTCGTTATATCTGTATATTTAATTAAGTTATCTCTGTGCTCTAAAAATTTTTTAAGTTGTTGTTTCGTCACAGGTGGTACATCAGTTTTCTCATCAGCATGTAGCAAAAAATTGTGCATTTTTTCGATATGTTCTAACTCTTCACTTTTATCAAATAAGGATTTATCTAATAGAAAAATAGGTGTGATACTAGGTAAGTTGGCAGGATCAGGTGTTTGTTTATAAGATAAATTGGGATTAATAGCTTTACCATTAAAGAACGAGTCTAAAGCCTCTAAAATTGAGCTTTTTCCTGCACCATTATCACCTAATAAGGCGCAAAATTTTTCTCCATCACTCAACGGAATATAAGTAATTTTTCTATAAGTCTTTATATTACGTAAAAAGATTCCAATAATCATCACTATTCTTTTATAAACAAAACCCCGCTAATTTATAACGGGGTTTTGTTTAAAATTCAAGCAATTATAGCTTAATGTTGGAGCACCGAAATATCAGCTACTTTGGTAAACAAGTCGCGAAGCTGTGCAAGCATACGTAAACGGTTAGCTTTTAGGTCAGCATCGTCTGCCATCACCATCACGCCATCAAAAAATGCATCCACTGGTGCACGAAGGGCAGCAAGTGCAGACAACGCAGCCGTGTAGTCTTTGGCAGCAAATAATGGCTCAACCACAGGCGTGATTTTCGCAAGTTCAGCAAATAAAGCTTTTTCAGCATCTTCAACCAGGTTTGCTTCAACGACGCTTCCTTCAGGTGTAGCTTCTTTTGCAAGAATGTTGGCAACACGCTTGTTTGCAGCAGCAAGAGCAGCAGCTTCAGGCAATGCACGGAAGTGATTTACCGCATTTACACGCTTGTCAAAATCAAGTGGAGATTTTGGTGACAAGGCTTGAACAGCTTGAATCACATCAACAGCAACACCTTGGTCTTCGTATTTCGCACGATAACGACCTTCAAGGAATGCAACGGCATCTGCCAAAGTCTTGTCGTGATCTTTCAGTACATCGCCATATGCCGCTAAAGCAAGTTTGATCAGGTCTTCAATTGACACATCAAGCTCGTTTTCAGTCACTAAACGTAAAATACCAATTGCAGAACGACGTAGTGCAAACGGGTCTTTAGAACCTGTAGGCGCTTGACCAATACCAAAAATACCCGTCAATGTATCTAAACGGTCTGCAAGGGCAATCGTTGTACCTGTTTTGGTTTTCGGTAAAACATCGCCTGCGAACTTCGGTAAGTATTGTTCACCTAGAGATTCAGCTACTTCGTCATTTTCGCCTTCAATGCATGCGTAGTAAGTACCTGCAATACCTTGAAGTTCAGGGAATTCACCCACAAGTTCAGAGGTTAAGTCGCATTTGGCAAGAAGGGCAGCTTTTTCAGCATCAGCAGGGTTTGCACCAGTGATTGGCGCAAGCGCTACAGCCAATTTCGCAATACGTTCAGACTTGTTCCAAAGCGTACCGAGTTCTGCCTGAAATACCATATTGGCAAGTTTCTCTTTACGCGATGCAAGCGGTTGTTTTTGATCTTGCAAGAAGAAGAATTCAGCATCCGACAAACGTGGACGAACTACTTTTTCGTTACCTTCAATAATTTGTGTCGGGTCTTTCGACTCAATATTCGACACAGTAATGAAGTATGGTTGCAGTTTGTTATCGCTATTGACCAAACAGAAATACTTCTGGTTATCCTGCATCGTCGTGATCAATGCTTCTTGAGGAACCGCCAGGAAGCGTTCTTCAAAGCTAGCACGAAGTGCAACAGGCCATTCAACAAGGGCTGTTACTTCGTCACGAAGATCCGCAGGGACAATGGCAATTGCATTCACTTCATCAGCCAAGGCTTTCACTTGACCATCAATGATTGCTTGACGCTCTTCAAAGTTTGCAACCACGTAGGCTGCTTTTAATTTCGCAAGATATTCATCAGCATTGGCAAGAACGATGGCTTCAGGTGCATGGAAACGGTGACCGTAAGTCACGTTACCTGCTTTGTGATCTTGAATGGTTGCATCAATCACATCGTTATCTTTTAACAACACCACCCATTTAACTGGACGAACGAATTCGGTACGGCTCGCTGCTGAACGCATACGTTTAGCAATCGGCAGGTTGTCTAAAGCAGCTTGTAAAATTTGTGGTAAAAGAACGTCAAGGCTTTGACCCTTAACATCTTTTAAGTAGCACACTTTTTCAACTTTACCGGCCTGGAAAGTAGAAACCTGATCAACGGTAATGCCTTGACCACGCATAAAGCCTTCTAGAGCTTTAGTCGGTTTGCCTTCAGCATCATAAGCCGCTTGTACAGCAGGGCCGTCAAAACGTTTTTGTGTATCGGCTTGTGCGCCTTCTACATTAACAATTTTCAGTGCAAGACGACGTGGTGCTGCATAGGCTTCGATTGCGTCAAAAGCAAGACCGGCATCTTTTAAGCCTTTTTCAGTTTCTGCATGAAGTGCATCGCGTAATTTTTTTAAGCTTTTTGGCGGAAGTTCTTCACAACCAAGTTCAAATAAAACTGTATGTGTCATTTTCAAATGTCTTCTTTAAATGTCGATGTATCAAATTCAGTTGATTTAAACATCAACTTTAAATCCTAAAGGAACATCACAGGCTGCCTGTCCTCCACGGATTCCCCAATTTTCCAGGGGAATGTCACGCACAATAATGGTGACATAGGTCGGTGGAATACCAAGCGGCTTAAGATTATCTACAATACCTTGATAAAGCGCGCGTTTTGCTTCAACAGAGCGTCCCGCAAAGGCATCAATGATAATTTGAGTGTAAAACTCAGGTTGCTCTTGATGCGGCGGACAGGCAAAACGATGCGGTAAATGAGAAAAGAAGCGAATGTGCTTATCCTTTTCAGGAATCTTAAAGTGTGTCACTAAAGCAGATTGAACCGCTTCAATAATGGCAATTTCTTGCTCGACTGTATATTCACGTCTTACTTCAATGGTCACACTTGGCATAGCTTCACTTCCTTTTCATTATTGTTTTATCAAATTGTTAACCTTGCTGTGCTTCTGCTTCAACTTGTGCTTTTAACTGTGCAAGCACTTCATCACGTAGGTGTGGTTCAGCCATCGGGAAGCCAAGCTTCGCACGTGCTGCCACATAACTTGTTGCGATTGAACGTGCCAAAGTACGGACACGTAAAATATAACGCTGACGTTCAGTCACCGAAATCGCGCCGCGTGCATCCAGCAAGTTAAAGCTGTGTGATGCTTTAATGACCTGTTCATATGCAGGCAGTGGCAGTTCAGCTTCAATTAAACGTGTTGCTTCAGCTTCGTAGAAGTCGAACAGTTCGAACATCTTGTCTACTGGTGCATATTCAAAGTTATAGGTCGATTGTTCCACTTCATTTTGATGGAATACATCGCCATAAGTCACGGTACCAAACTGGCCTTTGGTCCACACTAAGTCGTAAACCGAATCCACACCTTGCAGGTACATTGCCAGACGTTCAAGACCGTAAGTGATTTCACCGGTTACCGGGTAGCATTCAACACCACCGACTTGCTGGAAGTAAGTGAACTGGGTCACTTCCATACCATTGAGCCAAACTTCCCAGCCCAAGCCCCAAGCGCCCAGTGTTGGCGATTCCCAGTTGTCTTCTACGAAACGGATGTCGTGAGTCAGGGTATCAATACCAATGGCTTTTAAAGAATCGAGATAAAGCTGCTGGATATTGTCCGGGTTTGGTTTCAGCACCACCTGGAACTGGTAGTAATGTTGCAAACGGTTCGGGTTTTCACCATAACGGCCATCTTTAGGACGGCGTGAAGGTTGAACGTAAGCGGCATTCCAGGCTTCAGGCCCTAGTGCGCGTAGGAAAGTCGCAGTGTGGAATGTCCCTGCACCCATTTCCATATCATAAGGTTGCAAAATGACGCAGCCTTGCTCCGCCCAGTAAGTTTGTAAGGCAAGAATTAAGCCTTGGAAGGTATCAATATGCGATATGGCGCGACTCATGGTCATCCACTTAAAATTAGAGAAAAATTGTGCTCAATTATAAGGACTTTGCAGGGGAGTGGCAAAGGGTTAATGTACGGATACTTTTTTGAAAAAAATAAAACAGGCTTAAACCATACGCAGCATTTAGAGGCTTACTGCGATTTTGGCTTTGCTGGTCGATACAGGCTGATCTGAAAATCAGGCATAAATCAGATGGATGACCTGCTGTTAACCGGAGAATCATAAAGTTCAACGGATCTCATACGATTGTGACCCGAAAATTAATTTAATATTCACGCAATATAATAATGCTTAAAAATAAGGAACTTCATGACCACTTATCAAATTCAATGCCGTTTAAAATACAAGGTCGTGCAACCGACAGAATTTATTTTTATGCTTCAGGCGGCGCATCATCCCGACCAGCAGATTCTCGAAGAACAACTCAGCTTTAGTCTGCCAGTGGTATGGCATGAATTTCAGGATGCTCAACATCAAAACCGTCATGTTCGGCTACAGGTCGAACCCTGTGAGGTTTTTGAAGTGAATTATATTGCGACAGTAGCCCGGAAACCGGGGATCTCTCTGGAGCTTCAGCAAGGTCTGAAAGAAGTGGCCATTCCTGAGCTACCCGATGAAGTACTGCCTTATTTGCTGGCCAGCCGTTATTGCAATTCGGATTTATTACTGGAAATGGCGAAACGCTCCTTTGGCTGGATGACACCGGGCTATACGCGGGTCAAGGCAATTGAGCAGTGGATCTATAACAACATTTTTTATGCTTCTGGCAGTTCTGACCAGTCTACTACCGCTACAGATGTCCTGATACATCGTGCAGGCGTATGCCGTGATTTCGCCCATTTGGGCATTGCATTGTGCCGTGCCTTGGGAATTCCGGCCCGTATGGTGGTTGGCTATGTAGAAATTGAAAAGTTTTCACCTGATTTTCATGCCATTTTTGAAGCCTATCTAGACGGTGGATGGGTGCAGTTTGATCCGACCCGTTTGGCTCCGGTCGAAAATCTCATTCGGATCGGTACAGGCGTCGATGCCAGTGATGTCGCATTTTCAACCTATTATGGTCAGGTCGAGCTGTTAAAAATCCAGCCACTGATTCAACCTGAATGAGCAATTAGGCTGTCTTAAAAAAATTGAACAACTATTTGAGCAGAAGGGTAAAAGGATTTTTCCAAGCAAATGGCTACCGGTGATGAAGCGATTATTCTATAAAAAACAGAATGAATGTTTTTAACTTGAGTGAAATATTGTTTTAAAAAGCATAGATTCGCGAATGGTGAAAAGATGTAAAACCCAGATGCCTTTCATCTGGCTTGGTTCTATAATGCACAAAATTTGCAAACAAGAAGATCAGGCGCACTGTGTTTCACTCCCATCTCGACTGGCTCAATACCCTAAAACCCAATTTCAAGGTTCTTCCCCTTAAAGACCGTCTATTGTGCGGTCTGGGTGCATTACTTGGACTGGCACTTTCATCTTTAATTAGCTGGTGGGTGCTGGGTGATATCAATGCCTGGTATATCGCCCCGATGGGCGCATCTTCCGTATTGTTGTTTGCCGTGCCTGCCAGCCCCTTGGCCCAGCCGTGGAATATGGTGGTGGGAAATAGCATCGCCGGAATTATTGGGGTGACCTGCGCCATGTATATTCCCAATCTGACTGAAGCTTTTAGTGTTGCGGTTGGCCTGTCTATTGTCTTGATGATGACCACAGATTCCTTGCATCCACCGAGTGGAGCCGTGGCCATTACCGCGGTTTTGGGGGGAGAGGCAGTACATGAACTGGGATATCACTTTATCTTTTATCCGGTTTTATTAAATTCAATGTTGCTACTGGTGATTGCGGTCGTGTTTAACCGCTTGTTAGGAAAGCAATATCCGCAGGTTGCCCAGATCAATCAGCGTTCTAAAGACCCGACACCAACCCAAAAAGTCACCATTCAACCGCAGGATATTCAGGCAACGCTGGATCAGCAGACCGAGCTTTTGGATATTAGTGAATATGACCTGCAAAAAATTATTCTAGCGGCTCAAGAGAAAGCCAATGCCCGGGCTGTGAGTCAGTTTAAATGTCAGGACATCATGACTAAAGATGTTCTAAGCCTAAATGAAGATGACGATATTCATTCGGCTTTGGATAAATTCAAACATGTGAATTTGATGAGTCTGCCAGTGATTAATGCCCAGCAGCAACTGGTCGGTACACTGGCTTTATACGAAGTGGTGGAATGGTTTAAGCGTGCAACCGATTTAAGAACCACATGGCAGCGCCAGGTGAAAGATATTATGGTTCGACAGGTGGTGACGGTAAAACCGGAGCAACCGATTCAGGACCTGGTGCCGTATTTTGTTGAGCGCTCATTTAACTATATTCCCGTGGTGGAAAAACAGAAAATGGTGGGCATTATTAGCCGTGCCGATATGATTGCGGCCTTAAATCAGCAGTTAAATGCAGCTGCATAAGACAAAAATACAGGTAAAAAAAGCTACGACTGATTGGGGTAGAAGTCGTAGCATAAAACGCACTCATCAAATTTAATCAGATATTAGCGATTTTGATCCGTATTTACCGTACGAATTGGGTGGTTATAGGCCGGTGCCTGACCAAACATACTATTTTGCTGTTTCGGGATCACCAGCCATAAAATTAAATAAACTAAAATCCCCGGGAATGCTGCGCTCATGACAGACACAAGGACGAAAATAATGCGTAATAAAGTCGCATTCCAACCAAAACGTTCAGCAATACCGCCCATTACACCGGCAATCATGTTCTGGCGCTTAGAGCGATATAAACCAACATTGGCCATTTAGGTCTCCTTAAATGAGAAATTAAAAGTTA
>DFAM01000016.1:73690-173359 GCA_002365595.1 Acinetobacter sp. UBA3106 | reverse complement strand
GATTCATAAAAAATAGTTAACTTATGTAAATATGGAGGGCTGATCCTCATATCGTGATTTAAGTTGTATTTTGTTTAAATCAGTTGATTTATATCAATAAGAACTAATAAAATCTTGTTTACTATGTAGAATTATTAAATGAAAAGTCATGTTTCAGTATTTATGTTTTACATGGGTAAATACGGCAATGGATAGCCAAAAAAATTGAGGTTTCAGGAGGAAAAGGGTGTTTCAAAAAACGGATTATTGCGGATTTTTCTTTTTAATTATTAGCACAGCTCTGGTAGGTTGTCATAAACCTTTGGAAGATTCAGTAGCTCAGCAAGTCAAAACAGAAACGCCAGCTGAGCATAATGAGTCGGCCAAAAGTCTGACCGAAGTTGCCGGAAAAGCGACTGTTCCTGTAGAAAAAACTCAACCAGTGCTTAAAAATACCATACCGCAAAATGCCAAAGCCTATATCGGACGTTACCAATGCACCATTAGCTGCAAAGATCCTTTTGCGAACTGCGATCAAGGCACAAGCGACTATGTGATCAATTTATTGGCTGATGGTAGTGCGCACCGTACCATGATCCATCTGGGGCAGATTACCTTTGCTTCAAATTTCCATTACCGGCAAGATCGCTGGGCTTATGATGCCGAGCATCATCAGGTGGTTGTGTATCGTTCAAACGGGGTGAAGTTTTTCTATGATATTGATCAGAATAAAAACCTGGTTATGGATTTGGAAAAGATTGCCCATGCTTCTGAACGAAACCAGCAGTATTTTAATGCGGGTAATCCGCTGCCCCAACAGGCTTATCGTTTGCTGAAAGAGAAAGTCAGTTAAATAGAGATTCTAGTTAAGTTTAAAGAATTGATAAATCAAAGGATAAAAATACTCCAAATGTGGAGTATTTTTATTTTATAAAAGCATCAATATAAGATGAATAATAAAACAATTTGGTGGGTTGTGAGGGGCTCGAACCCTCGACCAATAGATTAAGAGTCTACTGCTCTACCAACTGAGCTAACAACCCTAAACAAGGATTAGTGAACTTAAAGCATCGCTTTAAGAATTCACCCGAGTGCAAAAAAATCTATGATTTTAAAGGCGCATTAGAGCACCGTAATTTGCAACATCGGTATAGCAAAATTTCGAGAATGGCGAATCCACCGAAACGGTGTGGTTTGTCTTGGTCGGAATATTGCAGGTTTCGTTTCTATTGTAGTACAGAAAGAAGCCCTAAGAAAGAATGGTGGGTCGTCCGCGATTCGAACGCGGGACCAACGGATTAAAAGTCCGCTGCTCTACCAGCTGAGCTAACGACCCATGCAGAAAGAGTGCTTTAAAAGCTAGAAAAGCTTCATGTTAGAAGCTTTTAAAAGATGGTGGGTCGTCCGCGATTCGAACGCGGGACCAACGGATTAAAAGTCCGCTGCTCTACCAGCTGAGCTAACGACCCATCTCTAGGTTGATCAAAATAAGTGGTGGGTCGTCCGCGATTCGAACGCGGGACCAACGGATTAAAAGTCCGCTGCTCTACCAGCTGAGCTAACGACCCTGAACAACATTCAGCGCTTGTCTGAATGTGCAGTGCAAGAAAATAAAGAGTTTCCTCAACACCACTTCGTTTGATGGAGCGTATTGTAGCAAGATATCAAACGAGCGCAAGTAAAAATTAGCAAACTTGTTGATGTTTGATTATAAATACAACAAATTTGCCTGATCTCGTGAAAAAACAGCTGTTCTGCCATTAGAACCGGTATTGATAAGCTTGAATATTGTTGAATATTTCCGCAGTTAAATCACAATATTCAGTCGCATTCGGCAGTAATACCAGCAAGCGTTCATCGGTCTTGTTGGGATCAAATGCCTGTTCTTTGAGCTTATTCTTTTGATATTTAAACGTACCCGTAGTTTCGACTTGAGCCTGGACACGCAAAAATACCGGAACAGCATAAGCCGGCAAACATTTTTTAAACTCGGTTGCCATTTGCTTTAAATCTTGAGTGGTTAATTCAGCCCCAGGATCCAAGGTAATGGCTGCCATGCCGGCACGGCCATTGGTATTGGGAATTTCAACACCATAAACCACTGCTTCAGCAATTTTTTCATATTCACTGACTACATTTTCCACTTCGGTGGTAGAAACATTTTCGCCTTTCCAGCGGAAAGTATCCCCCAGGCGGTCTACAAACTGGGCATGACGGAAACCAATATCGCGTACCAGATCACCGGTATTAAAGAAGGCATCTCCATGTTTAAACACATCTTTCATGATCACAGATTTGTTTTTTTCCGGATCGGTATAACCATCAAAAGGTGAACGACGGGTAATTTTACCTACCAGTAAGCCAATTTCGCCTTTTTTGACTTTTTTACACCAGCCTTTGGCATCTTTTACCGGTTGATTGGTTTCTTTGTCAAATTCGATAATCGCATAAGGCGTAGGCGAGAAGCCCACGGTGTTGTCAAAGTTAAACACATTGCTGAAACCGACATTACCTTCACTGGAAGCATATAACTCCAAAATTTCTTCTATGCCAAAACGTTCCTTAAACTTGTCCCAGATATTCGGGCGCATGCCATTGCCGATCATCTTTTTGACACGGTGGCCTTTTTCCAGTTCAGACGGTGGTGCATCTATCAGGTAACGGCAGAGTTCGCCGACATAACCAATCGCGGAAGCATCAAATTTTTTGACATCTTTCCAGAAAGCAGAGGTTGAGTATTTGCGACGTAAAGCGAAGGTTGCGCTGCTGGCAATCACCCCGCACCAGCACACCACAATACCGGTGGCATGGTACAGCGGCAGGGTACAGTACATTACGTCATCTGGTTTTAGATCCAGCACATGACCATAGGTGCCATAAGCCAAAGTCCAGCGGCTATGGGTAAAGATAACCGCTTTGGGTAAACCGGTCGTGCCTGAGGTATAGATGTAAAATAAGCCATCTTTACCTTGAATTGTGTGAGTGGTCGGAGTGTTGAATTTCGGAAATTGATCAATTTTTTCTGCCAGATTCGCCCAGTCTTGCGGTGCTTTGCCCGCATCTATTTGCGTGGCTTGATCGGCAAACCAGTGAAAACGGTCTGCGGCAAGTTCTAAATCCTGGCAGACTTCTTCGACAGCGTTACGGCATTCTTCACCGACAATGACGGCAAACGGTTTAACCAGATTGATGCTATGAGTCAGCGCTTTACCAGTTTGTGAGGTATTAACTAAAGCCGAGGTAACACCAATTTTTGCCAGTGCGATAACAGTGGCAATCAGTTCCGGACGGTTTTCGACCATCACCGCAATCACATCGCCTTTTTGAGCACCAAGAGATAAATAAAAATGTCCAATCTGGTTGGCCCATTCATTCAGTTCCTGATAACTGAATTTCTGGTCTTCGAATAATAAAGCCATGCCGTGAGGATTGCGTTTTACTGCTTTTTCAAAAGCAATTCCTAAGCCTGCAGGCGTATTGGAGGTGCGCAAATAGGCTTGTTTGAGACCACTCAATAAATGAGGGACTTTGCTTATAAATTTGGGTAATTTTGCCGCGACATCTGTAATACCAATAAGATCGCTCGGTGTAGTGTGATTCATATCAATCCTATTTATTTTTCGTAATCCAATACAGTCTATTTGTTCGCAATACGCTTGCTGTCATTTCTACATACGTCTTTTAATCGTTTCAATCTAGTGCAATCAACCTAATCCGACAAAAATAACAAAAAAAACCTAGTCACCGGAATGACTAGGTTTTTTTATTTCGCTGCACTAGAGCTAATTAGAGAACTAATTATGACTCATTTGCAGGCGTTGCTTTCTTTGGTGGACGACCACGAGGACGACGAGGGCGGACAGGTTTGTCTCCTTCTTCACCTTCGGTTTTTTCAGCTTCAGCTTCAGCTTTTGGCTCCACCTCAGTTGGTGTGTCCTGGGCAGCTTCTTCCACCAATTCAGCTGTTGCAGCTTCAGCAGCCTGCTCAGTTTCTACTGTAGCGGTTTCTGTTTCTACCACAGATTCCACAACCGCTTCAGTGACAGGTTCAACCGCTTCGGCTGTTACTGTTTCTACTTCTGCTGGTGCAGGAGTAGCTTCAGCTGGAGCAGTTTCAGGTTCGCTATGCGCCTGCTTCGCTTGCTCTAAAGCTTGCTCTGCAGCCTGCTTGGCTAAACGGCGGCGTTCACGCGGATCATTCGCCACACGCTTGTCAGACACTGCTTTTGGCGGAGTTAAGTCAAGCACAGGAGCAGGTTCTGCTTCAGGTGCTGCTTTGGTTACCGCCACATCACGAGTCACCGGTTGTGCTGGTACTTCAGTTTCAGTTGCCTGAGTAGAAAGTGTTGCAGCATATTGCTCGGTAAATTTCACCAAGGCACGGTTGAAAGTTGGAATTAAACCAAACTGTTCAATCAGTACTGAACAATCTTCACCATAGACATGGCGAATAAGACTGATCACGGTGTATTGACCCAAAGTTGGAACCTGAGAAGGACTTAACTTCGGTGCCTGAGCTTGTTTTGCCTGAGCTTCACGTTTTTGGCGACGACGCATACGCGGATCGTTGCTGGCACGTTTTTCTGCAGGACGTGGCTTTTGCGGTTCCTGAGTTTCATTGGTAGCAGCAGGCTTTTCTTCCTGTGTTACTACTGGCTTCTCGGTTACCGGCGCTGGAACTTCAACCCTTACTGGAGTGGTTTGAGAGGTTTTTGTTGCAGCCACAGCAGGTGCGGAATTTAATGCAACAATTTCACTTTTCGCCTGATCGACATTGATTACCAATGCTGTTGGAAGAACCTCCTGACGAGGTGTATCAACCACTTCGACTTTAGGTTGCTGTTCATTCACGACCGCAGCAGGTGCAGTTTGTTGTGCCGGCTGTTCGTTCAAGACGCTTTGATCGCGGTGGCGATTTGGACGTTCAGGACGTTGCTGGTTGCGACGGTCACGGCGTGGCACAGCATTTTGCTCGGTTTGCTGATCCGCATGTTGTTGTTCAGCGTGTTGACGACGAGAAGGGCGCTTGTTTTCACGTGAATCTTGGCGCTGTTCCGGACGTTGTTCTTGACGCTGCTCGTGACGAGAAACCTGAACAATTTCTTCATGCACTTGGTTTTGCTGATTGTCGTGCTGAACTTGTTCACGTTGCTCTTTAGGCTTGTTACGCTTTTTATTGTGACGTTGCGCTTTTTCTTCTTTATCAGAATATTTATCGGCAACTTCACGCTGTTCCTGTTTATTGCTTACAGGAGCATTTGGCGTTAAATAAGCGTTGCTGCTGGTAGTCGCTACTGGCGTAGTCGTCGGAGCAGCTGTTACCACTTGACCGAATTGACCGCGACTCACTGCACCCGCATTAACCATTTGCTCAATCGCAGCAGCAGCATTGTTTGCAGTGCGTGCCTGATCAACGGTTTTCGCTTGCTTTTGTACAAACAGGTTTTCTAACCATGCACATGGGCTTGCTGAAGCTTGAGCAACAGGGGCAACTTGAGCAGGTTGTTGTTGCTGTGATTCTTGAGCCGCTTGTTGTGGACGACGCTGCTGCTTATTGTTTTGATTTTTTCCTTGTTGCTGGGCAGGGGCCTGCTCTGCAGCTTGAGCTTGTGCTCCATCTTCCAAATGCCATTCAGAAGATTCATAACCCAACTCTTTTTCACTTGAACGTGTTGCTTCCGTACGTTCATAGCTGGTTGGTGCAAAACCTTCAGCATTGTAGGTAATTTCGTAATGCGGTGTTTCGAGGTGCGGATGCGGCAACACGGTAACACGTACATTGGAGGTCTGTTCCAAATACACCAGGGTGTGACGCTTTTCATTCAATAAGAATGCTGCGATTTCAACAGGAACTTCAACCTGTACTTCACCATGACGTTCGCGCAGGGCAATCTCTTCCACTTTACGCATAATCGAAAGTGATAAAGAGCGAAGATCACGTACCATGCCTGTACCATGACAGCGTGGGCAGACGTAACCGGTTGCTTCTTCAAGTGAAGGGCGTAAGCGCTGACGGCTCATTTCCATCAAGCCAAAACGTGACAATTGACCGAATTGAATACGAGCACGGTCACTTTGGGTTGCTTCACGAAGTTTCGCTTCAACCATGCGCTGGTTGCGGTCTTTGGTCATATCGATAAAGTCGATCACGACTAAACCGCCAATATCACGTAAACGCAGTTGACGCGCAATTTCTTCTGCTGCTTCTAAATTGGTATTTAAAGCTGTGTCTTCAACGTCATGACCACGAGTTGATTTCGCCGAGTTAATATCGATGGATACTAAAGCTTCAGTCTGGTCAATCACGATTGAACCGCCAGAAGGAAGTTTTACTTCACGTTCATAAGCAGTTTGAATTTGGCTTTCAATGCCGAAATGAGCAAATAAAGGCTCATTTAAAGTATAGGTTTTGAGCTTATCGATTTGACGTGGCATCACTGCTTTTACGAAGTTATATGCTTCGTTATAAGCCTGTTCTGAGTCAATCAGGATTTCTGCAACATCATCACGTAAATAGTCACGAATAGCACGTGTTACTACACCAGCTTCTTGATGGACCAGCATGGGTGATGGACCAGAACTAGCGGTGTTTTGGATTTGTGCCCAAAGATCCATCAAGTGTTGCAAGTCAAGTTGTAATTCTTCTTGAGAGCGGCCAATCCCTGCGGTACGTACAATCACGCTCATGCCACGAGGAATATTTAAAGATGCCAACATTTCTTTCAATTCTTCACGAACTGAACCGGAAATTTGACGGCTGATACCGCCACCTTTCGGATTATTTGGCATAAGGACCAAATAACGGCCAGCAAGCGAGATAAAGGTAGAAAGGGCAGCGCCTTTATTGCCACGCTCTTCTTTTTCCACTTGTACTAAAAGTTCGGTACCTTCAGTGATCAATTCGCGGATATTTGAAGTTTGGCGAGGATCTGCCTTGTAATAAGAGTTTGCGATTTCACGCATAGACAGGAAGCCTTGACGGCCTGCACCATACTCTACAAAAACAGCTTCTAAAGAAGGTTCAACGCGAGTCACGTGACCTTTATAGATATTGGATTTTTTTTGTTCACGGGTACGATTTTCTAGATCGAAATCGTAAAGACGCTGACCAGTGACAAGTGCAACGCGAATCTCTTCAGCATGTGTTGCATTAATCAACATACGTTTCATGGGTGTAACACCTAATAGTGATACACACCAAAACATCGCTATACACGTAGCGAACATCACACATTACGGATCAACACCCAGATCTCAAAATGACGCAATTGTGGTCTGAGCTTTTTTACCGGCCTTTTTTTGGGCTTCGGTTTTTGATTCACGTATTGAAGATGGCAATACGGCTTCAATCTTATAAACGATTAAAGTCACCTGAACGATTCACTGGCGGACAAACGGTGCATTAGATGTGAGTAACTTTCACTGTCACGTAGCTTTAAGATCGTCCCTTCATTAATTCATGATCGGGCGTCTTGATACGGAATTATCATCGTATCGGTGCTTTATGTGCAGATCCAATGCATCAACGTTGTAGCCTGAATGCGACTTCAGGTTGCGACTAATCTGATGTGTATCAGTTTACGTTTAAAAACCAACTAAGTTGGCGACATATTTTTTAGAACAAACTGATTTATGTACGAAGTACAATTAAACGCAACAGTTTGCTTTTTTGCCGATATAATAAGCCTTCGGCGTCGGCATATTCTTTAGGGACCTTTCCGTATTTAATGTGAATGGTGAAATTTAATCTTGAGCTTCAAAAAAGATTGAAGTAATTAAATTTTTTCACACTAACGGTGGTATCCGTGCGCTGACTATATCAAACCTTGCATCATCTGCCTATGGGCTAAGCTTATCTTTCTTGTGTAAAGCATAGCCTAAGTGATCAGTTTTTAATCAATTTTAGTATTTTTTTGGGTCATCGTAACTGTATGAATTCTACGCAAGAATGGCAAAGTGTCACTTGGTTTGAAGTGGACGAGCATCAATTGGGTCAACGGATCGACAATTTTTTATTTTCCAGACTCAAGGGTGTACCGAAAAGTCGGATTTATCGTTTAATCCGTGAAGGCCAGGTTCGGGTCAATAAAAAGCGCATTAAAGCAGAAACCAAACTGAATATTGGTGACCAGATTCGCGTGGCACCAATTCGCTATGAAGCTAAGGATGAAACGGCGGCACCGGTTTCGGACAAGGTTGCACAAAGCCTGTTAAGCCGTGTCGTGTATGAAGATGAAGGCTTGATGGTGATCAACAAGCCTTCAGGGATTGCCGTACATGGCGGCAGCGGTGTGGCTTATGGTCTGATTGAAGGACTGCGTGCAGCCACCGGTAAAAAATATCTGGAACTGATTCACCGTATTGACCGCGACACTTCGGGTCTGGTGATGATTTCTAAAAAGCGCAGTACCTTAAAAACATTGCAAGATTTATTGCGTGAACACAAAATTAAAAAGACTTATGCCGCGATTGTTAAAGGGCAGGTGAGTCTGGATAAACAGCTGATTGATGCACCTTTGCATCGCTATGAGCTGGCCAATGGCGAGCGTCGGGTTCGTGTTTCTAAAGAAGGTAAGGACAGTAAAACCCTATGGAATGTCGCAGAGCGTTTTATGCATGCCACTCTGGTGTATGCATCACCGCTTTCCGGTCGTACCCATCAGATTCGTGTGCATGGTTTAAGTATTGGTCATCCTTTAGTGGGTGATGAAAAATATGGTCATGAGACTGAATACAAGGGACCAAAGCCGCGCCGTTTGTGTTTACACGCGATGCGTCTGGAAATTCCGGGTTATCCAACCATTGAAGCGCCATTACCTGAAGATATGCAGAGTTTGGTGGCGCAGCTCAGAGCGCAGAAAAAAGATAAAGAGTCTTCTTGATTTTTAACTTCCCTCTCCTGAAGGTGAGGGTTAGGGAGAGGTGCGTGGAATGATATAGCCTCTTCTTATTATCTTGGCTTGAATTATTATCGCGTAGGCATAGCTTTACTTTTGACAGGGCAAAAGTAACAAAACCCTTTTGTTGATCTGATGGTGCATCCTGAACGAGCTTTAAGCATTGCTTTAAAGCGGAGTGCAAGACAGATCAACGGCGACATCCATGTCGCCATCGTGTATCAAATCCTTGTTATGATATATGCACCGAGATTGCTTCGTAATATCTCTCCTTTAATCAAGGAGGCATACGGCAGATTAAAAAATGAATCAAACATTGGAACTTAAACATGCAAAAACCTGTAGAACTGATTATTTTTGACTGGGATGGAACCTTATTTGATTCGGTCGGGCAGATTGTCGCGAGCTTGCAGTTTGCAGCGCAGCAGTTTCAACAACCTTTAACAGACGAGGTTGCAAAAAGCATTATCGGTTTAGGTTTGCCGGAAGTGGCGCAAGTCTTATTTCCTTCAGTTCCTGAATTGCATGCAGAAATTTTGCAGTGCTATGCCAATCACTATGTTGAAAATTCCAAAGAGGATGCCTGGTTTGAAGGGATTTCGGTGATGTTGCAGGAGTTAAAGGCACAAGAGGTGAAACTTGCGGTGGCGACAGGAAAAAGCCGTAAAGGTTTAGACCGCGTGCTTCATCAAACAGCCAGTGATGATTTGTTTGATGTGACCCGTGCAGCCAGCGAAACCAAGTCCAAGCCTGATCCGCTGATGCTGGTTGAAATTTTACAAGTCACCGGTGTTGCGGCTGAAAATGCCATTATGGTCGGTGATACCTCCTATGATTTAGAAATGGCACAAAATATTGCCATGCCGCGTATAGGGGTAAGTTATGGCGTGCATACACCTGAAGTGCTTGCCCGTTATAATCCGCTGGCCATTGCAGAAGATGTCGCCGATTTGCATCAGCTTTTGCTTAATCATGTCAATTTAAAACAGGCTGTTTAGACCCAATTCCATGTGTGAAAAGGAGGATTTTAGATTCTCCTTTTTTATTGTTGTTTCTTATTGCTATTTCATTTGATCTCATGATGACGGACACAAAAAATTGTCCTTGATAATGTTTGGTTGGCAAAGCTACAGATTTGTTTTGAGATCAAAATGTGTTTTTAACCAGTAGATCTGTATTCTGAAAAGGTCATGTGTAGTAGATAAAATGAAAATAAACCTGATCAATGCTTGGTATTTAAGATTATGATTTTAAAATAATTTTTATAATAACTCTTCGCTACAACAAATGGGTTGTATTAAAAGCAGGCAATTCATCTAGTCTTTTAGTCGTAGATGGATACTTAATTTATCAATCTGACAATTTCTGCTTAAGCCCATATAGAAAATTATTTTTATATTTAGTTCATATACTTGTTTTTGAAAAATAAAACCAAGCTAATTTATAGGAATTAGCTATTGTCATAAATAAAATAAGTATTGGCATAAAAACCGCAATTTTCCGATTCTAAAACTGTTTATACATATACGCGTTTGCCTAGATGGCAGCACCCATTTGCTGATGGCTTTGATCAGTGCATAGATTTTTTCTTGTTGTTCATCGCATTCCCATCGCTAACGGTATAAGTCCAATTTTTGCAGTTTAAGGAAACATTGATGTCGAATTCTGCTGTTGTTGAATCAGTTGCGCAAGCATTACGTGACGCTGAATTATCAAAAACTGCGATTGCACCTGTTCGCCCGCAACTTGGTGGTGAAAGTGCTGACGTGGATATCGCATACGCCGTTCAGGAAGTAAATACAGAGCGTGCATTATCTGAAGGTCGTCGTTTGGTTGGCCGTAAAATTGGTTTGACCTCTAAAGTTGTGCAAGCGCAGCTGGGTGTAGACCAACCGGACTTCGGTATGCTGTTTGCTGACATGGCTTATGGTGATGGCGAAGCGATTCCAGCGGGTCTATTGATTCAGCCAAAAGTTGAAGCAGAAATCGCGTTAATCATCAACAAAGATTTAACCCAAGAAAAACACACTTATGCAGACATTATTAGTGCCACTGAATATGCACTGCCTGCTGTAGAAGTGGTAGATAGCCGTATCGAAAACTGGAAAATCAGTTTAATTGATACTGTTGCAGATAACGCATCTTCTGCAGCTTATGTTCTGGGTTCACGTCCTGTGAAACTAGAAAATCTCGATCTTGTAAACTGCAAAATGACCATGAAACGCGGTGAAGAAATCGTGTCTCAAGGCGTTGGTAAAGCATGTCTTTCAAACCCATTAAATGCAGCTGTTTGGCTGGCCGATGAAATGGTACGTCGTGGCCGTCCTTTACTTGCAGGTGACATCATTTTAACAGGTGCGCTTGGGCCTATGGTTGTCGCCAACTCGGGTGACGAATTCCTGGTTGAAATTGAAGGTTTTGGTTCTGTAACTGCTGCATTCGCTGCTGAATAAGTCCAGATTTTAAGAGCGTTTTTTAAGAGAAATTGTTCATGAAAAAGATTAAATGTGCATTGATCGGTCCGGGGAACATTGGTACTGACTTGCTGTATAAATTACAACGTAGCGAATTTTTAGAGCCAGTATGGATGGTAGGTATTGACCCTACTTCTGAAGGTTTGGCGCGTGCTGCGAAAATGGGTTTGAAAACCACAAGTGAAGGTGTAGACGGTTTACTTCCTCACGTGATTGCAGATGACATCAAAATTGCATTCGATGCAACGTCTGCATATGTTCACGCTGAAAACAGCCGCAAGTTGAATGAGCTTGGTGTGTTGATGATTGACTTGACGCCTGCTGCGATCGGTCCTTTCTGCGTTCCACCTGTAAACCTTGAAGCTTTGTTAGACGCGGGCGAAGTCCCAAACGTGAATATGGTGACTTGTGGCGGTCAGGCAACCATTCCTATGGTTGCAGCAATTTCACGTGTTCAGCCGGTTGAATATGGTGAAATCATTGCCACTGTATCGACTAAATCAGTCGGTCCAGGTACACGTAAAAACATTGATGAATTCACGCGTACTACAGCTGGTGCGATTGAAAAAGTCGGCGGTGCAAAAGCGGGTAAAGCGATCATCATCATTAACCCTGCAGAGCCACCACTGATGATGCGTGACACGGTTCACTGCCTGGTTGAAGGTACGCCAGATCAGGCTGCAATCACAGAATCTGTGCATGCGATGATCCTCGAGGTTCAAAAATACGTACCGGGTTACAAACTGGTCAACGGTCCAGTATTTGATGGTAACCGTGTTTCAATCTTCCTGGAAGTTGAAGGTCTAGGCGATTACCTGCCTAAATATGCCGGTAACCTCGACATTATGACTGCAGCAGCTGCGCGTACCGCAGAAATGTTTGCAGAACGTGTTTTAAACTCAGTTGAAGCATAAGGAGCATCTTCATGTCTAAGATTATTATTAATGATATGACTTTACGTGATGGCATGCACCCTATGCGCCATCAAACTACACCTGAACAAATGGTTGCCATTGCAACTGCTTTGGATGATGCAGGTGTACCTTTAATCGAAGTCACACACGGTGACGGCCTTGGCGGTAACTCTGTAAACTACGGTTTCGCTGCTGCAACTGATGAAGAATACCTGAAAGCGGTGATTCCAAACCTGAAACAGGCAAAAGTATCTGCACTTTTACTGCCGGGTATCGGTACGGTTGATCACTTGCAAATGGCACATGATGTAGGTGTGGCAACAATCCGTGTTGCAACGCATTCTACTGAAGCCGACGTTTCTGAACAGCACATTACTGCTGCGCGCAAACTGGGAATGGACACTGTGGGCTTCTTGATGATGGCGCACATGGCGACTCCAGAAAAGCTGCTTGAAGAAGCGCAGAAAATGGTGTCTTACGGTGCCAACTGTATCTATGTAACAGATTCTGCAGGTTACATGCTTCCTCAAGATGTGACTGACCGCGTAGGTATTTTACGTGCCAACCTGGGTTCAGACATCGAAATCGGTTTCCATGGTCACCATAACCTGGGTATGGGTGTTGCCAATTCTGTATCTGCCGTGACTGCCGGTGCAACACGTGTTGACTTGGCTTCTGCCGGTTTGGGTGCAGGTGCAGGTAATACACCGCTTGAACTGTTTGTTGCGGTAGCGAACCGTATGCAAATGGAGACAGGTGTGGACTTATTT
The DNA here is from genome assembly GCA_002365595.1 of Acinetobacter sp. UBA3106. Taxonomy (GTDB): domain Bacteria; phylum Pseudomonadota; class Gammaproteobacteria; order Pseudomonadales; family Moraxellaceae; genus Acinetobacter. The sequence goes on along the minus strand of DFAM01000016.1, from coordinate 160,325 downwards.
AAAGTACAAGACGTTGCAGAAGATCTGATCATCCCAATGATGACTCATCAGATCCGTGCGGACCGTGATGCAGCGACTTTGGGTTATGCGGGTGTTTATTCTTCATTCCTGTTGTTCGCTAAACGTGCTGAAGCGAAATATGGCGTTTCTGCGCGTGAAATCCTGATGGAACTTGGTCGTCGTGGCACTGTTGGCGGTCAGGAAGACATGATTGAAGATTTGGCATTGACCATGTCTAAAGCTAAAGAAGCAACTGCTTAATTTATTTTAAGTTAAAGCTAAAAAAGCGTCCATAAGGACGCTTTTTTTATAGCTAAGTATTTATTTTATAGATAAGAAATATCATATCATAGGTATATTATATTAATATAATCAATTGCTTAAGTAGTGTACAGCTCGGGTTAAACTTAAAAACGATTAGTCATTTTTTTAAAGCATTCTAAAAAGTTAATTTTGATAAAAACAGACACTGGAACAAGGCTTTAAAAGTAATGGAATAAATTTTGAGTGAAATATCTTATTGTTTAAAGTTCTTAAGGAAATAAAGAGGCTCCATTTAAAATTAAAAAAATAACGGTAAGTGGTTGCAATCTTAAGACTCTGGTCGGATTTTTTTTCATAGAATAGTTCAGCATGATGGCGCCATAGCTTGATTTGATTACTAGGAATTCAGCCATGCGTCGTCAAAATTTATGGATAGCAATGCTTGCTGCGACAGCAACTTTAGGGACAACTGCATCTTATGCAGATTTTGTTGACGACAGCCAAGTGCAACTTAAATTTAAAAACTTTTATCTCGACCGTCAGTATGCGGACCTTCCGCAAAATAACTGGGGTTCATGGTCTCAAGGCATCACACTGGATGCAAAATCGGGTTATCAGGATATCGGTGGCGGTATTCAGGTCGGTGCCGATCTTTTGGTTCAGCATGCATTTAAGTTAAACGGTCGTGATAAGAATCCGGACTGGGTCTTGCCGCATGATGGCAAAGAGTCGAAAGACAACTTTGGTAAAGTCGGTGCAACCTTAAAAGCCAAAGTGTCACAAACTGAATTAAAAGTGGGTGAATTATTACCGGTATCTCCAGTACTGGTTTTTGATCCATCGCGTCAGTTGCTAACCACTTATAGCGGTGCATGGTTGGAATCGAAAGACCTTAAAGATACCAAGTTAACCCTGGCGTATATTGACGGCATTAACAACCGTTATGACAACCAGTTCCGTGATTTAACCAAATTTGCCCCACCTGCGTATGACAATGGTGCCAAAGCGGATGGTATGTATATTGCCGGTGTGGATCACCAGTTCACGCCAGAAATTGGGGGCAGCTACTGGTATGCCGATGTTAAAGATATTTATCAGCAACATTATGTCGGTACTGCTTACAAAACCAAGCTGGGTGAAAAAGCCAAACTAGACAGCCACATCCGTTACTTTGACAACTCGGAGTCAGGTGACAAGCTGTATGGTGATATTGATAACCAGGCTTTGTCGGTTGCTGCAAAAGTGAATTACGGTTCACATACGGTTGGCTTGGGTTACCAGCAAATGTTTGGCGATTCAGCATTCCCGACCTTAGGTGGCTGGGTGCCGCAGCCTTACCTGACCAACTGGGGGGTAGCGACCTTTACCAATCCGGATGAAAAATCATGGGGCTTCACTTATGCTTATGACTTCTCTGAATTGGGTGCCAAAGGCTTAAATGCCACTGCAGTGTACTTCACCGGTTCAGATGCTGAGGTAAAAACTCAGACCGGTATTTTGAAAGATCAGAAATCAGATGAGCTGAATTTGATCCTTAATTACACTGTTCCAGAAGGAAAACTGAAAGGTTTAGGCTTCCAGGCGATGTATATCGATACTGATTTTGACTGGAAATCAGACCTGAAAGAGTACCGTGTAGCAACGACTTATACCTATAAGTTCTGATTAAGCAGTGCAATAAAAAAGCGACTTTAGATAAGTCGCTTTTTTAATGTATAAAACGCTATTTTGTTATTAAATACCTTGAGAAAATTAAGGGTTTTAATTTTTAATAAATTATTTAAAAACAAATATTTAAATTATCGTTTTTTTATAGTATTTGATCGTAAATTTGTATCAGTTGAGCGGGTTTGAACAGGTAAGATAAGACTGTAAAAAGTAAATTTCACTGAGTCAACTTGACGTTAAATTCTGAATAGAGATGGAAACGCAAGCTAAAGACTGTACGAGGAGTATGTATGAGCACTGTTCAAATCCCTGAATATACAACAGATCCATTCTTTGGCTTAGAAGACAAATGGATTGAAACAGCAGAAGGTGAGTTGACTCACTATCACGAAGTGGGTGAAGGTACTCCAATTTTGTTCTTGCACGGTTCAGGTACCGGTGTATCTGCTGCGGCAAACTGGTGGTTAAACCTGCCATCAATTGGTGAACAGGCACGTTGTATCGCGATTGATACCATTGGTTATGGTCAAACTGTAGTGGCTCCAAATACTGCTTATGGTATCCGTGCCTGGGTAGATCATGCGGTTCGTACTTTAGATGCACTTGGCATTGAAAAAACCTGGTTAGTGGGTAACTCTTTGGGCGGCTGGTTAGCATTCCAGATGGTACTTGATTACCCTGAACGTGTATTGGGTATTGTGTCTATGGGTACTGGCGGTGCGAAACAGACTGCTGCACTGAAAGCGCATGCGAACCCAGTTCTTACAGAAGAAGGGATCAAGAAAACGCTTTCAATGTTCGTCGTGAACAAAGACCTGATTACTGATGAACTGGTGAAAGTACGTTTTGCTTCTGCTGCAAATGACTATGCATCAAATCGTTTGATGGATGTGGTTGGCGCACGTGACCGTGACCGTTTCGAATTCCCACTCGACTTCGAAAAAATGAAAGACATCACTGTGCCTGTATTGTTAATTCACGGTACTCAGGACGTGGTGATTCCGGTATCACGTACTTGGGATATCTTGAACATTGTACCAAATGCTGATGCGCACATTTTCAGCCAATGTGGTCACTGGTCTCAAGTTGAAAAAGCTGAAGAGTTCAATACTGTCATTAAAAACTATTTAACTGCTCGTGGCGTTTAATCCCGCTATATAGCAAATAAAAAGGGTGACTTCGGTCATCCTTTTTTTATGGGCATATTAAGGGCTAATAAAATTCGCTGCGACATTGATGGTGATGGCTAGAATGGTGGTATTAAAGCCGTAAGCCAGAAGCAGGTGCAAAGTGTTTAATACCCGCATTGCGGAATGGGTAATGGAAACATCGGCAGTTTGCGCGGAAGTCCCCACGATATAACTAAAATACAAAAAGTCGGGATAAGTCGGTTTAGGGGTTTTGGGAAAATCCAGCCCACCTTCATTATGCCTGTCTAATGCCAGATAGAAGTCATGCGCATAATGAATCGCGAAAATGGTATGCATCAGAAACCAGGCCGAGGTAATGGTCACCATGGATAAGATTAAATGACCCGTTCGAATTATAGTATTGTTAGGCAAATTATTGACTTCAATAATAATTGCAATGAAGCAAATAATTAAGGTCAGCAGAACTAGAAAAAGAATCAGCCATTTGCTGGCATCTTGCTGTTTGGCCCGCTGCAGGATGTGGGCATGGTCAATGTGCCAGAGTTTTTTAAAGGTGAAAAATAAATAACTATAGATCGTAAGATTCCAGCTCAGTAAAACACAGGTCGACCAGTGCCAGGCGGTCATCAACTGAAAACCAAGATACAGCACAGCAATAACGGGAAAGGTCAGAAAGAAATAAAGATGGTGCTGAATTCCTGTTTTTATACGCAGTAGTAGATGCATAATGCTCAAGCCTTTATCGTTGTTCTTGTTTTTTAAGATTTTAATAAGCTGTCAGAAAATTTATTAGACTTAAGTTGTAATTTTAGCTAATCCTGTATTGGTTATAAATAGTGAAAAGAAAAGTTATGAGTTATTTCCTATTAAGACTGCTGCAATGATATGAAAAAAGAGTAAGACTTAAGTCTAAGCCGGGTTAAAAATACACAAATTGAAATAAAAAAAAGCCCCATTATTTATTAGCAAAATAATGGTGGCTTCAATCCGGTGCAAAAGTGTAAAAAAGTTTTTTTAAGTGCGGTTAATGTTTAGATAAAACACATGGGTCAGCAATTCAATAAATTTCTTTACAGCGACAGAACTGCTGTTTTTATGGTAGCTCACATACAGGTCAAGGTAAGGCAGTTCCACATCCAAGGCACGAATCACGGTATTGTTCATGGTTAGCGGGGCTACATAACCCGGCAGGATGGTACAGCCGAGGCCCATTCCTACAGAGTTGATATTAAACAGGATGTTGTCGGCTTTTTGCACAATATTGAATTCAATCCCGTTGGCATGGGCAAAATCCATAATGGCATTATGCAGCGTTAAAGACTGTTCCGCAGCAGGAATAATAAAATCGATGCCGTTCAATTCCTTAACCGGAATGCACTCATATTTAGCCAAAGGATGGTTTTCCGGCAAAATAAAAATCAAAGGTTCGCGCAGTACGAACAGGCTTTCAATTTCATCACTGTTAAAGTTGTGTCGGGTAAAGGTGACATCCAGTTCGCCTTTTTTCAGCAACTTCATTTGTTCATTGTTGTTTAAGCTGAGCAAATCAATTTTTAAATCAGGATTTTGCACGCGTAAATTCGGTAGCACATAAGGGAAAATTTTCATTTCCGCAACCGGCACAAAACCAATGCGTAGCATTTGCTGTTTGGCTTGTGACACCTGACGTGCCATGGCAATGGCTTTGTCTGCTTGGGCCAGGGTTAAACGGGCTTGTTCAAGAAATACGGCACCTTCTTCGGTCAGCTCAACCTTGCGTTTAGTACGATAAAGCAGTTTTACCCCAACATCTTCTTCCAGATCTTTAATTTGCTGGCTTAAAGAGGGTTGAGCGGTATAAAGCTTTAAGGCAGCTTTACTGAAGTTAAGTTCTTCTGCAACGGTGATAAAATAGCGTAGGTGTCGTAATTCCATATAACTCGTCCAAAAGAGTAATCCAAAAAATGTCTTACTATATTTTTGTAGCAGTATAATCTATAAACAACTATTAGGTGAAGATTATTCTGTCATTTAGAAAATAAATGATCTTGCGTTTTCTATTAGTGTTTAAATATATAAAGCACCATTTTGAATAATCCATAAAATATCTTAATTGAAACAAAAAAAATATTTCACCAAAACTGGCTAAAAATCCATTATCGCTGAAAAGTTGAGTCTATTTACTTTGTGCCATTACTGGTCACAGGAGAGCTTTTCATGAGTGGAAAAATTGATGTGCGCGAAATCGACGCTTTAGTCGATGCACAAAATGGACGTATCTCGCCGTCGATCTATACTGACCCAGATCTATATGAATTAGAACTTGAACGTGTGTTCGGTCGTACCTGGTTGTTCCTTTGTCATGAAAGCCAAATTCCTAAGGCTGGTGACTTCTTCAATACCTATATGGGTGAAGATCCAATCATTGTGGCACGCCAAAAAGATGGCTCAATCAAAGCATTCTTAAACCAGTGCCGTCACCGCTCTATGCGTGTGAGCTTCGCAGACTGTGGTAATACCCGTGCATTCACTTGCCCATACCACGGCTGGTCTTACGGTATTGATGGTTCACTTAAAGACATCCCGCTTGAAGAGCGTGCTTTCCCGCAAGGCGCATGCAAAGAGCAATGGGGTCTGGTTGAAGTGAACCGTGTGAAGTCATACAAAGGCTTGATCTTCGGATGCTGGGATGAAACCACTCCAGATCTAGAAGAATACATGGGTGATATCGCATGGTACTTAGATGGCGTACTTGACCGTCGTCCGGGTGGTACTGAAATCATCGGTGGTGTACACAAATGGGAAATCGAGTGTAACTGGAAATTTGCTGCTGAACAGTTTGCATCTGACCAATATCACGCATTGTTCTCTCACGCATCTGCCATTCAAGTATTGGGTGCAAAACCTGATGACGAATCATCTAAGAAATTAGGCGCTGCGCAAACGGCTCGTCCAGTTTGGGAAACAGCGAAAGACGCGATCCAGTACGGTTCACGCGGTCACGGTTCAGGCTTCTTCTTCACAGAAAAACCAGATGCTAACGTTTGGGTTGACGGTGAAGTGGCGAACTACTTCCGTGAAACTTTTGAGGAAGTGAAAGAACGTCTTGGTGAAGTTCGTGCCTTACGTCTTGCAGGTCACAACACCATGTTCCCGACATTGTCTTGGTTGAACGGTACGGCAACACTTCGCGTATGGCACCCACGTGGTCCAAACAAAACTGAAGTTTGGGCATTCTGTATTGCCGATGCTGAAGCGTCTCAGGAAGTGAAAGAAGCATTTGAACGTTCTGCGACTCGTGCTTTCGGTCCTGCCGGTTTCCTAGAGCAAGATGACTCTGAAAACTGGATCGAAATCCAAAAAGTTTTACGTGGTTATAAAGCACGTAAAAACCGCTTAATCATGGAAATGGGTAAAGGCAACGAGAAAGTACGTGAAGACGGCATTCCGGGTATCACCAACTATATTTTCTCTGAAACTGCAGCACGTGGCATGTATCGCCGCTGGGCAGATTTATTGATCCATGAAAAATGGGAAGACGTGGAAAAAGCAGCTGACGAATATGAGAAGGAGCTTATGAAATGAGTCAAATCAGCTTAGAACTTCATCACCAAATTAGTCAGTTCCTGTATCGCGAAGCAAAATTGCTGGACGACTGGAAATTCCGCGACTGGTTAGCAGTACTGGCTGAAGATATTTCTTATACGCTACGTACGACACCAAACGCTCAAACTCGTGACCGTCGTCGTTCGATCGAGCCACCGACAACTTGGGTATTTAACGATACCAAAGACTTGCTGGAACGCCGTGTTGCGCGTCTGGAAACCGGTATGGCATGGGCTGAAGAACCTCCTTCACGTACTACTCATATGGTTTCAAACGTGATCGTTGAGCCAACTGAGACTGAAGGTGAATACGACGTTTACGTTACGTACTTGTTGTACCGTACCCAGAAAGAGAAAGATGTCACCATCTACTGTGGTAAGCGTCACGACAAGATCCGCAAAGTCGACACTGAACAAGGTTTCCAGATCTTTAACCGTAAGATCACCCTTGATCAGGTGACTTATAACTCACATAACCTGAGTGTGTTCTTCTAATGAATAAGATTTTTGTTTGCCAAGTTGATGAATTAGACGAAGGCGAAGCATTGAAAGTAGATTGCGGCGTGAATGGTATTGAAGCGCTTGCAGTGTTCAACAATGGCGGTGAGTTCTTTGCAATGAATGACCGTTGTTCACATGGTAACGCTTCTATGTCAGAAGGTTATCTGGAAGATGACGGTACTGTAGAGTGCCCGCTTCATTCAGCACGTTTCTGTTTGAAAACTGGTGAAGCATTATGTTTACCAGCAACTGATCCAATCAAAACCTTCCCGGTGATTGTTGAAGATGGTCAGTTATTTGTAGAGATGGCAGGAGAGTAATCATGGGTTGGCTACAAGGCGAAGTTGCACTTATCACGGGTGGTGGTTCAGGACTCGGCTGGGCACTGGTTGAGCGTTTCCTTGAAGAGGGTGCGCAAGTTGCCGTATTGCAACGTTCACAGGCTAAAGTTGATGCATTGAAAGAACATTTCGGTGATCGGGTTTTAGCAATTGCCGGTGACGTAGCCAGCTATGAAGACAACGTCCGCGCAGTCAATGCAACAGTTGAGCGCTTTGGCAAACTTGACTGTTTCGTCGGTAATGCCGGTATCTGGGATCACTATGCTGATATCGTCAATACCTCTGGTGAGCAGCTGGAAAAAGCCTTTGACGAGATTATGGGCATTAACACCAAGTCTTTAATTCTTGGTGCGAAGGCTGCGCTGGATGCATTGATAGCTTCTGAAGGTTCTATCATATTTACTTTGTCTAATTCTGCGCTGTACTCGGCAGGCGGAGGCCCTGTATACACAGCATCCAAGCATGCCGGTGTCGGGATTATGAAAGAACTGGCTTATGAGCTTGCGCCTAAAGTACGAGTGAACGCGGTTGCGCCATCAGGTATGAATGTCAATATCAAAGGTGCGGCATCACTGGGTCAGGAAAATCTTGGTCTGCTTGATGCGCGTGATCCTGAGAAAATTGCACGTGGCATGCCACTGAACTTCTTGCCTGAACCGGAAGATATGACTGGTTCATACGTGCTGTTGGCATCTCGTCAAAACAACCGTCCTTTGACCGGTGTTTTAATTAACGCTGAATGTGGTCTGGGTATTCGTGGTTTACGTCAGCCACGTGCAGGTTTCTTTGACGAATAAAATTCAGTCTGAAATGTAATGGACTTACTCGGTAGCCTGTTCTGGGCTACCTTCCGTTCTGGAGTCTCTCATGGCCGTTAAACTTATTTGTGCTTCGCACAGCCCATTAATGGAATTTGCTTCACCGCAAGAACAACGTCAAGAACAAGCTGTTCGTGATGCGTTTGAAAAGCTTGCTGCGGAAGTCAAAGCTTACGACCCAACCCTGATCATCACTTTTGGTCCTGACCATTTTAATGGCTTCTTCTATGACCTGATGCCAAGTTTCTGTGTCGGCATTCGTGCCACAGCAGCAGGCGATTGGGATTATGGTAAAGACAATGCCAAAATCAATGTACCTGAAGAAACAGCGCTGAACCTGGTTCGTCGCGTGCTGGATGAAGGTGTTGATGTTGCTTATTCATATCGTATGCAAGCCGACCATGGTGTGACTCAGCCTTTACATTTCTTGTGTGGCGGTCAGCTGGATCGTTACCCAACCATTCCAGTATTTATCAATGGTGCTGCAGCACCAATGCCAACCACCAAGCGTACTGTGGCTTTGGGTCGTGCAGTTGGTCAGTTCATCAAGTCTTTAAACCTTGAAAATGAGCGTGTGCTTGTTTTGGGTACCGGTGGTCTTTCACACGATCCACCGACTCCGCAAATGGGTTCTGTACCACCAGAAGTGGAAGAGTTCCTGATTGCAGGTCGTAACCCAACTGCTGAAGCACGTAACGCACGTCAGTCCAAGATTATTGCTGTGGGTCAGAAACTGGCAGCAGGTGATAAATCTGTTGCAGTACCGTTGAACCCTGAGTGGGATCGCGCATTGCTGGAAACGTTTGCCAAAGCAGACTTTGCCGCCATTGAAGCGATGACCGAAGCTGAAATTCGTGTTGAAGGTGGTCGCGGTGGTCAGGAAGTCCGTTCCTGGATGGCTGCATTTGCTGCATTACATGAAGTGGGTGAGTACGAAATGACAACTCACTGCTACGAAGACATTAGTGAGTGGATTGCGGGCTTCGGCATCGTATCTGCAGAATTGAAATAAGGATTAAACCCATGAGCCAAAATGCTATCGAAACCATCGTGATCGTCGGTGCTGGTCAAGCTGGTGCTAGCGCCATTTTAGAACTCCGTGCCAACAAATACGAAGGCAAAATCATTTTGGTGGGTGATGAAACACATCTGCCTTATGAACGTCCGCCTTTGTCTAAAGACGTGATTCTAAAACCAGAAGACACTAAAATCGAAATTCTGTCAGAACAAAAACTGGCAGATTTAGGCGTTGAGCATATTCGCGGTAATGGTGTGGTGAAAATCAATGCCGACGCGAAAACGGTTGAACTTAAAAATGGCGACGTTATTGCTTATGACAAGCTGCTTCTTGCTACCGGTGGTGCAGCACGCCGTTTACCGAACTTCGATGCTTTGGGTAAACACGTTTATACGCTACGTAACCTTGAAGATTCTCAAGCGCTGGTTCCTGTGCTTCAACCGGGCCGCCGTTTGATTCTGATCGGTGGTGGTGTAATCGGTCTTGAGTTAGCATCATCTGCACGTTTCAAAGACTGTCAGGTGACTGTGATTGAAATGGGTCCTATGGTGATGGGCCGTTGTTCACCACGTATCTTGAGTGAATTTCTGCTTGAGCAACATCGTCAAAATGGTGTGGATGTCCGTCTTTCAACTGCAATTGCAGATTGCCGTTTAGAGGGTGAAGAAGTTGTGGTTAGCCTTGAGGGTGGTGAACAACTTCATGCCGACGCGGTGGTTTACGGGATCGGGATTGTGCCAAACGCACAGCTTGCGGTAGATGCAGGTCTGGACGTTGATGTCGCGATTAAAGTCAATGAACATTGCCAAACCTCGAATGCTGACATTTATGCAGCAGGCGACGTGGCGACTCAGCTTCGTGACTGTGGTAATCACCGCCGCGTTGAAACCTGGGAAAATGCCAACCTGCAGGCAGGCATTTTCGCACGTCACGTGATGGGCGTTGAACATCCGAAAGCTAATCCGGCCTGGTTCTGGACTGATCAGCTGAATATCAACTTCCAGTTTGTTGGTGATATGGCAGCAGCTGAGTGGCAGATCCGTGGTGAAATGGATGCAGCCAAAGGTGCAGACAATTCATTCGTGATGTACGGTGTAACGGATGGTCTAATCGTTGCGGGTATTACGGTCAATGCCGCAAAAGAAATGCGTCATTTGAAGAAAATGATCAGCAAAAATACCGCTTTTGAAGCTGAAAAACATTTAGATATCGCACAAGACTTACGCAAAATTGCTTAAGTTTTGTTGAGATATTTTTGGACAGACCTATGTTTTGCATAGGTCTGTTTTTTTATGTTTATCGAATATTATCTATATGATCACTACCTCAAGTTTCAGTTTTGGTTTGTATTACTTTGCGTAGGTAATGCCTCACTTTTGAGAGATCAAAAGTGACAAAAATCTTTTGCTAAACTGAGGATATGTTCATATATCCCAGTTTAGCGGCGGCATCCATGCCGCCTCCAATGTAGTCGATAAAGGGAAGGACAATAGTTTGTCTTAAACTTTATTAGTCACTAGCTGTGCGAGTAGCTCCAGACCTGAATAGTGGGTTTCAGGTTGAGTAGTTAGAACAATCAAATTTGAGAATGAAATGAAATCATCATTGCCGGTCACGGCAAGTATTTACGCTTTACTGGTACTTATCTGGGCGATGACTCCGCTGGCGATTGTCTGGAGCGTGCAGGAGATTCACCCGATGTGGGTGCTGATCATCCGTTATTTTGGCGCATCCATTATCGCTTTGTTCCTTTTAAAGCTGATGCGTGACCCGTTGCCGTTTGATCAGACTTCTTTAAAAAGTTATGTCGCGGGGAGTCTGAATTTAATTGGTGCACAGCTGTTTATCTATCTTGCAGCGAATTATCTGACTTCAGGTTTAATGGCGCTGATTTTTGGTTTTTCACCTTTAATTGCCGGCTTGATTGGGCATGTGATTTTAAAAACGCAAAAGCTGATTGCACTGCAATGGTTGGGTATGGCGATTGCGGTTTCAGGCCTGACCTTTGTCTTTGCCGACTCGGCAGACAGCAAGATTAATCCCTGGGGTGTAGTATTGATGCTGATCAGTATGGTGTCTTATATCAGCTCGATCTTCTGGGTTAAACAGATTAATGCGCCACTGAAACCGATGTCTCAGGCGACCGGTTCATTGATTGTCTCTGCTTTAGGTTCGATGCTAATTATTCCGTTTATTTGGCAGCATTTTCCAACGGCTATGCCAAGTGGACGTGCCATGATTGGCTTTGTCTTCACCATGATCATGTCATCCATCGTGGCGATGCTGTGCTACTTCTGGCTGATTAAACGCTTGAATGCCTCGACCGTGTCGTTAAGTAATGTCATGACGCCGGTAATTGCCTTGGTGTTGGGAGCAACCCTGAACAGTGAACATATCAGTCCGAATGCTTTTATCGGCATTGCGGTGGTGATGTGCGGGATTGTGATGTATTTCTGGAAAGAATGGCGAGAGCAGTATTTTTCTAAACTGCGTTAATATTGCAGGACAAACAAGATGAAAAAAGGAAGCTTCGGCTTCCTTTTTTGCTTAGATTGGAATTTGGCTGAATCAAGAAAAATGTCTGGTATTTCACGGCAGTTTTTCACATGACCTATCTAAAAATTAACTGGCGAAACAATCAACAGTTGCGCTAAAAACAACAAAAGCATAAACAACTAGAACAATGACATTGGGTAGTATGGAATAAGTTGTAAAATCAAATAGATCTATTTGATAACAATAAGGCTTGGCAAAAAATGCTTAGGACAAATTTGAATGTCTGATTCGAATAAGATAGTAGTTTATGCGGCACTGGCAGGTAATCTGGCGATTGCTTTGGTCAAGTTTGTCGCGGCATATATCACCAATAGTTCGGCCATGCTCAGTGAGGCAATTCACTCGGTTGTGGACACATTGAACGAAATTTTGCTGCTTTACGGCATGAAGAAATCGCAACAGCCCGCCAATGTCAGGCACCCGTTTGGTTATGGACGTGAACTGTATTTCTGGGCCTTTATTGTGGCGTTAATGGTCTTTGCTTTGGGTGCCATTGTGTCGATTTATCAGGGTATACAGCACGTGTTGCAGCCTGAAGAAATGCAGAATCCTACTATTAACTATATTGTTTTAAGCATTGCCATTGTATGTGAAGGCATCTCCTGGTTTGTAGCGCTAAAAGCTTTTCGCAAGATCAAAGGTGAGCAAGGTTACTTCGAGGCTTTTCGCCGCAGCAAAGACCCCACCACCTTTACCGTTCTGTTTGAAGATACAGCCGCTTTATGTGGCCTGTTTATTGCCTTGATCGGGATTTATCTGGCTCACGCCTTAAATATTCCCGAACTGGATGGTGTGGCTTCTATCTTGATTGGTATTGTACTGGCAGTATCTGCTATTTTATTAGCCCGTGAAACCAAGGGCTTATTGCTGGGTGAAACGGCTGATCCACTGTTACGCAATGATATCTTGCTGATAGCTCAGGAAGATGAGGCGGTACAGTCGGCCAATGGTGTGCTGACTGAACAGATCGGTGCGCATCAGGTGCTGGCATCGTTAAGTCTTGAGTTTGAAGACAATTTAAGTTCGGATGACATTGAAGCTTGTGTCAACAGAATTGAAGCGAAAATCAAACAGATTCATCCAGAAATTGTGGCATTGTTTATCAAACCGCAAACTAAACAGGTGTGGTTGGAACGTATGAAAGGACGTTTGGAATAAAACGTGATATATATGGCGCAACATTCAAAATATCGGATTTTGAATGTTTAGGTCACTCTAAGAAATTGAATGTACATGAAGCAGAAGCCTGAGCAATTACACTTTCAACTCCCGACCAAAACATGCTGGTCACATACCTGGCGTCAGCCTTCATTTCAGTTTATGCATTCGAATCATCATAATGGTGAGCGATTCGTCAATGCTTTACCTCGACCGGAAGGACCTGGCCGCGCCGATATGATCAAATGGCTGCTCAGCCGAAAATCATCCACCTGGAATGTCGATATTGATAAAGAACGTGCCGAATTCCATGCCACCAAACGGGCACTTCCACAAGATCGTCCCGAGGCCAGCATTGACGATTGGCAAGTGTGGTTTGTCGGGCATGCCACGGTACTTTTACAGATTGGGCCGTATAACCTGCTCACCGATCCGGTCTGGTGTGAATATGCCAGTCCGAAGCAGGGCAAAGGTCCGAAACGGGTCATTCCTGCGGGAATTGCTCTAGAAGAACTGCCGACCATCCATGCGGTGCTGCTCAGTCATAATCATTATGACCATATGGATCTGGCCAGTCTGGAATGGCTGCATAATAAATTTGCCATGCCGATTTACACCGGACTGGGCAACGCCTGGTATTTGCCGAAAAGTTTCCATGTGCTGGAAATGGACTGGTGGCAATCGTCCTTATTGCATGATTTAAAAATTATCTATACTCCGGCACAACATTTTTCCGGCCGGGGTTTGCGCGATCACAGCCGGGCACTGTGGGGCGGTTTTTCAGTGCTTGCCGGGCAAGATCATTGTTTCTTTGCCGGAGATACTGGCTATTCACCCCATTTTAAGGAAATTCAAAGCCGGTTAGGTCGACCGCGTGTATCTTTGTTGCCGATTGGCGCCTACGAGCCGCGTGAGCTGATGAGTTATATGCACATGAATCCGCAGGAGGCTTTTCAGGCGCATCAGGATTTACATTCAAAGTGTTCACTGGCGATTCATTATCGAACCTTTCAGCTGACCGATGAAAGTCGCGAACAGCCTGAGATTGATTTAAAAGTGGCGATGAAAAATACCTCCAAATTGATGACGCCGTTTTACTGCGTTCGTGAAGGGCGCCGTCTGGTGGTTTGATCTTGTTTAAGATGATTTTTTTAAAGATGACAGTTTTAAGCTGACTGTTGGCTCAGCCTTAACAGTTGAATGGCCAGCATTGAAAGGGCGATCAGGGCAATATTCATCACCACTGGATTAAATGCAGTGGTGAGTTGCAAGGGATTTGTGACCATAATCAGCACCAATAATCCACTCAAGCCCAAGATATTCAGCTGATGGATAAGAATGGCTCTTTGCCAAAGCAGAAAACTACAGCCAAACATCATTTCAATGATGCCCGAGAGGGCAACGCCTATTTTTGCCAGATGAAGCTCTAAACCCATGCTCTGCCAGATGGCGATTTCAGCAGCCGACTGAAACACAATTTTGGGTATCAAACCCTGATAAATCCAAAGTGCAGCAAGCGTGATCTGAATGAGCTGAAGCGGTTTTTCTAATGGAAGCTTATGGTTCACGAATGGCCTGTTCCAGAAAATGCTGTCGGTTTCCAGCAGAATGGATTAAGCATTGATTAGTTTGACCAAACAACCAATAACGGTTGAGTGCGACACGGCGGTAGAGAAAATCCCGGATGGGGCGCGGGATGAAATAGCCTGCATTCATCAATGAGAAAGGCAGTCCTAATTGCTGCATAACTTTGAGTAAAGCGGTTGATTCAGTGTACAGCTGTCCATTCAGAATCACCACCATGGTGGTGTAGTGCATGGTGGACATGCCGTAATAGTGCAGAATTTGTTCACCCAATGCCGATTGTGCGGAAACCAGTTTAAATTTTGCCTGTCGATCATGCTTGATCAGAAATTTTGCCCAACCATTACAAATCACACAGACAGCGTCAAACAAGACAATGTTATGCTTTTGAATTATTGTGGCGATGTGATGGGTCATGACCGGATTTATTCTGGCTTGTTTTAGCATCACTATAGCAAACTCTTTCTGATAAAAAATATCATTTAAAAAGTCAAAGCATGCTTCTTTTTTTCATGGATTGAACATGCGGTTTTTAAATTTTTAGCTCATCTTTTGCAGGTCAAATAATTCTGCCTTTAAACCGACCTTGGAATAGGCTTTTTCGATCATTTTCATTCATATAACTTGTTTTGTATTGTCATAAAAAACAGATATTTTGCTAATAGATTAAATATTTTTAAACGGTTTCTCACAATAATCATTTGACTGTGGATTACACTTTGACTGATGCGGAAGTGGCAGATTTAAAAGCACAATTATTAAATAGTGGTTTAACTTCTGCTGAACTGATTGCAACTGCATGGGATAGCGCTCGTACCTTCCGTGGTTCTAACTCGATTCTGCGCTCTTACGCAGAAGTGTATGCGCAAGACGACAACAAAGAAAAATTTGTGAGAGACTTTATTGCTGCATGGACAAAAGTAATGAATGCAGACCGTTTTGATATGAAGAAATAATTTCACTGATTTAGCTTAGAAAAAACCGCCTTGAGGGGCGGTTTTTTATAGACTTCAATATGTTGATATTATTTGATTTATAAGCTTAGTTGCGTATAAAGCTTATTGTGTTAATTTTAGAGATTATTAAATTTTAACTTTCGCCAATTTTTCTAAAATTTCACTTTTTGCCTTATCTAATAATTTAGGGTTAGTCTTAACTGATAAAAGTTCTTTTTGTTTATTTCCCATAAAATAAGCGATACGTTCGGCATTAGCACCTGATGGATGAGGTAAGCCAGATAAAACCTGATCACTGTTTAACAAACCTTCTTTAACCAAGCTATCAAAAACTTTGCATACTTTTGGACCTAGCGGAATATATAATGCATTAGGTAATTGACGAATTTCTTCTTTTAAATACTTATCAATTAAATCGACCATAAGGGGATGTTTTATCATATTAGGGGTAGAACCACTATAATCTTGCCCATCTACAAAAACTGGATGACGTAAAACAGAAGTTGTATGAACTAAATGTGCATTTGTATTAAATAAAGAATCTGTACTTTTAATACCAAGTTTTTTATCTAGACCAATATAATCTAATAATTGCACTAGGTTTTTTCTTAATGTTCCGCTAAAAGCTCCTTCTACTTTAGCATTTTTTAAAATTTCATTAGTGGAAAGCCCTTTTTTAATAGAATTTTCTACTGAAATAAGAGCATTCAATAATTGCGTTTTACCAGGTGTTATTCCAACTAAAACAACTTTGGCGTTCGGTGTAAGATAGTCAAACGGGATGTAATAGCTTTCTACAGCTCCATCTTTCGCAATTCTCAAAGATTCTAACTGTTCCAATGTTGTATCAGATTTTATAACAACTTTTTTTAAGG
Organism: Acinetobacter sp. UBA3106; assembly: GCA_002365595.1. Classification (GTDB taxonomy): domain Bacteria; phylum Pseudomonadota; class Gammaproteobacteria; order Pseudomonadales; family Moraxellaceae; genus Acinetobacter. The sequence goes on along the minus strand of DFAM01000016.1, from coordinate 143,851 downwards.
CAGAAGCCATCTCTGAGTAAGATTTAGTACCCATATATTCCTCGTAAATAATTTATTGAATGGATTTAGCTTTAGTTAGTAACTTAAATAACTATTGAAATTATAAGTAGAAATAATATTTCCATTATCAGCAACAACAGTTACCCCACCTTTGTCTAAAACTTTTAATGCTGTCTTCCTTAATTTCCGTAATTGCATAATTTTCAGATCAATCATTGATATTTCATCCTTTATATTCTTTTGATTTGTAAAATATTTATCACCATCTATTTCACCAAAAAGAATAGTAAAATCAATCATATCTTTAGTAATGCCGCGTTGCTTCATCCGCTTATTACTATGGCGAGTTGTATTGAAACTATGCATCTTTCATTCCTCTAATTTTTTCTAACTCCGAAGAAAAAAACACTCTCATAACACAATTTAAAAATTCGTTTTCATCTATGTAATAAGCATTTGCAAGAATAGATACTGTGTTTAATGGCAAATCAAAAAAACCATTTTCTAATTCAACAACTGTTTTTTTATCAAAAAGATAGTGTTTAGTTTGAAATACTTTCAGATCGAATAAAGCCCCTAAACTTTCTCTCTTTTCTTTTAAAAAGTAACCAAATTCTGGGGCTGTTTTCACTTCATTTAAGGATTGACTATTCTTTTTGATTAAGCCTTTGGTAGGTATAAAACCTCGTTTTGTGCTTAACCATAATTTAATGGCATTAAAATCAAAATCTCCTGAATCACCATTAAAAAAACCTTGTGAATGAGCATTTTTTACAGTTCGCTCATCTAGATCAGCCATGAGTGCAATAACTTTGAATTTATCCAAATCACAAATAAAATGATTTGAATCCTGTTCACCATCTATTCCAAATCTTAAAAGTGCGAGATCTACAATTACGCGTGTATTAGGAGAAATAGGTGAAAAGTCGCTATGAATATGTTGAAGATAGATATTTACATCTTCAACAATATCACTCCAATGTTCAGAAGTCGGAATACCATTTACCGCATATTCATATAGAGTTAGACATGCATTACAAATAAATGTATTCATAAAAGTCTGCTTCGCAACTTTTTGTAGTTCTTCATCAAGACTGTACAAACTAGGTTGATGTATAATTTCAGAGGATTCTGGAGGTAAACCAAATAGTTTATCTGTGCTCCCTTTTAGATAATCATCTGAATAATTTTCCGTAATAATCTGATGAAGATATGAAGCCTCAAATATATTCGATAAATAAGACTCTAAGCTTATAATTTTATTATCTAATTCAAAACAACTTAATAACATAATGTTTTTTTCCAGAAAAAATCACAAATTTAATAATTGGAATAATACATGATTTTTTTTGTTTGTCAAAAATATTTATGATTTTTTCTTGAAAATTTCATGATTAATTTTGATGCTTTATTTAATATAATGGTCTTTATACAAACTGCACGTGTACATTAATTTAAAAATCAAATATTTAAAATTATTACCACAACACAAAAATGCGAAAAATCCAGGTTGGAAACAAGTCGGCTTTTTTTATGAGCGGCTTTGATATGTTTTGCCAACCAAAAATGGATCTTTAACTTCAAAAAAAAACATTTTTATTAAAAATTAAGTTAATTGAAGTTTGAATAATATCGTTCTCCAACTCATCCCACTCGACAAACTCAGGCTCCATCAACAACGTCTGCGACACAAAGCCATAGCAGACCCGTTGCACATTTAAACTCATCCGTTTGAGCTGTCCAGCATCCTGAATAAAAGGTGCAAGAATGTTTTGCCACATTTGCATCATCATTTTGTAACTCTTACGGTAACTCTCAATATTGGAAATTTGACGTTCCAGCAAAAAGGTCTGTGCCCATAGAAACTGCTGTGCTTGAATCTGCTCAAGCTGAAAATGAATCACCTGTCTTAAATAATCATCCAGAGCCATATCTGTGGATAACTTGATCAGGCTTTGTGCATAAGTTTTTAAGTCCTCAGCATTGTTTTTCACATGTCGGTGAATGGTCAGCGCAACCAAATCTTCTTTCTTGGAAAAATATTCATAGAACGTGCCCAAGCCTACACCGGCCAAATCGGTAATCTCGCGAATGGTAATGTCATGTGCAGCACGCTCATGCAAAAGCCGAACAAAACTGTCCTGCAAGGCTTCCTGAGTCAGCTTGGCTCTGGACTGACGCGGCTTACGCCGTACTTGAATCTGTGGATTTTTCATAAAACTCTTGATCAAACAAAGCCGAACATGCTGTGGCTATTTTTTCTCTATACTGGAATGAAAAGCCCAGAACAACAAGCAGGAAATATAGACGATGAATACATCGAACCAGTTATCAAATCAGACATGGATGACCCATCAGATCAGCAACCAGTTTGACGAACTGCAAGACTACAACCTGTTTGAAACAGACACCGTATTAAAAGAAATTTTGCACCGTTACGGCAGTCAGGATCAGGCCACCTTGTCGCAGATGGGGAAAGTGGTGGGATCAGCCGAGTATTATCAATATGCCGATTTAGCCAATAAACACACCCCCATTTTGCATGCCTTCGATGCGCGCGGTCGCCGTAAAGACTATATTGAATTTCATCCTGCATGGCATCAATGGATGGCTTTAAACCGCAAATTTGACAGCCATGCTCATCCATTTAATCATACAGAATCATCTGCCAAATGGGTGGAGTGGGCAGCACGTTTTTACTTAAGCGGACAGGTGGAATCTGGCAGTTTATGCCCGACTTCGATGACGCTTGGCAGTATTCCGCTGATTCAGCGTGAACCTGAACTATGGGCAAAAATAGGCGAGAAACTGCTATCTACCGAATACGATGAACGTGACCTGCCAATAGCCCAGAAGAAATCGATTTGGCTCGGGATGGGCATGACCGAAAAGCAGGGCGGTTCGGATGTGCGTGCCAATGAGACACTGGCTGTACCTGTCGCTGAGTCAGGTCGTGGCAAGGCTTATTTACTGACTGGACATAAATGGTTTTTTTCTGCGCCGATGTGTGATGCACATTTGGTGGTAGCGAAAACCGAGCAAGATGGCTTGGCCTGTTTCTTTGTGCCGCGCTGGCTGGAAGATGGCACGAAAAACAATATTCATGTGCAGCGTCTAAAAGAGAAAGTCGGTAACCGCAGCAACTCTAGTTCCGAAGTCGAATTTAAGGATGCCTGGGGCATCATGATTGGCGAAGCAGGACGCGGCATTCCGACCATTATTGAAATGGCGAACTACACCCGCTTAACCTGTTCGGTCGGCAGTAGCGCGATGCTGCGTCAGGCTCTAGTGCAATGTATTGCCTATACTCGTCAGCGTAAGGCTTTTGGAAAACACTTGGCCGAACAGCCTTTGATGCGTGCTGTGTTGGCAGATTTAGCTTTGGAAACAGAAGCTGCGATGCAACTCAGTTTCCATCTGGCACATTGTTATGAATCGGATGATGCTCTGTCTCTGGCATGGAAAAGAATCATGACACCTGCTTCCAAGTTTTGGATTTGCAAACGTGCAGTTGAGCTGACCGGTGAGATGATGGAAGTCTTTGGCGGCAATGGTTATGTCGATAACGGTATCATGGCACGCATATTCAAAGAAGCTCCGGTGAATACCATTTGGGAAGGGTCGGGTAATGTCATGTGTCTGGATGTACTGCGTGCAATTGCACGAGAACCTGAATCCATTGAAGTGCTGTTTAAAGATTTGGCATCGACTGTGATGCAAGATGAAACGCTGAAAAATGAATTACAAAACCTGTTTAAACTATTCCAAAAATCGCCTGAAGAACTGCAGTTTATGGGGCGCAGTCTGGTCAGTCGTCTGGTGATTTTAGCGCAAGCAGTGTTGTTGAAACGTTATGCCCCGGATTACGTGGCCGATGCTTTTATTCAAACGCGTTATAGCGAATTTCATGGCCGAGTGGTCGGTATGATTGAAGCGAAGCAGGTAGATGTGGAAAGATTGCTAGAGCGGGTTTTAGCTCACGTTAACTGATATTGTCATGATAAAAGTCCTTCTCTTGCGCCATCTATGGCTCAGGGAGAAGGCGTGGGATGAGGGCAGGGGATGAAAATATTAATTAAAAGTCTCTCACTTGAGTACTTAAAATATATTTTGTGAATTTTTGAAATGAGAAAAACCCTTTCATAAATTTATTTTTTATTGTGATGATCAAGGAAAGTAGAGCTTCAGCTACTTACACGAACATAAGCTTGAAACTGGAAAATTTATATTCATTTAAGAAAATTTATTTAATATGTTTTAGAAATTTTTGATGATCACTACCTGTATGTATCAACAAATTAAACAATGGGCCAAAGCACTTAAAAAAGAGATTGTGGTCGTTTGGCTGGTAGCTAAACATGAGCGAACACCTGTCTGGATCAAACTACTGGCACTGATGATTGCGGCATATGCGCTATCACCGATTGATCTGATTCCCGATTTTATTCCAGTGCTGGGCTATCTGGATGATCTTATTATTGTGCCCTTGGGGCTGCTATTGGTGATTAAGCTTACGCCAAAAGAAATTATAGACGATTGCAGAATTCGTGCCTCGCTATTGGCGGAACGGCCTGTCAATCGCTGGGCGGCAGGCGTGATCATTTTAATCTGGTTGCTCTTGCTCTGCTATTTGGCCATGCATTTTTTCAATATGCATACATTGTAAGAACTGGTTGATCTAAAGACTAAGAATAATAGATTAAGTATTTGAAATTATTATTTTTTATATAAACTGTATCGCACGGTAAAAACCGCTTGAATTCTGTGCAAAAAAGCGTAATATCAGCTTACTGTCCAATCTGGATAGTGAATGAAAACAGGTGAGTAAAATGGCAAAGAAAAAAGGATTGCCAGAGGTTGTGGTTCACAACTTTGTGGCAAAACACATGCATGAGGTCAACAAAAGCCAAGTCTTTGTGGACCGCAAGAAAAATGCAAAACGTGGCTATGATAAGCACAAAAAAGGGAGATACTCAAATGACTATCTCTCTTTTTATTTCACTGTATTTTCTTAGATCTGAATAGAATTAAGCGCCTACAATACGGGTTGCAGATTTCACCATATCCCCCAGGCCATGGGTCTTGAAGTAATACTCCATCCAGCTTTTCACCATCAGTGGATTACTCATTTTTAATACACGTTCCAGCTGTTCCTGCGCATCGGTCATTGGAACATGACAAATCGCTTTACGCACCCGCAAAATATTGCTAGAACTCATCGACAGGGTATTAAAGCCCATCGCCATCAGCAGTACAGCCGCCAATGGGTCGCCAGCCATTTCTCCACAAATACTAATCGGTTTATCATATTTATGACATTCCTGAACCAGACGGGTCAAGGCGCGTAAAACCGCAGGATGGAAATGCGAATACACATTGGCAACTCGAGGATTATTACGGTCGACTGCCAGTAAATACTGGGTCAAGTCATTGGAACCGACCGAGAAGAAATCCACCAGCTCAGAAAACTCTTCAATCTGTAACAGCACACTCGGTACTTCAACCATAATGCCGATTTTTGGCTTGGTAATTTTAACTTGTTCTTCTTCCTGAACTGCGGCCCAGTCTCGATCCAGTAGATATAAAGCTTCTTCTACTTCACTGACACTGGTGATCATTGGCAGTAAAATGTGCAAGTTATTCAGACCAATACTGGCTTTGAGCATGGCACGAATTTGTGCAGAAAAAATTTCAGGATGATCTAAAGTAAAACGGATGCCGCGCCAGCCCAGCGCCGAGTTTTCTTCTTCAATGGAGAAATAAGGTAAATCCTTATCTGCACCAATGTCGAGAGTCCGCATCACCACAGGTTTATTGGCAAAGTGACTGAGCTGCTGGCGGTAAATGGCACGCTGTTCTTCTTCGCCGGGGAAGCGGTCACGTAGCATAAACGGAATTTCAGAACGATATAAACCTACGCCTTTAGCGCCACGTTGTACCCCACGTACCACATCAATCATCAAGCCCGTGTTCACAAACAGTTTAACGGCAACTCCATCCGGCGTAATCGCATCTTTGGTCTCGTATTGCTTTAAGTCTTTAGCAAGCTGTTCTTCTTCTTTCTGAATTTCTTTATAACGGCTACGCAAACGGCGAGGCGGATTAATAAACACACGTCCCTGATGAGCATCGACAATCATCTCGACATCATCCAAGGTATTAATCGGCAGTTCAGTGACACCAACCACAGTAGGAATGCCCAGCGCACGTGCCACAATCACCATATGCGAGTTCATGGCACCTTCGGTGGTGACAATCGCAGCAATTTTATCGACCGGTAATTCAACCAGGGCTGCCGTTGAAATTTCTTCCCCAATCAGAATACTTTCATCAGTCAGTTCGCGATGGCTGGCATCGGCTTCCTGTAAAAATGCCAGAATGCGACGTCCGAGATCTTTCAGGTCGGAAACACGTTCGCGTAGATAATCGTCTTCCATTTGTGCAAACAGGGCAATGTGATTATCAATGACATTTCTGACTGCACCTTGTGCCCAGTTACCATCGCGGATTTCAGCTTTAATTTCAGAAGGTAAAGCATTTTCATCCAGCATGCGCAAGAACACGCTAAATAGGGCGCGTTCTTCTGCCATTAAGGCATCTTGCATTTTTTCATCAAGGGATTGAATTTCCTGACGCACCGCATTCAGCGCATGATCAAGCAGTTCCAGTTCTTCACTGATGTCATCCGCTTCACGGTCAGGTACAGCCGCCAAATCTGCAGGCGGATAGAGAATGACGGCACGCCCTAAGGCAATGCCGCCTGAACCTGAAACACCCTGGAAGGTTTTATAAGCGGGAAGGTTGCTTGGCTTGCGGAATACATCGATATTGCCGACCGCATGAGCATGGGCAATTACACCGGAAAGCTGGGCACACAGCGTGACCAGGAACGATTCGGCAGCTTCACTAAAATCTTGAGATTCTTTATTTTGTACCACCAGAACGCCCATCACTTTACGGCGGTACATGACAGGAACGCCAAGAAAAGAATTATAAATTTCTTCCCCGGTTTCAGGCAGGTACATAAAGCGTTCATGCTTCGGTGCATTGTCCAGATTGACGATTTCTTCGCGTTGACCTACCAGTCCGACCAGACCTTCACTAGTATGTAAAGAAACGTGCCCGACAGCTTCAGGATTTAATCCTTTAGACGCCATGAGCAGATAACGCTGGTTACGTTCATCAAGCAGGTAAATGGAGCAGACATCTACATGCATGGCTTCAGCAACCTGATTGACCATGATGTCGAGTGATTCATGCAAACTGGTGGACGCATTGATTTCCTGCACAATGCGTCTTAAGGTGTCCAGTTGCATATTCGACATAAAATCTGCTCCACAATAAGTTTAAAACTGTTTTTATTTATAACAACTTGCTACTAAAAAATCTGCCTTTTCATGCAATTTTTTATACCTGGATGGAAGGTAACTGATGACACAGTTCTACCATCGCCTTTCGGTATACATCGCGTTTAAAATTCACGACCTGGCCTAATGGGTACCAATAACTTACCCATTGCCACTGGTCAAACTCAGGTGGGTCAGACAAATCCAGCTGAATATTTTTTGCTGGTGCTGTCAGCTTCAGTAAAAACCACTTCTGTTTTTGACCAATACACACCGGGTCTGAATCCGAGCGTATATACCGTTGCGGCAAACGATAACGCAGCCAACCTTTTGTTTGCGCTACAATTTGAACATGTTCGGGCAATAAACCAACTTCTTCTCTCAGCTCACGGTAAAGTGCCTGTTCGGGGGATTCTCCATACTGGATCCCTCCTTGTGGAAATTGCCAAGCATTGTGTCCAATGCGTTTTGCCCATAAAACTTGTCCAATGTCGTTTGCCAAAATGATCCCGACATTCGGTCGGAAACCTTCTGAGTCGATCATTTGGCTACCTAAATTTTGTGTAATGTATGACTTTTTCTACGGGGATTGTTATTTCTATATCCATCTCGAAAAAAAGCACAGCTTAAATGTTAAAAATTGCTATGATCTTAACGAATTTCTATCGACTAGCGGAGATAGATTTACAATTTTTTTCTTAAATTGCAGTTTTTACGAGTATTTTCATGAAATTGGCTTTATTTGACCTCGACCACACCCTACTCAATACCGATTCAGATTATTCATGGGGTGAGTTTTTAGTAAACGAAGGTTTAGTCGATCCAATCCGACATCGTCAAATGAATGACAAATTTTATGAGGACTATAAAGCAGGGCAACTTGACCCGATTGCCTATAACGAATTTGTATTTGAGTTTTTAACCCAGCATGACAATCAATATTTGACCGAATTACATGAATTGTTCATGAAAAAAGTGATTCGTCCACAAATGCGCCCTGAAGGTTTTGCTGCCATTGAAAAGCACCGCGATGCCGGACATGAGCTGGTCGGGATTACTGCAACGTCTGATTTTATTACTGCGCCTATTTTTCACGAGTTTGGCATTACTGAAATTATTGCCACCAATGCAGAAATGGTAAATGGTAAATATACCGGTAAAGTCATCAATACCGCGTGCTATCAAAAAGGTAAATTGATTCGCTTGGAACAATGGCTTGAAGGCCGTAATATTGATGAATCATGGGCATACTCAGATTCATTCAATGACCGTTTCTTATTGGAATATGCCGATCATGCCATTGCGGTCAATCCGGACGAGCGTCTAGAGACTTTAGCCAAAGCGCAAAACTGGGAAATTCAGGACTGGTCGATTTAGCCTGTTTTTTTGAGTGAGGGCAGAGTCGTGAGGAATATCGTGGCTCTGCCTATTTTAGACGTTAAAAATAAAAAAAAGAAAAATAAAACTGTGCTGAAATTCTTCCATTTTTCAGGGAGATTGCAACCGATTTGCTGAACCGGGTTGCATGTTTGATACCGACTATGCAAGCATAAAATAACCCTTACTATCATTATGCCTTTGTCGTATATTAGAAATGAAAATCATGGCTGGTACTGATAAAAAATTAAACTTTAGCGGGAAGAACGGGAGATCAAAATGAGCCAAACACGTCCAAGAATGACCAATCTTTTTGAGCAGCTGGGACTAGACTCCAGTGAAGAAGCGATCGCCCTGTTTATTGCCACACATCAACTGAATGCTCATACCAAAATTACTGAAGCAGAATTTTGGACTGATGCACAGCGCCAGTTTTTAGCAGAAAAGCTAAAGTCCGATGGCTCATGGGCGATTATTGTCGACCAGCTGAATGAATCTTTGCATGAAGATTCAGTGACTCAATAAAGATTAAAACCGAAAAAGCCAATCAGCAGATTGGCTTTTTTTTTGGAAAGTGCTTTATCTCACCCGTTTCCATAGTGTTACTTGAGACAAGGTATGCTGATACTTACGCGCGGTTTCACGTATGACAAAGGCGACATCCTGAGGTTCAGCGAGCATTTCAAAATGCGCTTGTAACAGTTCAGTCATGCCCTCCAGCGTAGTGAAGTTTTCGCCATCTTTTTTAAAACCGCCGAGCCATTCATGGCGCGCCGTATGTTCTTCTAGCCAGGTATAAGGGGAGGTCAGCATTAAAATGCCGCCCAGAGTTAAGCGTTGATGAATAGAGGCTAAAAAATCTTTCGGATGATGCAGGCGGTCAATCAAATTGGCAGCCAGAATAAAATTGTAATTGCTAAAGTGCGGTTTTAAATTGCAGGCATCGGCCTGAAAAAACTCCACTCGATTCGCATGTGCATCCAGCCCCAGTTCTTTTAAGTTGCAGGCTTGATATTCGACCAGTTCACCTTCAACAGGCAGGGTATAACGTAGCGTTTCGCCTTGCGCCAGTTGTGCCGCTTGCTGAATAAAGCGTGCGGAAAAATCTAGTCCTGTGACCTGATTAAAATAAGCTGCCAGTTCAAAGCTGGCACGACCTGTGGCACATCCGATATCTAATGCCTTCTCGGTCGCAATATCCTTAAAATAAGGCCGTGCAAGGTGAATCAGGCTTTGGGCAAAATTGGGGACATTAAAATATTCTGCACCGTACTGAAATTCCAAATATTGCGAGATCATCTGGTCAGTTTCATACTGCGATTGAAACTGCTTCAGCTCTTGGGAGGCGGCAACATAGCGGAATCCAGCATGCTGGAAGAAATGCCGGCGGAAGGCATAACGTGAACTATGCAAAGCTTCATTGCCAGCCGAAATCCAGGAACCACCTTTGATTAAATTATGTTGCCCGTCAAAAGTTGGGGTGCTGAAATCATCATAGATCGGATGCACCTGAAAACCGTCAAAAGGGTAAATCGGAGTTTCAGTCCATTGCCAGACATTGCCCTGAATATCAAAGAAATCGCCTTGCTGAAAATGATTGACCGGGCAGGGACTGGTGCCATATTTCAGTTCGATATTGGCCTGTTCAGGACTAGGTAGCTCAGGATCTAAACCTGCCACGTCGTAAAGCCGATACCACTCATCTTCTGTGGGCAAGCGAATGTTTTGACCGGTTTTTTCGGCTTTCCACTGACAAAAAGCTTTGGCTTCAAGATAATTCACTTCGACCGGCCAGTCCCAAGGCATGGAAATTTCTTCCAGCATAATACGCAGTAACCAGCCTTCCGGGGTTTTTCGCCAAAAACTGGGATGCACAGCTTGCGAAAATTTCAGCCAAGCTTGTCCTTCTGCGGTCCAGTAACGATCGGTTGCATACCCGCCATCTTCGACAAAACTCAAGAATGCCTGATTGGACACCAGATGTTGTGAAGCCTCAAAAGCGGGAACATCCACCTGATGCAGGCCATATTCATTGTCCCAGCCATAAAAGCTACTGTTGAAATTTTTGTTCAGACGGACTTGTCCTGCAGGCACAGCAAGCAGGACATTTTCTGGAGCAACTCCAGTCATAACCTTGGCACGCCACTGCGGATGATTGTAGACATAGTCCAGCTGGTGCTGGCGAATCAGCACTGATGATGTTTCAAGATGAATCCGCTCATGTTCAATCCCCATGATGATCGACCACCACGGATGGTTCCAGTCCAGCGGTAAAGTAAGAGGCGCATGTTCAAGCAGATTCAGTACCAGTGTCCGTACCTGCGTACGATAAGCACGGACTTCGTCTACACTCGGCCAGTCATAATGCTGCTCATTCAAGTCATCCCAGCTCATTTCATCGACCCCGACAGCAAAAATACTTTCCAGCTGCGGGTTCAAACGTTCACGAATCAGTTTGCTCAGAAGCAGTTTATTGATAAAAAAGGTCGCCGTATGACCAAAATAAAAAATCAGCGGATGGCGTAAGGAAATGGACTGGAGGTAATAGGCTTCATCATTTTTTAGACAGTCAAACAGCCGTTCATAGCTGTCGAACGTATTGAGGAAATAATCACGCAAAGTATGTCGTGCAGTTGCTTCGTCAGGAAAATTTAAATGAGGAGTCGGCAGCAACGTAATTTTCGCATTTTGCCACACGCCGGAATGATGAGTAGAAGCTACAGATTGGTCTTTTTGAGATAGTACAGATAATGAATCCCTCAACATAGGGTCACACTCCATCGATTTCTTTTACACATTTAAAACATCATGTTTTATGTGTTTTATTTAAAAGTACTCGAAAGCCATGCCCCTGTACTGAGGATTTAGGTAACAAAATGCTGCATCCAGGCAGATGCAGCACTAAAGCAGATTTTAGTAGGGATGGGCGTTTCTCATCATGGCCACCAGTTCTTGTACCGCACGTGACTGGGTACGACCCGGATGCCAAACCATGCCGAGTTGACGGTTCATTTGCACATTAATATCCAGCAGTTGCAGTTCCTGATTCAGCAAGGTTTTTGGTAATACCGACCATCCCAGGCCAATCGAAACCAGCATGCGGATTGATTCCAGTGGATTATTGCTCATGGTAATTTTCGGTTTCACCCCTTGCTTTTCAAACTCGGCCAAGGTGATTTGCGTGGTATAGGTTTGTGATGCTGGCAATAAGCTCGGGTACTGGACCAGATCTTCCAGACTCAAATGTTTTTTTTGCGCCAGCGGATGAAAAGGTGCTGCCACAAACACCAGCGGATCATTCCAGATGGTCACGTAACTCAGGCGTTCATCACCTTGCGGCGGAAGGGTCAGAAATGCCAGCTCCAGGTCACCGGCCAGTACCTGCTCATGCGCCTGTTCCGAGTCAACAAAATGTACATCTAAAGTCACATCCGGGAATTTTTGTACATAATTGCGCAGGTGCTGGGGTAGATGATGCAAACCAATATGGTGACTGGTGCCAATTTTCAGCTTGCCTTGCACCTGTTCCTGTTCGTGACTGAGGGTATGATGAATATCGCCCAGTTCATTTAACCAGTTTTTCACTTTTGGCAATAAAGAGTGTGCTGCATGGGTGGCCTGAACACCACGACCGGCCGACTCAAACAGTTTCACGCCAAAATATTCTTCCAGACTATGAATCCTTTTGGTCACAGCAGGCTGGGTAATAAACAATAGATCAGCGGCCATAGAAATAGAACCTGTTTCCATGACTTTAATAAAGGCTTCAAAGGCAGCAAGATTCATAAGGAGATATCTGGTTATATGAAATTCAAATAATTATAAAATATTTTTATATTAAATGGGGGCTTAATCTTTAAAAAGACCTTAAAAAATGTATACGGATGTGAACTTAAAGCAGGAAATAAAAAAATCACCTCATGTGAATGAAGTGATCCTTGTAAAGTGAAAAACCGGAACCCATGATATTTTTCTAGCTTGGCAAATATTTAGATGGCTGCGTTATTGCTGTTTTGCACTTTCGCCGGTTTGGCTTCCCAGATTTTTTCATGAAAGAAGAAAGCGATCGCCTGAATCGTCGGTTCAAGCAAACTCAAGGTCACTGCCATCCAGATACTTCCTGTCACGAAATAACCGACCAACATGGCAATGGTGATGTGCATAATGTAATAGCTAAAGGTTTTTTTAAACATACGCTGGTTGTTATCAACAAATTTTTGAATATGAGCCATGGGTTGTTCCTCAATCTTTGCCTCGGGATATGGTTAAATGATAATCAGTCTTATTTGATTTGTAAAAACGAACATTTTTATATTTTTAATCGGTTTTATGAATTATTGGCTGGTTAAACCTCATAATTCATAAACAACAGGGGAATGGTATCGCTTAGAGCTATTTTCTAGAGATACTTTTCTAACAGGGTGAACATTATGGATATTAAACACATTAAATACCTTCTTGATATTTTTGAGGAAGCGGTGGAAAAACGCAGTCAGGTCTATGAAATTGCCGATGATGAAGATGATGAAAATCATGCAGCGGCTGAATGCGGCGCAGCGAAAGCAGAACTCATCCGGGCGATTGAACAGCTTATAGCCGCGAAAGAAAATCCATCAGGCTAAATTCGGAATTTTGAATTTCCTGCTCAAGCATTCTAGAGACTTTGATTTAACCAGCCTGATCATAAGGAGAATGCTGTCTGCCTTAAGAGCAGAAGAGAGGGGATTTTGCCAAAATACAGGGTGTTATAGCGTTAAAATTAATTCCAAAAAGTTTTTAAACTAATAAAAATGATAAATTAGATTTATGTTAATAGGTGGTTATAATCGAAGTTAATGTAAGCATTACCCAGTTCTATGGAGCGCGTCGACATGGCAGGCAATACCCCAAAAGCAAAGACTTTATACGATAAATTGTGGGATGACCATTTAGTAAAACAACGCGATGATGGTTCAGCCTTGCTTTATATCGATCGTCATTTATTACATGAAGTAACCTCACCACAAGCTTTTGAGGGTTTGCAACTTGCAGGCCGTAAACCTTGGCGTTTAAGTGCCAATGTGGCAACGCCAGACCATAACGTGCCTACTTCAAAAACTGAACGTGAACAGGGTATTGCTGGTATTGAAGATCCAACTTCACGTATTCAGGTGCAAACCTTGGATGACAACTGTAAAACCTTCAATATTGTTGAATTTGATATCAATGATATCCGTCAAGGCATTGCCCATGTGGTCGGTCCTGAGCAGGGTTTAACCTTGCCGGGCATGACCGTGGTATGTGGTGACTCGCATACCGCAACTCATGGTGCCTTTGGCTGTTTGGCGCACGGTATTGGGACTTCAGAAGTTGAACATGTATTGGCAACCCAATGCTTGGTTCAAAAGAAAATGAAAAACATGTTGGTACGTGTTGACGGTAAATTGGGTCAGGGCGTAACACCAAAAGACGTGGTTTTAGCGATCATTGGTAAAATTGGTACTGCGGGCGGTACGGGTCACGCGATTGAATTCGGTGGTCAAGTATTTCGTGACATGTCGATTGAAGGCCGTATGACCGTATGTAACATGGCGATTGAAGCCGGTGCACGTGTCGGTATGGTGGCTGTGGATGGCAAAACCATTGAATATGTCAAAGGCCGTAATTATGCACCGAAAGGTGAGCAGTGGGATGCCGCTGTAGCCTACTGGAATACCTTGCACTCTGATGAAGGCGCACATTTCGATACCGTTGTGGTATTGCAAGGCGAAGAGATCGAACCGCAAGTGTCTTGGGGGACATCGCCAGAGATGGTGATTCCAGTGTCTGAAGCAGTGCCGACTTTGGAACAGGCCAAAGACGACGTACAACGTAACGACTGGACCCGTGCTTATCAATATATGGGTTTAAATGCAGGTCAGGCATTGGCAGACATTCAGTTAGACCGCGTATTTATCGGTTCATGCACCAATTCGCGTATTGAAGATATTCGTGCTGCTGCTGAAGTGATTAAAGGCCGTAAAGTGGCTGCTTCAATTAAACAGGCAATGGTGGTTCCGGGTTCCGGTTTGGTGAAACAGCAGGCTGAAGCTGAAGGCTTGGATCAAGTATTCTTGGAAGCTGGCTTTGAATGGCGCGAGCCAGGTTGCTCAATGTGTTTGGCGATGAATGCCGATAAATTGCAGCCAGGCGAGCACTGTGCCTCAACTTCTAACCGTAACTTCGAAGGTCGTCAGGGCAATGGCGGTCGTACTCACTTGGTGAGTCCAGCCATGGCAGCTGCCGCAGCCATCGCCGGTCACTTTGTTGATGTTCGTTCATTCTAATTGGGCTAAGGGGAGCAAAAAATGAAAAAATATGCCGTTGAACAAGGTATCGTTGCACCATTAGACCGTGCCAATGTCGATACAGATTTAATTATTCCAAAACAGTTTTTGAAATCGATCAAACGTACCGGTTTTGGCGACAACTTATTTGATGAATTGCGTTATTTGGATGAAGGCTATCCGGGTCAGGACAACTCAAAACGTCCTAAAAATCCTGATTTCGTTTTGAATCAGCCGCGTTATCAAGGTGCCACCGTCTTAATTTCACGTGCCAACTTTGGTTGTGGTTCAAGCCGAGAGCATGCGCCATGGGCTTTGAATGAATACGGTTTCCGTACCGTAATTGCTCCAAGCTATGCCGACATTTTCTTCAATAACAGCTTTAAAAATGGCATGTTGCCGGTGAGTCTGTCGGAAGAGATCGTCGATCAGTTATTCAAAGAATGTGCGGCCACTGAAGGTTACCAGTTAACCATCGATCTGGAAGCGCAGGAAGTACGTACACCATCGGGTGAGAGCTTTAAATTTGAAGTTGATCCGTTCCGTAAACACTGCTTGTTAAATGGTTTGGATGATATTGGCTTAACTTTACAAGCTGCTGATGATATTCGTGCTTATGAAGAAAAAACCCAGCAATCACGCCCTTGGGTGTTTCAGGAAATCCACAGTTAATTACTTGAATTTTCAGCGCTAGTAGTATCCAAGCCTAACTCTTGCTAATATCGGATCCATAAAAATATTTAGTTGGCTTTAATTGGTGAGGGTTGGGCTCGAACAATGACAAAGGTTTACAGTCAGCTTGTTGTAATTGGCCTTATGGTTGCATTCTTAAGTGCATGCCAAGGCATTGATACAGTACGTATCAAACATGTAAAAGAAACTGAAAGTACAAAAACGAATGCCTTAATTTACTGCTCCGGTACGGCAAACTGTGAATTTGAACGTTTAGATCAAATTCAAATTATTGATGCAGTACAGCGCCGTGTAAATAGCGCTGCAGTTGAATCGGGTATTTTACGTTTACAGGCGAACTCCTTAAGTCAGCCGAATGCGTTATATCTTTCAGTCCCAGCTGGGCAACATGAACTGGTCATCCGTTTTTATCCGATTTCCAAAGATCGTGCGGAAACGCTTCATGTTTTCCATCAGTTTAAGGCGAAACAGCATTACACATTTAAAATGTATCGTGAACGCAATAAACAGCAGGGCAGCTTGTTAAATGTATCTGCACCTGAACCGCTGTGTGTAGATCTGCTACAAGACCAGAAGACAATCCGACGTTTCTGCAGACCCTATAATGCCTTAACCGGTCTGGGTGAGTTTGTAGAAAAGAAAATTTAAAATCCCGTTGATGTAATGCATCGACTTCATAAATGGAAACACTCATGTCAAAACACATTTTGATTTTACCAGGTGATGGTATTGGTCCTGAAATCGTAAAAGCAGCTGAACAAGTGCTTGCACGCGTGAATGAAAAATTTAATCTGGGTTTGACTTGGGAACAGGGTTTATTGGGTGGTGCTGCGATTGATGCGCATGGTGAACCGTACCCTGCAGTGACAGCAGCACAGGCAAAAACTGCTGATGCAATTTTGTTGGGTGCTGTTGGCGGTCCAAAATGGGATACGATTGAACGTTCAATTCGTCCTGAACGTGGTTTATTAAAAATCCGTTCTGAATTAAATTTGTTTGCAAACTTGCGTCCTGCGATTCTTTACCCGCAACTTGCTGGGGCTTCAAGCTTAAAACCTGAAATCGTTTCTGGCCTGGATATTTTGATTGTGCGTGAACTCACCGGTGGTATTTACTTCGGTCAGCCACGTGGTATCCGTGAACTGGAAAATGGTGAAAAGCAAGGTTTCAATACCGACGTTTATTCAGAATCTGAAATTAAACGTATTGCCAAAGTTGCATTTGAACTTGCTGGTCTTCGTGGCGGTAAGGTCTGTTCAGTGGATAAAGCCAATGTTCTTGAAGTGACTGAGCTTTGGAAACAGACAGTGACTGCACTGAAAGAAGAGCAATATCCAGAGATCAACCTGTCACACATGTATGTCGACAATGCGGCAATGCAGCTTGTACGCGCGCCTAAGCAGTTTGACGTGATTGTGACCGGTAACCTGTTCGGTGACATCCTGTCTGATGAAGCAGCAATGCTTACAGGCTCTATTGGCATGTTGCCATCTGCATCACTGGATGAAAATGGTAAAGGCATGTATGAACCATGTCATGGTTCAGCGCCAGACATCGCAGGCCAAAACATTGCCAATCCATTGGCTACCATTCTTTCTGTGGCAATGATGCTGCGTTATACCTTCCGTGAAGAAGCAGCAGCACAAGCCATTGAAGATGCTGTAGGTCAGGTACTGGATCAAGGTTTACGTACTGGCGACATCATGTCAGAAGGGAATACTCAGGTAGGCACTGTGGAAATGGGTCAAGCTGTGGTAACAGCATTGAACTAATTTCACTAAATCGTAAAAACGCAGCCTTGAGCTGCGTTTTTTTATTGCTTTTCACAAGGCTTTAACAGGTACGACCCGTGTAATAAACCGATTTAGCTATGTTGTTTTCTAAACGATAGATAATTTTACATTGCAAATCGACATCATAACTTTGGGCTCGAGGTGTCACGGGTATGGGAATATTGCCAGCATCGATATCGGCAGGATTCTGTGCCATCGGTACCGGAATGGTGACAGGACGCATCACTGTATAAGTGAGTGTCTGTTGATTTGCAACAGGCGCCAACACCTGCTGGTAACCTATGCTGTTCAAATCGAGTTTAGCTTGAATGTTTTGACTGGTTTGCCCGATGAATTGCTGTAAATAGGCATCACGTTGTTGTGCGCTGGTTAGGGGGGATGTGGTACAGCCATACAACAAGCCCAGAATTGCAAAAAGACCGAGAGAATGAAGAAATGACATGACCTTTTCTCTGTTGCATAAAACCTTATTTTAAACAGAGAAATTTGAATGAACGTTGTGATTTGATACACGGTCAGTAAGTATAAACCCAATAAAAAAGCCACTGTTTAAGTGGCTTTTGCTTACGCTAAAACTTAGCGTGCACGATAAGTAATACGACCCTTGGTCAAATCATAAGGGGTCATTTCTACTTTCACACTGTCGCCAGTCAAAATACGAATATAGTGTTTACGCATTTTACCAGAGATGTGGGCAATCACTTCGTGACCGTTCTCTAAACGTACACGGAACATAGTATTAGGAAGCGTCTCGGTGACAACGCCTTCGAACTCGATGAGTTCCTCTTTATTGGCCATAGCCTACCTGAATGAATAAATTGGAAAGGCGCAAATTATAGTCAATTTTTTTGCATAAAACAAGGCACAATGCGGCTTTGCTGGTTCATCTGTCAGTTAAATAAGCGAACTCTCCGTATAAAGATTTTCTGTAAAAAAGCGCATTGTTCTGTTGTCAGTTTGGTCAATCGCAGTTAATCTAAAATCAATCTTTTTAAGTATAAATGAAGAACATACAAGGAAGGTCTTTGCGTGGGTCAGCTAACTGATGCATCAGTTGTTTTACGATTGGGTTATCAAGCCATTCGTCGTGCAGGTTTGCCAACTGAAGAAATTTTAATGAAAGCTGGTGTGGCCTTAAATCAGGTCGAAACCAATGATCGTACCCCGCTCAGTGCTCAATATGCGTTTTGGGTGGCTGCGGAAGAGGTCAGTAAGGATCCCGATATTGGTTTGCATTTGGGTGAGCACCTGCCTTTATACCGTGGTCAGGTGATCGAACACCTGTTCATTTCCAGTGAAAATTTTGGGGAAGGGCTAAAGCGTGCACTGGCCTATCAGCGCCTGATCAGTGATGCCTTTCATGCCAAACTGGTGATTGAAGATGATCGCTGCTATTTAACCAATGGTGAGCAGCCTTGGGGTGAAAATATCGTCAATCGGCATTTTTCGGAATGTGCATTATCAGGCGTATTACGTTTCTTTAAATTTATTACTGAAGGTCGTTTTCAGCCGATCTATATCGATTTTAACTTTAGTCAGGGCGCACCTGATGATGAATATTTCCGTGTCTATGAGTGTCCGGTCAGCTTAGGGCAAAAAGAAACCCGTTTATATTTCGATCCCGCGATTTTAGATTATCAGTTATGGCAGGCTGAACCTGAATTGCTGCAATTGCATGAGCAATTAGCGATTGAAAAGCTGCAAGAGCTAGCGCGTTATGATCTGGTTGGTGAAGTGCGCCGCGCGATTGGTTCGACTTTAGAAAGTGGTGAAACCACTTTGGAAACTGTAGCCACGCATTTGAATATCACGCCGCGCCGTTTACGTACCCAGCTGAGTGAAGCCAATACCAGTTTTCAGCAAATTCTGTCCGACTATCGCTGTCGTTTGGCAAAGAAATTATTGGCCAATACTGCGGAAAGTGTTGAGCGGATTGTGTACCTCACTGGGTTTTCCGAGCCGAGTACGTTTTACCGTGCTTTTAAGCGCTGGACCAATGAGACGCCAGTGGAATATAGAAAAAGGAAGCAGCGTTAAAAGATCCCTCCTAGCCTCCCTTTGAAAAAGGGAGGAACTTTCCCCCTCCGTTAAGAAGGGGTGAGGGGGAGGTAAATATCATTAAAATAAGTTATTCAGGCATATTGAGCCAGTGCGGGCCTAATGGCATTTTAGGCAGCTCAAATTGCTCCGGATAATCGGCATGGATGAAATACAAGCCATCCGGTGGGGCAGTGATGCCTGCTGCTTTACGGTCTTCAGCGGCAAAAATATTGTCAATATGGTCAACCTCATACATGCCCTGACCAATTTCCAGTAAACAGCCCATGATGTTGCGTACCATGTGATGCAGGAAGCCATCTGCTTGAATATCTAACACCAGATAACAACCATGCTGAATCAGGCGACAATGTTTGACATGACGAACTGGTTGATTGGACTGGCAGGCTGCAGCACGGAAGCTTTCAAAATTATGTGTGCCTTCAAATTTTTTCGCCGCTGCAATCATCTTCTCTACATCCAGTGGATAGTAGGCATGGGTAACCTGTTTATGGAGAAGTGCAGGGCGCTGCGGGTTGTTGTAGACCACATAGCGATAGCGACGCGCCTGAGCTTTAAAACGGGCATGGAAATCGTGATCCATTTCCTTGATCCACTGGAAGGCGATATCTTTAGGAAGTTGACTGTTTGCCCCCATCAGCCAGCCACGAATCGGGCGAATGGCATGGGTATCAAAATGGGCAACCATATTGGTGGCATGGACACCGGCATCGGTACGGCCGGCACCGTGCAAAATAATCGGTTCATCGGCAATTTTACTGAGCACTTTTTCAATGGTTTCCTGCACGCTTGGTACGCCAGGTTGTTGAGTTTGCCAACCTCTATATCGAATGCCACAAAACTCAATACCGACTGCAAAACGTTGCATATTTACCTCAAATTACACGTGATCATGCCAATGTGACTGCCATTGGTCTACAGTGTCGTATTGTAAATACATTTTCAGTGCTTTTGCATAAAGATCTGCATGTCCTAGACAATCATTCAGGATGATATTGGCTTGTTGTATCCACTGACTAATCGCATAACGTTGATTGATGCCACCAAAAGGAACTTGAGTGGTAAGAATGACGACACAGCCTGCTTGTTGCAGTTTTTGAAGCCAGTTAATGAAGGCGCTATTTACTGCCAGATTACCGCTACCGAACCCTTGCAGGATCAGGCAATTTGGCGGTGCTTGGCAAATGGTTTGCAAATTTGCCACTTGCTGAGCCAAATCCAGCGGCTGCATCATCAGACTTAAACAGTTGAAGGTTGCCGCCTTGTTGATATCATCCTCATGCACAATATGCTGATGCTGGCTGGAGAGAGCGATTGGCTGTGCTGCATTGATACCGCCAAAGGCATCCAGTTCTGTGGTATGGATTTTTAACGCTGTCTGGGCATGAATCAATTGATGATGAAAGGCCAAATAGACCCCAACCGGATATTTAATCACGCAGTCCAGAGCAAAGTTTAAATTATCAATAGCATCGGTAAATTCACGGCTATTGTCTCCCGCAGCATTTAACAGGGGATACTGGCTACCGGTCATCACCACATGCGCAGATTGACCTAAAAAGCGTGACAGCACGGCACTGGCATAACTTAGGGTATCGGTGCCATGAATAATGACAAAATGCTGAAACTGCTGTAGCTGAAGCTGTTGAATATACTGAACCAGTTTCAGCCAGTCTGTGGCTGTGCAGGCGCTACTGTCTTGAATAACTGGTGCAACAAAACATTCGATCTGCTGATCTAGGGGGAGAATATGTTGCAGTTTCGGAATAAATTGTTCAGCTGGCATCGGGCTGAGTGGATCACCAATACAGCCAAATGTACCGCCCATATAAATTAACGCTATTTTTTTCATCATAAAAAAAGCAGCCAAGGATGACTGCTTTATAGTAGATCGAAATCGCTTAAGATGCTATTTGATTGCGTAAAAGATCCGCTTGTTGGCGCTGGTCAGAGGTATAGCTAGCCTCTTGCTCTGCCAATAATTCACGTGCTGATTCATAAGCACCGAGTTGGATATATTGCTGTGCCAGTTCCAGATTCAGGTTAATTTCATCCACTTCCATCAGTTCCGGAAATGATTGAACCAATGGATCATTTTTATCTGCTTTGGCTGCAGATGAGCTGATATTGCTAATATCAAAACTTACACCTGACGCTTTCGCTGGAGCTACTTCAACAGTTGGCTCTTCAATTGTAGTCGCTGGCTCTAAATTAAAGTCTAGGTCTAAGCTTGGGATAGTCTGTTCAACTGCAACTTTTGCTTCGGCTGCTGGAGTTTCTGCAACGGAAAAGTCAAAATTAAACTCAGGTCTTTCTGCTACAACAGGTTCAATACTTGCAGCTTTCTCAGTTTCTGCTTGTTGATTTGTTACAGTGTCTAAACTGAATGAGAAATCTAAAGGCTGAATTTCCTGAACTGGGGCAGCTTCTGGCTTAGTTTCTGTTATAGGTGCAGGATCAAGATTAAGGGTATTAAAATCTAAAGGCTTGATTTCTTGAACGGGTGCGGTTGCTACTTCTGCCGTTGAATCCAGTGAAAGGCTGCTGAAATCAAGCGGTTTAATTTCGTCAACAACTGCAGTTTGCGGAGCCAGCTGATTTTGCTGTAACTGATCAAAAGCAAGATCATTTGTTGCAGCAGCATCATTCATTAAAGCATCAAAATCTGCCGTATTCTTCTTGCTTTCAGCAACCACCGGTTCAGCCGCGGGAGCGATAAATGATTCAGGTTTGAAATCAATGCTATCTCTAGAGCTTCCCGTTTGTTTTTCATGGGCTTCTTTTTTAGCCAAGGCCTGTTCTAGAAAATCGTCCAGTTCTAATGAACGTAGATGATTAATGAGCTGGCTGATTGCAAATTCATCTTTCTGCAAGATATGAATATCCAGCAATAGTAAATACAACTCATGCTGTGAATTGTCTTTATTTAAAGCCTGATTAATCTGTGCCTCAGCTGAGAAAAAATTATTCTCGCGAATCAGCCCTTCAATTTTATTACGTACATCGGTAGCTAAAGGGGTGGTTTTTTTCTTCGTAACAACCGAATTTTCCACAATTTGAGTTTTCTGTGGTGACTTTTTGGTTGAAGTGGCTTTTTTGGTTTTCGCCTTCGATGTTTGTTCTGCTTGTTTACTTGCTTCGCGCTTTTTAAATACAATTGCGATCACTAATAACAATATAAACGGAATCACATAAAGCAGCATGTTGTTACCCCTTACAGGATTGAGTTGTTATCAATGAACCCTATCCTAAAAAATCAAATTGTATAACACCTTAGTGTGTTGGCTTTTTCTGTACTTGTTGTGCTTTCAATTGCTGTTGCAGTTGAGCAAGACGAGTATTTAATAATTGAATTCTGTGATCCTTTTGACGCAATGCCAAATCTAACTGTGTTACGTTTCTCTGTAATTTAACGGTTTTTTTACGCGATGTCATAACTTTTAATGACAACTCGTTTGAAGTTTGATTTTTTTTCGTGTTCTTTTTAGCAGAACCGCTGGCTGAATCTTGTTCTTTCTCTGCAACCAGGCTCATTTCAGCCTGATTCAAGCGGTATTTGGCCTTAGCTGACTGATTGGAATGTTTGGCTGGCGCTTGGGCTAAATGGGCAACTTTTGCTTTCTGCTCTTCCTTAGCGGCGCCGGCAGTATTTAAATTCAGGGCAGCTCCACGGCGTAAACGATTCACGTCCCCTTGAATGAAGGCATGTTCATTATTGGCCTTGATTTGTTTCATGACTTCGCCAATTGGACGATTTTGTTCAGTAGCCACACGTGATGCAATTGCCCAGAGTGATTCATTAGATTTCACTACATGCGTACTGGTCTGAGCTGTAACTGCAGGCTGAGGCGAGGGGGTAGGCGCCGTTTCTGGTCTGGTTTTTGGCGCAGCTGCTGCTACGGGTTCTGCTACCACCTTCGGTTTAGCCAGTGTTTGTTGTGCCGATGCTGCATATTGTCTGACTAAAGGGTCTGATGAGGTAGAGCTATTTGAATTGTTTGGAATTCTTACTTCATTTTTTGTGGCAATTTGTGCCGGTATTGCACTCTTTGGGTCAGCTGGAGCATTTTGGGGAAGGGGGGCCGGCTGCGCAGATGGGATCACCATTGCTGAAATGACCACAGGTGCAGTAGAGTTATTATTTAAACTCGGTGGGGCCGCTTTATTGAGCTTTAATGGCGCTTCAAATGAGGTCTGTAATGCCGTTTGTGGTTTTTCAATCCGATATTGCGTGCTTTCAGGCAGTTGTAAGGCGATATCTTTTTCACTGACAATCGTGATAGGCGTTAACGGTTTTTCATTACCTGAAACCCGTGCCTGTGCCTTTACCTGGCTGCGTTGCAAAGGTGTTTTGATATGCTGTAAACGGGTGGCATTACCTTCCTGAATTTTAATAATAATGTTCAGTTCAGATTCAGTTAAGGGGCGTGAAGAAGTAATGGTAATCACACCATTGCCCGAGCTATCGCGACGGGTAAAAAAATTAAGATGTCCGGGAGGTTGATAGACAACGCCTAAAGTTGCGATATCTTCGACATCCGCCAGGCTGGCCTGGATTTGTGCCTGAGGATCAGCATTGCGAAAATTCATTTCCGCATATAAGAGTTCACCTGCCGCAGATTGAACTTGAATAGGATCAATAGTAATCGCATGAATATTCTGCGAAGCAATAATGGCTAAAATGGCTATCTTTAATTTGTTATATACGGTCATCTTAATCTTTAGCTCGGTTTTTTTATCGCATTGCGAAAGTTATAGATTAGCGAGGTGTTGAATAATTGTAAAACATTTAACATAAAGGATACATAAAAAAAGCCGATCAATTATGACCGACTTTTATTTTTTTCTTTCAATGAGCCATTAAGTATTTTTGTAATCAATCAGGATACGTAGCATACGACGTAAAGGTTCCGCAGCACCCCAAAGCAACTGGTCACCGACAGTGAACGCGCCCAAGTATTCTTTACCCATGTTCAGTTTACGTAAACGGCCGACTGGAACAGACAGGGTACCTGTTACTGCTACAGGTGTAAGATCAGTCATTGATGCTTCACGTGTATTAGGTACCACTTTAGACCAGTCATTTGCATTGGCGATGATATCTTCGATTTCATCTAATGGAACATCTTTACGAAGTTTCAAGGTCAATGCTTGTGAGTGACAACGCATTGCCCCAATACGCACACAGTGACCATCAATAGGAACAATTTGTTGGTTACCGAGGATCTTGTTGGTTTCAACCTGGCCTTTCCATTCTTCTTTAGACTGACCGCTTTCCAGCTGTTTGTCGATATAAGGAATGAGTGAACCTGCTAAAGGCACACCAAAGTTGGCTGAAGGGAAGCCTTCACCGCGCTGTAATTGAGCAATTTTAGAATCAATGTCTAAAATAGGAGAGCGTGGGTCGTCTAACAAATCTTTAGTGTTGTTGTACAGGTAGCCCATACCAGTGATCAGTTCACGCATGTTTTGCGCGCCTGCACCAGAAGCTGCCTGATAAGTCATTGAGGTTGCCCATTCCACCAGATTGTTCTGGAATAGACCGCCTAAGCCCATCAGCATCAATGAAACTGTGCAGTTACCACCCACAAATGTTTTAGTGCCATTCACCAAGCCATCTTTGATCACGTTCATGTTGACCGGATCAAGTACGATAATCGCTTCATCCGCCATACGTAAGGTAGATGCAGCATCAATCCAGTAACCATTCCAGCCTTCAGCTTTTAGCTTAGGAAAAATCTCGGAGGTATAGTCGCCGCCTTGACAGGTAATAATGACATCCATTTGCTTCAGACTGCTAATGTCTGATGCATCCATAAGTGCTGGGGCGGTTTTACCGCCAAACGCAGGTGCTTCACCACCGGCATTACTGGTAGAAAAATAGAATGGCTCAAAATGAGCAAAATCATTCTCTTCAACCATACGTTGCATAAGGACAGAACCAACCATCCCGCGCCAACCGACCAGACCTACTTTCATGTCACTTTGCCTCGGTGCGTTAAAAAATAAAAGGGGGTTTGAGTGTATCAAAAGTGCCCACAACTGCAAGTACTACACAATGAAAACATCAATATTATTGAGCGGAATATCTTGTTTATGTTACATACAAAATTGATAAAGTTTTTTAACTGCAGATTGAATTAAAAAAGATAAAAAAGAGTAGAGGCTTATGATTTGGGTGGAAATCGTTACAGTTTTTGTCATTTGGCTGACATTCTGGTCATTAATTCCACGAGATGAATGGTGGATTCGAGGTGCTGATTTTCCACGCTTGCAAATTTTGGTTTTGGGATTTATTGCTTTAATTTTACTGCTGGTTTGGGATCAGCCGTGGAATTTAAGCCGGGAAATTATTGTTATTGCCCTGATTGCCGCACTGGCATACCAGCTCAAAATGGTGCTTCCTTATACTTTTTTATGGAAGAAACAGGTTAAGCATGTTCGCAAACATCAGCTTAACCCGGATAAGCAAATCTCTTTGATTATCTCCAATGTACTGACGCCAAATAATAAATATCATTTACTGATTGAGCAGATTCAAAAATATCAACCTGATTTGGTATTAACTTTGGAATCAGATCGAATGTGGCAAAAAGCACTTTCGGTGATTGAAAAAGATTATCCCTACCGGGTGCCCGTACCTCTGGATAATTTATACGGCATGCATCTATATAGTCGTTTAGAGTTAAAAGATACCGAGGTCAAGTTTATTTTAAGTGATGAGATACCTTCCATTCATACCACGGTAATTTTACGCTCCGGTCAACTGGTGCAGCTTTATTGTTTACATCCTAAACCGCCTAGTCCAACTGAAGCCAAAGATTCGACGCTGCGCGATGCCGAGCTGTTAATTGTAGGTGATCAGATCAAGGACCTGGATGCAAGCTGTATTGTGATGGGGGATCTGAATGATGTGGCCTGGTCGCGAACAACCCGACTGTTTCAGCGGATTAGTGGTTTGCTCGATCCACGTGTGGGGCGGCATTTTGTCAATACCTTCCATGCCGATTATCCCTTATTGCGTTGGTCACTGGATCATGTTTTTCACAGTACCGACTTTGCCCTGGTTCGCATGAAAAGATTACCTCATATGGGGTCAGATCATTTTCCAGTATATGTGGTTTTACAGACGGGAAGGGTTTTCGATCAGCTACAAGAAGAGCTGGAGCAAACAGATGCCGATGAACAGGAAGCTCAAGAGAATATACAAGAAGGTATTGAAAAGGCTGAAAAAGAAGAAAAATTAGTTACAGATAAAATTACCCAGTCCTATAAAAATGGGATCAAGCAGGCGGATTAAATAATAGAAAAGTGTACGAAATGGCTTACATTGATTTAGGTCAATTGCGAATGGTTCTTTTTTATTAACTGCCTTAATCTAGACTCATCAGCCAAGGAGCCGGGAAAGGAAAATCCCATTAAGGAAGACGAAACAGGTGGCTGAGAGAAAATCATCATGGATATGATGCAGCAATGGATAGCAATAACAAAATAAAAATAATATTTGGAAGCACAACCTCATGTACCCGAGTTTTGCAGGATGCAGAACTCGGGTTTATGCTTTAATAGAACATCCTAAAAATAAAATTTCAGCCATGTATTTGTCAAAATTTCAAGAACTTAAAATTGATATCACTAATTTTACTGAATTATCACGTGATGCTTTACATATTTATGCAGGGCTGACGCTATTCTTTATTGTGGCCTTTTTTCACCATCATCAATTGAAATCGAAATGGGCAATAGGGGCTGTGCTAATTGCTGCAGTTGTTGCAGAGCTGTTTGATGCCCATGATGATTTAATCAATTATGGGTATTGGCACATTGGGGCCAGTCTGCACGATATCATCAACACCATTTTCTGGCCGTTGGTTATTTGGTTAATGGCTCGATTTCGAGTGTGGAAAGGCTAATGACGCTATGACTTTCGATATCTCAATGCATGATCAGGTTCATGAAGCAGAAGTATTAAAAATCTATCAAGCGAATCATTGGTCATCAGCGCAAAAGCCGGTTCAGCTGTTGGCAGCATTACAACATTCACATAGTCTGGTGACAGCCAGACAGGAAGGGCAACTTATTGGTTTGGGAAATGCGATCTCTGATGGACACTTGGTGGTGTATTTTCCACATTTGCTGGTACATCCCGATTTTCAGCATTTGGGCGTTGGTCGATTAATGATGCAAGCAATGCTATTTAAATATAAGGATTTTCATCAAAAAATATTGGTTGCTGAACATCAAGCCATAAAATTTTATCAATCCATGGGTTTTGTTCGGGCAGGACAAACTGAACCGATGTGGATTTATGCAGGCACGGAACATTGATAATATCTGTATTGAATCCTATCTTTAGCCCAGTCTACTTTTATCTGTAATAAAGATTCTCAAGAGACTGGGATAAATCGTTTTAAATTTATTTCAAAACTTGTTTATATAAATGAAGTGTCTGATCACACATTTCTTTTAAACTAAATGTTGTGACGGGCTTAACTTGCTGGGACTCATCAATATGCTGTTGAACAGCATTTAAAAGTGCCACCTGATCATCTACGTCAATTAAACCTTGTGGATACAGCTGCGATAAAATCTCTGCCACACCGCCCCGGTTCCAGCCAATCACTGGCGTACCCACGGATAAGGCCTCTAAAACAGTACGACCGAAAGTCTCTGCCTGATTGGACAATGAAAGCACCACATCACTAAAAGCCAGCCATTCACGAATATCCGAACGATGCCCCACAAAAGTGATTTTGTCGCTCAGACCTTTGCTTTGAATATTGTCCTGCATTTCTTTGAGATAAGCAGCCTTTTTCGGATCAGCCCCGCCAACCACCACCGCATGCAGGTTGGGATACTGGTTTTGCAGCTGTTCCATTAACTTAATTAAAGTTTCATGACCTTTTAAGCGGGTAATTCGACCTGGAAGACAGAGTAAAAACTTGTTTTCCAGCTCGGGAAAATCTTTAAAAGTTTGATTCAACCACTGTACAGAAGGCTGATAACCATGCGGGAAAGCGGTAGGGTCTATGCCACGGTAAATCCGCACAATATCTTGAGTGGGGCAATTTTTGTAGTTATCGGTAATGTATTTGACCACACTGTCGGACACCGCAATGACTTTTTCAGCCTGGGTCATAATTTGGCTATAACGGTTAATTGAATAGAAGCCATGTACGGTACTGATTAAATGTGGACGACGTTCTGCAGGAATGCCTTTTAAAGCAAAATGGGTCAGCCAGGCAGGGACACGGGAACGTACATGCACAATGTCGGGTTGGTGCTGTTCAATCAGCTGACGCAACGGACGAATTTGCCATAAGCTCGACAGGGCTTTTTTATGAATGGCTAACGTCAAATGTGTTGAACCTTCCGCTTCAAGCTGTGCCACCAACCGGCCACCATTGGATACCACAAAAGATTCATGACCTTCTGCAACCAAGGCACGGGCGATTTCTAAAGTACCGCGTTCTACGCCACCGCTATTCAGTTCAGGAAGAAGTTGCATCACTTTCATGGTTTTTTGCCTTTAGGGTTGTCGCAAAGCGGAGTTTTACCGTTCATTTATCCAATATTTGGAGTTTATTCTTTACTTTTGTTTCGGCAAAAGTAAAAAAACCATCTGTTGGACTGACGATACATCCATGATATCGCAGTCCAACGGGCGACATCCTTGTCGCCTTTACACGATAGTAGATTCTGTGCGAGGTTTCTTAGTTATCTTAATTATCTTATTAATAGATTTTCTCAAAGCCTTCCGGACGAGTTTTAAAGCGACGATGGAACCACATATATTGGGTCGGGGCAATACGCAGCTGACGTTCAATAATCTGATTGACACGTGTAGCATCATCCACTTCATCTTCACTAGGCAGATTATCTACAACCGGTTCAATCAGCACATGATAACGCGGATCTTTTAAATCACCGGTGCGATAAAAATATAACGGAATCGGGACGGCTTTGGAGATTTTCAGTAAACGACGATGTGCAGTGACTGTGGCAGCAGGGGTACCGAAAAATGGTGCCATCACGCCCTGTTTTAAACCAAAATCCTGATCCGGACTATACCAGATGGCATGACCCTCTTTCAGGTTACGGATGAGACCACGCATGTCATCATGGTCAATTTGATTGGCATAAATAGTGGCACGACAGCGATAAATCAGCATGTCGAGCAGGGGATTATTTTGCGGACGATAAACCACATCTGGCTCAAAATATTGAGCACACAAATAACCGCCGGCATCGAGTAATGTTGAATGCGTACCTAACAGTAAAACACCTTTTCCTGCGGCTTGGGCATTTTGAATGTGTTCCAAGCCTTCAATCGTGACACGGCCTTTAAACCATTGCGGGCAGTACCAGGCATTTAAGGTTTCAAAGATCCCAATCATCTGGTCAACAAAAACCTGACGTGCATGTACTTGTACCTGTTCAGGCGTCCATTCAGGAAAACAGACTTCCAGATTACGTACTGTGGTTTTACGGCGAGATTTCAGTTTGTCAAATGCCAGATTGCCAATAAAAGTGGCTAAACGGTGTTGAATGGCCCACGGTAAAATCGCCAGAATCATCAGAAATACAATACCAATCCAGATACCCCAATATTGAGGTAAAAGAAATGACCATTGGAATTCTCCGGGTTTGTAGTCTGGCTGTTTACTCATAATGACCGTTTATACCAAAAATTATCTGCAGTTTAACATGAAGTTATTTTTTAAATAAAAAAGCACCTGCAAAATACTTTACAGGTGCTTTTGTAACACGGCTAAATTAATCGCCTTTGCTGAGATTCTCTAATTCTTCCCAACGTTCTAATTTTTCAAGCAATTGCTCGTCAATTTCCGTGAGGCGATTAGACAGTTTCATAGCTTTGTCCGCATCGGTCACAAACAGTGAACCATCTGCAAGTTGAGCATTAATTTCAGCTTGCTCTTTTTCAAGCGCTTCCATTTCAGCAGGCAGTTGTTCTAATGCACGCTGATCTTTATAGCTCAGCTTCACTTTTTTCGGTGCTGCTGCGGCAGCCGCTGCTTCGGCTTTGGCCAGGGCTTTTTTCACATCACTTTTCTGATCTACGGCTGTTTGATCTGGGCGCTGTTCCAGATAATCCTGATAACCACCGATGTATTCGTCAATATGACCTTTACCATCAAATACCCAAGTCGACGTGACCACATTGTCCATGAAGGCACGGTCATGCGAGATCAATAACAAGGTACCTTTATAACCACCGAGCATTTCTTCCAATAGTTCAAGGGTCACCATATCCAAGTCATTGGTTGGCTCATCCATGACAATTAAATTGGATGGTTTAAGTAACAGTTTTGCCAACAGAATACGGTTACGTTCACCACCAGACAATGCTTTTACCGGCGTACGGGCACGTTCCGGAGAGAACAGAAAATCTTGAAGATAACTGTAGATATGACGACGGCCACCGTTAACATCGACAAAGTCCGAACCTTCCGAAACGTTGTCTTTAACTGATTTTTCTAAATCGAGTGCATTACGTAGCTGATCGAAATAAGCGACTTCAAGCTGGGTACCGGTTTTTACTGTACCAGTATGTTCGATCTCACCCAGAATAGCTTTAATAAGTGTTGTTTTACCGACACCATTATCACCCACCAAGCCAATACGGTCGCCACGAAGCACCAAAGCAGAGAAATCTTTGATAATCGGTTCTTGATTGCCGAAAGCAACACTTAAATGTTCAATATCAAAGACCAGCTTGCCAGAACGATTGGCTTCCTGAGTTGCCATGCTGACTTTGCCTTGCTGTGAGCGACGTGCTTTTGATTCTTCACGTAGCGCTTTTAAGGCACGTACACGACCTTCATTACGGGTACGACGTGCTTTAATTCCTTGGCGAATCCAGACTTCTTCTTCAGCTAAACGTTTGTCGAACAATGCATTTTGCTTTTCTTCCGCTTCCATTTGCTGCGCTTTCAGGTCAAGGTAACGTGAATAGTTACCTTCATAGCTACGCAAAGTACCACGATCGAGTTCGACAATACGCGTTGCAATGCTGTCGACAAATGAACGGTCATGCGAAATAAATAATAAGGTCAAATTATTTTGATCGAGCAGGAATTTTTCTAACCATTCAATACTTTCAACGTCCAAGTGGTTGGTTGGTTCGTCAAGTAAAAGTACATCGGGTTGAGTAAGTAGCGCACGTGCTAATAGCACCCGACGTTTACGACCACCCGATAAATCGGCTAAATCTGCATCCGGGTCTAAACCCATTTTGCTTAAAATAGAATTGACTTTGGTTTCCAAAGCCCAGCCATCGACCTGATCGAGCTTGTGCTGTAGGTTACCCATGCGGTCGCAGGCTTCCATATCACCGAGTACACAAGCATCACTGGCTTCGTGATAGGCTTTGAGTACCGCTGCCGCTTCACCTGCACCATCGGCCACGATATCTGCAACTTTACCGGAATCCATCGGTACATCTTGAGCCAGCATGGAAATGGTGATGCCATTTTGTATAGAAACTTCACCACGATCTGGCAGTAAACTTCCCTCAATGAGTTTAAGTAAAGTAGACTTACCTTCACCGTTACGGCCAATCAAACAAACTCGTTCACCGCGTTCCAAATTGAAGTTCGCGCCGTCGAGCAGGGACGGTCCGCCAAACGCGAGTTGGACATCCCTTAACGTAATATAGGCCATACTGTTTCCTGAAATCCAAAATGAGGACTTAAAATGACTAAACAAAAAAATCTTAATGATCAGGCGTCATTTTCCGCACACTTGGAAGATTTGCAAGTTCGAATTACATTTTTAGATGATTTAGTTGAACAATTAAATGAGCAAGTAACCCGTCAAAATATTGAAATTACGGATTTAAAGAAGCAAATGCAGCTGCTTTATCAGCGTGTGGAATCTTCAGATTTATCTGAAGGGATTGCTGCTTTTGATCCTCTGGCTGATCGACCACCGCATTATTAAGCTTGATCAAGATATAAATTAAAGCCCGGGTCTTATACTTGGGCTTTTTACTGAAAAAAGAATTTAACCTTTCCTTCACTTTGATATTAATCATTTACGGGTAAAGCATTCAGCATGAGTCATGACATTGAATAAAAGCCAAAAGCAGAAAAATATTTGACCTTTATCCTGGTTCCCGTTCTAATGCACGGCATCTGCCTAGCTGAACTGTTTATTTGAAGATATGAGTGATAAAGTCGTTCTTCTTGATCTTGAAAATAATATGCCGACTGCGCAATTGCTGCGTAACATTATTCCGCATTATGCTGCAATTTACCTGTTTAATTGCCAAGGAAAATTTGAATATTCTCTGGAAGATTTAACTGAGTTTTCAAGTTGGGTCAGCAGTGGACAGGTGGTTATTTTAGAAACCGCAGAAGTTGAGCACAAAGAATTTGAATATGCGGTAGTCGTAGGACAACTGATTGCACTGCTAGATACCGAAACGCCAATTGAGCTAATCTCTGCCATGCCAAGCAGTGAAATTTTGCTCGACATGATGCAATCTTCAAACCTGAACTGTAGTCTGATTCAGATTCAGGCTGAACGACCAGTTTTAAATTCAAAATATAAAATTCCCAGTGTTGAGACTATTCTGCAAAAACCGGACTTGCTGTTGGTGAAAAAGTATTGTGATGCTTTAGGGAAAATGAAGGGTAAACCGAATACGCTGGAGAAGTTGAAGAACTCGCTGGCGAATATTTTGCAACTGCCAAATGATCAGCTTCAGCATTTCACGGGTTTATTGATTAATTTAAAAATTGTAAAACGCTTTGATGAGCAAATCAGCTTCCGTAAAAAAGTCATTAAGCAATGGATGCAGCTCGACTTGGAGCAGAAAATATTTGTAGAAAAAGCCCCAAATATGTCCTCTGTTTTTGCGGAATTATCCACTGAAGATTCTTCACCAGAAGTAAAGGTAGAACAGGCCAATACGCTGCATCATGCACAAAAAGAGTTATTTAAAAACTTTTCCAAAATTGATCCTGTTCAGGTGATTGTGGCGCAAAAATTACGCGAATTAAAATCCGACAAGCCCAAAGACATTTATGCCCTGCGCGATTTGCTGGAACAAATGTTTCCCAAATCGGATGTTCGGTTATTACTTAAAGAATTGATTGAAAAGGGATATGTTTACTGGAATGGTAGTGAAATATTATATAGTCATGAGCTGTTCTTGAATTAATTTCATCGCTGTAACTTGCGTTTTACATTCAGCTTATGCAACTCTAATAAAGGAATAATAAGGTTGTACTATGGAAAATACTGGAATTTGGATTACAGTCTTCATTGTGCTGTTTGTGCTTGGCTCAATTTTTGGGCTACGTGTCAGCCCAAGAGAAAAAGCATTAGGCCTGATGCGTGAAAAAGCGCGCAAGATGGCTTTACATCCGCGTTTAGTCGCAGCTCCCGATTGGACCAAAGTTCCAATGGCAACAGAAAACCGTGCCAGTATGGTGGCTTATTACAGTGTTCTAATTCCAGATGCCCGACTGCCACTGATGCGTGCTCGGGTAGAAGATCAAAAGCTGAAAATTGTGCAAGGCGATGACAAGTTTAACGATTTGCCCATTGCATTAAAGGGCATTTATGCTATTGATATGCAGGCAAACTGTGTAGGACTCTATTGGGATGAAGAATCAGACCTTCGAGCAACACAGTTAGAAGACATTAAAGCTTATTTAACATCTTTGGCTGAACTTTAATTTATCAACCAATCAAACAGGATTAACGGTTAACTATGGCGAACGCTCCTCGGTCCACATCTAAAAGTACCACAGCAAAATCTCCGAGTGCTGCGAACAAGCGTGCCTTAGTGATTGTGGAGTCGCCTGCAAAAGCGAAAACAATCAACAAATATCTGGGTCCAAATTACATCGTAAAATCATCGGTGGGCCATGTTCGTGACTTGCCGACTGGCGGATCTAAAAGTACAGAAAAAAAGCCTGTATCACGTGCCAAACTGACCGATGAACAAAAAGCGGAAAAAGCACAATTAGCTTTGGTCAACCGTATGGGCGTTGATCCTGAACACGGCTGGAAAGCACATTATGAAGTGCTGCCAGGCAAAGAAAATGTCGTTGCTGAACTGAAAAAACTGGCATCGCAAGTTGATGAAGTCTATCTCGCAACGGATTTGGACCGTGAAGGGGAAGCCATTGCCTGGCATTTAAAAGAAGTGATTGGTGGCGATGATTCACGTTACCAGCGTGTGGTGTTTAACGAAATTACTAAAAATGCCATTCAGGAAGCGTTTAAACAGCCGGCACGTTTAGATATCGACAAGGTCAATGCACAGCAAGCCCGTCGTTTCTTGGACCGTGTTGTGGGTTTCATGATTTCGCCATTGCTTTGGGAAAAAATCGCCCGTGGTTTATCGGCTGGTCGTGTACAGTCGGTTGCAGTAAAACTGGTGGTTGAACGTGAACGTGAAATTCGTGCTTTCATCCCTGAAGAATACTGGCAAGTTTTTGCAGATACCAAATCGCAAAAAGACGATATCCGTCTT
Source organism: Acinetobacter sp. UBA3106 (assembly GCA_002365595.1). Lineage (GTDB taxonomy): Bacteria > Pseudomonadota > Gammaproteobacteria > Pseudomonadales > Moraxellaceae > Acinetobacter. The sequence continues at coordinate 108,768 of DFAM01000016.1, read as the reverse complement.
GAAGCAGTAAAGCAGGGTGGCAAGACGCTCAAACTGCACAATAAAGCCGAGACCGATGCTTTACTCAACCTGATTAAAGATGCTGAATATAAAGTTGCCAGTCGTGAAGATAAACCGACCAAGGTCAACCCAAGTGCACCGTATATCACCTCAACCCTGCAACAGGCTGCAAGCACACGTTTAGGTTTTTCTGTGAAGAAAACCATGATGCTGGCGCAGCGCCTGTATGAAGCGGGTTTCATCACCTATATGCGTACCGACTCGACATTCCTGAGTGATGATGCGGTCAATATGGTGCGTGGTCATATTGAGTCCGAGTTTGGTACTAAATACTTACCTGCCAAGCCAAACCGCTATGGTAACAAGGCGGGTGCGCAAGAAGCCCATGAAGCGATTCGTCCTTCCAATGTGGCACTGAAAGGCGATAGTCTAGCGGGTGTAGAACGTGATGCTCAGCGTCTGTATGACCTGATCTGGCGCCAGTTTGTAGCCTGTCAGATGACACCCGCAGAATATTTATCATCGACCATTTTAGTTGATGCCAATGGTGTGGAACTTAAAGCGAAAGGCCGTACCTTGGTCTTTGATGGCTTTACCAAAGTTCGTGGTGCAAATAAAGCTGATGATGATATTTTGCTACCTGCCGTTAAAGTGGGTGAAATCCTGAAACTGGAAAAACTTGATCCTTCTCAGCATTTTACCAAACCGCCTGCACGTTTCACTGAAGCATCGCTGGTAAAAGAACTGGAAAAACGTGGCATTGGCCGTCCTTCGACCTATGCAGCCATTATTTCCACCATTCAGGATCGTGGTTATGTGAAACTGGAAAACCGTCGTCTCTTTGCAGAGAAGATGGGAGAAATCGTGACAGACCGTCTCGATGAAAGTTTCAATAATCTGATGAACTATGACTTTACCGCAGATCTTGAAGGTCAGCTGGATAAAGTCGCTGATGGTCAGCGGAACTGGAAAGAGTTGCTGGATAATTTCTACGGCGACTTTAAGAAACGCTTAACCACAGCCCAAGGCGACCACGGTATGCGCCGTAATCTGCCAGTTGAAGTGGAAGCAGTACATTGCCCTGAATGTTCTCGTCCGATGCAGATTCGTACTGGAACGACGGGTGTATTCCTGGGATGTTCTGGCTATAACCTGCCGCCTAAAGAGCGTTGTAAAGGGACTCTGAATTTAACGCCGGTCGAATCCTTGGCGGCATTGTCTGATGATGATGCGGCAGAAACAGCTGACTTGATGTCGAAAAAACGTTGCCCGATTTGTGAAACGGCAATGGACAGTTATGTGATTGATGGTGGTCGCAAGTTGCATATCTGTGGGAATAACCCGGATTGTGCCGGTTTTGAACTTGAAGAAGGTGAGTTCAAAATCAAAGGTTATGATGGTCCAACCATTCCATGTGACAAGTGTGATGGTGAAATGCAGCTCAAAACTGGCCGCTTTGGTCCTTATTTTGCCTGCACCAGCTGTGACAATACCCGTAAAGTGCTAAAGAATGGTCAGCCTGCACCTCCGCGCGTAGATCCAATTAAAATGGAACACTTGCGTTCTACCAAGCATGATGACTACTTTGTGCTTCGTGATGGCGCGGCAGGTTTATTCCTGGCAGCGAGCAAGTTTCCTAAAGTGCGCGAAACCCGTGCACCGAAAGTGGCTGAACTGCGTAGTGTCGCCGAGCAGCTGGATCCAAAATATCAGTTTATTTTGCAAGCGCCGGATGCAGATCCTGAAGGGAATCCAACCTTGGTAAAATTCAGCCGTAAGAATCAAGCACAATATATCGGTTCTGAAAATGCTGAAGGTAAGCAGACCAAGTGGAGTCTGGTATTCCAGGATGGAAAATGGATTGAAGCTTAAGTTTTAAGTTCTGAAAAATGCTGACGAAAGTCGGCATTTTTATTGTTTTATAAATTGAATTGAGCATGATTTGTCAAAAATTATTTGAACACGTGGCAAGGTCATGCACAATTGTTCGAGACAGGACTACATCGGTAAAATACTGTTTCAGCGCTAAAATAGATAAAAGACGGAAGTTACCGAGTTTTGTACATGACACAGTTTTTGGGTACTTTTTGACGGCAAAAAGTACTGAATGAGCTCCCACTATTCATGGTTGAATGGAAAGACTCCGCTATACTTATATGTTTTAATGATCGTTGAAAATAAATACAAAAGATTGAGATGTTGAGGAAATGTGGAAAAATATTCGGATACTGTGTTTACTCATCATTTTATTGATTGTGGCAGTCAATGCTTACCGTGACCAAAATCAGGATTGGTCCAAGCCCATTATTGTCATGTTACATCCCATCAATGCAGATGGACGGGCTGCCACACAAAACTATATTCAATCCCTAAATCTCTCTGAGTTAAAAGGGGCGCAAGAATATCTCCAGCAGATGTCGGCACAGTATCGTGGACAGCCGATCGCGATTTATTTTCAGTTGGGTCGTGAACTCAACAGATTACCTCCCAAAGTGCCTGCACAGGCAACGATACTGGATACCATTTTATGGAGCTTAAAGTTTCGCTTTTATGCCTGGAAACAGCATGAAAGTATCGATGGTTCACCTACAGTGACATTATTTTTAAATTATTATGATCCTGAAATAATGAAAGAATTAAAACATTCTACTGCCTTGCAAAAAGGCCGTATTGGTTCAGTCAATTTGTTTGCTTCTAAAAAACAGTCAGAACAAAACAAGATTGTGCTGGTTCATGAATTACTCCATGCCTTTGGTGCGACCGATAAATATGATTTAGCAACAGGACAGCCGCTGTATCCGATAGGTTATGCTTATCCGAATCAACAGCCTTTATTTCCTCAAGCCAAAGCAGAGTTAATGGCAGGGCACATTCCTGTGTCAAATGATAAAAGCAAGATGCCTGACACTTTGCAGCAGACATTAATCAATGAAATAAGTGCGCTTGAACTCGGTTGGAAAAAATAAAAGCTGTAGATAAGGTTGAAAGTTTTAAGATTCCCTATCTCACTTTAGCTTCCTATCTCGAACATGAAGTACTCAAAAATTCTGCCGATATTTAAATCCAATTTAGTTAAAGAGTGCTCTAGGGAATTTATTTTATTGTATAAAAGATTTATTCATTTCATTTTTTGAACATCATGCCTAAAACTTTTGTCCTTGCACCCGATTCCTTTAAAGAAAGCATGACTACTGAACAGGCTTGTCAGGCCATGCAACGTGGTATTGAAAAGTTATGTACAGATGCGATTTGCATTTCAGTTACTATGGCAGATGGCGGCGAGGGCACAGTCGATGCATTAGTCTCAAGTTTAAAGGGACAAAAAATTGCATGTGAAGTTACAGGACCTTTGCTTGTAAAAAAAGTAAAAACTTATTTTGGCTTGGTGGATGAAGGCAAAACAGCAGTTATTGAAATGGCGAAAGCCAATGGCATTCATCTGATTGAATTTGCCCAGCGTAATCCTTTGCTCACCACCACTTTGGGCACAGGAGAGATGATCAAAGCAGCACTGGATTTAGGCGTTTCTAAAATTATTATCGGTTTGGGTGGCAGTGTGACCAATGATGCAGGTGCAGGTATGGTACAAGCTTTAGGGGTGAAATTTTTAGATGCACACAATACCGAAGTTGCAGTAGGTGGCGGGCAACTTGATCAAATCAGAATGATTGATACTACAGGTTTGGATTCACGTTTAAAGCACACAGAAATCCTCATTGCTAGTGATGTGAATAATCCTCTGACTGGAATAAACGGCGCATCGTATGTTTTTGGGCCACAAAAAGGCGCTACAGCTGAAATGGTGAAAATTCTGGATAATAACTTAAATCATTTTGCTGATGTCGTGGAGCAGCAACTTGGAATAAATTATCGGGAGATTGCGGGTGCAGGGGCAGCAGGTGGCTTGGGTTTTGGTTTGATGGCATTTGCAGGTGCCAAGATTCGTTCAGGTGTCGAGCTTGTAATTGAACAGACCAAATTGGCAGAGAAAATTGCTCAGGCGGATTATGTATTTACTGGTGAAGGCAAGATTGATTTCCAGACTAAATTTGGCAAAACGCCGTTTGGTGTGGCGCAGGTCGCCAAGCGATTGAATAAGCCTGTGATTGCTTTTGCGGGTCTAGTTGGCGATGGCATTGATGAGTTATATGACTTGGGCTTTACTCAAATTGTAGGGATTAATCCACCTAATTTTGATTTAGAAGATGCAATGCAAAATGCAGAAATGCACTTGGAGGATGTGGTAGTTGGGGTGTTAAGCAAACTTGAAAAGTGATTATGCTGAATTCTAAAAGTAGAGAGTGTCATGGCCTCCAATGAATAGCTTTAGCATGGGTTTTTGGGTAGGCAAATTTACTTTTCAAGGATGAAAAGTAACAAAAATCCTTTGTTGAACTGATTCAACATCCATGTTTCACAGTTCAACAGGCGACATCCATGTCGCCTTTCTGGATGGCAAAATATAGGGATAGATTCAATTTTTAAGTTGATCAATCTCAGATTTATGGTCAGCTCTGTTAAACTATTCATCTATCTAGCACGATGAGACACCATGAGTTTAGCCACCCTGATTAATGAATTAAATCCGCAACAAAAACAGGCTGCCACGACCGAGGCAAAGCATAGTCTGGTACTTGCAGGGGCGGGCTGTGGCAAAACCAAAACCATTGTGGCACGTGCGGCTTACCTGATTGATCAAGGTGTGCCGGCCAATCAAATTCAAATTTTAACCTTTACCCGACGTTCAGCCAGTGAAATTGTGGCACGGGTCGAATTGGCTTTGGGCGAGCAGGCTAAAGGCTTGCGAGCTTCGACTTTTCATACCTTCTGCATGTATCTGCTGCGCCGTATTCCGAAAGCATTTGGCTTAGAGCAATTCTCGATTATTGATCGTGATGATCAGTTGATGATGTTCCGTCTGATTCGCGGAAAGGATGATAAAAAAAATCCCAATGCCTTGCCTAAGCCGCAGCAGCTGTGTGACCTGTATTCTTTTGCCCGCAATACCCGACAAAAACTCAGTATTTCCCTAGAAAAACAGCATCCTGAATTTTTGGAATATAAAGATCAAATCGCCGATATCATGAAAGAATACGAAACACGAAAACGTGCCCGTAGCTTTCTGGACTATGACGATATTTTGGCGGTGGTCGCATCAGCACTGGCGCAATCTGAAGGTCTCTGTGATTATGTAGCCTCGATTTGTCAGCACATGCTGGTGGATGAAATGCAGGATACCAATCCGCTGCAATGGGCTTTGCTGGAACCGTTAAAAGATAAAGTCAGTCTGTTCTGTGTTGGTGATGATGCCCAATCCATTTATGGCTTTCGTGGTGCGGACTTTGAAAATATCCACTATTTTAAAGAACGCGTACCGGATGCGCAGATTTTTAAACTGGAACAAAATTACCGTTCAACACAGCAAATTCTAGATCTGTCTAACTGGCTGCTCGATCAAAGTCCGATCAAATATGACAAACGTCTGGATGCACATCGTGGAGAGGGCATTAAACCCAAACTGCATATTTTCCCGAACGAGTTTGATGAAGCCAAATGGATTGCCATTGATATTAAAGAGCGGCATTTTCTGGAAGGCACGCCATGGCATGACCATATGGTGCTGGTGCGTTCCAGTTTTGCTGCGCGTCACATTGAGGCGGCCTTTATTCAGGCTAATGTGCCTTACCGCTTTATTGGCGGCATGAAACTGCTAGAAACAGCGCATGTCAAAGACCTGCTCAGTTTATTACGGGTCATTGCTAATCCTTTGGATGATATTGCCTGGATGCGTTTTCTGACCCTGTGGAACGGAGTGGGTGATGTCGGTGCCAGTAAACTGGCGCAGCAGCTACTGCAGCAAGACGATGTCGAACTGATTTTTGACAAACTGGAAAAATTTGGCCGTATTCCTGAAAAGACCTTGCTGATTATGAAGCAAATGTCGGTATTAAAAGATCAGGTGCAAGCTTGTGTCACTTTAGGGATAGAAGCCTTGGTCGAACAGTTGGAAGAAAACTACGCCAAGAAAGACTGGTCGAAACGGATGGGCGATTTTGACCTGGTCAAACAGCTGGCCACCAAACATGATCAGCTGAGTGAGTTTTTGGAAGAATATGTGCTCGATCCGGTATCAATCAGTGAAATAGAACGCCAGTCTGAAGATGATGTTGTAACCCTCATCACCATTCATTCTGCCAAAGGCACAGAGCAGAAGATTTGCTATGTCGCGAATGTTTCTGCGGGACAGTATCCACATGCACGAGCTTCGGGCAATTTCGACGACGTCGAAGAGGAACGCCGGGTCTTGTATGTGGCTTTAACCCGTGCCAAGGATGAACTGATCCTAACCAAACAGAACCTGAATCTGTGGGCACGGGATCAGGTCGATGAACAGGGGCGTAAAGTTGAAAGTTATTTCCTCAATGACTTGACCCGCAACCTCTGTACGACTGAAACCCATTACAAGCAGCGTCAACAAACGGTAAAAAGTGCCTTAATTGAACGGCAATCGATTAATTTAGATTTTGGTATCGATCTCGATTAAACTATCTCAATATTGAAGTGCAAAAAGTAAGTAGGCGAGTGCTTTTTGGTTTTTTTAGCCTATTTTAAGGTCATCAGATGAAAATTTTAGTTCGTAATTTAGAACGTACAGTGACAGAAGCTGAATTGCTTGAATTGTTCAAGCAATATGGCACAGTAGATTCATGCACTTTGGTTTTAGATGCTGCAACAGGTAAATCAAAAGGCTTTGCTTTTGTGGAAATGCCGCATGGTCGTGAAGCAGTGAAAGCGATTAAAGGCTTAAATACTTTGCGTTTGCATGGACAGGGTATTCGCGTCAAGCAGGCTGAAGACAAGCCGGCAGCAGAATAAACAATAAAAGGAGCGATGCTCCTTTTTTTATGCATGGAAAAGAAATGGCGTTTTCCAGTTTTTAGAGTAGCAGCTGCTGGACGGTAAATTGCTCAAGAACAAAATGAATTAGAAATACGTCTTAAGCAATCCAAACTGTTAAATGTGCAAGATTGGTGGAATGTAGTAAATAAAACTTGCCGGACCAATGCGGGTCATCAAGTGCAAGTTTTTGTAGTCAAAAGAGTGGCTATGGAGTCAGTTCATCCCTGACAAGAAAATGGAATTGCAGCAGTGCTACATACTGGACAGCAGGTTATTGCCTTGGTGATAACAATGTATGCCTATCGACTCACCAATTGCTGTACAGGCAAAGCGCAAAATCTATTTAATTAAAATGAATCGTGCATAATTTTTTATTGTGCATCGAGTAAAATTAAGTTTACTCTTAGTGATGTAACTCACGCCAGAATTTAGGAAATCACCATGTCTCGTGTTGCGCGCTTTCATGCGGATCGTACCAATCAAAAATTGTATTTTGCACGTCTTGCATGTCAACTCGCTGAGCAAACAGATCATGTTCAGCAGGCGCAAGCACACCGTGAAGCGGCAGTATTTCATTTGCACGGTGCAGTATTGGCATTTTTGCAGGAACTGGTTCGTTACTACCGTTTAAATGACTTTGCACCGACCCTGAAGTCGATTGAAGAACACATGGCAGACAAAGGGCAAATCTCGCCTGAAGTGACCGTAATGCAGCAGTTGGCAAAACAGGGGTTTATTGCCGAGCTAAAACGTGCCTACCGTATGTGCCAATATGCGCCGGAACCGAGTGCACCGGAACCTGAAGATGAAACATCTTCCAACCTGATTATTAAGGTGACTCAGACTCCTCAAGCCTGGTTGCCAGATACCAAAATCCTGCGTGAATGGCATCGCGATTTGACTCAATTAATTGATGGCTTTCGCAATGAGATGGTTGAATTTTAAACTTTACGACCAATGCTCTTGAAGTTTCTGCCACAGACCTTATATACAATAGTCTAAGCAATGCAAAGTGCACACAGCACTTTGCCACCATGTTGAACATGGAGGATATATGTCTATAGAACATTTGAAAGAATTATTTGGTAATCAAGAAGCGATTTTGGAACTTGTTCAACTTGAAGGTGGTGAGTTAGCATTGCGAAATGCAGGCTCTGAAAAAGAACCGCTCGTCAAAATTCAGTTTAATGATGAAGTCAAAGCGTTACTTGGTGACCAGACACCAGTAATTGCCCAGCATATGGTGCAGGCGGCTTTGTTCGCGATGATGGAAAAGCAGGTCAATGAATGGCAGGCTGAAATCGTGGATGAACAGCCAAAGTACATGAGCTAAGCTTATTTAAACCTAAAAAAAGCGCACTGAAGTGCGCTTTTTTTATGGGCTGAAAATTAGTGTGTGGGTGCTTGATGATGCGCAATCTGAATCTGATTTAAAATATGATTGGTCATGTTGATGGCCATTTCTTCTTTGGCAAAATAAACCTGACCAATATTATCGCGACGGATCACTTCAGCTTCTTCCTTGCTTTCGGCACAGACCAAAACCTGAATTTGCGGATTCAATGTTTTGGCAATATCGACAATTTTATGAATATCCAGAATATCCATAGGAGAAAGCACCAACAGGCGTGCATGTTGAATATGTGCCTGAATAAGTACACCGGCTTCGGTCGCATGCCCCGACACCGCAGCAATGCCTTTGGCACGCAGACTTTCAACAATCTCACGGTTTTCTTCAGCAATCACCACCTTAATGTCTTGTGCCATTAATGACTTGGTAATACGACGACCGACTTCACCATGACCGACAATCACCACCTGATCACGCAAGTACTCTTGTGAGACTTCATCTGGCAACATGGACAGCGGGTCACCGCTACGTTCCAGTAAACGGGCCAAGTTCGAGCGTTCACGAATCCAGTTTTGTACCGGTTCAATGGCAGAGAACACGAATGAGTTTAAGGTAATGGAGATGAGTGCGCCGGCTAAAATCAGGTTTTGACCATCTAAAGACAACAGATGCAGTGAGACCCCTAAGGTCGCCAGAATAAATGAAAATTCACCAATTTGTGCAAGACTGGCACCGACGGTTAAAGCCGTATTAATAGGATAACGAAAGAACAGTACCAGTGCCATCGCAGCGATCGTTTTACCAATCATGATAATGGCAACCACAGCAAGAACCTGCCAAGGCTGCTGTACCAAAATCATCGGATCAAACAGCATCCCTACCGACACAAAGAATAAAATGGAAAAAATTTCACGTAAGGGTAGGGTTTCTTCTTCTGCGCGGTGACTGAAATCAGACTCTTTAACCACCATTCCGGCAAAGAATGCGCCGAGTGCCATCGACACGCCAAAAACTTTATACGCCCCAAATGCAATAGATACTGCCGCAGCAACGACAGTTAAGGTAAACAGTTCACGCGATCCCAAGCGGGCAACAATCTGCATAATCCATGGCACCAGGCGTTTGCCAACGATCAGCATAAAGGCAATAAAGCCGGCCACTTTCAATAACGTAATAGCTAAAGTCATCCAGATATTGGCATTGGGGTCTGAGCCGACAATTGCTGTTCCCCCTAGTAAAACGGCTGTAGCAGGAAGCAACACCAAAGCCAGTACCATGACCAGATCTTCAACCAGTAACCAGCCTACGGCAATTTTACCATTCACAGAGTTGATCAGACCTCGGTCTCCCAAGGCTTTCAGTAGGACTACCGTACTGGCACAGGACAGGCTTAAACCGAACACCAGTGCTGAACCAAAACTCCAGCCCCAGATCATGGTCACGCCTATACCGAGTAAAGTCGCTACAGCAATTTGCAGAACAGCACCCGGTAAAGCAATACGGCGTACCTGCATCAGGTCGCTTAAGGAAAAGTGCATCCCGACACCAAACATCAGGAACATCACCCCGAGTTCAGCCAACTGATTGGCAAGATGTATATCTCCTACCACTCCGGGGGTATTCGGGCTAATTAAAATACCCGCAACTAAATAGCCAATTAGAGGGGGAAGACGAATACGCGCAGCAATATAGCCAAAAATGAGCGCCAGTCCAAAGCCGACGGCAAGTAATATAATCAGATCTACATCATGAGGCACTAAAAACTCCTTAAGCTTGAGCCAAAGTTAAGGGTAAAAAAGAATAAGCACAAAAAATGCCAAAAAAGAATAATTAGAAGTGTAACAACTCGAGCAAAAAAAATGCAAAAAAAAACGACCCGAAGGGTCGCTTTTTTAAAGAAGTCAAAATTATTTAATTTTAGCTTCTTTGAAGATTACGTGTTGACGGATTTTTGGATCAAATTTTTTGATTTCCATTTTTTCCGGCATAGTACGTTTGTTCTTAGTGGTGGTATAGAAATAACCTGTACCAGCTGAAGAAACTAAGCGAATTTTATCACGCATGGTTCAGACTCCTTAGATCTTTTGACCTTGAGCACGTAGGTCAGCAACAACCTTTTCAATGCCCAATTTGTCGATAATACGCATACCCTTAGTGGTTAAACGAAGACGTACAAAACGTTTTTCGCTTTCTAACCAGAAACGGTGGTGATGCAGGTTCGGCTCGAACCGGCGTTTGGTTTTGTTATTGGCGTGCGAGACATTGTTTCCAACGACTGGACGCTTGCCGGTAACTTGGCAAACCTTAGACATGGTGAACTCCATTGCTAGACAGCACCGATTGTGCGGCTAGTCATTAAAAGTAAACGGATGAAATCATTCAAGGGGCGTTTTATACCAAAAATACGCTTAAAAGACAAGCGAATTTAAGAAAAACGCGGCATGATCAGGTGTGATAGATCATGCCTTGATCAGTTATCGAAGAAGGGTCTTCGAAATTAGCTTGTGAATCGGCTTGTTAAACGGTGGGAGAATGAATTTCAAGCTATAGAGCTTTGGATTAGACATTACTGACCGTTCATGCGACAAACTGAAGAAACCTTCTGGACCATGATATTTGCCCATACCTGAAGCACCGACTCCACCAAAAGGTAAGTCATCCTGTGCGACATGGGTGAGTACCATATTCTGCCCGAAATGCCCTGAATGAGTATGCTGTGCGACATAGTCGGCACGCGCCTGATCAAAGTCGAAATAGTATAATGCAAGTGGACGCGGACGGCTATTAATAAAGTCAATCACATCGTCGATTTGATCATATTCTAGAATAGGAAGGATCGGTCCAAAAATTTCCTCTTTCATAATCCGCATTTCTGTGGTGACGCCGGTCACGACAGTGGGCGCAATTTTCCGGACTTTGCTTAAGTCTTCATGTGCTGGATTTAATTCAGTAATTTTAGCGCCTTGACTACGCGCATCTTCCAGATAGCCCTGCAGACGATTGTATTGTTTGTCATTAATAATCGAGGTGTAATCCTGATTGTATTCAATACTCGGATACATCTCTTCAATACAGGCCTTATAGTGCTCAATAAATTCAGCCGTTTTGCCTTTAGGCAGGAACATATAGTCAGGTGCCACGCAGGTTTGACCTGAATTCCAGAGTTTACCGGCAGCCAGCCGCTGCGCAACATCTTGCAAATCGATAGAAGGATGAACCAGAACAGGGGATTTTCCACCCAATTCTAAAATCACAGGCACCAGGTTTTCTGAAGCAGCGGCCATTACGGTTTTACCAATTTCAGTTGAACCGGTAAAAATGATTTTATCAAAGGCCAAATGACTAAAGGCATCGGAAACCGGTCCGCCGCCATTAATTACTGCAACCAGTTCGGTTGGAAACGCTTCGCCTAAGGCCTTTTCCAGCGCACGGCCAAAATGGCTTGAAGCACTGGAGATTTTAATCATGGCATGGTTACCCGCTGCGATTGCACAAATCAGGGGACCAACCGACAATAATAGTGGATAGTTCCAAGGCGCAATGATTCCCACCACACCGAGAGGTTGATATTGAACCCAGGCTTTTGCCGGCTGATGGATAATTCCCACATGGCGCTTGGACGGTTTCATCCAATTGGTCAAATGCTTGCTATAATATTTAATCTGTTCAAGACAGGTGAGTAATTCACCGATTTTGGTTTCGCTGATAGAACGGTTACCATAGTCCTGATTAATTGCTTCGGCAAATTGATCTTGATATTTAACTAAGATACGCTTTAGACGTGCTAAACGATCAATACGTTCCTTTGCCGATGGTAAGGGATGACGTAGATAAGCATGCTTTTGCTGTTCTAGCACGTCGTGTAAGTGCTGAATATTAAACGAATGTGGTGTCATTGAAGTTGTTTTTGTTTGACTGTTCATGACCTGCTACCATTAAATAAAAAGCGATTAATTTAATTTTTAGAGTAAAAGCTCTAAATAGTCAAGTTACTTTATGTGTTAGCTCGCTAACCTATTGAATGAATGGTTACTTTAGGATGTCTCACTCCAAAACGGTGAAAACCAAAGAACGTATTTTGCAACTCAGCTTACAGTTATTTAATGAGCGCGGTGAGCGTTCAGTGACAACAAATCATATTGCCGCTGAACTGAATATGAGTCCGGGTAATTTGTATTACCACTTTCGCAATAAAAACGAAATCATCAAAGAGTTGATGGAGCAGTACCAGAGCGAAACTTTGGAAATGCTGTCATTGCCCGATGACCGTGCACTTGATGCCAACGATAAAATTCGCTATTTTCAGGTGCTCAGCAGCCAGCTTTGGGCCTATCGCTTCTTGCATCGTGATGTTTATCATTTGGTTGAAAATAATGAAGATTTTCGAAAAATGTATCCACGTTTTGCCGGTCAGGTGATGCAGCAGGGACAAAAAATCTACAAAGCCTTCGTGACTGCCGGCTTAATGGAAATGACAGATTCAGAAATTGAAGCCCTGATTATTAACTTGTGGATTGTTTTGACCAACTGGACCAACTTCCTGTACATGTCGGGGCATATTACCGATTCGAACCATCTGGAAGAAAAGTGGGTCTGGCAGGCGTTACGTCAAATGGTGTTCCTGGAAGGGGCATATTTGCGTGGTGAAAGCCGTCAAACTTATGAACATTTACTTGAAACCCTGGGTCCTTCAGAGCTTTTTGAGAGTTTATCTTCAAGTAAAAATCATGATGCGAACTAGCCTATTTAGAAAGCATGAAAAAAGCGTTAGAATACTCGGCTTGTTTTTCAATTTAACTGATTAGTGATATTAACCAACATGAATATGACCACCGCTAACACAGCACGTTTACTGATTACTTGCGAAGATAAACCAGGTATCGTGCAAGCTGTTTCGAGCTTTTTGTATCATCAGGGAGCAAATATTACCGCACTTGATCAATACGCGACTGAAGCTCAGGGCGGGCGTTATTTCATGCGTGTTGAGTTTGAACTGGACAATCTGCAAAGCCGTAAAGAAAGTATCACTCAGACTTTTGCCAGCAATGTTGCCGAACGCTATGACATGCACTGGCGTCTGGCACTGGTGAGTGATGTGAAAAAAGTCGGGATTCTGGTTTCCAAAGTCGATCACGCCTTGCTTGAACTATTATGGCGTCATGCGCGCGGCGGTTTACCATGTGAAATCACTAAAGTGGTTTCAAATCACGAGACTTTACGCGAGTCGGTGGAAAACTTTGGCATTCCATTTGAAGTTGTGCCAGTCAATAAAGAAAACAAACGTGAAGCCTATAGCAAGATTGATGAACTCATGCAGGGCAATGATTTACTGATTCTGGCGCGATACATGCAAATTCTAGATGAGGAATTCGTACAGAAATGGGAAATGAAAGTGATCAATATCCACCATTCATTCCTGCCAGCATTCGTGGGTGCAAACCCTTATAAACAGGCCTATGAGAAAGGCGTGAAGCTGATTGGCGCAACAGCACATTATGTGACTGCCGATCTGGATCAGGGCCCGATCATTGAACAGGATGTTGAACGCGTGAATCATGATTTCACCGTTGATCAGCTGCGTGAACTTGGACAAGATGTGGAACGAAATGTTTTGGCCCGCGCAGTAAAATGGCATCTGGAAGATCGTATTATTGTCGATGGCAATAAAACCGTAGTCTTCCAATAAAACAACATTGACTAATTTTCAAAGAAAGGCATACTTTAAGTATGCCTTTCTTGTTTTATTGATTAAAAAAACTCATCAAAACTTACGATTTAATAGTTGCAAATGAAAACACTTCTCATTTATTATTGCGGTGCTTTAATTGTACTAACCGATGAGCTTGATTGCTGAAATCTTAATTGATCGACAATCGCTTTAATTAGGTAACTGATTTTAATGAGTCAATCTCCCGCTCTAAATATGCAAACTCCCAATCCGATGAAAAAGAAAATTATCACAGCGCTGATCGCCGTTGTGGTCGGTCACATGGGCGTGTTGTGGGCGGTGGGGCAAATGAAAACCCCTGAACTCAAACCGATTGAAAAAGAACCGTTAAAGGTTCGTTTTGTAAAAATTCAAGAATCACCAAAACCATTACCGCCGAAACCTAAAGCGGAACCTAAAAAAGAACAACCAAAACCTAAAGAAGTGAAAAAAGTTGAAATTGTAGAAAAACAACTTCCACCACCGCCGAAAAAGATAGAAAAGGTTCAACAAGTTAAAAAAGCAGAAACACCAAAACCTGTGGTTAAACCGGTTGAAGCACCACCGAAACCGACAGTAAGCACGACGATTTCTGAAACTAAAGTGGTGAAACCTGCACCGGTTACCCCACCACCAGCACCAGTCACACCGCCTGCTCCTCCGGCACCGGTAGCACCACCTGCGCCACCATCACCAAAAAATGTTGTGATTGGTGATTCTGGAGTGCAATGGAGCCGTTCGCCAAAGCCGTCCTATAGCAATAGCGATTTGGAAGGTCAAACGCGGAATGCCATGGTCTATATTGAAGCGAATGAAAAAGGGGTAATTACCTCGGCGCGTATGGTACGTTCGACGGGTGTTCCTGCTTTAGATGAAAAGATTTTACGCTCAGTGCGTAGTTCCAAATTCAAACCGTACAAAGAAAATGGTGTGGCTTATCCTATTAAGGCTAACCTCCCATTACTATTGACCTTGAATCCACGCGGCTAACATTTATTAGGAGTTCGAGTATGAACTTTTCAGTTTATTGGCAACATGCTGATGCAGTGAGTAAAACACTGTATTTCGTGTTATTGGCAATGTCGATTGCGACATGGACCATCTTCGTCTTACGTGTAATGGGGACTCGCCAACTGAAGCAACAAGCTTATGCTCAACTCTCTCAAGCATTAAGCAAGTTAAAAGCAAAATTTTCAGCTTTGAATTTTGAACAACGTAAAGCTGTGGTAGAACAGGCGTTATTGCGTCAGATTTCTGCTGAAAAAGCCAATGCTGAAAAAGGTGTAGCAGTGTTAGGTACCATTGCTTCACTGGCACCGTTTGTAGGTTTGTTTGGTACGGTTTGGGGTATTTTCCACGCACTGGTTGCGGTTGGTAAAAGTGGTCAGGCAGGTTTGGCCCAAGTGGCGACACCGGTAGGTGAAGCCTTGATTATGACCGGTCTGGGTTTGGCTGTGGCGATTCCTGCAGTGCTGGCCTATAATATTTGTACCCGCGTTAACCGTGGTCTGGCGCATGAGCTACAAGACCAGGCGCACAGTCTGTTAATTGACACCATGTTGCAACAGGACAGTGCAGCTCAAGTTGCGACCAAAGAAACAGCAAACAATTTAGTTGGAGGTCAAGCTTAATGGGCTTTCAATTGGGCGAAGACAACGATGTAGGTATGAATGAGATGAACCTCATTCCACTGATCGATATTATGTTGGTATTGATGATCATCTTTTTGGTGACAGCAACCGTTGCTAACCCATCAATTCCATTAACCTTGCCAAAAACAACGGCAGATATTATTGATTTGCCACCTAAAAATGTGACTATCAGTATTAATGCAAGTGGAGATGTTGCCTGGAATGGCAAGGTGCTTACGCTTGATGAATTACAGACAAAATTTAACGAAGCTGGTCAGGAACAGCGTCAGCCAACCATTGTGCTGAAAGCTGATAAAGAATCACGTTATGATGCTGTTGCACAAGTGATGTCCCGTGCGAGCGAAGCCGGGCTCAGTGATATTGCTTTTGCGACCGATAACTAATCTGATGCTATAAAAAAAGCGACCTGAATGGTCGCTTTTTTTATGTCTAATATTGGCAGGACTAGACTATTCCGACTTCAGCAAGTCCTGAAACTTGCTGCGTAATTTCATCAGTTTCGGTGGAATGGCAAAGTTACAGTAGCCTTGTGCAGGATTTCGGGCAAAGAAATTCTGGTGATATTCTTCGGCAGGGTAGAACCGGGGTGCAGGACTCAGTTCAGTCACAATATTTAAACCTTCCGCTTTCAGGGCATCAATGGCTTGCTGAGCCTGCTGCTGCTGTTCATCATTCAGATAATAAACCACTGACCGATATTGCGTACCAACGTCATTGCCTTGACGGTTTAAAGTAGTTGGATCATGGGTAGTAAAAAATACATCCAAAAGCTGAGCAAAGCTGATTTGTGTTTCATCATAATCAATCAGAATGACTTCCGCATGGTTGGTATCACCACTGCAAATATCCTCATAGCTCGGGTTTACAGTGTGACCGCCAGCATAGCCACTGACCACTTTTTCCACACCTTTAAGCTGTAAGAATATGGCTTCGACACACCAGAAGCATCCACCACCCAATAAAGCTTGTTGCATGATCTTATCCTGTATTTGTTTATTATTTTTAATATAGGGGCTTTCTATGAAGCGACAATGAATTTATACATTTTAAACACAAAAGCCTGAGATTTCAGGCTTTTGTTTGAGCGATTATCGTGGTTGTACCGGGCTGATGAATTGCAGTACCACATTGCCATGACGATCCAGCAATTTGAGGGTCTTGCCAAACACCTGATAGTTGGCGACTTTAGCCAAGGCTTCATTAAATTGAGGCGCTACATTGTTCTGATCTAGACAGTCCATTTTGGTTCCCGCCATTTGACTGAGCAGGAGCGTATCTCGACCTGCTTCGTAGCTGCCCATAATACGGTTACAGCCATCAGCACCGCTAACCCGTTTGGTTGCCGCATCAAATTGTAAACTTGGAATATTGTGTGCAGTCGGTGCTGTTTTGATTTCAGTATTGCCAATATGGGTTGCAATCCAGCTACGGTTTTGCAGTTGCACTAAATTTGCAGTTTCAATGGTAGCAGAGGCGCTTGGAGTGGTTTCACAACCGCTAAAAGCAATCGCAGCGCCCAGTATGCCAACGGCAAATAGTTTTTTTAACATATTGGAATTCTCATTCTTGATTTAAGCTGTGTTCTATATAAACAAAAAAATACTGATTTAACTAGGGATAAATCCATGTTTTATATATTTTTACATTTTTAATTATGGTCATTTTTATGGTGCTGGTTTAGGTATACCTTGGCGAATCAAGTCTGAATATTGGGTACTGGAAATATTCTTTAGCTTGCTGACACGTGGGTTAATGTAGGCAATCTCATACCACTGTTTTATGGTTAAGTCATGTGAAATGGCGTTCAGGTCATACAGATAATTGGGTAAATAGCCTGAAGCCAGCAGGCGATAATCTGCAGGGAAAGGTCTTTTGGATATCGCTTGCACCATATCAAACACCAGCGTGGTACAGTTACTGGTCAAGCTGTTATACCATTTCGGCTGATGTTTCAATTCATCGGCTTTACGCAGATATTCTTCGAACAAAGCCCGTCTTTCTGTTTTTGACATATTGACCGGGAAAAAATAGACATGCTCACCACGAATATTGCTGCGGGTATAAATCAGATCCTTTTCATCTGCTGCGATCAGGCTGAGTTCATATTTTCTAAAAAAACCGCCATAGGTTGAAAATTCTTCATTTTTTTGTTTGCGAATTTCAATCGAAAAGGTCAGTGGTTGGCTATTGGCAAAATCAAAACTGACCAGGGTATGCGCGATACGTGGTCCCATCCAGTAGGAGGTGATGATATTCACGCCGGTAATCTGGTTTAAATCAAACTGACGGGTTTCCCAACGTTCATCATAACTGCCATCTGCATGCCAGTTAAAATTACGTACATGATGTAATGTGACATGGTCGCCTTCTCTTTCATAAGAGAGGATTTGGGCCACTTCCGGATTCCAGTCACGATCCTGTTTGGCTGGCAGGCCAAAATACCAAAATAAGCCCAGTAGAAAAGCCAGCAAATAAATAAGCGCATCAGTCTGGCGGTTAAAGACAGATTGGGTAATAAAAATGCCGAGAATAGTTAAGGCAAAAACGACCCACACACCGATCAGTACTCGGGTCACAAAACCGCTAAACGGTTCCTGAAACCATAACGCCATACACAACCAAATAGAGGACACAACAACGAAAAGACCGAACAGGCAGTGCAGCAGCCCCATGCCTAAGGCAATAATGAATCCGCTTCTTTCAATATTATGCATATTTGGCTGTTATAAATAATTATTGCCTTTATTTTCGGTAAGTTGCGAACTCAAAAGCAATCCCAGTTTTGTCGTCAATATGTTGTTCCGAGGCGACCTTTTTAAATTCAGCTGGAATTTCCGGATAGTAGGCATCGCCTTGAACATCCAGTTCAACATGGGTCAGCTCTAAACGGTCGGCAATATTCATGGTCTGTTTGAAGATTTCTCCGCCACCGATAATAAAGATCGCTTCCGGCTTTTCTGAGGCTTGCACATCGGCAACCGCTTGGGCTAAGGCCTCTTCAATCGAATAGGCGACTTTAGTCCCTTCAAATGACCAGCTGGTGTCACGGGTAATCACCCAATTGACCCGTTTCGGTAAGGTACGACCCATCGATTCCAGAGTCTTGCGACCCATAACCACAACACCGCCTTGGGTGATTTCTTTAAAATGCTTGAGGTCAGCTGAAATGTGCCAAGGCAAGTCATTATTTTTACCAATGCAGCGCTGCTGGTCCATGGCCACAACATGAACCACTTCTAAATTTTGGAAGGTCATAAAATTTTCCCTGTATTTTTTATACTCAGATACGTTTTCCCCCTTTGCAAAAGGGGGAATTAAAGGGGGATTTTAGAAATTAAACCGCAACCGGCGCTTTAATCCCTGGATGGGATTCATAACCAACAATTTCGATATCTTCAAATTTAAAGTCGAAAATGTCTTTCACTTCAGGATTTAATTTTAATTGGCAAAGTGGCAAAGGTTCACGGCTGAGCTGTAATTTTGCCTGTTCAAAATGGTTGGTATATAAATGGGTATCACCACCGGTCCAGACAAAGTCACCTACATCCAGGTCGCATACTTGCGCAATCATATGTGTGAGCAGCGCATAGCTGGCAATATTAAAAGGCACGCCCAAAAAAACGTCCGCACTACGTTGATAGAGCTGACAAGACAGCTTACCGTTCTGGACAAAGAACTGGAACAGGGTATGACAAGGTGGAAGCGCCACAGTTCCCGCTTCATTCGGGTTCCAGCCAGAGACAATTAAACGGCGTGAATTAGGATTGGTCTTAATTTCATTAATCAACCATTTGATCTGGTCAAAACCATCTTGCTCATATAAGCCATTTTCTTTTTTAGTTGCGCCAAAGTTACGCCATTGATGACCATAGACAGGACCCAACTCACCTTCAGGACGACCAAAACGAGCCGTTTGTTCTGCAGTCGCCCATTCATCCCAAATCGTCACTTTGTTGTCTTGCAGATATTTAACGTTGGTATCGCCTTTTAAAAACCATAACAGTTCAATCACGATAGAACGGAAATGAACTTTTTTGGTGGTCAATAAAGGGAAACCTTTGGAAAGATCAAAGCGCATTTGATGACCAAATACAGAACGTGTACCTGTTCCAGTACGATCGCCTTTGTCGCCACCGTTGTCGAGGATATGTTGTAAAAGGTCTAAATATTGACGCATGTCTCTCTCATAATCGTGTGAATTGCATGTGGCACATATTAGCCTTTTTTTACCGGTGAGGAAACTCTATCAAGGGAGCAGATAGCTAAATTAAAATCTGTGAGTAAATTTCCATAAAATAATGATTTATATAAATATTATTAATATTTTATGGTGACCTGAGTCATCACGTCAAATCTTGACTGGATTGGATGAAAAATTATAAGGGTAAGGAAAATGAATCAATTTTTCTGTAAAGAATTTTCAAACCCCTAAAAAACGCTATAGGTCAGTTGCTATTCAATATTCAAAATAATTGCATGATCCTGCAAGAGCACAAGCAGGGCTTAAAAAAATTACAAAATATAGCCCATATCAGATTTCGCAATTTATGCCATTTTATTCCATCGAATTATGGCTTAGAGACTCGAAACGCAATAACAGCTTAGTCTTGCTCGAGTGAGCATCAATTAAATTTTCAGTGCTTTTGAATTATAAAAATTAACAAAAAATAATCATTTAACTCAATTTGGCGGGATTTATTTATATTTAATTACATTTGTTACATGAAAAATCACATTTTAACAGGTACCATCTTGCCGTCGAAATAAATGAAAAGCCGCTAGTCTTAGGCTTAGGAGTGTTTGGTAAAGAATGGCTTATGATCATAATGTAAACATGAGTGAAGTACATGCTCCTGTTCAGGCAAATATCGTAATACGTTCCAAATCTGGTAAAAATTCTAAGAAAAATACAGAATCCACGTCCGTCAAATCATCTCAAAAAAATAATATATTGACCACTAATGGCCAACGAATAGATATTAATAAATTCACCAATTTCTTGCAGGGTATCAGTTCATATAGCAGTTCACAAAAGTGTGCGAAAAGTATTCGTCTTGCTTTAGAGTCGGCAGGGGCACGCTTTCAAAGTCATCCCGTTGCTGCGGCAGACTGGGGTAATACTTTAATGAAAATTGGCTATCGACAGATTAATCCTAAATTCGATGCTCCTAAAGAAGGCGATATTTATATTATTGATCGGACCGGTAAACATGTGTATGGACATATTGCAGGGTTTAATGGCAAGCAATGGGTCTCTGACTTTAAGCAAAAAAGTTATGACGTTTATAATGAAAAAGGTCTGACTTATAAATATTATCGTCCGAGTTTTTAAAGTTTTTCTTGAAAACTAGTTAAATAAAAAAAGCCTCTGTTGAGGCTTTTTTTATTGCTTGGCTTAAGGCAATTGTTTGATGGGACTGCCACCTAAAGCTTGCATCAAGGTTACATAGGCATTGTATTGACTCTGTCTGGTCTGCACCAAAGAAAGTCGGGCATTACGTGTGGTTTCCTGGGCATCGAGCAGGTTTTTCAGCGCGATGGCACCGTTGCGGTAACGCACTTCAGTTAAGCGCTCGGTTTTCTCGGCCAGCTGTACATTCCGTTCCTGCAAAGCCACCTGTTTGTTTAATTCCGTGCGTGCAGATAGCGCATTTTCTACATCAGCAAAAGCCTGATATAAGGTCTGGCGATATTGCATAATCGATTTTTCATAATCCAGATTACTAATCGCCACATCTTTCTTCATATCGTTGTATTGCAGGAACGGCAAGCTGAGATTCGCACCCAAGGTTAAAGCCGGGTTCTGCAACAGGTTAGTTAACGATGTGCTGGAAGAACCTAAATTTCCGGTCAGACTAATGGAAGGATAATAGCTGGCCTTAGTGGCATCTTTGCTTGCCAAAGCCTTACGTAAACGTAATTCGGAGGCTTGTAAATCCGGACGACGCGACAGCAAGTCAGCCGGCAAGCCAGCCGATACAGTCGGTAGGGTAATCCGCGGTAAACGGGCAGGTTCCTGAATGTTCAGTTGCTGGACGGGCATATTAAGTAAAACGGCCAAAGCCGTGCGTGCTTCAACACGCTGCTGTTCGATCTGACTTAAACTGGCTCTTTGGCTTTGAACCGATTGTTCTGCAGAGGTGAGATCCAGACCTGAAACTGCCCCGGCACGATATTGGGTGCGTACCAGCTCAAAGACTTTTTGTGTACTGGCGAGGTTTTGTTGGGCTATCTGATAGCGTTCATTCAGATAGCCCAATTGCCAGTATAAGTTGGCAGTGGTCGCTATCAGACTTTGTGCGGTACTTTGCAAGTCCTGTTCAGTCGCTAGCGCTTCCCATTTACTGGCTTCAGTTTGACGCGCCAGTTTGCCGAACAAATCGAGTTCATAACTCACACCGCCACTTAAAGACAAGCCGCGTGAAGCATCATCACCTGAATTCAGGTCAATACTATGTCCTGCTGAAACGCTGGAGCTGACCCGTGGACCTTGCCTGTTTTGAGCCAAACCGGCTTGTAAGCGTGCCTGCTGCAAGTTAATGCCAGCCACTGCCAAATCGGTATTAGTCGCTAACACCTGATTAACCAGTTGATTCAGCTGTGCATCGCCAAACAGGGTCCACCATTGATCAGCGTAGACATCGGCATGTACCTGCTGGCTGAGTGCTTTACTGTTCTGGAAATTGCCTGGAATATTTACGGCAGGCTGCTCATACGGGGTTTTCACCACCGCAGCACAACCGACCAGTGATCCAGTTAAAATAAGACTAGCGACAAGTTTGGTAAAATTCATTTGCATTCTAAAAATCCTTATTCGCGAGAAAGTGCATCGACAGGATTAAGCTGTGCTGCATTACGGGCCGGGATAAAACCAAAGATAATTCCGATCATGCTGGAACAGACAAAGGCTGCAATAATCGATGTGGTTGAATATGCCATCTGGAAAGTACCGCCAGCAAAATGACTAATCAGCTGCCCAATACCTAAAGATAAAAGCACACCTAAAATTCCGCCTAAAATACACACCAACACGGCTTCAATCAGGAACTGCTGCAAGATGTCACTTTGACGAGCACCGACCGCCATACGTACGCCAATTTCCTGAGTACGTTCGGTCACCGAAACCAGCATGATGTTCATGACCCCAATACCGCCGACAATCAGGGAAATCACCGCAATTGCAGAAACCAGTAGAGTCATGGTCTGAGTGGTTTGTTGAATGGTTTCACGAATACTGTCTGCATTTTGGGTGAATACATCCTGTGCGCCGTGACGTTGTACCAACAGGTTCAAAATGGCATTTTCAGCTGCCGCACTTGGGTATTCATCTTTGATCCGCACGATGATGCTACGTACATTGGCCTGACCTAACATCCGGCTCATCACAGTGGAGTAGGGCAGATAAACATTCAGGCTGTCTGAATTCCCCATCATCGATTTTTGCGCTTCAATCACGCCAATAATACGACTCGGTACACTGCCCAGCAAAATAACTTGACCGACAGGATTGGTGCCATCACTAAAAAATGTCTTTTTGGTATTGTCATCAATCACCACATCTTGGGCACGTTTAGTGACACCTTCTTTGTCAAAAGGTTGCCCCGATTCGAAGGTCATGCCTTTCACGTAGAAAAAGTCTTCACTGACACCATTCACTGTGGCAGACGCTTCGGTATCTTTAAAACGGGCAGTGACGCTGCTATTGACTGAAGGACTGACCCCATCGACATAAGGTTGTTCAGCCAAGGCTTCCGCATCGGCAGGAACCAGAGTTTTGACTTGGGCGGTTTTGGAGTTATCACCAAATCCACGACCCTGATAAACCGTAATCGTATTGGTACCCAGACTGCTGATATTTTCCAGAATCTGTTTCTGTGAGCCATTCCCTAAAGCGACTACCGATACAACAGATGCAATACCAATAATGATCCCGAGCATGGTCAGAAAGGTACGCATGCGGTGGGCATTCATGGCCAGCAGTGCCATACGGAAGGCTTCGCCTAGCCGGTCGGCTGCCGAACGCCAAGAAGGTGTTTTCTTTTGCGGGGTACGGTCAAGCTGCTGCTTTTCCAGTACTTCGCCATCGGTTTCAGGAACATTCGGTTTATCCGAAATAATATTCCCGTCACTGATTTCAATAATGCGCGAGGCATTTTTCGCAACGTTATGATCGTGGGTAACCAAAATGATGGTATGACCTTTGGCATTTAGTTCACGTAAAATACGCATCACTTCAATACCACTGTTTTTATCCAGTGCACCGGTCGGTTCATCGGCCAGAATCACATCGCCGCCATTCATCAGGGCACGTGCAATCGAAACACGTTGCTGCTGACCACCGGAAAGCTGACTGGGACGGTTCTGGGTTTTTTCAGCTAAACCTAGGTTGGACAGCAGTTCGGTTGAACGTTGCTGACGCGCAGAGGCATCCACTCCAGCATAAATCGCTGGTACTTCAACATTCCCTGCCGCAGTTAAATCACCGAGTAAATGATAGCGCTGGAAAATAAAACCGAAATATTCACGGCGCAGTTGTGCCAGTTCATCCGGTTCCAATTTGCGTGTTTCGCGCCCTTTAACCTGATAGCTACCCGCAGTCGGTTGATCTAGACAACCGAGGATATTCATCAGGGTGGATTTCCCCGAACCGGATTGCCCGACAATGGCCACCAGTTCTCCGGGATAAATTTCTAAATTAATGCCCTTTAGAATCTGAATGGTGCTTTCCCCGGCAGGGAATTCACGAGTCAGATCTGTGACCTTGAGCAAAGGTTGTTGATCTTGACTCATCATTACATTCTCATTGGACCAGCACCACCGCCAGCACGGTTACTACGTTTTGCAGAATCATTTGATGTATCAGAAGCATCTGCAATCACGACTTTGTCACCTTGTTTCAAGCCTTTAATCACTTGAGTAGTGACACGGTTGTTCAAGCCAACCAACACAGGTTGCGGTTTTGCAGTGCCATCAGCCTGCACTACACGAACCATCGACATGGAAGCTTTGCCTTGTTCAATCAGGGATTTTTCTTCAGCAGACAGTTCCAGGCGTTTTGGTCGTTCAGCTTTAGCCTGATCTGTAGCAGCCGGCTTTTGTTCCTTGGCTTTGTCTACATTACGCTCACTACGTTTGCCTTGTGGACGGTTTGAAGTTTGTAAAGCCGCCGCAGGAACGGTTAACACATTTTTTGCTTCATTCAGTACGATATAAACCTGTGCAGTCATATCAATACGTAGCTTGCCATCTTCATTGGGTACATCAAATAAGGCGTTGTAATACACCGCAGAACTTGAAGATGAGGTTGAACTGTTATTGGTTTCAGTATTAATTGAATTCGGTGCAGGTTCTACTTGGCGCAGTTTTGCATAATGTTTTTTGTCGCTATTGCCCAAGGTAGTGAAATATACAGTTTGACCTTCTTCAACTTTCATCACGTCGGCTTCAGAAATTTCCGCCTTGATGGTCATGTTGTCAAGTTTTGCCAGTTTTACAATAGTCGGTGCACTTTGGTTGGCGTTTACGGTTTGGCCTTCCTCAGTCACAATCGCCACAATCGTACCATCCATCGGCGCAACAATCTGGGTATAGCCCAAATCTTCTTTAGCCGTTGCCAGGGTTAAACGGGATTGTTCAATTTGTGCATTAATTGCCAAAATATCAGCTTGGGCTGTTTTATAGCTGGCCAATGCGGACTCAAGTTCAGCACGTGAGGTTGCATCTTGTGCATACATCGCTTGTTGGCGTTGATATTCGGCTTGAACTTTAGCTAGGTTGGCTTGCTTGACTGCGAGTTGCGCTTGTTGATTTTTAATACTCGCTTCAGCCGTTTTTAGGTCATTTTCCTGACGGATCGAATCAATTTGAGCAATCAGTTGACCTTGTTTCACCTGGTCGCCCAATTTCACATACATTTTTTTCACCTGACCGGACACCTGTGCGCCCACGCTGACCATTTTGGTCGCCTCAAGTACACCGGTTGCAAGCACAGAATCCTCAATATCACCACGGCTCACTTCGCTGGTAATGTATTGAGGTTGCTGTTCTTTAGGTTTTAAGAAAAACCAGGCGGTTACGGCGATCGCAAGTATGCAGACCACCGCGACGACAATTTTAGATGGTTTAATTTTTGGCATGCTAAACATATAAATTATGGAAATTAAAAAGGATTATAAAAGTTAAATGAGGATAAAACGTGAATTTTTTTAACAAATGAGAATTGTTATTATTTTGTGAGATGGAGTTGTATTATTGAATTTTACTGTAGTTACGCCATTTTAGAACGAAAATAAGAATTTTCTGGTTAACAATAAGCGACAAAAAAAGTGAAAATAAGCTGTGCAGATTACTCTACAAATAAAGTTTGACCACACATGCTGCCAATCGCTTGCATAATCAAATGTTCAGGATTTTCTTTTCCCAAACCTTTAATGGACGCATCAATACGTAATAACAGGGAAGGCCAAGTCAGAAAAATGTTTGGATTCAGTCGTCTCAAAGCCTGCTGATATTGGCTGACCTTATTTTTCCAGATTCCGAGCTGCAAGGCATTTTGCGGCTGTTCAAACAGTTGCATCAGCAAACGCATTTCTTTACTGATGCTCCATAAGATCAGACTCATCGGCTCGCCTGAAACAATCAGATATTGGAAAATTTTAATCGCCTGAGCCAGATTGCCTGCAAGCAGGGCATCATTTAAATCGTAAGTGGTGTAGCGCGACTGGTCCTGTAAGCATGAATACAAATGATCAATCTGGATGATATCCACATCTGCAAAAGTATCACTGACGCGCATTAAACTGTTTTTGGCTGCCAGTAGGTTATGTTCATGATGTTGTTCAAGCCAAGCCCAGGCATCATTGGCAAGTTTAATCCCAAGCTTGTCAGCCTCAATGCTTAAAATGCGCTGCCGGTCTTGCGGATAATTGGCCGTAAGCGGTACGGTGACACCGTTGGCATCTACCACCTGAAAGAAGCTCGATTTCAAGCTGCTGCTGTCCTGTTTGGGCATCACCACCAAAAGCAGGTTTTGCTCATTGTGCTGGATATAGCTTTTTAGTTGCTTGATGCCGTTTGCATCCGGCTTGATATTGCCATGCACTTCAACAGCAAGTTGAGTAGAAAATAAGGATAGGCTATTTAAAGCATTAAAGACATTTTTCCAGTCACTGACATTGCTAATATCATAACGCTGCCGTTCAATTTCCTGTTTTTGCCAACTTTGACGAAAAGCATCCAGTAAATTTTGTTCGAGCAAGGGCTCTTGACCATACATAATCCAGGCACCGCGAGCTTCATCAACACGTTTGAGTGCTTGGGGATAGTCAAGTTTCATAGCTCTATTTTCTATATTTAAGGTTGAAGGGTTGAACTGGCCGGTTTGGTCACGACTTTAGGCAAACGGTTAGATGAAATCTGACGTACGATTTGCTGTGCCACATCATCAACAATCACTTGATTGAGATACTTCTGTTCCTGATCATCCGTGTTTACTGTAGCCACATCATATTGATAGCTGCGTGAAGCTGTAATGGTACGCGGTTCGGTGACCGGGTTGCCTTGTGCATCTTCAATACGGAAAGTCACGGTCAGGCGCAGCAGGGTTTCGACCAGTTTGCCATTCAATTCATGGCGTTGTGGGGTGTAATTCAGTACACGCAATACATAGGCATCAGCACTGTCGCTCAGTTGAATTCCTGTTGCACCTAAATAAATTGCAAGTTTTTCATGCAATTGTCCTGCATCATTTGGCAGTACCAATTTCATTTTAGAATAAGCCACAGGAGCTGTCGCCGGATTGGTGCCTTTTAGATGGAAGCCGCAACCGACTAAGCTTGCACTTAGACCACAAGTTAAAACAATTGCTGCTAAACGTTTGCCCAAATGCATGCGTTGTCCTCTGTGTTGTTCTTCAAAGCAAAAAAGGAAGATCTAAAATTATGTAGTGATTGTATGTGCAAAGCCCGTTGACTGGCAACGGGCTTTGTTTGGGAATTGTTGTAATCCTTAAATTCCCCTCTTTATTAAAGAGGGGTTAGGGGAGATTTAATCCCTCCCGACCTCCCTTTAAAAAGGGAGGAGAATCTCTTTTTTAATTAAGATTGGGAAGTCCCTCTTTATAAAAGGGAGACTTAGGGGGATTAAATTAAACCACCAAATTCACTAACTTATTTGGAACCACAATTTCTTTCTTGGTTGGAGCAGTCAAGAATTGTTGAACTTCTGGTAAGGCTTTAGCTTGCGCCAAAATGTCTTCTTTAGAAGCATCTACAGACACTTCAAGCTTGCCACGAAGTTTACCGTTGACCTGAACCACAATCGTTTGCGTATTACGAGTCAGCGCTGATTCATCTACCGCAGGGAAAGCAGCCGTAGTTAATTCGATACCAAACTCAGCTAATAAAGTTTGGCTTAAGTGCGGTGCAAACGGTGCAAGCAATGTAAGAAGCGTCGTGATTGACTCGCGTGCTACAGCAACATCGTTTTCATCTTTCGCTTCAAACTTGTTGTTGGCATTTAGAAGTTCCATCATCG
The DNA here is from genome assembly GCA_002365595.1 of Acinetobacter sp. UBA3106. Lineage (GTDB taxonomy): Bacteria > Pseudomonadota > Gammaproteobacteria > Pseudomonadales > Moraxellaceae > Acinetobacter. Next base: position 80,624 of record DFAM01000016.1, on the reverse strand, counting down.
CTGCAATTGCAGTGTTGAATGCATGACGACGTTCGATGTCATCACCCACTTTCTGAATGGTCTCATGTGTTTTACGACGTAAATCTTGCGCATCTTTTGATAAATTTGCTTTATCAATGGTTGCAGCATTATTGCCTTGTTCAAGGAAACCAGTTGCCAAGCGCCATACGCGTTTTAAGAAACGGTTTGCACCTTCAACACCGGCATCAGACCATTCTAAAGATTGATCCGGCGGAGCAGCAAACATCATGAATACACGTGCAGTATCTGCGCCGTATTGATCAATAATAGCTTGCGGGTCGATACCGTTGTTTTTCGATTTCGACATTTTTTCCTGACCGCCAACTACAACTTCTTGACCATCTTCTTTGTATTTCGCAGAAAGAACGCGGCCTTTTTCGTCTTTTTCAAGCTCGATATCCGCCGGGTTAAACCAGGTTTTCTTGCCTGATTCCGCTTCACGGTAGAAGGTATCAGCCAAAACCATCCCTTGAGTAAGAAGATTGGTGAATGGCTCGTTGCCTTGTACCACGCCTTCATCACGCATCAATTTGTGGAAGAAGCGTGCATAAAGTAAATGCAGAATTGCGTGCTCGACACCGCCGATGTATTGATTCACTGGAAGCCAGGTTTGACCCGCTTCAGGTTTCACCATGCCACCGGTAAAGTCTGGAGATGCATAACGAGCGTAATACCAAGAAGATTCTACAAAGGTATCCAATGTATCAGTTTCACGACGAGCGTCTGCGCCACAGCAAGGACACTTGGTTTCATAAAACTCCGGCATTTTGTTCAATGGGTTACCAGAACCATCTGGCACCACATCAGTCGGTAGAATCACTGGAAGCTGTTCTTCAGGTACAGGCACCTGACCACAAGTTTCACAGTTGATCATTGGGATTGGGCAACCCCAGTAACGCTGACGAGAAACACCCCAGTCACGTAAACGGAACTGAACTTTGGTATTTGCCAGTTTTTGTGGTTCTAATTTCGCGATAAACGCATCAAAAGCACTCTGGAAATTTAAACCATCAAATTCGCCAGAATTAACCAGTTTACCTTCTTTAGAACCGTACCATTCCTGCCATTGGGTTGAATCAAAGTCTGCATCATCTGCACCTTTGGCATCAATCACTTGCTTGATGGTTAAGCCATATTTATTGGCAAATTCGAAATCACGTTCGTCATGTGCAGGTACGGCCATTACTGCACCTGAACCGTATGACATCAATACATAGTTGGCAATCCAGACAGGAACTTCTTCGCCAGTCACAGGATGTTTAACAGAAAGACCTGTTGCCATGCCTTTTTTCTCGGCAGTGGCAAGATCCGCTTCTGCCACAGAACCCATACGGCATTCTTCGATAAATGCAGCTAATTCTGGGGTGGTTTCAGCCGCCTTAAGCGCCATTGGATGTTCAGCAGCAACCGCCACATAAGTTGCACCCATCAAGGTGTCACCACGTGTGGTATAAACAGTTAAATCATCGGCATATACGTCAGGGTTCGCTGAAGGGAAGGTAATTTCCATCCCTTGTGAACGACCAATCCAGTTGCGCTGCATGGTCAGCACTTGCTGCGGCCAGCCGTCTTTTAATGTGTCTAAGTCGTCTAATAATTCTTGTGCATAATCAGTAATGCGGAAGTAGTACATTGGAATATCGCGTTTTTCAACCAATGCACCTGAACGCCAGCCGCGGCCATTTTCAACCTGTTCATTGGCCAGAACAGTCTGATCGACAGGATCCCAGTTCACGGTTGAAAGTTTACGATAAATCAAACCTTTCTTATAAAGCTGAACAAATAACCATTGTTCCCAGTGATAATACTCTGGTGTACAGGTCGCAAATTCACGATCCCAATCAACTGAAAGACCTAATTTTTTTAATTGATTACGCATGTAATCAATGTTTTCAAAAGTCCACTTTGCCGGTGCAACTTTATGTGCAATCGCAGCATTCTCCGCAGGAAGACCGAACGCATCCCAACCCATAGGTTGCAATACAGTTTCACCTTTTAAGCGGTGAAAACGGCTGATCACGTCACCAATGGTATAGTTGCGCACATGACCCATATGCAGTTTGCCACTTGGGTAAGGGAACATCGAGAGGATATAACGACGTGGACCTTCTACAGTATCGGCAACTTTAAAGGCTTTGCGAGTTTCCCAGTCTTGTTGGACCGTTGGTTCAATCGCACTAGCTTGATATTCAGGGTCAATGTGAGTAGTCATAAACGTATAAGAACAATGGTTAAAAAGTTTGTTGCACAGCATAGCGCAAAATGCACCTAAAAGTGAATTTTGCGGCTCTGGATAAATAAGAAAAATATCGACGTTTTGGGATAAAGATCAGCAGTTGAGTTTATATCGTCAAATTGATCATCGTGCAGCAGGGGCCGAATTATCCGGTGCAGGTTGTAGTTGAGGCTTTGGTGATACAGGTGACGTTGGTAAGACAATAACTTTTTCACCTGAAACTATAGTGGTGTTTTGAGTCGGCTGTTCTAGGGTTGTCTTATTTTCAGCTGTCGATTGGCTAGGCGTTGCAGAGTGACTGACGCCATAGGTATCAACTTTACCTTTTTTCTTGGCCGATTTTGGCGGGGGCGTGGTGGTGTAATGCGTAGATCCTTTGGAATCGACCCATTTGTAATATTCTTTAGCAAAACTCGTGGTTGCAGTTAGACTGAAGCTCAAGCATGCAGCCATGCATCCAATTTTTATGAAAGATGATGTCATAATAGTGAAGTCCTTTATTGTCATAATCAGTCGGATAAAGTGCGGGAGAAATAGAGCTCCTGAATGTTTGCATATTTTATATGATCTTGAGTGTTTTGCAGAAAAAAAAGATAAACAGCCCTAAAATGCAGATAAGTGAATTGTATTAAGGGGGTGAAATTATTTGACGAATGATTTAATCAGGAAAAATTCTTCCATGTCAGTTGCTGTATCGCTAATTTGAGCATAAAAAGATATCAAAATATAAAATCAAAGGATTGGAAATAGCTTTTTATTAATAAAAACATTTTTCAATAAAATAAATATTCATTCTTTTTTATTATAATTTTTATATTTATTTTTTATGAAAAATATTTGTTATTTAATTGAAATAAAATAATATTTTTAATATTTGCGATTATTGTGTGAACAGCTAAATACAAAATGAGTGAATAAAAAGCGAAGAATTCAAAAATAATGCATAAAAAGCTAATTTTTAAACTTGACTTTAATACTCGAAACCACAAAAATGCTGCTTTAGTTTTATATGCCTTAGATCGATCACCCTTCGAATAAGCGCATTTTAGCAATGGACTTCTTCTCTAGCCGAGAAGCTGAACAAAGCCAACAAAATATGTTTATCCCAACATGTTTTAGACCTCATATTGCTTAAACGGCAAACAGGTCAGATTTTTTTCTTATTGCTATGAAAACTATGAAATTTGTGTGCTATAACAGAGCACACAGTGAATGAATTAATCACCGCAAATGCCCTCCATTTGTGCGTGAAAAAAGATTAGGGTGAATCACGTTGGAACTTTTATCTGGTGGTGAAATGCTTGTTCGCGCATTAGCGGACGAAGGCGTTGAACATGTTTTTGGATATCCAGGCGGCGCAGTATTACATATTTACGACGCGCTCTTTCAACAAGACAAAATCAATCATTACCTTGTACGTCATGAACAAGCTGCTGGTCATATGGCAGATGCTTATTCACGTGTTACAGGTAAGACTGGCGTAGTACTCGTCACATCAGGTCCGGGTGCGACCAATACCGTAACGCCAATTGCAACCGCTTATATGGACTCAATCCCAATGGTGATTTTGTCTGGTCAGGTTGCAAGCCATCTCATCGGTGAGGATGCATTCCAGGAAACTGATATGGTCGGTATTTCCCGTCCAATCGTAAAACACAGTTTCCAGGTGCGTCACGCCAGCGAAATTCCGGGCATTATCAAGAAAGCATTCTATATTGCATCTTCAGGTCGTCCAGGTCCTGTAGTTGTCGATATTCCTAAAGATGCAACTAATCCTGCAGAAAAATTTGCCTACGAATATCCTGAAAAAGTGAAGATGCGTTCGTATCAACCACCGCATCGTGGTCACTCAGGCCAAATTCGTAAAGCGATTGACGAATTGATCAGTGCTAAACGTCCAGTGATTTACACGGGCGGTGGTGTGGTGCAGGGTAATGCATCAGCATTATTGACTGAACTTGCACACTTATTGGGCTATCCAGTGACCAATACCTTGATGGGCTTGGGCGCATTCCCGGGTAATGATCCTCAATTTTTGGGGATGCTCGGTATGCATGGTACCTATGAAGCCAACATGAGTATGCATAATGCAGACTTGATCCTGTGTATCGGTGCGCGTTTTGATGACCGTGTGACCAATAATCCGGCTAAGTTCTGTCCAAATGCTAAGGTTATTCATATTGATATTGACCCGGCAACCATTTCTAAAACCATCATGGCGCACATTCCAATTGTGGGTGCGGTAGAGCCTGTTCTTCAAGAGATGTTGGTACAGTTGAAACAAATGAATGTTTCTAAACCAAATCCTGAAGATATTGCAGCATGGTGGAAGCAAATTCATGAGTGGCGTTCAGCACACGGCTTAAAAGTTGTTGCACCAACTGATGGCACAATGAAGCCACAGCAAGTAGTCGCAGCCTTAGACAAAATCACCAATAGTCAGGCCATTATTACTTCTGACGTTGGTCAACACCAGATGTTTGGTGCGCTGTACTATACCTATGTGCGTCCACGTCAATGGATCAACTCAGGCGGTTTAGGCACCATGGGCGTAGGTTTGCCTTATGCAATGGCTGCAAAACTGGCTTATCCAGATCAGCAAGTGGTTTGTATCACCGGTGAAGCATCGATTCAGATGTGTATCCAGGAATTATCTACCTGTAAGCAATATGGCTTAAATGTGAAAATTCTTTGCTTGAATAACCGTGCCCTAGGTATGGTGAAACAGTGGCAGGATATGAACTACGAAGGTCGTCATTCAAGTTCTTATGTTGAATCATTGCCTGACTTTGCCAAGTTGATGGAAGCTTATGGTCATGTCGGTATTCAGATTGATCATGCCGATGAGCTTGAATCCAAGCTTGAAGAAGCTATGGCAATCAATGATAAGTGCGTATTTATTAATGTCATGGTAGACCGTGCGGAACATGTATATCCAATGTTGGTTGCAGGTCAATCGATGCAAGATATGTGGTTAGGAAAAGGGGAGCGCACGCAATGAGACATATCATCTCTGTTCTCGTAGAAAACGAAGCGGGTGCACTTTCTCGTTTGGTGGGTCTGTTTTCTCAACGTGGTTATAACATTGAGACTCTGAACGTTGCACCAACCGAAGACCCAACCATGTCACGTTTGACCCTGACCACGTATGGTGATGATCATAAAATTGAACAAATCACCAAACAGCTGAATAAACTGGTTGAAGTGGTTAAAGTGGTGGATTTGTCTGAAGGTGCGCATATCGAGCGCGAATTGATGTTGATTAAAGTGAAATCACTTGGATCAGCACGTGCCGAAATCAAGCGTACAGCTGACATTTTCCGTGCCCAAATCGTGGATGTGACACCAACGACTTATACCATTCAAATTGCTGGTACCACTGAAAAGCTCGACGGTTTCATCGATGCGCTTGCAGAAAATACCATTCTTGAAGTGGTGCGTTCTGGTGTGTCAGGCATCGCACGTGGCGAAAAAGTTTTAACAATCTAATTTTTAACACATTCTACTCATTATAAAGATGAGGATCCAGGTTAATGAATACCAATAACATCATTGACTTGGATAAAAGGAAACATAAGCATTTAAGCGGAGACAGCAATGCAAATTTTTTACGATAAAGACGCAGACTTATCTATCATCCAAGGCAAAAAAGTAGCGATCATTGGTTATGGTTCACAAGGTCACGCGCATGCGCTTAACCTTAAAGACTCTGGCGTTGACGTAACTGTAGGTTTACGTGCTAACTCTACTTCTTGGAAGAAAGCTGAAAATGCTGGTCTTAAAGTTGCTGAAGTTCCTGCTGCTGTAGCGCAAGCTGACGTGGTTATGATCTTGACTCCAGATGAGTTCCAATCTCAACTTTACCGTGACGTAATCGAACCAAACATCAAGCAAGGTGCAACTTTAGCATTTGCTCACGGTTTTTCGATTCTTTACAACCAAGTTGTTCCACGCGCTGACTTAGACGTAATCATGGTTGCGCCAAAAGCACCTGGTCACACAGTACGTTCTGAATACCAACGTGGTTCAGGTGTCCCTGACCTTATCGCGATTCACCAAGACGCTTCTGGTAATGCGCGTAACGTTGCTCTTTCTTACGCTTCAGGTGTAGGTGGCGGCCGTACAGGTATCATCGAAACTTCATTCCGTGAAGAAACTGAAACTGACCTTTTTGGTGAGCAAGCAGTTCTTTGTGGTGGTGCTGTTGAGTTGGTTAAAATGGGCTTCGAAACTCTTGTTGAAGCTGGTTATGCCCCTGAAATGGCTTACTTCGAATGTCTACACGAGCTTAAACTGATCGTTGACTTAATGTTCGAAGGCGGTATCGCGGACATGAACTACTCAGTATCTAACAACGCTGAATATGGCGAATATGTAACTGGTACTGAAGTTATTAACGAACAGTCTCGTGAAGCAATGCGTAATGCGCTTAAACGTATTCAATCTGGTGAATACGCGAAGATGTTCATTCAAGAAGGTGCGTTGAACTACCCATCTATGACTGCTCGTCGTCGTCAAAACGCTGCACACGGCATCGAAGTAACAGGTAACAAATTACGTGCGATGATGCCTTGGATTCAAGCGAACAAAATCGTAGACAAAGAAAAGAACTAAGTTCTAATTTCTAAGTCAAAAAGCCCTTGTTTGATAACAGGGGCTTTTTTAGGCCTTGTAAAA
>DFAM01000016.1:19639-73476 GCA_002365595.1 Acinetobacter sp. UBA3106 | reverse complement strand
ATTAATAATTCGCAACAAAACACTGGGATTGCAGATAGATTAGATTCAATTTTAACTGTGATAGAGTAGACATAATTTATTGCTAAGTGTGGCTGAGTAATGAAAATTCAAATCCTGCTATGTCTTACCACTTTATCTTTTTCAAGTTTAAATTTTGCTGAAACTATTCCAGCAACAACGACTGCCAATTTCAAAACTTTCACAAATGTTCGTGTTTCTATGCAACGCATGTTGCGTTCAGATGATGGGCGCTATTTTCTTGATTTATATGCCGGTATCTCGAATCCACACGGCACACTTCATGATTTGACTAATCAAAAAACAATTGCCTTTAAGGGATCGCAAAAGGGTGATCAGCTTAGTCTTAAATCGGTGAGTGTAAAGGCAGAGGTAATAACAGATGAGCAATATCAATTAAATGGAAATTTAAATCCAAATACAGGAGAAATGTCAGCAGTTTTCATTGCACAAAAGAATAATGAAAATATTCCAATTCAATTCAGGCCAGCATTTATAACAGGAGAAAGACCGCTATTCATCTTTAAATTTTATGGTGTAGAAAATGCCCAGCAACCTTATGGAAAATCTTTAAAACAAGTAGAAGTATGGGATAAAACCCGCAATAAGATGATTCAAAGTCTCACAGGATTTACCGCCTATCCTAAGAGTATTGGTTATATGGATGTTAATTTTGATGGCTACGAAGACATTGTTCTATCAGATACGTCAAATGAACGAAAAATTGAAGATAAGCGTTTTATTTACTGGATATATAATCCTAAAATTAATCAATTTCAGCGTTCACCACAATTGGAAAATATTACTGGATTTCCAGCTATTCATGGGGAAAAACAACAAATTGATTTTGGGTATGGTCAGGTGTATCAAGTGAAAGAAGGTTTATTAACCCGATTGGAAATTAATTAAAAAAAGATGATAGAAGTATATTTTTAAAGGTATAGATAAAATATTTAGTGATACTATGCGGCTAAATTATACAGTTATTTTTAAAAAATTATAAATGAAAGAATTAATTTTAAATTAATTATAATTTAAAGATGAAAATTTTTAATTAAATGAATATTCGTTTTATAAATATTCATATGAATAATAATATTTAGTAAAATGAACTTAAATTGAGGTTAACAGTAAAAAATTACTTACTGAATTAAAGTAAGTACGATAGATTACGTTTGATAAAATCTTGGTATTAAATAAAAACAATTCTAAAAAATATTTTTCTCTCTTCTTATTTTTAATAAAAATAATTTATATAAGTTTAATTGTATATTAAATTATTGTTTTTTCAATTAATTTATATTTTTTTATGGTTTCTAATTAATTTTTTTCATCTACGAAAATTTATGATATAGGAAAAATAAAGTAAAAAAATCGACAAATTCACGTATTTCTTTAATAATAAGCTTTAATTTACAATTTTTTGTAAATTATGCAACTTTATTTTATGCTTATGTAAACTAAAGTACAGTTGAAAAAAATAATAAAATTATAGGTTTATATTTTATTTATGCTTTTTAAATATTATATTGTTATTTTTTTTGAAATAATTAGAAATATTTTTAAATTGTATTATTTTATTTTTTGGCTTAAGTTTTTATAAATACAGAATAATTTTATAGAATGACTAAGTAAATAAATTAAAGACCAGTATATTGTGAATAATAACATTTATGCATTTATTTAAATTAAATATAATAAGATAGGTCAACGGTTACCTAACCTTACTCATAATAATAAGTGTTACAGTGTAATCGTTAAAATAACTACATATGCATATTCTTTTATTAAAAAAAGAAATGGAGAAAGCTATGAATAAAACAATACAAGTAGCATTAGCAGCATTAGCCTTTGGTGTATGTGCAACAAGCGTGTATGCAGGAGATGAAGATCGTGGAGGTGGACCACATAAACCAGGAAAATCCGGTTGTGGTAATGATTGTAAAGGAAAAATTGATATTGTATTGGAAGTACCAAAACATTGCGATCTTGATATTGAGGATTCAACTTTAGTACTTACAGAACAAAATCGTTACACTGATTCCACAACTTTTGGTGTGCGTACAAATGCTGATTATAGTTTAGCTATTACCCCGCCTGGAACATTGGCAAATGGTACCCGAACTGTACCAGTAGATGTGGTAACTAGCCGAGGTAGAGCTGAATATACCAGCGGTTCTACTGTAAGTTGGGATGGGCGAGAGCATACTTATAGTGTAAGAGCTCAAGCTCGCAACATCGGTATCGGGACATATGCAGGTACTTATCGCGGAACTTATGGTGTAGAAATCAAATTCTAGATTGTAAGTATTCTCTATTTTAAAAAATATCATATAGGAGATGCATTTCAGTATCTCCTATTTTTAGCCTTTAAAACAAAAAAATAATTTTTATATTTGGGGTAAATAAAGATGAAAAAAATAATAGGTTTTTTCGGATTACTTTTGTTGAGTTTTTCAGTGTCGGCAGGAATAAAATTTAACCCTATACAATTATATATTCAAGATTCTAATCGGCAAAGAAGTACGACTGTAAGTGTCGAAAGTACCGGATTAAAAAAATCAAGAATATTTGAAATTTCCGCATTAAAATGGAAGCAAAATCAGAAAGGTGAAGATATTTTAGAAGAAGATAAAACACTTTTATTTAACCCTAAAACTTTTGAATTGAAACCTGAAAGTAAACAGATTGTACGTGTTGGTTTTAGTCAGCCCTTATCAAATATAGATCAAGAACAAACCTGGCGTATCATTTTTAAAGAAGTAACCCCCATTGAAGAAGATAGTTCTTCTATTAATTTTTTATTTAATTTTTCATTGCCATTATTTGCTGGTAAGCAAGTTAATCCGAGATTAGATCTAAAATTAGAAAAACATGAGAATCAAGCTTATTTAAATATTGATAATTTAGCTAAATCACATATAAAAATTGTTGAAATTCTTGTAACAGATAATAGAAATAAAGAAATTTTGAAAAAAAAATTAGCTCAATATGTATTAGGAGGGAATAGAATCAAACTCGAGCTTGGAGAAATTACAAATAATAATGAGTTAAAAATTAGAATTAAAACAGATAAGGATGAGAAGTATTTGGAATACTCTGTGAAAGGATAGTGCTATGAAGGCCACTAAAATTCTTACAATGCTAATTTGTAGTATGGGTTTTACATATGTAAAAGCGGATATTAATCAAAAGGTAAATCCACAACAAGAAATGGATATGGTCATTGTAAATATTTGGATCAATGGCCTTGATTATAAAACGGAAGCATTAACTTTTTCGAGAGATGCGAAAAAATTCATTGAATGTCAGGCATTAAAAAATGTAGGAGTACGGATTGAGAAGTTGAGTAGAGATTCAATTAAAAAAGATTTTTGTTTATTGAGTATGCCTGAAGTGAAATTTGAAGATGATCAGGCTTTACAAGCAATAAAATTACATTTTCCCCCCGATTATTTTGAAGATACTCAGTATGGTTTAGATTCTACTACACCTCCAGAGAAGGCAAATTTTGGTGGTTTTTTGAATTATAGTCTTTTTTATAGTAAAGATGATTATGAACAGGATTTTAATACTTTTTCTGAATTAGGAATATTTAAAGATTATTGGTTATTAAAAAACTCTCTTTTATATAGAAATAATCCTAATGAAATAGAAAAGAAATTGCTTCGAGTAAGCAGTAGCTTTGATATTGAATTTCCTGAAAAATTTTTAATATTAACTTTAGGAGACACAACCAGTAATTACAATAGCCTAAATAATTCATTCCGGTTTGGAGGGATAAGTATTGGAACAAATTATACAGATCGTCCAGATTTTATTTATTGGAATGCACCTACCTTAAGTGGGAGTGCTGCTCTGCCTTCTACAGTTGATTTATATTTGAATGGTGTTCAATTATATAAAAACTCTGTAACTCCAGGTAATTACTCATTGCCTACGGGTGCGCTTATTAACCAAGCGGGGAATGCTCAAATTGTTGTGGAAGATATTTTGGGGAATAGAACGGTTCAGAATTTTCCTATCTATATCCATAATCAACTACTAAAACCTAAATTAAATGAATATAATTTTTCTTTAGGAAAATTAAGATATAACTATGATCAGGTTGATGATGATTACCGAGATTTTTTCTCAAAGTTCTATTTTAGACGCGGAATTACCTCATCCACCACTCTAGGAACAGATATTTTATATAGTGAAGAGGCAAGCAATGTCAGTTTATTATGGACTCAAGCATTAAGTAAATATGTACTTTTAGATACTTCTCTGGCAGGAAGTGATGCTGAAAATGAGCAGGGCTATGGAGCTTCTCTATCTCTTAGTCGAGATTTTCTAAATTGGTCATTTGGGATTAATAGTCGTTTTTTTTCTGAAGAATACAAATATATTGCTGATGAGGAATATAATTCTAATATTAAAACTTCCAATCTTATCTATTTTAATTTTTATAATATGAAATATATAGATGGACTTAATATAAGTTATATTGATCAGACAAATTATTCTTCCAATAATATTAACTACTTAGATCGAAAAGTTTTTGATATTAGGGTAAGGAAAATTTTAACTAAAAATCTATATTCAACTCTCGGTTTTTCCAGAAATTTTGGTGATGAAGAAGACTATGGGTTTAACATTGCATTTACTTATAATTGGGCGGAAAAAGGACAAATTAATTTAACCCATGATACTGAAAATGATGAAACTCGACTAAATTTTAGTAAAACCTCTATTACCCAAAATGGATTTGACTATGTAGTCGGTGTTAACCGAATAGAAGATGAAATAAATTACAATGCTTATGGTTTATGGAAAACTGATATAGGTAATTTGCGAGTTTCTCATGATGAATATGAAGATAATCGTGTTTCACAGGCAATGTTTGAGGGTTCGGTAGTTTGGTTGGGTAATAAAGCTGCATTAACTAAATATGCAGATAATGCTTTTGCTCTTGTTAAAGTGAATAATCATCCAGATTTAGATATTTATAGGTCCTCATCTTTGGTCGGTAGTACCAATGATAAAGGTTATATGTTTGTACATAATATTATTCCTTATATAAATTATGATATTTCTTTTGATCATAATCAGTTAGCTATGGAAGAAACTTTTCCATATTCTTCTAAAAAGTTAGTTGGACTAGATCAACGTGGTTATAAAATTGACTTTCCAATTAATAAAACAAAACGCATTGCTATCAATGTTAAAGATATCAATGGAAATAACTTGTCAGCAGGATCAGAGGTTCTGATAGAGGGCGTTTCAAATGAGCCATATTTTGTTGATAGTGACGGAGTGGTCTACCTATATTTATTAAAACCTGGTCATTATAAACTTCAGATAAAAACCCAGAATAACGGACAATGTCAGGCCCAAATTGTCGTGAATGAAGGTCAATTCCAAAATTCCGAAAATCAGGTTTTGCAGTCCGTATGTAAAGAGGTGATGAAATGAAAAAAATAATTTTAATATGGATTGGTACATTGATCAGTAGTGGAGTTGCTGCTCAGCAATGTTCAATTGATGGATTTACTAGTGCTGAGATGCGTTTGACAAGTTATCAGCGTAGTCAGTCTGCTACTTCTTTTAATATTTCATGTGATAGTGGCTATTCAATTTTATTTAATAGCCAAAATTTAATAACGCCAAACGGAGTAAGCTTTGTTTCAAATGGTCCTTATAAATTACGTACACGGTTGAATTTAACTGGTACGAATGAAAATTTATGGGGGGTGCAGCTTAATCAAGGTGCAGCACAAAGACAAAAATATATCATATCGGTAAGACTTGAAGATAATCCCTTAAATGGGGTTCCTGCAGGAACTTATCGAGATAGAATTTCAGTTGAAATTTCATTTTAGTATCAATTTGTTTTTAAACGGACTTCTTAAGTGTCTAATATTATTTAATAATAGATGTATTAAAATTTAAGAAGTTCGGACGGTTCAAGTTTTGTTTCAAATGGAAGCTATCGCTTGAAAACCCGAATGAGTATTTTAAGTCCTGTGAGAAATCAATGGAATGTTCTTCGGTTTCAATCAGGAAATTCAAAAGATAGTAAATATGTTATTGCAGTACGACTAGAAGAGCAGCCTTCCATACGTACCCCCGTGGGTATTTATAGTGATGTCATCTTTGTAAATCTATTGTTTTAGTTATATTGCTCTACTGAATAACCTCCTTGAGTTCAAAGATGAAAATAAAAATAATCTTTAAAAATGAAATGAATTAGAAATGAATTAGAAGTGAATGGTTTATAGGGTAGTTCTATGGTTATACCAAATTCAATAAACGGTCATCTAAAAATCATCAAACTGAAAGAAACCACATCTAAATTGAATTAAAAATAATGATCATGGTGTGGTATGACAAATGTGAATGCAACCAGCCTGCTAAAACAACAAGATTTTCCAGAAAGTTTTCAATTTTATTTAAAAAAAGATAAGCAAGGCAACATTTGTGATGAAGTAGCTGTACTCCAGGACTTAATTCGTCCACGACTCAAAATTGCGATTGTGACCGAAACCTGGTCTCCGGAAATTAATGGTGTAGCACTGTCTTTACTGCAACTCTGTAAGGGCTTACAAAAGCAAGGTCATAAAATTTTATTGATTAGACCGGAGCAAAAGCTGGTTTGTGATGAATTCCTGCCAAATCAGGAATGTCTGGTTAAAGCCCAAGCTATTCCTCAATATCCAAGCTTGCAATTTGGCTGGCCACAATTTTTAAAAGTCTCTCAAGCATTGGATCAGTTTGCCCCGAATGTGGTGCATATTGTGACCGAAGGGCCATTAGGACTCAGTGTGTTGCAAGCGGCTAAAAGTAAAAGTATTCCTGTTTCAAGCGGTTTCCATTCACCTTTTCAGGAATTTAGTCGCTATTTCGATTTAGCCTTTTTAATTAAGCCTATTCAGCGCTATTTACGTTGGTTTCATAACAATACACAACTCACCTGTATTCCCTGTAAAGATACAGAATATATTTTAAGAGAATTTGGTATTTGCTGTCCTTTGCTGGTGGTCGGACGTGGTGTAGATGTGAGCCGGTTTTCTCCGCAATATTATTCGGATGTTTTACGTCAACAGTGGAAAGTGACCTCCAGCACCAAGGTTATGTTGTATGTAGGACGACTCTCTCCTGAAAAGGAAATCGATGTTTTGATCAAAGCCTATTTCTCAATGAAGAAAAATACCCAGCAGGATATTAAGCTGGTTATTGTAGGTGATGGGCCGGAACGGAATCGTTTGGAAATGTTATGCCAAGATGGAGAGGTTGTTTTTACAGGAAATTTATCAGGTTTGAAGCTTGCTCAAGCCTATGCAAGTGCAAATGTTTTTGTGTTTGCCAGTCAAGTAGAAACGTTTGGAAATGTGGTACTTGAAGCTATGGCGAGTGGCTTGCCAATCATTGCCTATAATTATGCCTGTGCGCATTTGCATGTTAAAAACGGCGAGACTGGCTGGTTAAGTGCTTTAGGAGATACCACAGGTTTTATTCAGTCAATTTATAGCTTGCCGAATAATCAGCGATTGAAACATATGGGGCTTCAGGCTCGAGAAGCTGTGCAGCATATAGGTTGGCAATATCCCGTACAGCAGTTTGAACACGCATTGTATGGGGTAGCATTGGAGAAGGAAATGACATCCTGAATTTTAAGCAGAAGCTTAAAGGAGCATCATCATGAATTTTAAAAAAGCAAAAATAACGATGTTGGATCTCGATTTAAAAGGCTGTTTATATCTGAACCACCTTTCACAGTCACAAGCTGTGGCCTACTTTTTCAAAATAATTAGCCGTTTTGGCAATGGTTTGTTTTGGCTGATTATGTTGGTCAGTTTGTGGGTTTTGGAAGGCGCATTATATATAGTGCAGTTATTGTATTTGCTGATAAGCGGACTTGTAGGCACGGCTATTTATAAAATATTAAAAGATAAAACTGTACGTCCACGACCTTATCAAGTACATCAGGTCATTCGGTTGCAGGAACCGCCGCTGGATCATTTTAGTTTTCCTTCTGGACACACTTTGCATGCCGTTATGGCAAGTACGGTATTGGGTTATATTCAACCCATATTACTGGTTCTAATGTTGCCGTTTACCATTTTGGTGGCAATATCGCGAATGGTTTTAGGGCTGCATTATCCCAGTGACGTGCTGGTAGGGGCATTAATCGGTGTGGTGGTAGCTTGTGGAATTATTGTGAGCGCGCCATTTTTTAATATCATGTTATAAAAATCAGGGTAGATGAATCAGGAAATTCATGCGTTTTTTATAAAATTTGCTAAAGTAGCGCAACTGATTTGAAAATATTAGGAATAGTCATGGGTTTACGCTGGACAGATACCATTGATATCGCGATTGAGCTTTCTGAAGCGCATCCAGATGTGGATCCGCAATGGATTCGTTTTACCGATTTACATACGTGGGTATGTGCTTTACCTGACTTTAGTGATGATCCCAACAAATCGACTGAAGGTTTGCTGGAAGGGATTCAAATGGCCTGGATTGACGAAGTCCGTTAATCGTTACATCGAAAAAAGCAATTTTTTTACATATCAAAAGCAGAAAAAAGCCCATTATTCGGTATAATGCGGCAAATTTTCATGTCAACAATTGACTTAAGGAGCCTATCATGGCTATCGAACGTACTTTATCTATCGTTAAACCAGACGCAGTTGCTAAAAACCACATCGGTGACATCTTTGCTCGTTTTGAGAAAGCTGGTCTTAAAATTGTTGCAACTAAAATGAAACACTTGACTCAAGCTGAAGCTGAAGGCTTCTACGCTGAGCATAAAGAACGTGGTTTCTTTGGTGATCTAGTTGCATTCATGACTTCTGGTCCAGTTGTTGTTTCAGTTCTTGAAGGCGAAAATGCAGTTCTTGCTCACCGTGACATTCTTGGCGCGACTAACCCTAAAGAAGCTGCTCCTGGTACAATCCGTGCAGATTTCGCTGTAAGCATCGACGAAAACGCTGCTCACGGTTCTGACTCTGTAGCATCTGCTGATCGTGAAGTTAACTACTTCTTCGCTCAAACTGAGATTGCTCCACGTACTCGTTAATTCGCAGTATTCAAGCCAGATAAGTGTTATTATACTTATCTGGTTTTTTTATTCTCTGAATAATTCTTTGCTCATATATTGAGCTTCTCCTTTTATCTTTAGACATAGTTTAGGTAATACACATGAGTACTGAAGTAGTCGCTACATCAGCTGTTACTGATGCACAGCAACAATCTCCATCCGCTCCGACACAGCAAAATGCTGTCGAGAAAGTGAACTTACTGGGTATGTCACGTCCGCAAATGGAAAAATTCTTCGAAGATATGGGGGAGAAGAAGTTCCGTGCCGGTCAGGTGATGAAATGGATTCACCAGTTCTTCGTGACTGACTTTGCTGAAATGACCAATATTTCCGGCAAACTGCGCGAAAAGTTGGAAAAGATTTGTGAAATTAAAGCGCCCGAAGTGGTGCATAAAAACTATTCTAAAGACGGTACCCGTAAATGGGTCTTCCGTGTTGGCGATGGCGAAGGTTCCCTCGTCGAAACTGTGCTGATTCCGGCAGAACATCGTAGTGGCTTGCGCCGTACCTTGTGTATTTCTTCACAAGTCGGCTGTGCGCTGGATTGTTCATTCTGTTCAACCGGTAAACAGGGTTTCCAGCGTGACTTAACCCAGGCAGAAATTATTGGTCAGCTGTGGATGGCAAACTATTCCTATATGGAAGATGTGCCTGTGCTTGAGCGTGAGCGTTCCGTAACCAACGTAGTGATGATGGGGATGGGTGAACCACTCCTCAACTATGACGCTGTACTGAATTCTATGCGTACCATGCTGGATGATTTTGCTTATGGTATGTCAAAACGCCGTGTGACTTTATCGACCTCAGGTGTGGTGCCGAAAATCGATCAAATGGTCAAAGATATTGACGTGGCGCTGGCTATTTCATTACATGCACCCAATGATGAGCTGCGTAATGAATTGGTTCCAATCAATAAAAAGTATCCATTAGAGCAACTGATTGCTGCTTGTCAGCGTTACATTGCCAAAGACGGTAATGAAAGTTCGCGTAAGCATGTAACCATTGAATATGTAATGCTGGATGGCGTGAATGACCATCCTGAACATGCACAGCAAATGATTAAATTGCTCAAGAACCTTCCAAGCAAGATTAATTTGATTCCTTTTAATCCGTTCCCGCATGCGCCATATGGTCGTTCAAGCCGTAACCGGATTATTTCTTTCCAAAAAACTTTGTCTGATGCCGGTTTTGTGTGTACGATTCGTCAGACGCGTGGTGATGATATTGACGCCGCGTGTGGGCAGTTAGTCGGACAAGTTGCTGACCGTACCCGTCGTGCGGAACAGTGGAAAAAGAAAGTGGCGCAGCAAAATGAGATTCTGCGCACTCAGGGATAATAAAAGGGGATGTCAATTGAGAAAGCCCACATATAAATTAGCTTTTATTACAACAATTTGTATGTCCGCTATTTTTGTTGTCGGGTGCCAAGCACCGGCAACAATAGGGAAGAAAGATCCTGAAAAAGCAGTGAAAGTTCGTACTCAATTGGCGGCAGAATATATTAAGTCTGGTGACCTGGATTCAGCAAAACGTACTCTGGATCAGGCGCTTGAAGTAGATTCACGTGATTCAACTGCAAATATGATGATGGGGGTCTTACTGCAACAAGAGGGCAGTAAGATCAGTATGGATAAAGCAGATTCATATTTTAAGCGTGCTATTTCTGCGGACCCGAAAAATGCACAGGCACGTAACAACTACGGTACTTATTTATATCAAGTTGAGCGTTATAATGACGCGCTTGAACAGCTCAATGTCGCAGGAACAACATTGGGCTATGAGCAACGTTATAGAGCATTGGAAAATGCAGGGCGGATTTATTTAAAGCAAGGTGATATGGTGAATGCTGAAAAAACATTCAAACAGGCGCTGCAAGTAAATCGTGACTCTTATGTTTCAATGTTAGAGTTGTCAGAAATTTTTTATCTCAAACAGCAGACCGCTGCCGCCACACAATTGTATGAACAGTTTGTGCGTAGTGTCGGTCAAAAGAATCAAGGTGCGCGTGCGCTTTGGATTGGTATCCGAATTGCGCGGGCAAATAGTGACTCAATGGGAACGCAGGTGCTTGTGAATCAATTGCGTGCACTTTTCCCTGAAAGTCCAGAATACCAACGTTATCTGCAATTACAGCACAGTACTGAGGCCGTATGGAAGTAAATCCTAATTCACCGCAATCGAATGGTTCAAGCGTAGTACCCACTGCATTAGGAAATGTTCAGCGTCCAGGCGAGTACTTACGTCAAATTCGAATTGCACAAAAGCGTGAATTAAATGAAGTGGTCAAAGATTTAAACATTCCTGTAAAAACTTTGACTGCTTTAGAGCAAGATGATTATAAGGCTTTGCCTGAAGCAACTTTTATTAAGGGATATTATCGCACCTATGCGAAGTATCTGAAGGTAGATGCAAGTTCTATTATTCAACGTTTTGATGAGATTTATCAAAATGATACTGGATTATTGCCGAATCATGCCTTAAACAATTCCCCGATTAAAATCATGGGCAGGCTGCCAGGTTCTAATAGCGACCGCAATAAAAAATGGTTAAAACGTATTGTGGTGACTTTGCTGGTATTGGTTGCAGTCGCGGTTGCAGTTATGGCAATACAAAACTGGTCATCTAGCAACAATAATGACAGCCAAGAAGTCGCTCCTGCTGAATCTGATGTTCAGGTGTTAAATCTGGATAATTCGACTGTGGTTTCCGGGGATCAGCTCGAGCTGGAATTTAGTCATCCAACTTCTGTGCATATTGTAGATTCAACCGGTAAAGTACTGGCAACAGGCCGTCAGGCATCGACATTGAAATTGAATGGTGAAACGCCTTTCCAAATTCGTCTGGATGATACATCAGCAGTTACTTTAACCTTAAATAATGAAAAGATTGCATTGTCACCTTATACCGTGAATGGAAAAGCAGATTTCCGTTTGTCGCGTTAATGGGCCAAGAATAGAGCGATATTAATGATTGAAAATCCGATTAAGCGCCGTCCCACTCGTAAAATTCGTGTCGGTTCTGTGTATGTGGGTGGTGATGCGCCAATTAGCATCCAAAGTATGACCAATACTGAAACCTGTGACGTGGCTGCAACTGTAGCCCAGATTCAGCGTTGTGCAGATGCCGGTGCCGATATCATGCGTGTTTCTGTACCCTCAATGGAAGCGGCAGCCGCGTTTGGTGAAATTCGCAAACAGGTCAATGTACCTTTGGTCGCCGACATCCATTTTGACTATAAAATCGCTTTGGCCGTTGCTGACCTGGGCGCAGACTGTTTGCGTATTAACCCGGGCAATATCGGCTCGGAAGCGAAAATTCGTGAAGTGGTGGCTGCGGCAAAACATCACGATATTTCCATGCGTATTGGCGTGAATGCCGGTTCACTGGAAAAAGACATTCAGAAAAAATATGGTGAACCTACAGGTCAGGCACTGCTTGAATCTGCCATGCGTCATATTGATATTTTAGACCGTTTAAATTTCCACGAATTTAAAGTATCGGTAAAAGCATCGAATGTGTTCCTGACCATGGATGCTTATCGTTTGTTATCTCAACAAATTGATAATCCATTACATTTGGGTGTGACCGAAGCGGGGATCTACCGTACCGGTTCGGTGAAATCAGCAATTGCACTGGGCGGTTTGTTGATGGAAGGCATTGGCGATACTATGCGTATTTCGCTGGCGGCTGAACCTGAAGAAGAAGTGAAAATTGGTTTTGATATTTTAAAATCACTCGGTCTGCGCTCAAACGGGATTAACTTCATTGCCTGCCCAAGCTGTTCACGTCAGGAATTTAACGTGATTAAAGTGATGCAAGCACTGGAAGAACGTCTGGAAGATGTTCGTACTCCAATGGATGTGTCTGTGATCGGGTGTAAAGTGAATGGGCCGGGTGAAGCCAAAGAAGCCGATATTGGCGTAGTAGGTGCAAGTCCGCGTTCACTGGTGTATCGTAATGGTGAGAAAAGCCATTTAATCGATACCAATCAATTGGTTGATGAAATCGAATCTATGGTTCGTCAACGTGTTCAAGAGCTTGAAGAAGCTAAATCTAAAGAGATCATTCGTAGTTCATCATGAGTTCAATTGTCGCAATTAAAGGTTTTAACGATATTCTCCCTACGCAAACTGCAGCGTGGAGACGTCTTGAGCAGCATTTAGCATCATTAATGGATGCTTATGGTTATCAGCAAATCCGCTTGCCGATTGTTGAACAAACAAACTTGTTCAAACGCTCTATTGGTGATGCGACGGATATTGTTGAAAAAGAAATGTACACCTTCCTGGATAAGGGTAATCCTCCAGAGTCGTTAACGCTGCGTCCTGAAGGGACCGCAGGTTGCGTACGTGCCATGCTTGAACATAATTTACTGCGTGGTGCTACGCCGCGCGTGTGGTATGTCGGACCAATGTTCCGTTATGAAAAACCACAAAAAGGCCGTTACCGTCAGTTCCATCAGTTTGGTGTAGAAACGTTTGGTGTGGCAACGCCAGACCAGGATGCTGAATTGATTCTGATGACTGCACGTTTGTGGAAACGCATGGGTGTAGCAGACAAAGTTCAACTTGAACTGAATACCTTGGGTGAGTCGGATGAACGTGCGGCTTACCGTGCGGCACTGGTTGAATTCCTGGAATCTCACAAAACCGATTTAGATGAAGATTCTCAGCGCCGTTTAACCACAAATCCACTGCGTATTTTAGATTCGAAAGATGCTAAGACTCAGTCGATCCTTGAAAATGCACCAAAACTTCACGACTTTATGGGTGAAGAAACTTTGGCGCACTTCAATCAATTACAGCAATATCTGACTGATGCTGGCGTAAACTTTGTGATTAACCAGAAACTGGTACGCGGTCTGGACTACTACAACAAAACCGTATTTGAATGGACCACAACGCATTTGGGTTCACAAGGCACCGTGTGTGCCGGTGGCCGTTATGATGGCCTGGTCGGTCAGTTGAAAGGCAAGGCTGATCAATCGGTACCAGCTGTTGGTTTTGCCATGGGTATGGAGCGTTTATTGCTGCTCCTTGAACAGGTAGAAGACAATACGCCAGTACGTGACTGTGAAACCTTTCTGGTTTCAGACCCTGCAACTCAAGGTCAAGCCTTGGTTCTTGCAGAACAGATCCGTGACCAGCTTGAAGCAGCTAATAGTACCATCCGTGTGAAAACCGGTTCACAAGGTTCAATGAAGAGCCAAATGAAAAAAGCCGATCAGGCAGGTGCTGTTTATGCTTTAATCTTTGGTCAGCGTGAGGCGGAAGCGCAGCACATTTTAGTCAAAGAGTTGGCAACAGCAGAACAGACTGAAATTGCAGTGGCTGAATTTGTGCCATTTATCATTGAAAAATTTTCTTCAAAATAAGCCGAATAACATAAGGAAAAGGTAATCCCATGAACGCATTGAGTGATGAAGAACAACTTGATAATTTAAAATCTTTCGCTAAGAAGTATGGTTCTGCCATGATCAGCGGAATTTTAATTGCGTTGATTGCCTTTTTCGGATGGGAATATTGGCAGAAAAAGAACTTGGCTGAATCACAAATGGAAACAGCCAAGGTTCAACAGTTGATGGACGATGCAAAAAGTGCAGCAGGCGATGCCAATGCATTTAATGCTTTATCTGCAACTGCGGACAAAATTGTTAAAGAAGCTCCAGATTCTGTTCAGGCCATTCAAACGCAATTGCTATTGGCAAAACTGGCTTATGATAAAGCCGATTATGCCCATGCAGAACGTGCCTTGAAAAAAGTTGCAAATTCTAAACTGGATGATGCCGGTCTGGTGCAAGTGGTTAAACTTCGTTTGGCCTATGCTCAACTGGCACAAAAGAAATATGACGATGCAATTAAGACATTGGCTGCAGTAACGGATCCTGCTTTCAAGGCAACTGCTGATGAAGCACGTGGTGACGTCTATGTGGCTAAAAATGATATCGAAAATGCTAAAAAATCGTACAAGAGCGCATGGGATGCGTTACTTGAACGTAAACAAGAACGTCAAATTTTACAAATTAAACTCGAAAGTGTCGGCGTTTTAGTTGATGATCCTGATGTTGAACGCCCAATTTTAGAAACACAAGTGGATGAGTCGTGATGGATAGAAAATACAAAATACCGTTTGCACTAACAATTTTAACATTTGCACTTGCTGGTTGTTCAACCAATAAAACCAAGGTGGAAGAGGTCAAGCCGAATCCATTACCTAAATTGGTGCAAGCAAAAAATCTTGTTCCTGTATTTTCTCAAAGTGTTTCTTCGACCAGTAAAGCAGACCCGTTGCGTCTACGTTTAGATGCAGATAACGGCGTAGTTTTTGCGGTTGATCCCAATGGTGAAGTGGCTGCTTATCAAGGTAAGCAACGCATATGGAAGCAAAAAGTTTCTAAGCAGGGTTTAAGCTCGGGTATAGAAGCTGGCGAAGGTGTGGTGATTGTTGGCAATAAAAAGGGCCAACTGTTTGCTCTGGATCAGGCGACTGGTGAGCAAAAATGGACTGCGCAGTTGTCGGGTGCCATTTTATCGGCATCACTTATTCAATCTGGTCGTGTGATTACCATTACCAATGATGACACCGTGTATGCACATGATCTTGCCACAGGCCAGCAAGTCTGGACCTATAATCTGCCGAATGTACAGTTCAGCTTGCGTGGTGTAGCTACACCGGTTGCGCTCGATCCGCGTACCGTTCTGATTGCTTCATCAAATGCCTATATTTATGCACTGGATATTATTAGCGGTGTGCCCCGTATGCAGCGTCGTGTAGCAGTCAGCGAAGGACGTTCGGATATTCAGCGCCTGAATGATCTGGATGGCGATCCTGTAGTTGCTGGGCAATTTCTGGTAACAACCAGCTACCAGGGACAGGTAACGGTGATGGATCTGGCGAGCCAACAAGTGGTGTGGAGCGAAGATGCCAGCAGTATCCAGCGTCCTGAAGTCTTTAATAATACCGTCTATGTCGCTCAAGCCGATGGTAAAATCACGGCTTATGCACTGACTACCGGCCAACAATTATGGCAAAATGACAGCTTGCTAAATCGCCAGCTCAGTAATCCGGTAATCTTGGGCCAGGATCTGGTGGTGGGTGATCTGGATGGCGTATTGCATTTAATTGACCCGGCAACAGGCCAGTTGATTGGTCGCTCAAAGACCAGTGGTGAAGTACGTACCCTGCGTGTGATTGATAATCAACTTTATGTGGCGACCCGTAAGGGCGCCTTAAGCATCTGGCAGAACCGTTAAAATTTTTTTCAGCCTTATGTTAAACTAAGCTAACCGTATTTTTTTACACGGGGGATTGAGCATTCAATGCCCCGTGTTTTATTTATTTTGGCTATTATTTCTTCTATTGTTTCTGCTTGTTCAGACCAGACCTACTGGCTGATCTTGAATAAAGGTTAATTTATGAAACCCGTAATTGCGCTCATTGGTCGTCCGAACGTCGGAAAATCAACGTTGTTTAACCAGATCACCAAGAGCCGTGATGCGCTTGTTGCTGACTTTGCCGGTCTGACCCGTGATCGTAAGTATGGCGATGCGACTTATCAAAATAAATCATTCATTGTCGTTGATACTGGTGGTATTGGCGAATCTGAAGGTGGTATTGACTCATACATGGCAGAGCAATCTAAAACTGCCATTAATGAAGCGGATATCATTATCTTTGTGGTAGATGCACGTGCAGGCTTACTTGCTTCTGATGAGCAAATTGCACGCGAATTACGTACATTGGGTAAAAAAGTTTATCTTGTTGCTAACAAGGTTGATGGCGTACATGCTGAAGCGGCATTGGTAGAATTCTTTAAATTGGGTATGGGTGAACCTCTTCAAGTGGCTGCGAGTCATGGTCGTGGTGTTCAACAAATGCTTGAAGAGGTTCTGCATGATGTACCTGAAGATGTAGATTCTGAACAACGCGATGAAGATACAGGTCTTCGTTTAGCGATTATTGGTCGCCCGAATGTGGGTAAATCGACATTGGTCAATCGCCTGTTGGGTGAAGACCGGGTAGTGGCATTTGACCAACCGGGTACAACCCGTGATTCGATCTACATTCCATTCGAGCGTGAAGGTCGTAAATATACGCTCATTGATACTGCTGGTGTGCGTCGTAAAGGTAAAGTGGATGAAATGATCGAGAAATTCTCGATTGTGAAAACATTACAAGCGATTAAAGATGCCAACGTGATTGTTGTGGTTGTAGATGCGCGTGAAGGGATTGTTGAGCAAGACTTACATCTGATTGGTTATGCATTAGAAGCTGGTCGTGCCATGGTAATTGCGGTCAATAAATGGGATAACATGACCGAATATGATCGTAAGCAATGTAAACTTGATGTCGAGCGTCGTTTTGATTTTATTCCATGGGCGAAAGTACATCTCATTTCTGCTTTGCATGGTACGGGTGTGGGTGAGCTTTATCCATCTATTCATCGTGCTTATGACTCGTCGCGTTTAAAAGTTTCACCTGCAAAAATCACGCAAATTTTGAACGATGCAACAGAAGCACATCAACCTGGTATGGTACAAGGTCGTCGTATCAAGATGCGTTATGCGCATATTGGTGGTCAAAATCCACCAACGATTGTTATTCATGGTA
This sequence comes from Acinetobacter sp. UBA3106, assembly GCA_002365595.1. Lineage (GTDB taxonomy): Bacteria > Pseudomonadota > Gammaproteobacteria > Pseudomonadales > Moraxellaceae > Acinetobacter. The sequence goes on along the minus strand of DFAM01000016.1, from coordinate 55,760 downwards.
ACAAGGTGGATAAAACCCCGGCAGACTACCGTCGTTATTTAGAAAACGTATTCCGTAAAGTGTACAAACTTGAAGGTACGCCAGTAAGAATCGAGTTTAAAACGTCAGAAAACCCGTTTGAAGGGCGTAAGTCACAAATTGATGAACGCACGGCAGCACGTAAGCGTCGTTACGTACAGAAGTTCAAAAAAGCTGAAAAGAAATTTAAACGTTAATTTTCAAATATAGTGTTTCATTAAAAGCCCAAAGTGATCTTTGGGCTTTTTTCTTTTAAAATATGTTTCTATTTTTTCAAAGGTGATTTTTAGTGAGCAGACTGATACGGGTGAATGTCAATGCACTAGCACAGATTGTTCATGTGGATCACACACTCGATCGCAAGAGCAAAATTCAGTTGCAGAAACAGCAAATCCATCACTTTCGCAATCAATTGCTTTCCGAACAATTACACACCGCCATTCAGCATGAGCAATTGGCAAAGACTGAATACGGTAAACCCTATTTGATTCATTTCCCTGAATTTTATTTTAATCATAGCCATAGTCAAAAAAATTATGCTTTAGCCACTAGTACAAATATGCCAGATATCGGGGTCGATATTGAAGATCTGGATCGGCAGGTCAGATTTACAGCACTGGCAAAGCATGCATTTCATCCGCATGAGTTAAAGTCCTGGAATGAATTGGAACAGGATCCAGGTTACTGGTTCAAAGTCTGGACCACCAAGGAAGCAGTATTGAAAGCTGCCGGGCTGGGGGTGCGTTTAAACTTAAGCGAGTTGGATACACGGGTACATCCCGTACATGATGGCGGACTGTGTAGTCATCCTTTAATTGGTACCTTTGCTTATCAAAATTTTCATTTAGGCCCTGTCATGCTCACAGTTGCCTGGCGTTCAGAGGCATCCTGTAAAGGTTTTGCTTTTCCTGAAATAAAAATATTTTTGTGATCTTAAAATATGTTTTTCTTATAATTTCACTGATAGGTAGTGATCAATCAGCGAGTAGGTAAAAAGATACAGCAATTACTGAACACCATCTTCATTCTGATCTACCTCAATCCGGTATAATTTTGTTCCATTGTAGGCGTAGACTAAACGTCCTGCATCCTTATAGTAAGTTTCAATACGGAACTGATCTTTAGAAAAAGCACCTGCCACCGGAATCCAGGCTTTCGCTGTTTGATAACTTCTCTGGTCGGTTGAAGCCCCGACTAAATCTTCTACCTGATTTTTAGACATGCCAATTTTTAACTGGGAAAATTTAGAATTTTGATAATCTCCAACAATTTCACCGGTATAACTGCCATCAATCGAAACCTCTTTGGTGGGCTTAACATTAGGCGCTGAATTTATCGAGTTGTTTTGAGCAGTATTTTTATTGGATGAATAAGGCATACTAGAACATGCCATTAAATTTAAACTGCTGATTAAAATAACAAGAGAATTTTTCATTATTATCACCTTATTATTAAATTCATCTTAAATGAAGAATGTAGATAATTTTAGTTAAAATAGCGCAGCGCCAATAGTTGTTTTTTTTTAGTAAAGTTTTACCAATTGTTATTGCGGACTAGCGCTTCATTATTTGGGTCAAATCCTTGCAGCTTTAAGTTGTTTCTTAAGCCCATAAAAGAACACGGTAGCTATTTTTCTATACGCTATCTGTTACATTTCTTTTGCCAAATCTTTTCTCACTACAAGGGCTAAATTCTGCTTAGATTTTGCTGGATGAACCTTGAGTTTTTTTAGATTATGCATTGATCGGTAGGAAAGGGATCAGGTCTTTCATTTGGAATTGCTAAGTCGGGGGGAGATCATTTAGACGATAATATTTTCAATGATCATTCTTTAATACCTCACTTTTTGCATGTTAAGTAAAAGTTATTGAAATTTACTTAAACATCTATGAAAAATTAATTGTAAAAATATATGGATAAGTTTTTTCTAGAGGAGGAATTTATCGTGAATTTAATTTTTAAACCCTGCTGAGTAATTAAATAACATATAAAAATCAATAAAAAATAAAATTATGTGATGGAGTTAATATTAAAATTTGTTTATTATTTGTTTGCTTTTTGTAGATTTAAAAATCACGTTAAAAATCTAATAAATAAAGTGTTGGTGTGACTAAAAACTTTAATGAAGAGGGTAAATGATGAAAAAAACCATATTGACACTTTTATGCTTGGGCGCCGTTCAAGTTGGGAATGCAGAAATCATTAAAGTGAATGGGGAAGGCACTGCACCTATTATCAAAAAAGATCCAAATGGCACACGTAACCAAGCATTCAATAATGCAAAAACAGACGCCGTCATTGCCCTTATTAAGCGTATTAATGGTCCTCAAGCCATGAATGAAGCGAGTCCATATTTAAATGACATCGTAAAACAAATTGACAGCAGTTATGTGTTCAACCGAGGCAGTAATACCAATGCTAACAATGAATTAGTCACTCAAGTTAGTCTGGAAATGGATGATCAAGAATTTCGTTCAATTCTTAATGATTTAGGCTTGGCAAAGAAAAATAGTCGAACCAGCCCGATTATGATCGTGATGGATGAATATTTCGGTGTTCCCAAAGATAACTCTAAACCTGTTAAAGAATTTACCTCTTATTTTTCCGATCGTAGTTATAGCTATGATGAAGATGCCAGTTATAAGGCAAGTGAAAGTGCCAAATCCAGTGCTTCAGACTCTTATTCATCTAAAGGCCGTTCATCTGCTGCATCAGGCTATGCCTATGGTAATTATTATGGGGCTGGCGCAGGCGTTTCTGCACGTTCAGCAAGTCACAACAACTCAGGTAAATCTGCATCTTCAAGCAGTTATAATGCCAGTGAGTCGGCAAATTATAGTCAATCTGAACGCCAGAATGATATTCAAAGTTTTGTGAAGTATGTGGAATATCAAACACCCAGTACCAAAGCTGAACGCGATAACCAAACTTTAAATGCGATAGCAGGTTCCGCATCGCGTTACGATTTACGTTTACTTGATTCAGACCGCTTTAAAAGTCAGTATTTGAATGGTCGCAGTATGACTATCCAACAATTAATGAGTGATACTGAACTCAATAAACTGGTGATTGCAGCGCGTAAAGAAAAAGCTGACTGGTTTATGGCGGGCAGCTCTTATATTTATGATCGTGGTCGCTCGAATGCAACAGGTCAATTTGTTTGTGATGGGGCGATCAGTTTTAAAATTTATTCAGTCGATGATTCGACTTTAATGGGCGGTGAAACCCGCACCGAATCATCAACGGGTGCAACCACAGATTCTTGCCGAACCAATGTAGCCAAAAAACTCGGTGAATTAGCGATTAGCCAAGTCGGGCCACAGATTTTAGGTTATGCAAAAAACCGTTCGATGTACGGTAAAGAAATCACCATTTTTGTGAAGAGTGTTTCTGGTAACGTTTCTTCACGTCTAGGTGATGACCTTTATATTGCCTTAGATGAAATGGATGGCGCAGAAAATATTGATATTCGTACTCAGGATGGCAAATTGGTTGAAATGACCATGACCTATAAGAGTGAAAAACCAATAAGCGCAGAATTGGCTAAAGCTTTGCGCAAGGTCAATCCAACACTGTCCAGTGCTGAACGCTTACAAGCAGGGAACACCATTACCCTGTGCATTGGTGGTACACAATGCAAATAAAATTGAAAGCCTTATGCTTGGCTATGCCAATGCTCTTTTCGGCATGGGCGAATGCGGATATCCAGATTTATCCCTCGAAAGGGATTTTTGGCCTGGAGCAAGGTTGCCGTACCGACCCGAATAACTATGAAGCCAATGGTACATCAATAGTCTGTGACTTTAGCCAGGCCATTGATAATGATGTGATTCGTAAGCAAGCAGAACAACTGTTTGTGCAGGGATTAAAGCAAAGTCTGGGCGAACAAATTGTCGACAGCATTTCGCAAAAGACCAAGCACCGTACCTATGTCGCATCCTTGGACGTATTACGAGCCAGTGAATATATCGTTAAAAAAGATTCAACTACAGAAATTTTCCTACCTGTTACCTTAAGTCTAAAGCTAACCAATGTGTTGTCGGGTGAAGTGATTTATAGCGACAGTGCAACCTTGTCTCAACCGATTCAAGTCTTAAGTTCTGATATTCAATCAGCTGCAACAAAAGCAGCCATTAAGCAAAAATTTCAAAGTACCTTGTTGAGCTTGACGCAGCAACTCACTCAAGACTTGAAAACCAAGCTCCAGGTGACTGAAATTGATACGCAGGTGATTGACCAATGGAAATCCTATCTGGTGCTGGATAAAGGATTTAAGCAGGGGATTGCCATACAGGATGAACTCAGTTCTGCTGAAGGTGACCTGATTCGTGTGGTACATGCAGACAGCGATTATGCTGTTGCCATACCGGTGATGATGCAGGGCAATAGCAAGCGCTTTAGCAAAGTATCGACCAATACACGTCAGGCCATGAACAAGCCTAAAGCCTTGGTGGTGGATGTATTGACCTATCAAGCTGAGTCCAAAGATTTGATTGAACAGATTTTTTCGGATGCGATCGGTGAGCAGGCAGCTTTTACCCTGACACCAGTCAACCACCGTTATAGTGCGATGGCACAAAGTATCAGTGAGCAGACGGCTTTGGCGCAAAGTGCCGATATTAATCAGCGCGAGCTGCCAGAATTCTTTATTCGGATTAATGTCATTCCTGTGATTGCCTATCAGCAGCGGATTGGCAAAATGACCCAACAGCAGATCTTTCATAGTGAAGTTTTTGCCGAAATGATTGATCGTTCCGGTCGGGTGATTTATTCAGCCCATGCAACAGATGAAATTAAAGACGTGATTTCTGAAGGAATGGGTTTTTCTTTGGAAGCTCGTAAAGAAGTGGTGCTGAAAAATGCGCTGTTGAAACTGGGTCAACAATTTCAGAAGGGTATTCAATTCACCCGCTCTGATTTAAAGGTTTCGGGTTCAAGCGGGCAAAGCATCACGATTGATGATGCTGGCGAGCGCTTAAGTAGTGGCATGAAAGTACATGTTTATCATTCAGATAAAGCAGCAGGACGCAATATCCTGATTCCCACATGGGAAGCGACCATATTAGAACGTCAAGGTAGGAAAGTCACCGCGCAACTCGACTTCCCGGTCAGCAGCAATGATCGTTTGCCGGTGCGTTCTGGCGACAGTATTTTGCTGGAAAGTTCTGCACCCGTCGGTGATTCCAAGCAGGCACGGGTTTTATGTCCGGGTTTACATACCGAACAAGTGGGTGAAATTCCATTTTACGGTTTTGGTCCATTGCTTTATAGCGCTTTTACCAGCCAGTCGAAGCGACCGTTTTATGCCACTGGTGCAGGTTTTAAAGGGCAAACCTTATTAAAAGACGCTGTTGTTCGTATGACTGAAAATGCCGGTTTTAAAAAGAATATGGATGTGAATTTCTTTCTTCCAAAAGATGAATGTTTACAGCCTGTCTTTAAGATCGAGGTGAAAGAAAGCTCGGTGAAATGTAATAGTGATCAATCCAGTTGTGATGCGACATTAGTCATGACGAGTGGTGCGCGCAGATTCAACCAGAATGCTGAAAAAATCGGCGCATATGGTTTGCAGCAGGAAATTCAACTCAAAGGCATTGTTCATCAGCATCGTCATGAAATGTATAACATTCAGATGTTTGATGCTTTGCCAAAAATTTTAAATCAAATCGTGCAAAAAGCCGATTCTTCACAATAAGGGTAATAGGGTATGAAAAAATTTTCGATTGTTTTAGCCATCAGTGCATCAATGGGGGCATCAAGTGTTTATGCCGGTTTTGGTTCACTGAGTAGCCTGGCTTCGACACTTACTGAATCGGCTACCGGGGTATCTTCGTCAAATATGGATCTGAATGGTTTCTTTACGCAAGCCAAAGCCGCGAATGCGATGTTTCTTCAGAGTCGTACTGCTTTAGCTTCATTGCTTGCAAGCAAAAAGGATTCGGATGAATTAAAAGCAAAACAGAAAAGCCTGAAAACCACTTCTGATCTGAAAGAAAAAGAAGCCATTCAAAAAGAAATTGTGGCGATGTCTAATGCTGTTTTAGAAGCTTCTCAAAAGGATGAGGCAGCAACAGTCGCAAAACTTGCATCATTGAATGCAGACCAAAAGAAACACTTGTTGGATTCTGCAACAAACTTTGTAATTGCAAGTTTAACCGCTCGTGAATTGGCGGTAGGGGCAAAACAGGTGAGTACCAGTTTGATTACAAATCCAGCCAGCTTGACCAATACTGGAATGTCATTGGTTGATGCTAAAAATGTAGTGGGTGATATTACCGGTATTGCAAAAAATTCAACCTTGGCTTTGGTAGAATATCCTAAGCTGTTTAAAAAAGCCGGTATTGAATTTAAGCTGCCAACCAGCTCAGCAGAAAAACCAAGAGTACTTAATGATATTTAAAATATTGATTTAAATGAATATTTTAAATCCATTAAACTCTAGACCGTTCATTAAATATATTTAACACTAAAGGAGAGCCTGATCATCAGGCTCTTTTGCTGGTATTTTATTTATTCTCTCCCTATTTTTGTGTGTAGGCGATAGCTCATTAACAGCAAGTCGCGTAATTCCACGCATCCTATCTTGTGTTGTCTCACCCATACCGATCTAGTGCCCGTATGTGTTCTCTTTGCACTTTTATGATTGGGGTACTTTATTTTTGAGTGCAATGGGGTTCAATGTCACTACAATGGAGCAAGAAAATGCTTGTATCTGAATATGTTGGGGAGTACTTAAAACATGGATAAATTATTGGCAGTAATGCAAGAACTACGCGAAAAATGTCCATGGGATCAGCAGCAAACACCGCAAAGCTTAACGCGATATGCCATAGAAGAGGCCTATGAAGTCGAAGCGGCAGTCAGGGCTGGAAACGCAAATGAAGTGCGCGATGAACTGGGTGATTTATTGCTGCAAGTCGTGTTTCAGGCGCAAATGTACAGCGAACAGGGTGCTTTTGATTTCAATGATGTGGTGAATGCGATAACTGAAAAATTGATTCGTCGTCATCCGCATGTTTTTCAGGCAGAGCAATATTCACAATTGAGCGCAGAAGATGTATCCGTACTGTGGAAGCAAATTAAACAGCAGGAAAAGCAGGGCAAATCACAATCACGTTTAGATGAGATCAAGCATGGACCTGCCATTCAGCAAGCGCATGAAATTCAAAAAAATGCTGCAAAAATTGGCTTTGATTTTCCTGATGTGGCAGGTGCATATGACAAACTCAATGAGGAGTTAGGTGAATTGCAACACGCCATGCAAAAGCAAAATTCCGACGAAATATTCGACGAATTTGGCGATTGTTTATTTTCACTGATCAATGTTGGACGTAAACTAGGGCTTTCTAGTGAAATGGCACTGCTAAGTACCATTCATAAGTTTAGAACACGTTTTGCTTTCATTGAAGATCAGGCTCAGCAACAACATAAAAATATTGAAGCCCTATCATTAGAAGAAATGGATCTGCTTTGGGAGCAAGCGAAACAACAATTAAAATAATAGGCTTCTCAATGAAAAAAATAATACCTATTCTGAAGGGGATTTTTTATATTTTTGGTTTACTTTCTTTGTTCAGTGTATCCAGTAGTTACGCTCAGCAATTTGACCAGCAATATTTAAAATGGAAGGCTGAACAAGAGGCGCAGGATGCACGTTTGAAAATCCCGCGGGTCTCAACACGAGAGCATTATTTGGCTAAGCCTGCGCTAAATCCTGCCAGTTCAACGACAAAGATCAGTCTGAATCAAGCCAATGCTGAACAGTTACAGGAATTGTCAGGGGTAGGCCAAAAGAAAGCTGAAGCGATTATTTCCTATCGACAAAAGAATGGAAAATTCAAAAATATTGAAGAATTGCAACAGGTCAAGGGCATTGGACCGGCGCTATTTAGCAAAAATAAGGACCGCTTAGGACTGTAGTAAGCATGAGTTTTGCCACCTAGAATATCGAACAAAGTATTGAGCAACGATATAATCAAATTGCCCTTTGATTGTGTTAGAGATATGATTAGCGTCATCTTAGATATTTTACGTTCAGACGTAGGAGACAGCGTCTTTTGCAAACTTTGCGCGCGTCAAAATGTGGTTTATCAACCGCTCAATTACCTTCTTCCATATTAGATGTTATCGATGCTTTAACCAAAGCTGGCTATGAAGCTTATATCGTCGGTGGGGGTGTCCGTGACTTAATTTTAGGTTTAAATCCTAAAGATTTTGATGCGGTCACCAATGCAACTCCGGCTCAGGTGAAAGAAGTCTTCGGACGACGTTGTCGTATTATCGGACGACGTTTTGAGCTGGCTCATGTCTATGCTGGTCGTGAGTTGATCGAAGTTGCCACTTTCCGTGCACCGCCTAAAAAAGCAGTCACGTCTGCTTCAGGCATGATTTTACGTGACAATAATTGGGGCACGATTGAACAGGATTTTGCCCGCCGTGATTTTTCTATTAACGCGATGTATTACCAGCCGCGTAAAGGCATTGTGCTGGATTTCTGTCATGCCATTGATGATATAAAGAATAAAACCTTACGTTTGTTGGGTGATCCGACCTTACGTTTTGAAGAAGATCCGGTGCGCATGCTCCGCACTTTACGTTTTGCCGCAAAATTAAATTTTAATATTGCGCCTGAAATTTTAGAAATTTTTACTCCTGAAATGACCCAGCTGTTGCGTGATATCTCTCCGCACCGCTTATATGATGAATCACAAAAGTTATTCACCATGGGACATTTGCATCGTGTTCTACCGATGCTGATTGATTTTGATATTTGGCGTCAACTGTTTGCAGACATCAGCCCGGATATCTCCACCTTTATTGAACGCGCTGCGATCAATACCGATCAACGTATTCAAATTGGCAAGACCATCAATCCTGCATTTTTCTATGCGGTATTGTTGTGGAAACCTTTTTTAGAGCGTTGTAACTTTTATTTAAATAAAGGTGTTATTCCTGCAGAGGCAAGAGCACAGGCGGGTTTGGATGTTTTAAAACGTCAGGCCACCCGTACCATCATTCCACGTTTTGCAGAAACATTTATTCGTGAAGTTTGGGAAATGCAGACCCGTTTGCTTAATCCGAAACCGCAACAGATTCAGGCTTTATCGACGCATGCGCGTTTCCGTGCCGGATTTGATTTTCTGTTACTGCGTGAAAAATCAGGTGATGAGACCACTCAGGGTATGGGTCAATGGTGGGATGCGTATCAACAGATGTCTACGGATGAAAAAGAACGCGCCATTAGTCAATATAATCGTCAACGCGCAAAAAGCCGTCGTAAATCTGCAACAGAGGATGTGGTAGAAACGAAGTCAGTCGCTGCGGTTGCTGAAATTGAGCCTTTAGTGAACGAGCCTGAACCGCGTAGTCGCCGTGAACGTAAAAGCCGGGCAAAAACGGAAAGACCAGCTCAGTCGACTGCATTAAATGGCTCAGAGATTGGCTATGATCATCCTATTTTAAAACGCAAACGAGTCAAACGTGATTTAAGCCAGGTTGTTTTTGGACCGACACAATGATGACAGTAACGTACATTGGCCTAGGCAGTAACCTAGGCGATTCACGTCAAATTTTGGCAGAAGCGGTGCAGAAGCTGGCAACGCTGGGTTCGGTGAAAACCTCCAGGCTGTATCAAAGTCCGCCCATGGGGCCACAAGACCAGCCCAATTACTTAAATGCGGCTGTACAGCTTATTACAGACTTGCAGCCACTTGCCTTGCTAGATGAATTGCAGCGTTTTGAGCAAGAATCAGGTCGGGTTCGACTGCGCCGATGGGGCGAACGGACTTTGGACTTGGATCTACTCATGTATGGTGAAGAACAGATTCTTAATGAGCGTTTAACCGTGCCGCATATTGGGGTGATGGAACGTGATTTTGTGCTGATGCCATTGCTTGATTTAGAGGCAAATTTGCAGCTCAAGGGACAATTATTAAAAGATTTACCGATCTTGCAACATCCATCGCTTACCGTGCTGGATGACGGAAATTGGGCAAATATTTAATTTTTTGCATGACCGCTTGAGAAAGTCGTCATAAGAGGAAGATCCGGATGATTAGTCTAAGTGACTTAAGAAAATTTAAAGCGCAAGGCCGCAAATTCTCCTGCCTGACTTGCTATGATGCGAGTATGGCAAAAGCAATGGAAGTTGCTGCAATTGATACCATTCTGATAGGTGATTCTTTAGGAATGACGATTCAGGGCTGTGATTCTACTTTACCGGTGACGGTAGATGATATGGCCTATCATACGGCAGCCGTTCGCCGTGGTAATCAGCATGCGTTTATTTTGACTGATTTGCCGTTTATGAGTTATGCCACCCTGAATGATGCATTAATCAGCGCCAAACAAGTGATGCAAGCTGGCGCACATATGGTGAAAATAGAAGGCGGCGCATGGCTGGCCGAAACCGTTCAGGTGTTAACCCGTAATGGTATTCCAGTGTGCGTGCACTTGGGTTTAACCCCACAATCTGTGCATGTATTTGGCGGCTATAAAGTTCAGGCGCGTACCCGTGAAGCTGCCGATCAGCTGATTGCCGATTGTAAGGCCGTGGTAGAAGCTGGTGCTGCAGTGCTTCTACTGGAATGTGTTCCGGCACAGGTGGGTAAGGAAATTAGTGAATTATTTCCCCATACTCCAGTGATTGGCATTGGCGCAGGCGCAGATACGGACGGTCAGGTGCTGGTTGTTCAAGATATGCTGGGATTGACCGGTGGTCATGTGGCTAAATTTGTGCGTAATTTTATGAAAGAACAAGCAGGGGAAACTGCAATTCTGGACGCCTTCAAGGCATACCATGCGGCAGTCCAAGAAGGTTCATTCCCTGCTAAAGAACAAACTTTTCAAGTCGAGCTGTAAACATGAAAACAGAAACCACCATTCAGGGATTAAGCGCTTCACTAAGTCCAGCTCGATCGGCACGAAAAATTATTGGTTTTGTTCCAACCATGGGCAATTTGCACGAAGGGCATTTAAACCTGGTGCGTGAAGCAAAAAAAATCTGTGATGTTGTCGTGGTCAGTATCTTTGTCAATCCGATTCAATTCGGGCCAAATGAAGACTTTGACAGCTATCCGCGTACTTTGGAGCAGGATAGTCATTTGTTGGCAGATGTCGGCTGTGACATTATTTTTGCGCCGAGCGTTGAGCAAATGTATGGCAATAAGCCACGGTTAACCAATATTAGCGTGTCTGAGATTACCAATGACTTATGTGGTTTACAGCGTCCGGGCCATTTTGATGGCGTGGCTGTGGTGGTCACTAAACTGTTTAATATTGTACAGCCGAATTTTGCCTTTTTTGGGCAAAAGGACTATCAGCAGCTGGCCGTGATTCGTCAGCTTGTCCGTGACCTGAATATCCCGCTAGAAGTGATTGGGGTGCCAATTACCCGTGCTGAAGATGGCTTGGCACTGAGTTCACGTAATGGTTATTTGAGTGCTGAACACCGTGCCATTGCACCGACCATTTACCAGAGTTTAACTGCTGCCGAGAAGGAGCTGCACAATGGTGTCAGTCTTGCGGAAGTGTTAGAAAATATTAAGCAAAAGTTGACACAAGCTGGTTTTATTGTGGATTATGTGGAAGCGCGTACTCCAGAATTACAAGATATTGAAGCATTTGATCAGGATGTGGTGCTGTTTGTAGCTGCCAAATTAGGCAACACCCGACTGATTGATAACTTGCAGGTCAAGCATACTGCATAGACTTTGTTATTAAGGACAGCTTTGCCATGAAGCGTATTTTAATTGTTACAGGACAATCTGGATCGGGGAAATCATCTGCTTTGCAGGTGCTAGAAGATTTGGGTTATTACTGTATTGATAATTTACCGCTGGCATTGCTGCCGGAAATTGTGGAAAAACTTGATCGTGACAATAATTTAGAGCAACTGGCGCTAGGCGTGGATGTACGCAGTACCCGTGCAGACCTGCAAGAGTTTGATCATGTTTTTGAGCAACTGCAAAGACATGGTTCGGTGGATATCATTTATTTGACTACCCAGGATCAGGAACTGATTACCCGTTTTAGTGCATCACGGCGTCCACATCCTTTAGCCAGTCGTTTTAAAAGCTTGAATGAATGTATCCAGGAAGAAAAAACCTTATTGCTTCCCATACAATTGCGTTCAACGGTACATATTGATACCACTGATAAAAGCGTCCATGATCTGAAACATACCTTGTTGTCTAAACTTGGACAATCAGATAACCTCATTTTAATTTTACAATCATTTGGTTATAAGCACGGTATTCCGCTTGATGCCGATTATGTATTTGACGTACGTCATTTGCCTAATCCACATTGGGATCTGGAATTGCGCAAATATTCAGGTTTAGATTTACCTGTGCAACAGTTTTTGCTGCAAAGTGAACAAACCAATGAGATGTTCCAAGACATTTATCATTTTTTAGATAAGTGGTTGCCTGCCTTTGCAGAAGGACATCGTCACTATATGACGGTATCCATTGGCTGTACCGGCGGGCAGCACCGTTCGGTATATATCGTAGATAGACTCAAAAAAGCCCTTGAGGAAAAATGGTCTATCCAAGTCCTCCATAGAGAAATGAAGCACTGGTCATGATTGACACAACTGTTGACGTAATTAATAAACTAGGTTTACATGCGCGTGCATCTGGAAAGCTAATTGAAGTTACCACCAAATTTCGTTCATCGATTCAAATTGGTAAAGGTAGTAAATTGGTAGATGCAAAAAATATTATGTCCTTGCTAATGCTGGGTGCAGGCAAGGGCACAACTTTACGTTTAGTGCTTGAAGGTGCGGATGAAGAACAAGCTTTATCTGAAATTCAGGCATTATTTGCAGCAAAATTTTACGAGGCAGATTAATCGTGGCACGTCAACCGAACCGTTTTACTGAAGATGACTTTGAAAGTCTAGAAGGACGTGCGAGTAAAACCGAACAGAAAAAAGCAGTTCAGCGTATGGCTGCTTTGGGTGAGCAACTGGCTCAGTTAAGTATCAAACAAATTAAAAATCTTCCTGTGGAAGAGCGTTTGATTGATGCTTTACTGGATGTGCAAACCATTACTTCACATGAAGCGCGTCGCCGTCAGTTTCAGCGTATAGGAAAATTATTGCGTAATGAAGATGAAACCATGATTTTGTCTTACTTAACGCCGCAGCAAGGTGCGAAAAAAACCGCACAGTTGCAACGTTGGGTCGATCGTATGATCGCGCAAGGTGATCCGGTGATTAAAGAATTTATGAAAGCGCATAATGCTGCCGAGCATCATGCAATTCGTCAGCATATTTTGCGTATCCATCGTGATATCAAAAATCAGGCGACTGAAGAAGAGCTGGCTGCGTCTAAGTTAAAACTGTTTAACTATATTCAGCAAGTGGCTTTGATTTCAGATAACTGATTTCTATACTCAAACTAAAAAAGCGGCTCATATGAGTCGCTTTTTTTCACTCTTTAAAGGGTGAGAAGTAATGTTCCATAAGGGGATAATCCCCCTTTGAAAAGGGGGACTTCATCCGATGAAGTATTACTGAAACTCACCTGTAGCACGTTCTTTGGCCCAGTCACGCAAGATGAATTTTTGCAGTTTGCCAGTTGAGGTTTTTGGAATCTCGGTAATTACCACATCTTTCGGTACCTTGAAACGGGCCAAATGCTGCTTACAGAACTCAATCAGTTCTTCAGCTGTTGCAGTTTTACCTTGTTTCAGCTCCACAAAGGCACATGGCACTTCCTGCCAACGTGGATCTGGTTTTGCCACCACCGCTGCAGTCAGAACAGCAGGATGCTGATACAGCACTTCTTCCACTTCGAGTGAGGAAATATTTTCACCACCAGAAATAATCACGTCTTTAGAACGGTCGGTAATTTTGGCATAGCCATCCGGTTGGCAAACCGCCAGATCTCCTGTGTGGAACCAGCCACCAGCAAACGCTTCCGCTGTAGCCTCAGGATTCTTCAAATAACCTTTCATCACGATATTGCCACGGAACATAATTTCGCCCATGGTCTGACCATCGTGTGGAACTTCCTGCATGGTGTCCGGATCAAGCACTTTCATGCCATCTTGCAGTGGATACGGTACGCCTTGACGTGAATGTAACTGTGCCTGTTCTTGAATAGACAGATCGCTCCAGCCTGCTTGAGATGCGCATAGCGCAGAAGGGCCATAAGTTTCAGTCAAGCCGTAAACATGAGTCACGTTAATGCCAATATTGCGCATGCCTTCGATAATCGCAGCTGGCGGTGCAGCACCCGCGACCATCACTTCGACACGGTGATCAATTTTGGTCTTTTTCTCATCCGGGGTATTGATCAGCATCGACAAGACAATCGGTGCGCCACAGAAATAATCGACTTTATGTTCAGCAATGAGTTTAAAAATCAGTTCCGCATCAACTTTACGCAAGCAGACGTTGGTTCCGCCGTTGGCCGCCATGGTCCAGGCAAAGCACCAGCCATTACAATGGAATAGCGGTAGTGTCCATAAATAGGTGGCACGTGGTGTCATGCCACAAGCAATGATATTACTGGCCGCGTTAATGTAAGCACCGCGATGATGATAGACCACACCTTTAGGGTTACCTGTGGTACCCGAGGTATAACTTAAGCTAATCGCATCCCATTCATCTTGTGGAAGATGCCATTCAAAGTTTGCATCGCCTTGAGCAATCCATTCTTCATATTCGATCTGACCGATACGCTTGTCTTCACCTTCAAACTCTGCATCAGCCACATCAATCACATAAATGTCTTGTGAAATCAGAGCCAGTGCTTCTGTCGCAAGTGCAGTAAATTCAGGATCGACCAAGAGCACTTTGCTTTCAGCGTGTTCCAGCATAAAGGCCAGTGTTTTGGCATCCAGACGGGTATTTAAGGTATTCAATACAGCGCCTGCCATCGGCACAGCAAAATGTGCTTCAATCATGGCAGGGACGTTAGGCAGCAAGACAGACACGGTATCATTTTTACCAATGCCTAATTTTTGGAGTTGGTTGGCAAACTGACGGCAACGGTTGTATTTCTCACGCCAGGTAATACGACGTTTACCATGAATAATCGCATTTTGATTCGGGTAAATATAAGCTGCGCGATCCAGATAGCGTAAAGGTGACAACGCTACAAAATTTGCGGGGGTACGCGGTAATTCATCGTATGCGCTAACCATTTTAAAACTCCGTTCTATATTTATTTTCATATCCTGTTGAAAAGATATGCATTTATCAGAAATCTTGCATTTATGCTTTAGTCGAGTGTAATTTAATAATTTTTAAAATATTGAAAATTAAAGAAATTATTTCATAGCACAGATTTTTTTTGAACTCATGGGTTCCCATATTTGCTTTTTTAGGTATTTTACTCTAACCGGGCAATTAAAATAGCATCAGCCAAGGAATAATAATGAAAATACAACAGGCGGATAAAGGATGGCAGAACTGGTCAGGAAGCCAGCAGGCACATCCACAAATTCTTCAACCTCAGCATATCAATGAATTACAAAAAATAGTGAAATCCTGTGAGCATATCCGTGTTGTGGGTGCAGGACATTCGTTTAGTGCTTTGGCCAAGACTGATGACATTTTGCTTAATCTTGATCAGTTCAAAGGCGTGGTGACTTTTGATGAAAAGAAAACCCAGTGCACAGTTCAAGCGGGTACACGTTTATATGACCTGGGTGAATATCTTGCCCCGATCAATCAGGCCTTACCCAATCAGGGCGATATAGACCAGCAAAGTTTGGCCGGGGCGATTGCTACAGGAACGCATGGCACAGGGATGGATTTACCCTGTCTATCTGCTTTTGTGGAAGGTTTTGAATTACTCACAGCAGCTGGCGCGCTGTTGGGATGTAATCGCGAGCAAAATGCAGACATCTTTCAGGCTGGGCGGGTTGCCCTTGGTAGTATGGGAGTGATGACCCAAATTACCCTGCAAAATCGTCCCAGATATAAATTAAAAGAACAGATTCGGCTGTGCCCGATTCAGGAGATTTTTGCACATATTGATCAATGGAAGCTGCAGCACCGGCACATAGAATTTTGGGTATTCCTGCATTCAGATCAAGTGATGCTGAAAACTCTAGATGAAACCAATGAAGCGATTCAGCCCAGGCAAGAGAGCTGGCCTTCGGAGGATGCCTTATTAACCCTATGTTCTGAATTGACGCAGCTATTGCCAAGGACAAATCCCTATTTGCAAAAAATGCTCGGCGTGTTTCTCAAACCGACCTGCTATGTGGATTGGTCAAACCAGATTTTTCCAACTCCGCGCAATACCAGATTTAATGAAATGGAATATCAGATTCCAGCGGCATTGGGCTTGCAGTGTCTGGACGAGGTTTTGGCGACTTTAAGAAAGCATAAGGTGCCGATGTTTTTCCCGATCGAGTTCCGTTATGTCAAAGCGGATAATATCTGGCTGAGTCCTTTTTATCAGCGCGATTCAGTCTCCATTTCCATCCACCAGTTTTATAAACAGGATTACCACGCGATCTTTAATCTGGTCGAGCCGATTTTTCAGAAATATCAGGGACGGCCACATTGGGGCAAGTTGCATAGCATGAGCGCAGCCTCGCTGCGCGACCTTTATCCGAAATGGGAAGATTTTATGCTGCTGCGTCAGCAACTGGACCCGCAGCAAAAATGGTTGAATCCCTATTTGAAACAGTTATTCCTGTCTGGAAAATAAGGAGAGGGTAATGCAATCGAACTATTTTCAGGAATTGACTCAGCATTTACAACAGCAGGGCAGCGGAACACCACAACTGATTTTGGATTTAAAAACCTATCAACGTAATTTGGAGGTTGTGCAGTCAAAACTACCCATGCAGTTAAAACCACGTTTAGTTGTAAAATCCCTAGCCAATATGCAACTGCTCAAACTTGCCAGTGAAAAACTAAATAGCCAGCGTTTTATGGTTTTTCATCTGCCGCATATTTCAGAGATTATTCAGACATTTCAGCAAGCCGATATCTTGCTGGGCAAGCCGATGCCGATCCACGCAGTAGAAAGGTTTTATCAGGCTACAACAAGTAATCAGCAGCCTTATATTCAATGGCTAATTGATGATGTGGAGCGATTGAAACAATATTTGCAACTCGCGCAAAGCTTGAATATCTGCCTGAACGTAAATATTGAAATTGATGTCGGACTGCATCGTGGGGGTGTACAAAACTCGCAGCAATTTATAGCCTTAATGGAGCTGATTCAGCACAACGCAACCCATCTCAAATTAACCGGTTTAATGGGCTATGATGCACATATCGCCAAACTGCCTAAAATTTTGAAAAGTCCCGACAAAAGTTATCAGCAATCGCAGCAGATTTATCAACAATATAAAACTATTTTGCAGCAGCAATTCCCGGATTTATGGCATGAAGGTCTGTGTTTTAATGGCGGTGGCAGTCCAACCTTTATGCAACATTGCCAGCACAGTATCTGTAATGATCTGGCTTTTGGCTCGATGCTGCTCAAGCCAGGCGATTTTGATCTGGAAAATCTATCTGCCTTAAATTGTGCACTCTGGATTGCCACACCGGTACTTAAAGTTTTGTGCTATAGCCAGTTACCTGGTCTGGAACTGCTGAATCATCTTCCACATAAATATAAGGCTGTGTTCGTATATGGCGGTTACTGGCAGGCCAACTATATTTATCCAGAAAAAAGTAAGCTGCATAGTTTGTATGGACGCAGCAGTAATCAGGAAATGCTGCTGTTGCCGAAATCCTGTGAGATTGAGCGGGATGAATATGTATTTTTACGACCGACTCAAAGTGAAGCGGTAATTCCGCAATTTGCTCAGTTGTATGCCTACACACAGGGCAAGTTCGAAGCATGGGATAACTTTAGAGAATAAAAAAGAAAACTGGCATTCCGTGATTGAACTAAAGGCGAAGTAGTGGCAAATAAATTCAAAATGTGCCAAATCGCGAATTTTCTGGGTGAAAAGGTTTAATCCTGTGGATAAGACGTGTAAAATTCGAGTCGATTTTTATTTATCCACCGTTTTTATCTTTTGAGGTTCTGCCTCGATCATAATCTCGCGGTGACATGCCCTATGGTACGGGGCATCACTCCTTAAGGATTTCTTATGCCAATTATCACTTTGCCAAATGGCGATCAAAAACAGTTTGATCAAGCCGTATCTGTGATGGACGTTGCACTGAGCATTGGTCCAGGTCTTGCGAAAAATACAGTTGCAGGTCGTGTCAACGACCGTTTGGTTGATGCGTCTGATCTCATCACTGAAGATGCAACCTTACAAATTATCACGCCTAAAGATGAAGATGGTATTCACATCATTCGTCACTCTTGTGCGCACTTGGTCGGTCATGCGGTTAAGCAGTTGTTCCCAGAAGCAAAAATGGTTATTGGTCCAGTCATTGAAGAAGGTTTCTACTATGACATCTGGATGCCGCGTCCGTTTACTTTAGACGACATGGCAGCCATCGAAGAGCGTATGAAAAAGCTCATCGACCAAGACTATGATGTCATCAAAAAAATGACACCGCGTGATGAAGTCATTAAAGAATTTACTGCACGTGGCGAAGAATACAAACTCCGCTTGATTGAAGACATGCCTGAAGAAACACAAATGGGCTTGTACTACCATCAAGATTATTTGGATATGTGCCGTGGTCCGCATGTTCCAAATACCAAATTCTTAAAATCATTCAAGCTGACTAAAATCTCTGGTGCTTACTGGCGCGGTGATGCGAAAAACGAACAGCTACAACGTATTTACGGTACAGCTTGGGCAGACAAAAAACAGCTCGCGGCTTATGTAAAACGGATTGAAGAAGCAGAAAAACGCGATCACCGTAAAATCGGTAAAGCGCTTGATTTGTTCCATATGCAAGAAGAAGCGCCGGGTATGGTGTTCTGGCATCCGAACGGCTGGACCATTTATCAAGTGCTTGAACAATACATGCGTAAAGTTCAGCAAGACAATGGCTACGAAGAAATCCGCACACCGCAAGTGGTTGATTTCACATTGTGGGAAAAATCTGGACATGCTGCCAACTATGCAGACAATATGTTCACTACGCATTCTGAAAACCGTAACTATGCGGTGAAGCCAATGAACTGTCCTTGTCACGTGCAAGTGTTCAATCAAGGTTTAAAATCTTACCGTGATCTTCCGGTACGTTTGGCAGAATTTGGTTCATGTCACCGTAACGAGCCATCAGGTTCATTGCACGGCATTATGCGTGTACGTGGTTTTACCCAAGATGATGCGCATATTTTCTGTACCAAAGAACAAATTGGTACTGAAGTTGCAGACTTTATTAAATTGACGTTGGATGTGTATAAAGACTTTGGCTTTGAAGAAGTGCAAATGAAATTGTCGACACGTCCAGAAAAACGTGTCGGTGATGACAAACTTTGGGATATGGCAGAAAAATCTTTGGCGGATGCTTTAGATGCTGCGGGTCTGGAGTGGGAGCTTCAACCGGGTGAAGGTGCATTCTACGGTCCGAAGATTGAATTCTCATTGAAAGACTGCTTAGGCCGTGTCTGGCAGTGCGGTACAATTCAATGTGACTTCAACTTGCCAGAGCGTTTAGATGCTTCTTATGTTACAGAAGATAACGATCGTGATCAGCCAGTAATGTTACATCGTGCAATTCTTGGCAGTTTTGAACGTTTTATTGGTATACTGATTGAACACTACGCAGGCTTCATGCCACCTTGGTTATCACCAGTGCAAGCGTGTGTGATGAATATTACCGATTCCCAAGCTGAAGCTTGTGAGTCAGTCGTCGCGAAACTAAAAGAAAACGGAATTCGAGCAATTTCTGACTTGAGAAATGAGAAAATCGGCTTTAAGATTCGTGAACGTACATTAGAGCGTATTCCTTACTTACTGGTACTTGGGGACCGTGAAGTTGAGGAAGGTACAGTAAACGTGCGTACCCGCTCAGGAACAAATTTGGGTACTATGTCAATCGATGCTTTCGTTGACTTAGTAAAAGCAGCCGTTGCCGAACGCGGCCGGTACATTGTGGAGTAACAGCGATTAAACAGCCTGACCGTAATCAACAGGGCGGTAACAAATCAAACCGTCCTGCCTTGAATGATGAAATTCGTGCAAAAGAAGTCCGTCTTGTAGACGAAAATGGCGAGCAAAAAGGTATCGTAAGCTTAACTGAGGCCTTACGTGCAGCAGAAAGCGTTGAGCTTGATCTTGTAGAGATCGTTGCCAATGCAGAGCCACCCGTTTGTAAGATCATGGACTTCAACAAGCATTTGTTTGATCTTAAGCAAAAGCAAAAAGAAGCGAAGAAAAAACAGCATCAAGTACAGGTGAAAGAAATCAAGCTACGCCCTGCGACTGATGTTGGTGATTACAACGTAAAATTACGTGCCATTATCAAGTTCCTTGAAGAAGGCAACAAGGTAAAAATCACGCTTCGTTTCCGTGGTCGTGAAATGGCTCACCAACAACTCGGTCTTGCTCAATTGCAAAAAGTTGAAGCAGATGTGGCTGAATTCGGTGTAGTTGAACAAACACCAAAAATGGAAGGTCGTCAAATGGGTATGCTACTTGGTCCTAAAAAGAAAAAGTAAGCACTCGTTGATTAGAAAAGCCCTGCAATCGCAGGGCTTTTTTATTGGCTATGATTTTTGAATTGGGTTTGAATAGATCATCTCAAGCATTCAAAAGACCCGTCATTGTCCATTTTCTTGGGAGTTTTCCGCTGTTTGCTGTTGAGGTGAAGCAATTTTTTCTGTGCTTTTGCCGCCAATTGGAATCTGGCGCGGCATGGCCTCTTCCGGAACACTGCGTTGTAAATCTATTTTCAATAAACCATTTTCATAATCGGCTTGTTGAACTTCTATATGTTCATCCAGACGTAGTGACAATTTAAATGAACGGCTGGAAATACCTTTATGCAGAAATTCAACCGTGCTGTCTGAAGACTCGTCAACTGCTTTACCAGTAATGGTTAATAACTGGTTTTCGAGATTAATTTCCAGTTGATCCTGATTGAATCCGGCAGTGGCGACAACAATCCGGTAATTATTATCGCCTGTTTTTTCAATGTTATAGTGTGGATAGTTGGGAGTATCGCTTTGCATTGCATAATCGAATAGATCATTTAAACGGTCAAAGCCAATGCTTCGGCGGAATAGGGGACTAAGGCTGAAACTGCTCATTGATAGAACCTCCTGAGTATCACGAAGTTTTATAAACAAGAAAAATCCTGTTTGCTATTGCATGCACAGTATTTGAAGCAATCTTTAAAAAGATTATCGCTCTATGTGTTATATAAGACTGTTTTGAGCATTTTCAATCATGCTCATAAAAATGTTTTAAAAGTATTTAAAAATCAAGAATACTGAATGAAAATGATGATTTAGATGAGTATTTGCGTATTTAAGCTTAAGCCAGAATTAAGATTTATCCATAAAAAACATGCTATAAGTAAATACGCAGTTCAATAATGTCATGTAAAACGAAAAAGGCAAAAGGTAGGAAACATGATTGATCTCTATTATTGGGGAACGCCCAATGGTCATAAAATTACAATAGCATTAGAAGAAATGGGCTTGGAATATCAAATTTTCCCCATCAATATTTTGGAAAATGATCAGTTTCAACCTGACTTTTTACGTATTTCCCCCAACAATAAAATTCCCGCGATTGTCGATCAAAATGGACCGCGTGGTGAAGCCATTTCAGTGTTTGAATCTGGGGCAATTTTACAGTATCTGGGACGCAAGACAGGACTGTATTATCCCACTGATGAACAGCAGCGCGTTGAAGTCGAACAATGGCTGATGTGGCAAATGGGTGGACTGGGGCCGATGCTGGGGCAGAATCATCATTTTGGCCGTTTTGCTCCTGAAAAGATTCCCTATGCCATAGAGCGTTATGTCAATGAAAGTAAACGTTTGTATGGTGTGCTGAATAAGCAGCTGATGGGTCAAAAGTATGTGGCCGGTGAATATTCGATTGCCGACATGGCTATTCTGCCGTGGATTTTACGTTACGACTGGCAGCAAATTGAGCTTGAAGATTATCCCTACGTAAAAGAATATATTGAGCGTTTGACGGCACGTCCTGCTGTGCAGAAAGCATTGTCAATCAAAGTGTAATCAATTGCGCCGCCATGCAGTTATGCTAAGATGCAGCTAATAATGCATAAGAACCACCTTCGCGGTGGTTTTTTATTGGATGGCTGGTATGAAAAATTTCTTTTTAAATTCAACGCGTATTCTGGAACAAAATGCAAAAGTCTATTGGAGCATTATTTTTGGTATTGCTGCATGTTTAATCCTGTTTATTGCAGAAGCCGTACATATCCAGAATTTTATGGCCACTTTAAATACGCAGAACCAAAATGCATTATATGTCGCCATTCAGCCTTTGACGCAACGCTATAGTTATAGCCGTTACCTGGTTCTGGTTTTAGCGGTGCTATGGTCAGCTTATGAATATATTTCTACCAAGAAAAAACTCGGGCTTTAAATTGGTAGCAGCCTAATGCCGGCTTACCTTTTACTGTTTATTGCTGCCTTTGGTGCGGCAACTTTATTGCCCTTGCAGTCTGAAGCGGTTTTATTGGCTTTTTTGGCGGAGGGTAGTCATTCAGTTGTGGGGCTATTATTTGTTGCAAGTTTGGGAAATATTTTAGGTTCCTGTGTGAACTGGTGGCTCGGTTTTAAGATCGAACACTACAAAGATAAAAAATGGTTTCCTGTTTCAGAACAGCAAATGTTAAAAGCCCAGACAGTTTATAAAAAGTATGGTAACTGGTCGCTGTTATTCAGCTGGGTGCCCGTCATTGGTGATCCAATTACCCTGATTGCCGGTTTGCTGAAAGAAAACTTTGCCCGATTTTTATTGCTGGTTTCGATGGCTAAAATAGGGCGATACTTATTTATCTATTTGGCTTTTAGTCTATTTTAAAAAAACGAGATGTTTGTGCATCTCGTTTTTATTTTGTCTATTCACAGTGATTTAAGTCGAACTTAATCTCGTCTTTAAATTTGGATTTTTTATACATCCATAACGTGCTGGCGGTGCGCTTTACATTAATTTGACTATTGGATACGGCTTGAACCACTTTTTGGTCTAAAGCATAAATACCCGAACCCTGAGTGACTTTGACCTTTTTCACGTCCCCGTGTTTATTTACTTTAAAGTTAAATTTTACCGCGCGATTGTGTCCATTCAGCAAGTCAGAATCCATATCTAACTGAGGCTGAGTACGGTAGGTAAAAGGTGTTTTTCTGTTCTGCTGTTGAGCCTGCCAATTTTTCGACTCAAAAGGATAAGGACAAATTTCAGCATCATCCTGGCTTAATTTTAAGTTAAAGGTTTGATAGCCAATGAGCGGTGTTGCCGTATCATTTTCGATATGCGGTTTGACATGCGCTTCACGTACCGCTTGAACCAGCAGATTGTCCAGATGGGTTAAGCCGGTACTTTCCTGTACGCTGGCCTTGGTGATATTGCCGCTTTCATCTGCATAAATGCGGATAATGGCACTGCGGTTCTGCTCTTTTAAATCTTCATTTTTATAGTTCGGGCGTGGAAATTTGGTCCACTGAATGCGTGTGGTCAAATGCGCGGGAAGGGCTGCGCTTTTTTGAACGGCAAGCTGTTTTGGGGCTTTAGATTGAGCACTGTAAACGGTACTGAAGGGTACACAAATGAGTAGAGAAAAACACAGTATTTGCTTCATAAATATTTATTTCTTGTCAAACCAGATGTTGCAGCGGTAGCGGAGTGTGGTGAGTGCGCAGTATTTCCTGAATTGGAAATACTGGCAAGTCTAAAAATACAATTAATGTTCCTGATCATGCACTTTGGTAATATCGACACCAAATAAGTCATGGGTTTTTGCCCAGCTCATTGCCACCACAATCATGGTCATGCAGCCCCCAAATACCGTTGCCATAATGGTGCCCATATATTTAGCGGCCAAACCGGATTCAAAAGCGCCCAGTTCATTACTGGATGAGACAAACATGCCATTCACGGCTGCAACACGGCCACGCATATTTTCGGGTGGATAAATTTGCAGAATGGTCTGGCGAATGACCACTGAAATACTGTCACAGGCACCGGTCATGGCTAAAGCAAACAAAGACAGCCACATGTTATTCGAGAAGGCAAACAGCAATGTGAATACCCCAAAACCGGCAACGGCGAGCAACATATTACGCCACGCGTTTTGGGTCGGTGGAAATCTGGTTAAGGCAATCATGGTAATCAGGGCGCCAATTGATGGCGCTGCACGCAAGTAACCCAAACCTTCAGGACCGACTTTTAAAATATCCTCGGCGAAGATCGGCAGTAAGGCAATGACCCCGCCAAACAGTACCGAAACCAGATCCAGCGAAATGGCCCAAAGTACAATTTTGGTTTTCCAGATAAAGCGGAAACCATCGCCCAAACTTTCTAGCAAGTTGTCAGTTTCAATCTTGGGGAAACTGCGTTTTTGCAGCAGGTTAATCAGGATAAAACAGATGGCCAAAAGTACTGCTACGGACAGCAAGCTGGTTTCACGACCTAAAAAAGCCAGCATGAAACCACCGAGCATGGGACCAATAATCACGCCACTTTGCCAGCCAATCGTGGTCCAGGCTGCACCATTGGCGTAGAGTTCACGCGGAATCAGGAAAGGTTTTAACGATGTGGCGGAGGGATTATAAAAACCGCGAATTGTACCCAAAGCAAAAATAACCGCATAAATGCCCCAAGACAGCGTTGTGACGTCGATCTGTCCTAAGCCATAAGCATGAAACAGCCACCATAAAACCAAAGGCAGGGGCAGGGCAAAGAACAGACAGATTTTCATGATGGTCTGTTTATTAAAACGATCGGCAAAATAACCGCCCCATAAAGACAGGGCAATAAATGGAATGGCTTCAGCCAGACCAATTAAGCCTAGCGTCAACGGATCTTTGGTAATTTGATAAAGAGAATACGCGACAATGATTTCT
Source organism: Acinetobacter sp. UBA3106 (assembly GCA_002365595.1). Classification (GTDB taxonomy): domain Bacteria; phylum Pseudomonadota; class Gammaproteobacteria; order Pseudomonadales; family Moraxellaceae; genus Acinetobacter. The sequence continues at coordinate 30,796 of DFAM01000016.1, read as the reverse complement.
TGAATTAAAATGGCGAGGGTGAGACAGAACTGGTTAATCGTCACAATAGAGAAGTCACGATAACGCAGGGCAGCAAAAGCATCCTGTGCAGGGTTCATAGCAGTCCAGTATTCTTATGGTGTGATAATTATAATGCTGAATAATTGATTTATTAACAAAAACATCCCGCTTTTGATATTGAAAATAAGACTAAGGGAATCTGATCACTGGTGTGCAATTTTCAGTATCTCTGCTTTCGTTTTAAGCAAAGATGCTTTAGAATACTCGCTCCCTTACCTGCAGGTCGTTTTTGCAATGGTGCAGACGTGCCGAACAGGTGTTTAAAGAGGTTGTTATGGCTAAGTTAAAAACTCGCCGTGGTGCAGCTAAACGTTTCAAAGCGACTGCTAACGGTTTCAAGCGTAAACAAGCGTTCAAACGCCACATTTTGACCAAAAAATCTGCTAAACGTATCCGTCAATTGCGCGGCTGTGTGATGGTTCACGTAAGTGACGTTGCTTCAGTTCGTGCTATGTGCCCATACATCTAAGGAGATTTATAAATGGCTCGTGTAAAACGTGGTGTACAGGCTCATCGCCGTCATAAAAAAATTCTTGCTCGTGCTAAAGGTTACTATGGCGCTCGCTCACGCGTTTACCGCGTTGCGTTCCAAGCAGTAATCAAAGCAGGTCAATACGCTTACCGTGACCGTCGTCAAAAGAAACGTCAATTCCGCGCTTTGTGGATTGCACGTATCAACGCTGGTGCTCGTCAAAATGGTTTGTCGTACAGCCGTATGATCGATGGCTTGAAAAAAGCTCAAGTGATCATCGACCGTCGCGTACTTGCTGACATCGCTATGCATGACGCAGTTGCATTTGCTGCTTTAGCTTCTAAAGCTAAAGATGCATTAGCTGCTTAATCATCTTCCGATGATTGAAAAAGACCGCTTTTAGCGGTCTTTTTTTATTTGGGCTTTTATTATCTGAATCAGTTCTCATCCAGGCTGCGCTTGGGAAAGCCCGCTAATATAAATAAGCCAATGGCAGTAAATCCAATTGCCTGAATGGCCAGCATCAGCTGATGTTGCGCTGGCAACGCTGAAATTAAAGTGATCAATGCAATAATTGGTATAACAAAAAATAGGATGGCAAAACCTTTCTTATAAGGGTTATCTGCTGCAATTTTTAAACTTAACGCTCTTAAAACATGAATCCCCATACCGATGCCCACACTTATTCCTGTCAACATGGGCGAAAGCTGCTGTACGGTAGAACAGAGATAAATGATCACACACGTTGCAATGCAGACCATCAGTTTCAGCTGGCGGCTACATTGGTCTGAATACCAGAACTCCAGCATTATTTTGGCTCATCCAAAGAATCATTTTTATTCAGTAAAGATAAGGGTGAAAACAGACAGATGGCCAAAGCCATAAAACCAATGCCTTGGGCACCCGGAATGAGAATTTCACCATCCTGCATATGCATGAAAATCAGTGCCAGCAGCAGGGCAATTGGAATCCAGACCAAGAGTCGATAGAACAGGCCAGTCGGATTTTTTGCAGCAAAATGAATTTTACAGTACCGGCAAATCAGGAAAACAATACCTGTACCCATAAACATCAGAATGGCATCCGGTTTTAATGGTTCCATCCAGTACAGCACAGCTGTTGCAATGGCAATGACCCCAAAGATCAGCAGTTTATGGAGGATGGAAACTTTAGGATTAAACCAAAATTCGAGCATGTTTTTCTGATAAATAGATGGGAACTGACTGCACTTTAGCAAAAACCGGGTAGCAAAAACAGCCATAAAAAAGCGAGGCTTTTGCCTCGCTAAAAATCAACTATTTTTCTGTGGACCCCAATCATAGATTTTCTTGTGGTAGGCATACCACATCATCCACAGGCCAATCAGAATCATCGGTACAGTCAGGAACTGGCCTTTACTCATCCAGCCAATGAACAGCTGGCCATTGTCCGGTTCGCGGAAGAATTCCACGACAAAACGGGCAATACCGTAACCAATCAGGAACAGGGCAGAAACCGCCATACGTGGACGCGGCTTGGAGCTGAACCACCATAAAACAATAAACAGGATTAAACCTTCACCCAAAGCCTGATAAAGCTGTGAGGGATGACGCGCCAGCTGTAGAGGATCGGTTGGGAAAATCATCCCCAATGCAAAGTTTGGATCAGAAACCGGACGGCCATAAAGTTCACCGCCAATGAAGTTGCCAATACGGCCGAACATCAGGCCAGTCGGGACGCAAGGGGCAATAAAGTCCAGTGTTTGAAACCAGGTTTTCTGGTATTTCTTGCACCAGAATAGCATGGCAAGCATTACACCCAGAAAGCCGCCATGGAAGCTCATACCGCCAGTCCAGACCTGAAATAACCACAGTGGATTGGCCAGAAACTGCTCAAAACCATAGAAGAATACGTAGCCTATACGACCACCGACCACAACACCTAAGGCTCCATAGAAAATCAGGTCAGACACCATGTCAGGCGTCCATCCATCACGCTGTTTGGTTCTATAGGTGGCAAGTCCCCAGGCAAATAAAAATGCCAGTAGATACATCAGTCCATACCAGTGCACTTGTAAAGGTCCCAGCGATACCGCAATTGGGTCTATATTGGGATAGGTCAGCATTCCTGTTCCTTGTATTATGTTTTGCACAGATTTTAGCTGAAACCAAGGAAAAATGTTGTACATTCAATGTGTAAAGATAAAGAGCATGAATTATGTGTATTGTCGCTTTAGCTTGGCAGGTCCTTGAGGATACTCCCTTATGCCTGATTTCCAATCGGGATGAATTTTATCAGCGCCCGACTTCAGCATTACATGCCTGGGAAAATAGCCCGATTATTGCCGGAAAAGACCTGCAGTCTGGCGGGACGTGGATGGGAATTACTGCATCAGGTCGTTGGGCAGTCGTGACCAATTTTAGAGACGCGACGGATAAAAAGCAGTATCCCACTTCACGTGGTCATTTGATTCAGGTCTTTTTAGAATCTGATTTAGCTCCGATCCGATTTGCTCAAGAATTAGAAAAAAGGCAATGTGATTATGCCGGATTTAATTTATTTTTAGGTGACTCCAGTCAGGCGGTATACATGAGTAACCGCGGTGAAGCACCGCAGGTTTTAGCCAAAGGCGTATATGTGGTCTCTAACGGCTTAATGACCGAGCATTGGGAAAAAACCAGACATTTGCGTAAACGCTTTACCCAGGAATTTTTGCCGATGCTACAGCATACCGAGACAGCAGAAGCCGATCTGGAATTTGCAGTGTGGGATATTCTGGAAGATGAACGGAAAATTATTCCCGAACTTTTGCCACAAACCGGCATTAGCATCGAGATGGAAGAATTGCTTTCATCTACTTTTATTCAAAGCCCGGTGTATGGCACGCGCTGTTCCAATTTTTTAAGGCTGAAAAATGATACGTGGCTGTGGCAGGAAAAATCCCAGCAAGGGGAAACCCAAGGCAACATCATCCAGATACATTTACCTTTAAATGAATAAAAAAATGCCGACATGAGGTCGGCATTTTCATCTGTTGAATTTACGAAGCTGTCTTGGTATTCGTCACTTTTTTGGTCACTGATGGTGCAATAGGATCAGCAGTAATATAACCGACGCTTGCACTATAGCCATTGTTGTAGTTGGCCAAGGTGGCAGCTTTTAAGTCAGCTGACAAGCTGCTCATATCACCCGCATGCTGGAAGTTGCTCATGATATAGGTCCAGCCATTTACCGAGTCAACGGCATGTAAACCTGTCGATTCAGCACCTGCCGGGGTCGACAATAAACGTACAGGATTGGCTTTGCTATCCACGTTATATGCCCAAAGGAAATTGTTCGGATGATTACCGCTATCTTCACCAATAAATAAAGTACGCAATGTTTCAGAGAATTTAAGATTGTCCGGGCTGGCGATTTTATCTGGATTTGCTGTGTTGCCTAAACTATCCACGGTAATATCTTCACCGATCAACAGCATTTTTGATTGATAAGGCACCCATTCGCTATTGATGGGCTGACTAAAAACCGTACTTTGTGATGCAGCAAGGTCATGGGCAAGCACGCCGCCTGCGCTGATTTTTTTGCTAAATGAAACATTATGCATTTCAACCCATGCGGCATTGCCTTGAATCATTGAATCCTGAATATTGGCCAAAGCGGAATATGCCACTTTGTCCTTAATATTCACGGTTGTGCCTTCCATTTTGGTGAACGCCATACTGCCGCCTTTCAGCGCTGCATAACGGTGTGTTTCCAGGAAAGCCGCCGCTTTTTCCATACCCGGTTTCACTTTGACCCAAAGCTTTTTCTTGGCAAGAATAACTTCCGTATAAGACGCATCATTCGGATTCGTTGTCAGGCTTTCCATAATATCCGTTGGCTGGATATTGCTGACATTGACCAGATCTTCAATTTCCTTGCTGGTGGCATGTCCAAGCTCAATCCACTTGATTGAGCCGGTACTATTTTCAGTCAGTACCGAAGTGTATTTCGCCACATATAAAGTCCCTGCAGACAAATCTTTTTCTTTATCTGCAATGAACATAAAGAATCCGCCATTGGTATAGTCATCACCCATAATCACGGTGCGGTTGTCTGGCATAACATGCACCAGCTCATGCGAGATACGACCCAGACAGAAGTGTTTCACGATCTTGCCGCTACCGTCTTTATTGACAATCACTTCTGGAAGATGACCATAGTTATAAGGTTTAGCTGTATTCACATCGCCAAAGAAATTTTTGCCCATGCCCGCTACACTTGGCCCGCCAATACCCTGATTAAATGCATCGGGTTCGTATTCTTCACTGGATAAATGCGTGTTCCATGGAGACATGCTGGCACCACAGGTAATCCACAAGCCATGTGCGGATGCAGTGTCCACATTGAAATATTTTTTCAATTCCAAATGACCGGTGGTCTGATTCTGGTCTAAAGTCAAAATGGCGATAGGTGAAGGAAGGTTGCCGTACTCACTGACACCTGCCAGGTTTTGCGAAGCATATTCAAATTGCACCACGTGGAACACAGGATTGTTCACACCATCGACTTTCGCATCTGCTAAATGGATGAGTGATGAGCCATCCGGACAGTCTGAAAAATATTGACGCGGCGTCGTTGGGACAGAGAGATCCATAATAGCTTCGCCTTTGGCATTGAAATAACCGCCTGCGATAATTTCACCGCCACCCCATTTCGGTACTTTTGTGCCAGTTTCAAAGAAACTCTTATAACCTAACTGGTATTCGCTGGTGCTGGAATCATCCCAATCGATTTTTAATTTTGAACTGACTGAAGTTTTTGCACGGTCTGCAATTGCCACAGGCGCAGCCATGGCCGTAAAGGTAGCTGCTTTTAAATTTGCAGGTTTGACGACAGGCGGAGTTACCACGACACTGTCGTTATTGCTGTTATTACAGCCTGTTAATGCTGCTGCAGTGGTCATTGCCCCAAGCGGTAAAAAAGGAATTCCCGCAAACCATTTTAAAAGATCACGACGAGTTGGCTGATGAGAAGTGGCTGTCATATTAAATCCGTATGATAGTAATTAAGTTATTGTTTAGTTGATTATCATGAGCGATTGTATAAACGGGTGATGACAGTTTTTTTACACTTTTGGGTCAATTTGAAGACAGTTTTTTATATTTAAAAAATAATAAAATCAATATTTTAATAGGTATAAATAAAAGCTCCAAACTATACATTTCAAGTGTGGAGCTGGATAAAAGCAGGTTGATTAAAGAGTGAATGTTTAACGTTTTTCTAAAATCTTTCCAAAAAATAAGCCTATTTCAAATAATAACCACATTGGAATAGCGAGCATGACCATGGAAAGTGCATCAGGCGGAGTCACAAACATGGCGACAAAGAAACAGCCCACCACAATAAAGCGACGTTTTTCTGCCAAGCGTTGCGTGCTGACCAAACCAATCAGAATCAGGACTAAAGTGACAATCGGAATTTCAAAGGTTAACCCAAACACCAAAAACAGCTTTAAACAAAAACTTAAATAACTGTTGATATCGGTCATCGGTGCAACGCTCTCCGGCGATACACTGATAAAGAAATGCAAAATCGCCGGTAGGGTAATGAAGTAAGCGAAAGCTATGCCCAAGTAAAATAAAGAAATACTGCCGACCAAAAGCGGAATGGCGAGGTGGCGCTCTTTTTCATACAGGGCAGGGCGTACAAATGACCATAAAAAGTAGATGATTACAGGCATCACCAACATCAAGGCCACAAAGAGATTCAGCTTAAACGGTGCCATAAAGGTCGCGGTAACATCCGTGGCAATCATGGTGGAACTGACAGGTAATTGCTGTCTAAGCGGTTCCGACAGAAGCTGATAGGTGTAATTGCGAAATGGTAACAAGCAGAAAAACAGCAGCAGCGTAATACCGACGATTTTAAATAAATACTGACGCAGAACGATTAAATGCTGCATTACAGGCATCTGTTCTAGATTTTCAGTCTCTGATTTGACTACAGAGGCAGGTAATTGACTTTGGCTCATACGGCAATCTTCAATGTAGATGGGAGATAAGAGCGCGAAACCTTGAATACATCAGCGCCATGTGACTGAACAAAATTCACTGAAAATGGGGTCAAACGGCAGGGACTAAGCCAGGTGTAAAGCTGTGGAGAGGGCGCTTGAGTTTTTTGTGGTTGTGTTGACTGAGTCAAATCATCCAGCTGCTTTTGTAAGCGCTGTTCTATTTCTGTCATGCGGTCAATTTCTTTTTGAATTTCTTCACGAAACTCTGAAAGTTTCAGTTCCCGATCGACTTCAGTTTGCACACTCTGAATAAAGCGTTTTGCTTTGCCATACCATTTCGCAGCAAAGCGTGCAGCTTCAGGCAGTTTTTCAGGGCCTAAAACCAGCAGTGCGATAATGGCAAAGCACAGCAGTTCAGTCATACCGACATTTAGCATGGCTGCGCTCGCTTAGCTTTTTACAGTACTTTCAGTGTTTTTAATCTGAGCATCAATGGTACGGGGCTCTTGGAGTTGAGCATGTTCAGCGTCATCTTCTTTAATCGACTTTTTAAAATCTTTGACTGCACCACCGACATCTTTACCCAGATTTTTGAGTTTGGATGTACCAAATAATAAAATCACCACGATTGCAAAAATTAGCACGTGCCAAATCGAAAGTCCTGCCATGTTATTTTCCTCTATTTTTGTTGTCCTTATCTCAACAGGGTTTGATGACAAGGACGTGACATTTCTGTTTCGGTTTCAAGACAAGGGAGGTTTAGGCAAGGTTAAACATAAAAAATTAACCTTTCAAAATCATGTTTGAATAGCAGCTGTGCTAGGATATTTTTTTATTAAATAAGCTAAGCTGTACTGTCATGGCCCTGATTCTTCCTTTGATTTCTTTTCTTGTTGGATATTGGGGAGTGCATGTTTTAAAACCGATACGGCCCTTACTGGCAGCTTTACTGGCCCGGATTTTTATACCGCTGCTGATCATTTACAACATGGTATTTTATAAAGAAGGCAGTCTGTGGCTGATTGGCTTCAGCTTTTTAAGTTCCATTATTTTCTTTAGTATTTTTTATTATTTTCAAAAAGACAAATTACGTGCCCTGTGTTTTAGTTATTTAAATGGTGCATGGTTGGGTCTGCCTTTTGCTTTAGCGGTATTTGGACCGGAAGCCAGCAGTACCATCGTGGCCTTATATATCGGCGGTTCCTTATTTGGCAATATCTGTGCGGTGATGGCAGTCAGTGAAGCCAAACAGGATTTGAGTTTCATCATTAAAAATGTATTGCTGTCGCCGCCAGTGATTGCCTTGACCACGGCTGCTGTTTTGTCATTCTGGGATTTCAGTCCCTTTGAATATCATCCTGTCGTGCAAGGGGTGTATCAGCTGAACAAGGTGCTGGTAACCTTTTCAGGCATGTGCGTTTTGGGCATGTGGCTGAGTAAAGTCAGGATTGGCTGGCGTGATTTAAAGCGTAGTTTACTGATCATCAGTAGCCGTATGTTATTGGCAGTTTTATTGTGTGCAGCAGCTTATCTGCTTTTGCCGATTCCACATTTAATGCTGACTTATGCAGTGATGTTGATGTTCTTTTGTTTACCTCCCGCAGCCAATATTGTGGCGCTGGAAACGCATTATCAAGGAACAGGATACTCAGCGAAATATATTGCGTCGGGAACTGTGGCCAGTGCGATATTGATCGGGATTTATGGCGTAGTGTTGCATGCATTGGTGCCGGGTTTTTAAAAAAGTCCCCCTTTTTCAAAGGGGGATTTAGGGGGATTCATTATTCACAATAAATCCCCCCTTGCTGAACAGTGTTCCTCACCCTTTAAAAAAGGGAGGGGGATATCTTCCTTGCGCACTCAGAATATATTCTGAGGATACTCACATCTCCTAAGGAAAGGGGATATAAAGCAGTTTACTTCTCCAAACTTGCCTTAAACAAACGCATCGCCTGACCACGATGGCTGATTTTATTTTTATCTTCTTTACTCATTTCGGCACTGGAAATGCCCAGTTCAGGCAACCAGAACAGCGGGTCATAACCAAAACCATTTTCACCGCGCGCTGCTTCTAGCACTTCACCTTTCCAGATGCCTTGAAAAATTTGAGGTAGCGAATCTTCAGCATGCTGAACCAGTGCAAGCACGCAAACAAACATGCCTTCAATGCTTTCACCTTCTTTACGAAATGGTTTGAGTCGGGTTAACAGTTTTTCATTGTTGGCTGCATCATTGCCATGTTCACCGGCAAAGCGTGCAGAATAAATACCTGGCGCACCACCTAGGAGTGGAACACAAATTCCGGAATCATCGGCAATTGCGGGTTTACCTGAAATCTTAGAAGCATGACGTGCCTTAATAATGGCATTTTCAACAAAGCTCAAGCCATCTTCAACCGCATCTTCAATATTCAGTTTGCCTTGGGGAATCACCTCTACAGGGAGATTTAACTCTGCAAACATTTTTTCAAATTCGGCAATTTTTCCTTTGTTATTGCTTGCGAGTACGAGTGTTCCTTGAGATAACCAATCTTGAGATGCCATTATTTCGATCTTAATGTGACAATGAATAAGACTATTTTAGCGGATTTTACTTTTTAAAATTGTTTTCAAGTTAACAATTTATTTATTTTCCCAAGAATAACCATTAGCGCCACAATTACGTTCAAGAGAGTTCATTACTTCCTCTGCTGTATTTTTATGAGATCGCCAAGCATCGATGTTTACTTGTACAATTGCACGACAATTTTTGGGTAATCCAGTTTCTCCATAAGTTGGTTTACTGTTAGGTTTTTCACATGCAGTAAGCATTAGTATTAGACAGGTCAGAATAATGATTTTCATTTATTGTTAACTTAATTTTATATTTTAGATTTTTTATAACATAAAGGAATTTTTATAAATTATTAAATATTTTTTCATTTAACTTTTTATTTTTACGAAATAAAAAAGCACCCGTAGGTGCTTTTTAGAATCAGGCAGAATTACTGTGCCTGAATCCATTTGTCCGCACGGTCACGTGCCATGCGAATCTGTTCTTGAGTCAAGTTGGCAGCCAATGCCATCTTCTTGCCTTCAGATAAAGTAATCACTTTATTGTCGAGCATGCCGTCACGGGTAGACAGTTCATACCACTGGTAAGCACCGATGTAATTTTTCTTTTGTTCTTCCATCATCGCAAGATTAAAGCTGGCACGGTTATCACCATGACTTGCCGCTTTTTCAAAATATTTACGTGCCAAAGTTTCGTCTTTCTTGGTGCCAATACCATCTGCCAGCATACGGCCGACATTCAACTGGGCAGCAGTCAGACCTTGATCGGCAGCAGCTTTGTACCAGGAAAAAGCTTGCTGATCATCTTTTTGAATATCTTTACCTTGTTGATATTTGGTGGCGAGATAAAATTGTGCAGCTGCCTGACCTGCTTTGGCAGATTTGATCAAGCTATTAATATCCATGACAGAATATTGTGCAGCCTGGCTTGAAATCGATGCCGAAGGTGCCACATATTCTGCATGAGCTTGAATGCTAAATAATCCAACCAATAGTGTGCTTAATAATATTTTTTTCATAGTGCGCTCACTCTATAAATAGCGACTTCACCAAACAGATTTGGGATATGTTTACTAAGTAAACTTCCTTGTTGATCCCCATTCACGGCGAGTCGATTAATAATCCGGATATCGTTTTCAGCACAAAGTGCTTCGAAATCACGGAAAGTACATAAATGAATATTTGGAGTGTTATACCACATATACGGTAAAGCTTCCGAAACCGGCATCATTCCTTTTAAAGCCAAGAAAGAACGGGTCTTCCAATGGGCAAAATTAGGAAAGGTAATAATCGCCTGTTTCCCCACACGCACCATATCACGCAATAATACGTCCGGTGCATCTACAGCTTGCAAAGCCTGTGCCATAACCACATAGTCAAAGGACTGGTCTGCAAAACGGCTTAAACCGAGGTTCAAGTCTTGCTGGATAATATTTAACCCTCGACTTACTGCAATTGCAATCTTTTCCTGATCAATTTCTAACCCATATGCGCGAATATTGTGCTTTTTGCTCATATGCGCCAGTAATTCACCATCGCCACAGCCTAAATCCAGTACGCTAGAATCGGGTTTAATCCATTTTTCTGCAAGTTGATGGTCGATACGCATTACACAGTCTCCTTAGGTGTGGCTTGGAGGTGTTCTGCACCACCTAAAAATGCACGTAATGATTTAACGTAAAGCGGAATCGGGAACAGAAACGAGTCGTGGCCCTGTTCTGCATCAATATCGAGATAGCTTACAGGCTTATGGTTACTGATCAGTGCATCGACAATTTCTTGCGAGCGCTGCGGTGTGAAACGCCAGTCAGTGGTAAATGAAACCACCAGGAATTTACATTTGGTATTTGCCATGGCTTTTTTGAGTGACTGCTCGTACTCGCGCGATGGGTCAAAGTAATCCAGCGCCTTGGTCATAATCAGGTAGGTGTTGGCATCAAAGTTACGGCTGAACTGTTCACCTTGATAACGCAAATAGCTTTCCACCTGGAATTCAACGTCAAAACCATACATAAATTTGCCCGACTTTAAGTCACGGCCAAATTTCTGTTTCATGGCTTCTTCAGACAAATAGGTGATATGACCGACCATACGCGCCA
>DFAM01000016.1:466-19497 GCA_002365595.1 Acinetobacter sp. UBA3106 | reverse complement strand
ATGACGCATTTTTTTAAACGGTCAGGATAATCGACCGACCATTGCAAAGCCTGCATGCCGCCCAGAGAGCCGCCAATAACGGCATACCAGACATCAATACCTAAACGGTCAGAAAGTAGGGCTTGGGTTTTGACCCAGTCACGTACAGTGACCAGCGGGAAATCCGGACCGTAAGGACGATTGTCATTTTCCGGGTTCGGCGAGATTGGGCCGGTAGAACCGCTGCAACCGCCAATATTATTCAGGGCGACCACAAAGAATTTAGAGGTATCAATGGCTTTACCTGGTCCAATGCATGCATCCCACCAACCCGGTTTTTTGTCATCTGCATGATGATAACCGGCTGCATGGTGATGGCCTGAAAGTGCATGACAAATCAGGATGGCATTGGATTTGTCGGCATTGAGTTCGCCATAAGTTTCGACCATCAGCTCAAAACGTGGAAGAATTCGATCGCATTCGAGCTCTAACGGCTCTTCGAAAATAAACTTTTGCGGGGTAACTAGGCCCACTGAGTCAGCTGGAAAAGACACAGGAAATTTTCGCCTTAAATCTTTAGAATGAATGACGAAAGGATACCACTTGAGGGTATCCTTTCTAAAGTTTTTTATTTGATATCGTTTATACGGCGGCAGCAACGACCTGATCGGTACTTAATACGCCTTGCTCAATCAAGCGATTGGTACAGGCAATAATCGCGTCAATAGATGCAGTCACGATGTTGTCATGAACGCCGGCACCGAAGGCAGATTTACCAGTACCTTTCACTTGAAGCTCAATCAAAGCCAAGGCTTTGGCATGCGCACCCGAGCTGATGCTACGCTCTTCATAAGTCAAGACATCAATTGGCAACTGTAATGCATTCAAGATTGCTGAAATCGGACCGTTACCTTCACCACGCAAGTGTTGAGTTTCACCATTGATTTCAACATCAAGTTCAATCACCTGATTGCCATTTTCATCGGACAACTTATAGTTTTTGGTAGAATAATGCGCATCTTTCACGGCAACATAGGTGTCTTTGAACAATGCCCAGATGTCTTGAGCGGAAATTTCTTTCGCCTGCTCATCTGTGACTTGCTGAACCACTTGCGAGAATTCAATTTGCAAGCGACGCGGCAACACCACGTTGTAGTTCGATTCTAACAAGTAAGAAATACCGCCTTTACCTGACTGTGAGTTCACACGAATCACCGCGTCATAGTCACGGCCCAAGTCTTTAGGATCGATTGGCAAGTAAGGCATATCCCAGATTTCTTCGTTTTTCTGGTATTCAAAACCTTTTTTGATGGCATCCTGATGCGAACCTGAGAATGCGGTGAACACCAAGTCGCCTGCATATGGATGACGAGGGTGCACTGGCAAGCCTGTGCATTCTTCAACAGTAGCAATAATTTCGTTGATGTTAGAGAAGTCCAATTTCGGTGCAACACCCTGGGTGTACATGTTCAATGCAATTGCTGCAACGTCGACGTTACCGGTACGTTCACCATTACCAAACACACAACCTTCGACTCGGTCAGCACCGGCCATAATCGCCAATTCAGAAGCTGCAATACCACAGCCACGGTCATTGTGACAGTGCACAGAAATAATCACACCGTCACGACGTTCAATATTACGGTGCATCCATTCCACTTGATCGGCATAGACGTTTGGCGTCGACACTTCTACAGTTGCTGGCAAGTTTAAAATCACTTTGTTTGTCGGTGATGCTTCCCAAACTTCAGTCACGGCATCACAGGCCGCTTTTGCCACTTCTAATTCAGTCGCAGAAAAACATTCCGGGCTGTACTGAAAAATAAAATCAGTTTCAGGATATTGCGCTGCGTATTCTTTCACTTTTTGAGCAGCATTAATCGCTAACTGGCGTGCACCTTCCACATCGACGTTCAAGACTTTTTGACGGAAAGTTGGAGAGTTAGAGTTATAGATATGCACGATGGCACGTTTTGCACCGACTAAAGATTCAAAAGTACGTTGGATCAAATGATCACGCGCCTGAACCAATACTTCGATGTAAACGTCATCCGGAATATGATTTTCTTCAATTAATTTGCGGGTGAAGTCAAAGTCAATTTGCGATGCAGAAGGGAAACCGATTTCAATATGTTTAAAGCCGATTTTCACCAACATCTGGAACATTTTGAATTTTTGATCCATATCCATCGGTTCAAAAATCGCTTGGTTACCGTCACGAAGGTCGGTGCTCATCCACATTGGCGCTTTGGTAATTTCATTATTTGGCCATTGACGGTCTGGCAAGTCTACACGTTGGTACATGCGACGATATTTTTTACTTGGATCAGCCAACATCATGAGGTAACTCCTTGTGTAGCACCGGTTGCTTGAGGTCGTGGATAACGGCAACCTGCTACTGATATAGATTGTGTCTATTCTAGCAATTTACAAGTCTGAGACTGGAAGACATTAGTCGAAAGTTGTAATAAAACCAATGCTTTCTTATAAGTTAGTTGTACCGCAGCGCTTGTAAATCTATAACTTAATATTAATCCACTTATTCCGAAAATATTTTTCTATTTTTGCATCCATAACAAGACTTAGGAAAATATTTTTCAGTAATCTTATTTTTGGTGGAAAATATAATCATTGTTGATGTCATTTAACGTGGCTGTTCCCATTAATGCCATGGTAATTTCAAATTCTTCCTTCAGGATTTTAATCACATGCGCCACGCCTAATGCCCCCGCAGTTGCCAGCCCATAAATATAAGGTCGACCGATGAAAACTGCCGAAGCACCCAGGGCAATCGCTTTAAAGACATCTGAACCACGACGAATCCCGCCATCGTATAACAGGGGGAAATCTTCTGGCAGCACTTTTTTAATCAGTTGCAATGCTGTGAGTGGGGAAATGCAGGTATCTAAAACACGACCGCCATGATTGGATACAATCAGACCTTGTACGCCGTGCTGAATGGCAAGCAGGGCATCATGCGGATTGACGATGCCTTTTAAAATGACCGGTAATGAAGTGTGCTGAACCATCCAGGCAATATCCTCCCAGGTGGGTGCAATTTTCATTAAACCATTAAATACGGGATGATCACCTTCATGCAGTTTAGGTAAGGGAATATGCGCTGGGGTATGTGGATGCTGCATGCCTTGCGGTAAATGGAAAAATACCCGTCGTTCGCGATCGCGAATGCCGCTATGCGGTGAATCTACCGTAATCACCAGGGCTTTAAAGTTTTGCTGTTCTGCCAGCTTCACCAAAGCCAGCGATTTGTCCCGGTCGCCTTGCCAGTACAGCTGAAACCATTTGTACGGATTGTCCTGTTTTAGGCTACGCATATCGGTATTGCTAAAGGTGCTAAGTACCATATTGCTGCCGAGCACTTCTGCTGCCAGCGCCGTTGCTGCTTCAGCTTCAGGGTGAAACTGCTGCTGATGCCCAATCGGGGCCAGAAAAATCGGGTGCGGATATTCCTGCCCTAAAATTTTACAGCGGGTATGGCCTTGAGTGAGGTCTTTGAGCATTCTGGGCAATAAGTGAATCTGTTGAAATTGATTCAGATTGTCGTGAACACTGACTTCATCCATGGAGCCGCCTTGCAAGTACTGCCATACCATATCTGACAAGTGTTTTTTTGCCTGAATTTCATAATCGGCAAGGGTCTGTAAATAAGCCGGAATCTGGGAGAGGGGAGCAAGGGGAGCAACGGCTTTCATAGATCGCCCCATTGGCGCAATAAATTATGGTAGTGACTGGTCAAACCCAGAATTTCTTCGCTATCGCCAATCTGCTGGCGTAATTTAATAATGTTCATGTCGAGGTTAAACAGCATGCTGCGTTGCCAGTCATCTTTGACCATGCTTTGTATCCAGGTACAGGCCGCCATTCGTTTGCCCTGGGTCACCGGTTCGACCCGATGTAAACTTGTCGCAGGGTAGAGAATGGCATCGCCGGCATCAAGCTTGACTTCATGACTGCCATAATTGTCTTCAACAATCAGTTCACCGCCTGCATATTCATTCGGTTCAGATAAAAACACGGTGATGGAAACGTCAGTACGAATAACCTGATTTATGCTCCTGGAATATTGCACGGCATTATCGACATGATTGCCATAATGTCCTTGATCCTGATAGCAATTGAACAAAGGGGGCAGGATATGCTTGGGTAAGGCTGCCGATTTAAGCAGGATATTGTGTTGCAATGCCTGAAGAATTTTGGCTGCAAAGGCTTGATAAGCAATGCTGTTGGGATCAATTTGCAGATTATTCTTAATTTTTTGAGCCTGAAAGCCGGCGCTGTGCTGACCTTGAATCCAGGCCTGACTGCTATCTAATTGTTGGCGTAAATCAGCAACCTGCTGTTTGCTCAGAATTTCAGGAATATGTAACATCATCAGCTTGATCTGCATCCCTTAAATGGCTTGAATCCAAAAAATAATGTAGTGCATTAGGGGGCTATTGCTATTTCATCGATGAAGTATCAACAGTCACTAGATCTAACCCACTACATATTTATACTCAATCTGTTCAGACTTAGCGAATTGCTTAAAACTTATAGTTAAAAGTTAAAGCTGCTGAACGCGGTTGTCCTAAAATCACACGGCCACCGCCATTGTTCAGGGTGCTGATGTATTCCTTGTCTGCCAGGTTATAGACATTCAAGTTGACCGAAGCATTCTGATTGAAGCTGTAACCTGCCATGGCATCAAACACTATATAGCCTGGAATGTTGGGCATATTCGCCGCTGCAGTACTGTCGGTAATGACACGCTTTTGCTCATCGACATAGCGCGCACCTAGTCCTAGCTTAAAGCCAGCAACATCATAGGTCGACCATAGGCTTGCAGTCCATTCCGGTGACCAACGCACATTGTTGGTTCGGGTAATTGCCCCGGTAGTTGCATTAACGCTCAGCTGGTCTTCCTGCTCGGTTTTCATATGCGCAACACCGGCAGACACATTCCATGCATCCGTAATTTTACCCACAGCACTCAGTTCAACCCCTTTTACGCTCGTTTTACCTTGCTGAATGGATTCTTGGGTAATGGCATCCTGAGTAAACTGGTTTTCATTTTCAGTGTAATATGCAGCAGCGTTTACAGCCAGTTGATCATTGAGCAAATTCCACTTGGTTCCCACTTCATAGTGGTGGGTTTCTTGCGGTTTGGCGGCGGCACTGTTAATTCCATCTGCTGCAAGGCTAAAGTTGGCACTTCCCGGAGGCGTCAATGATTTGGCATAAGATGCATACACACTGCTAAAGGTTGTCGGTTTAAACAAACCGCCCAGTTTCCAGCTCACTAAGGTGTCATGTGCTCCAAAACTGGCAGGAACCAAGCTGCTGCTGCCCGATGGCAAAGTCAAAGCATCATATTCGGTGTCATAATAGTCGACCCGTACTCCACCATTCAGCTGGAAGCGCTCGCCAAACTTCAGCGTATCGAATAAATAGGCGGCAGCTGTATCGGTTTCACCATGGGTATAGCCACCGTTATACATCAGGCTAGGCATTGCTTCATTGCGATCTGGATCATAAAGATTGGCCCAAGAGGTTGCTACCGTCGCTTGCCCCGGCATTTGCGTAGCCATGGTTTTTGTATGCAGTTGTTCTTTTAAAAACTCTAATCCTGCGACTACATCATGTTCAACCGCACCGGTTTTTAAATTCAGGTTCAGAGTCGTTTGATTAGCCAGAATCTTGTTTTCCTGATCGACACCCTGACGTGAACGGTTAACTTCCCAGTCTTTCGGATCAGTTGAACCATTAGTCCTTAAGCCCGCTGAACCGGTATTGATCCCAGTTAAAACGCGATTCATACTGGTTTTACCCAAACGGGTGATGTTGGTCAGTTTGACGTTTTCAGCTAGATCACTTTCAATTTTCGCCGTATACATATCTGCATCGACATCTTCATGGTCATTGGCATGACCATAATAATTTTCACGGTCGACTTTAGGCGCTGAAGCTAAAGCAGAATCGGCATTGTAGAAACCTTTCATGCCAATGGTGGGAATGCCGCCATCCGGAATATTGCGTTGACGAATATGCTGTGAATAGAGATACAGGCGCGTATCGCTATCCAGACCAAAGGCAATCGAGGGTGCAATGGCCCAGCCGTTATTTTCAATAAAATCGCGACCTTCAATGCCGCCGTCCTGTCCCATGGCATTTAAGCGAACTGCCACGCCATCGTTAATCACCTGATTAATGTCAGCAGCCAGACGTGCATGCTCTGCGGTATTGTAAGTAGCAGAAACTTCACGGCTATTTTCAGTCTGCGGCAGTTTGCTGGCCAGGTTGATATAACCTGATGCAGCACCACGACCGGCTTCCGCACCAGAAGGGCCTTTGACCACTTCAATTTGTTCCAGGTTAAAGACATCGCGGGTGACTGCACCCAAATCGCGGATACCATCGACATAGGTCGAAGTTTGAGTAGAAAAACCGCGCATTTGAAACGCATCACCGGCACTGGTATTGCCATTTTCACCCAGTTGCAGGGTAATTCCCGGTGTGTTTCTTAAGGCTTCGACCAATGAGGTTGCACCTTGTTCTTTTAATAATTCTTTTTTAATCACTGAAACGGTTTGAGGGGTGTCAACCAGTGGTTGAGTATATTTGGGGGAACTGACCGAATCGGCTTTATATTTATTTTCTGCTTGAGATTCTACGGTAATGGTTGGAAGCTGGGTTACACCATTGCTTGTTGCGGCATGAGTCATGAGCGGGAAAGATGCAGCTAATGCAACCAGTTGAGCATTTCGATTGTGTTTACGGCTTTTAATCTGTGCCATGGTAGGTAATCCCTGGTTTCGTATATGACAGAATTCCATTACTGCGTTACAACTTTTAAAGTCGGCAAAATAGCAGCAAAAGTGGAGTTATTGTTATGGCCTGTAACAATTGATGCGAATTCTAATGATAATTATTATCATTAACAATAGTAATAAGTGATTCATTGTGATGAAAATGGATGGAAATACGACTTAACTCGGGCTTGTTAATTAGATAAAACAATCATGTTTAAAGGGAAAACGATACGATGACAGTTGAATTTGACTAAAAGATAAAATAATCAAAGATTCAAATGCTTATAATTTGTTGATTGGGCTGGCTGATATAAGGTTTCAGCAGCCCTTTTATTTTATTAGATTAGAAAATTAGAGTTCAGCCCATTTGCGCATTAAATTGTGATAAAGATTGGTCAGCTTCATCACTTCATCATGCTGATCACCCAGTTGCATGCGCAGGTTCTGAATCGACTGATCCAGGTTAAATAGCATGTGGCGTTCAGCATCTTCCCGAATCATGCTTTGCACCCAAAAGAAGGAAGCGATACGACAGCCAGAGCTTACGGGTGTAACTTCATGCAAGCTGGTTGAAGGGTAGAGAATCATATCGCCTGCAGGAAGTTTAATTTCATGGTAACCATAGGTGTCTTCAACCACCAGGTCGCCACCTTCATATTCTTCCGGGTCGCTTAAAAAAACCGTGCAGGACAAGTCTGTGCGTAAACGCTCATGGGTTCCACGGATTCGGCGAATGGAATTGTCGACATGAAAACCGAAGGATTCATTGTTTTCATAACGGTTAAAGAGCGGGGGAATGATGTCTAAAGGAATGGCCGCAGATAAAAACAAGGGATGCTGACCCAAAGACTCTAAAATAATCGTGCCCAAGTGCTGAGTCAGTGGCAGGTCTTCAGGCAGTTGCTGATTCTGTTTAACCGTGGCCGAAAGCGTACCCGCGGTCACTTTGCCATTGACCCATTCAATTTTATTCATTTCATCACGGAAATATTGAACTTGTTCTTTAGTCAGGACGTTAGGAATATGATGGATCACGGCAAGAGACCTTTGGAAGAATAAATTCTTTTAACGATAAAAATAGCCTCATGATTATGAGGCTATTTTAGATTAAAGCCATAATTAATTTATGGTTTTAATTGAACTTAGTATTTGAAATTTAGCGACAATACTGCGCTACGACCTTCTGCTTCAGTGGCATAGTGAGATGCATACGCTTTGGTGAAATAGCGTTCGTCAGACAGGTTGTTGACGTTTAATTGCAGGTCAACATTTTCGTTGACGTTATAACGAGCCATGGCATCGTAACGTACGTAACCTGGAACATATTTGGTATTGGCTAGGTCGCCATAAACTTTGTCCATAGCAATTGCACCCCCACCAAGCGTTAACTGTGGTAAGACTTGGTAAGTGGTCCAAAGCGTTGCACTGTTTTTCGCAACGTTTGGCATTACATTGCCATTATAAACAGTTTGGTCTGTACAGGTTGTACCGCGACAGCTTACGCCATTCTTGGTCGCTTCACTATCTAGGTAGGTATAGCCAGCAGAAACAGCCCACTTGTCGGTAATGTTGCCGTTTAAGCCAAGTTCCAAGCCATCAACTTTACTCGCACCACCATTTGTTGTGGTATTTGCATCAAGCGAGATACGAGTATTTTGTTTTTCTGTACGGAAAATTGCTGCAGTTAAGTTTAATTTTTCGTTAAACAGATCCCACTTGGTACCAATTTCAAAAGTACGGCTTTCTTCCGGATCGATATCTTTATTCACTGCTGTTAATGCAGTTTCAGAACCGTCACCTGCATCTACACCTACCGGGTTTGCTGAAGTTGCAAAGCTGGTATAGATACTACCATTTGGACGTGGTTTAAAAGTTAAACCTGCTTGGTAAGAGAAAAAGTCTGTATTACTTTCAATTTTTGCACCGGTCGCATTGGTTTTAAGTTCAGTATCAAACTTGTCCCAGCGTAAACCTAAATCTAATAACCATTGCGGGTTAAACTCAATGCTATCCAGTAAATATACTGAAGTTGTCTCAGCTGTCGTAGTGGTTACGGCTTTATTTTCTGCAATACTTCCTAACCAAGGGTCTTTTGAATTAGGGTTGTAAGCACTTGTACACCAATAGTTTGAAGTAACATTGGTAAAAGTGCTACATGCTTTAGGTGGATTAAGGCTAGCTGGAAGAGTTGAAGTTGCTGCTTGACCTAAATCGGTAAGTAAATAACTTCCTTTATCAGATTCCTGTTTAGAATATTCAGCACCCACATTAAAGCTATGTTTTAGGGCACCGGTATTAAATTTACCGGTTAATGCCAGTTGGTCGCTGAATGTCTCTGTATCAGTAATACGCGCATTTGCACGACGTACCACTTGAGCATTTGGTGTATTGCCAATATTTAATTTTGAGTCATCTGGCTGGGTCCAGACATAATTATTTTTAGAATTACTATAAACAGCTGTATTACTGATGGTTAAATTGTCAGTTAAATCATGTTCTAACTTAAATGTACCAATTTGATTTTCCTGTTTTTGGAAATCACGGTTTAACCAGCCATAGTAAATACCTTGTTTGGCATTTAAAGGCTTACCAATCGCAGCCGAACCATTCCAATAAGGAACGCCTGAATCTGGGGTATCGTCAGATTTTAAGTAGTAATAACTTAAAGTTGCACGAGTAGGAGTGTCTAGGCCAAAGGTAATGCTTGGTGCTATACCAAAACGGGCATATTCAGCACCATCTGCCTGACCAGCTTTTTCATTGTGGTGTCCTAATACTGCAACACGGGCTGCAATACCATTACCAAAATCTTTGTTGCCATCTAAAGTGATACGTTGGTAACTGTCTGTACCTGCACCAACTGAGCCTTCCAAAAAGTCACCTTTTTTAGCAACTTTAGAAATCACGTTAACGCTACCACCTGCAGCACCCGCACCACCTAAAGCAGAAGCTGAGCCTTTAGTGACTTCAACCTGCTCTACTGCAAACATTTCACGGTTTTGTGAGGTCGAACTACGTACGCCATCGACATACATCGAACTTTCAGAGCTATAACCACGAATAAATGGACGGTCGCCATTCGGGTTACCACCTTCACCCGCACCTAAAGTAATACCAGGCACAGTACGCAAAGCATCGCTTAAAGTTGTTACTTGAGTATCTTCAATGAGTTGCTTGGAAATTACAGAAATCGATTTAGGGGTATCCAGTAAAGGAGCAACAAACTTGGAGCTGGCAGATTTATCTACTTTGAGACCTTGTTCTGCTTCTGCCTGAGTGTGAAGAGTTTCAAGTTGAGCAACTTGATCTTGTGCAATTGCATTACCAGCCATCACTGAAAGTGAAGACACAATCGCAGAAGATACGATTTTTTTGCGTGTTTTGATAAAGGCCATTTTGAACTCAAAAGGTGTATTGTAAAAATGTATGAGAATAATAATGATTCTTATTTTGCATCACCATTAATAATGATTGCAATTGGAAATTGAGATTTAATTATTAATCGTTTATTTAAATGTAATAATATAACTATATTAAATTAAATTATTGATTTTATTTTATATTTATTATTTTGTTTATTTTTGGGTTTTTAATTGGGAATATTGATGTTAATTTCTTTTAACAGTTGTGTGGCAAATCACCCACAAATATTTCATTTTTGTGCTCAATTTCTTTGTTGAATCAAATCATATAAATCTCTATTTGAATTATATTCCTGATCTTCATTCAATTTGAACTCTAAAGATGGGAAGAGGGGGCTGGATCATGGAATTCGACTAAAGAGTTTTAGAGTGCATTGAATAGGGAGACAAAATCATGAAATGAAGGGAAGAAATGACTGCATTATGAATTTTCATCAGCCAGCGGACTTTATTTGTGATTACTTTGGGATTACGTCGAGATTGTCATGCAAAATATGACTATATAACAAGAAATAAAATTTGGAGTTAAATAAGAAAAATAAAATCTAACTAGAGAAAATAATAAAAAGCATGAAATAACAGGATCCAACAGCAAAAGATCAGCTTGAGCAGTAAAAGAATATATAAAATGGCGATGTTTATACCTCACAGATGTTCAAAGTTGTAAGCAAGACAGACTTTTCTGAGCAGAATGCTTAAAATTTAATGGTTAAATCATCCTGTTTTGTATATCTTTCAATGTTGTCATATAATGTGGCACTTTAAAAATTGCAATTACTATTTCTATATCGAGGAAGCCATGCAAGTAACTTCTGAAGCGGTTTCGGGCGTTGCCCGTCGTTTAAATGTATCTGTACCGACGAGCCGTGTGAACGAACAATTTGAAGCTCGTTTAAAACGCACTGCTAAAACTGTGAAGATCAACGGCTTCCGTCCAGGTAAAGTGCCTTTAAATGTCGTACGTCGTGAATATGGCGCAAGCATTTATCAAGAAGTTGTAAACGATGTTATTCGTGACACAGTGTTTGAAGCGATTCAACAAGAGAAAATCAATGCTGTTGGCATGCCAAACATTGAAAAAGTTGAAAATAAAGAAGACGCTCTTGTTTATGAAGCAACTGTAGAAGTTTATCCAGAAGTTGACGTGAAATTTGACGGTTTAGAAGTTGAACGCAAAGCAACTGAAGTAAACGACAAAGACGTTGATCAAATGATCGAAAACCTTCAAAAGCAACGTGCTTCTTGGACTGAAACTAAAGGCATGGCTAAAAAAGACATGCAAGTGACTTTCGACTTTGAAGGTACTGTAGATGGCGAGAAGTTCGAAGGCGGTGCTGCTGAAGACTTTAAACTGGTTCTAGGTTCAGGCCGTATGATTCCTGGCTTCGAAGACGGTATCGTTGGCATGAAGAAAGGCGAAGAGAAAGTGATTGATGTTACTTTCCCTGAAGACTACCAAGCTGAAAACCTTGCTGGTAAAGCAGCTCAGTTCAAAATCACTGTGAAGCTTGTTGAAAAACAAAAACTTCCAGAAGTTGATGCTGAATTCCTGAAAATCTTTGGTTTAACTGAAGAAGAAGGTATTGAAAAATTAAAAGCTGACGTTCGTAAAAACATGGAACGTGAAGTGAAAAACGGTCTTCGCAACCAGCTAAAAGGCGCAACTTTTGATGCACTTGTAGCTGCAAACGAAGTTGAAGTTCCTGCTGCGATGTTGTCTCAAGAAATTGACCGTCAACGTCAACAAATGATTCAACAGTTCACTCAACAGTTTGGTGCTCAAGGTGCGCAAGCATTTGACAGCAGCATGCTTCCAGATGACCTGTTCAAAGAACAAGCTGAAAAATCTGTAAAACTTGGTGTGTTGGTGAGCAAAGTTTTAGCTGATGCTAAAATTGAAGTAGATCCTGCGCGTGTTGAAGCTTACATCGAAGACATGGCTTCTTCTTACGAAGATCCAACTGAAGTGATTGAATACTTCAAAAATGACAAACAGCAACGTGCTCAAATCGAAGCTGTTGTTTTAGAAGATCAGGTTGTTGATCACATCTTGGCATCTGCTAAAGTGACTGACACAAAAGTAAGCTATGAAGACTTATTGAAAGAGCAACAAGCTCGTCAACAAGGCTAAGTTTAGCTGAGCTAAAAAAGGGCGCATCATGCGCCTTTTTTTATTTACAGGCTTATCTTGAACCTGTCCTGAATTCACAAAGCTTATATAAAAAATATCTGTTATTTAATTGGGAATCTTTTGCATTTTCGGCAATTATCCCTCATATTGTGATTATGAGTCGAGTAACAAAAATTTAGGAATAAATAACGTATGTATGTTCCAACAATTGATAACGCTTTAGTGCCAGTGGTAGTAGAACAGTCTTCTCGTGGTGAGCGCTCTTTCGATATTTTCTCACGTCTTTTGCGTGAACGCGTCATCTTTTTAACCGGTGAAGTTGAAGACAACATGGCAAATTTAATTGTTGCGCAAATGTTGTTTTTAGAAGCAGAGAACCCAGATAAAGATATACACCTCTATATTAATTCACCAGGGGGTTCAGTGACTGCAGGTATGGCGATTTATGACACCATGCAGTTTATTAAACCGGATGTCGTGACTTATTGTATGGGACAGGCAGCCTCTATGGGTGCATTCCTGCTGAATGCAGGTGCTAAGGGCAAACGTTATTGCTTGGAAAATGCCCGTGTGATGATTCACCAGCCACTCGGTGGTTTCCGTGGTCAGGCATCGGATATTGAAATTCACGCACGTGAAATTCTATTCATTAAAGAACGTTTAAACCGTTTAATGGCAGAGCATAGTGGTCAAGACTATGAAACTGTTGCCAGAGATACTGACCGTGACAACTTTATGACAGCACAGGCTGCTAAAGAATACGGTCTCGTGGATGAAGTGTTAAGTAAACGTCCATAATTTTCAGATTTTTATATTGGAGTGAATATGTCCGACCATCCTCAAGGACAAAAGCATTGTTCATTTTGCGGTAAAACGCAGTCTGAAGTCGGGAAACTGATTGCAGGTGAGGACGCTTACATCTGTAATGAGTGTGTGGACGTATGCTTAGATTTAGTCCAAACCAGTCAACAAGTTGAATCTGGTGATTGGGCAAGTAAGCCTTTGCCAAAGCCACACGAAATTCGTGCTGCACTTGATCAATATGTGATTGGTCAGGATGTTGCCAAGAAGACCCTTTCAGTTGCGGTATATAACCATTACAAGCGTCTAAAAGTGACTCATTCAGGGCATAAACCTGATCACGCTGTTGAGCTTGCGAAAAGTAATATACTTTTGGTTGGGCCAACAGGTTCGGGTAAAACCTTACTTGCACAGACTTTAGCGCGTTTGCTCGATGTTCCATTTGCTATGGCAGACGCAACCACACTGACCGAAGCCGGTTATGTGGGTGAAGATGTGGAAAACATCGTACAGAAGCTTCTTCAAAAAGCGGATTATGATGTAGAAAAAGCGCAAAAAGGGATTATCTATATCGACGAGATCGACAAGATTACCCGCAAGTCTGAAAATCCGTCAATTACCCGTGATGTATCGGGTGAAGGTGTTCAACAAGCTTTACTGAAAATGATCGAAGGTACGGTTGCTTCCATTCCACCACAAGGTGGTCGTAAACATCCGCAACAAGAGTTCATTCAAATTGATACCTCAAATATCCTGTTTATCTGTGGCGGTGCCTTCTCTGGTCTAGAGAAAATCGTACAACAGCGTCAGGAGAAAGGCGGGATCGGTTTCACGGCAGAAGTGAAGAACAAAGACGAAACGCGTAAATTGTCTGATTTGTTCCGTCAAGTTGAAGCAACTGACTTGGTGAAATTTGGTTTAATTCCAGAATTTATTGGTCGTTTGCCGGTGATTGCAACTTTGGATGAGCTGGATGAAGAAGCTTTGATGCAGATTCTGACTGAACCGAAGAATGCTTTAACCCGTCAATATCAATATTTATTTGATATGGAAAATGTGGATCTGGTATTTGAAGATTCAGCATTACGTGCCGTGGCGAAAAAAGCCTTGGAACGTAATACGGGCGCTCGTGGTCTGCGTTCAATTCTGGAAAATTCGTTACTTGAAACCATGTATGATTTACCTAGCCGTACCGATATCGGGACAGTGATTGTGAATGATGCAGTGATTTCTGGTGAAGGAAAACCCGTGTTAAAAGCAGAACGTCAACCTAAATTAGAAACTGAAGATGCCTCTAAAGTTGATTTAAAAGTTATAAACTCTAAATCTGCTTAATTCGCTATTCGTCAGAAACGTGCGGAAAACTGGTGTTTTCGCACGTTTTTTATTTCCAAAAATAAAGCGCAATGTTAATCTCAATGATTAGGCGTGGACGCCTAAAAAAGATCAACTAACTCAAATCAATGTCGCGATTAATAGAGCGAAGAATGAACTTTTAATTGAGTACAAAAATAAAAAATACGCGGTGAGGGAAAATCATGCGTGGAGTCTGTATTGCAGTCTGTGCAAGCTTTATTTTATTGGGATGTCATGGCAAATCTGCGATGCAACATGCCGAAGTCACTTCAACTTTAAAACCTGTAAATACTGAACATGAACCAAGTTTGTTGGAACAGTACCGTTTTGGCATGTTTACCATTGGTGCTTGGGTCAACCAAAAATTAGGTCAGCGCTTTAAACCGGTTCAGGCACAAAGTGACCAGGCGGCGATTGTCTATTTATACCGTCCTGACAGTAAGTGGAACCGCCAGGAAATTGTAGCATCCAGTTTGTTTATCAATAGTGAGCGTATTCCAAGCTTATTAAACAATCATTATTACTGGGTTGAATTACCGGTCGGGACATATCGCATATCAACCAGCCGTCCTTTGGGTGTGCAACATTTTCAAAAGCCTAAATATCTGGATTTTACCGTGCAGGCAGGACAGTCTTATTTTATCAAATACGATGAAGAAAATTTAAGTACCCGTCGTGAGGTATCTGGACCTTTAATGTTTGTGCCGGAAAAAACTGCCTTAAATGAAATTGCCTATACCCAGCTGAAGTCGGAAAGTTATAACTTTGTTGCTTTAGATCAAAATAGCGGTAAGGTACGTAAGAAAGCGCAAAAACTGAAACCTGCAAAATATGATCCTGCAGAAGATGTTCAGTTGACCACGCCATTTAAACTTTGGAATCCGCTGACTTGGTAAAAAGATTTAAAGAAATTTTAAGTTGAAATTACAACTCAATATGTTCTGATATAAGAAATATTCATTCAGAACATAAAAAAGCACCCATCAGGGTGCTTTTTTAACTTGGCAAATTAAACCGCAGCAGCATCTACTACTGGAATTTTACCAATTTTCGCTTGCCAGATTTTTGGAGCAGTTGCGTGAATAGACGTACCATTCACATCAACAGCTACAGATACAGGCATATCTTCAACTTTAAACTTGTAGATTGCTTCCATACCCAAGTCAGCAAATGCCACAACTTCAGCTTCACGAACAGCTTTAGATACCAGGTAAGCAGCGCCGCCCACAGCCATCAAATAAGTTGCTTTGTTGTCTTTAATCGCTTCAACAGCAGCAGGACCACGATCCGCTTTACCGATCATGCCGTACAAGCCAGTTGCTTCAAGTACTTGGCGAGTAAATTTGTCCATACGTGTTGCAGTGGTCGGACCAGCAGGACCCACAACTTCATCACCCACTGGATCTACAGGGCCAACGTAGTAAATGAACTTGCCTTTAAGGTCTACCGGAAGTTCTTCACCTTTGTTTAACATGTCTACCATACGTTTGTGCGCAGCGTCACGACCGGTATAGATAGTACCGTTAAGCAATAAAGTATCACCTGGTTTCCAAGAGTTCATTTCTTCTTGAGTGATGTTGTCCAGGTCCACACGTTTAGACGTTGAAGAATCCCAAGTTACAGCAGGATAGTCATCAAGTTTAGGTGCTTGAATGTGAGCAACACCTGTACCGTCTAACTGGAAGTGTGCATGACGGGTTGCCGCACAGTTTGGAATCATACCGACTGGTTTACCCGCAGCATGACATGGGTAATCTTTGATTTTGATATCAAGAACAGTGGTTAAACCGCCAAGACCTTGTGCACCAATACCCAAAGCATTTACTTTTTCGAAGATCTCGATACGGAGTTCTTCCATTTTGCTTTGTGGACCACGACGAAGCAATTCGTCCATGTTGATTTCTTCCATCAATGCTTCTTTAGCCAGCATCATGGCTTTTTCAGCAGTACCACCAATACCGATACCGAGCATACCAGGAGGACACCAGCCTGCACCCATCGTTGGAACAGTTTTCAGTACCCAATCTACGATTGAATCAGACGGGTTCAACATTGCCAGTTTAGATTTATTTTCTGAACCACCACCCTTGGCAGCAACAGTAATATCGACTTTGTTACCTGGTACGAGTTTGTAGTGAATTACAGCAGGGGTGTTGTCTTTGGTGTTTTTACGGCCAAAAGCAGGATCTGCTAAAACAGATGCACGTAAAATGTTTGAATTTTCAAGATAACCTTGACGAACGCCTTCGTTAATTGCATCGTCTAAGCTCATGGTTAAATCAAATTTAACGTCTAAGCCCACTTCAAGAAATACGTTCACAATACCCGTATCTTGACAGATCGGGCGATGGCCTTCTGCACACATACGAGAGTTAATTAAGATTTGTGCGATCGCGTCTTTAGCAGCTTTATTTTCTTCACGATCATAGGCACGGCTCATCGCTTGGATGAAGTCCTGTGGATGATAGTAAGAAATAAACTGAAGCGCATCTTTTACCGATGTGATCAAGTCATCTTGCTTGATAATAGTTGTCATATCAAATATCTCTTGAGCGGGCTGTTAGCTAGCGGGCTAAATTATAAGATAAAAAGCAAGTTTTGTGGGCGTTTTGCTTAATCTTTGGCCGAAAGTTTAATAGGCTAGGTTATAGGACAGTTTCACTGTCGCATTTGCTAGAAATATGAGCATTTTAATGTCATATTTCATGAAATATTTCTCATAAAAAGGATTCATTTTAAAATAAATATATTATAAATTTTTGATTTTTAATTACATATTTAATATTTCTGATCTTTCGCATTTGTCATATAACTGTCATAAAACTTTTACATAATGAGCACATCAAATCTAGAGTGTAATAAGTTTATGATTACTTCAGTAGTTTCAGTTGTTGGCTTCTCTTTATATATCGCAGCGACATGGTTTTACGGTCAAAAAGAAGATCAGGCATAAGGCTTTATCTTCTTTTTTTTGCTTTAAATTTTATAAAAATAATACTTTCTTCAAATCTTCAAATCTTCAAATCTTCAAATCTTCAAATCTTCAAATCTTCAAATCTTCAAATCCAGCTATAAATAAGCCTATACTATTGTGATTAGTATTTAGAAAAAACCGCTCATGAAAGATCAATCTGAGTTTGCGAAAAATATTATTAAAATTTATAAAAAACATGCATATGCATGGACGGAATTGCGCGGCCAGTTCCTCTATGAAAAAGCATGGCTCAATCATTTTCTTTCGCTTATTCCTGAACATGCTCAAATACTGGATTTAGGCTGTGGCTCGGGTAAACCGGTAGCGGCATATTTACTTGAACAGGGGCATTCTGTAGTCGGGGTGGATAGTTCAGATGTCATGATTGAAATGGCAAAGCACCATTTTCCTGAACAGGTCTGGCTAGAAGCCGATATGCGAACTATCGATTTTGGTCAGAAATTTCAGGGTATTTTAGCGTGGGACAGTTTTTTTCATTTGACTCCCGATGATCAGCGGCTGATGTTTAAACAGTTTTTTCAGTTTGCAGAGCAGGGAACCATGTTGATGTTTACCAGTGGACCTGAACATGGTGAGTCGATTGGGGAGATTTTTGGCGACGTACTTTACCACGCCAGTTTGTCACCAGATGAATATCAGCAATTATTAAAAAATCATGGTTTTAAAGTTGTGAAAATGATTGCGGAAGATCCCGACTGTGCTGGGCATACGGTGTGGTTGGCACAAAAGTTTTGATTTAAGTCATGCTAAATAAAAATGTGAAACAATGATTGAATATTGAGCGTAAAACATGATTCTTTACATTATAAAGCCCAATTAGCATGAGTTGGGCTTTATAATATTGGTTAAATAAATGATTTTTATAAAATAAAAAAGAGAATTTTGTATAACGTGTATTATGTTAATTTTAGATAAACTTAATTCCTTAATGCGACAAAACTCAATAAGGTAAACTTAGTGAAATATATCTAATATCACCATTATGTTTATATGATGTATACAATTCAAATCGACTTCCTGTTATTTTCCATTTTTGGCTTCTAACGACACCATCATCATCATTTTTTGTAAATAGTGGTTTTCCTAATAGCTTTTCTAATTCGCTTTTATTCATAGAAAGCTTTATTTTATATGGTAATTCATTGGTATATTGTGCAAAACCTTCGACCTCATCGTTATAAAAAAAGATAGTTGTTAGATAAAGTTGATCTCCTATGATAGGTTTATCAGATTGATTTAAAAAAAATGACTCATCTGTAAATATAAAACTTAAACCATCACTATACTTATTAATGTAAAAATCATATTCATCTAATAGCTCCCCATCTTCATCATAAATAGGTAAATTAATATCATTTGTACTTTCTATAAAAGAGTTTTTTATAAAAAAATCAAGCAACTCTTTATTTGTATTGGACTTTCCTATTAAAGATATTAAATGATGAATAAAGCTATCGGTCATTCTTTCCCCTCCTTAAACATTCTAATTTAACATAATGGCTGTTATACGAAATCCCCATGTAAGCCCAAAATAGAAA
>DFAM01000016.1:0-241 GCA_002365595.1 Acinetobacter sp. UBA3106 | reverse complement strand
AACTTTAGCCCATGAAAAGCTGACTAGCGTTTATGGCTTTAATATTTCAGTAGAAACCCTGCGTTCCTGGATGATTGCAGCCGATTTATGGATTCCTCGCGCCAAGCGCCTGAAACGCCCGTATCAGCCTCGATATAACCGGGATTGTTATGGTGAACTGATCCAAATTGATGGCTCACATCATGACTGGTTTGAAGGACGAGCACCTAAATGCTGTTTACTGGTGTTTATTGATGATGCC